>NZ_JAAXPA010000040.1 GCF_012396235.1 Rhodococcus opacus | reverse complement strand
CCTTCAGGAGCAGGTCGGCGGTGTCCCATACCTGGTCGGCGGCCTGGAGGATGTGGGCGCCTGCGGCTTTGAAGTCCTCATCGGCGAAGGAGGAGCCGATGCCGGCTTCGGATTCGATGATCACCTCGTGGCCGCGTTCGGTGAGTTCGTGGACACCGGCGGGGGTGATGGCCACCCGGTATTCGTGGTTCTTGATTTCGCGGGGGATACCGATTTTCACGGGTAAAGCTCCTGAGCCTGTGGGTGTGGGTTGTGCGCGACGGGCGTCGCGGCGATCGGTGAATGTGAGGTGCATCACTTGATCGCGGAACCAAGTATGAATATTCGCCAATTCAGTGCCAAGAGAACTGCAGATAATTCTGTTTGAGAACGTGACGGCTAGTGAAGATTCAGTTCGGGGAGTGGATGAAGCCCCGGAACCGAAGCATGTTCAGGAGTCGAGCGGTCAGCCGAGCCGCCACCCCAGCCTGCCCAACCGCCGGGGAAAGGGGCGGGAGGACATCCGGGTCGCATCGACGCAGCGAGGGCTGCAATGACCGACGAGCACCTGTACATCCGGGCGCTGTTCCCACTCACGTTCGCGAGGCCGTCGAGCACTCGCCCTGTCCAGGCCGCGGACCTGACAGCGTGTCCTGCGTGGTCGCCGCATGGGTTGTGCCGGACCGCGAACAGCGAGTACAGCGAAAGATATGACGTCGACGAAGGGGACGCGGTGGTTGCCGTTGGTCGCCGTCGCGGTGCTCGTCGTCGTGCTCGCGGCGAGCGGGATTATTCCCGTCTGGCCGGGACTGCTGCACCTGGTTGCGCTGCCGCCGCTGGATCAGTTCGCGGACCTGCGACTTCTGCTGGTACGTACCGCCTCGTGGCCTCAGTTCCTGATATTGCTGGCCGTGGTGTCGGCCGTGCGGGTCATCCTGATGGCCTGGCTTCTCGGTGGACTCGATGCCCGACGCCTCCGCTTCGCCGCAGTGTTCTATGCGGTGGCGTTCGGCCCCGTCCTCTTGGCGACGCTCGGTGACGCAACCGCCTACGCGACGCTGTACTCGCGGGCGTTTTGGCCGGCGGTGGCGCTGGTCGGGCTGCTGGTCCTGATACTCGGCTCGGTCCCGTGGCAGGGCGGGGTCACCCTACGCGGTGCGATGGCGCGGGCGTGGCGTCGCGGCCTGCGGATCGAGGTGATGGTGCCGTACTGTGCGGCGGTCCTCGCGCTCGGCGCTCTGGCCGACCGGGCCCCGGCCCTCACTGTGCTGCTCGTGCCGGCCTCGGCTGCGGCGACAGGGCTGACAGTGTGGGCGATGGACCGTGCGCCACTCACCCGGCCCGTTACCGCATTCGTCGCCGTCCTCGTCGCGGTGACGGTGGCGTCGGTGGTCTTCGTTCAGACACGACGCTATGACGATCCGGAACCCGGGTCACGACAGGCCGGTTCGCTGTTCATCATGTCCGGAATCAATTCGCGTTCGGGGCAGGGGAGCATCCACCGGGCGGACGTGCACCGGCTGGGTTACGAATGCGATCAGGTCTATTACTTCTCCTACGCCGGCCCCGGCGACGGACAGCCTCAGCGCGACTCGACGTGTCCGATCAGATCGGGGGTCCCGTACGAACCTGCCGACACCCAGCGCCCCGTCGAGGAACAGGTCGCGTTGTTTGCCGAACAGACCGCTAACCTGCAGCGGCCGTTGATCGTTGCCGCACATTCCCATGCCGCCTGGATCGCGTGGGAGGCGGTTGCCACGGGTCGGGCGCGGGTCGACGTGCTGGTGCTGGTGGGTGTCTTTCCGGAAACACCGCTCGGCTTTCCGCCGCCGGACGTCGACCGACGGGGCAGGGTGTTCGGCGACCTGTTGCGGTGGGCGGCGCCCGCGACCGACATCGTCTTCTTCCCCTTCGACCCCGATACGCCCGCGGCGCGGCAACTGCTCGGCACCGCGGGCAGTGCACAGGCCATTCTCGGCGAGCCGCTGCCCGGGGAGGTGCGTGTTCTGAGTATCACCTCGGCTGCCGATCTTCCACTGATGCCGCACGGCTGGCGGCTGGACGTCGAACGCAATGGCTGCCCGGTCCGCGCCGCACACTCGTCGCTGCCGACATCGGCTGCGTTCGACGACGAGGTGATCCGGTTCCTGGACCACCGGGATTCTCCACCGTGTCCGATGTGGCGGGACTGGGGTGCGGTCGTGATGCAGGCGTTCGGGGTACCGCCGAGCGTGAGCTGACCGGCACCGTGGCGAACCAGCTGTCTGATCGACGACACACAATTGTGTCGAAGCGGTCGGGGCGATTTCTCGGACGCCGGAGCGCGGCCCGGAGTTAAATGGAATGACACAGGCGTAAAGGATTTCGGCAGCGAGTAAGCCCAACTCAAGGTCCGCCGCCGCCCGCTCCGGTGTCGTCCCAACCGTGCGGGAGGCATAGCGTCGGGGTGCACGATGATCGAAGCAGTGACAGGGCTCCTTGCGAGGAGAACCGAGCCCGCCGATGCCCGCCCCGACCCGCCCGAACACATCGATTACGACGAACGTGTCCGCGGTGTCCGACTCGGACGACTTCTTGCGGTGGCGGCCCTGACACCAGCCCAGGCTGCGCTACTCGTCGCGGATGCGCTCGATCAGCTCGAACCGGCGCGCAGCGAAGGGCCCTACCCACTCCACCTCCGGGACGTGACGGTGTCCGAAAGTGGACAGCTCACGATCGGGTGCACGGGCAGTGCGTCACGGCACGACATGAGCGAGGCGGTGGCCGAGCTCGTCCGACGTATCGCGACGAACTGTCGCGGTTCGGCATTGGCCGACCGGTTGCACGAATCGCTCGCCGAAACAACAGATCTGGATGTGTTGGGGCAACGGGTTCGTCAGGCGATCGCACCCGACGTCGACCCGGCACAGGAGAGCAGGAAGCGCTGCCAACTCGCCGGGCTCGTCGCCGCGACGATGGGACGGCCGCGTACTGACAGTCGAGTCGTGGGGGAGCGGACGGACGTACAGGACTGGCCGTATGTTGCGGAGGGATCCACCCTCGCACCGTCAGGCTGGTTCCCGCCGGTCCGGAATCCGTGGCATCGCAAAAGGAGACGACCGTCGCGGCGGCAGGGAGCGCTCGGTCTGATCGCGATCCTGATACTCGTCGCTGCGGCGTTGATGGCTCCACGGGTGTGGTCCGAGCTGCGCCGGGGGTGGGACGCCGTCCTGAATCCCGTGAATCCCGCGGAGCAGAATCAGATTCGGCCCGTGTCGCCGCCTCCACCGGAACCCCCGGCTGATCAGGCCGCGCCGGCGACGACCGATGTCGGCCGGGCGCCGTCGTCCGTCGACGTCGGTGCCCCCGGGAGCGCGGGCCCGATCACGCTCGTCACGGCCACGCGCGCCAACGGTGAGTGTCGCCCCGGGCAAGCGTGCGCGATCCGGGTCGACGTTCACCTGGATCCGGCGGCAGCTGTCGGCGCCGTGACCTGGCGGGTGAACGTGTACGACCGCTGTTCCGGCGAGGTGCGGACGGGGAGTGACGTGTCGCTGCCCGTTCAGCCCGGGTCGCAGCAGGTGTACGGCATCGTCCGGACCGATCTGCCGCCGGGCGCCGCGCTCGCCATCGGGGCCGTCACCAGCGCCCCGGCGACGGCCGCGTCCGAGCCGCTGCTGGTGCCCGCCGAAAACGCTCGCTGCTGAGCGCCGGGGGAGGGGTGGGATGCACGACGACAAGCATGATGACAAGCACGATGACAAGCACGAATCCGACCCGTGGATCGTCGGTGCGGCGATCGTTCTCGTCGTGCTCGGCCTTCTGAATTTGCTCTCGACAGGGAAGACAGCAGACGCTGTTCGCCACACGCTCTTCGCCGTTGCCGGTCTCGGCATCATGTATGTGGTGTCCCGTCTGCGGATGAGTGATCTCCGCGCCTTCGGCTGGGCAGTGTTCACCGTGGCCACCGTGTTGCTGGCGGTCGTGCCGCTCGCGGGGGTCGCGACCAAGGGTGCTCAACGCTGGCTGGACTTCGGCGTATTCACCGTCCAGCCGTCCGAACTGGCCAAGCTCGCCCTGGTTCTCGTGCCCGCGAGCATGCTCGCCGGTGGGTTCACGCCGGCACGATTCGTCGCGACCTTGGTGATCGGGGGCGTACCCATTGCACTCGTCGCACTCCAACCCGACCTGTCGACTGCCGTCGTCCTCGTTGCGACGGCGGGATTCATGCTCATCCTCGCCCGCGTCCCGCTGCTGCCTCTGGTTCCGCTGTTCGTGCTGGGTCTCGCGTCGCTTCCGCTGGCCGTGCTCTTCCTCCGCCCCTACCAACTCGAACGGGTCCACGTGTTCTTGTCGAGCAACGCCGACCCCGCCGGCGCGGGATGGGCCGAGTTACAAGCGAACATCGCGATCGGCAGCGGTGGCCTGTGGGGGCTGGCGCGCGACCCGATGTACGCGGTGCGGGCCGAGTATCTTCCCGAATCGGAGCACGATCTCGCGTTCGCCAGCCTGGTGTACGGGTGGGGTTTGACCGCCGGCTTGGCTGTCGTGGTGGCAACTTCGGTCATCGTGTGGCGGGCTGCACTCTCCGCGCGCACGGCGCGCACTCGCGAGGCCGCACTCGTTGCGGCCGGAATCGGCGCGTTGTTCGGCATCCACGCGCTGGTGTCGATCGGTCAGAGTCTGTCGCTTCTGCCCCATACCGGCATGCCGATTCCGCTCTTCAGCTACGGGGGCACCGCCGCCATCGTCGGTTTCGTCGCCATCGGACTGGTGCTCGCGGTGCGCCGAGACGGCGTCGCGCGACCGCTGTGGACCCCGGATCCCCGACGGCGACGCCGCCCGCGCGGAATGTCGGCGGGCACCCTGACGATGACCGCGGCACTCGTCGCGATGTCGGTGTTCGCCTGGCAGTTGCAGCACGACCGGGGTGCGGAATTCCGGGCGATGAGCGATCAGCAGATGATGCGGTGCATCCGCCTGCCCGCAGAGCGCGGACTGATCCTCGACCGCAACGGAATTCCGCTCGCGGTCAATGTCGCCGAGTACGCCGTGGCGGTGGTCGCTCGGATGTTCGAGGAGAACGACGACACCCGCAGCCGGTTGGCCGCTCTGCTCGCCACGTCTCCCGACGAGTTGGCGGACCTGATCGAGGCCGGTGGCGAGGGGGAGTCTCAGGTGGCGGTAGGCAGAGTCGCGCCCGACCAGGCTCGCCGCATCGTGGATGCGCGACTTCCCGGTGTGCTCGTGGTGCCGTCCGGCCGCAGACAGTATCCGTACGGTGCCGTGCTCGCCTCCGTCCTCGGGCATGTCGGAGTCGCCGACGCAGACGACATGGAACGCTGGCCGCATCTCGCGCTCGGGTCCCGGGTCGGCAAGGCGGGACTCGAGAAGCAGTACGACGCTCTGATCCGCGGCAGCGACGGCAAACAGTGCGTGTACGTCGATCCGTCCGGGCATCCGGTAGCGACCGGCGAACGCGTGGACCCGGTGCGGGGCCATGATCTGCGCCTGCACCTCGACATCGGGGTGCAGAACCTGGCGACCGACGCACTCGTGGAGGCGATGCGAACCAGCAAGGGCGACCTCGGTGCCGCCGTCGTGATGGACGCGCGGACCGGAGCCGTGCTGGCCCTCGCCAGCGTCCCGGGCGCCGACAACAACGTCTACGGACCTCCGGCCGACCTCGTCGCCCTCGCGGCGCAGAGTCAGACCCCGGGGCCGAGCCCGTTGGTCAACAACGCCACCCAGACCGCGGTCCCGCCCGGCTCCACCTTCAAGATCGTCGTCGCGGCGGCGAATACCCAATACCCGGTGCTGTCGCCGGACACGGTGGTCGACACGGGCGCGGCCTACACCTACGGCGGCCACACCTTCCGGAACTGGCAACCGATGGGCCCGCACAATCTGCTCCAGGCGATCCAGTGGTCCGACAATGTCTACTTCTACAAGCTCGGTGAACTCCTGGGCCCGGAGAAGATGGCGGACGTCGCGGGGCAACTGGGCGTCGGCCGACGATCCGGGATCGACCTGCCCGGCGAGGCCGAGGGATTCCTCGGCACCCCGGAGAACGTCGGAAGCATCGGGGCCACCTGGTATCCCGGGTCGACCCTGTTGATGGGTATCGGGCAGGGCACCGTCAGCGCGACCCCGATTCAGGTGGCGCGCTGGACGTCGGGCATCGCCACAGGTGCGATGGTGACGCCTCAGCTCGCTGCGGCGTACGGGTCGGAACTGACCCCCATCCCGACAGCGGAACCGCAGCGCCTACCGTTCGCAGACCTACTCGGTCCTGTCCGGGCAGGCATGCGAGCGTCCGCGTCGGCCGGGACCGCCGGGCAACTCGCGGACCTCCCTGTACCGGCCGGCGCGAAGACCGGCACGGCGGAGGACCCGTCGGCGCCCGGCGAAGGACTCAACGCCTGGTTCTCCGCGGTCGCGCCTTTCGACGCCCCCCAGATCCAGGTGTCGGTGCTGATCCGCGGCGGTGGCTTCGGGTCGGCGACGGCGGGCCCCGTGGTCAAGAAACTTCTCGAACACTACTTTCCGCGACCACCCGTCCCGGCGCCGAATCGGTGATCAGCTGCTGTACGCGGCAACCACCTCAGGATGAACCAGACACGCCGTGGCGCCTTCGGCGACGCAGGTGAGCGGGCGTTCGGCCGTCTTCACCGGGAACCCGAAGGCCTCCTCGAGCAGCTGCGACAGGCCTCGTAGCATCGCCCCGCCGCCGATGACGAGTAGCCCTTCCGACATCACGTCACCGATCGCCTGGGGAGGAAGGTCCTCGAGACACTCGGTCAGTGTCTGCACGATTCCGGTTGTGGTCGGACGCAACGCATCCACGATCTCCTCGGTCTCGAGTGTGACGAATCGCGCCCGTCCGGTAACGGCGTCGCGACCCTCCACGACGAGTGACTGCCCTTCGTCGGTCTCCGGTGCGCCCAGTTTCGCCCGCTCGGCGGTGAGTTCGCCGACCACGATCTTGTGCTCCGACCGCAAGTACTGGTATAGCGCGTTGGTCAGTTCGTCCCCCGCGAGTCGGCAACTGCGGTGGGAGAGAATGCCACCGAAACAGATGGCGGTGATTTCCGAAGTGCCGCCGCCGATATCGACGACGAGGTGTGCGCGTGGTTCCATGGGGTTGATTCCGCAACCGAGCGCACCCGCCACCGGCTCCGGTATTAACCCCACCTTCCGCAAACCGGCTTCGTGGCCGACCTCGAGCAGGGCCCGACGCTCGAGTGGGGTGGCACCCGCGGGGACCGAGATGACTCCCTTGGGCCGCAGCCCGTATCGCCTTGCAGAGGAGACCCGTTTGATGACGGCCGTGACGAATGCCCGCGCCGTCTCCAGGTCCACGATCACCCCGTCACGCAACGGTCGAACCGGCGTGATTCCGATAGGAGTGCGGCCGACGAGACTTCGCGCCTCCGTGCCGATTGCAAGAGCACGGTGCGGATCCTTCGTTCGAACGAGCATGAAGGACGGCTCGTTCAGTACGATGCCGTCGTCGGGAGTTCCGACGACAGTGTTGGCAGTTCCGAGATCGATACCAAGTCCACCCACGTCGGCCTCCATCGGGATTCCAGCGAGATGGATCTGATGTTACGCAGCGGCAGCGTCGTTCGGAAGATAATGCGTGACACCAAAGACGCCGGGACAACGTCAGGACGGCAGGGGGCCTTCCTCGGCGCGTCGTCGTGCCCGCTCCCACGGCCAGGTCATCAGGGCCCACACGACGAGAATCAGTGTCGTCGCCGTCAGTAGGTACACCGGCCAGGGACCCAGAACGTCCAGAAGGGTCGCGGTGGCAGGCTCTCAACTGTTACCGTAATCCCTAATACTTCCTAATCCTTCCTGTTGCTATCGGATCACGCGCATCGGCGAGGCGGCGGCATACCTGAAGATGTCGGTGGGAGTCCGGAAGGCCGCGCCGGAGGGCCGGTTACCGTCTCGGCGTACAGGTTCCGGTCACGAGTCTTCGATCGGGAGGATCTCGACGTCTACCTGGGTCGACCTGCACCGGAGAGTGTTCCAGCCGACAGGGCGGAAGCGTTGTACTGCCGGGTGTCCGGCTCGACCGGTCAGGAATCCTCGCTCGCCTATCAGGAGAAGATGCTGCGTGAGAGTGCCGCCGGCACCGTGTACCGGGTCTACAAGGATCGTGGTTCAGGTCTGCGGGAGACCCGGGCGGGACTGAATCGGATGCTCGAGGACGCAGCCAAGGGTCACTTCACGGTGGTGCGAGTGGTGTGGCGGGATCGGTTGGCGCAATTCTCCGGTGGCGTGGATCGAGCGGTACTTGTCGGCGGTCGGGGTTAAGGTCGAGGTCCGGCGTGACCATGGGGACAAGTCGCTGGTAGAGGAGCTGATGGATGACTTCATGGCAGTGCTCGCTTCGTTTTCCGGCCGCTTCTACCGATTGCGGTCGAAGGAGCATCAACGTCGACTTCTTCGGCGATGCGGCGGCCCGGTGGAGAGGGGCTAGCTGATGGCCGATGCCGGATTGACTGCGCTGCGACAGTTCTCGTTCACCACTCGCCCCTACCTGGCTGTCGATGACGCGACCGGTGCGCCGATCGGGCTCGACGACCTCGACGTTCGTGTCGGGTGGATGCTCGACCTGATCTCCGGTGCCGAAACCGAGCTGATTTCGCGGCTGTGGCAATCGGCCACCTTCGATGTCCTCGCCGCCGGATGTGACAGCCACGGCCGGAAACTCCCGATGCACGGTCATGTCGCTGCTGCGCGTCTGGGCTGGACCCCGCACTACCCGGACGGGGTCTACGTCCCGTCGCGTGTCACGCGGGTGGTGACCGCGCAGGCGGTAGGCACTTTGCGGGCTCTGGCATACCGAGACACCGCGATCACTGCACTGTCGGCCCGGTTCGACCCGGCCACCGGCCGCATCGCCGCACCCACCACCGCTGCGGAGTACGTCCCGCCCGGATTCGCCCGTGGCGTGGTGCGGCAGCTCACAGCGCGCTCACACCGCACTGCCGGCGCGGCAGACGCACGCCTGCGGATCACCGACATGCAAGCACCACCCCAGACCTCGGCGATGGCTCGGCTTTCCGCAGCGGATCGACAACTCGCACACATGACCGTCACAGACGCCGTCATGACGTTGACAGTCACACTACCCACCACCGCCGCCCCGACAGCACGCGCGCAGTGGCGACGAGTCCGGCTGACCGCCGCGATCCCACCGCACCTGCATCGGCGGCCGATCAGCGAGTGGCATCTACCGACCCTGGTCCTCGACCACCGAGGTCTGCTGTTGCGGTGCGCTGCCACCGAAGCAGTCCCCGCCGCTGATCTGACATCGGGAACGACGGCGGTGGGCGTGGACTGGTCTCCGTCCACTCTCGGTGTGGCCGCCGTCGCCACACAAACCCCGGAGGGTGTGGTCTCGGACTATCGGGGTTTCACGTACGACGACCGAGGCCTCGGGATCAAGCTGGCCCGCCTGCAAACCGAAGGTCAGCTGCTGCACCGCAAAGCTGCTCGCCTGCGCCGGCTCGCCGCGGCCGCACCCCCCGCGGTCCGAGCACAACTGGAGGAGAAAATCGCCGTCCTCGACGGGCACCGCACCGCTGTCGGGGTCAAACGGGCAAAGATCAACCGTGAAATGGCGTTTCACTTCGGCTGTCAGGTTGCCGACTTCGCTGCCGCGGCGGGGGCGACGGTGATCGCGGTGGAAGACCTCACCACCCTCGAAACCCGCGGGCATGGGCATGTCAACAACAATCGGGCCGCGCAATCGGCCCGCCGCCAAGCCGTCGGCGCTCTCACCCACACCGCCGCCGGTGTCGGTGTGACGGTGGTGTCCGTACCGGCACGCGGATCGTCGGCGTTGTGTCCGGGCTGCAACGAAGCGCTCTCTCGCCCCGGCGGTTACCACCGGGCATGGTGTGTGCAGTGCAAAATTGGCGGAAACCGTGACCATGTGGCGGCCGTGAACCTGGCCAAACGGGCATTGCTGGGACGTGGAAAAGCGGTTCGGAAGCGCGGCCGGAATCCGCGGATCCGGGTGATCGAGCATGCGCCGGTGCGCCAATGCCGCGACAAGATGTGTCCCACTCCGAGCAGGCAGCGGCATCGCCGTGTCCGTCGTAGTGCTCCCGCCGCGACACCTCAGGTGGGGGTGAACCAGACAAAGACTGTTCCTGCGCCACAAGCGTCGGTGTGGGACACGGTAAAACCCGCAACACCGCAGGGTGTTACGGGTAGCCGTGAAGTACATACATCTCCAACGCCAGCCACGTCAGTGGTAGGAAGTATGAGATCTATGTAGACGCTTTCTGTTGAGGAATTCCGGCGACACGGTTGAACGTGAAGGTAGACGCCGCCCAGACGACCGTGACCAGGACCGTGAACCGGTAGCTGCGCCACCGAGGCCGCATCCTTCGGCCCCACGTCAGATAGATGGCCGCCCAGACCACGAGCAGGTGAATCGCCCAGAACGCGAGGAACTGGTAGTGGGGGAAGTCCGGACCGGTCAGAACAGGCGAGATCAACGCCTGGGTGCTCAGCACGAGTCCCCAGTAGTACGTGAGCGCGTAGGCCCACTGCGCCCGGGACCACAGCGCACAGGCCGCCGCGACGGTCGCGAGATCGGTCAGGCGCAGCGGCACCGAGCCGCCGATCGTGGGCGGAAACGAGAAATAGACCAGCGTCGCGCCGTAGATCGCGGCTGTCAGCACCGCAAGGACGCGGCCGAGGCGTCGGGACTGCGATTCGGTCTGGCACCGTCCGCGCCAGACCAGAATCGCGGACCGCACGACGAACAGCGCGATCATGGCCCAGTAGGACGGGCCGTATGCCGTGAATTCCCTTTGCGAGGAAAACAATCTCGATCAGCTCCGTGGTCACACGAAGTCGAAAACCGGTGGGAGGACGCCGACCATCAACGCCGCCCACACGCCGAAGACGGGAAGGTAACGGGTCTGCCAGCGTTCGGTGGAGCTGAAACCGCGGCGGCCGCGCAGGAACCCGAGGATGAGATGAGCCGACCAGGTCAGGTTGACGAGGAGGACCAGGTTCATTCCGAGTGCCGCCACCTTGTTCGGGGTGAAGCCGAATTCCGCGATTCGAGTGAGCATTGCGAACAGCATCAGCAGGTCGACCGCGAGGGCACTGACGACGAGGACGAGTTGGAGGCGGTCGAACAGGTCGGGTGGCAGGTAAGGGTCACGGGCGGAAATCGCGTACAACAGCAATCCCAGGACGACGACGAGAATGAGATCCATCAGGATCAACAGGTTTCGGTCGACGTCGACGACGCTGCCGGTCGTAGCGAATGCCGTGAGCAACACGAGCAGCATGAGCGTGGTCAGTGGGGTGAACACGCGGGTGAGGACTGGGGCGATGTTCTCGACTACATTCTGTTTCGCCTCCACGAGCCATGCTGCGACGATGACCGCGCCGGCCGTCCCGAACGGCAGCACCCAGTCCTCGATGAACCACTCGACACTCAGGCCGAGCGCGTCGAACGCACCGATCGTCAGGCCGATGAGGACGCCGCCGCCGAGGGCGAGGAGGGTCAGGTAGACGACCCATTCGCCGGTGAATCGGATGAAGTCCATTCGCCGCCGATCCGATCGCCACTGACCCCCGACATACGCAAGGCCGACGGCGAACCACAGCGCGATCGGTGCGTGGATCGCCGCGATCACCTCGGTGGCGCCGTTCGACGCGAACGGGAAGACGTTCAACAGAACCGCCGCCAGGGCGAACGGCACCAGCAGTACCGCGGCGAGCCGGGGCGTGACCTGTCGCTTCCAGGCGAAGTATCCGGCGAGGAACGGAAGAACGAACAGGCTGAGGTTGCGTGCGAGGTCCTGCTCGCCGAGTGTCGTCACGCCTGCCTTGACCGACAGTGCCGCGCCGACGGCGAGCCCGAGAACGACGAACAGCTCACGTGTGGGGCGAGTGCCGTCGCCATCCGACGCGGCCGGCATCAGAACGAGTTGCTTCCACAGCCGATCGGAGTGCTCGCGCGCGAACTCGCGGGAGATGTCATCGACGTTGCCCATGCGTTTGACCGCGACCAGGAATGCCTCGTCGGTCTGCAGTCCGGCGGCGGACAGATCCGAAATTTGATCGCGTAGATGGTCTTCCATCTCGTCGGTGTCGGCGGCGGATATCGCGTGACGGCGCTCGACGTAACCCCGCCACTGGCCGATCTGCGATTCGAGCTCCTTGTCGGTATCCATCACGACCATCCTTCGGCGGAGGCTGGGGGCAGTTGGACGGAGCGCCACACCTGGCTCAGAGCGTCCGCGACGACGTCCCATTGGGCGCGTCGTTCCGCGAGCATCTCCCGGCCCGCAGCGGTGATCGTGTAGTGCTTACGCCTTCGCCCGCTGTCGGAGGCTCCCCACGATGCCGACACGTATTCCAACCTTTCCAGGCGATGCAGAAGTGGGTACAACATTCCGTCGGTCCACTGAATCCGTCCGCCGGACAAGTCGTTCACTCGTTTCAAGATGGCATACCCGTAGGACTCGCCTTCCGCGAGAATTCCGAGCACGAGGGGAGTGGCCGAAGCCGCCACCAGATCTTTCTCGATATGCATAGAACCCCTATCCCTAGATCTGCTAGCTATGAAAAGTAGCAGATCGGATCGCGGGTGGTGCGCAGCTCGCGGAAGTCGAAAGCGACAACCTGGGGTTGACGCTCACGGTCCGTCAACCTAGAGTTGACGCATGGAGACTTCAGATCGCACGACCCCACCCATCCGACTCGACGAGCTCATCGACGCGATCAAGAAGGTGCACGCCGAAGCCCCGCTCGAGCAACTCACCGACGCGGTCCTCGCCGCGGAGCACCTCGGTGAACTGGCCGACCATCTCATCGGCCACTTCGTCGACCAGGCCCGCCGCTCGGGGGCATCGTGGACCGAAATCGGCAAGAGCATGGGCGTCACGAAGCAGGCCGCGCAGAAGCGATTCGTCCCCAAGGATCCCGGGCAGGCCTCCGACCTCGACCCGAATCAGGGATTCAGCCGGTTCACTCCGCGCGCACGACAGGTGGTGGTGGTCGCGCAGAACGAGGCCAGGGCGGCACGCACCGCCGAGATCCTGCCCCAGCATCTCATCCTCGGACTCCTGGCCGATCCGGAAGGGCTCGGCGCCCGGGCGATCTCCGCGCAGGACGTGACACTGGATTCGGTCCGGCACGCCGCGACCGCGACTCTGCCCCCCGCCGTCGAGGAGGTGCCCGCGCTCATTCCCTTCGATGCCCAGTCACGCAAGGCGCTCGAACTGACGTTCCGTGAGGCACTACGTTTAGGGCACAACTACATCGGAACCGAGCACATCCTGCTGGCCCTGCTCGAGGTCGAGGACGGGGTCGGAGTGCTCACCGGACTGGGTGTCGACAAAGCTCGCGCCGAGCAGAACATCGCCGCCAACCTCGACGCCATCGTCGCCGCCCGCGAAAAGGAGTGACCTCGCAGGGCCTCCGTCACTCACGCGGTGCTCAGGTGAAGGGCGTCCCGCCGGTGACGCCGAGCACTTCTCCGGTGACGTAGCTGGATTCGCTCGATGCGAGGAATACGTACGCGGGTGCCAGTTCGGCCGGTTGGCCGGGCCTGCCCAGAGGCACGTCGTCCCCGAACTGCCGATAACCGTCGGCGGGCATTGTCGCGGGGATCAGCGGCGTCCAGATGGGCCCCGGTGCAACGGCATTGACCCGGATTCCCCGCTTCGCCACATCGGCCGCCAAACCCTTGGTGAAATCGATGATCCCTGCCTTCGTGGTGGCGTAGTCGAGAAGCCCGGGAGACGGATTCATCCCTTGGATCGACGAGGTGTTCACGATCGTCGATCCAGGTTCCATGACCGCGACGGACTTCTTGCACAACCAGAACAGCGCGTAGAGGTTCGTGCGCAGGACACGGTCGAATTGCTCGGTGGTGATGTCGGCGATACCACCCGTCTGCACCATCTGAAAGGCCGCGTTGTTGACGAGTATGTCGAGACCGCCGAGTTCACGGACCGTCAGATCCACGAGAGCCTGACAGTGGTCCTCCGACGTGATGTCACCGGTCGCGACGACGCCTCGTCGTCCGGCCTCTTCCACCAGTCGCACGGTCTCCCGTGCGTCCGACTCCTCGGCCTCCAGGCAACTGACCACGACGTCGGCACCCTCGCGAGCAAACGCGATCGCCACCGCCCGTCCGATGCCCGAATCCGCGCCGGTGATCAGGGCGTGGCGACCGTCGAGGCGGCCGCTTCCCCGATAGGACTTCTCGCCGTGATCCGGGGCGGTCACCATGTCGGAGGTCAGTCCCGGGTGCGGTAACTCCGGTTGGTGTTCGCGATCGGGGGCGGGGTACTGCGTAGTGGGATCCTGCCGGACGTACTGGTCGGCCATTCTCGTACCCTTCTTCGTCTTCTGTCGAATCGGCAAGCCGGACTGATAAGTTCGTCGAATCAGTGAGAGGCGCTTCCCGCGACGCTTACCCCTTCGAGAGGACCCGGAAACCGTCAGGGCAGGGGGCCGGCGTGCGATAGTGCGGTGTTCGTGCGTATGCCGTGAGCGTCTTTGCCGGGGGAGGCGCCGAACAGGCGGCGGTATTCGCGATTGAACTGTGAGGGGTTGTCGTAGCCGACACGATGCCCGACGCCCGCGACGTCACCGGGGTGGGCGACCAGCATCGAGCGGGCGTGTTGCAGTCGAATTCGTTTCTGAAACTGCACGGGGCTCATGGCAGTGACTCCTCGAAAGTGCCGGTGAAACGCTGATGCACTCCCGTGGAGCCCACTGAAGAACGGTTTCCTGTCCGGCAAATATCGCCGCGGCACAGAGGTCACCGACTCCGCCCGCACCGCCTTCGTCGGCGGTCCGACCGACGCCGAGTTCGTGGTCATCGACGCCGTCGCCGCAATCGCCGACGACCTTGCGACCACTTCGGCAGCCGTTGCGCCGGCCTGGCTGCGTGCCCGATCCGGGACCGTCGTGCCTATCCTCCGCGCCAGGCGCGTCGAGCACCTCACGGATAACATCGCCGGCCTGGAGGTGACCCTCAGCCCCGAACACCTCCGCACGCTCGACGAAGTCTCGGCGCCGACACTGAATTATCCGGCGCCGATGCACGGCGAGCAGCGGGCGATGCTCCAGTTCGCCGGCACCACGGTGGACGGGGAATCGTCCACCGTGTATCCACCGCTGCTGCAGAGCGACGTCCGAAGCCGGCCGGGTGAGGTACGGACAGCGAGGTCGACCCCCTAGTTCGCCGGCAATATCCGCCGAACCGCGCGAATCGTGACGGCCGGGCTCGCCGGATGCCATACCTCGCGATCAGAGTAGGACCAGGCATAAGTAGGACTACCGTCGCAAATGCAGTCGAGTAGCCCCGGCTCGTCGAGTTCGTCGGCTGACCATTCGTACAATTGCTGCAGCCGCGGCCCGATCAGGCCGTAGTCCAGCATCTCACCGACGTTGTGCTCAGCGGCGACATACGCCGCGACGTCGTCCCCGAGGGGGTATCGGTCGGGGAGGACCCGAGAGAGGGACAGGAAGATCCCGGTCATCGAGAGACGGGGATCTCCGAGAAGTGGGCCGGCCGGCGCGAGCCGCCCGAGCGCGAGCCGCGGCGCCGCGACCAGGGCATGGGCATAGAGAACACGGAGCAGTACGACGTTGAGGAAGAAGCGCTCCGGACGGCTCTCCGTGCAGGCAAGGTCGCGGTGGTCCAGGTAGGCGGAGGCGATGCTCGCATTGTGGGCCCGGTACCACGTGCGTGCGGTCGGATCGGCAACGAACAGCATCCACAGATCGACGGTGTGCGAGGACGGCGTCCCGCACATTCCGCCGCTCCGGGCGACAGCCTCGCAGCCGTCGCGCATCAGCCGCTCGTTGACCGCTCGCCACCACGGACTGCCGGGCGGCATCGCACCGAGCGGTGCCAGCACGCCGCGGCCGATCTGCCAGCGCATGAACGACAAAGCCGCCCGGCGGAACGGTAAGTGCCGGGGTGCGTTGCCGATCGGACCGTGATAGGTACGGGCGATCAGCTCGAGTCGGGCTGCAGGATCGTCACACACCGCATGGACCTGACTCCGCGCCCACTCTGCGGCGGAACGTCGAGAACTCACGCTCCCTATTGTCGGACCCGCCGGCGCTGGGCGGAAGTGTGCGATTTCTACTCGGCAGCGTCTGCCGTCGCACCCGGCGGAGGCCACCGATGTATGTTTCGGGTGCAACAGCGGAGAAGTCCTGTGACTTGATACGACAGCGAATGCAGAAGAGCTACAACAGAGTTCCGTTCCGTCCCTCCGACCATGGAGACACTCCTACGGACCGGTCGAACGCACACCGCTGGCACCGCACTGCTCATCGGATTCGGTGCAGGTCTCACGTAGGCCGCTCAGGTCGTCACGCCGCCCGCAGCGCCGTACGCTCCCTGACGACTCGGCAATCACCCGTGATCGGAGGGTGGTGGGCGGTAGGGGGAGTAGCGTGGTGGGTGTCGAGGGTTATTCGAATATGCGCGGTCGTGCCATGTCGTCCTCGGCGCCCACACCGGCCGCAGTCCAAGGGCCGAGAACTGGAGCGCCGCCATGGCGTCGAACCCGACTGATGTGTCGAATTTACTCGTGTCCGAGTCACCGAGCCCCGTGTCGGCGGTGGAATCGGCGGCGTCGTGCACGGCATGCCCACACAGCACGGATTCCCACGATGCGCTCGGGATTCGGTTCTGTGCCGTGACCTCGGCGCGAAGCCTCGATCGTAAGTGCATCTGCGCCGGTGAACAGGTGAGTGGACAGCACTACTCCCGGTACTGAAGCAGACGCTCGCCCACGGGCGGTCCGTGCGATTCGCCGACGGCGTGGCATGACGGCACTATTCTCATGCCACGTCGTACGTTCGAGTCGAAAGGACGCCCATGGCTCGTGTGCAGTTCCGGTCCCCGTCGACGGGACGCAATGTTCGCGCCGTGTTGTTCGATACCTTTGGCACCGTTGTCGACTGGCGCTCCGGTATCGCCGCCGCTGTCGCGGACTACGCGGCGCGCCATCAGCTCGAGGTGGACGCAGTTGCGTTCGCCGACCGGTGGCGTGCCCGTTACCAGCCCTCCATGGATGCCATCCTTTCCGGCACCCGCGAGTTCGTGACTCTCGATATCTTGCACCGCGAGAACCTCGACTTCGCGCTCCGCGAATCGGGCATCGACCCCTCGGATCACGATGCCGGAGAGCTCGACGAGCTCGCGCGCGCCTGGCATGTGCTCACCCCCTGGCCCGACAGCGTGCCAGGTCTCACGGCACTCAAGGCCGAGTACATCATCGGCCCGCTCTCGAACGGCAATACCTCACTTCTGCTCGACATGGCCAAGAACGCCGGAATCCCGTGGGACGTGATCATCGGCTCCGACATCAACCGAAAATACAAACCTGATCCCCAGGCTTACCTGCAAACGGCGCAGTTTCTCGGTCTTCATCCGGGCGAGGTCATGCTCGCCGCCGCCCACAACGACGACCTCGAAGCCGCGCACGCTGCGGGACTGGCCACTGCGTTCATTCTCCGGCCCGTCGAGCACGGACCGCACCAGACCGACGATCTCGCGCCAACAGGCAGCTGGGACATTTCGGCCACCGACATCACTCATCTCGCAGCGCAGCTCGGTGAGGGATCGACAGGGTTCAGGTGAAGTGGCGAACCTTCGGGTCGCATGCCTCACATCTGTCGGGTAATCCTTGACGCCGCGTTCCGCCTCTGTCAGGCTATGCCTGACAGAAATGGGAGGTTGTCATGGAACTTGTCGAACGCGCCGTCAGCGCGGATATCGACGCCGCTGCTCGCGCGGTGATAACGGCGGCGGCCGCCGAAGCGAGCCGTCACGCTGACGAAATCATCGGCACCGGACCGCTTCCCGGTACGGCGGAGTGGGACGCCGAGCAGGGTACGGACATTCCCGAAAAGCGGACCCTGGCCTGGCATCTGCTGAGTCTTCGCATCCAGCTCGCCGCCGGGCTGGACGGCGTCGAAACCGTTCTCGGCCTGCGCTTTCAGGGAGCGACGTGGGCGACCATCGGGAAGGCCGCCGGGATGACCCGTCAATCCGCGCACGAGCGGTGGGGTTCCCGCACGACCGCCCTGCTCGACCCGATGGGGACCGGCCTGCCCGAGACCGTCGCTGACGACGATCCGAGCTGAACCGGGACGTGGTGGAACTCGGGGCGACAGAGGAGGCGCCGCCGTCGGAGGGGCCGGTCAGTCCCGGTACTGCGGGGACGGTGGTCCGGGTGCCGGGCCGAGCGACGACAGCCACCGATCGTAGAGAGCAGTCCAGGTTCCGTCTGTGCGCAGCCGTTCGAGTGTGCCGTTGACGAACCGGACGAGGTCGTCGTTTCCGGGAGCGAGGCCGATGGCGTATCGGGCGGAATCGGTTTCGGGACCGACGATTTCCAGATTCGGATCCTGGGCGACGAGACCGGCGAGGACGGCAGCCCCTGCAACCGCGTCGACCTGTCGCTGCTGGATGGCCATGAGGCAGTCGTCCCAGTCGGGTACCGCAAGGATCGTGGCTTTGGGGGCGATACGCGACAGCGCCGACACCGACGCCGCGTCGTGGTGCGTGCAGACCCGTCGCCGGGCAAGGTCGGCAGGACCGGAGATACCCGACCCGTCCCGCACCACGAGCCGGCGGGATGCCTCGAGATACACCGTGGAGAGCGCCAAGTCCTGGGAACCCTCACAGGGGAGGGCAACCGGACGCACGACCATGTCCGCGTCGCGGCGGGCGAGCATCTCGGCGCCGTCATCGGTTCCGAGCGGCCGGAACTCGACCCTGGTGGGATCGCCGAGTAGATCACGTGCAACCTCCCGCGCGAGGTCGACACCGAATCCGGTGAGGGTGCCGGTAGTCGGGTCGCGGAAGCTGAACAGGTTGGTGTTCTGGTCGACCGCGACGACCACCGTGCCGCGGGCACGGATATCACCGAGAGTGCCACCGAGGCTCGGAGCCCCCGGACGGAGACTGGCCTGTGCTGCACATGCCGACGGCTCCGTGGCCGGCGGCGGCGCCTCGGACGGTGCGATGAGCTGGGCGCCGGCCGACAGGGGGAACTCCGTGAAGTCCCCGGAGAACCTCGGGGTGGGTGCATCGGGCGCGCCGCAACCGGCAATCAGGACAGCTCCGAGCACGAGGCTGCCGAGCAGCCGAGCGGAGCGCGGTCGCCGTTCCGGGTGTCGTCGCACCATCAGTGGTACTCACTCACTCTGGGCTCGATCCCCGCGACGACGGCGAGCGCTGCGGAAACGGCGAGCACGATGCCACCTACGGCGAGCGCCGCCATCGTGCGGTACGACTCCCGCATCGCGTCGAGTTCCTCGGTGCGCAGAGCCGTGATGGCGTCTTCGAGCGCTTCGTCGAGGGCCCGGAACTGGGCCGTCGATGCCGTCGATCCCGGACCGACGGCAACGTCCGCCGCGCCCTGGTAGTCGCCGTCTGCGAGCTTCTGCTGCAGGTCCCGGTGCGCGCCCCGCCATCCGTCGAACGCGGCGGACGCCCCGCTGATCGTCGGTGCGACGACGGTGTTCCGCGACGCGTCCGAATTCAAAATCTCGGCGAGTGCGTCCGTGTGCCGGGTGTAGTCGCTCCCGGCTGGATCGAAACCCGGACGAAGCAGTCCGAGCGTCTCGTCGGCGCGGGCCTGCTGGGCGAGGATCCTCGCCTTCGTGACCGCCGCGAGGGGCTCCGCGCCGTCGATCCGTGCGCGTTCGCTGGCCGACGTCGACAACAGCCCGGCGACCACGATCCATACGACGAGAGCAGCCAGCAGGACGGTCGCACACGCCAGTCCGGGATTGACCCGGCGGCGGCTTCGATGCGCCACGTACGTGTGCGCGACGGCGAGGACGACGACCCCGGCCGACGCGACCACTATGGCGGTGGCGGGCAACCTGGCAGTGTGGGACTGCGTGTCGGCGACGGCGCGGGCCTGGTCGTTGTACAGGCGTTCGGCCAAAGGCAGGATGGTGTCCTGCATGAGAGCCGAAGCGGTACCGAGATATGCCACCCCGACCGGATTTCCCGCGGAGTCGTTGGACCGTGCGGTCGCCACCAGGTCCGTGTACACGGCGACGTGCCGCGACATCTCGGTGAGCAGTCGCAGCGATTCGACGTCGCCTGAGGTGACGCCGTACGACGCGGTGACGAGTGCGTTCGACGCGTCGCCGATCGCCTGGTTGTACCGGTCGCGCACCGCCAGCGGCTCGATGGCACCCGCGATGAACGACGACGTCGCTGCCGCGTCGGCGATCGACAACGAACTGAACAGGTTCTGCGCGGCGTCCGCGAGCGGTTCGGTGTGGGCGCGAAGGGTTTCCATGCGCTGCTGCCGCGCGGCCACCACGGCGGACGTCACGAGGCCGGCCGTCAGCGCGACCGCGACGAGGACGACGGCGAGGAGGGAGAGGCGTCCTGGTGTGGACGCAAGGAATTCGCGCCAGGGGCGCCGCCGGACCTCGGGTTCGACGAGCAGGGATTCGTTCAGGAGATGCTCGGCCGGCGAAGTGTCACGATCTCCGCTGGATACGACGCCGCGGTCCTGGTGGAACACCTTCTCCTCCTCATCCCTGCACACAGTGTGCGCCGATCACGGTCGGAAAACACCGAAAGCATCGACGTGCGCGAGTAGCCTGCGTCACCCGCGGGTATCTCCAGACTGGGCACGATCGGACTGGAGATCCGCGGGTCATGAAGACAAGCTCATGAAGACAAGGGTGCGCACGTTCTGCGTCGCGGCTGCGGTCGCAGCGATGGCGCTCGGGGCCTGCGCGGCCCCTGCACCGCGGGCCGACGACGAAACGGAGAAGGTCTTCTTCTTCTTGCCGAACACGACGACCACCCGATTCGTGGAGCGAGACGAACCCCTGTTCACCGACTTCCTGGAGCTGTTCGCGCCGGAGGCGACGGTGACGGTCCGCAACGCCGAGGGTGATCCTGCCCGTCAGCAGAGCCAGGTCGAGTCGGCGATCGCGGAGGGCGCGTCCGTGCTTGTGGTGATCTCCGCGGACGCGAGATTTTCGGGTGGCGCCTTGACTGCCGCCGCCGAGGCGGACGTTCCGGTAGTGCTCTACGACCATGACGCGGTCGGTGGACCGGCAGACGTTCAGGTGATCTTCGATCCACTCGAGGTCGGCCGACGGCAGGGGAGCCGCGCCGCGGATCTGATCGCCGCGATGCCCGGCGACGGTGTGAAGATCGCCCGGGTGGAGGGAAACCTCGGTGAATACGGGACCCGTCAATTTCGGCTCGGTCAGGACGAGTATCTGCAGCCACTCGCCGACAGTGGCAAGATCCGCGTGGTCTGCGAGACCGCGATCGACGACTGGGACCCCGCCGAAGGTCAGGCATTCGCGGAGGAATGCCTGACCCGCGAGAACAACGACATCGCGCTGTTCGTCACCATGAACGACGACCTGGGAGGCGGAATCGTCGCGGCACTGGCCGGCCGCGGGCTCGACGGACGGATCCCGGTCACCGGGGGGCAGGACGCCAATCTCGCTGCGCTGCAACTGATCGCGCAGGGAACTCTCGACAACACGATCTTCAAGAATCTGTCCGACCAGGCGAAGGTCGCCGCGCAGCTGACCACATCGATCCTCCACGGCGAAGGCCCTCCGGAGGAGATGATCAACGGCACGATCGACAACCAGTACATGGCCGTGCCGACGGTGTTCCTGCCCGTGCAGAACATTACGAAGGACAACCTCCAGGTCGTGGTCAACTCCGGCTTCTACACGTGGCAGCAGATCTGTGCGCCGGATCCGGCATCCGCGGTGTGCGGGGAGCACAGCTGAGCCGGGCGGAACTCGGCGAGTTCAGCTCAGAGGCGCGATGACACCGCGGTCGCCGACTTCGGCGCCGACGTCGATCACCCGCCCGGCCAGCAACCAGCCCGACGGTCCGCGTCGCCACTCGTCGCGGTACTCACCGAGGCACTCGTACGTCGCGCCGGCACGGTCGCCGAGGCCGACGTGAAACGCCCGGAAATAGGAGCGAGTACGCGCCGCGTCACCGTCGACGTCGACGCGGATGTTGCCGAGCAGGTGCTGCGTGGCGCCGCAGACGTCGAGGTGGGAACGGACGCGGGCGACCACGTCGGCCCGCCCGGTCCGCCCGTAGGCCACGACATCTTCGGTGAGCGTCGCCGCGAACCCCGGCCAGTCCTTCGTGTCGAGCAGGACGGCCACGACGTGCAGGCGGTCGGTGATCCGGACGCGGTCGGGAGCGGGCTCGGGCATGGCTCGATCTTCCTCGGAGGGCCGGCCGCGTCGGCCCGGAATCCCGCTGATCGAGACTGTCCGGTGGCGTAACACCGTCGGGCTGCGGGTGGGGTGCGAAGGTTGGGTCGCATACGGTGGCAGTGGCTCGCCGGGCGGGCCGCATCGAGGAGGAATCGGTAATGAGTGCACGTACACCCAAGGAGCGCATCCCCAGCCAGTGGGAGGAGATCACAGCCGCCGATCCCGGGCACTCGACGTGGTACGTCGAGCGGTTCCGGGCGATGGAGGCGCAGGGCAAGGACATCGTGGGAGAGGCGCGCCTGGTCGATGCAATGCTCGGCCGTGGCGGTCGGGTACTCGACGCGGGGTGCGGACTGGGCCGCCTCGGCGGCTATTTGCACGATGCCGGTCATGTCGTGGTGGGTGTCGATGTGGATCCTGTGCTCATCGACGTGGCGAAGGAGGATCACCCCGGTCCGACGTGGCTGGTCGGTGACCTCGCGGAGTTGGATCTGCCGGCCGACGGCATAACAGCCGATTTCGACGTGATCGTCTGTGCCGGCAACGTGATGACTTTCCTTGCGCCGTCGACCCGCGAGTCGGTGCTGGCGGGATTCGCCTCCCATCTCGCCCCGACCGGTCGCGTGGTTGTGGGGTTCGGTGCAGACCGGGGCTACGAGTTCTCGCAATTCCTCGCGGACGCTCAGGCCAACGGCCTCACGGCAGATCTGCTGCTGTCGACGTGGGATCTGCGCCCGTTCACCGAGGATTCCGACTTTCTCGTGGCGGTGTTTTCGCGCGCGCACTGACCACCCCTTCCTGGAGCGAGAGGAGCACGGTGAGGGCAGCGGTTGCATCGAGCAAGGCTCGGGAGCGTGCCGTGGTGGCCTGGTCGCGGGCAGCCAGCGCGGCGCCGATGTCACCCGATCCGGAAGTGTGCCCGAGTTGTGCCAAGACCCCGCGGAGAGGTGCGATGCGATAACCGGCCTTTCGCAGCTGATGCACGACGCGAGCGTCGCCGACCTGGGTCGGGGAGTACCGGCGCGCTCCCGTGGGTGTGTCCCGGTCGGGGACGACGAGTCCCTCTGTGTCCCAGTGCCGCAACGTGGAGGGGCGGATGCCGAGGGCGACGGCGAGTTCGCTCACGCTCATCCAGTCCGAGGCCTGCACGTCGTCGATCGGTTCGGTCGAGATCACATCGGCGGCCTCCTTCGCCAGGGCCAGTTCGGTTCGTTCCGCGTGGAGTCGGGCGTGTGCTGCATCGAGGAGAGCGACCGTTGTCGCGGCCGGGCACGTGTGCACGCTGCGCATGATCCGTTTGGCTTCGACCGGGCCGGCGCCGATGGCGAGTTCCCGATAGGCGAGCGCGGCCTGCACGTGCGCGTCGGTGTAGATGCGGTATCCGGTTGCGGTGCGGGTTGCGGGAGGCAGCAACCCGTCGCGTTCGAGGTTGCGCACGTGTTGCACGGAGCACCCGGCACGCCGGGCGACATCGACGGTCCGCAGATGAGGTGATTGGAGACTTGGCACCGTATTTCTCCTACGTTTGCTCTTCGAGGTCTCCACGAGCACTTTAATGAAACGCTGGAAGCTATGACCATGGACGACATCATCGACTTCGTCGAAGGCCTCGGCGACGTTCTGACGCTCAGGCCTGCCCCCGGTGACGGTTCGCCGGAGATCAGCTGGGGTGACACCTTCTTCTACTACTCACCGGATCGAATCGTTCCCGACAGGACCCAGCCCTTCGCCACGATCGTCACCAAGAACTACCCCGGCGACGAAAGCTCGGGTCTGGACCGCGCGGGCGCGTTCCGGGTGAACATCCACGCCGGGAAGGAGGCATTCATCGAGGCAACCGGCCACGCACCGCGAGAACAGGGCGTCGCCGACGCCGGTGTGCCCGACACCGTCATCGCGCATCCCGTCTACGGCCCGTTGGGCTGGCTGGCGGTCACCGAGCCTGGCTCTCGCTCCGGCGAAGTCACTCGAGAGTTGCTGCGCGGGGCGCACGCCCTCGCTCGCTCGCGCTACGAGCGACGAGCGGAATCCACCCGACGCTGATACGAGAAAGGCGCGCGGGACCGAGGACGACGAAACTGGCGTCGTCCTCGGTCACGCGTCGTCACATCTGGTAGATCTGGCTGCTGTTCCATCCGACGAGGAGTTCGTCGAGCGTCATGCTCTGGTCCCTGCGTTCTTGCCGTTGGTCGCGTTGTCGGTCGTGGCGGGGGCCGTCACCGTGGTCACCGCGGTCGCCGGGGATGGTGGGTGCGGCGACTGTCGTGACGGGATGGTCGGCTGCTGTCGCGACGGCGGTGCTGGCTCCGAGAGGGATGACGGCGAGCGCGGCGGCGACGGCGGCCGTGGCGAACCGGTTTCGCAGGCGGATTCGAGGGAGACGGGTCACTGCGCCCGAAGTATTCGCCGCGTGCGACGTCTCTGAGTGGGGAAGTGAGGTGTGCATTTCGTAGTGTCCTGTTCGAATGCGTGGGCCCAACGTCCACAGCTACTCGAATGGTGTCGGCGAAGGCCCGGAACGTTACACCCGACGGTCCAGGAATTTCGTTTCCACAGTGGATCCCTCCCTGTAGTGGAGATGTTCTCCATGGATGGATTCCCGAGTCCGTACTACCGTCGCAGTGACCGCAGGCGGGCGCCGTGGCGCGTCGGCCGGGACCAGTGGGGGGAGAGGAGAAGCAGAGCCTTCCATCGAATCTGGCGGGGCTCGAATCGACTACACCGTGCACGGTGACGGCCGATCCTCGTCGAGCGTGGTTTTGCTGGCGGGTTTCACAGCCCCCGCCACGTCGTGGCGGTATCAGATCCCGTCGCTGATCCAGTCAGGTCACCGCGTCATCGCGGTGGATCTGCCGGGCCACGGAACGGCTCCCGCCATGCTGCCCGGCACGACGATGCGGACACGCGCCGGATTCGTGCACGCCCTCATCGAGCAACTCGACCTGCAAGGTGCGGCAATGATCGGAGGGTCGATGGGCGGAAACACGATCTGGTCGTACGTCGACACGTACGGCACGGGGCGGCTTCGCGCCGCGGTTGTGGTCGATCAGACTCCGCGGATGCTCAATGCACCGGAGTGGGCGTACGGGTTCTACGGCTACGACCAGGAGAAGGTCGACACATTCTTTGCGGACGGGATTCCCGCGACCGGCCACGGCACCCCGATCTGGAAACGCGGCATGCGGTTGGTCCGCCTACTCGCCGCGATGGGCCGCGTCGACCGAACCCTGTCGCCACCGGAACTCGCCCTGTTGAACGATCATGCGAAATGCGACTGGCGTTCGACGATCCGTGCGACCGATCTTCCCGTGCTCTTCGTCGCCGGTTCCGACAGCGAGTTCTGGCCGTCAGCACACGACGCAGCGGCCGCAGCACTCGCACCGAACGGAGCGCCGACCGTCGTCGCACGCGCAGGTCACGCGAGGAACATGGAACGACCACATTCGTTCAACAGGGCTGTCGCCGAATTTCTCGATTCCGCGTCCTGAGCCCCGAACCGTGGCAAGCGCCGCCGCAGTCGCTACCGGTCAGTCGACGGACTGCACGACGACCGTGCCGCCGCTCTCCGCGGACTCACGCGCCGCTGCCAACACCGCGATGGTGCCGAGCGCGGTGCGGGCAGGCACCGGTTGCTCGCCGGTGCCGGCAACGGCGGCCGCGAATTCCGTGTAGTAGTCCTGATACGCACCCCGTTGCGACGGGACCGTTTCCGCGCCCTCTGCTGTATGGAGGGCGCCCCACCGTTCCCGTCGTTCGTAACCCCACCCGGTGGGATCGTCGACGGGCCGCGTCCCCGCGAAGAGAGTCTGTGCCTGCACGTCCGTACCGTCCGCCACATAGGCGCCCAAGCTGCCGAACGCCCGCAGCCGTCGTCCCTCGAGGTGGTTGACCTTGCTCGACGAGACGCTCGAATAGACCCCGCTGCGGTGAGCGATGTTGACGACGAAGCCGGCGTCGGTGCGCCCCTCCGGCCGGTCGACATAATCGAGGTGGGCGTCGACCCTCTCTGCCGGACCGAACAACCACAGCATCTGGTCGACGACGTGTGCGCCCATGTCGCGCAGCAACCCGCCAGTTGGGCCGGCTTCGAGCGTGTCGGCACCGTCCAGGTCGAACTGGGATTCGATACGCCAGATGTCGCCGAGTCGCGGCAACACCGACCTCAGCGTGCGGATGTCGGCGTCGTATCGACGGTTGTGATAGACGCTGAGCAGCACGCCGGCGTCGTCTGCGGCTGCCACCAACTCTCGGGCCGTCTCGACATCCGGCGCGAAGGGCTTGTCCGCGACCACGTGCACACCCCGCCCGATTGCCTCGAGTACGAGTTCGCGCCGCGTCTGCGGTGGGGTGGTGATCGTGACGGCATCGACGCCGGAGTCGATGAGCTCGCCGAGGCTCGAGAACACCGGTATTCCAGGGAAGTCTGCGGCAGCCTGGGCGACACGTGAGGCGGAGCGGGTCACGATGCCGCCCAGTGTGATTCCCTCTGCCGCTTCGACAAACGGTGCATGGAAGTAGCGGCCGCCCAGTCCGTACCCGACGATTCCGATATTCATACTCATGCGTGAAGTGTATGTTAAGACATTCGAACAATCTATGTCTGTAGAGCAGGAAGCCGCGGTGTCGGGGGTCGAGAACCGCGCAGTGCCATGCCACGATGAGGTGGCACGATGAGTTGCAGGGAGGCGACGACATTGCCGGAGCGATCAGGACCCCACGCCGACGATCCGTTCAGCGGTCGGCAGCCAACCAGCCACGAACGGATGACGGGACGGCCCTGGGATGCGTCATACCACGAGGGGCCTGCGCCGTGGGATGTCGGCCGGCCGCAGCCGGCGATCGTGCGGGTGGCATCCGAAGGTGGATTCGCCGGAGCGGTGCTCGATGCGGGATGCGGGACCGGCGAGAACGCTCTTCACGTCGCCTCGCTGGGATTGCAGGTTCTGGGCGTCGATGTGGCGGAGACGGCACTGGCGATCGCCCGTGAGAAGGCCGATGACCGTCGGATCGAGGTCGAATTCGCGGTGGCCGACGCGTTCCAGTTGGACAGTACGGGGCGCCGGTTCGACACCGTGCTGGACTGCGGACTGTTCCACACGTTCGACGCCGCCGAGCGACCACGCTACGTGGCGAGTCTGGCGTCGGTGACCGAACACGGCGGAACCGTGTATGTGTTGTGCTTCAGCGACGATGGTCCCGATACCGGCCCGCACCCCGTCCGCCGGGACGAGCTGAGAGCGGCGTTCGACCCCAGCGATGGATGGAAGGTCGCCGCCATAGAGCCGGACCGGATCGAGACGAGATTCCACGACGACGGCGCACCGGCCTGGTTCGCGACCATCGAGCGGATCTAGTCGGCGGGTGGGTCGGCCCGGTGAACGGTGGCAATTCGTTCGTGTGTGCCGTCATTCGGCGTTGCCGGTCGGGAAGTAGACCGACCCGTCGCTACCTACGCAGCCGCCCTGGACGGGGCCGGGACCGAAGTACGCGCCGTTGACCTGACCGGCGCCACCGGAGGAATTCGACCCGACTCCGGCTCCCGCGACGCCGACTGCCCCGCAGGTGTAGCTGTTCGAGTCGCCCGGCTCGCTCTCGACCTGAACCTGTGTTCCCGGAGTGTTCGGATCCCCGTGCAGATTCGGTGCCGCGGCCGCGACACCGGGTGCGGCGAAGATGGCGAGTGCGGCGGCCGCCGCGAGCGCCGAGCGCACTGCGAATGTGTTCATGCGATTCACCCTCGATTCGGTGGGCGCCCCGGATTCAGCTCGCCCGGTTCCGGCGGGCCGTCTCCCGCGACGCGTTCGTCTCACGGTAGGACCCCAATTATCGTTCGCCCCACCCTGAAATCCCACCCCGGGTGTGCGCCGCGTGAATCGGCCAGGCGGCACGCTCCACCCACCGCCCTTGACATGAAGTGGACTTTAGGTTTCACGATGGGTCGCAGATGTCACTGGAGGCAAGGAGTCTGCGATGAACGGCACCAGGACGGCGCTGATCACAGGAGGATCGGCAGGGCTGGGACGGGCGAGCGCACTCGCGCTCGTGGAGCGCGGCTGGGAGGTGATCGTCACCGGGAGGCGGGTCGAACCGCTCGATCGGGTTGCCGCGCGGGCTCACACCATTACCGCCCTCCCCGGTGACGTGACCGATCCGCGGCAGCGCGAGCGCATCGCCGTCGAGATCGCGGCGCGGGGGCGACTGGACCTGTTGCTCAACAACGCCAGCGCGCTCGGACCCAGCCCGATGCCCACCCTCGCCCGGTATCCGGAGGACGCATTGGCGCAGGTCTTCGCGACCGATGTGCTCGCACCGCTGGCCTTGATCGCCGCGCTGATCGCGCATGTGCGGAATGCGGGCGGGACCGTGATCAACATTTCGTCGGATGCCGCGGTCGAGGCGTATGCGGGCTGGGGCGGTTACGGGGCGGCGAAGGCGGCGCTCGACCACGCGACCGCGGTGCTGGCGGTCGAGGAGCCCGGCCTGGCGGTCTACGCCTTCGATCCCGGCGACATGCGCACCGAGATGCATCAGGCGGCGTTCCCCGGCGAGGACATCTCGGATCGGCCCGATCCCGAGACCGTGGTACCAGCGTTGCTGCATTTGCTCGACACGAGCCCACCCAGCGGCCGGTACCGTGCGGCGGACCTCGCGGTCGCAGCGAACACGGTGGTGTCGTCGTGACGCGCGCACGGGTCGCCTCCGCGGCCGAGTTCCGGTTCGTGCTGCCTCAGCGGTTGGAGGCGAGTGGTCCACCGGAGAGCCGGGGGTTGCTGCGCGATTCGGTGCGGCTGCTGGTATCCGATCGGGGCAGGGTGGAACACACCAGATTTCACGAGCTGCCGCGCTTCCTGCAGCCGGGCGACGTGGTGGTGGTGAACGCGTCGTCGACGTTGGCCGCGGCGGTGGACGGGACCGTCGACACGGTGGGACCCGTGGTCGTGCACTTCTCCACCGACCTCGAGGATGGGGACTGGGTGGTCGAGGTGCGAGCGCCGGGACCGGTCTCCGTGGCCCTCGACGCGGTCGCGGCGGGAACACGGATCATTCTGCCGCGCGGCGTTGTTGCGACGCTCGTGGAACCGTGGCCCCTCGGTTCGACCAGGCTGTGGCGGGCCTCGATCGACGGCGTCGCGGACGTAGCCGCGGAACTGCTCGCCACCTCGGGCCGTCCGATCACCTACGCGTACGTCCACGAACGCTGGCCCCTGTCGTCGTACCAGACGATCTTCGGACGCACCGGTGGAAGCGCCGAGATGGCCAGCGCCGCCCGGCCGTTCACCCATCCGATGGTTACCGATCTGGTGACGTCGGGCGTGGTGGTGGCGCCGATCCTGCTGCACACGGGTGTCTCGTCGCCGGAGCGAGGGGAGCCACCGATCCCGGAGCGGTACGAGGTGCCGGAGCAGACGGCGCGCCTGGTCAACGACCGGCGCGCCGCCGGAGGTCGCGTCATCGCGGTCGGCACCACCGTGACGAGGGCCCTCGAGACCCAGGCCACTTCGGACGGCATGTCGCTGGCGGGCGCCGGCTGGACGGACCTGGTACTGAGCGCGGCGAGGCCGACACGGGTGGTGGACGGCCTGATCACGGGCTGGCACGCGCCGGGGGCGTCGCACCTGATGCTGCTCGAATCGGTGGTGGGGGAGGCGGCCGTCCGTCGCGCCTACGACGAGGCGCTGGCACACGGCTACCTCTGGCACGAGTTCGGGGACAGTGCGCTGTTGCTGCGACGGTGACGCCGCGATCGCGCTTCTCGACAGCGACCCCGGGTGCGAGTTGACTGAAGGTGGTGATCTCGGCAAATCAGAAGGGATCGCAGAGAGCAGGACGTCGTCATGAACATGGGAAAGAAGATCCGGCACAAGGTCGAAACCGCCGAAGGCGCCACCAAGAAGGCTGTCGGCAGGGCCACTGGGAACGCCCACCTCGAGGCGGAGGGGAGCAAGGAACAGGCCAAGGGCAACACCAAGCAGATGGGAGACAAGTTCAAGGACGCGGGCAAGAAGATCAAGAACGCCTTCAAACATTGATCGAACCTCGGTGAGTCCGGACTATTCGTTCGACAGCAGCGGCCCCAGCGGTCCGAGGTCGATGTTCAGGTCCTCGGGCGTGAGATCGAAATGCTCACGCAACTCGGCCATCCGCTCCTCGAGGAGCATGAGTGTCGTGCCGATGCGTTCGATCTGCTCGTCGCTGAGATCGCCGTGTTCGACTCGGCGTATCGCCTGCCGTTCCATCAACTGTCGTAGTAGTTCGACGATCGTCAGGACCAGCGTGACCAGGCCCTTCTCGACGGATTCGGGGTCGGCGTCGATTCGCTGCGGAAGAACCCGGCGACCGATGTCGGTCGGTGCATCCGAATCGACGGGCTCGGACTCAGTCATCGGCGGGGTCCGGCCCGGCCGGGTCGGGGACGAGTGCGCTGACCGATGCGATGAGTGTGCGCAGCGAGATCCGGACCATGTCGACGTCGGCGAGCGACAGGGTGATCTCACCGGTGATGACGACGCCACCGCCGAGCACCCGATCGAGCAGGTCGACGAGCGCGATGCGGCGAGTGTCGTCCGCGGGGACCATCTCGCTCATGGGCTCACCCGTCGATCCCGGCGAAGGAGTACGGCGGCCACGGTCCGGTCAGATCCAGTGTGATGCCCGGGCGTTCGGTGTCGAGTGCCGACACGAGCGCAGCGAAGTCGTCGACCCGTTCGTTGTCCACGAGGTAGGTGCCGTTGAAGATCATCCAGGCCCGTTTGCCGGTCAGCACCGGATCGGTGACTTGCCGTCGAAGCCCGTCGACGGCATGGCCCAGGAGCGCGGAGTGAATCTCGTCCGCGTGGCCGGCCGCCCTGCGTTCCACGTCTTGCTGTGCGCTCAACTCCGCACGACGACGCAGGAGATACGCGGTCCCCTTTCCCGCAGTACCCGTCGCGGAAGGCTCCTCTTTCACGTTCTGCGCCAAAGCCTTCGCGTCTCCGTACGCTTTGACACCCCATTCGCTTCGTCCGGTCACCCGACGCAGCGTTGTGCTGAACTCCTCCTGTCGTTCGTCGAGGAGGAGGCGAACGCGATCGTCGTCGAGGTAGAGGGTCGCCAACCGCAATGGAACGGTGGGACCGTGGCGCAGTACGGCAGCCACCACAGCGTCGTGTGCTCTCGCGGTTGCCGCGAGCCAGTCGAGGTCCTCGAGGTTGCGCTGCAGCGGGTCCTGCCCGAATTCGCTCAGACTCACCGTCCCCACCACCGCGACCAGACCCGCCGACGCCACCGCCCGGACCGGCTCGCCGGCCACTCCGGTGACACCGGCGAGTTGTGCGTCGCCGATGCTGTCGGTGGTGATGCTGTAGAGCCACACGCCGTCATCCGCGGTCATCGTCTTGCTCCTGACGTTTCGCCTCCACCTCGACCGTTTCGGCGGCCTCCACGGCAGGACGAACAGACCTGTCGGACTCGAGTTCGGCGATCCGCTCCCGCAGCTTCCGGTTCTCGAGTTCGACGTCGCTGTTCCTGCCGGTCAGCCAGGGGTCGTGCTCCCACCAATCGATGCCTACCTCCTTCGCGGTTTCCAGCGAGGCGATCACCAGTCGGACCTTGATGGTCAGCAGTTCGATGTCGAGCAGGTTGACCTGGATGTCTCCGGCGATCACGAGCCCCTTGTCGAGTACCCGCTCGAGGATCTCGCCGAGGTTCGTCGACTGGTGCCCGCCGCCCATTCCGCCGCCCGAACTCTGCGGAAGGTTGCTCGCGCCGCCGCCGGCGATGGTCATGACTGCGCGCTCCCGCTGTCACCGACACCTCGGACGTAGCGGCGGGTTCTGCGGTAGGACAGGAGCTCTCCATCCAGATCCAACACCACCTCGTATATCGCGAGCATGTCCGTCGACGACGGTATTCGCCGGTCCTCGACTACCTCCACCTCCACCGTCCAGCCGTCGTCGGTCGGCATGACCGATGTCGCACCCAGTGGTTTCTTGCCGGTCAACTGCGCAATGTCACGCGTCGCGATCTCGGCGATCTCGGGTGCCGGCAACGGTGGTGGCTCCTCTTCTGCCATCGCCCGTCACTCCTTTTCCGGACCGGTGGGATGTGCTGTTCCGGTCATTCGATCGAGGATGGCCTGCTGTGCCTGCTCTTCCTCCTCGGCGGAGATCTCGCCTGCCGCACGGGCGTCCTCCAGCTCCTCGAGAGCGCGGCGCGCACTCGCGGGATTGTGGAGTTCCTCCTCGACCTGTTGCTGGATCAACTCGGCCAGCGAGATCACCCCGCGAACGGGGGCGAGCGGCAGGGTGGCGATGAACGACAGCAGACCCATCGGTCAGCCCTCCGGTTTCTGCGTCACCACGAAGTCGTAGGCGGCGAGCGGTCCGAGCAGGCGCATGTCGACTCGGCCGTCCCACTGCTCGGCCAGTTCTCCCACCGCCTTCTCCAGTTCTTCCTGCCGGGCGACCTCGACGAGGACGGCTACTTGCGCGGCCTCCTCCTCGTGCGTCGGTTCCCGGACGTTGACCGAATCGGACAGCGAGTCGAGTGCTTCGACCACCTTCCGGGTGTCTTCGTCGCGCTTGGCCTCGATGGCGTTGCTCACGATCTCGCCGAGGGCCATCCGGGCGTCGCGGGTGGTCTCCTCGGGCTGATCTCGGATCGTGCCGAGCAGCTTGCTCGCCTGTTCGTTCTCTTCGATTATTTCTCGGAGGATCGCCTCCTCGACGTATCGCCCCTTCACGACGTATTGTGCTCGGCCTTCGAGTTCCTCCAGCGCGGCGGCGAACTCCTCGGCGTGTGCCGCGAGTAACTCCTCCGCGACGGCATCCTCATCGGTCATGACCGCCCCGAAACGAAGTGGGAGCACCGGTGCCACCCGAGACGTGCCGTCCAGCACGTGCGCATGGGTTCGGAGGTCCTCGGGCTTACCGAGCGGTCTGTCTACTGAAATTTCGCTCACGAGCGCTGCGATGTCGCCGTGCTTGACGGTGCTGACCGGTCCGTCACATACGCCGACCGCGTCTTCTTCGGCTTCCACATCGGCAGGCACGATTCCGTACACGTAGACACCGCTGGTGCGCGGCTCGTCGGTGCTCTGGTTTGACGTAGACATCACTTGTCCCCTCGAGTGGACTTGCGCGAAACCCGTTCGCGCTCAGGTTCTTCCTGACCTCCGCCGAGGATGTCGCCGAGTTTCTCGCCCGCGGACTCGAGTGCGCCCTTGGTTTTCGACTTGGCACCACCCTCGGTGACGTCCCCGACGAGATCCGTCAGGCCCTTCGGCTCGCCACTGCCGATTTCGAGCCGGTTCACGGCCTCCGCGAACCGCAGGTAGGTGTCGACACTGGCGACCACGACGCGTGCGTCGATCGTCAGCAGTTCGATGCCGACCAGCGAGACACGCACGTAGGCGTCGATGACGAGACCCTTGTCGAGGATGGTGTCGATGACGTCGGCGAGGCTACTCGAGCTGGGACCGCCGCTGACTCCGCCGCCACCTCCCCCCGCCGGTTGTATCGCCGTCATCGCCGTGCTCCTTGTCTCGAGCCCGCCGTCTTCGCGGCAGTCTTGCGCGGGCGACCTCGCCGTTTCGGGGCCTGATCCTCGGCGGCAGCCGCGGTCTTGCGCGGGCGACCTCGGCGCCGCGGCGGCGGTGCTTCCTCGTCCTCGTCCGTTTGCTCGCCGGCGTCCTCGTCGGTTTCCTCGGTGTCGTCTTCGTTGGTTTCCTCAGCCTCGTCGCCTTCGGGCTCCTCGCCTTCGGGCTCTTCACCCTCGCTCTCGTCCGTTTCCTCTTCCTCGAGATCCTCCGATTCCTCCGGCTGCGCCTCGTCCTCCTCCTGCTCGACTACCTGACCGTCCCGGATTTCTCCGCGCCAGCCCTCGACTTCGTCGGGATGGAGAACGGCCTGTGTCATGACGTGGCGTGCAAAGTGTTTCAATTCGAGCCGTGCTCGTCGTCCCTGTGCACGCCAGAGGTTTCCCGTCTTCTCGAACAATCCCTTCGGGTGATACTCGAGGATGAGGACGATGCGGGTGAGATCGGGGGTCACCTCGTGGAACGTCACCGCCCCGTCGATGAAACCTTTGGCGCCCTTCGAGCGCCACACGATCCGCTCGTCGGGAACCTGCTCGAGGATCGTCGCTTCCCAGGTTCGGTGCGACAGGAAGATCTGCGCTTTCCATTCGAGCTTTTCGTCCGATTCCTGTTCGACCCGTTCGACCTTTTTCATGAACGACGGGAAGTCGGCGAATTGGGTCCATTGGTTGTAGGCCAGCTGGACCGGGACTCCGACGTCGATCGTTTCGACGATATTGGTCAATTTCAGCTTCTTGCCTTTTCCGCTACCACCACCGCCCCCGCCGGTGACGGCCTCCTTGACGTCGGAGGCTTTGTCCTTGACCATCTGCTTGGCGCCCTCCCACCAGCCGCCGCCGGTGTCGGACTTGTCCGGCGACTCATCGTCATCCGTTTTCTCGGAACCGGTGAGTGCGGCGAGCAGCCCTCCTTCACCGCCGCTCTCGGCGTAGTCGGTGAGCCGACCGGAGGTGTTCGACACCTTGTCCGAGACCGACGTCAGTGCCTTCTCGGCGACCGTGCCGAGCAGCGTCTGTATCGAGTCCTGCAGCACGCTCGACGCGCCGTGCCCGTCGCCCGGTACGGCCCCTTGTAGTTTCTTTGCGGCGTTCGTCATCGCCGTCACCTCCGTGCCCGTCGGACGGGCGCAGAATTAGTCGTGGCTTTCGCCCGTGTCTTGCGGACCCTGGTAGGGGCCTCTTCGTCATCCTCGTCGGATTTTGCGCTCCGCGATCTGCTGGTCGGCCGGGAGCTGCCGTTGCTGGAAGTCCGTCGACGCGCGGCGGGGCGCTTGCGTGGGGGCGCGGATTCCTCGTCGGCGGCATCTTCCTCGTCTGCGGCATCTTCCTCGTCGGGTTCCTCGTACTCGTCGTCCTCGTCGGCGTACTGTTCGTCCGGCTCTTCCTCGACTTCGGCTTCGTCGTACTCCTCGTCCTCGGACCGGCCGCGTCGCTTGCGACCGAGTTTTCCGAGCCTGCTGAGCTTGCCTACGGAATTGCCGACACCACTCGCGGTGTCGTCCACGGTGTCGCCAACGTCGCCGACGACTTCTCCGCCGCTCGACAGGAGGCGGCTGTTGAGCGAGTTAATACGGTGGCTTGCGGCGGTGACGGCTGCGGCCTTCGCCGCGCTGACCAGCTCTTCACGCACCGAGTCGCTGATCTTGGCGAACTCGGGGGAGCTCGCGAGCATCTTCGTACCGCGTTCCAGTAAATCGCGTGGCCCGCCGGGGAAGCGTCCGGTCGCACCCGCGGCCGCGAGCATCAGTGCCATCTTCATTCGGTGTGTACGGCCGAGCATGTATCCCGCGCCGACGGCCAATGCCACCTGACCTTTGGTTTTCATCGTCGAACCCCTTTACCGAGTAGTCACCGGCGCGCCGCTCGCCCACTTCGGCAATGTGTCGCAGAACCGTCCTCGGAAATGTCTCGCAAAACCGTGCGCGGTAAGGGGCGCCGCTTGTCGACTACCCAAGCTGCGAGACACTCAACCACCAGCAATAAATTCGGTTCGGGCAGCCTTCGGCGGCCACGCATCCATGCGGACTGTCTCTAGATGGCGGATTGGCGCCGAGAATCGAAAGTGCCTCAGCAGCAACCCTGTTCACGGAGAAGATTCTGGGCGTTCACGTGGCGGCGGCGCGCACCGCCGCCACCAGTGCCGCGACAATGAGCACCAGCAGGAGGACCACGAGCAATACCGGCGCGAGCAGGGACCCGAGGACAAGGACGAGAACGAGGGCGACCTTGGCCTTGCCGCTCAACCCGGACACGAGCGCTTTGATCGCGGCCCACACAGGATTCTTGCCGGTCAGCGCGGCCCGAATGCCTGCGATTACGGCGTCGATCCCCGCGTCGCTCTGCGCGATCGTGTCGACGAGCGTGTCCATCCATTCCCGGAACTTCTGCCGAATATTCAGCGTCACCGTCTCGCCGCGTTCTCGCATCGCGTCCATGAGCCGGTGAACGTGGTCTTTCAGCCACGCGATGACCGCCTCGACCGACCGCGACAACAGTCCGCGTTCGGTCTCCTGCGAGATCGGGTCAGGCCTGCGCTGACGAGCCGGCGTGGTGGGCCGAGGGCGCGCCGTCACGTGGGACCCTGTGTCTCGGGAACGCTTCCGGGCCGTCGGCTTCGTAGCGTCGGGGCGGTCCGCTCGGGGTGCGGGTTTGCTTCTCCCGGGCACGCTGTCGCGTGACGTGGAGGGTGATTTTTCGGCTGCCGGCCGCCTGGGGGGCAACGGTCGTCTTCGTGGCAGCCGACCCGAGGCTGCGACGGCGGGCGGCGTCGACTTCATCGAAATCTGGTGAGATCGAACTGTCGCCGCCGTGGCGGTGGCCCTCGGCTCGTCGTTGTCCGCGGTCTTGCTGTGAGAGGAAGTGCCTCCACGGTCAGGCCTGGCCGGTGTGCTCCGGCCGCTTGTCCTCACTCGTGCACCCATACACCGCAATTACCCTCGCGACCATTCTTGAAACGGAGCCGATTTGGTGGGCGCTACAGGTGCGGCGGATCTACCCCTCTCCGACGCCGCGTTCGTCTGAGCGGGTTGTTGCGGGTGACGATGAGCGGGTCGGAGGAGGCGAACCGGTGATCGGGTGTCAGTGCGGTTCCCGCATTCTGTCTCCTCGGGGCCCATCGTGAAGGTGGAGAAGTGTACTTTCTCGCGGGAGATTGTTCCGGTGAAGTCGAAGGAGCGGGCGGGCATCGGGGTTAGGATGCACAAGGAGATCTGCCCAGCTGATACCGCACATCGGCGCGGTATCGAACTCTGCCGCAGAGGCGGTGATGCCGGCGATGAGGAATTTCCCGGTGGGGAACGTGCCGAGCCGGACGGCTGGAGGGCGCCGGTGCCGCACACCGAATGCCACCCGCGCCGCTGTGCTCGCGGTGGGCGTTGCCGTTGCGATCGCGGGCTGCTCGACCAGTTCGGAGCCGACGACCTCGCAGGCGTCCAACGGTGCAGTGCCCGCCGCGACGAGCGCGGCCGCACCGGAGGGGTCGGCGCTGAAACCCATCGATCCGGCTACATTCCAGGCCGCGGTGAACGCGGCGGCCGAGGAGCTACTCGTGCCCGGCGCGGTGGTGCAGCTCCGCACCCCGCAGGGGACCTTTGGCGCCGTGGTCGGTACGGCCGAACTGGGCGCGCAGACGCCGCCTGACGAACAAACCCATTTCCGGATCGCGTCGAACACCAAGACCATGACGGCGGCGCTGACCGTGCTCCTCGCCCAAGACGGGAAGCTCGAGTTCAGCGACCCGGTGTCCACCTACGTTTCGGATGTGCCCAACGGCGAGAACATCACCGTCGCAGAGCTGTTGACGATGCGCAGTGGACTGTACAACTACACGAACTCGCCCGAATTCGCGGCCACTCTGGATGCCGACCCGGCGAAGGCCTGGACGCCGCAAGAGGTCTTGGATATCGCGTTCCGGCACCCGCCGGACTTCCCGCCGGGCACCTCCTACGAGTACAGCAATACGAACTACGCATTGCTGGGTCTGATCGCCGAGAAGGTCGGCGCGCGCCCATTGGCCGAGCAATTCCGGGATCGATTGTTCGGGCCCCTCGGGTTGCAGCAAACCTCGCTTCCCGCCGCCGTCGACGCCGCGACCATCCCGGATCGCTATTCGCACGGCTACATGTACGGCGAATCGTCCTACGCGATGGTCGACGAGGAGTATCCCGCCGACATGCAGGCCGCCGCACGCGCGGGAACGCTCCAACCCCTCGATTACACCAACCAGAATTCCTCCTACGCCACCGCTGCCGGTGGCGCCATCTCCACGGCAGACGACCTGGCCACGTGGATCCGGGCCCTGGTGTCGGGCACTGTCCTGAATCCCGAGTACCAGCAGCAATGGCTCCACAGCCTGCAACCCGAGGATCCGAGCACACCCGACGGGCAGCAATACGGGTACGGCATCAGCTATCAGCGTTTCGGGCCGAACGCCTCGATGTACTACCACGGCGGTGAGCTGCCGGGTTTCAACTCGTTCATCGGCTACGACCCGGACAACGACGTCACGCTGGTGATCTGGACGAATCTGACCCTGTCACCCGAGGGCAAGACCACGGCGAACGCTTTGCTCCCCACCGTTCTCGACGAGGTCTACGCCGGGATGTCGCTGGCGCCCACACCGGCTGCGACCACCACCAGGTGACGCGGTGCGCTGTGCCACGGTCCGATGCCCGAGATCGACCGCGGGGCCCGGTCTACCGCTGGCAGGTCTCGCCGGTCGCCGGTGCGGCCGCCGGCGGTCGGGCAGAATCGTCCCTTGTGACCGACATGTCCGCACGAACACCCGTCGCGGAAGACGCCGAGGATGCCGACCTGGCCAGGGCGCGCCATGGAGACGATGCCGCGTTCACCCGCCTCGTCGGACCGTTGCGCCGAGAACTGCACGCGCATTGTTACCGCATGCTCGGATCCAGTCACGACGCCGACGACGCTCTGCAGGATGCCTTGTTGCGGGCGTGGCGCGGTTTTGCTCGGTTCGAAGGTCGAAGCACGCTGCGCTCCTGGCTCTACACCGTCGCGACACGCACGTGCCTGGACACCGTCGAATCGCGCGGTAGGCGGGCCCTGCCCGTCGACCTGGGCCCGTCCAGTGATCGTGCCGTCATCGGTGACATCCCGCTCACGGACGTGGCCTGGCTGGGGCCCTACGCTGACGCGGGTCCGACCGCCGAATCGGCGGGGCCGGCCGCACACTACGAGCAACGCGAGGCTGTCGAATTGGCATTCGTTGCGGCACTGCAACATCTGCCGGGCAATCAGCGGGCGGCCCTGCTTCTCTTCGAAGTCTTGGGTTTCTCCGCCGCCGAGATCGCCGACACCATGAATACGTCGACGGCGTCGGTGAACAGCGCGCTGCAGCGGGCACGGGCGATCGTCGCCGAAAAGATTCCGCCGGTCACGCAGGCGCACACTTTGCGAGAGATCGACGACACGCGTCTGCGTGCCATCGTCGCCGGGTACTCCAGTGCTTTGGAACGCGGTGATGCCGACGCCCTGGTTGCCTTGCTGACGGAGGATGTCACCTGGTCGATGCCACCGATGGCGCACTGGTACCGCGGTCTCGACGCGGTCACCGATTTCGCGGTCCGGGTCCCGCTCACGGGGTGCGGTTCGTGGCGTCACCTCCCGGTCGGTGCGAACGGTCAGCCCGCCGTCGCCTTCTACCTCTGGGACGAAGACGCCGGCACCCACCTGCCCTGGTCGATCACCGTGCTGACCCTGCGCGGCACCAAGATCGCGGACCTCACCTCGTTCCTCGGGCCGGAACACTTCGAGCCGTTCGGGCTGCCCGAATCGCTGCCCTGAACCCTTGCTCGGCGAGGTGCTGTGTGCCACGGGCGGCACCACGACGGCACACACATCTTTACCGAGACCTCGAGCCGAACATTTCAGCCCTGCCGGCGGACAATCGCCGGGGTAGTCTTCCGATGCCGCGGTTTCGCCACCGATGATGCAGCCGCAGGTTACAGTCGGAACCGGTTTTTCCTTCTTCAGCAGGGTGGGATCGCGATGAACTTGATCAAGAAATCGGCAGCGTCGGTCCTCGTCGCAGCGACGGTGACACTCGGGGCGGGTACGGCCCACGCCGACCCGGTCCTACCGAACACGGGAACGCCGGCCCTGGCGATCCCCGGCAGGCACGAGGTCGACAAGCAGAAGGCCCTCGAAAACATGCTCAACGAGCTCGGCGTCGGCTGGGCCAACGGGGGAGCGGCCGGGACGGCGATCGGCGCGCTCATCGGTCTCGGCGTCGGGTGTGTCTCGATGTTCCCCGGCAGTCTCGCCGGTTGCATCGTCGGCACGCCGATCGGGGCGATCACCGGCGCGATCGTCGGTATCGGGCAGGGCAACCCCCGGGCGCAGCAGGCCATTCAGGAATACATCAACACCCCGTGAGTCGTTGTCCGTCAGCTCTGTTCTCGGAGTTGACGGATCACGGGCGCGAACATCTCCAGATACGGTTCGTGGACGGTGATGTACGAGAAACCGTAGCGGTCCCGATGGCGTCGGAGCTGCTCGGCCATCTCCTCCACGGTCCCCACGAGGACATACGGGGTGTCGAGGAGGTCGTCGACCGACATCGTCCCACCGAGCCGGTCCGCGATCTCGCTCGCCGCGGCCCGGCGGTCATCCGTCTCGACGACCGTCTGGACCAGGAGATGCCACTCGATTTCTTCGGCTCTCGCGCCGGCATGTGTCCGCACGAATCGAATTCGCTCGGCGGTCTCGTTCGCGGTAGCGAGGCGGAAGGTGCCCGGGGGTCGGCCCGGAATCTGAAATGCCCCCGCCACGCCGACGATGTCGGCGTGGGCCGCCGCGACCCTCAGCACCCGGTCGCCGGTGCCGCCGATGATCAGTGGTGGGCCCGAGCCGCCGAATCCGCGCCGCTGCAACGGTCGTGGCAGGGCGCGGCCCTCGGGTAACTCGTCGAGATCCGCGGTGAAGAAGGTGCGCAGGCCGTCGACCATCTTCGACAACTGTTCGACCCGTCCGCCGAGGGCTTTCCATTCGATACCAGCTGCGTCGAACTCCCACTTCATGTGTCCGGCACCGAGTCCGATGTCGAGCCTTCCGTCGGTGAGGACGTCCGTCGTCGCGATCTCGCGGGCGAGGAGGGCGGCATTCCAGAACGGTGCGTTGAGCACCAGGGTTCCGACACGCAAGCGGGTGGCACCGGCGACGGCCACCAGCAGCGGAAACGGGGCCGGGGCGCCGAGATGGTCCGCGGCGAACACGGTGTCGTAGCCGGCGCTCTCGCCGAGTCGGCATCGGTCGAGAAGGGCGTCGCGGGACTCGAAGCCGAAGATGTTGAACGAGAATCGGAAATCACGCATGGTCTTCACGATGCACCCCGAGCGGCTCGGCTGGTGACCGAATGCGGTGAGGAAATCCAAGGACTGCGTGGCGACGGAAGTAGGCCTTCTGCTCGGGGTGGGCGCACGGCGCAGTCGGACGGGGTGGGAGAGGCATCGACCGCCTGCTGGTGGTCGAGGGCGGCACCGAACGCACTGAAGTCGCCTCGCCGCTGGGCGTCGCGGATCTGTTCGAGTGCCGCCTTCAGTTCGACAGCCGCGGTCGCATCCGCCGTCGGAGGATCCGGGGTGGTGACATCGGGTGGGGACGCTTTCGGTGTCGCGGCCGATCTGGCGCACCCGGATTGTGCTGGACAGGCGAACAGTGCCCAGCGTCACGACGACTGCTGGGCACTGCTCTCGTGCTCGGTATCGACCGAGGTGAAAGTGGGTGGGCTACCGAGTTCGGTACGTCGAAGAGAAGGGTGGCCGCGCGAGCCGGAGCAATTCCAGGGCCAGCAGCGAGCCGCGGGGACCCAACTCGTCCTGATACCGGCGGATCACGTCCGTCTCGCCGCCGAGCGCGACCATCGGTGCACCGGACTCGACCCGGGTTCGGGCCGCGAGCTGTGCGAGAGCGAGACGGCGGTTGACCGCATCCAGGATCTCCGCATCGAGGCGGGCGATCTCGGCGTGAACGCGACTCAGATCTGTGGCGGCAGGTGATGTGCCCCCAGCGTTTTCGGCGACCGCCCCGCAATCAGTGTCCGTCATCGTTGCTCCTCGATTGGGTGACCGTGTACGACCATCCTCGAACGGGAGTGGCCGTGAAGACAGACACCCTTGGGTGCAGATCGTCGACCCCTGGCCGACTCGACCGCCCGAGTGGCTACCGCGGTGCAGTTCGGGTCTATCGCAGTGCGATGAACCGCTGCAATTTCCCGCTCGCCTGATGACGCTGCAGATGGTCGACGACCGCGATCCGGACCTGCGGATCGGCCACACCTTGCCGGCGCAACGCCGCGGCGACAGCCGGCGTCAGCGCGGCGACGTCCGGGTCGCCGACCGCGAAGATCTCCGCTCCGTCGACCGTCTGTCTGACCTGATACTCCGAAATACGTGGATCTGCGCCGAGGACGTAACGAAAAGTGCTCGCCGGCACGATCGTCGTTCCGTACCGGAAGTCGTCGTCGCGCCGCCCACCGATGTCGGCGACGCGCGCGAACGCGCTTCCGCACGCGCACCGATCGGGCAGCAACGTGACCTGGTCTCCGAGGTCGTACCGGATGAAGGGAAACGTGCGGTTGGCCAGACCCGTGGCCAGCGTTCGCGCGGCGGGCGCATCGGCTGCGACCGGAGCACCACTGTCATCGACACGCTCGAGCACAACCTCGTCCTCGCACACGTGCAGGCCCTCGCCGTATCCGCATCCCACGGCCTGCACGCCGATCTCGGTCGACCCCCAGAGGTTGTGGATCGGCACCGACCAGGCGTCGCGGATGGCCTGCCGGTCCTCAATCAGCAGGGGTTCGGAGTTCGTGCTCACCCGCACGGGACTGATCTTCAGGTCACCCGCCGCTGCCGCTCGGGCAAGTCGTCCGATCACCGTCGCATAGCCCACCAGATGCGTGGGCCGGGCAGCGGCCACGGCGGCGACGACCTCGTCGAACGGTGCGCCCACCGGGATCACGACGGTCTCCATCCCCGGTGCGGTCGGCACGTCGAACAGAGGGGTGCTCGCATGCGGGGGGACACCGGCCGCCAGCACGGCCAGCCGTGCGGGAGACCGCACCGACGACGCCCGCCGTTCCTCGCGCGCCTGTACCCGCCAGGCAAGGCACGCCGCCGAAACGTAGAACTGCCAATCCCAGACGTAGACGCCGCGGACACCACTCGACCCACCCGAGCTGAAGATCTGCTCGTCGCCCGACGTGTACGAAAACCATTGCTGCTCGGACAGAATCCGTTCGGCGCGTTCGCGGTCGAGGTCGCGAACCGTGACGACCGCATCCCATTCGTCCTGGGCGTCCCGCTTCGTCATCATCGGCAGCGACGCCAGGTCGGCGACCGAGGCCGAGGACGGATCGAGACCGCGAAGTCTCCGGGCATGAAATGGCGACCGCTCGCGTGCGTGCGCGAGGAGGGCCCGCAGCCGCTCGGTGCGGTAGCGCTCGATCTGATCTCTCGACCAATCCAGGCGTCCCATGTGATCCTCGAGTGCGGCCTGAACCGCATTGACCTGGCCGGCACGCACACGCGCGTACGCCGTGTGCTCCGCGTCTTCCGAAGCACCTCCGGGAACCGATCGGGACATGACGCCTCCGCATCACAGTGGTCCGGCGCAGCACGTTCGTACGTACCCTTCCGAGTTTTGCACAACGACGCACCGGCCGTCGGGCACGTGCGCGAACCCAACGCGGTGCCCACAAGTCTCCGAGCGGGTCAGCCCCGCCGGCCCGGGGGTCGGATGCATTATTCAGCACGGAGGTGACGTGGCAGCGGAGAAGCATTTTCCAACGTAACGGGCCGGGCTTTCAGAGTTCGGCGGCCGGCGCGCGTTCGTCGGTGCGAACCTTTCGCAGGAGCCGTTTCAGTGTTCGGGAGTCCCTCCACCCGAACGATGTGTGGTCTGTGGCGCGGCGGTGGACCATATCGAAGATTCGTGCGGGGACGACCACCTGGTGTCTCGCCGCACTTGCCACGACCTCGATGACCGCGCGGTGGGGCCGGTCGTCCTCGAGCGCGAAGCCCGCATCGTGCAGCGCCGCGGGAGGCAGTGCCGGCCGCAATGCCGAGATCACCTCGTAGGCAAAGGCTTGAAATCTTCCTACCGAAGGCGTTCGTGAGGGTGACCGTGGCCACGGAACCGAGCAGTTCGCTCTCGCGGGCCAACCGGGGGAGTTGCCGTTCCCAGTCGGGCGTAGAGGTGATGCCCGCCCCGGCGATCACGCCGACCGCGCCGAGGGCTCGAACGTGGTCGATCCACCCGTGCGGGGGCACGACGACGCCCTCGAAGAGAACGTCCGTGTCGTCCTCGATCAACAGGGTGCGCCGTCGACCGATCGCAACGACGGAAGATCTTGTTCTCCGATTCCGCGCCCACGCGCTCCTGCGAGACAGTCAATTCGAGTTTCGAAGTTCGAACTTGAGGACCTTCCCGGTCGGGGTGCGGGGGAGTTCGAGGGGAAAGACGATCTCATCGGGCACCTTGAACTTCGCGATACGCCCACGGGTGTGCTCGACGAGTTCCTCAGCCGTGACCGTGGCCCCCTTCCTCACAATGACGAATGCCTTGGGCCGCTCGCCCCACTTGGGATGTGGGACACCGATGACCGCGACGTCGAGTACGGCGGGATGCGTTATCAATGCCTGCTCCACCTCGATGGTCGAGATGTTCTCGCCGCCGGAGATGACGATGTCCTTCGCGCGGTCCTTGAGCTGGATGTAGCCGTCCGGGTGCATGACGCCGAGATCGCCCGTGTGGAACCAGCCGCCCGCGAAGGCTTCCGCAGTGGCCTCGGGGTTGCGGTAGTAGCCGAGCATGACGTTGTTTCCGCGCAGCACGATCTCGCCCATGGTCTCGCCGTCGGCGGGGACGTCGTTCATCTGCGCGTCGACGACGCGGGCGTTCTCTGCCTGCACCATGCCCACGCCCTGCCGGGACAGCAGGGACGCGCGTTCCTCGGCGGTGCGCTCGCTCCACGACTCCTGGTACTCGCAGATCGTGTACGGCCCGTAGACTTCGGTCAGCCCGTACACATGGACGACGGTGACGCCGATCGCCTCCAACTGGGCGATCACCGTCGGTGACGGCGGCGCCGCGGCGGTGGTGATCCGCAGGGCGTCGACCGGATGTGCCTGGGGCGCTTCGGCAATGGTGGAGCACACGGCGGGAGCGCCGCACAGGTGAGTGACCCCGAGGGTGTCGATGGCGTCCCAGATCGCGTCGGCACGCACCGCGCGCAGGCAGATGTGCGTGCCGGCGGCCTGCGTGACCGCCCACGGGGTGCACCAGCCGTTGCAGTGGAACATCGGCAGCGTCCACAGGTATTTGGTGGACCCGGTGAAGCCGTTGTGGAACGTTTCGCCGAGGGAATTGAGATAGGCGCCGCGGTGCGTGTACATCACCCCCTTCGGTTTCCCGGTGGTTCCGGACGTGTAATTGATCGCGATCACCTGCTGTTCGTCATTGACACCCCAGTGCAACGGGATGTCGTCCACGTCGTCTGCGGCCGCGAGGAAGTCGGCGTACATCCCGGTCGCGATCCCCTCCGGGACCACCGGCCGCGCGATCGTGGAGTCGGGAATCTCGATCACCTCGCGCAGACTCGGGACGGCGTGGCGGGCGGTCGCGACGGATCCCACGAGTTCGGAGTCGACGAACAGCAGGCTCGTCCCGGAGTGCTCGAGGATGTACTCCAGTTCACGGCCCGCCAGCCGCCAGTTCAGCGCGATGAAGATGCCACCTGCGAGGGGCACCGCGAAGTGGGCGAACAGCATCTCGGGGGTGTTCGGGCACAGGAACGCAACGCGGTCGCCGGGCTCGATCCGGCTCCGCAGGACCCGGGCGAGTCTCTCGACCTCGTCGCCGAACTCGCGATAGCTGTAGCGGCGGTCGCCGTGAATGACGGCGACCCGATCCGGGAACACCGTCGCCGAGCGCTCCAGGAAGCGCAGCGGACTGAGCGGTGTGTAATTCGCGGGCGAGAGGGTCGGTCCGGACACTGGAACCTCCGAGATGTGGTGAAGGTGCTCTGACGGGCGATACACGCCCAAGATGACGTTATGGAACATCACGCCGGCACCGCTACCCTCCGAGGTGGGTACGCCGAATATGAGAGTGCCGGTGAACGACACGTCGAGACCCCGCGAATCGCCGACCGGCTGTCGCTGAGCGTCGAGTCGTACATGCGCAATCTCGTGGGCAAGTGGGAGGTGCGCAGCAGGTAGGAAGCTGTCGTGGACGTCCTGCGACAGGGTGTGCTTCCATGATCTGTCGCCGTCTCGGTTGCTGATTCCGAGATTCCTTGCGTGCGAGGGCTGTTCATCTCCTCCGGATGGGCGTCCGGACAGGGTGCTGCCACGACTACGGGCCGCGGCGGGTGCGCCGCGCGGACGCCGTATCGAAATCGAGATCCCGCCCCAAAGCGGGAATGGATGAGCCGCTGAGGTATTCACGAGCCCTTCTGACGCGTCACGGAATTGTCACGACATGACGTCGAAACGGTATCGAAACCTCAGAACAGCACAATTTTCACTCGCGTTTCTCAATAGTCGAACATCCGTACCTTGTTCATGCCGTGTGAATTTCGGGAGGAGGCCACGTTCGGGGGCCCGCCGCTGCAGATCTGCCGACGCGGGTTCGTAATCCCGACACCTTCGAGGCGCGGGACGAGGCACCGAAAGGGACGGCCGACAACCGAGACGTTGTCGCCGGCACGCCGCGTCCGCATGCGCGGAGAGGATTGAGCCAGCATGACCACTCGCAACATGGAGAAGCACACCCTCGGCTGGATCGCCCTGATCGGCGCGGCAGTCACCGTTCTGCTCGGGCTGGGCGCCGGAACCGCTGGAGGCGCCCCGCACGACTGGGAGGAAGTCGCCGAGTGCGAAAGCGGCGGTGACTGGACCACCGACACCGGAAACGGGTTCTACGGCGGACTGCAGTTCACACCGGAAACCTGGAAAGCCAACGGTGGAACGGGCATGGCCTCGGAAGCCAGTCAGGCCGAGCAGATCCGCGTCGCTGAGAACGTCCTGAAGACCCAGGGCCCCGGCGCATGGCCCGTGTGCGGACAGTATCTGAAAAAAGGCGGCACAGCGCCCGTCGAGGTACCCCACACGACGCCTGCGCCTGCACCGGCCATCGAAACTCCTGACCCAGTCGAGACGCCGGACGTTGTCGAGACGCCGGACGTTGTCGAAGCTCCTGCGACCACCGACGATTCCGCGGCGGTGAAGGCGGCGGTGAAGGCGGCGGCCCAGGAAGCGCTGAACAGCGCCCGTGAACTTGCCGAGCAGAACGGGTCGGCTCAGGTGTTCGAGGAGCGGGCGTCGGCTCCCCGGTAACGTCCGACGGTTCTTGTGCGAACTAACCACACAGAACGGTTGTGTCGTCGCCTACGAAGGAGATCTCGTGCAGAAGAAGTCCGCTCGGCGTACCGCAGCATTGGTCGGGATACTGTCCGCACCTCTCGTTCTCGGAGCCACCGTGGGGGCCGGAACCGCGAGTGCCGAACCCTGGCACATCGGCCCCGTCTATCGTGCCGAGACGTCCGGTGAAGGTGCGGAATACTTCTGCGGGAAGGCTGCGGCGCTCGAGCAGACGTCGGGAGTCGTGATCGTGCCATGCACGTTCGATGAACCGACCAACGTCTGGTACCGCGTCGTCCTCAACCCGGCCTCCTGGGGCTTCGACTTCTGAGGTGAACTGCCGGGATCGGAGGCGCACCTGACGAAGCGGTGACCGGGCACCGTCGGCGCACTCCGCTTCGTCGAGTGCGTCGCCTCCCGGCCGCGCGCAGACTCCTCGGTATGGCCGAGGGAAGAGCAGAATGAGTGTCGAGACAGCCCAGCGCAGCGAGGTCTACGTCGCCATGGCGCGGAGTTGGCTTCTGGTCCCTGCGGTCGGGAGCGAGGTCCTCGCGGCTGCGGCTGCGTCTGGCGCCGACTCGCTGATCATCGACCTCGAGGACGGTTTGCCGTTCGCGGCGAAAGTCGAGGGGCGGGCCTGCACCGCTGAGTGGCTCGCCCGAAATGCAGGTTGGGTGCGGATCAACGACGCGACCACCCCGCACTGGCAGCGCGACCTCGACGCGCTCCGCGGCCTGCCCGGCCTGCGCGGGCTGATGCTGTCGAAAACGGAAGCACCCGAACAGGTGCGGGACACCGCTGAAAAGATTTCGGGTGTTCCGGTGGTCGCTCTCGTCGAGTCCGCGGCCTCGATCGTGGCAGTCGACGACATTGCTCGCACCGCTCCCGTCTGTCGACTCGCGTTCGGGATCGGCGACTACTGCCGCGACACGGGTGCCGGGCGAACCCCGATGGCGTTGGCATACGCCCGATCCCGGCTCGTCAATGCCAGCCGGGCTGCCCGGATCGGAGCCCCCATCGACGGGCCGACGCTGTCTCGCGACGCCGAGGTCATCCGGGACGACACGCGACTGGCCCGCGAAATGGGGATGACCGGAAGACTGACCCTCGCGTCCGACCAGGTGCCGGTGATCAATACCGCGTTGGCACCCGATGTGGACGACATCTCGTGGGCGGAAACGACGATCGAGCGTCTGGGTGCAGACGGAAGCCGCGTCACTCACGGCGGTCATCTGCCACAGCTTGCCCGCGCCCACGACATTCTCCGTCGCGCAGACCACTTCGCGTCTCGGGCCTAGGACGGTCGGGCGTCCTCGTGCTCGGCCTGCCGGGTCGCGCGGTAGGCGGTGAACACGCCGGCTGCCGCGATGACGCCGAGGCCGAGGAAGAGCACACGTGCCGAGGCGAGGGCCGAGGGCGCACCGAGGTTGACCAGCACCCCGGCGACCGCGGACCCGACGGCCATGGCGATCAACTCGACCGTGTTGAGCCCCGCCGCGGCCTTGGCCCCCTCCTGCTCGTCGTCGGTGCTCCGCATCGCGGCGACCATCAGGTGCGGGAAGGCGAGGCCGATCCCGGCACCGGCGGCGGCCAGGGCGCCCGCCCACAGAATCACCACTCCCAGCCCGGCGTGGTCACGCCAGAGGGCTGCTGTGAGGACCAGGCCGGCGGCGAGAACCAGTGGTCCGGCGATCTTCGCCGCCGTCTGCGCACGCGGGCGGGAGATGTCGGAGCTGAAGATCATGGTCACCGACCATCCCACCGACATCATGGCGCCGAGGAAGCCCGCGGCGAACGGCACCAGTCCGGCGAGCCGTTGACCGAACAGGGGTGTGAAGGCCTCCGACACGGTGCCGGACGCGAGCACCGCGATGGTGAGGTAGATCCACTTCAGCGACGACGCCCGGGTGTACGTCGACTGCGGCAGCACTCGGCGCGGTGATCGCCGCTCCCAGGCCAGGAAGAGAACGATGAACGCGGCCCCGGCCGCGATCAGGGCCAGCATGTGGGTCCGGTTGCCGAGGATGCCCGCCACGCTGATCGCGATCGTCGCGAGGGTGAGCAGTACGAGTGACGTGGCAGGCACGGGTTCTCCGCCACGCACACGCTCGGTGCGCGGCAACGCGCGGGGAGCGATCACGGCGATGGCGGCGGCAACTACTGCCAGCGCGACGAACGCGAGACGCCACTGGCCGAGTTGCGCGAACAGTCCACCGATCGCCGGTCCCGCCAGAGTTCCGACGCCCCACATCGCCGAGACCAGCGCGGTCGCGCGGGCCCACAGATATTCCGGTAGCGCCTCGCGCAGTACCGCGTAACTCAGCCCGGCGAGCAAGCCCCCACCGAGCCCCTGGAACGCTCGTCCGACGAGGAGCACCTCCATCGACGGGCTGACGGCGCAGATCATCGTGCCGACGAAGAACGGAGCCAGAGCGAACAGATACGCACCGAGCGCCCCGCGATGCGCGAGCAACCGGCTGACGGTCATCGACGAGATCACGGACGCCACCATGAAGACGGTCGCGCTCCACGCGTACAGCGATTCGCGACCGAGTTCGCCGATGGCGGTGGGCAGCAGACTCGTCGTCAGAAAGATGTTGACGGCGTGCAGTCCCACGCCGCCGGCGAGGACTGCGGACGTGGAGCGGTAGCGGGGTCCGAGCAGTTCGGACCAGCTGGCCGGTGACGGGGCGGTCGTTGTCATGCACTCCACGCTAAAATCTCGAGTGGACTCGAGGTCAAGGGGCTGGTGTGATGTCTTTGGATCCGAAGGATCTGCTGTCGGTGGGGGAGGTGTCCCGTCGGACCGGTGTCGCCGTCTCGGCGCTGCACTACTACGAGCAGCTCGGACTGATCGCGTCGACGCGGACGTCCGGGAATCAACGCCGGTACGAACGGCACATGCTCCGGCGGATCTCGCTGATCGTGGTGGCCAAACGGCTCGGGATCCCACTGGCCGACGTGGGAACGGTGTTCGAGACGCTCCCGGCAGACCGGATGCCGTCGATCCGCGACTGGCAGCGCGTGTCGAAGCTGTGGCGGGTGCAGCTCGAGGATCAGCGCAAGCGAATCGAGCGCCTCGAACACGAGCTCACCGGATGCATCGGGTGTGGTTGCCTGTCGATGAAGGCGTGCTATCTGCTCAATCCTGAAGACCAACTCGCCGTAGAGGGGTCGGGACCGAACCGGCTCTGAACGGATCCCGCCAGTCGGTATGTCGCCATCGATTTCCGTCAGGGTGGGGTGATTACACTCCCAGGGGTGCCGCGAAGCCCCCCGAGGGTTGCTTCAGTTCGGGAGCCGGAGTGGGCAGAGTTGTACCTGTCACCGAAACACTTCCCCGACACTCTGGAGAAACTGAATGATCAACGCCCGACGAACCTTTGCCACCGCCGCTTTCGCCGCTCTTCCGATCCTGAGCGCCTTCGGGGCGGCGTCCATCGCTCATGCCGAGCCGATCGGCCCGAACGGTCCCACCGGTGGGCAGTGCCCGATCGTGAACACGGACTCGAACGGAAACGAGACAGTGACGTACGGCAAGCCCGGTGACCGCAACGGTGCCCTGGTGTGCGGTGCGGACGGTGAATGGACCGTGGGCAAGGCCGGCGGATTCAAGGGCGGCCCCGGACAGATCCAGACCCAGCCCGGACTCTCACGCGGCTAGGCGGCGTATGAACTCGCTGGGTTGAATCTTCCGGACGGCATTGACGAACGGGTCAGAGGTACTCGTGGCGGTGTCCGCATTCGAGGCCGTCGGGCGCCGATCGTGGGCATCGATTCATGCAGTGGAAGACGCGATACCGCTTGCCCGGGGGGAGCGACGCGAAGCCGGCATGGGCGTCCTTGATTTCGTATCCGATCGGACCGCGGCAGAACGAACAGGTCTTGGTCTCGTCGGTTCCGGTCTCCATCCATCGATCGTAGGGCGGTTCACGGTTAGGAAGTCAGGAATCTCGCGTTCCGTCTGCCGCGGGTGACCTCAGGTCGTGGGCGTCGCCAAGATGTGTTTGAGGCCGGCGAGGTCTATCGTCGCGCCGAGGTCGGCGATCGTCACACCCGATAGTGATGCGCGCCAAGCCTGTTCGGCACCAGCCATGACTTTCGCGATGCCGCATGCAGAGCGGCACTGCTCTGGAGGGGCGGCGAGCACTCCTTGCCGGCGGATCTCGGTGCATCGAAAGGCGGGCTCGGTTCCGTCGACGGCCTGGACGACGTCGAGGACGGTGATGGCCTCGGGTGCGCGGGTCAGGATGTATCCGCCGTCGCGGCCCTCGGTGGGGTGGACGAGGCCGGCACGTGCAAGCGACTGCAGGACGTAGTGCGTGAGTGTGGCGGGGGAGGTGGCGTGAGCGCGGAGCGCAGCTGTGGATGCATTGACGACGAGGACGTCGCCTTTGCGGAGTGGGAGCAGGGTGGTGGGTGCGTCCTGGTCGAGGTAGGCGATCGCGGCGTGGCGGGGCCCTTTTGTTCGGATCGCGCGCGTAATACGCGGCCAAGGGTTCGGCCCGGCAAATGTGGTCCCCATACTTCGAACGGTAGCGCGGTGTGTGGCCCGTCTTGTCGATCTTGCTTGGGTATCGGCGAGGGCGGGTGTGCCCGCGGCCGGCCCACATTCCTAGGTGGAGTGTTCCTGGACATATTCCTCGACGGCCTCGCGCATGAGTTCGCTGGGCATGCGGTGCTGCAGTCGTGCGAGGTCGTCGAGTTTGTTGCTGGGCGGCTGCGGCAGTAGGACCTGACGCTTGGGTGATTCACTGCTGACGCCCCGGCGTCCTGGCCCAGAGACGGGCGGCCGGCGCCCACCCCTCTCGAGGAGTCCGCGGCCCGCGGCGCTACGTTGACGGGGTGGTCGTGGGGCCGCAGGCTTTGGGTTATGAACTCGGTGGAGGAGGCCCGCCAGATGTTGCTGGTGATGGCGCGGCTGATCACGAGGTTCCCGCCGGTGTCGCAGGATGCGGTAGGTCTCACCGGTGGAGCAGGCGGTGGCGCGTTTCGGGCAGGCTCGGATTAGGGATTTCGTGCCGTTGTTCGTCGAGCGCACCGCGGCTGCGAAGCTGGCCTTGTTGATCGAGTCATGATCCTCGGTGCGATGGCGGAGGACTCGGATGCCGCGCAGGCCCACGTGTTCCTGGGCCGGCTGCGGGAGGAGATCGAGGCGGTCTCGCAGAACATCGAGAGTGCCCAGGCGCTCGTCTCGAAGGCCCAAAGGGCCGGCAGGCGCGGTCTCACCGAGCGGTTGCGTGCGGAGGTGGCGGTCCTGCGGGGCGAGTTGTATGAGGCGCACTGCCCCGTCGATGCGCTGGTGTTCCGGCTTCCCGCGGTGCTTGCGCGCGAGGAGTCGGCGCCGGCGGATCTGTCGAGGGCGCGTTCTCAGCGCAGGCGTGGTGCGGTGCCGGGGAGCTGTTCGTAGGGGTCGTCGAATCCGTCGGTCACGATCGTTCGGTGACCGGATGCGGGGCGGGAGAGCGCCCGGAAGAAGAGCACGAGCAGTGCTGCCGCCGCGTGCAGGACAAACCAGCATCCCATGGTGATCACGAAACTTTCTGTGGAGTCGCGGGTGGTGGGCCCCGCGGGTCGGCAACCCGGCACTGGCCTGCGCCCGCAGATTACGGCTGAAAGAGTAGCTGAAAGATGAACTGACGGATGCCCTGGCGGGATGGGTGGATCTCTCGCTGCCCGATGTGATCTCGCGCTCCGGCCGCGACCTGCTCGGTCAGGGGCGGCTTTGGTCATGGTGTGGAGAATGATGCGGAAGCTGGTGGGTAGCCGGGGGTCGCCGGCCGGGTCCCGGATGAAGAAGCGCTCGCCGGCGTTGTGGGTGAGCAGGCGTGTGATGGCGGTGCTGACGGTCCCGTCTGCGGTGAGCTTGTGCAGGACCGTGCGGTCGGTGTCTGCGAGGTGCGCCCAGAGGCTGTGGTAGCTGATCTGCTGGGGATGGACGGTCGTGGTGATGGCAGAAAGCCATGAGACCGCAGGAGTGTGTATGCGAACTCGGTGAGATTCGAGTCCACCCCCATCGGTAGGACGTGCAGCGCGGTGACCCGCGCGCCGTGCTGACCGGCCAGCTGTGCTGCCCGCCGTACTGCCCGGCCCGCCGGGTCGGACAGGTCGGTCGCCACCAACACCTGCCGCGGCGGCACCGCGAACATCGGCAACGCACTCCTTCCGGTGGCTTCATACTGGCAGCGTTCGGCCCAACAGTCCTGGATCGGGTGCGAGGCGTCCGAACGGCCTTGGTAGTAAGCCGAAACTGATGTGTCACTATTGGTCTTGCGCCGCAAAGCGGGTCTCTTCAGCGCTGGCCAGGCCGAACGAGACGAGCGGGCGGGGGGCGACCATCTCGAGGAGGTACGCCGTCGCGGCGGCGAACCGGTTCGCGGTCCGCGGCAGCGCATACAGATGATAGAGGCGGGTCACTATCTTCGCGGGTAGGCCGGACAGGTTGATGCCCAGGGGATTCGCGACCGCGAAACGAGGGCCGAGGTCGACGACCAGTCCCATATTGCGGTGCCTGTACGGTGCCGGCCGACCCATTCCAAGGCTGCTCGCTACGTTCCGGGCCAGCAGGTGGCCTTGTCGAACGGCGTGCTGTGCGGTCGGCGGCGTGATGTTCCCGGGATTTTTCAGGTCGGGTACCGCTGCGGCGTCCCCGGCCGCGAACACGTCGGGAGCCCCCGGCACACTGAGATCGGGTTGGACGATGAGCCTGCCCTCGGTGAGGGGGAGATCGAGTGTGGAGATCAGCGGGCTGGCCGTGACACCGGTGACCCATACGACGGTGCGGGTGGGAATCGTCGTGCCGTTACTGAGCACCACGTGTTCGCCGGTGAGGGCATCGAGAGTCGTGCCGAGGCGCACCTCGATGCCGCGCCGGCGAAGCACCTCCAGTACCTGTCTGCCCAACTTCTCGCCGAGCTCGGGCATCACCCGGTCGGCTCTGTCGAGCAGCAGGAACCGGACTTGCGTGGGATCGAACCGGCGTTGACGCGCCACCTCGTCGGCGAGCGCACGTAGCTGGGCGACCAGTTCGGTGCCGGCATACGAAGCTCCGACCACGACCACCGTCCGCTGCGCTTCCCTCTGCACGGGATCGGTTTCGTGGGTGGAGAGTTCGAGCTGTGTCAGCAGCTGGTCCCGTAGGTACAGTGCCTCGCCTACCGTCTTCAGGCCACAGGCGTTCTCCTTCAGGACCGGAATGTCGACCGTCCGTGTCACCGAGCCGGGGGTGAGTACCAGTCGATCCCAGTGCAACTGGGCCACATCCGCGTCACAGTCGATCAGCGTGATGGTGCGTGAATCGAAGTTCACCGACGTCACCCGTCCGGTGATCAGCTCGACGCCGGGGAGCGAGCCGGCCAGCGGCACCGAGACGTACCGCGGGTCGAGGATGCCGCCGGCCACGTCCGGCAACAACGGGGTGTAGAGCATGTAGTCGTGTGTCGAGACCAATATCACCTCGGTCTGGTTCCGTGGGTCCTTCGCGAGGAGATGCGGGAGTCTGCGGGCACACTCGAAGCCGGCGAAGCCTGCGCCGACGATGAGTACACGCTCTCGGGTCGAGGAATTCTCGGTCGTCACGGCCAGGGCACCTCTCGGTCGTCCTACTTGTGTTTGCCATCTCGAGTCCCGCAGCAGGTCACAGAGCGAACGGGTAGGTCTCCGGTATTTCGCCTTCCACCCACAGGCTGGTGCGTTCGAGCGGTTCGAGGGCGTGCGTGGTGTCGATGTGGATCACCGCGTCGAACTGATCGGACAGCCGCGTGTAAAAGTAATGGCTCTGCCGTTCCGTCTCCGGGCGGTAGATCACGCCGATCGCCCGCTCCAGGCGCGCGACCCGAAGGGTGTCCGCGGTCCTCCGGTCATGGTCGGTGCGGACGAGGAACGCGTCCTTTCCCACCTCGTGGAAGAGTTCTTCGACACTGCTGGGCAACGCGGCGCGGACCACCTTCCGTTCCGCCGGTCCACCCCACTCGCTGGCCGCGGTGACCGTTCCCGCGTAGGTGCTGAATCCGATCAGGCGGCAGTCGTCGCGGTACCGTTCGCGCACCAGTTGGCCCACAGTCAGTTCGCCCTGGGTTCCGACCTCGGTGGCACGCGCGTCGCCCACGTGGGAGTTGTGAGCCCAGACGACCACGCGGGCGGTACTCCCGAGCCGGCGGTCGAGATGAGCGATCAATGCGTCGAGCGTGTCGGCCATGTGACGGTCGCGTAGGTTCCACGACGACACCCGGCCACCGAACATGGTGCGGTAGTACTCCTCGGCGTCGCGCACACTCCACGCGTTCCGTTCCGCGTAGAACTGGTCGTCGTCGGCGAGGATACCGCCGCGGCGGGCGTACTCGAGGGCGTGGTGTTGCAGGTCCACGAGCTGGTCGACGACCTGCTGCTCGCAGGATTCCCCCGCACCGAACGCTGCGGCGTAGCCGTACGCCTGACCGTCTTCCCCGGATACGTGCTCGAAGCACGAATAGCGGGCGCGTGCCCGCTGGGCCGCCGCCGGGTCGACCCGGTCCAGGTAGTCGATCACCTCCCGCATGGAGCGGTGCAGGCTGTAGAGATCGAGTCCGTAAAAGCCTGTCTGGTCTCGGCCGTCCGTCGCGCACCGGTCGTTGTGCTCCCTCAACCACGCGACGAAGTCGCGGACCACCGTGTTACGCCACATCCAGGCCGGGAAGCGCTCGAATCCGCGCAGCGCCTCCTCCGCCGACGTGTCGCTGCCGTGTCCGCGCACGTAGCGGTTGACCCGATAGGCGTCGGGCCAGTCGGCTTCCGCCGCAACAGCGGTGAAGCCCTTCTCCTCGATCAATCTCCTGGTGATCTCCGCGCGTGCGGCATAGAACTCGTGTGTTCCGTGCGAGCTCTCGCCGATCAGCACGATCCGCGCGTCACCGACGAGGTCGAGCAGGTCCTGCGGTGCCGGCACGCCGTCGGGCGCCTCACGAGATGCCAAGCGAACGATTCCCGCGGCCGAGTTGAATTCGAGTATCCGGGCGTTCGGGGTTCCCGGGCCGACGGTGGGTGTGCGCAGCAACGTCCGCACCTCCTCGTCCGTCACCTGGGTGAAGTTCCAAAACGAGTCCCCCACGGCGCGGAAGGGAAACGGCATCGTCGCACACACGACGTCGTCGACCACCGCTCGGAGATCGCGGCACGTCGATTCCGGCGCGGCCGGTACCGCGACGACGATCTGTTCGGGCTCCCGCTCACGCAGCGCGTCGACCGCCGCATGCATGCTGGCTCCTGTCGCGAGACCGTCGTCGACGAGGATCGCAATCTTTCCCGCGACGTCGGTCGGGGGCCGGTTTCCCCGGTATGCCGCTTCACGGCGGACCAATTCGCGTCCCTCTCGGTCCACGACCCGACGCAGTTGTTCCGGGGTGATCGCGAGATCTCTCACCAGGTCGTCGTTCAGGACCACCACGCCGCCACTCGCCAGTGCCCCCATCGCGAACTCCTCGCGGCCGGGAACCCCGAGCTTGCGTACGACGAAGGCATCGAGGGGTGCACCCAGGGCAGCCGCCACCTCCCACGCGACGGGTACACCTCCGCGCGCGAGGCCGAGGACGACGACGCGTGGGTCTCC
>NZ_JAAXPA010000004.1 GCF_012396235.1 Rhodococcus opacus | reverse complement strand
CATACGACAACTCCACACCCCCACACGACACCGCCACACCACCCCCACCCAACCCCACACCCCCCGCCAAAATCTCCGGCAACAACCGCACCCCCACACCAGCCCTACCCCGCACCGGCACCAACACCCCCCGCTCCACCACACCCAACACATCCACACGAGCCAACGGCCTATCCGGTGCCCCGACCGCGGTTTCGAGAATGCGGGAGAGGCGCTGCGCGTCGCCGGGGCCGTGCACGTCGACGGTCCAGGAACCGTCCCAGTCGTCGACTTCGACGAACACCCCGTCACCGGCGGAGTCCCACCGCTTCACGACGGTGACGGCACCCGCACCGATGCGCTCGACGCCGAGCGGATCGCGCAATCCGCCTGCCACAGGCCACGAGTCCACCGGACCATCCGTGGAAGCGAGGAACCGGTGTCTCCGGGATCTCCGGAGTTGCAGACCCACGTGCCGTGTCAGCGCATCGAATGTGAGTTGCGGTGTGAGGGAGAGCCTCACGGGTGTGGTGGACCCGTGCGACCGGTGCCCGACCACCACGTCGTCGACGGCGGTGCGGCTGTGCCAGTACACCGCCAGCGCGGCGAGCAGGACGGCGGCGGGACCGCCACCGCTGCGGCGTGCGAGCCGCACGAGCGCGCCGTCGGCGGGAACGGTGAACGGGCCGAGGTCCTCCTCCTCGGAGACCGGACCGGGCGGGGTCTCGTGTCGCGGCGCTCCGGCGAGCAGGTGCTCCCAGTAGCGGCGGTCGTCCGCCCACGAGTCGCTCTCGCGGTACCGCGCATCGGAGGTCAGCGGGACGGAGGGCGACACGAACGGCCGGGACTCCGGCGGCGAGGTGGGAACGGATTCCCCCGACTCGTAGGCCTCGGCGGTGCGGTGGACGATCGCCGTCATGCCCGGTTCGTCGTTCACCAATCGGTGATAGCGCTGGAACCAACCGTATCGGCCGTGCGGCAGCCGGAACAGGACGTGCACGTACAGCGGTCCGGTGGCGGGGTCCATCGGGCGGGTCAGCTCCTGGTCGATCCACGTCGTCACGAGTCGGCCGGGGTCGTCGGACGCGGCGGCGTCGAGGACGTCCGGGCCGGTCGCCGGGGCGCCGGTGACCTGCCCGAGTTCCGGGCCGTCGAGCACGAAAGTGCAGTGCAGTCCGGTGCATTCGGCCAGAGTCTGCTGCAGGACCCGGCAGAACCGGTCTTCGTCGAGCGGGCCGTCGAGTTCGAGATACTGGCCGAAGGAGGCGTCGGGAACACCGGCGCGGAGCACCGCGAGCTGGTCGTAGGTGAGGGGCAGCACCTCACCGGTACTCATGGAATCCTCGCCCGGTCTTACGCCCGAGATGACCGGCCTCGACCAGGGCGACGAGCGGCTCGGGCGGGCGGTAGTGGTCGTCACCGGTCAACTCGCGCAGCGCGGTCATCGTGTCGTGGACGTTGTCCAGGCCGATCAGGTCGGCGGTCCGCAGTGGTCCCATCGGGTGGCCGAGGCAGCCTTCGAACAACGCATCGGTGGTGTCCGCGTCGGCGATACCGTCGCCGAGGGCGGTCGCCGCCTCCGCGATACACAGCATGAGGACACGGTTCAGCAGGAATCCAGGTCCGTCGCCGACGACGATGCCGGTCTTGTCCAGTGTGGCGAGGAGCGTCAGCGCACGGTCCAGCGACTGCGGCGACGTCCGCGGCCCCCGCACCACCTCCACGGTGTCCTTGAGCGGGGCGGGGTTCATGAAGTGCAGTCCGACAACCTGTTCCGGTCTCGTGGTACTCGCGGCGAGTCGGTCGACGGGGATGCCGGAGGTGCACGACGCGAGTAGCGCGTCGGGTGCGCACACACGGTCCAGTTCGGCGAAGACCTTCTCCTTGAGGTCGATTCGCTCGGGGACGCATTCGATGACGACGGCGGCGTGCCGCAGATCGGTCAGCTGCCCGGTCCAGTGCACCCGCGCGGTGACCTCGGCAGGTTTCGGACCACCGGCCCGGCCGAGGAGTATCGCGAGCCGCAGCGAGTCGCGCATCCGAGATCGCGCCTGTTCGACGGCCTGCGGGTCGGGGTCGACGACGATCACGTCGTGGCCGGCCTGCGCGAGACATTCGGCCACCCCGGCGCCCATGGTCCCCGCCCCCACCACACCGACGCTCATCGCACTGCCTTCACTCATCGCGCCGCCTCCGTCGAAAAGCCGGTGTCGTCCTGATGCACGTACTCCATCGCCACCTCCTGAGTGGGCAGGTCGGGATGGGCCACGAGTCCGGCCAGCAGCCGCCGGAGGTCGGTGAGCATCGCGGTAGCCGTGCTCCGGTCGAAGAGGTCGGTGGCGTAGTCGAGTTCGAGGGTGAGTGCCGTCGGACCGCGGGTCCACGACAGCCCGAGTTCGACGGGCGACAGGTCTGCCCGTTCGGCGCTGTCGTCGCGCTCCCCGTCGCAGCGCACGGGGAAGTGCTGCGCCGCCGTGTCGGCCGCGCGAGGATCCGAAGACAGCTCCCGGCGTACGGTCTCCACCAGCTCCGGGTAGGTGGGATCTCCCGACAGGTCCGCGACCACGAGCCGCGGCGATGCCCCCGGTCCCGGGGCGGTGCCCACGGCCACCTCGTCCTGCGCCGTGTACCAGGCGAGGAGCGTGAGCCAGGCGGCGAGCAGTTCCGGGTGGCCCGGTTGTCCGTCGAGTGTCGCCGTCACCCGTGCGGTCGAGTAGCTCGGCGGTTCCGCGCCGGTCGAGGGTTGCCGGGGCCGGTCGGCCGGGACCAGGGGTGGCGCCACCAGCCGCGCCACCGGGGCGGGGGCCGCGTCGGTCAGGAACACGGAAACAGGTTGTGTGCGAGGCGCATCCGCGACACCTTCGAGGATCCGGACGTATTCGGCGCACAGCGCGGCGGCAGTCTGCTCGGTGAACAGTTCCGTGCTGAACTCGAGCCCGGCCGCCATGCCGTCCTCGCCGCCCCGCTCCGTGGTGACGAGGGTGAGATCGAACTTGGCCGTGCCGGACGGCACCCCGCCGAACGCGATGGCCGCGGGATCCTCCTGGTCGAACAGCGTCTCGGTGAGTCCTTGCTGCGACTGCAGCGCCGGCAGTTCCTGGTGGACGTGGCAGACGTCGAACAGTGGTGTCCGGCTCAGGTCCCGGTCGCCGGTGAGTGCGGTGACGACGCGGTCGAACGGGATCTCCTGGTGTTCGAGGGCGCCGAGCACGACATCACGCACGCGTGCGCACAGCTCCGTGATGTTCGGGTCCCCGGACAGGTCGGCGCGCAGCGCCACCGTGCTGTTGAAGTACCCGATCATGCCGGACAGTTCCGGCCGGTTGCGTCCGGTCGTCGGTGTCCCGACCACGAGGTCGCGCTGGCGGCTGCGGCTCGCCATGAGGAGGTAGAACGCGGAGAGCAGCACCACGAACAGCGACACAGACTCCCTCCGGGCCACGGCCCGCAGGCTCCGGGTCAGCTCCTCGGAGACGGTGAACGTGTGGAACGCGCCGGTGAAGTTCTTCCGCTCCGGACGCGGGAAGTCGGTGGGCAGCCGGAGCAGCGGTACGTCCTCCAGAACGGTTCTCCAGTATTCGAGTTCGGAGTCGAGCGCGGCACTCGCGATGAGTTCCCGCTGCCACAGGGCGTAGTCCCAGTACTCGATGGGGAGCGGTGCGAGGTCGGCGCGGCGGCCGGCGCGGCGTGCCGCGTACAGGGCGGGCAGTTCCTGCTCGAAGATCCTCGGCGAACCCCCGTCGTTGACGGAATGGTGGGTGGTGACCTGCAGGACGTGCTCGTCGGGACCGATCCTGATGAGCAGTGCCCGCACAAGCGGGTCGGTGGCCAGGTCGAACGGTGCCACCGCGGCGTCGTGCACGAGGGCCCGGGCCGCGGCCACCGGATCCGGTTCGCCCGACACGTCGGCGGTGCGGAAGAAGTCGCCGAGGGTTTCGCGGATCCGCAGTTCCGGCTCCCCGTCGACCTCGACGTAGTTGGACAGCAGCACCCGGTGCCGTGCGGCGAGGTCGTCCCACATTCCCCGAACGGCGGATTCGTCGATCGGCCCGTGCAATTCGCTGACCATCGGCAGGTTGTAGATGGTCGTCGCGGCGTCGAGTTGGTGATGGAACCACATGCGTACCTGACCGAACGACATCACGTGCCGCCCCCGCGGCATGATCGGGGGCAGCCCACCGGACGCGGACGTGCCGTCCGCGAGGAGTGCGGCGAAGTCTGCGACCTTCGGCCGCTCGTAGAGGTCGATGAGTTTGGGCCGGACCCCGTATCGGTCCGACACCCGGTCGACGAGTTGCATGCCGATGAGCGAGTTTCCACCGAGGTCGAAATAGTCGTCGTCGGCGCCGACGTCCCTCTCGCTGTGGAGCAACTCGCGCAGTGTCGTCTGCAACCAGTCGAGGCTGTCTTCCGGCGCGTCCGTCACCGATCGGGGGCTCGGTTCCGCCGACGGACTGTCCGGGGCGTCGTCCCAGTCGGGTTGGCCCGGGAGGTCGAACCAGCACCGCGAACCGCGCATCGGGTGGCCGGGTAGCCGCACTCGCCAGGCCGAGTCGTCACCGCGGTCGACGGCCGCCCAGTCGAGGTCGACTCCGCGCTCGTACAGCCCGGCGAGGAGGTGCGTGACCGCGTCGGACGTGTCCGGCGCACGGAGCATGTCGGCGTCCGCCGTGTCGCGGAGAGCGTCGGCGAGCAGTGCGCCGAGGCGTCCCTCCGGGCTCGGCTCCACGAAGACGACGGGTCCGTCCGCGAGCATTCCCTTCGCGACGGCGACGAGCCGGTCGGTGTCGATCGAGGGGTCCGCGGCCGCGGCCGCGATGTCGGCAGCCTCCACCGCCGACAGTGTGTCCCGCAGATACCGGGCCGCGTACCGGGACACGCCGCCACTGAGGACGGCGTCGACGGTGACTCCCGCGGCCCGGAGTTCCCGGTGGACGGCGATCTGGCCGGCAAGGAGGTCCGCCTCGTCGCCGGTGGCGGGAAGCTCCGACGGCAGGGTGCGGCCGCGCAGTGCGGGCGGCATCCGGTCGGGCGACAGCAGCAACGCCACAGCGGGGCGTTGCCGAGTGGTCGGTGCGGAGTCCTCGCCGCGGGCGTCGAGTTCGGCGGCACGGGCGGCGAGCGACTGCGCGAGTTCGGCGATGCTGCGTGCGTGCACCGCTACCCGGTGGTCGTGGTGCGGGCGGCCGCGATTGAGGGTGAAGACCACATCGTCGAGGTCGTGCCCGCGCACGGCCGTCGCCAGTTCGGTACACAGCGTGGCGAGGGCGCCCACGCTCTTCGCCGACACCCCGACCAGTCGACTCGTGGTGCCGCCGCGCGATCCGGTGGCACGCGCGGGCGGTTGTTCGACCACGCAGTGCGCGTTGATGCCGCCGAGGCTGAACGAACTCACCCCCGCCCGCCGGGGTCCGGTCTCGTCGCTCCACGTCCGGGCCTCGGTGACCACTTCGATTCCGTTGCCCGCGAGGTCGACTCCACCGGTGGGCCGTTCGAAGTGCAGCGACGGGTACAACTCGCCGTGCTCGACGGCCAGGATCGCCTTCACGAGGCCGGACACCCCGGCGGCGTGGTCGAGGTGACCGATGTTGGTCTTCACCGAACCGATCGGCAGTACGCCGGGACGGCCCCGGAACGCGGACGTGATCCCTTCGAGTTCGACCGCGTCGCCCAGCGGAGTTCCCGATCCGTGGGCCTCGAGGTACCCGGCATCGTCCGGGGTGAGACCCGCCTTCTTCCAGGCCCGGGAGATGACGGCCACCTGCGCCCGGGCGCTCGGGGAGCTGATCGTCGCGGACGAATGACCACTGGACACCGTTGCGGTGCCACGGATCACGGCGTGGACCGGGACGCGGTCGGCGCGGGCGCGGGCCATCGTGGTCAGGAGAAGCGCCGCCCCACCCTCCCCGACCGCGGTGCCGTCCGCGTTCGCGTCGAACGCGCGGCAACGCCCGCCGGGTGACATCAGTTCCGCGGATCCCTCCGCCATGTCGGCGCGGAGACCGTTCACCCGCAGACTGACTCCGCCCGCGAGGGCGAAATCGGCGTCACCCGACCGCAGCTCCCGGCAGGCGTGGTGCACCGCGATCAGCGATCCGTTGCAACCCGAATCGACGGCGTAGCAGGGGCCGGTGAGGCCGAGTTGGTACGCGATCCGGGCCGGCACGGCGAACGGAACGTTGCCCAGTGTGCTCAGCACACCCGGTTCCGCCCACATCGCCGGATACGTCGAGGTGGCGGCGCTGAACACCACCGCCGTCGCGCTGTCGCGGAACTCCGCCACCGAGTATCCGGCGTCCTCGACCGCCTGATATGCGAGGACCAGTGCGATCCGCTGTTGCGGGTCGATCAGCGACGCTTCCCGTTTCGACAAGGTGAAGAAGGCGTAGTCGAACGTGGAGATGTCCTCGACGAAACCCATCGCGTGGTAGTGCGAGGGAGGTCCCAGCCCGGTCTCCTTTGCCCGTGACCGCGACAGGGGGCGCACCGAATCCCGGCCCGCCGCGAGATTGGCGCGGAACTCCGCCAGGTTCGCGGCCTCGGGGTAGCGCGCGGCGATGCCGACCACGGCGATGTCGTCGTCGCCCGGTGCGGGATGTCGCACGGTCACGGTTGCCTCCTCCCGGCTGGTCAGAACTCGTAGGTGGCGGGCGCGGACGCCTCGCTCGTGTCGGTGGACTGCGAAATCGCCTCGGCCTGCGCCGCCACGGTGACGAGGTCGAACAGCTGACCCACCCGCAGAGCCCCGGGCCAGCGTTCGTCGAGACGACGCTGCAGTTCCACGACGCGATGCGAGTTTCCGCCGACGTCGAAGAACCCGTCTTCGGGACCGAAGTCGTCGTGCCCCAGCACCGCCGTCCAATGCTCGGCGACCGACCGTTGCAGCGTCGTCCAGCGGTGCCGCGACTCGCCGGGCGCAGGCGCTGCCTCGGAGACGAGTGCGCGCAGCGCGTTCTCGTCCACCTCGCCGTCCGCTGTCCGCGGGACGGCACCGAGTGCGACGAACCGTGTGGGAACCGATCGGGCGTCGAGCCGCCCGGCGCTGAACTCCCGCAGGTCGTCCGCCATCGGTAGCACGGCCGCCGCGGCTGCCGGCACCCAGAAGGCGGTGACACCGGTCGCGGTCGTGAGGACCACCGCTTCGCGGACCGCCGGGTGACTCGCCACGACCTCCGTGACCGACCGCGACGGAGGCCCGGTGGCGCCCACGCTCAGCAGTCGTCCGGACCGGTTCCACCGCGCGAGCGCGCCCGTCCGGACCATCCGGGAGCCCGGGGCGCCGAACGGATTCGCCACGAACGTCGCGGCCGCCGCCGGCGCCGAAATGTGGTGCTCCGGTGTATCGGCCACGTACACCGCACCGGTCACGCCTTCGGGGCTGAGCTCCAGCCGGGGATCGAGCACGACGGTCTCGGCCGCCGCACTCCATTCGCGAATCCGGGTGCGCTCGTCCGGGGCCAGCACGTCGACGTCTCCGACGGCGACTGTCGGATCCGCGACGAACGCGGCGAGGATCCTGGTGAACCGATCGGCCAGGGCCTGCATGGTCGCCGCATCGAAGAGGTCGGTGGCGTAGGTGAATCCCGCCGTCATCCCTTCCGGTGTTCCGGACTCGTCGTACCGCTCGCGCACCGTCAGCTGCAGGTCGAAGAGCGACACCTCGACGTCGGGTTCGAGAACTTCGGCCTCCAGGTGCGGGAGGGCGAGATCGGGATGTTCGGTGTTCCGGAACTCGAGCAGCACCTGGAACAGCGGTGAATGCGACTGGGACCGAGGCGGGTTCAGCGCCTCCACCACCCGCTCGAACGGCACGTCTGCGTGGGCGTAGGCCGCGAGGTCGGTCTCGCGGACCCGGGCGAGCAGATCGTCGAAAGTCCCCGACACGTCGGTCCGCAGCACCAGCGTGTTGACGAACATTCCCACCACGTCGTCGAGGACGGCCTCGCCGCGGCCGGCGACCGGCGACCCGATCACCACATCGTCGGTGCCGCCCGAACGGGCCAGCAACACGGCGAGGGCCGCGTGCACGACCATGAACACGGTGCACCGTCGAGCCCGCGCCAATGCCACCGCGCCCCGGTGCAGGTCGGCGCCGATCCCGAACGTCACCCGGTCACCGGTGGCCGATCGCCGCCGCGGGCGGTCACGGTCCGTGGGCAACGCGGTCACCGCCGGCGCGTCGGCGAGAGCGGATCGCCAGTAGTCCAGCTGCCGCGACAGCAAGGAGTCCGCGTCGTCCTCCGAGCCGAGGAGTTCCCGCTGCCACACGGTGTAGTCGGGGTACTGCACCGGCAGCGGCTCCCATCCCGGCGCACAGCCCTCGGACCGCGCGGTGTACGCCGTCATCACGTCGCGGGCGAGCGGAACCATCGAGAACCCGTCGGCCGCGATGTGGTGCACCACGACGACGAGGACGTGCTCCCGGTCGCCGAGTTCGAACAGCCTGGCCCGCATCGGGACTTCGGTGGCGACGTCGAAACCCGCCGACACGAGTTCCGAGATCTGTTCGCGTACCGGATCGTCGGACGTCGACACGGTGAGCTGCGCGACGTGGCCCGCACCGACGATCACCTGGGTGGGTCCCGAATCGCCGTACGGGTACCGGGTGCGGAGCGATTCGTGCCGGTCCACCACGTCGGCGAGGGCGGCGGTCAGCGCGTCGACGTCGAGGTCACCCGACAGCCGGACGATCATCGCGACGTTGTACGCGGGCGAGGACGGGTCGAACTGATTGAGGAGCCACATCCGGTGCTGCGCCCAGGACAGCGGCACCGCGTCGGGGCGCCGGGGCCCCGCGATCGCAGGCCGAGCTTCGCCGCCCGCGGTCTCGCGCGCGATCCGTGCCGCGAGCGCCCGAACGGTCGGGGTCTCGAACACGTCCCGCACACCGACGTCCGTGCCGAGCGCGGAGTTGATCCGCGCGACCACCTGCGTCGCGGTCAGCGAGTTGCCTCCGGACGCGAAGAAGTCGTCGTCGGCTCCGACGACGCCGGTCCCGAGTACCTCGGCGAACACGTCGGCCACCGCGGATTCGAAGGGGGTGCCGGGCGCCCGGAAGATGCGGGGCGCGAATTCGGGCTCCGGCAGCGCGTGCCGGTCGACCTTGCCGTTGGCGCCCAGCGGCAGTCGATCGAGGATCGTCACCGAGGCAGGCACCATGAACGGCGCGAGGACGGACCCGGCGAACTGCATCACCTCGCTCGTGTCGAGGTCCGCGCCGTCCTCCGCCGTGACGTATCCGGCGAGGACCGCCTCGGCAGCGGGTGTGTGGCGGACCACGACCACCGCCTGCGCGACGCCGGGGCAACGGGTGAGCGCCGCCTCCACCTCCCCCGGCTCGACCCGCTGGCCGCGCAATTTGACCTGGAAATCGTTGCGGCCCAGGTATTCCAGCCGACCGTCCTTCGTCCAGCGCATCAGGTCGCCGGTGCGGTACATGCGTGATCCCGGGTGGTCGAACGGGTTCGCCACGAACGAGGCAGCGCTCACCCCCGCGCGCCGGTGGTAGCCGCGCGCCAGACCGTCTCCCAGCACGTACAGCTCACCCACCACACCGACCGGCACCGGACGCAACCACTCGTCGAGGACGAGTTCGCGGACACCGCGCATCGGGTGGCCGATCCGCACGGGGTCGCCGGGTGTCATCGGGTCGCCGATGTTCGACATCACCGTCGTCTCGGTCGGACCGTAGCCGACGAGCAGGGTGCGCCCGGACGCCCAGCGGGCCAGCAACTCCGGCGGGCAGCGTTCGCCCCCGACGACGAGCGTGCGGAGCAGGCGTAGACCACGCGGGTCGATCGTGGCCAGGACCGCGGGGGTGGCGAACGCGTGCGTGATCCTCTCCGCCGCCAGCAGTTCCGTCAGTGCGGCGCCGCCGTAGACGTGCGGCGCCGCGATGACCAGTCGCGCACCGGCGCCGAACGCCGCGAGGTATTCGAGCATCGTCGCGTCGAACCCGGGCGACGCGAGATTCAGGACGCGCGAGGCATTCGTCGTCGCGTACCGGGTGCGCTGATCGATCGTGAAGTTCTGCAACCCCGCATGGAGGATCACGACGCCCTTCGGTGCCCCCGTCGATCCGGACGTGTACATCAGATACGCCGGATGGCCCGGTCTCAGCGGCACGACCCGGTCGTCGTCGGTGATCGGACGGGACTCCCATCGCCGCGTCGGGCCCGGATAATCGAGGAGCAGCCACTCCACGCCGTCCGGCATCCGGTCGCGCTGTTCGGCGACCGTGAGTCCCGCCACCGCCCCGCAGTCGGCGAGGATGTCGGCGATCCTCCCCGGCGGCAGACTCGGATCCACCGGGACGAACGACGCACCCGACTTCGCCACCGCCCACACCGACACCACCAGTTCCACGGATCGGACGAGCCCTATCGCCACGTGATCCTCCGGTCCGATTCCGCGGCGGATCAACACCCAGGCCAGGCGGTTCGACCAGTCGTCGAGTTCGCGATACGACATCACCGCGTTGCCGTACGACAGCGCCACGGCGTGCGGGTCCCGGGCGGCCGCGGCGGAGAGGATCTCCGGCAGCAACCGGGTCGTGCCGGTGGGCCGCCCGCGCACCGGGACGAGTGCCTCGCGTTCGCCGGGCGACAGCAGATCGAATCGGGCCAGGGGAACGTCCGGGTCGGCGACCACCGCGTCGAGGAACCGTACGTATCGTTCGGCGAACTTGCGGACGGTCGCGGCATCGAAGATATCGGTGGCATAGGTGAATCCCGCGCTGATCCCGGCCGGCGACCCGTCCTCTCCGAATCGTTCGGCCAGGGTCAGCTGCAGGTCGAAGGTGGAGACGGAGACACCGAGGTCGATCTCCTCCACCTCCAGTTCCGGCAGGCTCGGGGTCGGCCGCACGACGTCCTGGAATTCGAACAGCACCTGGAACAACGGCGCGTGCGCCGTGGTGCGCGGGAGAGCGAGCGCCTCGACCACCCGCTCGAACGGCACCTCCGCGTGCGCGAACGCCTCCAGGTCGCGGTCCCGCACGGCGGCGAGCAGCGCGGTGAACGAGTCGGCGCCGTGGACGGGGGTGCGCAGTGCCAGAGTGTTGACGAACATCCCCACCACGTCGTCGAGGACGGCCTCACCGCGTCCCGCCACCGCGGATCCGATCACCACGTCGGTGGCGCTTCCCAAGCGGGACACCAGGACCGCAAATGCCGCGTGCGTCACCATGAACACGGTCGCATCGTGTTCGCGCGCAAGGGCGACCACCTTCCGGTGCAGGCGGTCCCCGATGTCGAACGACTCCCGCGCGCCGGCGAGCGACCGGTGTTCGGGACGTGCGCGATCCATCGGCAGGTCCGTCACGACCGGCGCGTCGGCGAGCGCGGAACGCCAGTACCCGAGCTGGCGGGACATCAGGGAGCCGGGATCGTCCTCCGATCCGAGCAGTGCCCGCTGCCAGATGCTGTAGTCGGCGTACTGCACCGGAAGCGGCACCCAGGCCGGCGCATGTCCCCGCGCCCGGGCGGTGTACGCGGACGTGATGTCCCGGGCCAGCGGGCCCAGCGACAGCGCGTCCGCAGCGATGTGATGGACCACCAGGGCGAGGGCGTGATCGCGCGGACCGACCTCGAACAGGTGCGCCCGCAACGGAACCTGCGCGGTCACCTCGAAGCCCGCGGACAGGGCCGCCGCGAGCCGGCCCCGGAGGTCGCTCTCCCCCGACACCGTGACCGCGCGGAGACCGGGCACCGCCTCCGCCGCCGGGATCACCGACTGCACGGGCGTGTCGCCCCGCATCGGGAAGATCGTCCGCAACGCCTCGTGCCGGTCCACCACGTCCGTCAGCGCCGTGTGCAGCGCCGCGACGTCGAGGTGGCCGCGCAATCGGAAGGCCGCCGCGATGTTGTAGGCGGGCGACGTCGTGTCGAACTGGTCGAGGAACCACATCCGCGTCTGCGCCAGGGACACCGGGGCCGCCGCGGACCGGTCCGTCGCCACCAGCGGCGGCCGGTCGGCCGATGCCGCTCGGCTCACCCGTGCCGCCAGCGACCGCACCGTCCGCGCCTCGAAGACGTCGCGCACACCCACGCCCGCACCGAGCACACCGTGAATCCGCGCCACGACCTTCGCCGCGATCAGCGAGTTGCCGCCGAGCGCGAAGAAGTCGTCGTCGACCCCGACCGCGGGCACGCCGAGCAGCGCGGCGAAGATGACGGTGAGCGACTCCTCGGCGGGAGTCCCCGGTGCCACGAATTCGGCGCGGGAAGCCGTGACGGGCGCCGGAAGTGCCGCCCGGTCCAGTTTCCCGTTGACGGTGAGCGGGAGCCGCTCGAGGACCGTCACCGAGGCCGGGACCATGTACGACGGCAACGCGGTTCCGGCGAATTCCAGCACGGCCTCCGTGTCGACGATCGCACCCGCCTCGGGCACCACGTACGCCGCCGGAGCCGGGCCGGTCACCGGATCCTCGTGCAGGGTCACCACTGCCTGCGCGACCCCGTCGCACCGGCCCAGCACCCATTCCACTTCGCCGAGTTCCACCCGGAATCCGCGGATCTCGACCTGGAGGTCGTCGCGTCCGAGGTAGTCGAGACTCCCGTCACGTCGCCACCGGACGATGTCCCCGGTCCGGTACATCCGGGCGCCCGACGCATCCGCGACGAAGCGGGACGCCGTGAGCCCGGCGCGGCCCAGGTAGCCGCGCGCGACCTGCGGTCCCGCCACGTACAGTTCGCCGGCCACACCGACCGGCACCGGATGCAACCGCGCGTCCAGCACCGACACCCGGAATCCGGGGATCGGCCGCCCTACCTTGCTCGTCCACGCGGCGGCGGCGAGCCCGCGCCCGAGCGGGAGGTGCGTGACGTGCACCGTCGTCTCTGTGATGCCGTACATGTTCACCAGCACGGGCGCGTCCTCGTCGTGGCGGGAGTACCAGCGTTCGAGTTGCCCGAAGTCGAGCGCCTCGCCGCCGAGCACGACGTAGCGCAGCAGCGGCGGGCCCGCGTCGTCCTCCGCGTCGGTGGCCTCGATCAGCTGCGAGAACGCCGTCGGCGTCTGGCTCAGCACCGTCACCCGCTCGCGGCGCAGCAGCGCGAGGAACGCGGCGGGCGACCGGGTGGTGTCGAAGTCGACGACGACCAGGGTCCCGCCGTGCAGCAGCGCGCCCCACAACTCCCAGACCGAGAAGTCGAATGCCGGGGAGTGGAACATCGTCCACACGTCGGTGTCCGCGAACCGGAACAGGTCCCGGGTGCTCGTGAAGAGCGAGACCACGTTGCTGTGCGACACCGCGACGCCCTTCGGCCGTCCCGTCGATCCCGACGTGTAGACGACGTAGGCCAACGAGTCCGGATCGACCGGTGTCCGGTCGGCGTCGGTCAGCGGGTCCGCAGAGCTGCCGTCGAGATCCGTGTCCGTCGAATCGAGGAGCAGAACAGGAATGTCCGACGCCGGCAGTGCGACCGCGGTGTCCCGGGTGGCCAGAATGCACACCGGGTGGGCGTCGTCGAGGACGCGCGCCGAGCGCTCCCCGGGATGGTCCGCGTCGATGGGGAGATAGGCGGCCCCGGCCTTGACGATCGCCACGAGTGCGACGACGAGCGCCGCCGATCGCGGCATCGCCACCGCGACCGACGACTCCGGGCCCACACCCCGCGAGAGCAGGTGCCGTGCAAGGCGGTTCGACCGGGCATCGAGGTCGCCGTAACTCGTGCGCTCGCCACCCGACACGACGGCGGTGGCGTCGGGGCTCCGCGCCGCCCGGGCGGCGAACAACTCACCGAGTGTCGTCTCGTCGGCGGCATCCCCCGGACGGATCGACCAGTCCTGCTGCACAGCGCGTTCGGCCGGTTCGACCAGGTCGAGGTCGCCGATCACGACAGACGGATCCGCGGCGGCGGTCGCGGCGGTCCGCACGAACCGCCGGGCGATTCCCTCCACGGTGGCGGCGTCGAACAGGTCTGTCGCGTAGGTGAATCGGGCCGTCGTGTCCGACACCGTCACGCGCAGGTCGAGGTCGCCGAGTTCCCCTGCCTGGTCCGCGAATTCGAGCAGTACCTGGAAGAGCGGTGCGTGGGACGTGGACCGCGGCGGGTCGAGGATGTCCAGAATTCGCCGGGCGGGCACACCGCGGTGCGCGAACGCCTCCGCGTCGGCGTCCCGCACCGTGCCGACATACTCGCCGAAGCGGTCCGAACCGCACACGTGGGTCCGCAACACCACCGGGTCGGTGTCCGTCCCCGCGCCGAGGACGACGTCGTCGGTCCGAGCCGACCGTGCCAGCACCAGCGCCAGCACCGCATGGATCACGGTGGCGGCGACCGCGCGGTGTTCGGCGGCGAACGCTTCCAGGCTGCGCCGCAGATCCGGGTCGAGTGCGACGTCGACGGCGGCGCTGCGGTGGGACGGCCGCGCGGGCCGCGGACGGTCGGTGGGCAGGTCCAGCACCGGGGGCGCGTCCGCCAGTGTGCGCGTCCAGAAGTCGAGCTGGGCCGTCTCCTCGTGGACGGTGGTGAGCGCGGCGTCCGCGTCGGCCGTGACGAAGTCGCCGAGCAGTTCCAGGAACTGCCGGTGATGCGCGCCGACCTCGTCGGCGTCGTACCGGTTGGGGTTGGCCAGGAAGTGGACGAAGGTCCGGACCGGTGTGCCGCTCCGGTACACGTTGACGAGCAGATCCTCGACCGGCCCGGACGTGACGATGTGGTATTCGCCGACGAGCGGCCCCAGAACGAGTTCCTGGTGGAAGAGCATGACGTTGACCATCGGACCCGACAGCGACTGCGCCGCACCGGCGCCCGCGTCGCGCCGGATGTCGCCGAGCCCGAAACGCTGGTGTCGCAGCGCGCCCATCAGGTCGAGTTGCACCCGCTCCACCAGTTGCCCCACCGTGTCCCCGGGGCAGATCTGCACGGGAAGCGGCACGACGCCCGCCACCATTCCGCCGGACCGTCGCAGGGTCGCGGTGGTGCGCGCCGACACCGGGATCTTCACGAGCACGTCCCGGCGTCCCGTCGTCCTCGACAGGTAGCAGGCGAACGCGGCGATGATCTTCGCGGTCCCGTGGGCCCCGGCGTCGCCGAGCGCTCGCTCCGCCGCGTCCGGCAGGGGCGCGGTGACGTCGGTGCTCGTGGCGACCGCGGGCCCGGTCCGTCGGGCCAGGCTCGATCCGGGTCCGAGGCCGCCGACCCGTTCGGCCCAGAACTGCCGGTCCGCGGCGAAGCGGGTCGACGACCGGTACTGCTGATCGGCCTCGTACAGCTGCCGGGGGTCCACGGCCTCGTTGGGCGGCAGTTCCCGGTCGAGCACCTTCGCGGTGTACCGGGCCGCGATGCGGTTGAGCATCGTCATCGCACCGTAACCGTCCAGGGCGACGTGGTGAATCTTGCTGTACCACAGGTAGTGCGTCTCACCGACGCGAAGAATCGACGATTCGACGAGGCGGTCGCGAGTCGGATCCAGTGGGGTCTCGCAGTCGGCGCGCATCCATCGGCGGGCGGCGTCCACCGGTTCGGCGTCCCCGCGGAAGTCCAGCAGGCCGATCGACCGGTCCGTCGACGGGTCGACCAGTTGGAACGGCTGACCGTCCCTGTCGATCAACCGGAGGAAGGGCGATCCGAATTCGTCGGCGGTCGCGACGGTGGCCTCGCGCAGGAGGTCGACGTCCAGATCGCCGTGTACCTCGACGTACTGGGCGATGCACAGCGGCACGTCGGGGGCCAGTTGCTGGGCCAGCCACGCCTCGTATTGGGCCGACGACAGCGGGAACGGTACTTCCGCGCCGCCGACGGCCTCGGTATGGTGCTCACGCAACGCCACCACCTCCGCTGGGCAGCAGCCGGCGCAACGCCGCCTCGTCCACCTTGCTGCTCGGTGCGAGCGGAAGGGCGCCGAGCGCGAGGAAGCGGTCGGGCACCGCCTGCGCGACGAGCCGCGCGGCGCAGTGCGCGATCAGGTCGCGTGGTGTGGGCAGTACGGTCGCCGCGGCCGAGGGCACCCAGAACGCGGTCAACACCGTCTCCCCGTGTTCGTCGGCGGTCGCGAGAACCACCGCCTGGTGGATCGCGGGGTGACTCTCCAGCACGGCCTCCACCGCGTGTCTCTCGACCCGGGCGCCGCGCACTTTCACCTGTCCGTCGAACCGGCCGCGGAATTCGATGTCGCCGTGCGGATCGACGCGTGCGAGGTCGCCTGTGTGATACATCCGCGCACCGGGCCGCGCCGCGAAGGGGTCGGCGACGAAGCGGGCCGCGGTGGCGGCCGGGCGGGACGCGTAGCCCTCGGAGATCTGCGGACCGCCGACGTACAGGTCCCCCACCGCTCCGTACGGCACCTCGACCAGTTTCGCGTCGAGGACGTAGGCCGTGCTCGCGCCCAGTGGTCTGCCGATCGGCGCGATCGAGGCGGGCACGTCGCGCACCGGATGAGCGAGGCAGCTGACAGTCGTCTCGGTGGGACCGTACTCGTTGCTCAGCGGGACCCCGGGCAGCACCGCACGATGTTGTTCGACGAGCGTGCCCGGAAGGGCCTCTCCCGCAAGCGTCACCAATCGCAGACGCTCGCGCAGCGGGGTGAGATGCGGCAGCAGCAGCCGGTAGAACGAGGGGGTCGCGACCAGGTGGGTGGTCTGCCATGTCCGGGCGAGCGCGGCGACGGCCTCGGCGTCCATCAGTTCGCGAGCGTCCGGGAGCACGCTGGTGCCGCCGGTGCACAACGCCCACAGGGTCTTCAGCAGGGAACCGTCCCACGTGAGGCGGAACGCGGAGAACGTGACGAGGTCGCCGTCGTCGTAGTCGTAGTTGCGGCCGTCGACCATGCTGGCGAGGTTGGCGCGGCTCGCGACGACGGCCTTGGGGACGCCGGTCGACCCGGACGTGGTGATCACGTAGGCGGCGGTGCCCGCGGGCACGTGTTCGGGTAGATCGGCCGGTTCGGCGACGGGCCGGTGCTCGGCGTCCCGGTCGTGCAGTGCGGGAACACGTCCGACCGCGCTGCGGGCCAGGTCGCGGATCCACGCCGGCGACGTCTTCGGATCCGCGGACCCGAAGACGATGGCACCACAGTCGATGTCACCGAGGAGTGCGCGGAGCTGACCCACCGGATGTCCGGGTTCGATCACGCACCACGCTGCACCCAGTCGCAGCGCGGCGATCATCCCCACCACCGTCTCGACGCTCTGCCGCTGGTGGATCAGCACAACCTGGCCCGGCCGGATACCGAGGGCGGCGAGTTGCCGCGCCAGTGCCTCGCTCGCCGAATCGAGTTCGCGATACGTCAGCGACCGGTCGCCCACCACGATCGCGATCCGGCCGGGAACCCGCGCGCACTGGCGGAGAATCCCGGACATCACCCCACCGTTCGCGACCACGTCCGTCATGGCGCCACGTCTCCCGAGAGGACCGCGACGTGGTCGGCGTTCGGCGCCGAGACACTGCGAAAGTCATTGCACAGCAGCAGTATCCGATCGCGGTTCGGGTCGACGACGTCGAAGCCCGCGAATCGCAGGGTCACCAGCATGACCCGGTTGACGTCCGTCGGCACGAACTCGGCGAGCGCCCGCCTGCCGTGGGCGCGGGCCCGCTCGACGACGTGCCGGATCAGCGCCGTCCCGACCCCACGGGACATCACCCGGCACGACATCAGCAGCAGTTGCAGGACGGAATCGTCGCCACGGATCTCCGAGACCGCGAGACCGATCGTGCCGTACCCGCCGAATCGGTCGCCGAGCGACGCCACGAGCACCTCGTGGTCGTCCGAGGCGCACAGCCGGCGCAGTTCGTCGATGCCGAAAGTCCGGCCCGTCGTGTTGAGTTGATGAGACCGGACGGTCAGTTCGTGGGCGCGTTCGAGGTCGTCCTCGGTCGCGCGGCGGACCGTCATGACCAATTCGAGCGAGGCCAGGAACTCGGAGTTGGACCCGTGGAACTCCTGTTCGCTCACCTGACGGATCCGTTCGGCGCGGTACAGCGACCTCCGCTGCCTCGCCTCCTCGGTGACGGCGGGCGGAGTCAGCTCGGGAAGGTCGGGGAACGACGCGATCTGCTCGGCGGGATAACAGCGCACCGGGGGAAGCGCCTCGGACACCTCGGCCCGCTCGACGGGATCGTTGTCGACGAAAGCGATGGTGTCGAGACCCAGATTCAGTGTCTCCGCGATGCGGCGCACGGCCTCCGACTTCGGGCCCCAGCCGACGTCGACGGCGCAGAACAGTTCCTCGAGCCCGTGCATGCGCAGGTGCGCGGCGGCGGGTTCGTATTCGCCGCGGCTCGCCACGGCGTGCAGAATGCCGCGACGGTCGAGCACGTCCAGGGCGCGGAGGGCGTCGGCTTTCGGTACGGGGGCGTCCTGTTCGAGGACGACGCCGTCCCAGATGGTGTCGTCGAGATCCCAGACCACGCACTTCACCGTCTGCTCCATCGCGATCACTTCCCGTGCCCGGGTCGATCCGGCAGGCGTCGGAGCAGCGCGCTGCTCCACGCCGCGACCGGGCTGCTGTTCATGATCACGCAGTAGTCGCCGGGCGCCTGTACGGACGCAGCGTGCTCGAGGTTCGCCGCGACGTCGACGGATCCGAGGTGGCCGAAGCGGGCCAGGTTGTCGCGGCAGACGGGATCGATGGTGACGTCGAGTGCCTCCTGCCAGAACGTGAACGCACCGAGCGACAGGTTCTGCATGAGGAACACGCCGATCGCGTCCTGCTGCAGCCCGTTCCGAGCCAGCAGGTCCGCGTTGATCTCCGTGAACCGCTTCCGGCTCTCGACCGCGAGACGGAACGAGTATGTGGGTTCGTCGGCGCATTCCTCGACCCAGTCGGCTTCGCGGACGTCGCGGTAGTCGATGTGGAACAGGTCGGCGTATTTTCCGTCGCTGCGGATCATCTGGTCGACGAGTTCGTACCGGCCGGTCCCCGACGTCGTCAGCAGGACCGCGGCGGCGCCGTCACCCAGGAGCGTCATCGGCGACCGGTACCGCGACCGGGTAGGTGTCTTCGCCGCCGCGACGACGAGGACGTTCTGGCAACGGGGGTCGCCGCGGAGCAACGCCGACGCGAGCGCGAACGCCGCCGAGACGGACACGCACCCGAGGTCACCCACACCGGTGGTGAACGCCTGGGTCGCACCGAGCAGGTGCTGCAGCCTGGTCGCCTCGGACGCGAGCAGGTACTGCGGAACCCGGCCCTGGACGAGCAGCAGCGCGTCGAGTTCGGTGGCGTCGAGGCCCGCCTTCCGGAGCGCCTCGTCCGCCGCGGCGTGCGCCAGATCCACCTCGGAGAGCCCGATTCCGATCCGCACCGTGTCGATGCCCAGTGACAATGCGTGCTCGCGCTGAGCGATCGGCAGTTCGTCGAGCTCGGGCAGGCCGGCCACGGTCACCTCGTCGTCCGGGAACCAGAGCGCGACCGAGTCGATCGTGACCGGTCGGTCGGCCGTCATGGCGCACCTCCCCCGAGCACGTAGTCACCGATCTGGAGTTCGGCGACCTCCGTCGCGCCCTCGATGATCTGCATGACCTTGGCGTCGCGGAAGAAGCGCCCCACCCTGCTGCCGGGGGCGCACCCGACGGCCCCGAGCACCTGGACCGCCTGCTGGCTCACCGACGCGGCGACCCGGGCAGCGGCGTATTTCGCGGCGATCGTCGTGAAGAGCGCGCTGGGCTCGTGGGCATCGCGTTGTTCGGCGGCCCGTTCGCACAGTGCGCGAGCCCCGGCGGCATCGACCCAGCTACGACCGACGATCGCGCGGACCGAGTCGTGCTCGGACAGCACGGCGCTGCCCTGCACGCGGGTGGACGCGTGCGCGGCGGCGTCGGCGAGACACCCGCGCGCCATCCCGGCGCACCCCCAGGCGATGGTGTACCGGCCGTGGTCCAGGGCGGTGCCGACGACGTGGGACAGCCCGAATCCCGGCGGTGCGATCAGGTGGTCGGCGGGGACGACGACGCCGTCCAACGCGATGTGCGCGATCCGGGCGCCGCGCATGCCCAGCTGCCCGTGGATCGGTTCGACGGACACTCCGGGTGCGTCCGTTTCGACCAGCGCGGTCGTCAGCCCGGCCGGCGACCGGCCGAGGACGAGCAGTACGTCCGCGACCTCGCCGAACGTGACCCACAGTTTCCGTCCGGAGATCCGGTGATCGGAGCCGTGCGCCTCGAAACTGGTAGTCACAGAGGAGAGGTCGCTGCCTGCTCCGGATTCGGTGGCGGCGAATCCGGCGAGGAGTTCACCGGTCGCCAGGGCCGGCACCCACTGCGCCCGCTGTTCGGCGGTGCCCCACCGATCGAGGGCGGCGTTCACCATCCCCTGCACGGTCAGCAGCGAGCGCAACGACGTGCAGACCGCTCCGAGTCTTTCTGCGACGGAGCCGAGTTCGGCCGCGGTCAGGCCGAGTCCCCGGCAGTCCGTCGTCCGGTCCAGCCCGAGGACTCCCGCCCGTGCGGCGGCCTCGATGACGTCGACCGGCAGTCCGGTCTCGTCCCAGGTGGCGGCGTCCGTCTCGGCGGAGGCGACGAGTGTATCGATACCGATCACGGCGCCGCCCCGTCCGTCGCACGAAGCTGCTCGCCCCGCTTTCTCCGAATGAAGCCCGCTACCCGCGCTGCGGTACGGAAGTTGTCGAGATCGAGATCCTCCACCTCGACCACGACGTCGTGGGAGCCTTCGATGTACGTGACGATCTCCAGGGCCCGCAACGAACTCACCAATCCCAGGGTGAAGTAGTCGTCGTCGGGTCCGAGTTCCGTCGACGTGATCGAGCTCAGGTACTTTCGTAGCTGCTCGACCAGCTCGTCACGGGACTCGGGCACAGGGGCATGTGCTGTGTCCATGGGCGTGGGATTCCCATTTGGACCAGCGTTCAATCATCGTGCTCTCAGGCGGCCAGCAGGCCCGGCAGTCCCCACTCCGCTGCGAGCAGCTCGTAGGAGCGCAGCCGGTCGCCGTGATCGTGGGTGACGCTGGTGATCACCAGTTCGTCGGCGTCGGTGAGCCTTCGCAGACTGTCGAGTCGGTCCGCGACGGTGGCCGGTGCGCCCACGAACTGGGTGATCAGCCGGTCCTCGACCGCCGCGCGTTCCGTCTCGCCGAGCGGTGCCGTGTGCGCGGGGTCCGGATACGGGATTGCACCGTGTCCACTGCGGATGCTGTGCGTCCAGTGCGCGAACGTCGACGCCAGTTCCTTCGCGGTCGCGTCGTCCTCCGCCACGACCGCGTCGGCGGAGACGACGACGTACGGCTTCTGCAGCTGCGACGACGGGCGGAACGCGGCGCGGTAGGCCTCGACCGCCTCGAGCGTCGTCGACGGGCTCACGTGGTAGTTCGCTCCGAAAGGCAACCCCAGCCGCCCGGCCAGTTCGGCGCTCGGTCCCGCGCTGCTGCCGAACACCCACACCTCGACGTCGGCGCCCTCGCCGGGGCTGGCGTGGAGCTCGATCCCGTCCGGGGTGCGGTACGTGCCGTCGAGCAGTGCCAGGATGTCGTCGACCTGCTGGTCGAATGCGGGCGACAGCGCGCCCGGCTGCTGCAGTACCGACTGCGCCGCTGTGAGCCGCGGAGACAGCAGGAGCCCGGACGGGTCGAACGGTGCCGGGATCACGACGCCGTCGCGGATGTCCGTCTCCCGGCGGGGCGGGGCCGGCTGGTTGTTGCGTTCCGCAACGGCTTTCAGCGCCTCGGCCCGCCGCTGGCCCGACCGCCCGAGCCCGAGGTCCAGGCGACCCGGGTACAGCGCGTCGACGGTGCCGAACGCCTCGACGACGGCCGCTGCGGTGGTGTGGCCCAACTGCACCGCGGCGGCGCCGACCCGGAGCGTGCTGGTCGCCGCGGCCAGGATCCCGACGAGCACGGCAGGTGAGGAACTGGCGACGCCCACGAAGTGGTGTTCGGCAACCCAGTACCGCTTGTATCCCCACTCCTCGGCGTGCCGGGCGAGGTCGACGGTGTTCCGCAGCGCGGTGCGGGCGGTGGTGCCCTCGCTGACGGGCGACAGATCGAGGACGGACAACGGAGTGGTCATGAGGGCACCTTCTGGAGAGAGCGGGGATTGACAGCGCGATGGCTGCGCGGGGCACCGAGTCCGAGGTGCTGCCGCAGCGTGGCGGTGATGTATTCGGTGCGCAGAACACCGCGGTCCTGCAGCAACGGCACCACCGTGTCGGCGAACAGGGCGAGTTCGTCCGGGGTGAGGTGGGACGGCAGGACGAACCCGTCCGCTGCGTCCTCGCGGACCCACCGGACGATCCGGTCCGCGACGGACGCGGCGGTACCCACGAACGTCGCGGCGGACAGGACCTTCACCGCACCGGCGGGTCTGCCGGCCTCGACCGTGCGGCGCGCGAGGTCGTCGTAGAACGCGCGACCGGCCTCGAACGTGCCGAGCGGGGCGATGATCACGTCGCCGTGCCGGGCGGCGAGATCCCGGGCCTCCGGGCCGTCACCCGACACGATCACCACCGGTTGCGCTTGCGGGCTCCGCGGGACGGTGAAGCGTCCACCGATGTCGAAGTGCCTGCCCCGGTGATAGAACGCGCCTGCGGTGGGGTCCGAGACGAACCGCCCCGCATCCCGGTCGACGGTGACGACCCCCTCGGCCCAGGAATCCCACAGCGTGCGGGCGGTGTCGACGAACTCCGAGGCCCGCTCGCCGCCGGGCGCCACGGTGTTCCATGCCGCACGCCCGCCCGACAGGTGATCGAGTGAGGCCAGCCGGCGGGCCACGTCGTACGGTTCGGCGGAGGTCGTGTCCAGCGTCGCCGCGAGCCCCACCGTGTCGGTGAACCCGGCCAGCGCGTTCGCCGCGGTGACGCCTTCGGCGAGGAAGAAGTCGAATCTCCCCCGCTCCGCGGTGCGGGCGGCATCCGCGAGGACGGCGAAGTCCGTCCGGCCCGCGGGCGCCGCCGCCCCGAGCACGACCTGCTTCTCGGCCATGCCTACCGCGGGTTCTTCTCGCCGGCCTCGACCGCGAGCGTCAACCGGTTCTCGGCGGGCGCGACCGGGCAGGTGGCGTAGTCGGTGAACGCGCACGGCAGGTTGGCCGCCCGGTTGAAATCGAGGATCACCCGGCCGTCGGCGGCTGGGGCGTCCACGGCCAGGGACCGCGCCGCGGGGTACGTGCTGACCCCGCTGGTGGCGTCCGTGAACAGGACGTGCAGGCCACCGTTCGTGCCTGCGAACGCGACGAGTTCGTGTACGGCGCCGTCGTACTCGAATGCGAGTGAGCCCAGCGCCGTGTGGTGGTGCTCGAGTCCCTCGACGACCGCACCCGTCGTCACGACGCGGGACTGCGGGAACGGGGTGAACGTTGCCGGCACGGCCCACTGCCGCGCGGGCGGGAACGCCGGGATGCCGGTGAACGCGGCGAGGGTGCCCGCCTCGGGGTCGTGGATCCGCAGGGCGACGTCACCGGTTCTCCGGATCACCTCGATGTTGCGGCTCCCGTGCCGCACGAGCAGACCGGGTGCACCCTCCAGAGGTGCGAGGGTCGCCGTGCCGTCGACCGCGTCGCCGTCGACCTCGAGACCGGCGTCGGCGGTGGCCGTGATCACCACCCCGTCCGCGTCGGCCCGCCACTTCCCGGGCGGGTCGGGGAACGTGGTGTCGGTCTCGACGAGCCAGTGCAACGCCGTGAGACTCAGCCATCCCAGCGGGTCGCGGAAAGACTCCTCCCGCGCCGAATGCCAGTCCTGCCAGTCCTGCTCGAATGTCGCGCCTGCCGTGACTGCGGTCATGATGCCCGAACTCCTTCTGTCTGGTGATGCGGATGGCGCAGTCCGAGATGGCTGCGCAGGGTCGTCCCCGAGTACTCGGAGCGGAAGCTGCCGCGGTTCTGCAATTCCGGGACCACCTTCTCGACGAACTCGTCGAGCCCGGCCGGTGTGAGGTGCGGTACCAGGATGAAGCCGTCGCACGCGTCCGCCTGCACGTAGCGGTCGATCTCCTCGGCCACCTGAGCGGCGGTGCCGACGAATTGCTGGCGGGTGGTGACCGCGATGATCAGTTCACGGATGCTGAGCTTCTCGGCTTCGGCCTTCGCCCGCCACGCGGCGGCGATCTCGCGGGGGTCCTTCGCGTGCCGGACCCGGCCGCGGGTGATGTTCGTGTCGTCGGCCGGTTCGACGTCCGGTAGCGGACCGTCCGGGTCGTATGCGGAAAGGTCACGACCCCAGACCTGTTCGAGAAACGCGATCGCCGTCTGCGGGCCCACCTGCTGGTGCCGGATGTGATCTGCGCGCTCGGCGGCGTCCGCCGCGGAGTCGCCCAGCACGAAGGTCGCCGCGGGCAGGACCTTGAGATCGTCGTAACTGCGCCCGTACTTCGCCAGCCTGCCCTTGACGTCCGTGTAGAACTTCTGGCCGTCCTCGAGCGACCCGTGGATGGTGAAGATCGCGTCCGCCTGCGCGGCCCCGAATTCGCGGCCCTGATCGGAGTCGCCGGCCTGCAGCAGCACCGGGTGCCCCTGCGGGCTCCGGGGAATCGTGAATCGTCCCCGGATGTCGAACTGGGAGCCGGAGTGGGTGACGTCGCGGATCGAGTTGTCCTGGGCGAACACTCCCCGAGTGCGGTCGATCTGCAACGCATCCTGATCCCAGCTGTCCCAGAACTTGCGGGCGCCCTCGATCAGTTCGCCTGCGCGGACGTACCGGTCGGCCTTGTCGAGGTATCCCCCGCGCCGGAAGTTCTCCCCCGTGAACGCGTCCGAGGACGTCACCATGTTCCACGCGGCCCGGCCGTCGGACAGGTGGTCGAGCGAGGCGAATTGGCGTGCCAGCTCGTACGGTTCGTTGAACGTGGTGTTGATCGTTCCCGCCAGGCCCAGATGCGTGGTGACTCCGGCGAGTGCGCCGAGCACCGTCAACGTGTCGGGGCGGCCCACCACGTCGAGGTCGTGGATCAGGCCCCGGTGCTCACGTAGGCGCAGGCCCTCGGCGAGGAAGAAGAAGTCGAACAGTCCGCGTTCGGCGGTCTCCGCGAGGTGCACGAACGAGTCGAAGTCGATCTGGCTCTTCGATTCGGGGTCGCTCCACACGGTGGTGTTGTTGACGCCGGGGAAGTGGGCCGCGAGATGAATCTGCTTGCGCTGGTTGCTCATGATGTCAGTCCTGTCCGGCGAAGTGATTGTCGGGACGGGTGAAGCCGAGCCGCTCCCGGAGCACTCTGCTGTCGGACGCCCGGCCGCCCGGCCGCAGCAGCGGCAGGACGCGTTCGGTGATCTCGTTCAGGCCGGACGTCAGCGCCAGCGGCCGGAGGGTGACCCCGTCGACGCCCCCGGTGTCCACCACGTCGGTGATCAGCCGGGACAGTCCCGTCGCGTCTCCGCGGTGGAGAATCGACGCCGGCTCGTAGCGGCCGCCGGACCAGTTCTCGAGCTGGGCGAGGTCGCGTTCCGCCGTGTCGGCGGTCTCGGCGATCACCACCTCGACGTCCAGCAGGATCCGGAGCGAAGCGGGGGCCCGGCCGGCCTCGACCGCAGCACGTCGCACCGGGTCCGCGACGTCACGCGCGGCGTCCACGGTGGGTGCGCCGATGCGGATCACGTCGGCGCGCGCCGCGGCGACCCGGGTGGAGTGCTCGTCCCGCGCACCGATCACGATCAGCGACTGTCCCTGCGGCGACCGCGGCGTGATCGAGGGACCCTTCACGGAGAAGTGCGTGCCCTCGAAATCGATGTAGTGCAGCTTGTCCCGGTCGATGAAGCGGCCGGTGGGCACGTCGCGGATCTCGGCATCGTCCTCCCAGCTGTCCCACAGCAAACTGATGACCTCGATCGCGTCGGCCGCCTCCGCCCACAGACTCTCGGCATCCTGTGCGTCCTTGCGTCCGAACAGATTCGCCTGCGCCTGACCGGCCGACACGTCCACCTGCCACCCGGCGCGGCCGAGCGACGCGTGGTCGAGGCTCGCGATGGCCTTGGACACGTGGAACGGTTCGGTGTGGGTGACGGTCACCGTGGGAACCAGGCCGATGCGCTCGGTGGACGCGACGGCCCGTGCCGCGATCGCCACCGCGTCCAGGTGCCCACGCTGATCGGCATGTCCCGTGGTGGCGATCGCGAAGGTATCGCCGACGAAGGCGAGGTCAACTCCGGCCGAGTCGGCCTGCCCGAGCAGGCCGGTCCAGTAGCCGGGGGTGAAGAGGTCCTCGGCGCGCGAGTCCGGACGACGCCAGGACTGCGGATGGATCCCCGTGCCGTACAGATCGACGGCGACGAGCGGGTCGTGTGGCTCAGGCATGAATCGATTCCTCCAGCTGTGCAGAACGTGGACGCACGACGGATCGTCCCGGGATGGCGTCGAGCAACTGCCGGGTGTAGTCGTGGCGGGGATTGTCGAATATTTCTGCCGCGGCGCCCGATTCGACGATGCGGCCGGACCGCATCACCGCGACCGTGTCGCTGATCTGCCGGACCACGGCGAGGTCGTGCGAGATGAAGAGGTAGCTCAGCCCGAGTTCCCACTGCAGGCTCTCGAGCAGCCCGAGGATCTGTGACTGCACCGAGACGTCCAGCGCCGACACCGGTTCGTCGAGCACGACGAGTTCGGGGTGCAGAGCGAGCGCGCGGGCGATGGCGACCCGCTGCCGTTGCCCACCGGACAGCTCTGCCGGTCTGCGTTCGAGGTAGGTGCGCGGCAACGCGACCTGTTCGAGCAGTTCGGCGACTCGTGCCGTCCGTTCCGCCCTGGTGCCGACACCGAACGCACCGAGAGGTTCCGCCACGATGTCCGCGATCGCCAGCTTCGGATCGAGGGACGCATACGGGTTCTGGTACACGATCTGCACTCGGCGGCGCAGGGCCCGCAGCGCACCGCCGCGCAGGGTGGTGATGTCCCGGCCGTCGAACTCGACGCGGCCCGCGGAGGGAGATTCCAACCGGATCGCGATCCGGGCCACCGTGGACTTGCCGGACCCGGACTCCCCCACCAGCGACAGCGTGCGCCCGCGCGGGACCTCGAACGACACGTCCTGGACGGCGTCGATGGCCGTGCGCCGATCGATCCGGAACGTCTTGGACACCCCGGACACGCGCAGCAGGACATCGGGTTCGGCTCCGCCCACCGCCGCGGCGCGGTTGGGCCCCCGCACCACCGAGAGACTCGGCGCCGCGGCCAGCAGGGTGCGGGTGTACTCGTGCCGTGGGTTCTCCAGGATCTCGCGGGTGGGGCCCGCTTCCACCACCTCACCCTGGCTCATCACCACGATCCGGTCGGCACGGTCGGCGGCGACACCCAGATCGTGCGTGATCAGCAGGACCGCGGTACCGGATTCGGCGATCCGCGCGTCGAGGTGATCGAGAATCCGGCGCTGCACCGTGACGTCGAGTGCGCTGGTCGGTTCGTCCGCGATCACGAGTTCGGGGCTGCACGCCAAGGCGATCCCGATCAGGACGCGCTGCCGTTGCCCGCCCGACAGGTCCTGCGGGTACTGCCTCGCCCGCACCTCGGGCTTGTCGATCCCGGCCTCGGCGAGAATGCGCACCGCCTCGATGCCTGCCGTCCGCCGGTCGGCGAGACCGTGGATCCGGAGCACCTCCGCCACCTGGGCGCCGACCCGCAGGACGGGGTTGAGCGACGTCGTCGGATCCTGGGGAACCAGGCCGATCCGGGCGCCGCGAACCCGGCCGAGTGCGCGCTCCGACTTGGTGTCGAGACGCTCACCGTCGAACGTGACGGTGCCGGCGACGGCCCGCCCGGATCCGCTGAGCAGTCCGAGGATGGCATGCGCGGTGGTGGATTTTCCGGAGCCGGACTCGCCGACCACGGCCACCACCTCCCCGCGCGAGACCGTGAGGTCGACGCCCTTCACGGCCACGACCGGATCGCTCACGCTCCCGTATGCCACCCGCAGTCCGGAAACCTGCAGGAGCGGCGCCGTGGTACCTGCCGCAGCAGTAGTCGAACTCATCGCACTTCCCTCTGTTCGAGTGCATGCCCGAGTCGGTGCGCCGACAGCACGACGGCCACGATCACCAGTCCGGGCAGGGTGGTCATCCACCACGCGGTGGCGAGGTAGTTCCGGCCCTCGGAGATCAGCGAGCCCCATTCCGGGGTGGGCGGCACCGCACCGAACCCGAGAAAGCTCAGCGACGACACCGCGAGGACCGCCATCCCGAACTCGACGGCGGCGAGTGCCACGACGGGCGGGTACGAGTTCCGCAGCACGTGCCGGCGCAACACCGTGTGCCAGCGGACACCCGACGCGAACGCCGCCTCGACGTACAGCGACCGGCGTACGCGCAGCACCTCCGAACGCATCACGCGGGCGAAGTTCGCGATCAGTGACACTCCCACCGCGATGGCCACGTTGACGGTGCCGAACCCCAGCGCGGTCACCAGTGCGAGCGAGAGCAGCAGCGCGGGGATCGACAGGAGGACGTCGACGACCCGCATCAGGACGGCGTCCAGCGCCCCTCCGACGGCACCGGACAGCAGGCCGATCAGCGAACCGGCCACCAGCGCGATCCCCACGGCCAACAGCGTTGCGGTCAGCGACAATCCGGCCCCGTGCACCACGCGGGTATACACGTCACGGCCGATGTTGTCGGTGCCGAACCAATGCGCGGCACTCGGCGCCTGCAGTTTCTGGGCGGGCACCCCGACCAGCGGGTCGCCGCTCGCGAACACCGACGGCGCCACCGCGAATCCGACCGCGACAAGGAGCAAGGCGGCCGAGGCCACGAGCGCGAGATTGCGATGCAACCACGTCACCACGCGGCGTCCGCGGCTGTCCGACTCGGACACGATCACGGGAGGCGGGTCGATCGGTGGAGTGCCGAAACCCTCGGCCTCGTCGATCAGTTCCCTGGTGAGGATGTCAGACATGAACCTTCTCCTCCACATCCGCGGTGGCGCTGCGCACATGAGCGACGCCGTCGCTGGTGTCAGAACTGCGTCTGCCCTCGACGATCCTCGGATCGATCAGCGGGTAGAGCAGATCGACGGCGAGATTGACGAGTACATAGACGACGGAGCTCAGCACCACGATTCCCTGGACCACTGGAATGTCCTGCGCCATCACGGAAGTCTGGGTGAGCCGCCCCACTCCGGCGCGCGAGAACACCGTCTCGACGACGACCGATCCGGCCAGCAGATTACCCACGAGCACACCGGCGATGGTGAACGCGGGAATGCTCGACAGGCGCAGCGCGTGCCGGGTCTGGATCTGCCAGCGGGACGCGCCCTTCGCCCGCGCGGCTTCGATGAACGGCTGCCGCCACGTGGTCTGCAGACTCGCCGCGAGCACCTGCGCGATCACGGCGCCGGTCGGCAGCGCGAGCGTCACCGCGGGGAGCACCAGCGTCGCGATCCCCTGGTCACCGAACGCCGGGAAGGCCTTCAGCCGGAACGAGAACAGCTGCAGCAGAATCAGTCCCACCCAGAATGTCGGTACCGCGACACCGAGCGGAGGAAGTGAGAACAGCAGATTCCGCACCCAATGGACCCTCGTGTAGGTGGCGAGGAACGCGACCGCTGCCCCGAACACGACCGCGAGAACCAGCGCCGCGGATGCCAGCGCGAGGGTGCTGGGCACCGCGTTCCCGATGGCCTCGGTCACCGATTGCCCGGTGGCGATCGAGTACCCGAAGTCACCGCGGACGGCGTGGCTCAGGGAGTTCCAGTACTGCACCCACACCGGCTGGTCGAGGCCGTACCGGGCCTGCAACTCCGCGACGGCGGCCGCGTCGACCGTCGTTCCGGTGGTCGCCGAGTCGACGGCGATGCTCACCGGGTCGGACGGCAGCAGGAACAGCACGGCGAACGACACGGTGAACGTCGCCCACAGGACGGCGATCGCCTGCAGCACACGTAGTCCGAGGTAGCGAATCATGGCTCAGCGTCCGCTGATCCAGGTGTCGAAGAACTGGAGCCGGGCCGAGGCCTCGAACTTCAGGTCCTGCACGTTCGGGCCGGCGCCGATCGCCTGCGACAACTCCACCGTGGGGATCCACAGGCCGTTGTCGAGCACCTGCTGCTGGGCGTCGGCGACGAGCGCGCTCCGCTCGGTGGTGTCGGTGGTGGCGAGCTGCTTCGCGAGCACGTCGTCGAGCGCGGGAATCGGTCCGCGGTTGTTCAGGTTGCGGCCCTCGAGGCCGAACTGGGTGCGGAGGATGTCACCGTCGGCGCGGGTGCTGTTGTAGTAAGTGGCGTCGAAGTCCTTGGCATTCTGGCGGGCGGTGGCCTCAGGAGTGGACACGAGATTCAGCTGCAGATCCACTCCCACCTCTTTGAGCTGCTGCTGCACCAGTTCGAGAATGGCCTGGTTGCCGGCGAACACCGAGCTGAACAGAACGGGGAAGCTCAGCTTCTGACCGCCCTTCTCCCGGATGCCGTCGGCACCGGGAACCCAGCCCGCCTGATCCAGAATCGACTTCGCCTTCTCCGGGTCGTACGTCACGTCCGGCAGCGACACGTAGCCGGGGGTGCGGCTGGCCAGCGTGCTGGTGGCGGGCTTGAAGTTGGGCCCGAGCACGGTGTCGACCAGTTCCTGCCGGTTGATCGCCGGGACCAGCGCGCTGCGCACGACCGGATCGACGAGCGGTCCGCGAGTCACGTTGGGCTGGAAACCGAACGGGGTCCCGGGGTTCGACGTGGTGAGCACCTGCCCGCCCGCGCCTTCGATCTGCGGGGCGTCCTGCGGCAACGCGTCGCTGATCGCGTCCAGCTGTCCCGAGGACAGGCTGCCCGTGCGGACCCCGGATTCGGGCACGACACTGAACTCGATGGTGTCGAGGTAGGCCTCGCCGTCGTGGCCGAACACGTCCGAACCCCAGTTGTATCCGGCACGCTTGGCGAGGGTCACCGACTTGTCCTGCTGGTAGTCGGCGTACGTGAACGGCCCGGTGCCCGAGATGTTGCCGGTGCACCGCTCTTCGGCGGACCTCGCGACGGACGCATCGGACAGGATGCCCAGTTGCGGGGTCGACGACGCCTGCAGGAACTGCGCGTTGGGTGCGGCGAAGTCGACCTGCGCGGTAAGCGGGTCGATCACAGTGGTACCGGTGTAACCGGCGAGGTAGCTGGCACCGAGCGGGGCCTTGGCGCCGGAGAGGGTGTTCACGATGGCGTCGAGATTCTTCTTCACCGAATCCGCGGTGAAAGGTGTTCCGTCGCTGAACGTCACCCCCTCCTTCAGGTGGAACGTGAAGGAGGACGCGTCGGCGTCGGTTTCCCAGCTCTCGGCGAGCCACGGCTTCAGTTCACCTGTTGCCGGGTCCTGGTCGGTGAGCGAGTCCACCACCTGACGAGCCACGTAGATCGTCTGGTTCGTGCCCGACTGCGCCGGGTCGGCGCACGTGGGTGCCTGGGAGAGGCCGTAGCGGACTGTGCCGCCCGGCTGTGCGGGGCCCGCATCTGCGGAGGAACTGCTGGAACCGCCACCGCAGGCGGTGAGCGCCGTGGCCAGCACGGCAGCGGCACCGATACCTGCTGCGATGCGGTAGGGCGAGGACAAAAGCACTGATGGCACCGAGAACTCCGTGATCTCGAAGAAGTGCGGTGCGCGCTGCCGAGACTATTCGGCAGCGCTCACGCGCACAGGAACGTGAGGGACACCGGATCCGACGCGGATGCGGTGTGAAGAGCCGGAACCCCGACGGATCGGGGTATCAGGTCAGCTGTGACAGATCGAGGTGGACAGTCGGCAGAGATCGACGTGGAGACGCCCCCAGGCGCTCACGAAACCTTCGGTCAACATCGTTCCTCCATCGATCCCGGCGGTAGCACCCGCACCCGCAGGGCGGGGGGTTGCTGCGACGTCAACGAGCCAGGTCTCTCGGTCGCTCTGGATGGTCGTTACCGAGTGTAAGAGATCGCCGGTCGCCGCGCCACACGGACCCCGTTACCCCACTGCCTGCCGGGGCGGGAGTTCCCGCCGCGACAGAGCGGGCCGGAGACCGAGATGTTCGCGCAGAGTGGAGCCTTCGTATTCCGTTCGGTACGAGCCTCGCTCCTGCAATTCGGGCACCAGCAGGTCGACGATCTCGTCGAGTCCGGTAGGCACCAGGTGGGGCGAGATGTTGAACCCGTCCGTCGCGCCGCTGCGAACCCACCGGGTGAGTTCGTCGGCGACCTGCCCAGGGGTGCCCGCGAAACCGGAGCGCTGGGTGGTCGCGATCGCGACCTGACGCAGCGACAGGTTCTGCGCCTCCGCCAAGGCTCGCCATTCCCGCGCGATGGCGAGCGGATCCTTTCCGTCGCGCGCCGCCCCGCGGGTGACGGAGATCGGCGCGGGCACCGGATCGAATTCGGGCAGTGGACCGTCCGGGTCGCGATCGGACAGATCACGGCCCCACACCTGACCCACCAGCGACAACGCCGTCTGCCCGGTGTACTGGCCCTCGAGAACCCAGCGCACCTTCTCCTCCACCTCGGACGCGTTCTCCGCGAGCACGATCTGCGTGCCCGGCAGAATCTTGACGTCGTCCTCGGGGCGCCCTGCACGACGCAGTCTCGCCCGGATGTCCTCGGCGAAGGTGAGCGCCTCGTCGAAATGCGTTCCGTGCCGGGAGAAGATCACGTCGGTGTGCGCGGCCGCGAAGTCCCGGCCCCCCGGTGAGTCGCCGGCCTGGAAGATGACGGGATGCCCCTGGGCGCTGCGCGGCAGCGTGGGAGTGATCGTGACGTCGAACTGCGACGTCCGCCGGGACACCTCCCGCACCCCGTCCGGGGTCGACCACGACGGCGCGTCGGTGCTCGTCGCGACCGCGCCGTCGGCCCACGCATCCCAGATCACCCGGGCGGTGTCGAGGAACTGCCCGGCCCGCTCGTATCTGTCCGCGTGATCGAGGAAGCCGCCGCGCCGGAAGTTCTCACCGGTCCAGGCGTTGTCCGTGGTGACGGCGTTCCAGCCGGCACGGCCACCGGACAGCAGGTCCAGCCCGGACAGCCGCCGGGCGAGGTCGGCCGGCTCGTTGTAGGTGGTGTTCTGGGTGGCCACCAACCCGATGTGCCGGGTGATGCCGGCCAGCGCCGCGAGCTGGGTGATCGCGTCCGGCCTGCCCACGATGTCGAGATCGAGGATCTTGCCTTCCTGTTCCCGCAGGCGCAGGCCCTCACCGAGGAAGAAGGCGTCGAACAGGCCCCTCTCGGCGGTCAGTGCCACCCGCCGGAACGTTTCGAAGTCGATCTGCGATCCGCTCGACGGATCCGACCAGATCGTCGTGTGATTGACGCCCTGGAAGAAGACACCGAAGTGCACCTGGGCGCCGGGCCTGGCGTACGAGTTGTCGGTCATGTTCTCCACAACCTTTCAGCGAGAAGAGTCTTCGAGGCGCTCGGCCTGGAATCGGGTGACGGGACGGTCGAGGCCCAGCGTGCTGCGCAGGGTCGAACCGGGGACGGGGCGGTGGGCGATGCCGGCGCGCAGGAGTGCCGGGACCACGGACCGCGCGAGCACCGGAAGATCCTCGTCGACGACTGCGGGATGCAGGCGCACACCGTCGACGTGCGCATCCAGGGCCCGCAGCAGTTCCAGCAGCCCGGTGGCATCGCCGGCGAACGACAGCCGTCCGCTCGGCGGGGCAGACGGGGACGAGCCGAGTGCCACATCCAGTTCGGCGAACACCAGCGGTGCGCCGCCTGCCTTCGCGCGCCCGGCGGCCGCGGTGGTGTCCTCGAGTGTCGGTCCGGACACCAGCACCACGTCGACCAGGGAGGGATCGGTGTTCGCCTCGGAGCCGAACACCACCAGGCGCCCCTGCGGCGGTCGTGGCACGATGGCCGGACCCTTCACCGAGTAGGTCTCGCCCTGGAAGTCGATGTAGTGCAATCGGTCGCGGTCGACGAAACGCCCGGTGGCGTGGTCGCGGATCACCGCGTCGTCCTCCCACGAATCCCACAGGTCCCGGACCACGGTGATCGCGTCCCGTTCCTCCCGCGCGAGGTCGTCGGGTGCGGTGACCTCGGGCCGGCCCAGTGCGCTCGCGACCCGCGGGTCGGTGTCGCGTGCTGCGATCCAGCCGCCGCGACCGCGCGACGCGTAGTCGAGCGTCGCGAGCTGGGAGGACGTGTGGAACGGCTCGGCGTATGTGGTGCCGACGACCGGTACGAGACCGATCGTGCTGGTGGTCGCCGCGACGAACGCTGCGCGGTTCACCGCGTCGATCCGGCCCACGGGTCCCTCGTCGGCGCCGGGAGGCAGGAGCGAATCGTCGAAGGACGCGAACGTGAAACCGGCGTTCTCCGCGGCCGCGACCCGGTCCGCCACCGTTCGCCCGGTCAGCAACCGGTCCGGTGTGTGCGCGGCTCGTCGCCAGGCTTCGGGATGCGCACCCTCGCCGTCGAGTTCGATGCCCAGCACCAGTCTCATGCGTCTTCCTCCTCGGTGCCGGCCGTGAGGGGTCGGCTCGGAATGGTCTCGCGCAGCGCGGGCGCCACGTCGGCCTGGAACAGCTCCAGGCTTTCGCGGTGCTGCTTGTCGCTGCCGACGCGGTCGGCGCTCAGGTGGATCACCTCGTGGCCGAACTGCTCGTGGTAGCGCTGCACCTTGTCGATCACCTGCTGTGGGCTGCCGATCAGTGCGGAGCTGCGTTCGACGAAGTCCTCGACGGTCTCGAACACCACCGGAAGTCCTGCCCTGCGAGCGAAGTCGAGGCGAGCGGCGTGAATCGGCCGCCACACGTCGAGCGCATCCTGCGAGTTCGGCGTCACGTAGAACCCGGCAGTTCCGGCGCCGACGAGGGCGTCGGCGGGATCGTGACCGTAGTGGGCCCACCGTTCGCGGTAGTGCCGGACGAGTTCGGCGTACGAGTCGATGGGGTACGTGACGTTCGCGGAGAAGATCGGATCACCGTAGCGGGCAGCGAGATCCACCGATTCCTTGCTCGTCGCGCTGCCGTGCCAGATCCGGATCCGCCGCTGCAGCGGGCGCGGCAGTGCGACAGCGTGCTCGAGAGACGGCCGGAACGTGCCTTCCCAGGTGACGTCCTCGCTCTCCCACAACTGCCGGAACAGTTCGTAGCCCTCGCGGTTGCGGTCCCACTGATCGTCCGGGGCGACGTGGAACAGCTCCGCCTGCGCGGTGCCGTTGCCCTTGCCGATGATGAGCTGCAGCCGGCCGCCCGACAGGTTGTCCAGCGTCGAGTAGTCCTCGAATGCACGGACCGGGTCGAGCAGGCTCAGCGTGGTGACCGCCGTCCACAACTGCAGCGTGCTGGTGCGCGCCGCGATGGCGCTGAGCACCACGGGTGGGGACGAGGACAGGAAGGGATGTTCGTGGCGCTCACCCACCGCGAACCCGTCGTACCCCAGTTGCTCGGCGAGGACGGCGGACTCCACGACCTCCTGCAGCCTGGCCGCAGTGCCGATCTTCTCCCCGGTCGCCGGATCCGGTTGGTGAGTGATCAGGCTCATCAGCAGAAACTTCATACGGACTCGTACTCCTTTGCGGCACAGGCGGAAGGCAGAGCGGTAGCGGTGTGCAGGATCTTCTCGAATCCGTGGATTCCGACGTCCTGCGGTGGGAGGGTGCGGTCGAACAGTGCCGTGTACCCCGCGGCCAGATACAGGGCCACCGCCTCGGGCTGCCGCGGCCCCGTGGTGAGGAAGATGCGGGAATAACCGGCCCGGACGATCTCGGCCTCGAGCTCCCGCAGCACGATTCGTCCGAGGCCGCGGCGGCGGTGCGCCGACGAGGTCCAGATCCGTTTGAGCTCGGCAGTCGTGTCGTCGTAGCGGCGGAAGGCCCCGCCCGCCACGGACGTCCCGTCCTCGACCACGACGAGCAACGCGCCACCCGGTGCGGCGAACTCCTCCGCCGGGTACGTGCTGAGATCTTCGTAAATCTCGTCGCGGGTGCGCCCGTACCGAGTGCTGTACTCGATCGCCAGTTCTTCGAGCAGCGGCGCGGCCAGTGGATCGGCCTGGTCGACGAACACGGTCTGCACGGCTTCGGTCCTCTCGGTCACTGGTCCTCCTGTCAGCTGGTCTTCGGGAGTCCGGGCGGGTTGACGACCGACGTGCCGACGGCCTCGCTCGCGATGTTCCAGCGGTCGAGAACCTGTGCATACGTGCCGTTCTCGATGATGTGGTTGATGGCCTCGTTGACGGCGGTCACCAGTCCGTTGTCCTTCTTGGTGAGCACGGCGATCTCACCCTGGAGGGCGTCGCCGGCCCCCGAGAACGTTCCGGCGATCTCGCTCTCCCCCGCCTGCGCCACGTGGAACGACGAGGACGGGTTGGGCCCGAAGTAGGCGTCGATCCGGCCCGACGCGAGGGGAAGGTAGTAGTCGGTGGCGTTCTGGTAATAGGTGATGTCGGTGGGTTCGAGCCCCGCCGCGACGTTCTGCTCACTCCACTTCACCAGCAGCGCTTCCTGATTGGTGCCGGAGGAGACCGCGATCTTCAGGCCCGCGACATCCTTGGGCTCCTTGATTTGGATGCCGCTGTCCTTCTTCGTCTCGAACGCGACCGTGTCGAGGCGGTACGTCGAGAAGTCGTACTTCTCCTTACGCTCCTCGGTGACGGTGACGTTCGAGATGAACGCGTCGGCCTCCCCCGAGTCGATGCGAACGAAGTTCTGTGCCCAGTCCGCGGCCTGGAGGTCGACCTTCAACCCGAGAACGTCGCCGATCAGGTACGCGAAGTCGGTCTCCGAGCCGATGAGCGTCTTGTCGTCGTCGGCGTAGAAACGCAGGGGCGGGGCGGAACCGGCGCTGCCCGTCACGATGAGCGTGCCGCGGTCGCGGATCTGCTGGGGAACCTTCGCGGCGATCGACTCGACCTCGTCGGTGGTGATGCGATTCTGGTCCGCGGTGAGGTTGTATCCGGCGGCCGAGGTCGGCCCCGATCCCTCGTCCTCGATGTCGCCGCCCCCGCACGCGGCGGCGAGCAGCGCGACGGTGGTGAGGGCCGAGGCCAGAATCTTCGTACGGAACCGTGCGGTGGACATGTGTGCCTTTCGGGGATCCACACCGAGGTGTGGAGAATCAGAGAACTCGGGAGAGGAATGCTGTGGTGCGGGCGTGCTGCGGGTTGTCGATGACCTGCGAGGGCGGGCCCTGTTCCACGACGACGCCGGCGTCCATGAAGACCGCCGTGTCGGCGACCTCCCGCGCGAAGCCCACCTCGTGGGTGACGATCACGAGGGTCGCGCCGTCCCGTGCCAGTTGTTTGATCACGGCGAGGACCTCACCGACCAGTTCGGGGTCGAGGGCCGACGTGGGTTCGTCGAACAGGATCACCGCCGGGCGCAGTGCGAGGGCCCGGGCGATCGCGACCCGCTGCTGCTGGCCGCCGGACAGTTGTCGCGGGTACTCGTGGGCCTTGTCGCGCACGCCGACCCGTTCCAGCAGCGCGATCGCCTCGGCCTCGACCTCGGCGCGGTCGCGGCCCTGCGCCGACACCGGCGCCTCGATCACGTTCTCCAGCACCGTGAGGTGGGGGAACAGAGTGAAGTTCTGGAACACGAATCCGATCCGGGAACGCTGCTTCAGGATCTCGCGTTCACGCAGTTCGTGGAGTTTGTTGCCCTTGCGCCGGTAGCCGATGAGGTCGCCGTCGATGCGGATGGTGCCCCGGTCGACCTTCTCCAGGTGGTTGAGTGTGCGCAGCAGCGTCGACTTGCCGGAACCCGAAGGCCCCAGGATCACCGTCACCTCGCCCTTGCGGACCAGCAGGTCCACACCCTGCAGGACGTCGAGTGCGCCGAAGGACTTGTGGACTCCGCGAACTTCCACCGCGAACTCCGCCGGATTGGCTTCGACCGTCATTTCGTGGCACCTCTCGGTACGGAGACACCGGCGTCACGGATCTCGGCGAACTTCCGGGTGAGCTTCTGCCACGGAGTCGGCGGCAGTGCCCGAGCCGATCCGCGCGCGTAGTGCCGCTCGACGTAGTACTGACCGATCGACAACAGCGTGGTCAGGATGATGTACCAGATCGTCGCGACCATCAGCAGCGGTACGACGCGGCCGTTGCGGCCGAAGATCACCTGAACCTGGTAGAACAGTTCGGCGATCGCCATCGTCGACACGATCGAGGTGCCCTTGAACAGGCTGATCACCTCGTTCGCGGCGTTCGGCAGGATGCCGCGCATCGCCTGGGGCAGAACGATCTTGAAGAACTGGCGTCGGCGCGGGATGCCCAGCGACTGCGCCGCCTCGATCTGCCCGTGGTCCACCGAGATGATGCCGGAACGGATGATCTCGGCGGAGTACGCGGCCTGGTGCAGGGCCAGCCCGATGACGGCGGCAGTGAAGCCGCTGATGACGCCGTTGACCTCGAACGTGAAGAACCCCGGTCCGAACGGAATGCCCAGCGACAGACTCTGATACAGGTACGTGATGTTGAACCAGAACAGGAGCTGCACAATCAGCGGAATCGACCGGAACGCCCAGATGTACACCCAGGCAATCACCTGCAGCACCGGGTTGTGCGACAAGCGGCTGACCGCCAGCACCACGCCGAGTGCGAATCCGAGGACCGTCCCCCACAGCGTCAGCTTCACCGTCATCCACAGCGCCTGCAGCACGGAGCCGGCGGTGAAGTACTTGGCGAACGTCGCCCAGTCCCATCCCGGGTTGGTGGCGAGGCCGTGGACGAACTGGGCGAGCAGTACCAGCACGGCGGCGCTGACGATCCACCGCCACGGATGCCACCTCCGCGCCACTTCCAGCGCGGCGTCCGCGTCGCCGGAGGGCACTGAGTCGAGGGGCGCGGCCGAACGCGCCCGAACGGGGGCGCTCACGCTCCCTCACCACTTACGACAGACATCACTGAGGCGGCCTTTCACCTGGAACGGGACGGGAGGACGGCGCGTCTTCCGCGGGATGCGGGCGCGCGTCAGGCGCTCACCGGGCGAAATGCCCGGTGAGCGTGCTGTGAGACCTCGTCAACAGTGGCAGGAGGTGGTCCGGCACAGGTCGATGTGCCGTCTGCGCCACGCAGGGCGCGCAAGGTAGTTCATGTGCTGCCTTCCATCGATCCCGGCGGTAGCACCCGCACCCGAAGAATTCGGAAGGGTTGCTGCGACGTCAACGAGCCAGGTCTCTCGGTCGCTCTGGATGGTTGAAGCGAACACTAGCCGCATTCCCGAAGCCCGTCAACACGAGGTATTTCCCTGCAACACAGGGGAAATGGTGTCGGACGGACGCCAGAATCACCGTGCGCAGAAGTACTGACAGGCAGCGGATCATGCGGTTGGATTGTGCGTGCAGCCCTGCATTTCCGCGGTCCTACGACCCGGCTGCCGGGGCTTCCGACGCCCTTGTAACGTCGCCTCGGTGACACCATTCGAAGTCATCGCGATCCTGGTAGCCGGCGTGGGCGCGGGGGCGATCAACGCCATCGTCGGCAGCGGCACGCTCATCACCTTCCCCACCCTGGTGGCATTCGGGTTCCCTCCGGTGACCGCCACGATGTCGAACGCGATCGGCTTGGTCGCCGGTGGCGTATCCGGCACGTGGGGTTACCGGAGGGAACTGGCCGGGCAGGGACCGCGACTGCGGTGGCAGATACCGGCGTCACTGTGCGGTGCAATTCTCGGCTCGTGGCTACTGCTGCACCTGCCCGAAACCGTGTTCGAACTCGTCGTCCCGGTGCTGCTGATCCTCGCCCTGATCCTGGTGGTGCTGCAGCCGAAGATCCAGGCCTGGGCAAAGCAGCGCGGCAGCCACGAGGCCGGCCTGAGCCCGGCGCGCCTCACCCTGCTGACCGTCGGGACGTTCGCCGTGGGCGTGTACGGCGGATACTTCACCGCGGCGCAGGGCATCCTGCTGATGGGTGTGATGGGCGCGATCCTGCCGGAGAGCCTGCAACGGATGAACGGCGCGAAGAACCTGCTCTCGCTGATCGTCAACGTCGTCGCCGCGACCGCGTACACGCTCGTGGCCTTCGAGCGGATCAGCTGGGCGGCCGCCGGCCTCATCGCGGTGGGTTCGCTGCTAGGAGGCGTCCTCGGGGCCCGCTACGGCCGCAGGCTGTCGCCCACCGCGTTGCGGGGAACCATCGTCGTCGTCGGCCTCATCGGTCTGTTCCGGCTGCTCGCATAGTCGCGCATGCACCCTCCCACTCCCTCATACTGAGTCGGTGAGCAACGACGTAGAGCACCCGGGCTGGACCTATCTCATGGACATGGACGGCGTTCTCGTCCACGAAGAGCACCTGGTCCCCGGGGCCGACCTGTTCCTGGCAGAACTCCGGGAATCCGGTACCCCGTTCATCGTTCTGACCAACAATTCGATCAGGACTCCGCGTGACCTCCGCGCCCGCCTGCTCCGCACCGGCCTGGACATTCCCGAGGAATCGATCTGGACGTCCGCCCTGGCCACCGCGACGTTCCTGGCGAACCAGCGCCCCGGCGGCAGCGCGTACGTCGTCGGCGAATCCGGGCTCACCACCGCACTGCACGACATCGGGTACGTTCTCACCGAGAACGATCCCGACTACGTGGTCCTCGGCGAGACCCGCACCTACTCCTTCGAAGCGATCACCACCGCAATTCGTCTGGTGGAGAGGGGCGCTCGCTTCATCGCCACCAACCCCGACCCCACCGGCCCGTCCCGGGAGGGTTCCCTTCCGGCCACGGGATCCGTTGCAGCACTGATCAGCAGGGCCACCGGCCGCGACCCGTACTACGTGGGCAAGCCGAATGCGCTGATGATGCGCTCGGCGCTGCGGGCCATCGGCGCGCACTCCGCGAACACGCTGATGATCGGCGATCGCATGGACACCGACATCGTCTGCGGGCTCGAGGCCGGGCTGCAGACCATCCTGGTCCTCACCGGAATTTCGACGCGGGATTCGGTGGAACTGTTCCCCTACCGCCCCACCGCGGTGCTCAAATCGGTCGCCGATCTGGTCGGCCGCACGTCGGATCCGTTCGGCGATGCGGCTCCGCCGCCCGTGAGTACTTCTTAACCGCGGGACGTTGACAAGTACTCACGGGTGGCGGCAGCCGGTGACGCCCCTGATGGTCGCTGCCCTGTACGTCCCGAACGTGATCCGGTTCCCGTCTCCACCGGCGAACGTCACGTCGTGGCGTCCGGGTCGGTCGGCGTGCACGTCGAGCCGGTCCATTCCGGCGTCGGTGGCGATCGCACGGGCCGCGGCCAGCACGGCGGGCCAGTCCGCGTCGCCGATCGGGGTGTCGGACAGCAATACCTGCGTGGTGACGGATTGCCCCTCCGCGTACGCATACGGTCCCGGGCATCCGCCGCCCTGGCTGCGTTCGCGATGCCACCGCCACCGGACATCCGGTGCAATCGCAGCGACGGCCTCGCTGATCCGCACCAGCGCATCGGTGACCTGCCGCTCGGTGACCGCGAGTGTCGGCCGGTCGCTCAGGCTCGCTGCCGCCGCCGCAACCTCCTCGTCGCTGAAGTTGTACGGGTTGTCCATCACGCCACCACATCCGCTCGTCAGGATCGCCGCGCCGATCACGGCGACCGTCTTCACCACCCACCCGCCGCGGACCGTCACCGGACAGCCAGTTCCGGCATGCCCGCGACGATCACCGCCATGTTGTAGCCGGACGTCCGCAGCTCCCCGTTGCCACTCGGCCGCGGATACGCGCTGTGCCCGCTGGCATCTTCGCGCCGCACGCCGTCCGGGGTCGACGCCTCGAGCACCGACAGTTGTTCGAGGTCCGTCTGCACCGGATCGGGGCCGAGCCTGCCGAACCCGTCTGCCACGGTGATGGGGTCGTCGGGCGCGCGCATCACGAACCCGTGCCGGGGCGCCAACCCGAGATCCGATTCGTCGTTCGCGTCGAACCCGGGCGAACCGTAGAACACGGCGTCGTCGACCGGTTGCCGCGGTCCCGCGTCCTGCAGGGCCAGGCCCTGGGTGTACGAACCATACGAATGGCCGAGCGCGGTGATGTGCGGATCGGGCGTCTGCGAGGCGACGTCGAGTCCCTCGTAGAACGAGGCGAGCTTCGGGGCACCCGCGGTCGCGCGGTCGGACTGCCAGGAATCGAGGAGCCATCCACGCCCGAGATTCTGGTCGATGAACGGCACGTCGTAATTGCCCGGACCGGTGGTGGTCGGCGGCTGATACCCCAGCCACGCGATCGTCGACACCGTGTCGCCGGTGCGGCCGGCCAGGTCCAACTGCCGTTCGGTCTCGGCCTTCAGCGCCGACGCCTCGTCGGTCATCCCGCGCAGCGAGGCGGCGGTCGTGTCGATGCCCGGTGTGGTGACGGCGATGTGGTCGGCGGTGTCGGGGTCGCCGAGCGCGAACGCGGCCATCGTCCGTGCACCCGACTGCAGGTCCAGCAGCATCAGCCTGCCGTCCGGGTGATCGCGCACGAGTTTCTCGAGGTCGTCGAGGTCCCGCAACTTCTGCTCGGCGTACCACAGCCCGGCGTCGTCTTCGGTGAAAGCTCCACCGAACATGTTGCAGTCCAGCCTGTCCCGGAGCCGGACCCGTTCCGCCTCCCATCGCGACCGCTCGTCGTCGAACCGGCTCACGTTCGCCTCGTGCCGCACCGCGGACGGGATGCCGTCGCGACTGCCCACCCACTCGGGATGCTGCTCGATCACCTCGCGGCGCTGGGCTGCCGGCAGCGCCTCCCAGTACTCGCGGTTGTCGAGCGGGGAGCCGTCCGGCGGCGGCGCAGGGGCGGACAGTCCGGTGCCCGCGCGATCCGTCTCACCGGGTTCGGCCGCGCCGTCCGCGGCCCGCGCCAGGACAGCGGCCGCGTCGGCGACGAGGTCCTCCGCCTGCAGGATCAACGCCCGGGCGGCGGCACGAAGTTCGTCCCGCCGTGTTGCCGCAGCGTCGACCGGTGGTCCGGGCGCATCGATGATGTCCCCGTTGTCCGACAGGACCATCCCGTGGGCGGCAGCCGCTTCCCGGAGGCCGCCGACCTCGGCTTTCAGGTGCGTGACCGCGTCGACCAGGTCGCGGGCCAGCCTCTCGACGACGGCGATCGCCGTCGCCTCACCGCTCAGATCATCCGCGACGATCCGGAACCGCCGACGTGCGGCGTCCGCGGCGTCGTCCTGCCACGCCGGCAACCGGCCGATGTCCGCGAGACCGTCCTGCACGACACGGATCGTCGCCGCCCGCACCGACAGCGACCGTTGCACGGCCTGCAGCGCGCGGGTGTCCCACTGGACTATGTCCCTCAGATTCACGATCCCCCCCAGGATGCATAATGCCCGTACCCTAACGGATCGATCGCGTCCGCGGGAGTCCGATCTCGTCTCGACCGACACGAAGGATCGAAAATGAGCGGTTCCATCCACGTCGACACGGCGGCCCTACGCGCGGCGGCCGGTCAGCTCGACGTCCTGTTCGACGACGCGTCCTCTCAACTGAACACCATCGACGCGGCCCTCGCCGACTCGGGTGCGGCGTGGCCGGAGGCGGCCGAAGCCGCGTTCGGCCGGTTCACGTCCTACCTGGACGATCGCCGGGAGTTGTTGCAGCGGACTGTGGCCGAGATGTCGACGAATCTCGTCGAGTGCGCGCGCCGATACGACGCTCAGGACGGGGCCACCGCCGGGCACCTCGACGCGGTCGCGCCGGCCACGAGCCTCGACCTGTAGGCGCTTCGCACCCGTGCGCCTATGTGGTTGCCGGAACAACCAGAAAGGCGCACGGGCGGCGGAGCCGCCTATGCCAGCGCCTGCTCCAGGTCCGTCAGCAGGTCGGCGGTGTCTTCGAGTCCCACGGACAGCCGGACGACGCCGTCGGTGATGCCCACGGCTGCACGACCTTCCGGGCCCATCGCCCGGTGGGTGGTGGTGGCCGGGTGGGTGATGAGCGACTTGGAGTCGCCGAGGTTGTTGGAGATGTTGACCAGCCGCAGGGCGTCGAGGAGTTCGAATGCCCGCTTCTTCGCTTCGCCCTCGGATGCGTTCAGCGCGAAGGTGACGACGGTGCCGCCGCCGCTCATCTGCCGCCTGGCGAGTTCGTGCTGGGGGTGCGATTCGAGGAACGGGTACTTGACCCAGTCGACCGCGGAGTGGTCCTCGAGGAACTGTGCGATCTCCAGTGCGGAGCCCACGGAGTGGCGCACCCGGATCGGCATCGTCTCGAGCCCCTTGAGGAGCGTCCACGCGTTGAACGGGCTGAGCGCCGGCCCGGTGTGGCGCATGAGGTTCTGGACGGGACCCTCGATGTAGTCCTTCGGCCCGAGGATCGCCCCGCCGAGCACGCGGCCCTGGCCGTCGATGTGCTTGGTGCCGGAGTAGACGACGATGTCGGCACCCAACTCCAGGCTGTGCTGCAGCAGCGGCGTCGCGAACACGTTGTCCAGCACGACCTTTGCGCCGGCGGCGTGCGCGAGCTCCGCCACCCGGGGCACGTCGACGAGCGTCTGCATCGGGTTCGACGGCGTCTCGAAGAACACCGCGGTGGTCGGCTCGGACAGAGCCTTCTCCCACTGGTCGAGGTCTTCACCGTCGACGAACACCGTCTCCACACCCCAGCGGGGCAGGATCTCGTTGCACACCACGAAGCAGGAACCGAACAGGCTACGTGCCGCGACCAGCCGGTCGCCGGCCTTCAGCAGCGCGCCCAGTGCGGTGAACACCGCGGACATGCCGCTGGCCGTGCCGAAGCACGCCTCTGCGCCCTCGATCAGGCGCAGTCGCTCCTCGAACATCTTCACGGTCGGGTTGCCGTACCGGGAGTAGACGAAGTGGTCGATCTCGCCGGTGAACGACGCCTCGGCCGCTCCCGCGCTCTCGAACACGAAACCGGAGTTCAGGAAGATCGCTTCGGACGTCTCTTCGAACCCGGAACGGAGTGTTCCTCCGCGCACGCTGATCGTGCCCTGGCCGATGTCGTCCGGCAGCGCCTTGTCAAACGCGCCGCCTCGAGGAATTGCACTCACCACTGCCTCCACGGCAGGCCCAGAGCCCGCCAGCCGACCGCCCCACGGTGACCTTCGGCGTCCAAGCCGCCTTCGAAACCGTCGAGCACGTTGTACGACGGGCCGATGCCCGCCGCTGTCGCGGCTTCCGCCGCACCGATGGACCGCTGGCCGGAGCGACACAGGAAGATCACCGGGGCGTTCTCCCCACCCGCGATCCCGGCCTCCTTCAGCTGGTCCACGAAGTTGTCGTTACGAGTGCCCGTCGGGTAGCTGACCCATTCGATCAGCACGGTCTTCCGCCCGAGCGAGGTGGTGTCGGGGACTCCGACGTACTTCCACTCGGCGTCCGTCCGCACATCCACGAGCACAGCGTCGGGATTCTCGCGGAGCAGCTCCCAGGCATGCTCCGGCGTTATGTCGCCTGCGTAACTCACCATGTCAGCTTTTCACAACCCTGTTCGGTATGCCCTTCCGGGCAACGGTCAGTTGCAGACGACCCATGTCTCGCCGTCCCGCGTCAATTGCCAGGTATCCGTCGTCTCGCCCTTGCCGTCGTCGGCGCTGACCCGGACCTCCGCCCGGGCACGATCCCCGTTGACCTCGGACGACTCGACGCCCTGCAGCGTGACCTCGCCTTCCCGGTCCCGGAGCACCGACCGGTCGTCGGACCACGACGAGCAGACCAGCGTCTTCTGCAGATCGGCGTCGTCGTGGTTGTGGGCCTGGATGAAGTCGGCGACCGAACGGTTGATGCGGTCCGCTTCCGTGACGTTCTCGTCGGCGGGCGAGAGCCTGCTGGACACGACGATGGCCACGAGGATGACGACAATCACGGTGACGGCGGCGATGAACGGCACCGCCGTGGTGCGCCGGGGATCCACCGGATCTTCGGTGCCTCCCGCGTCGCGCTGGGGCGATTCGCTCGAACCGGACATGACTTCCCTTCGATCTCGGCGTGGCCACGAGTGTATAGAGCAGCCCCTACAAATCGTGTTTGTGACCCCCCAACGCGAAGGCGACTACCCTCTACAGGCGTGCGTGCCGAGAATGGGCTCTGCCCTGTCGCCGCACCTCGGCCACCCGATTAGGCTGGGCTTAATTTAAGCTGAGGTTTCGTTGTCCGCCCATCAGAAGGTAGTTCGCTCCAGATGACTGATCAGACACGTCCGTTGCGCGTTGCGATCGTGGGTGCCGGCCCCGCCGGTATCTACGCAGCCGACGCTCTCATGAAATCCGATGCCGCGTCTGACGGCGGGATCAGCATCGATCTCTTCGAGCGGATGCCTGCCCCCTTCGGTCTGATCCGGTACGGCGTCGCACCCGACCACCCGCGCATCAAGGGCATCATCACCGCCCTGCACAAGGTGCTCGACAAGCCGTCGGTGCGCCTGCTGGGCAACATCGACTACGGCAGCGACATCACCCTCGAAGACCTGCACAACTTCTACGACGCGGTGATCTTCTCCACCGGCGCCAACGCCGACCGCGCCCTCAACATCCCGGGCATCGAACTCGACGGCAGCTACGGCGCCGCCGACTTCGTCTCCTGGTACGACGGCCACCCCGACGTCCCGCGCACCTGGCCCCTCGAGGCCGAGAAGGTCGCCGTCCTCGGTGTCGGCAACGTCGCCCTCGACATCGCCCGCGTCCTCGCCAAGACCGGCGACGAACTGCTGCCGACGGAGATCCCCGCCAACGTCTACGAGGGACTCAAGGCCAACAAGGCCGTCGAGGTCCACGTGTTCGGTCGCCGCGGGCCCGCGCAGGCCAAGTTCACCCCCCTCGAGCTGCGTGAACTCGACCACTCGCCGACGATCGAGGTCATCGTCGATCCCGAGGACATCGACTACGACGAGGGCTCCGAGCAGGCGCGCCGCAATTCCAAGCAGGTCGACATGGTCGCCAACACCCTGCAGGACTGGGCCATCCGCGACGTGGGCAACCGTCCGCACAAGCTGTTCCTGCACTTCTTCGAATCGCCCACCGAGGTGCTCGGCGAGGACGGCAAGGTCGTCGGTCTGCGCACCGAGCGCACTCAGCTCGACGGCACCGGCAACGTCAAGGGCACCGGCAAGTTCAACGACTGGGACGTGCAGGCCGTGTACCGCGCGGTGGGCTACCTGTCCCAGAACATCGCGAAGCTCCCGTTCGACGAGCAGGCAGGCACCGTCCCGAACGAGGCCGGACGCGTCATCGCCGACGACTCCGCCGAGGGCAACGACCGGTTCATGCCCGCCACCTACGTCACCGGCTGGATCAAGCGCGGCCCCGTCGGGCTGATCGGCCACACCAAGGGCGACGCGAACGAGACCGTCGCGAACCTCCTCGAGGACCGGGCCGGTTTCGCCGAGCCCGCCAACCCGGGCGAGGACGCGATCATCGAGTTCCTCGAGGGCAAGCAGGTCCCGTACACCACCTGGCAGGGCTGGTACCGCCTCGATGCGCATGAGCGCAGCCTGGGCGAGCCCGAGGGCCGTGAGCGGATCAAGGTCGTCGAGCGCGAGGACATGCTCAAGGCCAGCGAGCCCGACAAGGCCTGATCTTCCGAATCGGTGTGAAGGGAACCTCCTGCGGGAGGTTCCCTTCCGTCGTCTCAGGCCAGGTGTGACGACAGCGCCCGCAACGCCGTGAGCAGTTCCTCGGCGGACATCGCGTGGTCGGGATCCACCAGCCACTGCTCCGCGACGCCGAGCAGCAGCGCCTGGTAGAGAGCGCCCAGTGTGTGTGCCCGGCCCGGCTCGATGCCCGCGTCACCGAACAGTTCGACCAGCCCTTCGCGGGCATCGGCGGTCGACGCCACCAGGTTCTTTCTCAATTCCGGCAGGGAGTCCAGGTGCCCGAGCAGTTCGAACTGCAGCATCCACAACCGACGATGGGCGGTGAACGACTCGATGACACCGGCCCAGATGGCTTCGAACCGTTCCGTAGGACTCATGCCGGGTTCGATCTTCTTCCCGGCGGCCGTCGCGAGGTCGTCCCCCCAGCGCTCCATCTCCCGGTACAGCGCGGCGTGGAGCAGCGCCTCCTTGGTGCCGAAGTGATAGCCGATCGCTGCGAGGCTCACCCCGGAGGCCGACGCGATGTCCCGGGCGGTCGTCCGCGAGTATCCCTTTTCGTACAGGCTGCGCGTGGCGCCGTCGATCAGGTCTTCGCGATTTCCCATGACCTCACCCTAATGAGCCTGAGACGTATGTGTAGGACACTTGTACCAGCGCTCGCGGACGGCTCCGCCACGAAGCGTGTCCCCGCACAAGGCAGGATATAAGTCGTGTTTGACGCCCACGTTCACATCATCGACCCCCGGTTCCCGGTGGTCGAGAACCACGGCTACCTCCCGGAGCCGTTCACCATCGCCGACTACCGGGCGCGCACGGCAGGCTTCGGTGTGGACGGCGGCGCCGTCGTCACGGCCTCGTACCAGGGGACCGATCAGAACTACCTGAAGGCGGCGCTCGAGGAACTCGGCCCCAGCTGGGTGGGCGTCACCCAGATGGAGCCCGACGCCACCGACGAGAGCATCCTCGAACTCGACCGCGCCGGGGTCCGGGCCGTCCGATTCAACCTCCGGCGCAGCGCGACCGACGTGAAACTCCTCACCAAGCAGGCCCTCCGCGCGTACGAGCTGGCCGGCTGGCACGCCGAGTTCTACGTGGACGCCACGCTGCTGCTGTCGCTCGAGCCGGTGTTCGCCAAGCTCCCCGCCGTGTGCATCGACCACCTGGGGATGTCGACACGGGGCCTGCCGTACCTACTCGATCTCGTCGACCGCGGAGTCCGGGTGAAGGCCACCGGGTTCGGGCGAACCACCATCGAGAACGTCGGCGACGTGCTGCGCAAGATCCACGCCGTCAACCCCGAGGCACTGATGTTCGGCACCGACCTACCGGGCAGCCGTTCCCGAAGAGTGTTCCAGGACAGCGACATCGACATCGTCGCGGACGCGGTGGGTGACGACTTCGACGCCGTCATGGGCGGCAACGCACGCGCCTGGTACCGCTGCGACACACCCGAAGGACCCTGTTAGCACGCAGGACCCTTCACGCAGGACCCTTGTCAACAGCCTTCCATCTGCGCGCTGTTCATCGACACCATCTCGGCCACCGGCGGCGTCTGCGGCTGCGCCACCAGCCACATGTTGTAGTTGTTCATCTCCTCGCAGTCCAGCTGTTCCCGGCGTTCCTGTCGCCGCTCACGCTGCCGATCGTCCATGTCGTCGTCGTTCCGGTCGACGGCGATGGCACCGGTGCTCGATCCGTTGGCCTGCCGTTCGAGCCCCCGGACGCCGTCGGCGGTCATGATCCAGCCGAGTGTGTAATCGGCGCCGTCGTGGTTGGTGGTTGCGCGGAACATGCCCTCGTCGGCAGCGGCCGGGTGGGCCACGAACGCCTTGTCTGGCATGCCCGGCGCGCTGACCTGCCCCGTCACGGTGCCGTCACTCATCGACGCGGTGAGTGTCGCTCCGTCCGGCGAAGACAGCGACGCCTTGTCGCCGTCCATGGTGCCGGTCATCCATTTCCACATCTGGTCTCCGTCGCACAGGAAGGCGATCATCTCGTCGCCGGACCTGGCCAGCGCGACGTACGCGTCGGATCCGTCGACCGAACCGACGTAGGTCGGCTCCATCTGTGGGGTCATCACGAACGGTGACGGAACCTTCTCCATCATGTTCGACGCGGGCGCCGCTTCGCCGCTGCTCGAAGCGGCTGCGCTGGTCGTGCTCGGCGCCGCCGAGTCGGACGAGTCGTCGCCGCAGCCGCTCAGGGAGAGGGCCACGGCAGCGAGGGGCGCCAGGATCCAGGTCGTCTTCTTGTTCACGGCGTATTCCTCCGCTAGCCGGGAAGATCAACATCCGCATTTCATCATCGCAGGTGGAGGACGCTTCTGGATACCCCTCGGCGACGATTTCGAACGACCTACGTCGCGACGACCGCAGCCAGCCACACACCCGAGGCGATCAGGGCGCCGAGCAGTTCGATCAGCATCGACAGTCCGACGGCCTTGCAGGCGTGCCACGTCGACGCCCACGCCCGGTTGTGCGAACGCAACCGGTAGAGCTCGGCCACATACGTTCCCGCGATGAAGCCGAGGAACAACCCCACTACGGGAACGACGAAGAACCCCACGATCCCGGCCAGTCCGCCGACGATCAGCGACATATTGGGAACCCCGGCCGTGCGCATCCGTTTACCGGGCCAGGTGTATTTGACGACGCCGCTGATCACGAGGAACACCGTTGCGACCGCGAACACCGTCCACGCCGTCGCGCCGCCGGTCATGATGGCCCACACCAGGATTGCGGCGAAGATGAGGATCGTGCCGGGCAGGATCGGGATGACGATTCCGACGAGCCCGATGATGACGGCCAGGCCGACGAGGAGTTCCGCGCCCGGATTCACGCGACGGGCTCGACGCGGGACGCCGCCTCCCGCGCACGGCTGCGCGCGGTCTCGACGTCCGGTCCCGTGGACACGGCGACGCCCATTCGCCTGCGCACGAAACTCTCGGGCTTCCCGAACAGTCGCAGGTCCGTCTCGGGGACCGCCATCGCGTCGGCGACGCCCTCGAAGCCGATACCGGCGGCGTCGATGCCGCCGTAGATCACCGCGGACGCACCGGGTGTCGTGAGGGTGGTGTCGACGGGCAGGCCGAGGATTGCGCGGGCATGCAGTTCGAACTCCGAGAGTCGTTGTGTCCGAAGGGTGACCAACCCCGTGTCGTGCGGTCGCGGACTGACCTCCGAGAAGTAGACGTCGTCACCCTTCACGAACAGTTCCACACCGAAGATCCCGCGGCCGCCCAGCGCCGTGGTCACCTTCTCGGCCACCTCCCGCGACCGGGCGAGTGCCGCGTCGCTCATCGGTTGCGGCTGCCACGACTCCACGTAATCGCCCGAGTCCTGCAGGTGCCCGATGGGCTCGCAGAAGAAGGTGCCCACCTCGCCGTCGGCATCGATCGCCCGGACGGTGAGCTGGGTGATCTCGTAGTCGAAGTCGACGAACCCTTCCACGATGACGCGGCCGTGATTGATGCGGCCGCCCGCGAGCGCGTACTCCCAGGCCGTCTCGACGTCGCCGGCGTCGCGCACCGTGGACTGCCCCTTGCCGGACGACGACATCACCGGCTTGATCACGCAGGGAAAGCCGATGCGTTCGGTGGCCGCCCGGACCTCCTCGAGCGATTCGGCGAACTCGTAGGGCGACGTCGGCAGCCCCAGCTCCTCCGCCGCGAGGCGCCGGATCCCCTCGCGGTTCATGGTCAGCTGCGTCGCCCGTGCGGTGGGGATGACCACCGCGGTGCCGCGCTCCTCGACCGTGGCCAGGGCGTCGGTGGCGATCGCCTCGATCTCGGGGACCACGAAGTGGGGTCGTTCCTCCTCGACGAGACGCAACAGCGCCTCCGGGTCGCTCATGTCGATCGTGTGCGCGCGGTGCGCCACCTGGTGGCCCGGCGCGTTGTCGTAGCGGTCGACGGCGATCACCTCGACCCCCAGCCGCTGCAGGGCGATGATCACTTCCTTGCCCAGCTCACCCGACCCGAGCAGCATCACGCGCGTCGCGCCTGCCGTCAGAGGTGTACCGAACCGTACGGGTGCCTGTTCACGCATGGTCACAACTATATGCGGGCACGGTTTCGCGCCGACGCCTACTTCAGCAGCCGCGACATCCGGCGGTCGGCGAGCACCTTGCCTCCGGTCTGACACGTCGCGCAGTACTGAAAAGACTTCTCCGCGAACGACACTTCCCGGACGGTGTCGCCGCAGACGGGACAGGGGAGGCCGGTCCGGGCGTGCACTCGCATCCCGGATCGCTTCTCCCCCTTCAGCCGCGCCGCGTCCTGGCCGAGCGACCTCTGGACGGCGTCGCTGAGCACCGACCGCATCGCGTCGTACAGCACGTGCACCTGGTCCTCCGGCAGGGTGCGGGACGTGGCGAACGGGGAAATTTTTGCGGTGTGCAGGATTTCGTCGGAGTACGCGTTGCCGACCCCGGCGAGCAGCGACTGGTCGACGAGCGCATTCTTGATGCGCGCCGACGTGGTGGACAGCAGCGCCGCGAACTCCGGTTCGGTGACGGCGAGGGCGTCGGGTCCGAGCCGGGCAACCCCCTCCACCTCCTGAGGGTCGTGCACCACCCACACCGCGAGCCGCTTCTTGGTGCCCGCCTCGGTCAGGTCGAACGCCGGCGTCGCGCCCTCCGGGGTGAAGAAATGCACCCGCAGCGCCAGCGGGCCCTTCCCCGGTTTCGGCGGCGCCGCCGACGGGTTGTCGGTCCAGCGCAGCCAGCCCCCACGCGAGAGGTGGGTGACGAGCCACAACCCGGAGCAGTCGAGTGCGAGGTGCTTGCCGAACCGGGCCGCGCCCGTCACGTCGCGGCCCTGCAGGTCGGTGATCGGGGGGTCGAACGTCTTCAGCACGCTCAGGGCCGCCACGTCCACTCGGCCGACGACCGCTCCCACGGCGTGTTCACGCAGGAACTCGGCTAACGCCTCCACCTCGGGCAGCTCGGGCATGGTCCCAGGCTAACGGTAGGTGAGCGCCGAAGTGTGCTCCTCCGCGCTTTCTCACTCACCTGCGGAGGAGATAGGTGTCCATGATCCAGCCCTTGCGTTCGCGCAATTCGGCGCGCACCCGCTGGATCTCGTCCTCGACGTCGCGCAGGCGACCGGAGATCAGCACCTCGTCGGGTGTGCCGAGGTAGGCGCCCCACCAGATCTGGACGTCGTCGCCGGGGACCTGGGTGAACGTGCAGTGAGCGTCGAGCATGACCACGGCGTTGTCGACACCGTCGGGCAGACCCTCGGCCAGCCGCCTGCCGGTCGTGATGTGCACGGGTTCGCCGATCCGGTTGAGCACGATCCGGTGCTGCGCGGCCAGCGACTGCACACTGGTGACGCCGGGGATCACCGAGTAGTCGAACGACACGTTGCCGCGGGCGAGCACCCGCTCGACGATCCGCAGCGTGCTGTCGTAGAGCGACGGATCACCCCACACGAGGATCGCCCCGACCCCCGGCTCGGACGCGAACTCGGCCTCGAACAGTGCCGCCCGGCGCTCGTGCCAGTCGTCGACCACGCCCTCGTAGTCGGACGGCGTGCGGTCGCGGGGCGGATCGACGATGTCCACGACGCGGTACGGGCCGGTGACGTGCTCCTCGAGGATCGTAGTGCGGAGATCGACGAGGTCCTGCTTCTCGTCGCCCTTGCCGATGACGAAGAACACATCGGCCTTGTTCATCGCCTTGATCGCCTGGACCGTCACCTGGTCGGGGTCGCCGGCGCCGATGCCGATCACGAAGAGTTCACGCATGGGCGCAGGCTATCGCTCGTGCGCCTTTCCGGTTGTTCCAGCTACCGAAAAGGCGCACGGGCGCGAAGCGCCTAAACTGGACGCCGTGACTGTGCCGACCCCGTACGAAGACCTGCTCCGACTCGTCATGGACACGGGCACCCCGAAGGCAGACCGCACCGGGACCGGCACGAAGAGCGTCTTCGGTCATCAGATGCGCTGGAACCTCGCGGACGGGTTTCCGCTGATCACCACGAAGAAGGTGCACCTCAAGTCGATCGTGTACGAACTGTTGTGGTTCCTGCGCGGCGATTCCAACGTGAAGTGGCTCCAGGACAACGGCGTCACGATCTGGGACGAGTGGGCGGACGCGGACGGTGAACTGGGCCCGGTGTACGGCGTGCAGTGGCGCAGCTGGCCGACCCCGTCGGGCGAGCACATCGACCAGATCACCCAGACCATCGAGACGCTGAAGTCGAACCCCGACTCGCGTCGCATCATCGTGTCGGCGTGGAACGTCGGCGACATCCCGCAGATGGCGCTGGCGCCGTGCCACGCGTTCTTCCAGTTCTACGTCGCGGACGGCAAGCTGTCGTGCCAGCTGTACCAGCGCAGCGCCGACCTGTTCCTGGGCGTGCCGTTCAACATCGCGAGTTACGCGCTCCTCACCCACATGGTGGCGCAGCAGGCCGGGCTCGAAGCGGGCGACTTCATCTGGACGGGCGGCGACTGCCACATCTACGACAATCACGTCGACCAGGTCACCGAGCAGTTGAGCCGGGAGCCGTTGCCGTATCCCACGCTGAAACTGCACAAGCGGGATTCGATCTTCGACTACACCTTCGAGGACGTGGAGATCGTCGACTACCGGCACCACCCCGCCATCAAGGCGCCGGTGGCCGTCTAGTGGCGGCGCGGCAGGTCAAGCTGGTCTGGGCACAGGGCGTCGGCGGCGTCATCGGTCGCGACAACACGATCCCGTGGCACGTCCCCGAGGACATGGCGTACTTCAAGAAGGTGACGCAGGGGCACCCGGTGATCATGGGCCGCAGGACGTGGGACTCGCTGCCCCCGAGGTTCCGGCCCCTGCCCGGGCGGCGCAACATCGTGATCAGCCGTCAGCCCGACTGGACCGCGGAGGGTGCCGAGTCCGCCGACGGGCTCGACTCCGCACTCGCGCTCACCGACGAGGACGTCTGCGTCATCGGCGGCGCGCAGATCTACACGGCGGCAATGCCGTTCGCCACGCAGCTACTGGTCTCCGAGATCGACGTCACGATCGGCGGCGACGCCTGGGCACCCCCGATCGACGACTCCTGGCACGCGCAGGACACCGGTGAGTGGCTCACGTCGGCGAAGAACGGCACCCGGTACCGGTGGATCACCTACACCCGGGCATTACCTGCGAGGTAATTGAGAGCATTCGGCTTCGGCGCCAACGGCGTCGCCTACCTCGCCGCCGCCACCGTGCTCGACGACGTCCTCGGCCCGACAGCCGGCTTCCTTCGTGCCATCGGCGTCTTTCTGCTCGTCTTCACCGCCGGGGTGTGGGCGGTGAGCGTGCCGGACCGTCCCGCGCCGGCCGCGGTGGACGCCGTCGTCCTCGCGAACGTCGTCTGGGGTGCTGCTGCAGGCCGTGGTGGTCGGCGCGTTCGCCGCGGCGCAGGGCTGGGCCCTCACCCGGCGCTGACCGACGCCCCCTTTGCCGCCGCACCGTTACCCCATTCGACGGGTGACGGTGCGCGCAGTGGTTCATACTCACCTCATGGACAAGAAGTCACTGACCGCCCTTGCCCGTCAGCAACTGAAGTTGGCAGGCGGGACGTCCAGCGGCCGCAGTTCGCAGACCGTGTACGGCGGACATCGGCGCAGCCTCCGACAGACCGTCATCGCCTTGGCCGCGGGTCAGAAGATGGCCGAGCACGAGAGCCCGGGCGAGGCCACCCTGTTCATTCTCAGCGGCAAACTGAACCTCGTGTCCGGCGAGGACTCGTGGAAGGGTTCCACCGGCGATCTGCTGGTCCTTCCGACCGATCGGCACAGCGTCGAGGCGATCGAGGACGTCGCGTTCCTGCTCACCGTCGCCATGTGACGGCCGGTTCGCGGACACCGCGGGCCACCACCGCTCGCCGGTATCGTCGGTACCGGCACGCACAGCAGTGGAGACGCAGGAGAACGCATGACCGAATCCCAGCCGGTGATCGAGGTGGCCGTCGCCGCGGCGCCCTCGGTGGTGTGGCAGGCCCTGCGCGACCCGGAGTTGATCCGACGCTGGCACGGCTGGGACTACGCCGGCCTGGCCGACGAGATCAGGGAAATCTACTTCGACGACGTGACCGAGGACGCCGCCGCCTGCACCCTCGCCCTGAACGGCGCCGACACGTTCAGCCTCCACGAGCACGAGGGCACCACACTGGTGCGAATCACCCGCCCGGCCCGCAGCGGCGACCCCGCCGCGGACGACTGGTACGACGACGTCACCGAGGGCTGGACCACGTTCCTGCAGTTCCTCAAATTCGGCATCGAGCGGCACGGACTCGACGAGCGTCGCACGCTGTTCCTCGAAGGCCCGGTCGCGGAGGGTGATTCGGCGCGGCACCTGCTCGGCCTCGACAAGCTCGAGGGCATGACGGTCGGCGATCATTTCACCGTGGTCGCCGAGACGGGCGATCTGCTGCACGGGGTGGTGTGTTTCGTGGGCGAACACCAGACCGCGGTGAGTGTCGACGACCTCGGCCCGGGACTGTTGCAGTTCGGCGAGCAGCCCGTCAACGCGGCACGTCCCCACGGCGGTGCGCAGATCCTGCTGGCGGCCTACGACCTGGACGACGAGGAGTGGGCCGAACTCGACGAGCGCTGGAGAGAGTGGTGGCAGGCCCGGCCGGGGGCCGAACCTGCCACCTGAGTTCTCGAACGGTCAGGCGAGCACGGTGCCCAGCGTGGGCCACCAGATCGTGCTCTTGACGACGTTCGGTCCCACCTGGTGGTTCAGCGAGCCGTACACGGCCGCCACGACCAGACCGCTGCCGAGCCCGGCCACCGGCGGCGAGGAGACGACCGTGGGAACCGCGACGTTGTTCTGGTCCAGCTTCACGATGCCGCTGGCACCGGTGGCGAAGCTGTAGTAGACGACGTCGAGTTCGGCGCCGGTCTGGTCGTTCGCGATGACGCCCGGTCCGCCGAAGAATCCGAAGCGGAACTGGTTGCTCATGTTGGTCGCCACGCCCGCTCCGTACAGCTGTCCGAGGACCGGACCGCCCTGCCCGGTGTCGGAGTACGCGGGGATCTGGAAGATCTGGCCCGGAAGGGCGATGTTCGTCGCCGCGGTGTCGGTCGGCGACGCGGCGAGTCGCTCGATGGCGGCCTCGGCCTCGGGGTTACCGGCGGCGACGGTGCGCAGCTTCGCGATCGCGGTGGCCGGGTCGACGACGGGAGCGGAATCTGCGGGCTGCGCCGACACGACGCCGGTGAACATCATCGTCGCTGCCACTGCAGCGGTCAGACCTGCCGCGACCCGTCGTCCGAAGTGCCGTCGATTCATTCTTCTTCTCCCTCGTCACGTCAGTGGGTAAGCATTAGTTCGAATGAGTAAACACTCGCGCCCTTATCGACGCCGCGGTTCGCGGCGTTACGCCGCCTCCGGACCTATGCTGCAGACATGGGACCGGACGGTGGGCACGAGGCGAGGATCAGTGAGTTCCGGGAGGGGCTCGCCGCCGTGGTCCCCACCCGCCGAAGTCTGCAGCGCCTGTTCGAGGCGGTCCTCGTGGTCGGTTCGGGACTCGAGCTGGATTCCACCCTGCAGCGCATCGTCACGTCGGCCACCTCCCTGCTCGACGCCCGGTACGGCGCGCTCGGTGTCCACGCCCCCGACGGGGGCCTGTCGGAGTTCGTCTACGAGGGCATCACGCCGGAAGGGCGTGCGCACATGGGTCACCTGCCCGAAGGCCGTGGGCTGCTGGGACTGCTGATCCACGACCCCCGCCCGGTGCGACTCGCCAACCTGGCCGATCATCCGGGGTCGATCGGCTTCCCGCCCAATCATCCACCGATGAAGAGCTTTCTGGGTATGCCGATCATGATGCGGGGCAAGGTTTTCGGAAGCATCTATCTCACCGAGAAACTGAGCGGTCCCGAGTTCACCGACGAGGACGAGGTGATCCTGCGCGCGCTCGCGACCTCGGCAGGAGTGGCGGTCGAGAATTCGCGGCTGTTCGAGGAATCGCGGACGCGGGAGCGGTGGTTGACGGCCGTCGCGGCGATCACGTCCCGGCTGATGGTCGGCGGATCACTCGACGAAACACTCCACACACTCGCCGCCGAGGTACGCGAACTGTCCAGCGGCGACGAGGTCTACATCGTCGTCACGCTCGGCGAGGGCGCAGTGGTCGGGGCGGACAGCACGGTGCGGCCGCTGCGCGACAGCTTCCGCATCGCCACCCAGGCCGAGCCGTTCGCCGAAGTGCTGCGTTCCCGCACTCCCGCACTGCTGACGGGGCTCGACGGTCTGGCACCGTTCTCCGCCGAGGCGGGCCGGGCCGCGGTGCTGCCGTTGTCGACGGCGTCGGGGGTCGGCGGGGTCCTGGTGGTCACGGCGCGCGGCAACACTGCGTGGGATCCGGACGAGGTCGCCCGGCTCGAATCGGTGGCCGACCTGGCTGCCGTCGCGGTGGAATTCTCCGATCAGCAGAGCAAACAACGGCTGCTGTCGGTGCTCGCCGACCGTGACCGGATCGCGCGTGACCTGCACGACAACGTCATTCAGCGATTGTTCGCCACCGGCATGAGCCTGCAGAGCACGCACGCGGTCGGAGACGTCCCGGACGGCGTGCGCTCCATCGTGGCCACCGCGGTCGAACAACTCGATCGCACGGTGCGCGAGATCCGCACCACCATCTTCGATCTGCAGGCCACCGGCATCGCATCCGCGACGAGTCTGCGCCGTCGCCTCCTCGACGTGATCGGCGACCTCACCTCCCAGTCACCGATCGCGCCGAACGTACAGTTCTCCGGCGCCATCGACACTCTCGTGCCCAGCCGCATCCACCAGCACGCGGAGGCGGTGCTGCGGGAAGCCCTGAGTAATGCGCTGCGGCACGCGCGGGCCACCACCATCGACATCTCGGTGGCCGCCGGGGACGACCTCACCGTTACGGTCGCGGACGACGGCATCGGGATCGCCGACGGCGCCCGGCGCAGCGGACTGGACAACCTCGATCGGCGCGCCGAGCACTGCGGCGGCGCCTGCACCGTCGACGCCGAGTGCGGCGGAACCGTCGTCACCTGGCGTGTTCCGTTGACGTGATGAAGAATTCAGCGCTGGTTGCGTAGTTCGGTGGCCAGCACGGCCGCCTGCGTGCGTCGTTGCATCCCAAGTTTGGACAACAGCCGCGACACGTAGTTCTTGATCGTCTTCTCGGCGAGGAAGAGCCGCTCCGCGATCTCCCGGTTGGTGAGCCCCTCGCCGATCAACTCGAACACGGCGCGTTCCTGCTCGGACAGTTCCGCCAGGGGGTCTTCCCGGCGCGCGGACCTGATCCGGTTCATCAGCGCCGACGTCGCCCTGCTGTCGAGCAGCGAACCGCCCTCCCCCACCGTTCGCACGGCGGCGACCAGGTCGGTGCCAAGGATCTGTTTGAGGACGAATCCGGACGCTCCGGCCATGATGGCGTCGAACAGCGCCTCGTCGTCCGAGTACGACGTGAGCATCAGGCACCGCAGTTCGGGCAGAGCCGCGCGGAGGTCCCGGCACAGTTCGACACCGTTGCCGTCGGGCAACCGGACGTCGAGCACGGCGACGTCGGCGCCGCAACCCGGGATGCGCGCCATCGCCTCGCCGACGGACGCGGCCTCCCCGACCACCTCGAGGTCGGGCACGCTGCCGAGTAGATCGACCAGGCCTCGTCGCACGATCTCGTGGTCGTCGACCAGGAACACCCGCGTGGTCATGTCTGCACCTCCACCGTCTTCTCCTCGAACCGTACCGCGCCGGCGACCGGAGCCCACCCCTCCGGGACCTCTCCCCCACGCATTGGGGACCTTCGACCCAAGCGCAGGCGCCGCGGTGCGCGGAAAGCTGAGGATGCGGGGGAACACCCGGACACCACAAGTGGAGGTCGCGATGAACAGCTGGTCGCTCAGTGACATCGAGGTGGTCTCCCGCGCCATCGTCTCGGCCCCGTCGATCCACGACACCCAGCCGTGGGACCTGCGGCTCGACGGCAGCTGCGCGGAGATCAGCGAACGTCGCGGCTTCACGGACACGCCGCGCGCCGACCGCGTGATCTCGTGCGGCGCGGGCGTCGCGAACGTGGAGCTCGCGTTGCGGGCGCTCGGCAGGAAGATCGAGACCGACCTGCTGCCCGATCCCCGCAGGCCCGACCTCGTCGCGTCCGTTCGGGCCGTGGGCACGGCCTCGCCGTCGAGTACCGAGCTGAGGCTGTTCTCCGCCATGGCTCGCCGCCGGAGTCATCGAGAAGCGTTCGTCGACATACCGGTTCCCGCAGCAACCATTGACGACATCATCCGCGCGGCGGCGACGGAGGGCGTCCGCGCCCGGCTGCTCGCCGCGGACGAGGCGCCCGCGCTCGCCGACGTGCTCCTCTATTCCGCTGACCGGGTTCGGCAGGAACCCGGTCACCAGCGCGACCTCTTCCCGTGGACGTCGCACTGGCTGCCGCAGGGCGGTCACGAGTCGGTCGACACGATCCGCACCGTCGTCACCCGCGGCGTCCCCGATTCGGCACGCCTCGCCGCGGCGATCGAGGGCGAGACCGTCCTCGTGTTCGTCTCGGACACGCAGGAGTCGATCGACCTGGTCCGCACCGGAATCGCGGTCGAACGAGCGTGGCTGACCGCAGTCGACGCCCGCCTGGGCGCCTCCATCCTCTCCCACCCGCTGCGCGTCGACGATTCGGCGCGTCGCCTCGCACATCGACTCGACGTGCCGGGCCATCCACAGCTGATCCTGCGAATCGGATACTGACAGACCAGAAACGGAGTGCCCTTGTGAGCCGCGTACTCACGGACCGCGAACTGCTGCACGAACTCGAGGACGTCGCCGAGGACAACGTCAACCGCCACCTGGCCATGGCGAAGGCCTGGCATCCCCACGACTACGTTCCGTGGGACGACGGCCGCAACTTCGCGGCGCTGGGCGGGGAGGACTGGGATCCGGAGCAGTCCCAGCTCAGCGACACCGCGCGGGCGGCGATGATCACCAATCTGCTGACCGAGGACAACCTGCCGTCCTACCACCGCGAGATCGCCCAGCACTTCTCACTCGACGGCGCCTGGGGCACGTGGGTGGGCCGGTGGACCGCGGAGGAGAACAAGCACTCCATCGTGATGCGGGACTATCTGGTCGTGACGCGAGGGGTCGACCCGGTAGCGCTCGAGCAGGCTCGAATGGACCACATGACACAGGGCTTCGATCCCGGTGGCGGGTCCATGCTGGATTCGGTGTCGTACGTGACGTTCCAGGAACTGGCCACCCGGGTGTCGCACCGGAACACGGGTAAGGCGTGCGGTGATCCGATCGCGGACCGGATGCTCGCCCGGGTGGCGGCCGACGAGAACCTGCACATGATGTTCTACCGCAACATCGTCGGTGCCGCCCTGGACGTCGCACCCGACCAGGCCATTGCCGCGATCCACAAGGTGGTGACCAACTTCCAGATGCCCGGTGCGGGCATGCACAATTTCCGCCGCAACGCGGTCCTGATCGCGAAGGGCGGCATCTACGACCTGCGCCAGCATCTCGACGACGTCGTCCTACCGGTGCTCCGGAAGTGGAACATGTTCGAGCGTAACGATTTCGGACCGGACGGTGAACGCTGCCGCGAGGAACTGGCGGTGTTCCTGCAGAGCATGGAAGCCAAGGCCGCCCGGTTCGAGGAGTCGCGGGATCGCGCGCTCGCCCGCGAAGCCCGGCGCGGCGGGCGCGTCGCGGCCCGCTAACGCACCTCGAAGACCAGCGGGAACCGCGACGCGGCGTCGTCGAGTTCGGGTGCCGGAGCCCCCTTCAGGAAGCGGTCGAACATCCCTGCCACGAGGTCGTTGGTCGTGTCGACCACCTCCTGGCGGGGAGCCGTGCCGAGGCTGAAACCGGCTGGCAGGCGGATTCGAGTAGTCGTCGCCCCCAGAACCTGTCCCGACCTTCGGGCTCTCCGCGTGACGCGAGTTGAGCACGCTGAGCAGTGGAGTGCCGGGATCCTGGGAGACGATCGGGCTCGCCGTGTTCGCGTACAGGAGCGCTCCGTCGACATTGACCCCGGCGTCCACCCGCGGATCGTCGAGGAGGACCTGCGTGGTGGTGGCCCCGCCGATCGAATGACCGAACATCCCGATCCGGTCGGGATCGACGGCCCCGGGGAGACCGTCCGGCAACAGCCCGCCGATCCCGTCGGGGTCGTCACCGCGGGAGAGGGATTCGACGGTGTCGACGACGAAACTCGCATCCTCCACCCGGGTGTCGAGCGCCTTCTTCTGGGTGTCGGCGGCGTACGGGTCGGTGATCTGTGACGTGACGACGCGGCCGTTCGGGAACACCGTCGCGAGGGCCTCACCCGTGTGGTCCATGCTGATCACCACGTAGCCGCGGCTCGCGAGATCCTCGGCGGCGATCGTGTACAACGTCCGCGGCGCATGGAAGCCCGGCGAGAAGAGGACGACGGGAAGCGAGCGGGGAAACCACTGAGCCGGCAACCAGTCCCCGGAGTATGAGGGTTGCCTTCACTCGAGCCTCCTCTGCGAAGTCGAGCGAAGGCTACCGCACCATCGTCGCGATCGGGGGTGCTAGCTTTCCGGCCTGACGATCATCACCGGGCAATCCGCGGTGTGGAGCAACGCATTGCTGGTGGAGCCCAGCAGCATTCCCGTGAAGCCACCCCGGCCGCGGCTGCCCACGACGATCAGCTGCGCCTTCTCGGCGAACTCGCTGAGCACCCGCACCGGGCGGTCCCGCGCGACGACGCGTTCGACCGTCACATCGGGGTACCGCTCCTGGTACCCGGCCAGGCGCTCCGACAGCACCACTTCTTCGCCCGTCTGGATGCTGCTCCACAGCGGGTCCTCCGGGCTGGCGCCGAGTGACGGCTGCACACTGACATCGCTCCACACGTTGACCGCGACCAGGCTCGCTCCGCGGGCGGCGGCCTGCTCGAATGCCACTTCCACCGCCGCCTTGCTGCTTTCCGAGCCGTCGATGCCGACCACGATCGGCCCCTCGGTCGGTGGCTGCCCGTCCATGGTCCGCCCCCGCACGACCACCAGCGGGCAATGACCGTGCGCCGCGACCGCGGAGGTGGTGGAACCGACCAGCAGACCGGTGAACTCACCGTGCCCGCGCGAACCGAGCACCACCATGTGCGCGTTCGCGGAGAGCTCGATGAGTGTCTGGCTCACCTTGCCCTCGTGCTGTTCGGTGGTGATGTCGAGCGGCTCGTCCACCGTCTGCTTGGCGTGCACCCGCGCGCTGCCGAGCCGGGCCTTCGCCGTGTCCTCGAGTTCTTCCTTGAAGCTCTCGGCCAGGTACGGCTCGGTGTAGTAGAAGGCAGGAATGTGCACCACTGTCACGATGTGCAGCGGGAGCGACAGTGCGGCGGCGGCGCGAGCAGCCCACGCCACGGCGGCCGAGGCCGCCTCGGATCCGTCCACACCCACGACGATCGGCTTGATTCCGGTCATGGTCACCTTTCCTGATTCTTCCGGCTGGGCACTGCTGGGGTTCGCGGGGCTACCCGCAGATCTTGCGGAGCTTCTCGACCAACGCGACGCGTCCCGCACGATCCGCGGCGAGCGGGGTGACGGTGAGCGTGGTGACCCCGGACTCGGCGAAGGCGGCCACCCGCTCCGCGACGTAGCTCTCCGGACCGATCAGCGACACGGCCCGCACCAGATCGTCCGGCACCGCGGCGGCGGCCTCGTCCTTCTTGCCCGACAGGTAGAGGTCCTGGATGGTCTCGGCTTCCTTCTCGTAGCCGTACCGGACCGCGAGGTCGTTGTAGAAATTCTTGCCCTTCGCGCCCATGCCGCCGATGTACAGCGCGAGCCCGGGGCGGACCCAGTCGAGCATGTGCTCGACGTCGTCGCCGATGGCGAGGGCGGGCGACGCGAAGACCTGCAGCTCACCGAGGCTGGGGTCGCGCTTCGCCTTGCCCTTGGCCAGGGGCTCGCCCCACACGCTCGCCGCCTTCTCCGGGTGGTAGAAGATGGGTTCCCAGCCCTCGGCGATCTCGGCGGTCAGCTCCACGTTCTTCGGCCCGAGTGAGGCGATGACGATCGGGATGCGATCACGCACAGGGTGGTTGATGATCTTCAGCGGCTTGCCCAGCCCGGTGCCCTTCTCGGCGGGCAGCGGAATCTGGTAGTACTTACCCTGGAACTCGACCTTCTCGCGGCGCCACACCTTGCGGCAGATCTCGACGACCTCGCGGGTGCGCCCGAGCGGGGCGTCGTACTTGACGCCGTGAAAGCCCTCGATCACCTGCGGTCCGGAGGCGCCGAGGCCCATCACGAAGCGTCCGTCCGACACGAAGTCGAGGCCGGCGGCCGTCATGGCGGTCAGGCTGGGCGTGCGGGTGTAGATCTGGAAGATCCCGGACGCGAGTTCGAGTGTCGTGGTCTTGGCGGCGAGGTAGCCGATCTGGCTCACCGCGTCGAACGAGTAGGCCTCGGGCACGAACGCGATGTCGAGTCCGGCTTTCTCCAGGTCGGCCACCTCCTCGACCGTCTCGGCGAAACCGCCGCTGTAGTTCAAGCCCATACCAATGCGCACGTCGTTCCCCAATCCTGGCGTTATCTGCAACCTGTTCCTGCTTCAACTCAGACACTACTGCGAGCAATGACGTCAGGGGCGTGCAGGCCTCACGACGACTACCGGGCAATGTGCCCCACCGACCAGGCTGTTGCTGGTCGATCCGAGCAGCATCCCCTTGAAACCTCCGCGCCCCCGGCTGCCGACCACCAGCAGTTGCGCCTTCTTCGACCACTCGAGCAATCGCGCCCGCGGATTGTCGATGTAAACCTCCCGGGTGACCCGCACATCGGGGTACTTCTCCTGCCAGCCGGCGAGGCTCTCGGCGAGAACGGCGTGTTCGTCCTCCTCGAGCCCCTGCGGCACCAGCGCCGCGGCCCGCGGGTCCTCGAACGCTGCCGGTCCGAGGTCGCTCCAGACGTGGACGGCCACCAACGGCGCGTTCCGCAGCGACGCCTCCTGGAAGGCCACCGAGATCGCCCGCTCACTGGTGGGGCTGCCGTCGACGCCGACCACGACGGGTCCGTCGGCGTGGGCGTCGCCGCGGACCACGACGACCGGGCAGTGGGCGTGACTGGTGACGTTGATCGCCGTGTTCCCGAGCAGTGCGGTGGCTGCCGCTCCGGACCCGGACGCGCCGACCACCACGATCCGGGCGTTCTCGGACAGGTCGACGAGCCACTGGGCACTGCTGCCGATCGACAGTTCGGTGTGGACGTCGATGATGGGATTGACCGCGAACGCCTGCTCCTGCGCCTCGGCGAGAATCGCCTTGCCACTCGCTTCGACCCACTCGTACACGCCGCCCGAATCCATGTAGGGACCGCCGAACCCGTACGGAGCGAAGTCGAGTGCGTGGATGATCTTCAGGTTCAGTCCACGTTCGGTGGCCAGTTCGGCGGCCACCCGAACAGCGGACTTCGAGGTGTCCGATCCGTCGACACCGACGACGACGCTGTTGCGGTCCCGTGTGCTCATGACTTCACACTATCCCCGGCCTCCGCTTCGCGTCTGCCGCCCTTCGCCTTTCGACGAGGGACTTAAGTCCCCACCATCTCGGGCTCTCCGCCCGTAGCCGTGACGGCCGACTTCGGCGATGATGAAAAGATGGAGTGGTCTGTCCAGCGCGAAACTGACTGGGCCACTGCATTTTCCGCTCAGATTCTGCCGGGAGCGACGTCGGTCACAAATTTGGTATCCGAGATGAGAATTAAAGTACCTTCGGGTCATGCAACTCACACAGTTCACCGACCTCGGACTGCGGGTGGTCATGCGACTGGCCGTCGCCGGGGACGGCGAACGACCGGGGAGCCGGGCGATCGCCGAGGAACTGTCGGTCTCGTACACCCACGCCGCCAAGGTGATTACCCGGCTGGGTGAGCTCGGCATCGTCGACGCACGCCGGGGACGCGCGGGCGGTCTGGCCATCACCGAACTCGGGCGCACCGCCTCCGTCGGCTGGCTCGCCCGCCGACTCGAAGGCGATTCGGAGGTCGTCGACTGCGACGGCGCCCAACCGTGCCCGCTGCGATCGGGGTGCCTGCTGCGGTCGGCGCTGCGACGCGCACAGAATGCGTTCTTCGAGTCGCTGGACGCCCTCACGATCGAAGACCTCACCCGGTCCCCCACCGGAACCGTGCTGCTCGCCCTCCCGCGAGTATCTGCCGCCACAACTTCCCAGATTTCTCGAACGATCGGAGAATGACATGCTCTCGCCCACCTCGACGGACGTCATCCGCGCCACCCTGCCCGTGGTCGGCGCCGCGATCTCGGACATCACGACGCTGTTCTACCGCAAGCTGTTCGACGCGCACCCCGAACTCGAACGAGACCTGTTCAACCGCGGAAATCAGAAGCAGGGCGAACAGCAGAAAGCGCTGGCCGGGGCCATCGCCGCGTTCGCGGCCCTCCAACTCGAGCCCGATCAGGCGCGCGTCGACCTCATCCTGTCGAGGATCGCGAACAAGCACGCCTCACTGGGGATCGAGCCCGCGCAGTACGCGATCGTGCACACACACCTGTTCGCGGCCATCGTCGAGGTCCTCGGCGACGCCGTCACTCCCGAGGTCGCTGCGGCCTGGGACGAGGTGTACTGGCTGATGGCGGAGACCCTGATCGCGATGGAGGCCGGGCTCTACGCCTCGGCGGGAGTGACGGTCGGGGACGTGTGGCGGGACGTGCGGGTCCGCGAGCGCCGCCACGAGTCCGCCGACACGGTCTCGTTCGTGCTCACCTCCCTCGACGGCTCGCCGCTTCCGTCGTTCGCTCCGGGGCAGTACCTGTCCGTGGCGGTACACCTGCCGGACGGCGCGCGACAGATCCGCCAGTACAGCCTGTCGTCGGCCCCGTCGCGCGGCGACTGGAGGATCTCGGTGAAACGAGCGGGCGAGGTGTCGAACTTCCTCTACCAGAACGTCTTCGAAGACGACGTCCTCGCGGTGTCGACGCCGTTCGGCGATCTCGTCCTGCAGGACGACGACGCTCCGCTGCTGCTCGTGTCCGCGGGCATCGGGTGCACGCCGATGATCGGGATGCTCAGCCACCTCGCGGACACCGAGGACAGCCGACCGATCTCGGTACTCCACGCCGACCGGTCCGCCAGCAGTCACGCGCACCGCGCGGAGCTGACCGAACTGGTGGAACGCCTGCCGTTCGCGGTGATGCACCGCTGGTACGAAGACCTGGGCGCCCGCCGGCCCGAGGGCAGCCTGCGCGAGGGACGGGCCGACCTCGGTGAGGTCACGATCGCGCCCGGTACTCGCGCCTACCTGTGCGGTCCGTTGCCGTTCATGCTCGGAATGCGGGAGGCGCTCCTCGCGAAGGACGTGCCCGCCGAGAACATCCACTACGAGGTGTTCGGTCCGGACAGCTGGTCGGCCACCGTGTGAGAGCCACGGCGGCGCCGTTCACACCGGCCAGGTGTGGACGGGGCTGCCCTCACGCATGTTCTCCACGTACTGACGCAGCATGGCGGCCAGGGCTTCCGGCCGGCTCAGACCGGCGTTCTCGTGCCGGACCACCTGTGCACGCTGCCACGACGCCCCCGTCTGCCGGGTGACGCACCGGCCCTCGATGACGCTCAGGTAGCGGTCGCGGGCCTTGGCGGACAGCCCGAACGCGGCGAGCCCCTCGTCGGCGATCGGCAGCAGCCGCCGCAGGACGAGCTCGTCGGCGCCCGCGAACCCGACACCGGGCCAGTACAACTCGGCGTCCATGCCGTACTTCGCGCCGGCGTGCAGGTTCTCCTCGGCCGCATTGAACGACATGTGCGACCAGACGGGCCGATCCGATTCGACGAGCCCGCGCAGCGCGCCGTAGTAGAACGCGGCGTTCGCCATCGTGTCGAGCACAGTCGGGCCCGCGGGCAGCACCCGGTTCTCGATCCGCAGGTGCGGCTTGCCGTCGTCGCTGTCGTATACCGGGCGGTTCCACCGGTAGATGGTGCCGTTGTGCATCTGCAGTTCGCTCAGGTCCGGTACCCGGCCCGCGTCGAGTTCGGCCGACGGGTCGACGTCGGACACCTCCGGCAGCAGTGCCGGGAAGTATCGCGAGTTCTCCTCGAACAGGTCGAAGACCGACGTGATCCACCGCTCCCCGAACCACACGCGGGGCCGCACGCCCTGGTTCTTGAGCTCCAGTGGACGCGTGTCGGTGGCCTGCTCGAAGATCGGGATGCGGGATTCGTGCCACAGCGCCTTGCCCGCCATGAACGGCGCGTTCGCGGCGAGGGCCACCTGGGCACCGGCCAGGCACTGCGCGGCGTTCCAGTGTGCGGCGAATTCGTCGGGCGCGACGCGCAGGTGCAGCTGCAGCGACGTGCATGCGGCTTCCGGGAGCACCGAATTGGCGTCCACCTTCAGCTGTTCGGCGAGCCGACCCTCGAGCGGCACACCCTCGAGGTCGAGTTCGATGTCCTCCCCCCGCGCGGCGAAGATCTGATCGTTGAGCTGCTCGTAGCGGGGATTCGCGGTGATCCACTCCCGGCCGAGGTGCTCGAGCTGCAGCGTCGGCAGCATGCCCACCATCACCAGCTGGGCGTCGTGCCCGTGGATCCGCGCGTCGGCGACGTGCAGCGACGCGCGCAGGGTGCGTTCGAGCTCGAACGTCCCCTCACCGATCAGGGGACCCGGCCGGACGTTCATCTCGACGTTGAACTGACCGAGTTCGGTCTGGAACACGGCGTCGTCGTCGATCGACTCGAGGACGGCGAGATTGGACATCGCGGGCGTCATGTCGGCGTGGACGAGATTGAACTCGATCTCCATACCCAGCATGGGCCTGGGCGGGTCGACCTCGTCGACGAACGCTCCCTCCCGCAGCATTCTCTCGAGCGCGTCGACGCACATGAGCACCTTCTGCCGGAACAGGCGCCGGTCTTCTCGGGTGAATGTCCGAGACGTCACTTCGCGACCCATACCACTCCCCAACTGCGCGTCGAACTGCGCTCACGGGGGAGCATATCCGTTCATCCCGCGCGAATGCGGGATGGCGGGCTAACCTCGAACCAGACGCTGGTGAGCGGAAGGACTTGAGATGACGCCTGATACCGACTCCAAGAAGAAACCAGAGTTCTCCGTGGGCACGCGCGTGAAAACGCGGCATTCGGCCGATCACGAACTGGCCGAGAAGAAGTGGCCCTTGGAGGCCGGCGTCATCGTCGACGATTTCGCCGGCGTCCAGGACATCAGCAACGATTCGTACGGCCGGGACTGGGCCGTCTCACGACGCTGGGCGATCGCCCTCGACAGCGGACCACTCGTGTTCCGCAACGACGACGACCTCGAGCCGGAATAGGCCCTTACGCGTTGGCGCCTGCGTCGCCCCAGGTGACGGACACGCCGCGATCCTGCAGCCAGCGCCCCGGATCGACCTTGTTTCCGTTCGCGTCGTGTACCTCGAAGTGCAGGTGCGGTCCGGTGGACTGGCCGCGGTTGCCGACGTGGGCGATTTCCTGCCCGGCGGTGACGCGCTGCCCCACGCTCACGGTGTAGTCGTTGACGTGTCCGTAGACGGTGACGGTTCCGTCGTCGTGCAGCAGACGCACCCACAGTCCGAAACCGGACGCCGCGCCGGCATCGATGACCTGGCCGTCGGCCGCCGCGAGCACCGAGGTGCCGATGGGCGCCGCGATGTCGATCCCGCCGTGGTGCGCTCCCCAGCGGGAACCGAAGTTGGAGGTCAGCTTGCCCGACACCGGCTGGACCGCGTGCGGCTTGACCGGGTTGACGTTGGACAGCCACTGCTGCGCCTGAGCGCCGAGGTCCGGGCCGCCGAGGTTCTGGGCGGCGGCACCGAGGTCTGCGGGCAGTTCGAAGCCGGCGGGGAGGACACCGGCCGGGATCTCGAACGGCAGGCCCGGCAGGGTCTGCGCGCCGCTCGTCTCGTGGGAGTCGACGGGGGCGGCAGCGGCGTTTCCGGCGCCCAACTGGGCTGCACCGACCACGATGGCTCCGGTGGCGGCCGCAACAGTCGCGGCCTTGATGCCCACACCCGCTCCGGTCTGCTGGTTGCGATGGCGTCCGCGCGCCGCGTCCGGATCGATCTCGAAGCGAATGGAAGACCCGTTCGCCCGGTGGTGGGAACCCACAGTAAATACCTCGTCAGTCGTCGGATTGCAGCTCTCCCCATCCGGGGTGGGCTCCTCTGTCTGGCGACGAATGTAACAAAACGGTATAGGTCCGCGCCACCGTTACCGAACGTTTATGTTCGGCGCTCCTCGAGCTCGGCCTTGAATGCGGCGTAGCGGGCGCGGTGCGGGGCACGCCGGCGGATCACCGCCCACGCGATCCCGAGCACGACGAACCATACCGGGGTGACGAGGAGAGCCTCGAGGGTGTCCGCCTCCTGGGTCAACGCCCAGATGAGAAACACGAAGAACGCCAGGACGACCCAGCACATCACCACACCGCCGGGCATCTTGAACTTCGACGCCTCGTGCAGTTCGGGTCGACGCTTCCGGTACACGATGTAGCTCGCCAGGATCATCGTCCACACGAACATGAACAGCACCGATGAGATTGTCGTCACAGTTGTGAACGCCTCGATGACGGAGTCGCCGGAGAACAGCAGTGCGATCGCCGACAGCAGGAAGGCGCACGAGAACATCAGCGCATTGGCCGGGACCTTGCGGGAGGAGAGCCGGCCGAGCCGGGCCGGCGCATCCCCCTCCTGCGCGAGGCCGTAGACCATCCGCGAGGTCGAATAGATGCCCGAGTTCGCCGAGGACGCCGCGGACGTCAGCACCACGAACTGGATGACCCCGGCCGCGATCCCCAGGCCGGCGAGGGTGAACATCGCCGTGAACGGGCTCTCCCCGGGGACGACCTCACGCCACGGCGTGACCGAGATGATCACGATCAGCGAGACCACATAGAACAGCAGGATGCGGATCGGGATCGAGTTGATGGCCTTCGGCAGGTTCTTCTCCGGGTCCTTCGCCTCGGCCGCGGTGGTGCCGACGAGCTCGATACCGACGAACGCAAAGACCGCGATCTGGAATCCGGCCACGAAGCCCATCGCCCCGGTCGGGAACATGCCGCCGTCGTTCCACAGGTTGTCGAAGCCGGCCTCGGACCCGTTGGGCGACGTGAAGTGCGTGAACACCATCACGAGTCCGACAACGATGAGGCTGACGATGGCGATGATCTTGATCAGCGCGAACCAGAACTCGGTCTCACCGAACGCCCGCACGGTCGGCAGGTTCAGCAGCAGCAGCGCCGCGATGGCGATCAGCGCCGGGATCCACAGCTGGAGGTCGGGCCACCAGTACTGCACGTAACCGGAGATCGCGATGATGTCGGCGATGCCGGTGACGATCCAGCAGAACCAGTACGTCCACCCGGTGAAGAACCCGGCCCAGGGGCCGAGCAGGTCGGCGGTGAAGTCGGAGAACGACTTGTAATGCAGGTTGGAGAGCAGCAGCTCGCCCATCGCCCGCATCACGAAGAACAGCATGAAGCCGATGATCATGTAGACGAAGATCACCGACGGTCCGGCCAGCGAGATCGTCTTCCCGGATCCCATGAAGAGACCCGTGCCGATTGCTCCGCCGATCGCGATCAGCTGGATGTGCCGGTTGGCGAGCTGCCTGGAGAGATGCGGCTCACCGGCCGGTCCCGTCCCTGAGCCATCACCCGGTTCCGATCCGATCGAGCCCGTCGAGGAAGTGCGGTCAGCCATGGAACACCTGCAACCCTTCTCAGTCCTTGCTGTCACCGTCCGAAAGCGTGGGTCACGTTACGCCGGGACCGCCCGCGCACCACGGTCGAGGACGGCATTCCGCATCGAGGGACTTGACAGAAACCGAGTAGCTAAGGCTAACCTCAGTTCGTTACTTCGAGGCGAGGAGCCTGCACATGATCGAGGACCTGATCGAGATCGCGTACGCCCAGGGCGCAGTCACCTGCGTGGCTCAGGCCGCCGACGGCGTCGACGAGTACGAACTCGCACGGGTCGATTCGGTCGCGTCCAGCGTCACGGTCACGGTGCGGGCCGACGGCAAATTCGCGAAGGCCACCAGCGTCGAGGGCTACCTCAGTCTCGGGCAGGTCGTCCGGGCATGCGGACTCGACTACCGGCAGGCCACGTCGAGCGCCCGCCAGTACATCCACTGATCAACCCAGGTGCTCCCCGAAGAAGCCGTCGATCCTCTTCCACGCGTCGGCGGCGGCTTCCGGGTCGGGCACCATCCCCGTGACCTTCGCCAGGGGACGCAGCACCTTAGGTCCGGCCAGTTCGTCGTTCAAGAACGTATGACCGGCAGTGGGGTACTCCTTCACATCGTGAGCCACGCCGGCCTTCGTCAGCGCCGCCTCCAACTTGGCCGCCGCATTCCGCAGAGCGAAGTCCTTGCCGCCGTAACTGGCGACCACCGGGCACGCACCCGCCACGGCCGCGTCGAGGTCGCGCGGCAGGACCCCGTAGTTCGGGGCCGCCGCATCGAACCCCGTGCGCAGGGTCATCAGGGCGAACCCGCCGCCCATGCAGAATCCGATGACACCGATCTTCCCCGTGCAGTCCGACGAGCCGGACAACCACTGACGGGCAGCCTCGATGTCGCCGTACGCCCGGCCCTTCCCCGAGAGCATCGCCCGCATCGTCGACACCAGACAGCGTCGCGCACCACCCGCACTGAACAGATCCGGCGCAACCGTCAGAAACCCCGCCGCCGCCAGCCTGTCCGCCTGCCGGCGCATCACGTCGTCCAAGCCGAACGCCTCGTGCACCATCACCACACCCGGCCACGGACCCTCACCGGACGGCCTCGCCAGATAACCGTGCAAGTTCAGCGAACCGTCGTGCCGCGCAGCGAGGTCGGTCAAGTCGATCTCGGACATGTGCGTCTCCCGTTCCGTCGTCACTTCCAGAACATCTGCGACAACCATGCCCTCCCCATCGCGAGCGCACCACCATTCCCGCTACACTCACCTCGGTGTGCGCCCCGCGCGTGCACCGCGCCTTCGTAGCTCAGGGGATAGAGCAACCCTCTCCTAAAGGGTAGGTCGCAGGTTCGAATCCTGCCGAGGGCACTCTCCTGCCTGCGGCAGTCCTCACTGCGCCCCGCTCCCGCATCTTGGACGAGGTAACGCAGGTCACGCCGCAGGCGATACGCCAGGCAGGTCGGGACGACCCGAGGAGAGTCTCATGAACTGGGTGGACATCGATATCTTCCCGCCGCTGATTGCCAACCTGCTGCACCTGTTGGCCGCCCTGACGAACAACGGGACGGGATCATGATCGGCATACTGCCCGACCTGCCGTACATGGGTTTGGACTGGGAGTTCTTCTTCCCGACCAATCTCTATATCGCGTTCATCAACTGGTGGAATCCTTTCTAGCGCACGGTAGCTCGGTCAGCGGGGTCCGCGCCCGCGCCGACATTCCGGGGATACGGATATTGCGGACCGTGGCTGACCTCGATCGTTCGTATCGTCGCCCCATGACCACTACCGAGAACCGCCCGGCCGCCCTGCACTCCTACTTCGCCTACCGTGACGCCCCGGCCGCTCTGCGCTGGCTCGAGCGCGCGTTCGGGTTCGAGACCACCCTCGAGTTCCCGGACGACAACGGCGGGATCATGCATTCCGAATTGCGGAGAGGCGACGCCGCCATCATGGTCTTCAGCGACGACGGCAACTACGACCGGCCGGCGCTCCGGGGCGAGACCGTCGGGCACGGCACATATCTCAGCGTCGGCACCGACAGCGAAGTCGACGAGGTCTACGCCACCGCCGTCGAGGCCGGTGCCACCTCGGTCTGGGAACCCGCGAACACCCAATGGGGCAACTATCGCTGCCGGGTCCTCGACCTCGAGGGCTTCGAGTGGACGTTCGGCACCCTACGCCCGGGCGAGAGCAGTGGTGACTGGCCGGACGGCGAATGACGGTGACACGGAACCGGATCGACGCGGCACCACACCGGGTCGTCAGTCGATCGCGAAGAGCCGCGCCGCATTGTCGTGGCACACCGCTCGCAGCCACGGCTCGCCGAGGTCGAATCGGGTGAGTCCCTCGAGTGCGTCGAGGTAGGGATATGGGATGTTGGGGAAGTCGCTGCCGAACACGATGCGTTCCTGCAGATCCGCCAGCCGGTGCACCTGGTCGCGTGGAAACGGTGTGGCCGCTTCGGTGTAGTCGGTGAACGTCATCGTGGTGTCGAGATACACGTTGCCGTACTGGTCGGCCAAGTCCAGGAATTCCCGGTACTCCGGCAGACCCATGTGGGCGATGATCAGGTGCAGCCTCGGGTATCGCGACAGCAACTCGGCGATCGGGCCGGGGCCCGTGTAGGTGCCGGGCGCCGGCCCCGACCCGCAATGAATGACCACCGGGACACCCGACTCCTGCAGTACACCCCACACGGGGTCGAGGAGCGGATCGTTCGGCGAGTAGTCGCCCACCTGGATGTGGGACTTGAAGACGCGCGTGCCCGACTCGACCGCCTCGGCGACATAGGTGGCCGCGGACTCCTCCGGGTAGAACGTGGACGTCCGCAGACAGTCGGGGGTCTGTTCGGCGAACTCGACCGACCACTGGTTCAGCCACGCAGCCATCGCCGGCTTGTGCGGGTAGATCATCGACGTGAACCGCCTGACACCGAACCCACGGAGGTGTTCGACGCGGACATCCTCTTCGTGCCGGTAGTGGATGGGCCACTCGCGTCCGGTGAGGGGACCGACTGCGTCGAAGTAGCCCCACACCTTCTCCATCACATTCGCGGGCATGAAGTGGGTGTGGACGTCGATGATGCCGGGCAGCCCCAGCGCACGCCAGAACTCCTGCACCCGCAGATCCTCGGACAACGGTCTTCTTCTCCTCGACGCAGTGCCGGACGCAGAACCCCGGCAGATCAGAACGGGGGCCGAATCAGAACAGCGTGAACGCGTCCTCGGCCTCGGGGGTGGATTGCGCGACTGCTGCCGGTGTAGGCGCGGGGGCAGAGACGGGCGCCGGTGCGAGTGCACCGGAGGCGACGGCACGAGCCGCCTCGCCGGCGAGGACGTCGGCCATCTCGTTGTAGTGGTTGCCGACGTGGCCGCGAACCCAGCGGAAACGCACGGGCCCGGGGCGTTCGCTGATGGCGCGGTCGATGGACTGCACCAGCGCGAGGTTCTTGACGGGAGCGCCACCCGCCGTCTTCCAGCCCTTGCGCTTCCACCCGGGCAGCCACTCCGACGCGCACTTGATGGCGTACTGGGAATCGGACTCGATCAGCAGCGGATCTTCCCCGGGATGCGCGGTGATCGCTTCGAGCAGAGCCCGCAGCTCGGCGATCTGATTTGTCCCGGAGGGTTCGCCACCCGATTGGCTGGGACCCTCGTGATTGACCCATGCCCAGCCGATCGCCCCACCGGGGTTGCGGAGGCAGGATCCGTCGGTACTCACGATGATCATGGCTGGGACTTTACGTGCGCGCTCCGACATCCGCCGGTGGCGGTCGCGTTCGGAGTGGATACGCTGCATTCGATGACGGTTTCGCTGGAGGTGGTCGAGACCACCGTGACCGCGCGGCGCCCCCTGGACGTCGCCATGTCGTTGCAGCCTCTACAACGCGGCAAGGGCGACCCCTGCCACCGCCGGACGGCCGACGGCTCGATCTGGCGGACGTCGGTGCAGAAGTCGGGCCCGGTCACCTATCGCATCACCCAGATCGACCGCCACTCGGTGCGCTGTCAGGCGTGGGGTGCGGGCGCCCACGAGTTGTCCGCCGGACTGGGCCGCCTCATCGGCGACCACGACGACTGCGCGGACTTCGCCCCCGACCATCCGATCCTCGTCGAGGCCCACCGCCGATTCCCGCACCTGCGCCTCGGCCGCACCGACCGGGTGATGGAGGCCCTCGTGCCCGCGATCCTCGAGCAGCGTGTGCACGGCATCGCCGCGTTCGCGTCGTGGCGGCGCCTCGTGTGGAAGTTCGGTGGGCCCGCTCCCGGGCCCGCTCCGGACGGGATGAGGCTGCCCCCGACCGCGGACGTGTGGCGGCGGGTTCCGTCCTGGGAATTCCACCGGGCCAACGTCGACCCCAGCCGGTCCCGGACGATCGTCCGCTGCGCGCAGGTCGCCGACCGGCTCGAGAAGATCGTCGACCTCCCTCGCGAGGAAGCGAATCGCCGGCTGATGTCCATTCCCGGCGTCGGGATCTGGACGGCGGCCGAGGTGTCGCAGCGTGCGCTGGGCGACCCCGACGCCCTGTCGGTCGGCGATTATCACCTGGCCGCGGTGGTGGGGTGGTCGCTGCTCGGCAAGCCCCTCGACGACGCCGAGATGGTGGAGTACCTGGCCCCGCTTCAGCCGCACCGCCATCGCGCCGTGCGACTGCTGGAGGTGAGCGGACACGCCGTCAAACCCAAGTTCGGGCCCCGCACGGCGCTCGTCGACCACACCTGGCACTGACCCGGCATTCGCGGAGACCCCACACGCGTTTCCCGTACCCATGAACACCTGTTCAAGTGTTCATACGAGAAACTAGACTTCGAAGGATCAGCTGCCGGCCGGAGGAGTCGCCGTGGAACCTGTGGCAATGCACATGAGCGACGGCCTGATCAATGCGCCGACCTCACTGCTGTTCGTCGTCGTCGCGGTGGCGGGACTGTCGATCGCCGCGTGGCGCGCGCGCTCGGAACTCGACGAACGCACCGCACCGATGGCCGGTCTCGTGGCGGCCTTCATCTTCGCGGTCCAGATGGTCAACTTCCCGATCCTTCCCGGTGTGAGCGGACACCTCCTCGGCGGCGCGCTCGCCGCCATCCTCGTCGGCCCCTACACCGGGATGCTGTGCGTCTCGATCGTGCTGATCGTGCAGGCCCTGCTGTTCGCCGACGGTGGGCTGACAGCGCTGGGAGCGAACATCACCAACATGGCGATCATCGGCGTGGTCGTCGGCTACGGCGTCGCGGTGGCCCTGCGTCCGCTCGTCGTGCGACAGCAGCGACTGCGCCTCCGCGTCCTCGGCGGGCTCGCGTTCGCCGCGGCACTGTGCGGAACGGTGGCGGCGTCGATGGGCTTCGTCCTCGAGTACGCGATCGGCGGTCATGCGACGTCCGGAGATTCGACTTCACTGGGCGCGGTGGCGGCGTACATGCTCGGGGCGCACGTGCTGATCGGCATCGGTGAAGGCCTCATCACCGCCGTCACGGTGACGGCCGTCGCGAAGGCGCGCCCCGACCTCGTGTACCTGCTGCGGACGGCACCCCGACGAGTCGAGGTGCGGGCATGAGCACGTCGTCGCCGGTCTCGCTGCGCCGATTCCTCCTCGGTTTCGCGCTGGTGGCGCTGCTCGTCGCCGGCGCGGTCTCCTATCTCGCCAGCTCGAGTCCGGACGGTCTGGCCGCCGCGACCACTCGCGGGTGCGAAACCGTGGAAACCGATGCCGGGGAGACGCTCGTGGGTGACTGCATCGCCCGGAACGCGTCCGCTCATCCGTTGTCGGACTCGCCGCTCGCCGACTACACGGTGGGCGGCCGGTCGCATCTCACGGGTGTCGCGGGCGTGATCGGCGCCACCGCGACGTTCGTCGTCGCCGGTGGCCTGTTCTGGCTGCTCGCCCGCGCGCGGCGGAACCGAACGAGCCCCTGACCGTGGGAGCCGGTCACGCCCATCCGCTCTACCTCGACGGCACGTCACCCCTGCACCGGCTGCCGGCCGAGGTCGAGATCGTCTGCGCCGTCGTCTTCGTCTTCGCGGTGGTCGCGACACCACGCGAGGCGTTCTGGGCGTTCGCCGGGTATCTGGCGATCCTGCTCGTGATCTGGCGGATCGCCGGCATTCCGCTCAACTGGATCGGACCGCGGATGCTGATCGAATTGCCGTTCGTGACGCTCGCACTTCTCCTGCCGTTCGCCGAGGGCGGCGCACGCGTCACCGTCCTCGGACTGTCGCTGTCGGTCGCGGGCCTCTACGCGGCCTGGGGCATTCTCGTGAAGGGCACTCTCGGCGTCCTGGTCTCGCTGACACTCGCCGCGACGACGCCGGCCCGGGACCTGCCGTTGGGTTTGGCGCGGCTGCGCGTGCCCGCGATGCTCACCACGATCGTCGTGCTGATGCTGCGCTACCTCGATCTGCTCACCGCCGAGGTCGAGCGGATGCGCACCGCCCGGCTCTCCCGCGGCGACGACCCGCGGACGTTCCGGCAGATCGGTGCCACCGCCCGTGGCGTCGGCGGATTGTTCGTGCGTTCCTACGAGCGCGGCGAGCGCGTCCACCTGGCCATGCTGTCGCGGGGTTTCACCGGTTCGGTTCCCACTGTCGGGGCGCCGCCTGCGACCGCTGCACTGTGGCGGGCGGGGCTCGTGCCCGCAGTGTGCGCGGTGGGGATCTGTGTCACGGCGTGGGTGCTCCGATGACCGCGGCCGTGCGTCTCGAGGGCGTCTCGTTCGCGTATCCGGACGGCAGGGCCGCGCTGCACCGGATCGATCTCACGGTGCAACCCGGTGAGCGGGTAGCCGTTCTCGGTCCGAACGGGGCCGGGAAGACCACACTGATGTTGCACCTCAACGGCATTCTGACGGCCACCGAGGGCAGCGTCACCGTGGGCGGGCTGGAGCTGTCGCGGGGAGCGTCCCGGGACACGGTGCGGGAGGTCCGGCGCCGCGTCGGCATTGTCTTCCAGGACCCCGACGACCAGTTGTTCATGCCCACCGTCGCACAGGACGTCGCGTTCGGTCCGGTCAATTTCGGGATCACCGGGACCGCACTCGACGAGCGGGTGCACGACGCGCTGGCGGCCGTCGACATGACGGCACATTCCGGTCGCAATCCCGCGCACCTGTCGGTGGGTCAGCGCCGCCGCGTCGCGCTGGCGACCGTTCTCGCATGCGCCCCGGACGTCCTCGTGCTGGACGAGCCGTCGAGCAATCTCGACCCCGTCGCCCGACGCGAACTGGCCGACGTCCTCCTGGGTATCGACACCACGCACCTGCTCGTCACGCACGACCTGCCGTACGCCGCCCAGTTGTGCACGCGCGCCGTGATCCTCGACGAGGGACACCTGGTGGCCGACGGTCCGATCCTGGAACTGCTCGGCGACCCCGCGCTGCTCGCCGAGCATCGCCTCGAGTTGCCCTGGGGTTTCCGGCTTCCCGCGACCGACCCTCATTCGCCCGGCGAACGATCCGTGACACCGCCGATCGGGTAGCCCACGATGGGGAGACGAAGCTTCGCCCCGCACTCCTACCGGAGGTCCGCGATGTCCATACCCGAAGCCGACGCCGGGGCCGTGTCCCAGCGCATTTTCGACGCATCGCTCGGGGCGATCGACCTCCTCGCCGTCCATCTGGGTGACCGGCTCGGCTGGTACCGCAGTCTCGCGTCGGAAGGTCCGGCAACCGCGGACCAACTGGCGGAACGCACCTCCACCCACCCGCGGTACGCGCGGGAGTGGCTCGAACAGCAGGCCGTGTCGGGACTTCTCACGGTCGACGACTCGGAGCCGCGGACGTTCACGCTTCCGGCCGGCGCCGCCGAAGTGCTCACCGACGAGCAGAGTCTCAACTATCTTGCACCGCTGGCGCGGATCTTCGTCGCCGCGACCACGCAGATGCCCGCGTTGCTGGAGGCGTACCGCACGGGCGGCGGTGTGGGATGGGCGCAGTACGGCACGGATGCCCGTGAGTCGCAGGCCGACATGAATCGGCCGTGGTACGAGCAGGTTCTTCCCGGTGCGCTGGCATCGGTTCCCGAGGTCGACGCATTGCTGCGGACGCCCGGCGCCGCCATCGCCGACATCGGATGCGGCGGCGCGTGGTCCACGATCGCACTCGCGCGCGCCTACCCGGACGCCAGACTCCACGGCTACGACATCGACACCGCGACCGTCGAACTCGCGAGGTCCAACGTGCGCGAGCGGCCGGATGTCGCCGATCGGATCACGATCACCGAATCGGATGCGGCGGGAATTCCCGAAAGCACCTATACCGCGGCGTTCGCGTTCGAATGCATCCACGACATGCCGGCGCCCGTCGATGTACTGTCCGCGGTTCGGAAGGCCCTGGTTCCCGGTGGCGCGATGATCGTGATGGACGAGGCGGTGGACGACGAGTTCTCCGCGCCGGGAAGCGACGTCGAGCGGCTGATGTACGGATTCAGCCTCACCGTGTGTCTTCCCGACGGCATGAACCACACACCCAGCGCGGGCACCGGAACGGTCATGCGCCCGAGCACATTGCGCAGCTACGCCGAGGCGGCCGGTTTCGGCACCATGGACATCCTTCCCATCGAGGATTTCGGGTTCTTCCGGTTCTACCGGCTCACGGTGTAATCCCTGCACCGCCACCCCGATACGCACGTATTTTGCGGAAAGGCCGAAAACTGAGGCATCCGAAGGGGGAAGATGTCTGCAGTAGGCAGGTTACGGACGCTTTCGCCGGTCGGGGCAAGTGAAGCGCCAGGTCGAACCAGATTTGTCGTTTGTCATCCGCTACTACGCATGGGAAACACCATGAAACTGCATAGAGTGACAGCACCGGCAGCGCTGCTGATCGCCACCCTGTGTGTCGGAATGGGTACCGCGTATGCCGCCCCCACTCCCGCCGACCAGGCCGTCATCTCGCACACCAGCCTGAGCGCCGACGGCCGATCGGTCGGTACGGCACTCGACGCCGGGCACTTCACCCTGTCGCGGACGGCCGCCGCCGTCGACATCGTCAACGATTCGGGCACCCCGGTGGGCACGATCCCCCTGCGCTATTCGATCGCCGGTGTGCAGTTCGCGATCGATCCGCTCATCACCGACGCCGGCCGGTTCCTGAACCTGACACCCACGACGACCCCTGTCGCGGGAACCCTCGCCCTCACCCCGGTCGACAGGGATTCGGCGTACAACAACATGGTCGAGCAGCTGCAGATCGGTTGGAACAACGGCGGCGGGACCGCGACCGCGATCGGCGCAGGCATCGGATTCGTCGTCGGGTGCATCTTCCTCATCCTCGGCGGGTGCCTCCCCGGTGCCGCGGTAGGCGCAGCGATCGGCGCCGTCACGGGTATCAGCAACGCGAACCCCGCTGCGCCACCAGCGGTTTACGAATTCCTCGGAACCCCGTAGCGGGGCTTTCCGTCCGACTCCGAAGACGATTTCGGGAGGGCTATGGGTTAGTTCGCACACGGGGAGCATCACCGCGCACCCACATATGCATGTAGCCGTTCCGGTTTTCCAGCGAATATGGTCCACGCACAACGATGTTCGGTGCACTCAGGTGGGGGCCGTGTTCGTCCTACGACATGGTGGGAATTTCCATGAAACTCTTGAAAACTCTGGCATTGTCCATATTCGTCGTCTCCGCGATGGCCGTCGGGGCGGGCACTGCGTATGCCGATCCCGCACCTCAGGGAATCGACTGGTCACAGCCGCTGATGACTCCTGCGGCCGACGGCGGCAGCAGCCAGGTGGCCGAACAGTTCTTCCCGGAGAACGAAGTGAAACAGGACGCCTTCGACAAGATGACCAACGAGATCAATACCGGTTGGAACAACGCGGGCCTGCAGGGCATGGCGATCGGTTCCAACGTGGGCATGGCCATCGGGTGCGTGTCGATCTTCCCCAACTTCATCGCCGGCTGCATCGTCGGCGCAGTGGTCGGCACCATCGCCGGCGCCGTCATCGGCATCGGTGTGGGTAATCCCAACGCACAGCCGGCCGTAGAGCAGTTCTTCGCCACACCCTGAGCGAAGAGCGAGCTGCAGCCCCGGCCTCACTCGGGCCGGGGCTGCGGCGCGTCGTCAGCCGACGACGCCCTGGTCACGCATCGTCGCGATATCTTCCGCCGACCAGCCCAGTTCACCGAGGATCCGATCGGTGTGCGCGCCGAGCGCGGGCACGTCACCCATCCGCATCTCCACGTCGGAAAACGTCATCGGGGGCAGCATCGCCCTGATCGGCCCGGCCTCGGTTCCGATGTCACGCCAGCGGTCGCGCTGATCCAGCTGCGGATGGTCGATCAACCCGCCCATGTCGTTGAGCTCCGCCGCCGGGATCCCGGAGTCCGCGAGCGCCTGGTCGAGAGCCGCGCTCGTGAACCGTTGAGTCTCCTCGGCGACGAGGGCGTCCACCTCGGCGCGGTGCTGCACACGCAGCATATTGGTCGCGAACCGGGGATGGTCGGCGAGTTCTGGTCGCTTGAACACGTCGGTCACCAGTTGCCGCCACCCGCGGTCGTTCTGGACACCGATGAGGATCTGTCCGTCGAGGGTCGGGTACGAGTCGTACGGGACGATCGCCGCATGACCGAGCCCGACACGCGGGATCTGCTTGTCGGCGTACATCTTCATGTACATCGGGTGGCCCAGCCACTCCGCGGTCGCGTCGAACATCGACACGTCGATCCGCGCCCCCACTCCGGTGCGCGACCGCCGGAACAGGGCGCCGAGGACGGACGTCATCGCATACATTCCCGCCGCGATGTCGGACACCGGGACACCCGTCTTGGTCGCGGTGTCGGGGGTGCCGGTCACCGAGATCATCCCCGTTTCGGCCTGGACCAGCATGTCGTACGCCTTGCGTTCGCGCCGCGGCCCCGCCGACCCGTAGCCGGACATGTTCACGACGATCAGTTCCTCGTGCTCGGCGCGCAACTCGTCGGCGCCGAACCCCAGCCGGTCGGCGGCATCGGGGGCGAGATTCTGGATGAAGACGTCGGCCTTCGCGATCAGCTTCGCGACGGTGTCCCGGCCCACCTCGGACTTCAGGTCGACGCCGAGCGATTCCTTCGACCGATTCAGCCACACGAAATGCGACGCCTGCCCGAACACCGCGTCGTCGTAGTTGCGGGCGAAGTCGCCCTCGCCGACGCGCTCGATCTTGATGACCCGCGCGCCCATGTCCGCGAGATGGCGGGTGGCGAGCGGGGCGGCCACGGCCTGCTCGAGTGCCACGACGGTGATGCCGTCGAGCGGCAGCAGTCCGGGGTCGTTCTCCATGTCGGGATTCACCTTTTCTCTTCGGCCCCCGTGTGATTGTGGTAGTGCGTGGCCCCGATCGTGTGCAGCAGTTCGTGCACGGTGTCGTCGGTGAGCCGGTACCGCATCGAGCGACCGTCCCGCGTCGCCGACACCCACCCCTGGTTGCGGAGCAGTCGCAGAGCGTGCGAAACGGCGGTGCCGGTCATGTCGAGTGCCGCGGCCAGGTCGCCGACGCAGATGTCGGGGGCGTGGTGCAGACACAGCAGCAGTCGGAGGCGGTTGCCGTCCGACAGCAGTTCGAACCGGTTGGCCCAGCCGTCGATGTCGGGGGTGTGCAGTGCCGCCGCAGCACGCTGAACATCCTCGGGGTTCAGGGCGGGGGTGGCGGCCATCACGCCAGTCTACAAACGCCGCGAGGCCACTCGGTCGGGCATCCATAGGCGATTCCTCACTGTCCGTTCGGCTCTGTGACTTTGTTTCCGCACTCACGCGGGTGGTCGACTGGCAGCACGCGTCACCCGGTTCCCGGCGGCGTCGACGAGTCATCGAGGAGCGTGATGTGAGCGGTCTGCATCTACCCCAGCGTGTGCGGCACCATGCCGCAGAGCGGCCCGGAGCACCGGCAGTGACGTGCGGTGACACCACGCTGACGTACGCGGAGCTCGACTGGCGGACCAATCGGATCGCAACCGCGCTGTCGGCGTTGACCTCCGACGGCGGCCGGGTCGGGGCACTGCTCCGGATGCGCACCGAGGGTGTCGAGGCGTTCGTGGCCGCCGCCAAGTCGGGGCTGGTGTTCGTCCCGCTCAACTGGCGACTCCCGGCGGCCGAGGCAGCCGCGATCGCGGTCGATGCCGAGCTCCAGGTGCTGATCGTCGAATCCGAATTCGCTGCCGCCGCGGACGCCGTTCGCGGCGCGCTCCCGAGTGTGGTCGTGGTGGTCGTCGACGCGGCCGACGGCGACGTTCTTCCGCGCGGCACCTGGACGTGGGACCGGCTGGTCACTTCGGGCACCGCCACCGATCCGGGTCTCGGGGACGACCCCGACGCCGAGGTGCTGCAGCTCTACACATCGGGCACGACGGGTTTCCCGAAGGGCGTGGTGGCGACGCATCGCAACCTGCACAACGAGCCGGAGGGCCTGCTGATCTACCGCTGGAAGCCCGGCTCGGTGGCGCTCGACGCCATGCCGCTGTTCCACATCGCGGGTGCCGGCTGGTTGAGCACGTGTCTGTCGGCGGGCGTCCACGTGGTGCTGCTCGGCGCGTTCGACGCCCGGCGGGTCGCCGAACTCATCGAACGGCATCGGATCACCCACGCCTTCCTGGTTCCGTCGACCATTCAGATGCTCCTCGACGTGCCCGACCTCGACCGCTACGACGTGTCGGGCCTCGAACTGGTCGCCTACGGTTCGGCGCCGATCACCACCACTCTGCTCCGGCGGGCGATCGATCGCCTCGGCTGTGGATTCGTGCAGCGCTACGGCATGACCGAGACGACAGGCTCGGTCACCGCCCTCGCTGTAGAGGACCATGACCCGTCCGGACTCCGTGCGCACCTGCTGCGTTCCGCCGGCAAGCCCATGCCCGGTGTCGAGGTCGAGATCCGGGACGTGGTGACCGGCGCCCGGCTTCCGGTGGGCGTGTCCGGGGAGATCGTGTGCCGCTCACGCAACAACGTCGCGGGCTACTGGCGGCGGCCGGACGAGACCGCGCAACTGCTCACCCCCGACGGTTTCCTGCGCACCGGCGACGCCGGGCACATAGACGGGGAGGGCTACCTGTTCGTCACCGACCGGGTGAAGGACATGATCATCACGGGAGGCGAGAACGTGTACCCGATCGAGGTCGAATCGGTGCTCGCCGAGCATCCGGCGGTGGCCGAGGTGGCGGTGGTCGGCGTGCCGCACCGGACGTGGGGTGAGTCCGTGACGGCGGTCGTCCGGCTCGTCGATCCGTCGAACCAACCGGACGAGCAGGACCTGATCGCGTTCACCGCCGCCCGGCTCGCGTCGTACAAGAAGCCGCGGGAGATCGTCTACGTCGCCGAACTTCCGCGAGGAGCGAGCGGCAAGATCCTCAAACGCACCCTGCGCGAGGGGCTCCGCGCCACGGAGGTGCCGTCGTGATCGTCACCGAAGACGTCGGTACCGTCCAGCGCGAGGCGTGGGCCCTCGGCGTCCTGCCGCCGGTCGAGCAGGTACGCCCCGGATTGTGGTCGATCCCGGTGCCGATGCCGCGAAACCCGTTGCGCTACGTCCTGATCTACGCGCTCGCGCTGCCCGACGGCCTCGCCCTGATCGACGCGGGCTGGGATTCCGAGGAGTCGTGGCGAGCCCTCGTCGACGGCATCGCCCAGACGGGGCACCACGTCACCGACGTCCGGTACGCCGCCGTCACCCACCTGCATCCCGACCACTTCGGTCTTGCGCCCCGGCTGCGGGAGGTCAGTGGGGCCGCGCTCGCGATGCACAGCGCGGATGCCGCACTGCTCGGCCACCATTCGCCGGAGGACACCACCGCCGACGAACAACTGTGGAACACCCAGCTCGCCCAACTCGGGGCGCCCACCGACATCCTCGCGGCCGCCCGCGTCGATCTCGTTCGGCTGGGGGCAGGCGAATCCATGGACATCGTGCTCGGTGACGGGACTCCCCTGGACCTGCCCGGCTGGGATCTGCGGGCGGTCTGGACCCCGGGGCACACTCCCGGTCATCTGACCTTCGTCGACGACACCCACGGATTGATGTTCAGCGGCGACCACATGTTGCCGCGCATCAGTCCCAACATCTCGACGGTCCCCGGCGAGCTGGAGAACCCGCTGCACCGTTACCTGCTGTCGCTGCACGCCACCACCTCCATGCCCGACGGCGAAGTGCTGCCGGCCCACGAGTACCGCTTCCGGGGGATCGCCGACCGTGCCCGGCAACTGATGGGTCATCACGAGGAACGCTTCGCCGAGATCGTCCAGACTCTGGGCGTGCACCCCGAATCGACGGCGTGGGAGATCTCGCACCACATCTCGTGGTCGCGGCCGTTCGAATCCATGTCCGACCGCCTGCTCCGCCTCGCGGTCCGCGAAACCCATGCCCACCTGCTCGTTCTGGCCGACCGCGGGAGCATCCGCTCACTCGGCGGGCACCCCGAACGCTGGACCCCGACACCGTAAGGAAGACACCCCATGAGCGTGGTTCTCACCGAATTCTCCGATGGCGTCGCCGTCATCACCCTGAACCGGCCGGAGGCGAAGAACGCCGTCGACCTCGAGGTCGCCAAGGCGCTTGCCGCCGCGATCGACGAGTTCGAGGCGCGGCCCGACCTGACGATCGCGATCCTGACCGGCGCCGGGGGAACGTTCTGCGCGGGCATGGATCTGAAGGCGTTCACCCGCGGGGAGCGGCCGTCGCTGCCCGGCCGTGGCTTCGGCGGCATCACGGAGGCCCCGCCGACGAAGCCGCTGATCGCCGCGGTGGAGGGCTGGGCGCTGGCCGGCGGCTGCGAATTGGCGCTGTCGGCCGATCTGATCGTGGCCGCCCGCGACGCCAAGTTCGGCATCCCCGAGGTCAAGCGCGGGCTCGCCGCCGCCGCAGGCGGTCTGCTGCGACTGCCGAAGGTGCTGCCGTACCCGATCGCGATGGAGATGGCGATCACCGGCGATCCCCTCACCGCCGACGTGGCGCACGCGCATGGACTGGTCAACCGGCTCACCGAGCCCGGGCAGGCCCTCGGCACCGCCCGCGAACTGGCGGCACGGGTCGCCGCCAACGGTCCCCTCGCGGTGCGCGCCACCAAGCAGGTCGTCGCGATGTCCGCCAACTACACCGATCCCGACGCGTTCGCCGGGCAACGCCGCTTTCTCGATCCGGTGTTCGCTTCCGAGGACGCCCAGGAGGGTGCGCGCGCGTTCGCGGAGAAGCGCCCGCCGGTGTGGCGTGGCCGCTAGCCGCGTGATCGGCGCAGCCCGCATCACGGCTTCCGTACGATGACCGCGTGGACCTGCATCTCGTCACCTACTTCGTCGCGGTAGTCGATCACGGCGGGATCACCAGGGCCGCACAGTCCCTCTACATCTCGCAACCGTCGCTTTCGCAGGCGATCCGCACACTCGAACGCCGCCTCGGTGTCACCCTGTTCGACCGCACCGGGCGGCGTCTCGAGCTGACCGAGGACGGTCGTACCCTCGACGTCGCCGCCCGGCGCATCCTCGCCGACGTCGAGCGGGCCAAGGCCAAGGTCGCCGCCGTGCGCGAACTCGTGTCCGGCCGCGTCGACGTCGTCACCTACGCGGCGTTCTCGATCGATCCGATCGTCGACCTGGTGCGCCGGTTCCGTGAGCAGTACCCCCGGGTGACGGTCCGCATCATCGACGCCGACGGTCCCACCGGCGTCCTCGGCGCCTTGCGCCGCGGCGAGGCCGAGCTCGGGGTGATCGACCTGTCCGTCGACCACAGTGCGCTGCGCTCGGTTCCCATCGGCGACCAGGAGCTGGTACTCGCCCTGCCCGGCGTCCTCGCCGAGACCCTTCCCGATCCGGTGCCCCGCTCGGCCGTCCGCGACATTCCGCTCGTTCAGGATCTCGGGGACAAGAGCGACGCGGCGCTGATCTCCGATCTCGTCGGCGAGCCCGCGAACGTCGTCATCGACTGCACGCATCCGGGCGCCACGTGGGAGCTGGTGATGCGCGGCGCGGGGGCCACCGTCCTCCCCCGCCTGGTCGCCGAGGAACAGTTGCGCGGGGTCTCGATCCGGTCGATGACGCCGAAGCTGACCCGCCCCGTCGGCCTCGTGCAGCGGTCCGGTCCGGGATCACCCGCGGCCTCGGCGTTCGTCGCGATCGCGCAGTCCACCCGAACACCGGCACCCGAGTGAGGAACTGAGCACATGGAGTTGCGCCAGGTCGAGTACTTCCTTGCCGTCGTGGAACACGAAGGCATCAACGGGGCCGCTGCGTCGCTCGGCGTCGCACAGCCCACCATCTCGCAGGCGCTGCGCGGGCTCGAGCGGGAACTGGGTGTGCAACTGTTCCACCGCATCGGCCGGGGCATGGTGCTCAGCGCCGCAGGGCGCAGCATGGTCGGGCCGAGCAGGCAGATCCTGCGCGACGTCACCGCCGTCGAGGACCTCCTCGCCACCTCCGACGGGGCACTCGCCGGCCGACTGGACATCATGGCGTTTCCGGCGTTGGCGATCGGGCCCCTCGTCGACCTCGTCACCGAATTCCGGCGGACCCACCCGAAGGTGATGGTCCGGTTGGGTGAATTGAAAGACGAGGCACAGGCCGGGTCGCTGATCGAGGACGGCCACTGCGAATTCGTGGTGGCGCACCTCCCGCTCGACGACGCCCGCCTGGACGTCCTCGAACTCGGCGAACAGGAGTACTGGCTCGTGTACCCGCCGGGCACCGACGTGCCGGACGGTCCCGTTCCGCTCGCCGCACTCCCCGACATCCCGATGGTCTTCGTCCCCCGCGGCCACTCCGTCGCCAACGAGATCGAGGAATCGATCCGTCACGCCGGGGCACGCCCGACCCTCGCGGCGCTGTCCGATCACCGCGAGGCGCGACTTCCCCTGGTGCTCGCGGGAATCGGCGGAACCCTGCTGGAACGGTCGATCGCGGAGGCGGCCCAGGACCGTGCGGTGGTCCGCCGCGCGGAGCCGACGATCGCCCGCACCTTCGGGCTCGCATTCGATCCCGACATGCTCTCCCCGGTCGGGCACGCGTTCGTCGAACTCGTGCGGGCGGAAGGTTACAGCGCGAGCAGGTAGCTTTTTGCCGCGGCGTACTCGGAGACGAGCCGGTCGACGAGTTCCGCCGTCGGTTGCACGGAGCGCACGGTGCCGATCCCCTGTCCGGACCCCCAGATGTCGCGCCATGCCTTCGTTTTGGCGGTTCCGTCGCGGAAGCTCATGGCGGACGGGTCCGACACGGCGAGGTTGTTCGGGTCGAGTCCGGCGGCCTCGATGCTGCCCCGCAGGTAATTGCCGTGCACGCCGGTGAACAGGTTGGAGTAGACGATGTCGGACGCGGTGGAGTCGACGATCATCTGCTTGTAGCCCTGGTCCGCGTTGGCCTCTTCGGTGGCGATGAACGCGGATCCGATGTAGGCGAGGTCGGCGCCGGCGGCCTGCGCGGCGAGGACCGAGCGGCCGTGAGCGATGGAGCCCGACAGCAGGACCGGCCCGTCGAACCACTCGCGGATCTCCTGGATCAACGCGAACGGCGACAGGGTGCCCGCGTGTCCGCCGGCACCGGCCGCGACGGCGATGAGGCCGTCGGCGCCCTTCTCCACCGCCTTCTTCGCGAACGTGTTGTTGATGACGTCGTGGAGGACGATGCCGCCGTAGCTGTGGATGGCCTCGTTGACGTCGGCGCGGGCGCCGAGGGACGTGATGACGATCGGGACCTCGAACTCGACGATGGTGGCGAGATCCTCGTCGAGACGGTCGTTGCTCTTGTGGACGATCAGGTTGACCGCGTACGGCGCGGACGGGGTCTCGGGGTTGTTGGCGTCGTGCTTGGCGAGGGCTTCGGTGATGCGGGTGAGCCATTCCCGCAACACCGGCTGCGGGCGGGCGTTCAGGGAGGGGAACGATCCGACGATGCCCGACGTCGACTGGGCGATCACCAGGTCGGGACCCGAGACGATGAACATCGGGGAGGCCACAGCCGGCAGGCGCAGGCGATCGGACAGCACGGAGGGTAGAGACATCGGTTCTCCTGATGAGGGGGAGTCTTCTGATGCAAGCACTTTCAGGTACCGACCAGTTCAGCACGCAGTCCGGGCGTGGACAAAGATACATCGCCGATGGTCCGGTTAATCGGAACCTATGACGCTCGGCGGTAACCATAGGTTTGACCTCATCCGGTGTATCCCAGAACGACATTGCGGCGGAGCGTCCCCGGTGATCGACTGGCTGGGCGGCACGGCGTCGACCACTCCGGCGTGCGCCGAGAACCGCGCCGACGTCTGGAGCCGCGTATGAGCATCGAAACCGTCACCTCGAACACGGGCACCGAATCCGCCGAACGCGACGTTCTGATCAGCCGGGACGGCGCGGTCGCGACGATCACCCTGAACCGGCCCACACGGCGCAACGCCATGACCCTCGACTCGTGGATCGCGTTGCGCGAGGCGCTCGGCGAACTCGCCCTCGACGACGCCACCCGCGTCGTGGTCCTCACCGGCGCAGGCAGCGACTTCTGCACCGGCGCAGACCTCGACAAGCGCACACCCATGCACCCGCTGAACCGCATGCGTCAGATCAATGCGACGGCACTGGCAGTCGCCGAGTTCCCCAAGCCACTGATCGCGAAGGTTCGCGGCTACGCCGTGGGAGCCGGCTGGAACCTGGCGCTGCTGTGCGACCTGCTCATCACCTCGCGCGACGCGCAGTTCAGCCAGATCTTCGCCAAGCGCGGCCTGTCGGTGGATTTCGGCGGCTCGTGGCTCCTGCCGCGCATGGTGGGACTGCACCGCGCGAAACGTCTGGTCATGCTCGCCGAGATGATCGACGCCGAGCAGGCGGATGCGCTGGGACTGGTCAGCGAGCTCGTCGAGCCGGACGAACTGGACGCCACGGTCGCCCGGTTCGCCACCCGTCTCGCGGCGGCACCGACGGTGGCCGTCATGCAGTCGACGCGACTGATCGAGGACGGCACGACGTCGTCGCTGCGGGACGCACTCGAGAACGAGGCGCGTTCGCAAGCGGTCAATTTTGCAACCGACGCTCCGGCCGCACTACGCGCATTCATCGAGAAGCGTCCCCCTGCGTTCAGCGGGGAGTGGCAGGTGCAGCAACCGTGATCGTCGGGCCGTCGATCGCACAGAAGCTGTGGCACAGCCGAGTGACGATCCGCGGCCCGCGTTCGGGATCGAACCACCGATCTATGTGCGCCCAGTGATAAGGGTGGGTCATATACGGCCCGAGCAGCCCGTCCAGGTTCGCGTACTCCTGCTCCCAGACGTGGGTCCACCGCGCGGAACCGGCCGATTCGTGCACCCGGCTCAGCTGCGAGGTCCCGATCGTGCGGACGTGGAGGTGCGCGATCACGTCTCCCCCGTTGATTCCGCCGGGCAGGGCCGGTGTCACGAGAACGCGCCGAGCCCGGGGAGCAGCGGCCTCACGCAATCGGCCGGCCAACACCGCACCGGTGGAGGCATCTGTGTCGGCGACGAGGTGAACGAGCTTGGTCACCTTGAACATCGGTCATCGCCTCCACATCCGCGGGCGAGCAGGAGACGGTGCGACGCCGGGTGGTGAGGAACTCGTCGGCGTCGGCCCACCAGTTGAGCACCTGTGCATCGTGGCGTGCGAGAAGGCTCTGCTGCCACCACGCGCGAGCGCCCCACAGAGTTGCTTCCACCCAGCGGGAGGAAAACGCTAGGTCGTCGCGGCGGCGAGTTGCTCGCGCAGCTTCGTCTTGAGGATCTTCCCGGCCGCCGACGTCGGCAGCTGCTCGACCACCACGACGTCGCGTACCTTCTTGTACGGCAGCACCCGCTCGGCGACGAACGCGGACACCGCATCCGGATCGATCGTCACGTCCGGCATCGGCACCACGAACGCCACCGGCTCCTGGCCGACGCTGCCGGCCTCCCTGCCGACGACGGCAGCCGAGGACACGTCCGGGTGCGAGACCAGAATCTCCTCGAGCTCACGCGGATACACGTTGTAGCCCTTGTAGATCAGCATGTCCTTGGTGCGGTCGCAGATGAACAGGTACCCGTCCTCGTCCAGGTAGGCGATGTCGCCGGTGTCGAGCCAGCCGTCGACGTACTGCTGCGCCGTGATCTCCGGATGGTTCAGGTAGCCGTCCGTGACCTGCGGGCCGCGGACCCACAGCTTGCCGCGGGTGCCGGCCTCCAGTAGGGCACCGGAGTCGTCCTGGGCACGAATCTGCACCTCCGTGTCGAACACCGGCAGCCCCACGCTGCCGAGCTTGTACGCGACGGAGCCGGTCAACGGTGCGGAGGCGACCAGGCAGGTGCCCTCGGTCAGCCCGTACCCCTCGACCACGCTCGCCGACGGGAACGCCCGACCCAGCGCCTCGAGGGTCACATGATCGATCGGCGCCGCACCCGACGACACGACCCGCACCGAGTCGGTGTCGCGAACGGCGGCGTCGGGGTGGGTGGCGACGGCATGCCACATCGCCGGACTGCCGGTGATGTACGTGGCGCGGTGCGTCTCGATCAACTCCAGCATGCGGCCCGGCTCGAACCGTCCGGCGAACACCTGCGTCGCCCCGCACAGCAGCAGGAACGACATGTTGATCAGCGCGTGGGCGTGGAACAGCGGCGACACGACGACGGTCGCTCCGGCGCCGGGCATCACACCGCGGTCCCCGAGACTCTCGACGGGTCGCAGTTCGATCCCGCCGTCGGCGGTGGCGCGCACCTCGTGACCCGCACGCCAGGCGATCATCTGGGTCACGTTTGCGAGGACGTTGCGGTGCAGCACCCGGACACCTTTGGACAACCCGGTGGTGCCGCCCGTGTAGGCGAGGTGGGCGACGTCGTCCCCGGACACCTTCGGGGTGAACGGTGCGGTGGCGTACCCGCGGACGAACTCCTCGAACCCGAACTGACCGCGACCGACACCCGCGGGGAGTCCGGCCACCACGATGGTGCGGACGGTGGTGCCGCTCGCCGCCTCGGTGAGGGTGTCCAGTTGTGCGGGCTGGGTGACGGCGGCGACCGCCGCCGTGTCGACGATCTGCGAGCGCAGGCCGGGGCCGGGCTGCAGCGGGTTGACCAGGGTGACGGTCGCGCCGGCCCGCAGTGCGCCGTAGTAGGCCACGACGAATTCGATGCAGTTGCCGAGATGCAGGAGCACCACGTCACGCTCGGTCACCCCCGCGTCCCGCAGGGCGGCGGCGAACGCGCCCGACCGCTGGTCGAGTTCGCGGTAGGTGCACACCGTGTCGCCGTCGACCACCGCGGCCTTGTCTCCGTACAGGTCCGCCATGCCGGACGGGAACGCCGCCAACGTCAGGTCGGGGTAATGCAGTACCGGTGCAGCAGAATTCACGTTCGGTCCCTTACTCGTCAGCGAGGTGCCATGCGGATGGCACCGTCCAGGCGGATGGTCTCGCCGTTGAGGTAGCCGTTCTCGAGGATCTGGCAGGCGAGCTGCCCGAACTCACTGGGCTTGCCCAGACGCGACGGGCCCGGCACCGACTTCTCCAGCGACGCGCGCACATCGTCGCGCAGCCGGGCGAGGAGCGGGGTGTCCATGATTCCCGGGGCGATGGTGCACACCCGGATGTTGCGGCTGGCGAGGTCGCGGGCCGCGGTGACCGTCATGCCCACGATGCCGGCCTTCGATGCGGTGTAGTTGATCTGGCCGATCTGGCCTTCGAATGCGGCGACGGACGCCGTCAGCACGACCGCGCCGCGCTCGCCGTCGATCTCCTCCTGCCGCGCGATCCGTTCCGCTCCGAGGCGCAGGGCATTGAACGAGCCGACGAGGTTGAGCCGGATCACGAACTCGAAGTCCTCGACGGAACCTGCCTTGCCGTCGGAGTCGAGGATGCGCATTCGGCGGCCGGCCCCGGCGCAGTGCACGATGCCGCGCAGGCCACCGCGGTCGTCGGCGACGTCGAGGGCGGCCGCGAACTGCTCGGAATCGGTGACGTCGGCGGGAGCGAACTGGGCGGCGCTGCCCAATTCCTTCGCCGCCGCCTCACCGTCGGAGTTCGGGAGGTCGATGAGCGTGACCTGAGCCCCTGCGTCGACGAGGCGGCGTGCCGTCGCGAGTCCGAGACCGGACGCGCCGCCGGTGACCGCGGTCGAGATTCCCTTGAGTTCCATCGTGCGGGTGTTCCCTTCGAAAAGTATTGTCGGATCAGAGAAGTTCGAGAATGGTGGCGTTGGCGAGGCCGCCCGCCTCGCACATGGTCTGCAGTCCGTACCGAATGCCGTTGTCCCGCATGTGGTGGACGAGTCGGGTCATGAGGATCGCGCCGGACCCGCCGAGCGGGTGACCGACTGCGATGGCGCCGCCGAGCGGGTTCAGCCGGTCCGTCGCGGCGCCGGTCTCCGCCTGCCACGCCAGCGGGACGGGGGCGAAGGCCTCGTTCACCTCGAATGCACCGATGTCGTCGATCTTCAGTCCGGACCGGGACAGTGCCTTCTCCGTCGCGGCGATGGGTCCGGTCAGCATGATCACCGGGTCGTCGCCGGCGACGGCGCAGGTGTGGATGCGGGCCATCGGGGTCAGACCGAGTTGCGCAGCCTTCTCGCTCGTCGTGACGAGCAGTGCACCGGCGCCGTCGGAGATCTGCGAGGAGTTGCCGGCGTGGATCACGCCGTCCTCCTTGAACACGGTCTTCAGCTTGCCGAGAGATTCGAGTGTGCCGCCGCGGCGGATCCCTTCGTCCCCGGCGAGGACGTCGGAGAGCGGTGCGAGTTGCCCGTCGAATGCGCCCCGGTCCGCGGCGTGCGCAGCGAGCTCGTGGGATCGCAGCGAGTACTCGTCCAGCACCTGACGGGAGAGCCCCCACTTCGCGGCCATCATCTCGGCGCCGGTGCCCTGGCTGAACCCGTCGACGCCGTACCGGTCGAGGACGGCCGCCGGGAAGTGTTCACCGTTCTTGCTCGCGCTGCCCATGGGAACCCGGCTCATGGACTCCACACCACCGGCGACGACGACGTCCTCGTGGCCGGCGATGACGGCGGCGGCGGCGAAGCTCACGGCCTGCTGGCTCGATCCGCAGGCCCGGGTGAGCGTGGTGCCCGGAACCGTCTCCGGCCAGCCGGTGGCGAGGACGGCGGTGCGGGCGACGTTGCCTGCCTGCTCCCCCACCTGGCTGACACAGCCCCAGACGACGTCGCCGATCTCCTCCGGGGAGAGACCGGTGCGCGCCACGAGGGCCTCGAGGACGTGCGCCGACAGATTGGCGGGGTGGATTCCGGACAGGGAACCGCCACGCCGCCCGATGGGCGTGCGGACGGCGTCGACGATCACTGCATCGCGCATGGTGTGTTCCTTCGATCTGAGGGGGTCACTCGAATCAATCACGGGCGATGTCGTCAGCACAACGACTTTCGGCCGATCACAGGGTTAGTTCGTGCCTATGTCCGCAGCGTCGCCCCGGACGAGTTTCTTGTCGCGCTCGGGGTTCGCGAAGACCAGGGCGCCGACGGCGCAGACGGCGGCGACGAGGCCGAGCGACTGGAACGCGGTGGCGTAACCCTCGGCGGGCGAGGCAGCCGCGTCGACGATCAGACCCGTCGCGTAGGGGGCGACGAGGCCGCCGATCGCCATGACGGCGAGGAAGACGCCCAGGGTGCCCGCGGTCTGACGGGGCGGGCAGATCTCCGAGATCGCCGCGTTGAGCAACGGGAACACCGACGCGGCGAAGCCGTAGCCGACGGAGACGACGAGGACGGCGACAGCGGGTGCGGTGATGGACGGGAGTGCCAGCAGGATCGCTCCGCAGATCAGCACCCCGACGGCGGGGACGATGACGCGGACGACGCGGGACGTCGAGCCGCGTGCGAGCAGACGGTCGCCGATCACGGACGAGAGCAACATCAGGATCAGCCCGGCGATGCTCGGGAATGCGAACATCGAGCCGGCCTGGAGTCGGCTGTATCCGAGGCCCACCTCGAAGTACGAGGGCAGCCACGTCAGAACCACGGCGACCAGCGCGTACACGCTCATGACGAGAAGCGCGCCGCTGATGAACGTGCGGGTCCGGAAGATGCGACCCCACGGCACCGCCGGTTCGCCCGCGTCACCGGGGGCCGCGGAATCGGCGCCCTTGCCGCTGCGAATGTACGGGCCCTCGCTCCAGACGGTCAGCCATACGACGCACCACAGGACCCCGATGACCGCCAGCGCGACCAGCGCGTAGCGCCACCCGAACGTGACGGTCACGAACGCGAGAGCAGGCGCGACGGCGATCTTGGCGATGGACGCGGCACCGGCGAGCAGGGCGCTCGGCAGTCCGCGCTTGGCGGGTGCGTGCCACGAGTACGCCGCCGTGTGGAGCAGAGCCGAACTCGGACCTTCGGCGAGCCCGAGCAGCAGGCGGCTGACCAGCAGCACCGCGAAAGACGCGACGACCACGAGCGGGAGTATCGCGACGGACCAGGCGATCGCGAGCAGCAGCAGCGCCCACCGCAGCGACATCCAGCGGTTCAGCGCGCCGGCGAAGAACCCGCCGACGGTGAAGGTCAGGAAGAAGAGGCTTCCCACCAGCCCGATCTGCGAGGCGCTCAGTCCCAGCTCGTGGGCGAGGGGTTGGGCGATGATGCCGAGGACGGCCTTGTCTGCGTAGTTGACGACGTAGAGCAGCACGAGGAGCCCGGTCAGGCCCCAAGCGCGGCTGCGGGACTCGGAACCGATGGCGACGGTCCGGTCGAGGATGGCAGTGGAGCGGGTCACGTGGTGATCCCTTCGGAAGGCGTGGTGGCGTGGGTCACAGTGTCACGGTTCATTGAACGTACCGGGGTGCCCGCGATCAATACGCACTCGGCGAAGGCACCGGCTACGTCTGCCTATGAGTCGGCGGATTCGAGGAGCCTGGTGTGCATTGGAGTGCGCTATCCGACCGATAGCCGAACGCCCCTAGCCGGGCCCCGCCGAATCGGGCATTCTCATCCCATGAGCCGCCTCGCCCGGACGTTCGATCCGACGAACAGTCCGAGGTTCGGAAGATGATCATCGGCAAGGGCGTACCAGGCAGTTACGCACTGTAATTCGAAGGAGAAAACCCGTGCAGCGTACGGTGTTCAACGAAGATCACGACGCGTTCCGGAAGACGATCCGCGACTTCATCGCCAAGGAAGTCGCACCCGTCCACCACGAGTGGGAGGGCGAAGGGCATCCCCCGCGCGACTTCTACCGTCGTCTCGGGGAGCTCGGGGTGCTCGGCATCCAGGTGCCGGAGGAGTTCGGCGGCGGCGGTGAGAAGAGTTTCAAATTCGCCGCGGTGGTCGGCGAGGAGACGGCGGCCGCCGGAGTCACGTTCGGCAGCTACTCCGTCCACACCAACCTGATCCTGCCGTACCTGCTCGAGTACGCGAACGACGAGCAGAAGCAGCGATGGCTCCCCGGATTCGCGTCCGGCGACATCATGTTCGCCATCGCGATGACCGAGCCGGGCACCGGTTCGGACCTCGCGAACATCGCGACGTCGGCCAAGCTGTCCGAGGACGGGTCGCACTACGTCCTGAACGGCGCGAAGACGTTCATCACCGGTGGCGCGCTCGCCGACCGGATCCTCGTGGTGTGCCGCACCGCGCCCAGCACGCCCGAAGACCGCCGGGCGGGTCTGACGATCCTCGTCGTCGACACGACGTCCGAGGGTTTCGCGGTGGGTCGCAAGATCGAGAAGATCGGGCTGAAGGCCTCGGACACCGCCGAACTGTCGTTCACCGACGTGAAGGTGCCCGTGGCGGACCGCCTCGGCGACGAGGGGGCCGGTTTCAGCTACCTCACCCACAACCTCGCCCAGGAACGCCTCTCCATCGCGCTCGGCGGGTCGGCCACCGCGGCCGCCGCGCTGCAGCACGCGATCGCGTACGTCAAGGAGCGCAAGGTGTTCGGCAAGCCCGTCGCGGCGTTCCAGAACACCAAGTTCGTGCTCGCCGAGTGCGCCACCGAGGTCGAGGCGATCCAGCTGATGGCCGACCGCGCGCTCGAACTGCACGATGCCGGCGAACTCACGGTCGCGGATGCCGCGAAAGCGAAGCTGTTCTGCACCGAGGCCGCAGGCCGGGTCATCGACAAGTGCCTGCAACTGCACGGCGGGTACGGCTACATCCTCGAGTACCCCATCGCGCGCCTGTACGCGGACACTCGCGTCTCCCGCATCTACGGCGGCACGAGCGAGGTCATGAAGACGATCATCGCCAAGGATCTCGGCCTCTGACCCCACACACCAACAGTATGGGCGTACTGTTTCGGGCGAGGAGGACTACATGTGGGATCCGAACAAGTACCTCGCCTTCGCGGACCATCGCGGGCGCCCGTTCTACGAGTTGCTGTCGCGAGTCGACGCGCGGTCACCGCGCCGCGTCGTCGACCTCGGCTGCGGTCCGGGAAACCTGACCGTCAGCCTCGCCGAACGATGGCCGGACGCCGTCCTCGAGGCCTCCGACAGCTCACCCGAGATGGTCGAGGCCGCGCGTGAACGCGGCCTCGACGCCAGCAGGCAGGACGTGCGCGACTGGACGCCGGAGCCCGACACCGACGTCGTCGTCTCCAACGCCGCCCTGCAGTGGGTGCCCGAACACCGGGAGCTGTTGCGTCGCTGGCCGACTCAACTGCCGTCGGGGGCGTGGATCGCGGTGCAGGTTCCCGGCAACTTCGACGCGCCGTCGCACACGATCGTCCGGGCCCTCGCCTCGAGCGACCGGTGGTCCCGGTTGCTGCCGGACGTGCCGTTCCGCGAGAGCAAGGTCGTCGACGATCCCACCGACTACGCCGGTCTACTCGCCGACGCCGGGTGTGCCGTCGACGCGTGGGAGACCACGTACGTGCAACAGCTGACCGGGGAAAACCCGGTTCTGGAGTGGATCACCGGCACCGCGCTCCGCCCGGTCAAGGACGCCCTCGCGGCGCCGGAGTGGGACCGCTTCCGCGACGAGCTCGTCCCACTCCTCGACGCGGCATACCCCCGGCGACCGGACGGCAGCACGTTCTTCCCGTTCCGGCGCATCTTCGTCGTCGCCCAGGTGCAGTGATCGACCAGGTGCAGTGATCGACCGGCTCAGCCGTGATGTCTCCGGTACGCCGCGGCCGCGCCGGGATGCAGCGGAACCCCCGCGGTGACGATCAGCGACTGCCGGTCCAGGAACTGGCTGCCGGTCGCCTGATCCGGCACCAGTTCCGCCGCGTGGTCGATGAGCACCTCGACGATGGCCCCGGCGGCACTGTCGGACACGGCCGGGTCGGCGAGCAGCAGGTTCGCGAGACCGATCGTCGCGACCGACGTCTGCTGTCCGTACGTGCCGGGCGGAATCAGCACCGGCTCGTAGCGCGGGCCGAACCGCTCCCGCAGCAATTCCAGTTCGGCGGACAGGTCGAGTAGGCGCAGCGGGATTCCGAGATTCGCGAACGACGGGGTGGGCACTCCACCGGCCCACAGAACCGCGTCGACGGTGCCGTCACGCAGCGCCTGCCCCGCGTCGGTCATCGACAGGTGCAGACGGGTCACGTCGCCCGGTCCCGCCAGACCCAGCACCTCGAGGATCCGCTCGCCCGTCAGTTCCGCGCCGGAGCCTGTGGCACCCAAGCTGATTCGGACTCCTCTCAGCTGCGAGGTGTCCGCGATCCCGGAATCGGCGCGCACCGCGAGTTGCATGTAGTTCTCGTACACCTTGCCGATGGCGGTGAATCCGGCGCCGGCCTCGAGAGCCGATACGGCTGCGTCGGCGAGGCTCAGAGCCAGTTCCGCGTCTCCTGATGCCAGCGCCGCCAGATTGTCCATCGACCCCGCGGTGCGGACGGGGACGATGCTCACCGGCAGTGCGGCACGCTCCGCGGCCTGGGCCGTCAATTGGGCGAACTCCCAGAAGAATCCGCCCTCCTCACCGGCGGCGAGCCGCAGCGGATCGCGGCCGCTGTCCGAGCACGCGGCGAGCACCGAACCCGTGGCCGCGGTGGCTCCCACGGCGACGACGCCGCACAGAAGTGCGCGTCGCGTGATCACGGCGCCACCGCCGGAAGGGTCAGCGTCACCCGGAGCCCGTGTGGCTGCTGCGCAGCGATGGTCAGCGCCCCACCGCCGCCTTCGACGAGCGCGGTCGCGATGGACAGCCCGAGCCCGGTGCCCTGCTGCCCCGCCCCGGACCCGCGGAAGAAGCGTGACGACAATTTGCCGATCTCGTCCTCGCCGACCCCGACCCCGTCGTCGCTCACCCGGATCTCGATTCCCGCGGCGGACCGTCCCGTGTCGATCCGGACCGTCGAACCTCGACCGGCGTACTTGTGTGCGTTGCTGAGCAGGACGTCCAGGACCTGCGCCAGGTGGCTGGATCGGAAGTCGGCGACCAGCGGTTCGGCCGGTTCCCGGAGCACGAGGTCCATCGCCGATTCCCCGAGAGCCTCCGTCCAGGCGTCGGCACGGTCCGCGAGGACGGCACCGACGTCGCATCCGCCGTGCGCGGTCTCGTCGTCGGCGGATTCCGCGGGCGATTCGGCGACGGCGAGTGCCAGCAGTCCGTCGAGGATCCCGCCGAGCCGATCGACCTCCATCCCGGTCCGGCGGTAGGTCTCGGCCCCGGACTGGGAGACATGCGGGCCGAGGGAATCCAACCGGATGTGCAGGGCCGCGAGGGGGTTTCGAAGCTGATGGGCGGTGTCGGCGATCAGCTGCCGCTGCGCCTGACCGGACGCCTGGACGGCACCCGACATGGTGTCGAACGCCTTCGCGAGTTCCTGGACCTCGGGCGGGCCGCTGTACCGGCCGGTCGGCCGACCGGTGCTGCGGCGCACCCGCGGACGCGGCGACGGGACCGCGTCGGTGAGGGCCCCGACCCTGGCGGTGAGCGCCCCGAGCGGACGAACGGTCCACCGGGACAGCGCGATCGCGACCGCGGTGACCGCCGCCAGCGCGACGAGCGCCCCCGCGACGATCACCAGCCACGACGTCCGGATGGATTCACGTGCGGCGCGGGTGGACACGTCCAGGACCACGGCACCGTCCACCTGCGCTCCGGTGCCGACGGGTACGGCCGACAGGACACGGTCCGCCGACCACGGGGTCAGCGAACCGCTGATCCCCTGCTTCTGGTTGCGCAGTCCCGCCGTGACCGCCGCGGCGACGTCGGAGTCGTCCGGCGACAGTCCGGCTCCCGCGCGGAGGTTGCCTCTCGCGTCGACGATGAGGACGCCCTCGCCGTACAACTCGTGGTAGCGGGCCACCTCCTCCCGCAGCAGCGTGGTACTCCCGGGCGCCTGGGTCTGTCCGGCGAGGCTGGCGAAATGCGTCGCGTCCGCCTCCCGGCTCAGCCGCAGAGCCTGGGTTCTCCCGGCGCTGGTGGCCAGCGCCAGCGGGACGGCGAAGGCCACCACCGCGACGGCCGCGAACACCAGCAGAACGGCGAGTACACGGCGGCGCACGTCAGGTGCCCCAGCGGTAGCCGTACCCGCGGATGGTCGAGATGAGCCCGGGCCGGCCCAGTTTCGCGCGCAGCCCGGTCATGTGCACGTCGAGGGTGCGTGAGATGGCCACGTACGCGTCGCCCCACACCGCATCCATCAGTTGCTGGCGGCTCACGGCCGCACCGGGACGGGTGACGAGCACCTCGAGAAGCTCGAACTCCTTGGCCGTCAACGCCACCGGAGCGCCGCCGACCTCCACCTCACGTGCCGCCAGATCGACCACCACGTCACCCTCGGTGACCGTCTGCTCGGCCGAGGCCGCGGTCGCGCGGCGACGCTGGGTCACGACGTCGAGCCGGGCCAGCAATTCCGCGAGCCGCGCCGGCTTGACGAGGTAATCGTCCGCACCGCCCCGAAGTCCCCGCACCACCGACCGTTCGTCGTCGCGGGCGGTGAGGATCACCACCGGAACGTCGCTGACGGCCCGCAGCTGCCGGAGCACCTGCAGGCCGTCCGCATCGGGGAGACCGAGATCGAGGATCACCGCGTCCATACCGCGATGGCCGAGAAGGAGATCGGAGCCGCGCCGCATGCGCACCGCCTCGTGGCCGTGGGTGGCCAGTGCTTCCACGAGTGCGTCGCCGACTCCGTCGTCGTCCTCGACCACCGCGATCTGCACTTCTCTTCCCTTCGATCAGCTCCGCGAGTCGACCAGCTCGACGTCGTCGTCCGGGGTGTCCTCCCGGCTGGTCGCCCGGTCGAGCGGCGAACCGTCCGAAGTCTCACGCATGAAGAAGTAGACGACGAGCGAGATCGCGATACACCCGGTCACGTAGTAGAAGAATAGCGATTCGTGGCCGGCCCGCTTCAGGGCGAGGGCGACGGTCTCGACCGTTCCGCCGAAGATCGCCAGCGTGAGCGCGTACGGCAGCCCGACCCCGAGCGCGCGGACCTTGGTCGGAAACAGCTCGGTCTTCACGATCGCGTTCACCGACGTGTATCCGGTGACGACGATCAGTCCCAGCATCATCAGGCCGAACGCGACCAGGGGGTTCGTCGTCTTCCCGAGCACGGTCATCAGCGGCACGGTCAGGACGGTTCCGCCGATCCCGAAGAAGATGAGCAGCTTCCGGCGACCGATGCGGTCGGACAATGCGCCGCCGATCGGCTGCAACACGATGAACACCAGCAGGGCCGCGAAGTTGATCCACGCCACCGTGTCCTTGGAGATGCCGGACGTGTTGATCATGTACTTCTGCATGTACGTGGTGTACGTGTAGAACGCCACGCAACCACCGAGCGTCAGGGCGCACACCAGCAGGCACTCGCGGGGGTACTGCAGCAGCATCCGGAGCGAACCTTCCTTCGGCCCAGCGTCCGAGGTGTCTGCGTCACGCTTCGCCTCCACCTCGTCGGTGAACGCCTCCGACTCGTCCATCGTGCGACGGAGCCACATCACCGCGACGGCACCGGCGGCGCCGATCAGGAACGGGATCCGCCAGCCCCACGACTGCATGGCCTCCGCAGGCAGCGTCAGCTGCAGGATGATCTGCACACCCAGTGCGATCAGCTGCCCGGCGACGAGCGTGACGTACTGGAAGCTCGAGTAGAACCCGCGCCGACCCGGCGACGCGACCTCGGCCAGGTACGTGGCGCTGGTGGCGTACTCGCCGCCGACCGACAGTCCCTGCAGCATCCGGGCGATCACCAGCATCACCGGTGCCACGAGCCCGATGCTCGCGTAGGACGGCGTGACGGCGATGACGAGCGAACCCGCCGCCATCACGGTCACCGACAGGGTGAGCGCCGATCGGCGTCCGTGCCGGTCGGCGTACCGTCCCATGATCCAGCCGCCGATCGGCCGCATCAGGAACCCGACCGCGAAAACGGCTGCCGTGGAAAGCAGCTGCGCGGTGGTGTCGCCCTCCGGGAAGAACTCCTTCGCGAAGTACACACTGAACGCCGCGTAGACGTACCAGTCGTACCATTCGATCAGGTTGCCGACCGAACCTTTCAAAACATTGCCGATGACTCGGCGCTCACCCGTCGATGTGGTGCTCACGCGGGACTCCTCTCGATGCCCTGGATCTCTGCGTTCACACCACAGTGGGTCACGTCACATCGATACGGAAGGGCCGCGGAGCCTTCCTAACACTCCCTTAGGGAAGAGCCCCCGTGAGTACTTGTTAACCGCGGGACGTTAACAAGTACTCACGGCTGGGGTGTCCTCGCCGAGCCGCGGCGGCGCGCTGCGATAGCTCGCCGGGGTGGCGCTGAGCCGGATCGGGTTCGCCACCTGACGCACGGGCCGGTCCCTGCGGGGGTCGTCGATCTCGACCACCGGATTCAGCCCGAGCCGCTCGGCGAGCGCCACAGCGTCGGCGATGTCGTTGAGCGGGCCGCACGGGACACCCTGCGCGGTCAGCTTCTCGAACCACTCGTCGGCCGAGCCCGCGGACAGCGCCGCGGTGATGTCCCGGACCAGTTGCTCGCGGTGCGCCACCCGTTGCGTGTTGGTCGCGTACCGCTCGTCGTCGGCGAGTTCGGGCACACCGAGAACCTCGACGAGAGAGGCGAACTGACGGTTGTTCCCCACCGCCAGCACCAGCGGACGGTCGCCGGTCCGGAAGACCTCGTACGGCGCGATGCTGGGGTGCCGGTTGCCCATCGCCTGCGGGACGACACCGGCGCCCACATACCCCGACGTCTGGTTCGCGAGGGCGGACAGCAGCGACGACAGCAGATTCACCTCGACCCGCTGCCCCTCCCCGGTGCGATCACGGTGACGCAGCGCCGCCAGGATCCCGACCGCGGCGTGCAGTCCGGTGATGATGTCGACGACGGCCACCCCGACCTTCGTCGGAACGCCAGGTTCGGGACCGGTGATGCTCATCAACCCGCCGACGGCCTGGATGAGCAGGTCGTATCCGGGCAGGTCGTTCTGGCCGCCGAACCCGGTCACCGAGCAGTAGACGACGTCGGGATTGATCTCCCGCACGGCGTCGTAGCCGAGCCCGAGCCGGTCCATCGTGCCGGGAAGGAAGTTCTCCACCACCACGTCGGCCCGGGCGGTCAGTTCCCGCGCCTGCTGCAGGTCGGCGGGCTCACGCAGATCCCAGGCGAAGGACCGCTTGTTGCGGTTGACGGACTGGAAGTAGGTGGATTCGTCGCCCACCCACGGCGGCCCCCACTGCCGGGTGTCGTCCCCGACGCCGGCGCGCTCGATCTTGACGACGTCGGCGCCGAGATCGGCGAGCAGCATCGTGGCGTACGGCCCGGCGAGCACCCGTCCGAAGTCGGCGATCAGCAGGCCGTCCAGGGATGCGCTCCCAGCCGACTCGAGCGACCTGCTCACCGGAACGCTGCCTCGCCCGTCAGCGCCTTGCCGATCACGAGCTGGTGCACCTCGGACGTTCCCTCGTAGGTGAGCACGGACTCGAGGTTGTTGGCGTGACGGATCACGGGGTATTCCAGTGTGATTCCGTTGGCGCCGAGGATGGTCCGGCACTCGCGGGCGATGGCGATGGCCTCGCGGACGTTGTTCAGCTTGCCCGTGCTGACCTGCTCGGGACGCGCCACGCCGCGATCCTTGAGACGTCCGAGGTGGTACGCGAGCAGGTGGCCCTTACCGACCTCGAGGGCCATGTCGGCGATCTTGACCTGCGTGATCTGGTAAGCGGCGAGCGACTTGTCGAAGACCTGACGGTCCTGCGCGTAGGAGATGGCGGATTCGAGGCAGTCGCGGGCGGCGCCCATCGCACCGAAGATGATGCCGAACCGTGCCTCGTTGAGGCAGCCCAGCGGACCGGACAGTCCCTTGGCCTCGGGCAGCATCGCGGATTCGGGCAGCCGGACGTCCTCGAGCACGAGTTCCGAGGTGACGGACGCCCGCAGCGACATCTTGTGCTTGATCTCGGGCGCCGAGAAGCCGGGGGTGTCGGTGGGCACGACGAATCCGCGGATGCCGTCGTCGGTGCGTGCCCACACGACGGCGACGTCGGCGACGGATCCGTTGGTGATCCACATCTTGGTGCCGTTGAGGATCCAGTCGTCACCGTCCCGCTTGGCGCCCGTGCGCATGCCGGCGGGGTTGGAGCCGAAGTCGGGCTCGGTCAGTCCGAAGCAGCCGATCGCCGTGCCCGCGGCCATGCGGGGCAGCCATTCCTGCTTCTGGTCTTCGCTGCCGTAGTGGTGGATCGCGTACATGGCCAGCGAGCCCTGGACGGACACGAGGCTGCGGATTCCGGAGTCGACGGCCTCGAGTTCCAGGCAGGCCAGGCCGTAGGCGGTGGCGCTCATGCCGGCGCAGCCGTATCCCTCGAGGTGCATGCCGAGCACGCCGAGTTCGCCCAGCCCTTCCGCCAGTTCACGCACGGGCAGTGCCGCCGCTTCGAACCATTCGCCGATGTGCGGCCGGATCTTCTCGTCCGCGAATCGGCGCACGGTGTCGCGGATCGCGATCTCCTCGGTGTCGAGCAGCGAGTCGAGGGCGAACAGCTGGGACAGGGACTGCGGGTCGGACATTGTTCCTCCACGGGGCCGGTGGGGCTGATGTGCAAACGTTCGCGAGAACGATTGCACGAACGATTTCGTCACGTAGACTAAGGCGCGTTCCGGCGGCCGTCAACCACGACGCCCACCGGCCCCCGTCCCCGAGCGCGAGGATTGCCCGTGAACCAGCCGGACCGCCCGACACGCACCTCCGGGCGTCCGCCTACCCTCCGCGAGATCGCCGAACGCGCCGGCGTCCACGTGTCGACGGCGTCCCGGGTGCTCCGGCAGCCCGAACCCGCCGACGGCTGGTCCGAGGCCGCGCTGCGGGTGCGCGAGGTGGCGGTGGAACTCGGCTACCAGCCCAACCTGTGGGCCGCGAGCCTGCGGACCCGGAAGACCACCACCCTCGGCGTCGTCATGCCGCGACTCACCGACGGCGTGGTCGCGACCATGTTCCAGGGCATCGAGGAGACGGCAACGCAGGCCGGCTACTCCGTGCTGCTGTCGAGCCCACCCGATGACCTCGACGCCCAGCGCCGCGCCATCGAGTTCCTCGTCAGCAGGCAGGTGGACGGTCTGCTGCTCAGCAGCCTGCACAGTCCCGGCCGCGAATTCGTCGACTCGCTGTCGGTGGGGGCACTGCCGATGCTGCAGCTCAACCGGCACGCCGACGTCGGTCTGCCGTTCGTGTCCGGCGACGACCACCGCGGCGGCTACCTCGCCGGACGCCATCTCCTCGACCGCGGCTTCACCGAGGTCGCCGTCATCGCAGGCCCCGACCATGCGAGCACCTCCCGCGACCGCCTCGCCGGGTTCCGCGACGCGCTGGCCGAGAACGGCATCGAACTCCGCCCGGATCGCGTCGTCCGCTCCGACTTCGACGTGTCCGGCGGTGTCGCCGCGGCCACCGTTCTCCTCGAGTCGGATTCGCGTCCCGAGGCGATCTTCACCGTCAGCGACACCATCGCGATCGGCGTACTCGGCGTCGCCCGGGACCTCGGGCTGCGGATCCCCGAAGATCTCGCGCTCGTCGGATACAACGACATTCCGGTGGTCGCCCAGCTGCCGGTGCCGCTGACAACCGTCCGGTCACCCGCGCGCCTGATCGGCGCGACGGGTGTGCGTCATCTCCTGTCGATCATCGCGGGCAACGACGTGGAATCGGTGAAACTCCCGGTCGAGCTGATCGAGCGGGCGTCGACCAGGAAGTAGTCAGAGCGTCGCCCGCAGTTCGCGTTTGAGAAGCTTCCCGCTCTGGTTGCGGGGCAGCTCGTCCACGAACACCACCTGCTTGGGCACCTTGAACGGCGCGATGCGCTCCTTGACGTGGGCGATCAACCCGTCCGGCGTCACGCCGGCCGCGTTCTCCCGCAGCACCACCACCGCGGTGATCGCCTCGATCCACTTGTCGTCCGGGGTCCCGATGACGGCCACCTCGGCCACGTCCGGATGCGTGTAGACGGCGTCCTCGACCTCGCGCGACGCCACCAGGATGCCGCCGGTGTTGATGACGTCCTTGATGCGGTCGACGACGGTGATGTACCCCTCCGGGTCCCGCGTCACCAGATCGCCCGAGTGGAACCAGCCGTCGCGGAACGCCTCCGCGGTGGCGTCGGGGTTGTCCCAGTACCCCAGGCACAGCTGGGGTGAACGGTAGAGCACCTCACCGGGCGTGCCGTCCGGAACGTCGTTGCCGTCCGGATCCACCACCCGCGTTTCGACGAAGAACACGGCCTTGCCGCACGACGACGGCCGCTCCTCGTGTTCCTCGGGCTGCAGCACCGTGGCGAGCGGACCGATCTCGGACTGTCCGAAGCAGTTGTAGAACCCGAGGTCGGGGTAGCGTTCACGCAGCCTGTTCAGCACCGTCACCGGCATGATCGACGCGCCGTACTGCGCCTTCTTCAGCGACGACAGGTCGCGGGTCTCGAGATCCGGATGTCCGGCGAGCGGCACCCACACCGTCGGCGCCAGGAACAGCGAGCCGATGCGATCCGCCTCGATGCGCCGCAGGATCTCCGGGATGTCCGGGGTTTGCATCAGATTCACGGTGGCGCCCACCGACAGGTACGGCATCATGAAGACGTGCATGCCCGCCGAGTGGTACAGCGGCATGCAGATCAGCGGATTGTCGCCGTCGCTCAGCGCGAGGGCGATCACGGACGACACGTACTCGTGCACGAGACCGCCGTGAGTCATCATGGCGCCCTTCGGCTTCGATGTCGTCCCGGACGTGTACAGCAATTGCGCCAGATCGGTGGATGCGACCGGCACCGCGAGCACGGGTACGTCGCCGGAGCCGCTGTGGGCGAGAAGCGAGTCTTCGGCGTCGCGCAGGGGCACCACGTGGCGCAGTTCGAGCGCGTCCCGGACCGAGTCGAGCGCGCCCCTCAGCGCCGGATCGACCAGCACGGCGGCGCTCCCGGACTGCGACACCAGATAGGTCAGCTCCTCGCCCTCGAGCGCATAGTTGACGGGGACGTGCACGAGACCCGCACGCGCGCAGGCCAGGAACCCGATCGTGTACGCGTCCGAGTTGGTGCCGTACGCGGCCACCCGCTCACCGGCCGACAGTCCGAGCGACTGCAGGTAGGCGGCCGCTCGGCTGACCGCGTCGTCGAGTTCACGGTACGTCCACGTGCGGTCTTCGAACGTCAGCGCCCTGCGGTCGGGGAACTTGGCGGCCGAGCGCCGCAGCACTCCGTCGACGGTATCGGTACGCGCATCCAGACTCATGCACGAAGGTTATAGGACGTCCAAGTACCTTGCCGGAGGTTTCGGCTACCGCCTTGCAGGCACCAACATCGGCTCGTGCATGTCGTAGTACGACACGTCGCCCATCAACCGCCCCTCTTCCTCGAACAACGACCGCAGGTCGTCCGGGATCTCGACCTTCTCGTGCTCGCGGGCCTCCGATTCCGAGGTGAAGTACACCGCCTCGACATACCCGCCGTCGCCGTACGTGCACAACGTTCCGCCGAGGATCTCCGGGCGCAGCTGATGAACCTGGGGTTCGGCCTGTTCCAGCAGCTCCCGCATCCGACTCGCGTCGGAGGTGTGCCCCTCCATGACCTGAACGAATGTCGCGTCGTCCGAGCCACCACCCATCCACTCCATCACGTCCGGGCAGTCCATGAACGACACGGCACCCTCGAAGCACCTCTCGGTCTCTGCCCACCACGCGCCCTGCTCGGGACGCTCGCTGTTTCGCCGGGCGGCTTCGGCCGATTCGAACCGCGCGAGGGCGATGAACGTTCCGTCGTCGCACAATCCTTGGGTGCAGCCCAGGAAGCCCGTCGCTCCCGGTCGCACGTCCTCCGTCCAGCGGTCCATGCACCGGCGCAGGCCGGCCTCGTCGGACACCTTTCCTTGAATAACCTGGATGAACATCGATAGTCACCTCCCGCGGGGGTCGCCCCGCAGTGAGAACGATCTCGGTGACCGACCCGTCGCGGTCCACCGTCAGCGGGCACCGACGGCCCGCGGCCGCAGCCACTGCACGGTCAATACTTCGCCGGTTCGCTGGACCGCGCAATGCAGACAGCGCGCGCTATTTTCCCTGCCACTGCGGTGTGCGCTTGTCGACGAACGCCTGCATGCCCTCCTGGGCGTCGCATGTGATCGCGTTGGTGGCCATCGTCTCCGCCATCGCCGCGTAGGCCTCGCCTTGAGGGAGCTCGATCTGCCGGTAGAACGCCTGCTTGCCGATTTTCACCGTGAGCGGGCTGGCCTTCGTGATCTTCGCGGCGAGAGCCCGGGTCTGCGCGTCGAGTTCCTCGGGTGCCACGACCAGGTTCACCAGCCCCCAGTCGGCGGCGGTCTCCGCCCCGATCGTCTCACCGGTGAGCAGCATCTGCAGGGCGCGCTTACGTCCGATCGCGCGGCTGAAGGCCACCATCGGAGTGGAGCAGAACAGGCCGATCTTCACCCCCGGCGTCCCGAACACGGCGTTCGACGACGCGACGACCAGGTCGCACGACGCCGCGAGCTGACAGCCCGCCGCGACCGCCGCGCCCTGGACGGACGCGATGACCGGTTGGGGAATGTCCTGCACGGTCTGCATCATCTCGACGCAGGTGTCGAAGATGGCCTGCTCGTCCTCGAGTGTGCGGCCGATCATCTCCTTCAGGTCGTGGCCTGCGGAGAACACCGGTCCTGCAGCCCTGATGACGACGACGCGCGTGGTGTCGTCGTCGCCCAGCTTTCGGAGCGCCGCGGTGACGTCCCGCATGGCCTCGGACGACAGCGGATTGCGCTGCTCGGGGCGGTTCAGGGTGAGGAACGCGACGCCGGTGTCCGGCTCGGCAGTGGTCTCGACGAAGTTCTCGGTCATGACTACTGCCTACCACCCGTGAGTACTTGTCAACCGCCCGCGGTTAACAAGTACTCACGGGTGGAGCAATGCGGGCCCGCACCTCGCCGAAGCCGATGCGGGTGCCGTTCGGGCCCGGTGCGGTGGCGGAGATGGCGATCTCGTCGCCGTCCTCGAGGAACGTGCGCTTCTCGTCCCCCACGACGACGGGTTCCTGTCCACCCCAGGTCAGTTCGATGAACGCGCCGCGCTGATCCTTCTCGGGTCCGGAGATGGTGCCCGACGCGAACAGGTCGCCCGTGCTGGCGGCGGCGCCGTTGACGGTGGTGTGGGCGAGCATCTGCGCCGGCGACCAGTACATCTGCGCGTACGGCGGACGCGACACGACGTGTCCGTTCCATTCGACGGCCAGGTCGATGTCCAGGCCCCACTTCTCCTCGCCGCGCAGGTACGGCAGCGGCTGCGGATCCTGCGTCGGGGTGTCGATGCGGGCCGCCTCGAGCGCGTCGAGGGGAACCACCCACGGGGAGATGGACGTCGCGAAGCTCTTCCCGAGGAACGGGCCGAGCGGCACGTACTCCCAGGCCTGGATGTCGCGGGCTGACCAGTCGTTCACGACGACCGCGCCGAACACGTGCTCCGCGAACTGATCCGGGGTGATCGTCTCCCCCAGTTTCGTCGGGACGCCGACGAGGAATCCCATCTCGGCCTCGATGTCGAGGCGGCGGGACGGACCGAAGTCGGGGGCGTCCTGAGCCGGGGTCTTGCGCTGCCCGCAGGGCCGGATGACGTCGATGCCCGACACGATGACGGTGCTCGACCGCCCGTGGTACCCGACCGGCAGGTGCTTCCAGTTGGGCATCAGAGGCTCGGAGTCGGGGCGGAACAGTCGGCCGAGGTTGGTGGCGTGATTCTCGGAGGCGTAGAAGTCGACGTAGTCGGCGACGGCCACCGGCAGGTGCATCGTCACGTCCTCGACGGCGAACACCGCGGTGTCGGCGACGTCGCCCTGCACGAGTTCGGTGATCTGCCTGCGGACCTCGGTCCAGCGGGCCCGGCCCTGCGCCATGAAGGCGTTGAGGGTGGGCTGCGCGAAGACGTCGTCACCCAGGGCGGCGGCGAGATCCACGACGGAATCTCCCACCCGCACTCCGACCCGTGGGGCCGAGTCGGCGGTCGAGAACACGCCGTACGGCAGGTTCTCGATCCCGAAGAGGGAATCGGCGGGGATGTCGAGGACGGTCATGCGTGGGCTCCTTGATCTGCGGAGGCGAGGGCGGAAGACGGCACGAGGTTCAGTGCGACGAGATCCTCGAGGGGTTCGAGGATGCTGCACGTGCCGAAGGATCGGAAGGCGGTGCGAACGGCGCCGACGACGTCGGCCGGGAGGTCGCGCAGTGCGCGGGCGAGCAGTGCGCCGTCACGTTCGGCGAGGGTGGCGGCCACCTCGTCGACACCGGCGCCGCCGAGTGCGTGCCGGGTGGCGAGCAGCACGTTGAGGAAACCGTGCTGTTCGAATCCCGTGTGCGGATCGGTGTTGCGGACGGCGTGGTGCAGCCCGGCTGTGGCCTTGAACGGAACGCCCGACGCGATGACGGTGGCGAGGGCGGACGCGAGTTCGTCCTCGTCCGGGTAGGCCTCGGCGACCACGCCTCCCGTGCGGAACTTCGCGGCGAACTGGCTACCGGTCAGCGCGGCGAGGAAATCGGCGCGACGCTCGCCGCGCGGAACCTCCACGAACACGTCGAGTCCGGCGGTCAGCGTCTCGACGGCGTCCATCGCGGCGAAGAACTCCGCGGCCGTCTGCTCGGCCGGGACCGCGATCTCGAGTGCCACCGCGGTGGCACCGTCGATCTGCGCGAGGCGGTCCAGTGCGGGTTCGAGCGTGGCCGGGCCGCCGGGCAGTGTCAGGCTCAGATCGAGCGGACCAGGTGTCAGTTCGTCGAGCCGGGCGACGGGAAAGACGAAGGGGCCGACCAGATCCGCGTACGGCGCCGACAAATGCCTGGCGTGCGCGGGCACGGCGTCGGGCAGGGGTGCGTTACCGGGCGGGAAGAGTGCGGCGTCGTCGCAGAGGCCGGCGAAGAGGGCGGAGATCACTGCTTGGGCCCCCGTCCTGCCCACGTCCACGCGTAGCCCGAGTCCTCGCAGGCCACTGCACCCTCGCCGAGTTCGAGCGGGCGGAACGTGTCGACCATGACGGCGAGTTCGTCGAAGAACTCGGCCCCGATGCTGCGTTCGTACGCGCCCGGCTGCGGACCGTGCGCATGCCCGCCGGGGTGAATCGAGATCGAACCCTGGCCGATGCCGGAACCCTTGCGCGCCTCGTAGTCTCCGCCGACGTAGAACATGATCTCGTCGGAGTCGACGTTCGAGTGGTAGTACGGCACCGGAATCGACAGCGGGTGGTAGTCGACCTTGCGGGGCACGAAGTTGCAGATGACGAAGTTGTTGCCCTCGAACGCCTGATGCGCCGGCGGCGGCTGGTGCACGCGACCGGTGATGGGCTCGTAGTCGGAGATGTTGAACGTGTAGGGGTAGAGGCACCCGTCCCAGCCCACGACGTCGAAGGGATGCTGCGGGTACACCATTCGCGTGCCGACGATCCCGTGCGACGTGCGGTGCTTGACGAGCACCTCCACGTCGGCGCCCTCGACCTGCAACGTGTCGGACGGCCCGTGCAGGTCGCGCTCGCAGTAGGGTGCGTTCTCGAGCAACTGGCCGAACCGGGACAGGTAACGCTTCGGCGGGACGATGTGACTGTTGGCCTCCATCGCGTAGGCGCGCAACGGTTCCGGGCCGCGCGGGATCCAGCGGTGGGTGGTCGACATCGGAATGAGAACGTAGTCGCCCTGCTTCGCCTCGAGCGCGCCGAACACGGTTTCGACGGTGGCGGCGCCGGATTCGACGTAGACCATCTCGTCGCCGATCGCGTTGCGGTACAGCGGCGACTCCTTGCCGGCGACCACGTAGGAGATGCGGACGTCCGCGTTGCCGAGGATCAACCGTCGTCCGGTGACCACATCGGTGTCGGCCCAGACCGTCTCGGGGAACAGGTCGTGCAACTTCAGGTGGCGCGGCTTGAGCGGATGATTGGGAGTCGTGCTCTGGTCGGGCAGCTCCCACACGGTGGCATCGACGATCGCCGACGGGATGTGGCGGTGGTAGAGCAGTGAGGAGTCGGAGGAGAAGCCCTCTTCTCCCATCAATTCCTCGAAGTAGAGCTGACCGTTGTCGTCACGGTGCTGGGTGTGCCGCTTGGGCGGGATGTTGCCCACGTGCCGATAGAACGCCATGACCGGCCTCCCTAGAAGTGCGTGTTCCGTAGTAGTAAACACATTAACTAAATTGCGGGCGTGATAGCAAGCACAGATTTTCCGGGAGGCACAGCAGGCTCAGTTACGACCGCGGACGTCGAACTGGCTGCGATTGGTGATCAGCTTGTCCAGCAGCATGACGAGAATGCGCTGCTCCGGTTCGGTGAGAACACTCGCCCAGGCATGTTCCCGCTCGTTCTGCTCACGGTAGATCTCACCGATCTCGCTCCGGCCCTTCTCGGTGAGCGACAGCTGGACGGACCGGCCGTCCCGCTCGTCCGGAGTCCGCTCCATCAGACCGCCACCGACCAGCGTCTTCGTCAGATTCGAGACCGCAGCCCTGCTCATGCCGGTGAGTTTGGCCGCCGTCTTCGACTCGACGGGGCCGGCCAGCCACGTCACGAACATCAGCCGGAACGCCGACCACGACAGCCCGCGCGGACGGTGAATCGACGACTCCAGGTCGTACGTCACCACGTTCGACGCGCGGTTCAACGTCAGAAGCACCTGGGTGGCGAGTTCGTGCGTCGAGCCGTATTCCGTGCTCAGGCGCCTGTTCGCCAGTTCGATGAACGACCAGAAGTCGAGGCCGTCGGGCACCTCGACGGGCACCGGCGCTGCGTCATCGGTCATGGGGGAACCCTATCGCGAGCCGGTGGCGGGCCCAGTGCCCGCCATCTCCGCATTTAGTATATCCATGAACTATATGCCTTCGGCCTGTGAGTACTTATTAACGCCCGGCGGTTAAGAAGTACTCACGGGCGCGTCAGCGCTCGTAGCCCTTCCGCATGTCGTCGACGATGCGCGGGCGGTCGAGGGTGGAGGGCTCGAGTTCGCGGCGGGGACGGTCGCGCGGGAAGATCGCGGACGCGGCGAGGGTCGGCTCGTCGAGGAAGCGCAGTTCGGGGACGTCGCGGGGTAGGCGCAGGGCCGGCGGTTCGGGTCCGCGCCGGGCGAGGACGTAACCCCAGTCCCCGAAACTCGGCACCAGCACGTGGTACGGCGTGACGGCCAGACCCGCGGACGCGACCGTCGATGTGGTGCGCCAGTACGCGTCCGGCGTCGAATAGGGGCTTCCCGACTGCACCACCATCAGTCCGCCGGGGTTCAGGGCGGCGGCGGCGAGACCGTAGAACTCGGTGGAGTACAGGCGTCCGAGCGCCGGGGTGTCCGGGTCGGGGAGGTCGACGATGACGGCGTCGAATCCCGAGTCGGGTGCGTCGCGTAGCCACCGGAATGCGTCGTCGAGGACGACGTGCACCCGCGGGTCCTGCAATGCCCCCTGATTCAGCCCGGACAACCGGGTGTTCGCGAGTTCGACGACCGCAGGGTCGAGTTCCACCTGCACGATCTCCTGGACCCCGGGCAGTCGCAGGACCTCCCGGGCGGCGAGGCCGTCGCCCCCGCCGAGGATCAGCACCCGTTTCGGGTCGGCGGCCATCGCGGGGTATACCAGCGATTCGGTGTACCGATGTTCGTCGACGCTGGAGAACTGGAGGTCGCCGTCGAGGAAGAGCCGCACGTCTCCCCCGCGCTCGGTGACGACGATCTCCTGGTACTGCGACCTTTCCGCGGCGACCACCGGGTCGGTGTAGAGCCGTTGCCGCGACGTGGTCTCGATGCCGTCGGCGCGCACCAGCAGCACCGCGATGCATGCGGCGGCGACGAGCATTGCCACGACGGCGAGCAGCCGGGTGCGCAGGCTCAGCTGCCACCGCAGCAGGATCAGCGCCACCACCGCGGCGGCAACGAGGTTGATGATGCCGGTGATGGCGGCGCCGCGGATCATCCCGGCGACCGGTAGCAGGACGAACGGCCAGAGCAGGCCCCCGACCAGGGCGCCTGCGTAGTCGGCGGCGTTGAGGTTTGCCAGCACTTTTCCGGTGCTCTCGGCGTCGGTGTCGCTGCGGCCCGACTGCAGCAGCGTCATCAGCAGCGGCACCTCGGCGCCCACCAGCACACCGATCAGTGCGGTGGCGAGCACCAGAACGATTGCGCTGGAACCGAAGAACGTAAAGGTGACGTACAGCGTCACCGCGCTGAACCCGCCGACGAGCCCGAGGACGATCTCGACGACCACGAACGACGCGGCCGCGGTGGAGAGCAGCGGCTTGGCGGCGAGGGCCCCCACTCCGAGTGCGGCCACGAAACCCGCGACGATCAGCGACGTCTGGGTGATCCCGCCGCCGGTCAGACTGACCGACAGTGTCAGCAGAGCCAGTTCGTAGATCAGCCCGCACGCCGCACAGGCTGCCACCGCGGCGAGCAGGAACGCCCTGGCCCGCCCGCCGAGTGCGCGGGTGGTGGAGGAATTCGGCTCTGCCGCTGTGGTCGTCACGAGATCAGGTGAGTGCGGCGGCGTTCACGAGGCCGATGGCGAAGAGGCTCGCACCGACCGCCCAGGCGGCACCGCACATCTGCGGGTTCCCGACCAGACCGACGAGTTGCCCCGGCAACAGCAGGTTCATCAGGCGCAGCGCGATGACCTGCAGCAGCACACCGAAGAGGCCGTAGACCGCGGAGTCGGCGAGTCCCTGCGCGAATCCGTCGGAACTGGTGAGGATCGCCGTGACCACGACGACGGCGAGGGCGAGATGGTTCGACGCCAGCAGGATTGCCGCGTTGGGGTTCTTGTCGACGTACACCTGGTGCCGGAGATTGCCGGGGGTGGCGAGGTCGAGTACCGCGAAGCCGACTCCGAGGACGGCGATGCCGATGACGAAGTACGCCAGGGTGCCGAGCATGCCGACGGCGAGCAGTCCGACGTCGACGCTGCCGATTTCCGTTGCTGCCGCCGTGTAGGTGGTGTTCACGCGCTTCTCCCCAGTCGAGTGTTCTCTGTCATTTCGCGCTCCCGGATCCGCCGCTGCCGCTGGCGCCGCCTGCCGGTGAACCGGGGTTGAAACCGGGCCCCAGATAGGCGAACCCGCCACTCCTGTACCGGCCGTCGATGTCTTCGACGCGGACGAGGCTGCCGCCACCCGGCCCGGCGCTGACCGTGACGATGTCGTCGTCGTAGCGCAGGTATTCGCTGCCGCCGTCGGCCTTCCGCGCCGCCGGGTCCTCTTCGGCGACGATGTTCGAGACGGTCGTCCCCACGGGGTCGTTCGACGTGTACGTCTTCGCGTCGTCCGCGGTGTTCTGCAGGGCGTAGGTGTCGGCGATGTAGTCGCGGACGCCGCCGCCGCACGCGGTCGCGGCCAACACCAGGAGCAGCATCGGGGCGAGCCGCACGCGCGCACTGAACCGGCTCACGGCTGCCACCTGCTTCGAGTTTTCACGATCACCCCGCCTTTGTCTCCTGGGTACAGATGCCAGGTCTGCCAGACCCATCCGCCCGAGTCTTTGGCCGCCGTGAGCGCGGTCAGCGCGGTGTGGTCACCGGGGAACGCCCCGCAGATCCACCCGTCCACCTCGGTGGCCTGACGCCGCAGCCAGTCGGCGGTCTGCTCGAGGTGGGTGCGGTCGACGGTGTCGGTGGTCGAGTGGAACCGGTACCCGCTCGCGCTGTCGGATATGGGCAGCGGCCTGCCGCCTGCCTGGACCGCGTCGCACGAGACCTGTTCGGTGATTCGGCTGCCCGCCGCGGACGCCGTCACCGCGTGCGACGCCCCGAGAACCGCGAGTGTCACTCGGTCGTCACCGTGCGTGATGGTGAGTTCGGCCAGCGGGCGCGGTGTTTCGGCGTTCACGACGAGACCGAGCGCCTCGGCCGTCACATCGCGCGACTCGATGTCGAGGACGTGCAGTGTCACTGCGGCGGACCGGAATGGATCACGGTGAGTTCACCGCGCGTGACGGCACGGCCCGTGGAGACCTCCCACGACTGCGTTCGCGCCCAGCGCTCGAAGGACAGCAGGCCGGTCTTGTCGGCCGTCTCGTAGTCGGCGTAGTCGACGATGCCCTGAGGTGCGGTTCCGGTGGTGCCTTCCGCGGTGAACGACGCGGTGCCGCGCTCGATCTGCCGATGCACCCTGTCGTCGAGGATCACGTCACCGCCCGGTTCGAGGCCCGTGCCCTCGCGGCGCATCCACAGCGTCATGTCGAGGTTCCCCTCGTCGTTCTCGACGGTCAGCCACCGCTGACCGGTCGACCCGTCGAGGAGGTGTTCGTGCCAGATGTATCCCTCTTCGTCGAGGGTGATGGTGCCGCGCACGACGTGATCGATTCCGGCGTACGTGATGATGTCGCCGACTCCGATCTTGTACGGGTCGTAGACCTCCGGGTAGTCGGCGAGCGGATCGACCCGGGCAGCAGGAGTGGACTTCTTCCCGGCCCGATTTCGCAGGATCAGCACGATGCCCACGATCACGACGACGATCAGCAGCAGTAACAGCAGCGTGGTCAACAGTCTCTCCTGGTCAGCGGCTTCGGCACGGGAGGCCAGTGCCCGGCCCCCACCGCTCAGTCACCTTACTGTGCGCCGCGCACCCAGACACCTAGCGATTGCAGAGCCTGGTAGCAAAGGCTAGCCTAACCGAACGCGCGAGCGGTGGAGCGGAGCGCTGTCGTTCACCGAGATTCGCACGGCATTCGCCCAGACGTCGACAAGACCGACAGTGAGGAACCATATGGCCATCCCCCCCATTTCGACCTACACGATCCCGGAGATCCACGAGGTCTCCGAATCGAAGGTGTCCTGGCGCCTCGACCCTCGGCGTTCCGCACTGCTGGTCCACGACATGCAGAACTACTTCATCGACGCGTACGACGTGCGTGCGGAGCCGATGTCTACTGCGATGGCGAACATGGTCCGGATCCGCGAACTGTGCTCGGAAGCCGGAATTCCCGTGATCTACACGATGCAGCCGGGCGACCAGCATCCGTCGCGTCGCGGCATCCTCGCCGACTTCTGGGGCCCCGGATTGACGTCGGGTCGGGACACCGAGGTGGTCGAGCCGCTCGCTCCCCGCGAGGGCGACATCCAGGTGACCAAATGGCGGTATTCGGCGTTCCAGCGCACCGACCTCCGGCAGCTGCTCGGCCACCACGGCCGCGACCAGCTGATCGTCACGGGCGTCTACACGCACATGGGCTGCATGTTGAGTGCCGCCGAGGCGTTCATGTCGGACGTGCAGCCGTTCCTAGTCTCCGACGCGACCGCGGATTTCAGCCGTGCCGAGCACCTCATGGCGCTCACCTATGCGGCGAAGCGCTGCGGTTCGGTGACCACCACGGATGCGCTGGTCGCCGCGCTCTCCCCGCTACAAGTCAGCTGAGTCGACCCGAAGCCCACACTCCGGCAGTCGGATCACCACAATCGATGTGGTTAGGCTAACCTGACACGCTGAGTAGCTGAAAGCCCGGAATCCCCACGCCCGAAAGCCGAAAGCATCAGGAGTGCCTGTTCGATGTCCCTTTCGATCTCGTCGCCGTCCACCCCGCAGACCGGGGAGGGCATGGCCGACGTCTGCTTGACCGCCGCCCAGCGCGAGCTGTGGGCCGGGCACCATCTCGACCCGACCCGATCGGCGTTCACCACGGCCGAATACGTGGAGGTCGCCGCCCCCGTCGACATCGACGCTCTCGGCGCGGCGGTACGCACGGTGATCGAGGAGGCCGAGGTGCTCTCGGTCCGATTCGAGGCCGAACCCGGTGCCGATTCGGCCGACGTCGTCCAGGTGCACGATCGTCGCCACGCCCCCGAACTCGAACGTCTCCAACGCGACCGGGCCGCAGCCCTGGAGTGGATGCGCGAGGACGTGCGCCGACCGCTCGACTTCGACTCCGCTCCCCTCGTGCGTACGGCACTGATCACGACCGAATCCGGTGTGCTCTGGTACCTCCGCGCCCCGCACGCGTTGCTCGATGCCTACGGGTATTCGCTGCTCACCCGCCGCGTCGCGGCGCTGTACGCGGCCCGGCTCGCGGGCACGGAACCCCGGCCCGCCAAGTTCCCCTCGTTGCGGGCGCACGTCCAGGCGGCACGGGAATTCGATGCCGCGACCCCCGACATCGACGCGCCGCACGACGCTTCCCGTCCGGCCGGATTCAGCGACACCGTGCGCCGGCCCGTCCCCGACCCGCATCGCTGCACGCTCGCGATCGAGCCCGCGGTGGCGAAGACCCTGCGCGAGGCGGCCACCGCGCAGGCGACGACGTGGGCCGAGGCGGTCTATGCGGCCGCGGCCGCCTACCTCGGCGCCCACACGGGAGCGGAAGAAGTCCGGCTCCGCGTGCCGGTTCTGGCCCGGCAGGGCATCGAGCTGGCGTCGCCCGTGACGGCCACGAACATTGTGCCGCTCCGCATTCCGTTCGACGCGCGACCGACGTTCGCCGGCGTGATCGACAGAGTGGCCGCCGCACTGTCCGAGACCCGACCGTTCCAGCGCGTCCGGGACGCCGGGAGCCGCGCCACCGGCGGAGCGGTGGTGAACGTCAAACCGTTCGCCGCCAGAATCGCTTTCGGTCCCACGTTCGGGGCGGTGCATCAGCTCGCCACCGGTCCGGTGGAGGACGTGGTGATCTCCGTCTCGGGTGCCGGGGACGAGCTCACCCTCGAATGGGCCGGAAATCCCGAGGTCTACACGGACGACGAGATCCGGGATCACGCACACCGATTCGCGAATTACCTCCGAACCATCTCCGTGACAGCTGAACCCGTCTCCGTGGTCGACGTCTGCGCTCCGGACGAACTGGACCTGTGGCGGTCGGCGGCCGGCCTCGACCGGACCACCGGCACGGCAGCGGCGCTTCCGGACAGCATCGTCTCCGCCTTCCTCGCCCAGGCGCGCGCCCACCCGGACCGCGTCGCGGTGAACGATCTGTCGTACCGGGAACTCTCGAGTCGCAGCGCCGCCCTGGCCCGGCAACTGAGGTCGGCCGGCGCCGGCCGCGGCACGGTCGTGGCCGTCAGCCTCCCCCGCGGCACCGATCTGATCGTCGCTGTCCTCGCGATTCTCCGCAGCGGCGCGACCTACCTGCCGATCGATCCGTCCTCCCCGGCCGAACGCGCGCGGTTCATCCTGCGGGACACGCAGCCGTCGCTGGGAATCGGATCCGCCGACCTGCTCGGCGACCTCCCGCGAGTCGAGGAGGACTCGGCACAGTCCGAGTCCGGCGAACTCGAGAACGCCGTGCAGGCGGACGACATCGCGTACATCATCTACACGTCCGGATCCACCGGCGTCCCCAAGGGCGTTCCGATTCCGCACCGTAACGTGCTGCGGCTGTTCGACGTATCCCGCGAATGGTTCACGTTCACCGAGGACGACTGCTGGCCCCTGCTGCACTCGTACGCGTTCGACTTCTCCGTCTGGGAGATCTGGGGCGCGCTGCTGCACGGCGGCCGCCTCGTCACAGTCGACGAGGCCACCCTGACGTCACCGGCCGACCTCGCCGCGCTCCTCGTCGACGAGGGTGTCACGGTGCTGAACCAGACGCCGTCCGCGTTCGGGCATCTCGTCGACGCCCTCGTCCGCGCGGACTCGTTCGACCGACTGCGACTGCGGTACGTCGTGTTCGGCGGTGAGGCTCTCGACCCCGCCGTCCTGCGCGCCTGGTTCGCCGCGACCGGTCCGGATGCGGGAACCGAACTGGTCAACATGTACGGAATCACCGAGACCACCGTGCACGTCACCGCCACGAAGGTCACTGCCGCCGACGTGGTGGACATCGGGGTTCCGCTCGGCGACCTCCGCACGTATGTCCTCGGGCCGGGCCTGCGTCCGGTGCCGCCCGGCGTGACCGGCGAGATCTACGTGTCCGGTCCCGGACTGTCCCCGGGCTACCTCGGGCGTCCCGGCCTGACGTCGGGACGGTTCGTCGCCGACCCGTTCGCGCCCGGCGGGACGCGGATGTACCGCACCGGCGACCTCGCACGGTACGACGCGACCGGCGCGCTCCACTACCACGGCCGGATCGACGACCAGATCCAATTGCGCGGTTATCGTGTCGAACTCGGCGAGATCGGCGCCGCGATGACCGCGGTGCCCGACGTGCAGGCGGCGGTGGCCACGGTGCACGAGCAGGCCGGCGGCGACCAGCGCATCGTCGGATACGTCGTTCCCCGGCCGGGCGGCGAGCACGACGCCGTCGAGGAGCAGGTGCGGGCGCACCTGGTCCGCTCCCTTCCCGGGTACATGACGCCGTCCGCACTGGTGATGCTCGACCGCTTGCCGTTGACCCACAACGGCAAGGTCGACAGGGACGCGCTGCCCGCCCCCCGTTGGCTCGGACAGGCCGGCGACACACCGCGGACCGACACCGAAGCCCGGATCCTCCCCCTGTTCACCTCGGTGCTCGGCGCCGAGCAGGTCGGTGTCCACGACGACTTCTTCGCACTCGGCGGGAACTCCCTCCTCGCCGCCGCTCTCGTGTCCGCAATCACCGCGGAACTGGGTGTGCCACTGCGGGTTGCCACGGTCTTCGAGAATCCCACTGTGGCCGCTGTGGCCGCGCAACTGGAGGACGCCGGCGAGCCGGTGTCGGCGAGCAGGCCGTCCCCGCGGGGCCTCCCCGAGGGCACGCCGGTGCCGTTGTCGCCCGCGCAGGAACGCCTGTGGTTCCTCGACAGCGCGGCCGGCGGCGGAACGTACCTGCTGGCGCTGGCCGTCGATTTCGGGGAAGGCCTCGAACCCGACGCCCTGTCAGCGGCGCTCGCGGACGTCGTGACCCGGCACCAGTCGTTGCGGACGGTGTTCCCCCTCGTCGACTCGGTGCCCCACCAGGTCGTCCTTCCCGCCGGAGACGCGAAGGTCCGGCTCGAACGAGTCGACAACGTCGGCAACATCGAGGGACACATCGCGGCGATGACGACGGTGGGTCTCGGGCTCACCGACCAGCCGCCGCTGCGCGCGGTGCTGTACGAACCGCAGTACACACTGGTCCTGTTGATGCACCACATCATCGGCGACGAGTGGTCGCAGTCGAAACTCCTCGACGATCTCGCCTTCGCGTACAACGCCCGCCGCATCGGACGGGCGCCGGAGTTCACGCCGCTGCCGTTGCAGTGCCCGGACGTCGCCGTGTGGCAGCGCGAACGCATCGGCGTCGGCGACGACGACGCGACCCTGTTGTTGACCGGCCAACTCGACTACTGGCGTGAGCAACTCGCCGGTCTGCCACTCGAACTGGGCTGGCGCACCGACCGCCCCCGACCCGCCCTGCCCACCAACCGCGGCGCGAGCGTCCACCGCACGCTGTCGCCGTCGCTGCACGCGGCCGTCGAGTCGCTCGCTGCCGAGCGGCGCGCGAGCTTCTTCATGATCGTGCACGCCGCCGTGGCCGTGCTGCTCGAAAGGCTGGGCGCCGGCGAGGACATCGCCCTGGGCGTGCCCGTCGCGGGTCGTAGTCATCCCGACCTCGACGCCATGGTGGGCTGCTTCGTCAACACGGTGGTCCTGCGGACCGACGTCTCGGGCGACCCGACGTTCGACGAACTGCTGGACCGGGTCAGGGCCGTCGACCTCGACGCCGTGGACCACGCCGACGTGCCGTTCAACCGGATCGTCGAACTCGTCAATCCCCCACGGTCGTCGGCCCGCCATCCCCTGTTTCAGGTGATGCTGTCGCACTGGAAGCAGGAAGGTGCGGCGGAGCGATTCGCCGGGACCACCGCCTCGGTGCGGATGCTCGACGCGACGACCGCGAAGTTCGATCTGGCGCTGCGCTTCCAGGAACGCCCGGACAGTGGCGGCGTCGACGTGATGTTCGAGTACTCCACCGAACTCTTCGATGCCGCGACCGTCGAATCCTTCGCGGACCGCCTCGCCGTGGTGATCGAGCGGCTCGTCGCGAACCACGAGCAGCGGATCGCCCGGCTCGACATCCTGACCCCGCAGGAGCGGGCCCGGGTGCTCGGCGAATGGTCCCACGCGACGCACTCCATCCCGGCCCGCACGTTCGACGAGTACTTCTCCGCGCAGGTGGCGCAGACACCCGACGCCGAGGCCGTCGCCGTCGGTGCGAGCGTGCGGCCCGCGGTCTCCCTCACCTACCGGCAGCTCGACGAACGGGCGAACCGGATTGCCCGCCTGCTGATCTCGCGTGGTGCCGGTCCCGGTGACGTGGTCGCGCTCGCACTCGACCGCTCCGCCGAGCTGATCGTCAGCGTTCTCGCCGTGCTGAAGAGCGGTGCCGCGTACCTTCCCGTCGACCCCACCTACCCGGCCGACCGGATCGCGCACATGCTCGCCGACGGCGCACCGGTCGCGATCCTCACGTCCTCCGTCGGTGTGCCCGACCGCACCCCGCTGGGCACCGACGTGCCCATTCTCGACCTGGACGATCCGGATCTGCAGGCCCTGATCGACGCCCAGCCGGTCACCGGCCCCACGGACGCCGACCGGAGCAGGCCGCTGCAACTCGACGACGCCGCGTATCTCATCTACACGTCCGGATCGACGGGGGTGCCGAAGGGCGTCGTCGTTCCCCACCTGGGCATCGCGGATCTGCTGTCGCTGCAGTCGGACGTGATCGGCATGGACCACAACACTCGTGCGCTCCACTTCTCGTCCATCAGCTTCGACCTCGCGTTCTGGCAGATCATGTGGGGCGTGCTTTCGGGCGGAACGCTGGTGGTCGCGACGGACGCCGACCGCATCCCCGGTGAGCCGCTCGCCCGCGTCATCAACGAACACGACGTGAACTTCGTCGGCGTGCCACCGTCTTTCGCCGCCGCGTTCCCGCCCGAGCATCCCATCCCGGACGGCGTCGACCTGATGCTCGGTGCCGAGAAGCTCACACCCCAGCTGATCGAGCGGTACGCACCCGGACGCCGGCTGTTCAACGCGTACGGACCGACCGAGTGCACGGTCAACGCCACCCTGGCTCTCGTCGAACCGGGACACGAAGGTCCGGTCCCCATCGGCGTCGTCGATCCCGGCAAGCACGCGTACGTCCTGGACCACGCACTGCGGCCGGTGCCTCCGGGCGTGTCCGGCGAGCTGTATCTCGCGGGCGACAGCGTCACCCGGGGATACCGCAACCAGAGCCCCAAGACGGCGGAACGTTTCATCGCCGACCCGTTCGCGGAGCCGGGCACTCGCATGTACCGGACGTCGGATGTGGTGTGGTGGGGCCGGGACGGTCAGATCTATTTCGCCGGTCGCGCCGATTCCCAGGTCAAGGTGCGCGGATTCCGCATCGAACTCAACGAGATCGAGGCCGTGCTGTCCGGTGCCCCGGACGTCGAGCACATCGTCGTCGTGGTCCGCGAGGACCGCCCGGGCGATCAGCGGCTGGTCGCGTACGCCACGTCGGTGCCGGGCGGCCGGATCGACCCCGACCAGTTGCACCGCCGCGCCGCCAGCCGGCTGCCGGACTACATGATCCCGGCCGCGTTCATCGCCGTCGACGAGTTCCCCACCCTCCCCAACGGCAAGCTCGACCAGTCGTCTCTTCCCGTTCCGCACCTGTCACTGCAGGTGTCCGAGCGCGGGCCGCGCACGGCGCGCGAAGAGGTGCTGTGCCAGTTGTTCGCCGAGGCTCTCGGTATCGAGCGGGTGGGCATCGACGACAGTTTCTTCGACCTCGGCGGCCACTCGCTGATGGCGGCCGGATTGATGAGCGCGATCTCGAAGCGGCTGTCCGTCACCGCGACGGTGGCCTCGCTGTTCGCCGCGCCGACGGTGGCCCAGCTGGCCGGCCGTCTCGACGACGATCACGACGCCGACGCGCTGGCCGTCCTGCTGCCGTTCCGCACCGAGGGGTCCGAGCCGCCGGTGTTCTGCTTCCACCCCGCCGGCGGAATCAGCTGGGGCTACTCGGGCCTGCTGCGGCACATCGACGACGACTACCCGCTGTACGGCGTGCAGGCGTCCAACCTGTCGACGTCCACGCGGCCGCCGGAAACGCTCGAGGACATGGCCGCCGAATACATCGAGCACATGCGGACCGTGCAGCCGAAGGGCCCCTACCACCTGCTCGGATGGTCGCTGGGCGGCGTCGTCGCGCACGCCATCGCCGGTGCACTGCAGAACCAGGGGGAGGAACTCGGCATGCTCGTCATGCTCGACTCCTTCCCGTCGGACGCGTGGGCCTCGATGCCGACGGAGCAGGACGCGCTCGCCGCGCTGCTCTACATGGTCGGCTACGACCCGGAACCGCTCCTCGCGGATGGACTCGACCGGCAGCAGGTGATCGACATCCTGCGCGGCGAGGGCAGCGCGCTGGCCGGGATCAACGAGCACACACCGGCCGCGATGATCGACAACTTCGCGAACGCCGTGCGCCTCGAATCCGAACCCTCACAGATCGTCGTGGACTCCGACATGCTCTTCTTCACTGCGGCCAGGAATCCTGCGACCGCGGCGACGTACGACTTGTGGCGGCCCTACCTGACCGGCTGCATCGTCAACCACGACCTCGACTGCGAGCACAAGGACATGACTCAGCCCCGTTGGATCGGCGAAGTCGGCTCCGTCGTGAACGAGGCCCTCGCCTCGTTCCGCTCGCGCATGAACCCCATCAACAAAGAACAGGGAGATCGATGAAAACGTCCGGAAGATACTGGCGTAGAGCCGGAATCGTGATGATGGCGGCAACCGCGCTGTTCGCGGGTGCCTGCAGCGAGTCGAATACCGACTCGACCGACGCGGCGGGATCCGCCACCGGACAGGCCGACGCGTCGGCCTTCCCCGTGTCGATTCCGTCGGCGCTCGGCACCGCGGAGATCACGGAGGCCCCGGAACGTGTCGTCACGCTCGGCTGGGGCAGCGAGGACGCGGCACTGTCGCTCGGCGTCGTGCCCGTCGCCGTGCAGAACATGAAGTCGGACACGGGAACCGACGACGGCCTGCTGCCGTGGTCGCGGGCGAAACTCGAAGAGCTCGACCCGAACGCGGAACCCACGTTGCTGACGGCGTCGAGCAAGGAGATGCCGTACGAGCAGATCGCGGCACTCGCCCCCGACGTGATCCTGGCCGTGCACTCGGGCGTGAACCAGGAACAGTACGACAAGCTCTCGGCCATCGCCCCCACCGTGGCCTACCCGGAACGTCGCTGGGCCACCAGCTGGGAAGACCAGATCACCACCGTCGGCAAGGCCCTCGGCCGGTCGGCACAGGCCGAGGCACTGGTGACCCAGACGCAGGACACCCTGGCGCAGGCGAAGTCGCAGCACCCCGAGTTCGCCGGGAAGACGGTGGCATTCGGTAGCGGCACCGAGCCGGGGTCGTACAACTTCTACTTCGACACCGATCCTCGCCTGAAGATGCTGGCCAGCCTCGGTTTCACGGTCGATCCGCTCGCCCAGCAGTTGCGCGAGAGCAGTGACCAGACCAAGTTCGCGGCTCCCGTCAGCCTGGAATTGCTGCCGACGTACAACCCGGACGTGCTGCTCGCCTGGTACCTGTCGCCGGAGCTGCAGAACGAGGTCCAGTCGAATCCGCTGTTCGCCGGGATGAAGGCCGTGCGCGACAACGCCTACGTGGGTCTGACCGACCCGCCGCTGGTGTTCGCGTCGAGCTCACCGAACGTGCTCAGCATGCCGTGGCTGCTGGACAAGCTGCTCCCGCAGCTGTCGCAGGCCGCGAACAACGCTCAGGCCAGCTAGTTTCCACCTGACAGCGTCACTGTGCCGCTGCCGAGAGGTCGTCCTCCTCGGCAGCGGCACTGCTGTAGGTGCGCAACCCCTTCAAGGTCAGTGCGAGAACCGCCAGCACCACGATGCCGCCCGCCCCGTAGAGGAGGAACGCCTCCCGCGGACCCACCGCGGCGCCGACGGCGCCGGCGACGAGCGCTCCGGCGGCCGAGCCCGTGGAGATCTGGGCGCCCCACACACCGGCGACGCGTCCGCGGTATTCCTCGGGGGTCTCGGTCTGGATGACCGCGTACCGGAGGATGTCACCGAGGACGCGGCCGAATCCGTGCGCGGCGAGCCCGAGGAACGTGACCGCGATCATCGGGACGGCGCCGACGCCGATCAGCCCGGCCGACGCGATCATGGCCGCGAGGAACACGATCAGGCCACCGCGACGCGCAGTCCCCGTCCAGCCACTCGTGAGTGATCCGGTGAGGGCGCCGACCGCGGGGGCGCTGTAGAGCAGTCCGGTGGCCGCCGGTCCGGCGTGGAGGACCTGGCTGGCGTAGGCGGGCAGCAGCACGTTCCAGCCGGTCAGCATCATGGCGCAGAAGCCGACCAGAAGCGTCCCACCGACCACGGAGTCCTTGGTGGCATAGGTGAAGCCGCTGGCGATCGACCGCAGCGGACTCTCGGTGTTCTTGACCGGCGGCGGCAGCGACGGCAGCCTGGCGATGCAGTACGCGGTGATTCCCGAGGACACCGCGGCCAGAACGTAGTTGGTGCCCACGGATGTCGCCGCGATGATCACACCGCCGATGGCAGGTGACGCGACCGTGCCGAGATCGGCCATCACGGTCATCAAGGCACCGGCGGCGGCCATCTTGTCCTTGGGGAGCAGCGACGGGATCACCGCCATCAGCGCGGTCGCGGAGATGCCGCCGGCGAGGCCCTCGATCACGCCACACAGGTAGATGATCCACAACTGGGGTGTGGGGAGGAACGCGTTGACCGCGAGGATCGCGAAGGCCAGACCCGCTGCGGCACGGGCGAGCGAGATGACCGGTCGGCGGTCGTACCGGTCGGCGATCACGCCGCCGAACAGGGTGCCGATGAACACCGAGGAGCCCACGACGATGCTCGCCGCGCCCACTGCCAGTGTGGAATTCGTCATGTCGTACACCTGCAGCGGCACCGCCACCAGGAGCAGACCCAGACCGAAGATGGAGATCGTGCGGGCAATGAAGATGTATCGGAACTCGCGACTCGTCCGTAGAGGCGTCAAGTCGATTGCGTATCGCGATAATCCAGCCATTGTCATCCATTCACATTCGGTTGCAACAGCTCTCCGTTTCGCCGTTCGCGCGGAGAGCAACTATGCTTAGGCTTCACTAACCCAGCAACCTACCCCATGTCGTCGAATCGGCTCAACGGGCCGTGGTTCGACCGACGCACCGGAGGATGACAGTGAGTTCCGCTCCCAGCACAGTTCCGACCCGCGACCGAATCCGCGCCGACGTAGCCGACGTGCTCGGCGTCCCGGTCGCCGAGATCGACGATTCCGCGAACCTCCTCGACGAGGGAATGGATTCCGTGCGCGTGATGGCGCTGGTCGAACGATGGCGGGCAGACGGCGTCCAGGTGGATCTCGTGGACCTCGTCGGTGAGCCGACGCTCGACGCCTGGTTCGAGGTGACGGCAGCACGCTGAGCGGTCCCACCGCCTACTCTTGATCCGGCTGGTCGATCCCAGGGTCGGCGCGGACACGGGAGGATGCGAGGGGACATGGCTCACGAAACCAGCGGTGCAGACAGGATGAGCGTGCTCCGGACACCACGGTTCTGGATAGCTCCCCTGCTCCTCGTCTCCGTCGTCATGTCCCTGCTGGCCGCGCTGTACATGGGTGGAATGCTCAATCCCCCCAAGCACCTCAACCACTTCCCCATCGCGCTCGTCAATCAGGACGAGGGCGACACCACGCCCAATTCCAACCCGCCGCAGCAGCAGAATTTCGGCGACCAGATCGCCGCCGGGCTCGTCGAGGGTGTCGATCCGGACAAGGTCGAACTTCGGCAGATCGGAATCGCCCAGGCCCAGTCCGCACTGGACAACGGGGAAATCTACGGTGCGATCGTCATACCGAGCGACTTCACGAAGCGCACGTTCATCCTCGCCCAGGCCGGCGTGATTCCCGGAGACGTCGAACGTCCGGTGATCACGATCTACACGAACCCCCGCGCGGGCACGATCAGTGCGAACCTCGTCCAGAACATCGGGGAGATGGCGTTGGACAAGGCCAATCAGACGATGGGCGAGCAACTCACCACCCAGGTGACGCAGCAACTCCAGGCGACAGCCCCCGACCTCCAACTGTCGGGGGCCAGCCGGCTCGTGCTCGACGACCCCATCGACGTGCGGGTCGTGGCCCACAACCCGCTGCCCGACGGCACCGGCTTCGGCTTGGCGGCGTTCTACTACGCGCTCCTGATCGTCCTGGCCGGTTTCACCGGTGCGACCATCGCGAGCACCCTCATCGACGGCATGCTCGGATTCACTCCGACCGAGGTGGGGCCGCTGTACGTCCACAACGAGGCGGTCCCGATCTCACGTTTCAACACCCTGCTCATCAAGTGGGCGGTGATGGTTGTGCTGGCGATGATCGTGTCGGGTCTGTACCTGTGGATCAGCTCGGCCCTCGGCCTGCCGATCACCGATCCGCTCGCCCTGTGGGAATACGGCGCCTTCGCGATCGCCGCGGTCGGGATCACGGCGATGTCCGTGATGGCCGCGTTCGGCAACCTCGGCCTGCTCATCAACCTGCTGGTCTTCGTCGTCCTGGCGCTGCCCTCGTCGGGCGGCACGATCCCGCTCGAGGCCGCGCCGCGCCTGTACACCTGGCTCGGCGAGTTCGAACCGATGCACCAGATCTACATCGGGGTGCGCGCCATCATGTTCTTCGGCGCAGCGGGCGACGCAGGGCTCATCCACGCCGTGTGGATGACTCTCGCCGGCCTTCTCATCGGCCTCGTCTTCGGTGCCGTCATCACCCGGTTCTACGACCGCAAGGGCTTGCATCGCCGCCACAAGGCGCAGACCGAACCCGAACCGGTGGACGCAGCCGGGGCGTGAGTCACGCGGGCGCGGACGACCAGGCCGTGCCGAACTGTTCGTACCAGGGATGCGGGGCGGGCACCGCCGCCAGGATCCGTTCGACGAACCGATCGGGGTCGCCGAGTTCGGCGAGTCCGACTCTGCGGCGCTCGTAGTCGGCGAATTTGTCGTGCAGTCCGGCGATCACCTTGTCGGTCACCGTCTGCTCGAACTCTTCGATGGTTGTCATCGGATGCCCCTCCTTCCGGCGAGAAGCGTCTGCGTTCAGTGTAGTGCCGACCTGCGGATTTACCCTCGCCCGGCGGCGGATTATCGACTGTCGGTGACGCAGAGCAGACTGTGCCCGTGAGAGTGCTCCTGGTTCCCGACGCCGACGGTGGCGCGACGACCGTTCGCACCGATCCCGCGGGCGTTCCGATCGAGTCGCCACGTCGTCACCCCGACGCTGTGGCCGCCGTCCGCGACATCGAGGCCACCGAACACCCCCGCTGGGTCTGGACGAGTACCGCGGCCGTCTATCCGGCACTGCTGCGAGCCGGGGTGCGGGTGCGGCGCTGCCAGGACCTCGCGCTCACCCACGCCATCCTCAGCATGCGCGACGGTGTACCCGCGCCACCGCCGGACGAACCCGTCGACGAACGCCCCGGCCTGTTCGAGACCGCACCCACCACGGATCCGGCGCAGGTGGTGGCGGACTTCGCGGAACAGCGGAACACGATCGGTGACGACGCCCGGCTCGACCTTCTGGTGGCCGCCGAGTCCGCGGGAGCGCTGGCCGCCGCGGAGATGAGCTTCGACGGACTGCCGTTCTCCACCGTTGCCCATCGCGCGTTCCTCGAGGCGGCGCTCGGTCCGCGGCCTGCCGGGTACGACCTGCCGCAGCGCATCCAGGACGTGACCGTGGAGATCGGGGCGGCGTTCGGCCGTCGCATCAACCCGGCGTCCCACGTGGAGGTCGTCGACGCGTTTCGCCGTGAGGGCATCGAACTCGCGTCGACCCGCAAACACCTGCTGCGGGAGGTCGATCACCCTGCCGTGCCGCTGCTCCTGCGCCACCGGGATCTGTCCAAGTTGTTCAGCACGAACGGCTGGCAGTGGCTGGACAGTTGGGTCCGCGACGACCGGTTCCGGCCCGTGTACGTTCCCGGCGGCGTGGTGTCGGGCCGCTGGGCGAGCCGCGGCGGCGGCGCACTGCAGATTCCGAAACCGCTGCGGTCGAGCGTGCTCGCCGACCCGGGCCACACGTTCGTCATCGCCGACGCCGGCCAACTCGAACCCCGCATCCTGGCCGCCTTGTCGGGGGACGCCCGCATGGTTGCCGCCGCGGGCGCCGACGACCTGTACGCACCGGTCGCGGCGGAGACGTTCGACGGCGACCGAGGCAAGGCCAAGGTGGCGATCCTCGGTGTCCTGTACGGCGCCACCGCGGGCGAGGCCCGTTCCCTGCTCACCCTGCTGCGCACCCGCTTTCCCGTCGCCGTCGAATATGTGGAAAGGGCGGCCCGCGCCGGTGAACGCGGCGAGGTCGTGCACTCGTGGCTCGGCCGGGCGTGCCCGCCGCCGTCCCCCGACTTCTGGTCGCACGGCGACGCGCATTCCCGCGGCCGGTTCACCCGAAACTTCGTGGTGCAGGCCACGGCATCCGAGTGGGCACTGTGCGTGCTCGCGGATCTGCGGCGCCGGCTGGCGGACGACCCGGACAGCGAACTCGTCTTCTTCCAGCACGACGAGGTGATGGTGCATACCCGGGATCCGGAGTCGGCGACGCGGCACATTCTGGGCGCGGTCGAGGTAGCCACCCGGTTGCTGTTCGGCGAGACGCGGGTGCGGTTCCCGATGGATGTGGCGGTGCGGGACTGCTACGCCGAAACCTCCGACGAGGCCTGACGCGCGCGGATTTCCGGTGTCGCCGGTGCGCTCGACATGGTGTACTGGGACGCACTGCTGGCGGGGGCGGCGAAGGAGAACCCATGACGAAGCTGGATTCGACGGACTCGAGCACCAGCGGCGAGACGCCGCGCAGGTTCCGCTGGCCTGCGTTCACCATCGTGGCCATCGCGATCATCGCGTTCTTCGCGGGCGGATTCGGGGGTTCCTTCCAGGGCAAGCTCACCGAGGTCCAGAAGAACGACAACGCCGCCTACCTGTCGAGTTCCGCCGAATCGACGATCGTCACCAACGAATCGTCCAAGTTCCTCACCGTCGAAACGATCCCCGGTTTCGTGCTGTTCCACAGCGACGCCCCGCTCACCGAGCAGGACAAGGCCGCCATCGCCCAGGCACGTGACGCCATCGCGGCAGTCGACGGGGTCGACGCCGAAGGCATGTCCCAGACACAGTTCTCCCAGGACGGCACCACGGCATCGATCTTCGTTCCCCTCGTCGCGAAGGAGGACGGCACGGCGGTCGCCGGCGATGTGCTCGCCGCCACCGAGGAGAACGTCCTCACCGCCGCGAAGAACGCGGCCGCCGGGCTCGAGGTGCTCCCTGCCGGTCCCGGTGGTCTGCTGGTGGCGTTCATCGACGCGTTCGCCGGGCTCGACGGTGCACTGCTGGGCGCCGCCCTGCTCGTGGTGGTCCTGATCCTGCTGGTGGTTTACCGCTCCCCCGTGCTGTGGTTCTTCCCGCTCTTCTCGGCACTGCTCGCGCTCGGCCTGGCGTCGATGGTCATCTACTTCCTCGCCAAGGCGGAGGTGCTCACCCTCACCGGACAGAGTCAGGGCATCCTGTTCGTCCTCGTGATCGGTGCGGGCACCGACTATGCGCTCCTCCTGATCTCCCGATATCGGGAAGAACTGCACTTCTATCCCAGCCGGTTCGACGCCATGGTCAAGGCGTGGAAGGAATCCGCCCCCGCCATCACGGCGTCGGCGGTCACCGTCATCCTCGGTCTGCTGTGCCTGACGTTCTCCGAACTGAACTCCAACAAGAGTCTCGGGCCGGTCGCCGCGATCGGCATCGCGTGCACGTACCTCGTGATGATGACGTTCCTGCCCGTCGCGCTGTCCGCGGCGGGACGGTGGGTGTTCTGGCCGCGGAAACCCAAGGTGGACGAGGCCGCCGACCTCACCACGCACGGCCTGTGGGGCAGGATCGCCGCCCAGGTCGGAAGCAAGGACCGTCCCCTCTGGATCGGTACGACGGTGCTGCTGGCCGTGCTGTTCCTGGTCGGCATCGGCAGTCTGAAGACGGACGGGCTGTCGTCGTCGGAGAACTTCACCAACCGCCCCGACGCCGTCGTCGGTCAGGAGTTGTACGACTCCAAATTCGATCCGGGCGCCGGCGCGCCCGCCGTCATCGTCACCAATGCCGATCAGACGGACGCGGTCATCGCGGCGGTGAGCGGTGTGGACGGGGTGTCGACGGATCCCGGCGCGGTGTGCCCGCAGGTCGACGTCGAGAAGCTGTCCGCACTCGTCAAGTCCAACCCGGCCGCGGTGGCTTCGGCAGCCGGGCAGGGGTGCGCACCCGACTTCCTCACGGCCGCACCGATCGACGGGCGCATGGTCGTCAACGCGACACTCGCCGACTCGTACGATTCCCCGGAAGCCCTCGAGACGGTGAAGCGACTGCGCGACGCGGTGCACGCCGTACCCGGTGCCGATGCGCTCGTCGGCGGCAGCACGGCAACCACTCTCGACGTGCAGACGGCGTCGGTGCACGACCGGAACCTGATCATCCCGATCGTTCTCGTCGTCATCTTCGTCGTGCTGGCCCTCCTGCTCCGCGCCCTGCTCACACCCATCATCCTCATCGCCACCGTGGTCCTGTCGTTCGCGGCCACCCTCGGGGTGTGCGGACTCTTCTTCACCCACGTCTTCCATTTCGCGAACGCAGATCCGGCGTTCCCGCTGTTCGCGTTCGTGTTCCTCGTGGCGCTCGGCATCGACTACAACATCTTCCTGATGACCCGGGTCCGCGAGGAAACCGAGGAACACGGCACCAAATCCGGTGTGCTGCGGGGACTGGCAGTGACCGGTGGCGTCATCACGTCGGCCGGTGTCGTACTCGCCGCGACGTTCGCGGTACTGGGCGTGCTGCCCCTGGTGTTTCTCGCCGAGGTCGGTTTCGCGGTCGCGTTCGGTGTGCTGCTCGACACGATCATCGTGCGCAGCATCCTCGTCCCGGCGCTCTCCCACGACATCGGCAAGAAGATCTGGTGGCCGTCGGCGCTGGCGAAAGCCAAGGACTAATACGCTTCGTCGGTCCACAGGTGGAACAGCGCGTAGGCCCGCCACGGTCGCCACGACTCGGCGAGTTCCGCTGCCTGCCTGCCGGTCCTGACCTCCAGCGCACGTTTGAGGACGAGGTCGTCGGGTGTGAACGCGTCCGGGTCGGCCAGCACCCGCACCGTCAGATAGTCCGCCGTCCACGGGCCGATGCCGGGCAGTGCGAGCAGACTGGCCCGGAACTCGGCCGGGTCGGTGTCCGCGTCGAGGCGCAGACCGTCGGACGCGGCCTCGGCCAGCGCGAGCACCGTCCTGGCCCGGGCGCCGGTGAGACCGAGGGTGGAGCGCAACTGTTCGGGTGCGAGCGCCGCGAGCGTCTCCGGTTCGGGAAACGCGAAGAATCCGTTGTGGACGGGCCGACCGTACGCGGACACGAGCCGGCTGCCGAACGTCCGGGCCGCCGCCAGCGAAACCTGTTGTCCGAGAACGGTCAGAACCGCCGTTTCGAACCCGTCCACGCTCCCCAGGCGCCGCAGACCCGGTCGTAGTGCCACCAGCGGAGCCAGTTGCGGGTGACGGCTCAACGCGGCGTCGATCGGCAGCGGATTCGCGTCGAGGTCGAGCCAGCGCCGGACCGCGACGGTCAGCGCTTCGACGTCTCCCGGATCCGCCGGTGTCAGGTGCGCCTCGACGTACCCGCCGGCGGGACGTACGACCACGGACACCAGCGCGGGCCCGTGCGGACCGTTCACCACCCGGGTGTGGGTTCCGTCGGGGTCGTGTCGCTCGAGCCCGGACACGGTGTGGGCGCGGAGCGCGCCCCACAACGGCGCATGGGTGAACGGGCCCCGGTACGGCAGCTGCACTCTCATGCGTCCTCGAGTCCCGTCATCCGCAGCGTGATGTTCAGTCGGCCCGTTGTCAGTCCGCAGTCCGGATCGTTCGTGCCGGGAAACACTTTCGGCACTCCGTGATATGCGAACCGGGACTCGCCACCGAACACGAAGAGGTCGCCCGACAGCAACTCGACATCGGTGTACGGCTTCGTGCGGGTGGCAGTGTTGCCGAAGCGGAACGTGCACGTGTCGCCGATGCTCAACGACACGACGGGCGCATCGGACCGCTCCTCCTTGTCCTGGTGCATGCCCATCTTCGCGGTGTCGTCGTAGAAGTTGATCAGCGCGGCATCGGGTGTGTACCCGTCGGCGGGCTTCCCGTAGGCCTCACTCACCGCTCGCCGGCCGAGTTCGACCAGCCAGCCGGGAACCGGCGCGACACGGCCGCCGCCCGCGTCCTCGGCGGTGCGCGAGTAGGAATACGGCTTCCAGTGCCAGCCGAGGCACACCGTCTGCACCGACATGCGATGCCCCGTCGGCAGTTGCGCGGCCCGCATCGGGACCGGTGCGGTGGCCCAGCGCCGGCATTCGGCCACCAGGTGGCGCTGCTCCTCCGGCGTGAGCCAGTCGGGGACGTGGACGGCGCCGGGCGCCACCACAGTTCGGGGCCGGGGTATCAACGCGGACATCACGGTCACTCGGCGTCGTGCAGGACCAGGCCGAGGGTCCGGCGGGTGCCGCGCCGAACGGTGCTGACACCGTGTCGTACCGGTCCCGTCGACCAACCGCGGGTCGAGCGTACGGGCCTGTCCCTGGTGGTGAAGATCAGCGCATGACCCTGCTGCAGCGTCGTCACCGTGCCCCGGGACTGGGCGCGGGGTCGCTGCTCGACGAGCATGAATTCCCCGCCCTCGTGGTCCACTCCCGGGCGGTCGAGGCCGATCACTACCTGCAACGGGAACACCAGGTCACCGTAGAGGTCGCGGTGCAGAGCGTTCCAGTCGTTCGCGCGGTAGCTGAGCAGGATGGGTGTCGCCCGTTTCTGGCCGGCGTCGTGGCACATGTCCAGCCATTCGTCGAGGGTGTCCGGCCACGGCGCGGGCTTCCTCAGCTTGGTCGCCCAGTCCCGTGCCACGGGAAGAAGTTTCGGGTAGAAGGCGGCACGGAGTTCGGCCACGACCTCCGGTAGCGGGTGGTCGAAGTACCGGTACTGTCCCGAGCCGAAACGGTGCCGGGCCATGTCGACGGTGGACCGGAAACGCTCGACCTCCTCGTACATGTCCGCGATCTGCCCGCACTCCTCGGCCGTCAGGATCTGCTCGGATTGCGCGCATCCCGCGGCGTCGGTCTCGCCGTGGAGACCCTGCCAATCGAGGTCGTTCACGCGTTGCGTCAAGGTAGTCATGCCGCTGCCTCCAATGTCAGCAGAATCGACTTGGCTTCCGGCCCACCCGCGTACTGGCCCATGCTGCCGTCGCTGCGGACCACCCGGTGGCAGGGAATCACGACGGGGAGCGGGTTGAGGGCGCAGGCGGTTCCGACCGCGCGCACTGCCTTCGGGCTGCCCGCGGCCGCCGCGACCGAGGCGTAACTGGCGGTGTGTCCGTAGTCGATCTCGGGAAGATGGTGAAGTACCTCGAGCCGAAATCCCTTGGACAGCCTGAAGTCCAGCGGAACGTCGAAGCTCGTGCGCTCGCCGAGGAAGTATTCGTCGATCTCGTGGGCCACCCGGTCGAGCCGGGCCGGTGCGCGCAGGATCCGGGGGCTGATCTGCTCGGCGAGGGTCTGCAGTACGGCGTCGTGATCCTGGCTGGGGAAGGCGACCCGTACCAGCCCGCGATCGGTGGCGGCGAGGAGAAGCGAACCGACGGGGGTGTCGAGGGTCCGGTACGCGACGTCGAGGAGCCCTGCTTCGGCGGCGAGGGCGGCGAGCCGCTCACGCAGATTCTGCTCGACCGCGGAGTCCGACGTGGACAGGGCGTAGACGATGTCGGGGATGTTCATGTGATGTCTCCACTCACAGAGATCGAGAGGGTCTTGCGTAGCGCCGCAATCCCGTCGGCGGCGGCCCGTCGCGACGCGTCCGGGGAGTTGCTCAGGATCACCGCGATCTCGGCGTACGGCAGCCCGGCCAGGTAGTGATACGCCACCGCCGCCCGTTGCTTCATCGGCAGGGCGCCGACCGCGTTCCACAACTCGGGGTCGTGACCGCCGGGGAGTCCGCGGTCGGTCGTCTGCTCGGGAAGCTCGTCGGTGGGGACGGGCCGCCGGTCGCGCGCACGAATGTGGTCGAGCGCTTTCCGGTGCGCGATGGTCACCAGCCATGCCTCGACGTTGCTCCCGGGACGCAGGTCGGGGTACGCCCGCATCGCGGCGATGAAGGTCTCCGACCAGGCGTCCTCGGCGTCCACCGGACCGACCACGGCCCGACAGACCCGCAGGACCGTCGGCCCGTGCTCGGCCACGATGTCTTCGAACGGCTTCAGGGTCATCAGCTCAGCCGGAGTCCCGCCCGTTCCGCTTCGCGTTCGAGCAGGAACCGTTTGCGCTCGAGCCCGCCCGCATACCCCGTCAGGTTGCCGTTGCTCCCGATGACACGGTGGCACGGGACGATGATGCTGATCGGATTCCTGCCGTTCGCCGCCGCCACCGCGCGAACCGCAGTCGGGGTGCCGAGGGAGTCGGCCAGCTGACCGTACGTCCACGTCTCGCCGTACGGGATGGTGCGCAGGGCGTCCCACACCCGTTGCTGGAAGGGCGTGCCCCGCGCGGCGAGCGGGACGGTGAAGTCGGTGCGCCTGCCGTCGAAGTATTCGGTGAGCTGGGTGACGGCCTCGTCGAAACCTGCGGTGTCGCGCTCCCCGAACGTCGCGGGATTCGGCTGATGCCGGTGTTCGACCATGTAGATGCCGCTCAGCACCCCGTCGACGCTCACCAGCGTCAGGGGGCCGATCGGTGAATCGATGACTGTGTGTGCTGCTCGGTCGGCATTCACGGTGCCAATCCTTCCAGGTGTACGGGCCTCTGAAAGGTAGACGTCTGCCACGACCGAAACGTGAGGTGCGAAATGCATCAGGCAGGATGGGCCGATGGCTCTCGTACAACTCGGCACCCGCGACCTGGTGCGTACCGTCACCGGGATCGCCCGGTGGTCGGCGGACACCGCTGAACTCGTCGTCTCCCTTCCCGGCCGGATCGGCACCCTCCTGGACCAGGTCGAGGTGCTGATTTCCCGCATCGAGGCAATCAGCGACGGCGCCGAGATCGCCGTGGCGAGGGCGAACGCGGTTGCGGAATCGGCGGCGACCGTCGTCGCCACGGCAGGGCACACATCCGCGTCGGCGCAGACTCTCATCGGTCTGTACGAGCCGCTGGCGACGAAGGCCGCCCCACTGGCGCAGCGGTTCGTCGACGACCTCACCGAGGAGGAGATTCACGCCGCGATCGGGTTGGTGGACCACCTGCCCGAGCTGACCCTGCGCATGGAGGGGCTGATGCCGATCCTGGCGACCCTGGACACCGTGTCGCCGGAGATCCACCAACTCCTCGAGGAGGTCCAGGGCGTGCGTCAGGCGATCCAGGGCGTCCCCGGTTTCAAGTTCTTCCGCAAGCGTGGCGAGGCCCAGGAGGACGACGACTACGCGCGGTAGCCGTCCGTTCCGGCGCGTCCGACGACGATCTTCGGGACCACCGCGCGCGACGACAGCCGCAGCAGGGCGTCGACGAGTTCGACGATGTCGTTGACCTCGATCATCGCCTCGGGCGGGATCGTGTCGTGGATCCAGGCGGACATGTCGGTGTCGACGTACGCCGGGGCGAGCGCGGTCGCGGAGACTCCGTTGCCCGACTCCTCCACGTTCAGCGTCTCCGTCAGGGAGATCAGCGCGGCCTTGGTCGCCCCGTAGACGGCGAGCCCTGCCTCGGCGTACACGCCGGTGATCGATGCCAGGGCCACGACCTTGGACCCGCGTCCCGGGTTCTCCGCCGCACCGGTACGCAGCAGCGGCAGCGACTGCTGCAGAAGGCTGAACGGCGCCCGCAGGTTGACTCCGAGGCTCTTGTCGAATCGGCGCATGGGGAACTCGCCGATGGGGCCCGCGGTTCCCACCCCGGCGTTGAGCACCAGCGCGTTCAGCGAACCGTAGGCGTCGGTGTGCGCCTCGACGACGCGTCCGGCAGATTCCTCGTCGGCGAGGTCACCGGCGACCACGACGACGTCCTTCGCGCCCGCGGTCCGCAGGTCGGCGCCCACGGACTCGAGCCGATCACGATCACGGGCGGTGATCGTCAGCCCGTACCCCTGTTCGGCGAGACGGGTGGCGATGCCGAGTCCGATGCCACGCGAGGCGCCGGTGATCAGTGCGGTGCGACTCATACGGTCTGTCCTTTCAGGGCGCGCAGGCCGGCCGCGACGAATTCGGGCACCGCGTCGCCTGCCTTCTCGAAACCTTCTCCGACGGTGGCGCCGACACGGTAGCGGTGGTTGATGCCCTCGGCGATCACGGCGAGTTTGAAGTTCGCGAGCGCCAGGTAGAAGTTCCAGTGGACCAGTTCGCGCCCCGACGCCACGGTGTAGCGCTGCGCGAGATCGTCCGCCGACGGCAGTCGCGGGCTCGTCCAGGCCGCCGGTTCGCCGAGCACCAGGTCGAGAGCCGGATGCCGGTAGACGCACATCAGGGCGACGTCGGTGAGCGGGTCGCCGAGGGTCGACAGTTCCCAGTCGACGACCGCCGCAACGGTGCTCACGTCGCCGGCCGCGAGGATGGTGTTGTCGATGCGGTAGTCGCCGTGCACGATCGACGATTCCGACTGCTGCGGAATCGATTCGACCAGCGCGGCATGCAGGCGGTCGACGTCCGCGGAGTCCGTCGTCTTCACTCGCCCCCACTGGCTCGCCCACAACGTGACCTGCCGGGCCACGTACCCGTCCGGGCGGCCGAGCTCGCCCAGGCCGACGGCGTCGTAGTCGACGTTGTGCAAAGCGCCGAGCACGCGGACCAGTTCGTCGGTGCACGAGTCGATGTCGTCGTCGGACAGCGCCTCGAGATCCGACTTGGTCCGGATCACCTGGCCCGTCACGTGTTCCACCACGGTGAACTGCGCGCCCATCACACTGTCGTCCTCGCACAATGCGACGGTGGCGGCCACCGGGACGTCGGTGCCCTGCAGCGCCGAGGTGATGCGGAATTCGCGGGCCACGTCGTGCGCCGACGGTGTGAGCCCCGCGGTGGGCGGCCTTCGCAGCACCCACCGCGAGGAGTCGTCGAAGATGGCGTACGTGAGGTTGGACTTGCCGCCCGAGATCAGGTCGGCCCGCAACTCACCGGCGAGAGGAACGTCCGACTCGGACAGGAACTTCCGCAGCGCAACGAGATCGAGTCCCCGATGTTCGGTCATGCGCCCGCCTCCCGCGCGGCCTTCTTCGCAGCACCGACGACACGCTTGGCGATGGCCCAGCGGTGCACCTCGGACGGTCCGTCGTAGACACGGAACGGTCGCACCTCGCGGGACAGCCGAGCGAGGGGCAGGTCACCGGACACGCCGAGACCGCCGCACATCTGGATTGAGCGGTCGACGATGCGGAAGATGGCCTCGGAGGCGTAGGTCTTGGCGATGGACGTGGAGTTGCTCGCGTGGCCGCCCTGATCGAGTTCCCAGCACGCCCGCGTCAACAGTGCGCGGGTGGCGGCGATGTCGATCTCGTTGTCCGCGATCATCTTCTGGACCATGCCGAGATCACCCAGCTTGCCTCCGAAACCCTCACGCTGCGCGACGTGTGCCACGGCGACGTCGTGGCCGCGCCGCGCCGCACCGAGCCACCGCATGACGTGCGTCATCCGGGCGGGCCCGAGCCGGACCTGGGCGTAGGCGAATCCCTGGTCCACCTCGCCGAGAACCCCGCTGTCGGCGACGAACAGGTCCTCGAAGAACACCTCGCAGTGCCCACCGATCATCGCCCGGTCCAGGGTGTCGATGTGACGACCCACCCTCAGCCCCTCGGCGTCGGCCGGCGTGAGGAACATCGTCGCACCACCGCGGTCGCCGGGCACGCCGGACGTGCGCGCGAAGATGATGAAGAATCCCGCGCCGTCGGCTCCGGTGATGAAGTACTTGTGGCCGTTGATCTTCCACCCGCCCGGCACCTTCTCGGCGCGCGTGGTCAGTGCCGAGGGGTCGGAGCCGGCTCCGGGCGACGGCTCGGTCATGGCGAACGCCGACCGCATGTCGCCGTGCGCGAGCGGGGCGAGGAACCGCTCCTTCTGCTCCGGGCTGGCGATGTGCGCGAGCATGTGGACGTTGCCCTCGTCGGGGGCCCCGATGTTCAGGGCGGTCGGGCCGAACAGCGAATAGCCCGCGGCCTCGAAGACGGGCGCGCGATCGGTCATGTTCAGGCCGTGTCCGCCGTACTCGACGGGTGCGTGCGGGGCGAAGACTCCGGCGTCCTTGGCTGCCTTCTGCAGCTCCACGCGCAGGGTGTCGCCACCGGCCGCGGTGATGTCGCCGCCGTGCTCGTCCTCGATGGGCAGCACGACTTCGCGGGTGAACGCCTCGGTCTTCTCGACGAGCGCGGTCACCTCGGGTGCGTAGGACAGATCGATCGCCACAACTACCTCCAGTCAATACGGCGACTCCAGTACCGACCGATCACTCGCTCGGTCGAAGTCGTCACCGACAATTCCACACCTTCGAAAGCCGGTCAAGACTCAGTCGGACGCGCCGACCGTGCTCCTCGCGATCGCCAGGTACCGCTCGACCAGTTCGTCGGGCGACAGCGGCCCGTCCTCCCGGTACCAGGTGGACACCGCGACGCACATCGTGACGACGGCACGGCTCGCGTCCTCCGGGAACGGCGTCCGGAACAACCCCGCCGCCACCCCCTCGCGGACGATGTCGTCCAGCATCTCCTGCTGCTCGTCGCGCAGCGCGATGTACGCCTTCCGGCTCTCCGGTTCCATGCTCCGCGTCTCCCGGGACGCGACGAAGGCCTGTTCACGCCGGTACATGTGGAACCGCAGCAGCGACTCGATGACCGCGTCGAACCGCTCGCCCGGTGTCGGGCCCGCCTCTGCCACCGCCGCGTGGCTGCGATCGAGGAGTTCGCGCATCACCGCGTTCGTCAGCCCCACCAGCAGCGCCTGCTTGGAGGGGTAGTGGTGATAGAGACCGGGGACCGACAGACCGGCGCGTGACGCGATCTCACGGATCGACGCCCCGTCGTACCCCTTCTCGACGAACGCCGCCAGCGCCGCGGCCAGAACCTTGGACAAGCCCTGGTCGGTGTACTCACGCCAGGAACTGCCGCGCTGGGTGCCCTCTATCGTCATGGGTCCTACGGTAGAACAGATACCCGCCGCTCCCCTGCTGTGGTCGCGGGAGTTGACTAGAGTCGAACGAGGTCGCCCAGATCGACAGCCTTCTCCGACAGAGAGCCAGGGACCACCTGATGATCCACGTCCGTCACTCCGCGATCGCAGCCGTCCCCATCCACGTGGCGTTCGCGTACATCGACGATTACCGGACGGTCCCCGACTGGATGTTCGGGGTCTCGGAGTTCCGTCCGATCGGGGAATTCGACCAGGGGATGGAGTCGACGTTCGACGCCGCGATCCACATCGGCCCCAGCACCCTGCGGTCGCGGCTCGAGGTCACCGAGTGGGAGCAGGACCGGGTCATCACCCTGGCGTCGCTCGACGGCGCCGCCAACTCCTCGACCTGGGAGTTCACCGCTCACGGTGAGGACAAGACCGAGATCAGCGTGGACTTCGCGTACAAACTCCCCGGCGGCCTCACCGGCAAGGCCCTCGGTCTCATCGTCGAACCATTCGTCGAAACGGCCGTGAAGAACACCGAGGTGACCTTGCGGCACAACCTCGAGGAGCTGTACGCGAAGCGCAACCGCTAGCGTCCGGGCAGGAAAGCCAGCCGTCCGACTGTCGTCCCCTCGCCGAGCCGTGCGATGCCGTCCGCGACGTCGGTGAGCCCGAGCCGCTCGCTGATCATCGGCTTGATCTCGCCGGCCGCGGCCATCCTCGTCAGCTCTTCGTGACACTCCCGGATCGCAGCGGGGTTGTTGGCGTTGTACAACCCCCAGTGGAGCCCGATGATCGAGTAGTTCTTGATCAGCGCGTGGTTCAGCCCGGGCGACGGGATGGTGCCGCTCGCGAACCCGATCACGATGATGCGACCCTCGAACGCGATGCACTTGGTCGACTTCGTGTAGGAGTCGCCACCCACCGGATCGAACACGACGTCGGCACCGCGGCCGTCCGTGAAGTCCTTCACGGCCTGCACGAAGTCCTCGCTGTGCCGGTCGATCACGAGGTCGGCACCGAGTTCCCGCGTGTAGGCCGCCTTCTCGGGACCGCCGACGACGCCGATCACCTTCGCACCCGCCGCCTTACCCAGTTGCACGGCCGCGCTGCCCACACCACCTGCCGCAGCGTGCACGAGCAGGGTTTCACCGGGCTGGATCTGCGTCCTGCGGTGCAGCGCAAACCATCCCGTCTGGTACCCGATCGACAGTGCCGACGCCTCGGCGTCGTCGAGGGCCTCCGGAGCGGGGAACGCTGTGGCCGAGGACATGACGGCCAGCTCGGCGAACCCGCCGTTCGGAAGACTCGGCATGCCGATCACCCGGTCACCGACGGAGAACTCGGTGACACCCTCGCCCAGACCCACCACCTCGCCGCACAGCTCCACACCGGGAGTGAACGGAAGCGGCGGCTTGATCTGGTACTCGCCGCGGCACAACAGCACATCCGGGAAGTTGGCGGCGGCCGAGAGCACCTTGACCAGCAACTCCCCGGGCTTCGGTTCGAGGTCGGGGACGTCCTCGAACGTCAGAACGTCCCTCGGCTGCCCCAATTCGTGTACACGCCACGCCTTCATCGATCAGTCCTTCGGTCCACCGGCGACGTAGACGACCTGCCCCGAGACGAATCCGGCGCCCTCGCTGACGAAGAACGACGCGGTGTGCGCGATGTCCTCGGGCTGCCCGACGCGGTTCACCGGGATCTGCGACGCCGCCGCCTTCTTGAAATCCTCGAAGCCGACACCCACCCGCTCGGCGGTGGCGGCGGTCATCTCGGTCTCGATGAAGCCGGGCGCAATCGCGTTCGCGGTGACACCGAACTTGCCGAGCTCGAATGCCAGCGTCTTGGTGAAGCCCTGCATGCCCGCCTTGGCGGCGGAGTAGTTGACCTGCCCGCGGTTACCGAGCGCAGAGGTGCTCGACAGGTTCACGATGCGCCCGAACTTGGCGTCCACCATGTACTTCTGCACGGCCCGCGACATCAGGAACGCACCGCGCAGGTGCACGTTCATGACCGCGTCCCAGTCGTCGACGGTCATCTTGAACAACAGGTTGTCGCGGGTGATCCCGGCGTTGTTGATCAGGATCGTCGGAGCACCGAGTTCGGCCGCCACTCGCTCGACCGCCGTGGCGACCGAGGCCTCGTCGGCGACGTTCGCGCCCACGGCCAGCGCTTCGCCGCCGGCGGACTTGATCGCGTCGACGGTGCCGGCACACGCGGACTCGTCGAGGTCGAGGACGGCGACCGCGTAGCCGTCGTCGGCCAGCCGCTTCGCGACGGCGGCGCCGATTCCCCGGGCCGATCCGGTGACGATGGCGGTTCTACGTTCCTGGCTCACTTGTTTCCTCCATGCTGGTTGTTCTCGGTCTTCGTACGGTATTTGCGGAGTTCTCTTCTCGCGATGGACATCTTGTGGACCTCGTCCGGTCCGTCCGCGAGACGCAATGTCCTCAGATGGGCGTACATCATGGCGAGGGGGAAGTCGTCGGTGACACCGGCCCCACCGTGCACCTGAATCGCCCGATCCACAATCTTCAACGCAATATTCGGAGCCGCCACCTTGATCGCCGCGATCTCCGTCCGCGCCTCCTTGTTCCCCACCGTATCCATCAGATACGCCGCCTTCAGCGTCAACAACCGGATCATCTCGATCTCGATCCGCGCCTCCGCAATCCAATCCTGAATATTCGCATTCTCACTGACCGGCTTCCCGAACGTCACCCGCGACGACGCCCGACGACACATCAACTCCAACGCCCGCTCCGCCATCCCGATCGCCCGCATGCAGTGATGAATCCGGCCCGGACCCAACCGCGCCTGCGAAATCGCGAAACCCTCCCCCTCGCCCTTCAACACATCCTTGGCCGGCACCCGAACATCCGCGAAGTCGATCTCCGCATGCCCCTCACGATCCTGATACCCGAACACCGGCAACCCCCGCATCACCGTCACCCCCGGCGCATCGATCGGCACCACCATCATCGACTGCTGCCGATGCGGCGCCGCCGACGGATCCGTCTTCCCCATCACGATCAACACCCGGCAATTCCGATGCAACGCATTCGACGCGAACCACTTCCGGCCGTTGAGCACATACTCGTCACCGTCCCGGACCATCGACAACTCCACATTCGTCGCATCCGAACTCGCCACCGCCGGCTCCGTCATCGCGAACGCCGACGCCATCGTCCCCTCCAGCAACGGCGTCAGATACTTCTCCTTGTGCTCGGCCGTACCGAACAACTCGAGCACCTCCATGTTGCCCGTATCCGGCGCATTGCAATTACACGCCTCCGACGCAATATGACTGCGCCCCATAATCTCCGCCAACGGCGCATACTCGAGATTCGTCAACCCCGCACCCGTCCCCGGATGCGGATGAAACAGATTCCACAACCCCCGACGCCGCGCCTCAACCTTCAACTCCTCCAACACTGGCGGCTGGAAATGCGGATCCCCCGACTCCCGCATCTGCTCCTCATACACCGCCTCCGCCGGATACACATGCGAATCCATGAACTCCAGCAGATCGATCTGGTATTGCCGGGCGCGATCGGATAAGTCGAACAGCGACATGCGGACTCCTCGTGCGGTCGGGTCAGGACGACTGGGCGAGGAGCGAGGCCTGGTAGCGGCGCATTCCCCGGATCCATCGGTCGTAGTCGGCGCCCTTGTGCCGGTACATCTCCAGCACTTCGGGGTGCGGAAGGATCAGGAACTGTTCGGCTTCCATTGCGGCGAGCACGCATTCGGCCACCTCGGATGGTTCGAGCACCGAACCCGCGGTGGTGACGGCGCGTGCGGCGGTGGCCGACAGGGCGGCGTCGTCGGTGAGCAGCTTGGTGTTGACGCCCATGGGGCACAGGCAGCTGACGCGGACGCCCTTGTCGCCGTATGTGACGGACAGCCATTCGGCGAATCCGACTGCGGCATGTTTGGTCACCGAGTAGGGGGCGGACCCGATCTGGGTGAGCAGCCCGGCGGCGGAGGCCGTGCTGACGAAGTACCCCTCGCCGCGCTCGATCCAGCCGGGGACCAGGCGGCGTGCCGCGCGGATGTGCGCACGGACATTCACGTCGAGGGCGAGGTCCCACACCGCATCGTCGGGTTCGAGGCCCTCCCCGGCCGCGACACCCGCATTGGCGAAGTAGAGGTCGACGGGGCCGAACGCCTCCTCCGCGGCGTCGATGACCGACGCGATCTGTGCATCCTCGGACGCGTCGGCGCCGCGGGCGATCGAGGCCCCCGGACGTGTCGCGTTGATCCGGTCCGACACCGCCTGGGCCGATGCGGCATCGAGATCGGTGACGACGACCCGGGCGCCCTCGGCGGCGAGCCGCTCCGCGAGTGCACCGCCGATTCCACCTCCGCCACCGGTGACGATGGCGACCTTCTGCGTAACCTGCACGAGATTCCTCCCTCGAGGGGACACGGACGTGCCCCAGTCTTCCACAGAAAACACCTGAACCCGGTGTCGGATTCAGTTTCGTCGACCTGGGTGTCCCACGCGCTGACGCCGTCGGAGAGAGCTCAGCTCCGCTCGGGGAACCTCAGTCCATTTGCCCAGATGCGCGTCGTGGTGAACACGACGTCGTCGAAGTCGACGGGAGTGCCGTCGGTCCCGTTCACGCTGGCCACGAACACGTTGTACGCCAACCGGCTGACCATCCCCGACAGCGCCCGCGACGCCAGCATCGGGTCGAGTTCTTTGTCGGCGATGCCCCGCGCCTGCAGTTCCGCGATGCCCCGCGCGTTGCGCGCGATGAACGCGTCGGCCCGCTGACGCCGCAGGTCCGCGAACGCCGGGTCGATGTGCGCGACCTGTTCGAGCAGCCCCATCAGCTTGGCGTTACGCCGATAGGCCTCCAGGTAGGCGCGGTTACTCGCCTCCAGGACGGCGTACGGATCGTCGGTGTCCTGCACCCGTTTCATACCCGGGTGCATCATGTCTTCCTGCGCCACCTCGAGCACGGCGGCGAACACCTGCTCCTTGTTGTCGAAGTACGTGTAGAACGACCCCGTCGAGCAGTTGGCTTCCTTCGTGATGTCGGTGAGCCTGGCATCGAGGTACCCGGACCGCTCGAATACCGTCCGCGCGGCCGCCACCAACGCCGCGCGAGTGCGTGCTCCACGCGGGGTCGCCGGAGGCTCCCGCAACAGATCGGTGGCCGCCATCGACGGGGCGGGCTGGTCGTCCCACTCTTCATGGACGGTGCGCGTGGTCATTTCCTACTTATACGCCAGCACGGCAGGCCCGCCCAACCCGACGCTCAGGTGATGGTGATGCCGCCGTCCACCGCGATCGTCTGGCCGGTGACGTACGCGGCGGCGTTCGACGCGAGCCACACCACGGTCGCGGCCAGCTCCTCCGGATCGCCGAGGCGACCGAGAACCAGCCGCGATTTCATCGATTCGAGGTACCCGTCCTGGTACTGATCCGTCATCTCCGTCTCGAAGAACCCGGGAGCGATCGCATTCACTCGAATGCCCTTGCGGGCACCCCACTGCTGCGCCAGGTCGCGGGTGAGACCGATGACCCCGGCCTTGCTCGCGGCGTACGCGGCCTGCGGAAGTCCCGCGGTGGTGAGACCCAGCACGCTCGCGATGTTCACGATCGCGCTGCCCGGCTTCATGACCTTGCCCGCCGCCTGCGCCGCCCAGTAGGAACCGTTCAGGTTGATGTCGACGACCTGCCGGAACTGCTCCGGCGTCTCCCGCGTCGCGGGGACAGCCGTACCGACGCCGGCGTTGTTGACGAGCACGTCCACGCGGCCGAACTTCTCCATGGCCGCGTCGATCATGTTCTGCGCCTGAGCCGGGTCGGCGATGTCCGTCGCAACGCACAGCGCCTGACGTCCCGCGGCCCGCACCAGCTCGGCGGTCTTCTCGAGACGGTCGGTGCGGCGTGCTGCCAGCACCACGTCGGCGCCGGCCTCCGCCGCGGCCTGCGCGAACGCCACCCCGAGGCCCGACGACGCACCGGTCACGACGACCACCCGATCGGTCAAGCTGAACTTGTCGAGAACGGACATACGAAGCGACTCCTTTGTCGTCGGGCTACGGGGTACGGGTTCAGAGGCCGAGGTCGCGGCCGATCAGTTCCTTCATGATCTCGTTGGAACCGGCCCAGATCTTGGTGACACGGGCATCCATCCACGCACGGGCGGCACGGTACTCGGTCATGAATCCGTAGCCACCGTGCAGCTGCACGCAGTGGTCGAGGACCTCGTTCTGCACCTGAGCAGTCCACCACTTGGCCTTGGCGGCGTCCACTGCCGTGAGCTCACCGTCGGCGTGTGCGGCGACGCAGTTGTCGACGTAGGCCTGGGTGACCTCGACACGCGTGACGAGGTCCGCGAGGAGGAACTTGTTCCACTGCAGCGAGCCGATGGGCTGGCCGAATGCCTTGCGGTCCTTGGCGTACTGGATCGTCTCCTCGAGGATCGGCGCGGCGTGCGCGATGTTCGAGACGGCGGCGCCGACCCGCTCCTGCGGCAGCATCTCCATCATGTGGATGAATCCGCGGTCGATCTCACCGATGATGTTCGTCGACGGGACACGCACGTTCTCGAAGAACAGTTCGGCGGTGTCCGACTCGTGCTGGCCGACCTTGTCGAGCTTGCGTCCGCGCTCGAAGCCCTCCATGCCCGTCTCGACGGCGAACAGGGTGATGCCCTTGGACTTCTTCTCGGGGCTGGTGCGCGCCGCGACGATCACCAGGTCGGCGTTGTAGCCGTTGGTGATGAACGTCTTGGAACCGTTGATGATCCAGTCGTCGCCGTCCTTGACCGCGGTGGTCTTGAGCGACGCGAGGTCGGAACCGCCGGAAGGCTCGGTCATACCGATCGCGGTGAGCAGCTCACCGGTGCAGAACCTGGGCAGCCAGCGCTGCTTCTGCTCCTCGGTCGTGAGCTGCACGAGATACGGCGCGACGACGTCGGCGTGAATACCGAAGCTCGACGACACGGCGGCGCTCGCCCGCGAAAGCTCCTCGGCGAGAACCGCGTTGAACCGGTAGTCACCGGCCTCGCTTCCGCCGTACGCCTCGGGGACCTCGAGGCCGAGGAATCCGTTGCGGCCGGCTTCGAGCCAGATCTCGCGGTCGATGAAGCGCTGCTCGATGAGCTTGTCGGCCACCGGCAGGAGGTTGCGGTTCACGAACTCCCGGGCCGATTCGCGGAATGCCTCGTGATCGGGGCCGTACAGGGTGCGTCGCATGACCGCTCCTTTTTCGAAATCCAGCTGTGGTGTGTCCACGCTTGTAAGCGTGTGCTTATTTTCTAAGCGCTTGCTTATACTGATGGTGCGGCGCGGTATTGTCAACAGCCGCGCAGCCGAGGATGGAGAAAGACATGAGCGAATCACCGAACCAGGTGATCAGCCCTTCCAAGGCTGCCGCCCGCATCCGAGCCGCAGCCGTCGACGCGTTCGCGACCAGCGGTTACGGGGGCACCACCACCCGTGAGATCGCCGCCCGCCTCGATATGAGCCCCGCCGCGATGTACCCGCACTACCGATCCAAGGAAGAGCTGCTCTTCGCGATCAGTTACGAAGGCCACACCGCGGCGCTCGACGTCGTCGTGAGTGCAGACCTCCCCGACGAGGCGCCCTCGACGAGACTGCAGGCGATGATCGGCGCGTTCGCGAGCTGGCAGGCCACGCACCACGCACAGGCTCGCGTCGTGCAGTACGAACTCAACGCCCTCACACCCGAGCACTATCGCGACGTGGTCAAACTGCGCCGCGACATCACCCGCATCGTTCGTGCCGTCGTCGACGCCGGGGCCGCATCCGGCGAATTCACGGTGCCCGACGGCGAAGGCGTCACCCTCGCCCTCATGTCTCTGTGCGTCGACATCTGCCGCTGGTTCCCGGCAGGCGCCTACACCGAGCCGGAGGCTGTCGCGGACCTGTACGCCGACCTCGCCATGCGCATGGTGGGTGCCGGCGAGGTATTGCCAGGATCCAGTGGGGTCGGCTAAGCTAGAACATACGTTCGATTCGGGGGAATCGACGGCAACCGGGGGGTCGGGGTGGATGCAGCAGCGGTGATCGCATTTCTGGCCGAGTTACCAAAACTCGACCGAGATATCGACGATGCGACACGCATCGACGTACTCCGCACACTCGAAGAGGTGAAAGCCGCCTGCGCGGGCGTGCAAGCCCGGGTGACCGCAGACCTCGACGCCTCCATCCGCGCCGCACGAGCAGACCGCGAAGTGCCGGCCGCACAGCGAGGGCGAGGCATCGCCAACCAGGTGGCCTTGGCACGACGGGACTCACCGTTTCGAGGGGGCCGCCATCTCGGCATGGCGACCGCTCTCGTCCACGAGATGCCCTGCACCTTGGCGCTGCTCGAACGAGGGTTGCTGAGCGAGTGGCGGGCAACGATTCTCGTCCGCGAAACTGCATGCCTCACCCGAGAAGATCGCACCGCACTCGATTACCTGCTGTGCGCCGACCCGGCGACATTGGACGGGCTCGGCGATCAGGCGGTGTGCGCGAAAGTTCGCGCGGCCGCTGCGGAAGTCGACGCCGAGGCCGTGGTGCAGCGGGCCCGCAAGGCGGTATCGGATCGGCGGGTCACCTCCCGTCCCGCACCGGACACCATGGCTTACGTCAGCGCTTTACTGCCGGTGGCACAGGGGGTCGCGGTGCACGCGACTCTCGCCCGTGACGCCGATTCGATCCTCGCCGCCGGTGACGAGCGCACGCGGTCGCAGATCATGGCCGACCTCCTCGTCTCCCGAGTAACCGGCGCGCCCCACACCGCGACTGCACCTCCGATCACCGTGAACCTCGTCATCTCCGACCGTGCACTCCTCGACCGGGGGTCCGAACCCGCCTACATGCAGGGGTACGGGCCCGTCCCCGCGGCACTGGCGGGGCATTGGATCAAGGAGGCAGTCGAGGCCGCGATCGATCCGGAAACCGGGGACGAGGCGCGGGTGACTCTGCGCCGCCTGTACGCAAACCCGCACTCGGGAGCCCTGACCGCAACCGAGTCCCAAGCCCGCTGCTTCCCCGCCGGGTTGGCGAGGATGATCGATCTCCGCGATCGAACATGCCGGACACCGTGGTGCGATGCGCCGATCCGGCATCACGACCACATCCAACCCCGCGAATACGAGGGCCCGACCACCGCACACAACGGAGCCGGCCTGTGCGCGGCCTGCAACTACGCCAAACAAGGTGCAGGGTGGAACGCCAAGCCCCACCAGCTGCCCGGCGGACTGCACAAGATCGAGATCCACACCCCCACCGGACACCGGTACCGATCAACCGCACCACCACTACCGAAACCGTTGCCGTTCCGTGAGGTTCAGATCAGCTCACCGGTGGAGCGCATCCTCATCGAATACCTCCACGCGGCCTGAACATCGGGTCGCTGCGCACTAGACCGAGTGACACACCCGTGCGGTAGCATCTCCGCACGCGGCCGTGGGGGTCCTGTCGAGTACTGGGGGGATGGGAATGAGCAAAACACTGCGTCTGGAAGATGACGCAATCCAACGATGCGTGGGCATCTGCAACACGATGATCGAGCAGATTGATCAGGCGATAAGAAACGCTGACACCCTCCGATACATCTCCGGCTTTGGTGGATTCGATTCAGCGCAAGAGCTCCAGGGCCGGTATGACGAAAAGCTCAACGGAAGCGCTGGCTCCGGATCCGTCAGGGAGCGCCTCAACCAGTTTCGTCTCGTCATAGAAACTATGAGGGACACGTTTCAGTCCGGAGGTGAAGCGTTTGCGGAGACCGACAGTGCAATCGGGCGGGCGCTGGCCGGGATCCAAGGAGAGATCGAGCAGTGAAGCGCAATGCAATGGTCCTGGCTGCCCTTTCACTGACGCTACTCGCCGGTTGCAGCACACAAAAAGCCGATCAACTGGACCCGGAATCCGTGGCCACGCCCACTACCCGGGTTCCGAGACATGTCGACAACTCGGACCGCCCGCGAGTGGCGTTCGATCCATGCCTTGATATCCCTGATTCGGCCTTAATCCAAGCTGGTTACGACCCGCAGAGTGAAGCGAACGCGGACTTCACGCCCGATTCTTACACCTTCCTCGGTTGCGGGTATGACACGCTGCAACGCCGCTACGTCATGAATGTTCTGTCCGGGAACATCACGTTCGCAGAAGAACAAGAGAAAAAGAAGAATCACTCCACACCCATCGACATCAACGGTCGTCGCGCGATCTTGATCTTCGATCCAAGCGTCTCCGACGCATGCGATCTCACGATCGAAACCTCTTACGGCATCCTCGGCTTCACACGCAGCGTATTCGAGGGAAACGGCCAGCATGCGCCCGAATCCGAGTGGTGCGCAGGACTCGAGGACACCGCCCGGATCATTGAGCCGTTTATCCCGAAGGGGGATTGACAGATGGCCCCGAAGGACCCGCTCGCTCCCTTCTTCGACGCGGTGCTGCCGAATGGCGCCGGCGATCAGCACCGCAGCAAGCTGCAGAGGTCGGCGGAGCAGCTTGGATCGGATGCGATCGACCCGCCCTACATCACCACGATGGAGAGTTTCGAGGGCTGGCAACACTCGGAGATTTATGCCAAGACCCGGGATATGGATCCGAGCATCATCGGGGATCTCGCTCAGGCTTGCCATGCCATCGTCGGCTCACTACCCATCGGGTTCGGGTTTGCCCTGCTCAAGAACACGATTGCCGAAAAGTGGGAGGGCGCTGCCGCCGACGCGGCGCTCGCTGCGACGGATACCCTTGCGGGTGCGAGTGACCAATTGACCTCGGGGGTTCAAGCAATTGGCGTGAAGCTCGACATTCTCAGCAGTGCTGCGCAGGATGTGAAAAACAGCATCCCAGCACCGATGTCGGAGCAACCCCTCAGCCTTCTTCCCCTCACACCCACTGCCGCCGAAGCTCAGGAAGCAGCGCGGGATGCGGCGAGGGAGGAGGCCATTCGGAAGCTGCAGAACATCTACGTCCCGAATTACCAGGACGTGGGCACGAATGTGCCGGTCCTTCCTGCGCCACACTCACCCAACGGCAGGGTCGATTCCGTCGATCCGAATGTCGCTGCGCCGAGCTCGGGCAGTCCCGGTTCGTGGGGCACAACCGACAGCCATACCTCCTCCGCGTCGGGCGAGGGCGATTTGTCGGCGGATAGCGAGAACTCCGCGGACGGTAATTCCGCAGGCGATGATGCCGCGGCTACGTCCGCAGCGAATGCCGAATCTGCTGCCAACCAGGGCGCTGGGGCTGGATCCGGATCGGCCGCGCAGACTGCCGCAGCGAATGCGCAGAATGCGGCCGGTACCGGTTCGCAGTCGGGCAGCGGCGCGGGTGCCGCGGGTTACGGCGGCGGAATCGGCGGAGGTTCGGGGTCCGGTGCCGGAGGTTCGGGCCTCGGGGGTTCGGCGTCGGGCGCGCGCCGGAAACACGACAAGCGCGACTCCGAGTCCAGCTCGAGCGGTGTGGTTCCGGGTGGCCCGATCCCGTCCGGTGGCGCCGCAGCCGGCGCAGGGGCGGCTGCCGCTGCTGCAGCGGCGACCCCGGTGAAACCGAGCATGAGTCGTCCCGGAATGGGAATGGCACCCGGGATGATGGGTGCACCCGGCCGAGCGGGCGGCAACGGCGATGGCGACACGGAGCATCAGACGCCGAGCTATCTCATCACCGTCGACAATGGCAACGAACTGATCGGCAAACTCGACCCCGTCGCACCCCCGGTGATCGGCGCATGAACTGGCGGCTGACATCAGCCCAATTCATGTGTCTTTGGGAAGCAACCGATCTCGACCGGATGCCGTACCCGCTGCAATACCGGTCCGCGGCCGCGACAGAAGATCAGTACGCCGTCCAGCAACGCGAGCTGGAGCAGTGGCGGACCGCGCTCGACGAACCGAAACTGGTCGCCGCGATCCAGGCGCTCCGGGATCCGCAACTGTCCGTCACGGTGCTCGCCCCCTCCCCCGAACTCGACTCCGGGCTTCGCCGGAGGGGCAGCATCCGCGGCCGGGCCGCCGTCGTCGCCGAACAGCTGCGCGGAGAACCGGGCCGCGGCGACATCCGGATCGACGCCGGCACCGAGGGCGTCGACTGGCTGACCACCCAACTCCTGAAAGACCTGCCCGGCTGTGCGCCCGGACGAACCCCGTCCCTGACCGCTCACCCCGACGATCTCGAGAATCGAAGCAGCGGTGCGTCCGTCCTGCAGAGCGCCCGAGCCTCCGACGGCACTCTCCTGCGAGGGATCGTCGGCCGGCCGCGGACCGGAATCGGGTACATCTGCATCCGGGGTACGCGCAGCGGGCTCGACGAGCCTGTTCTGGGCGAACTGACCTGGATCGACGTGGAAGCGGACGGCCGGTACCTCTATCACCAGGACGACCGTGTTCACCTGCGGTCCGCGACAGTCCGGTTGGTTCGCGACGAGCTGTCGAAACGTGTGTCCGCGGCCCTCGCCAACCCTTCGCCGACCCGCGACTGAGCGTTACCCTTGTCCCATGACCGATCGGGACAGGGACGGGACGGGGAAACCCCTCAACGCACGCCCCCGCGACGAACTCGGCCGACCCCTGCCCCACGACGCCGAGGGTGTGCCGCGCATCCCCGACGACCTGCGGTTACCACCCGACGAGGCGATCACCGAGGCTCAGCGGCTACTCGACCACGGCATGCCGTTCCACGCCCACGAGGTCCTCGAGGGTACGTGGAAGATCGCCCCCGAGGACGAGCGGGAACTGTGGCAGGGGCTCGCCCAGCTCGCGGTGGGTCTCACCCATCTGATGCGGGGCAACAAGACCGGCGCGCGGTCACTGCTGCGCCAAGGCCACGACCGGATCCGGCATTACGAGGTGGAGGCGCCGCACGGCCTCGACATCGCCGGCCTCCTGACATGGTCGGAACACCTCACGGACGAGATCGATCGCGTCGACCCGCTGCCGGCGACGCCCGTACCCCGATTGAGAATCCCCTGATGACTCTGCTCCCCATGTTCCCGCTGGGCTCGACGATGCTGCCCGGTCAGCAGCTCCCCCTCCACGTCTTCGAACCCCGCTACCAGGAACTGGTTCGCGACTGCCTGGACGCACCGGACGGTCCCCGTTTCGGGGTCGTTCTCATTGCCCGCGGCAACGAGGTGGGCGGCGGCGACGTCCGCCACGATGTCGGCACCATCGCGCGGATCGAATCCCACGCGTCGATCGGCGACGGGCGGTACGAGCTGTTCTGCCGCACCGAGGAACGGATCAAGGTATCGAAGTGGTTGCCCGACAACCCGTATCCGATCGCCGAGGTCGATGTGTGGCCGGACGAGAACACCGGCACCCAGACGGCGGACTACGAGTTCCCGTCCCTCATCGAGAGACTCGAATTCCTGTACGGCCTCCTTCGCCGTCTCGCGACGGAGACCGGCAACGTCCCACCCGACGTTCCCGTCATCGGCGCTTTCCGCGGGTCGCTCGGCACGCGGCTCTACGAGATCGCGACCTACATTCCGATGGGGGACGCCGACCGCCTGCAGATCCTCGCTGCGGCGGGCGCGGACGAACGCTTGCGGGAGGTCTCCGAGGCGATCGAGAACGCCATCGAAATGGTCCAGTTCCGGCTGATGTGACCTAGCCCTCCCCGGGGTTGGTCAAGAGCACTCCGGGAAGGGTGTAGTGTTGTCAATGCAACGCGGGGTGGAGCAGCTCGGTAGCTCGCTGGGCTCATAACCCAGAGGTCGCAGGTTCAAATCCTGTCCCCGCTACCACTGGAAACGGCTCCGGAGATTCAATTCTCCGGGGCCGTTTTTCGTTGTTCCACATCCTCCAGGACTAGAACGTATTCTCGTACGTGAGGCCTCAGGAGGGACAGTGCAGCTCGCCGACGTCGATCTCTACAACCCGGACACCTTCGCGAAGGGCGTGCCCCACGAGATGTTCGCCGTGTTGCGGCGGGAGGCACCGGTCTACCGGCACCTCGACGAGCGGGGCGACCCGTTCTGGTGCGTCACCCGGCATGCCGACATCGTGACGGTGAACCGGGACGCCGAGACGTACTCGTCGTGGCGGGGCGCCACATACATCGACGACCTGAGCCCCGACGACCTGGCGGGCCAGCAGCTGATGATGCTGAACATGGACCCGCCCGACCACACGGCGCTGCGGAAGATCGTGAGCAAGGGTTTCACGCCCCGCCGCATCGGCCAGCTGCACGAGATTCTCGCGAGGCGGGCCACGACCATCGTCGACGCGGTGATCGAGCGCGGCGAGTGCGACTTCGTCGTCGATGTCGCGTCCGAACTCCCGCTTCAGGCGATCGCCGATTTCCTCGGGGTGCCCCAGGAAGATCGCAAGCTGATCTTCGATCTGACGAATCAGATGATCGGCTCGTCCGATCCGGAATTCCATCTCGAGGAAGGGCAGGAACGGGCGGCGGCGGCCCAGATGTTCGCGTACAGCCTGGAGATGTTCGAGGACCGCAAGAAGCACCCGCGCGACGACATCGCAACAGCTCTCATCCAGGCCGATGTACACGGCGAGAAGCTGGGCGAACTGGATTTCAACATGTTCTTCATGCTCCTTGCGGTCGCGGGTAACGAGACCACCCGCAACGCCATCTCACACACCCAGCTGGCGCTGATGGAGCATCCCGAGGAGCGCAGGAAGGTGCTCGAGGATCCGTCCAAGCTGGACGCTCTGATCGAGGAGGGGTTGCGCTGGGCCACCCCGGTCATGCAGTTCCGCCGGACCGCGACCACGGACACCGTGCTGCACGATGTCGAGATCTCCGAGGGCGACCGCGTGGTCATCTGGCACATGTCGGGAAACCGCGACGAGGCGGTGTTCGACGACCCCTACACGTTCGACATCGACCGCCCTACGGGCCACTACTCCCAGCACATTGCGTTCGGCGGCGGCGGTCACCATTTCTGCCTCGGCGCCAACCTCGCTCGCGCCGAGATGAAGGTGATGCTGGGCGAGATTCTGCGTCGCATGCCGGACATGGAACAGACGGCACCGGCACAGCGCCTGCGCTCCAACTTCATCAACGGGCTCAAGCACATGCCGGTGACGTTCACACCCTCGTCCATCTGAGCGGAGCGCCGCCTTTTCTGACAGCCTGGTCGAGTGAACAACGTCGACGCAGTGGTCATCGGGTCCGGTCCCAACGGACTCGTCGCGGCCGCGACCCTGGCAGATGCGGGCTGGGACGTCGCGGTCGTGGAGGCGCAGCCGACGCCCGGCGGTGCGGTGAGGTCGGCGGAACTCGTCCCCGGCTTCACGTCGGACCTGTTCAGCGCGTTCTATCCCCTGTCCACCGTGTCGCCGGCGCTCCGCGGTCTCGACCTCGAGTCGCACGGACTGCGGTGGAGTCACGCGCCCAGCGCGCTCGGGCACGCCCGCTCGGCTGCCGACGAGGACGCGCCGGTGATCCACCCGAACCCCGCGGACACGGCCGCCGACCTCGAACGCCGCCAACCCGGTGACGGCGTCGCGTGGACGGCGCTCGTCGAGCAGTGGCACGACATCAAGGAACCGCTGCTGAGCACCCTGTTCAGCCCGTTCCCGCCCGTGCGTGGTCCGAGCCGACTGCTGCGACAGCTGGGGACCGCCGAGTCGCTGCGGCTGGCCCGATTCCTCCTCCTGCCCGCACGGCGGATGGCCCATGAACTGTTCCGGAGCGAGGCGGGTCGACTTCTGTTGCTGGGTAACGCGATGCACGCCGACACCCCGCCGGACGCAGCGGGCAGCGGCGTCATGGGTTACATCCTGACGATGCTCGCCCAGGACGGCGGTTACCCCGTTCCGGTGGGCGGCGCGGGCGAATTGTCGGCCGCGATGGTGCGCCGGGCCGAGCACGCGGGTGCGCACTTCCACTACGGCGACGCCGTGACCGGGATCGACGTCCGGTCGGGTCGCGCCGTGGGGGTACGGACGGCGTCGGGTGTCCGCTACACGGCACGTCGGGCGGTGATCGCCGACGTCTCTGCGCCCGCACTGTACGGGTCGCTGCTTCCCGACCACGCCGTCCCCGCCCGCGTGCGGGCCGACCTCGAGCACTTCGAGTGGGACACGCCCGTCCTGAAGGTCAATTACGCCTTGTCGCAGAAGATTCCGTGGCGTTCCCCCAGCCTGAGCGGAGCGGGCACCGTACACCTCGGTGCCGACGACAACGGACTCGTCCGCTGGATGGCCGACCTGACCACCGGCACCGTTCCGTCCAGCCCGTTCCTGTTGTTCGGGCAGATGACGACCGCGGATCCCACCAGGTCACCGGCAGGTACCGAAAGCGCCTGGGCGTACACGCATCTACCGCGCGACGTCACCGACGACGCGTCCGCCGATCTGCTGGCCGCGCGGGTCGACGACGTCCTCGAGGCGCACGCACCGGGTTTCTCGGAGCGGGTCGTCGGACGGGTCGTCCAGCGCCCGTCGGATCTCGAAGCGGCCGACGCGAATCTCGTGGGTGGCGCCGTCAACGGCGGGACGGCGCAACTCCATCAGCAGCTGATCTTCCGGCCGGGGCCGGGCACGTCCCGTTCGGAGACGCCGGTTCAGGGCCTGTACCTGGGAAGCGCCTCCGCACACCCGGGTGGCGGCGTACACGGGGTGTCGGGCCTGAACGCCGCCCGCGCCGCGCTCGGCGAGGACGGACCGCGTGGGTGGCTGCGGCGGCGCACGTCGCGCGCCGTCATCGACCTGTTGTCGAAGGGACCGATACCCTAATTTGTCCCGTGCCGGGGTACCTCACCGTGCAATGATCTGAGTCGTCGAATTCGGACCACGAAGGGGCATCATGCAGCATCGAGAATCGTCCTTCGCCGGCGTCGGCGGAATTCCCATCGTCTACGACGTGTGGCTCCCCGAGCGGCGCCCGCGCGGCGTGCTGGTTCTGTGCCACGGCTTCGGGGAGCATGCCCGGCGCTACGACCATGTGATCGAACGACTCGGGGAGCTCGACCTCGCTATCTACGCGCCCGACCACCGCGGGCACGGGCGGTCGGGCGGCAAACGGGTCCACCTGAAGGACTGGAGCGAGTTCACCGACGACCTGCACCAGTTGTTCGGCATCGCGTCGACGGACTGGCCCGGCACCGACCGCTTCCTCCTCGGGCACAGCATGGGCGGTTCCATCGCGCTGACCTATGCACTCGACCACCAGCAGGACCTGAAGGCACTCATGCTGTCCGGGCCTGCGGTCGACGTGACGAGCGGCACGCCGCGCATCGTGGTCGAGATCGGCAAGCTGGTGGGTCGCTTCCTCCCCGGAGTGCCCGTCGAGTCGCTCGACGCGAAGCTGGTCTCCCGCGATCCTGCGGTCGTATCGGCCTACGAGGAGGATCCTCTCGTCCACCACGGAAAGGTGCCTGCCGGGATTGCGCGCGGAATGATCCTCGCCGCCGAACGGTTGCCGGAGCGTCTGCCGTCGTTGACGGTTCCCTTGCTGCTCCAGCACGGCCAGGACGACGGACTCGCGAGTGTGCACGGCACGGAACTGATCGCGGAGTACGTCGGTTCGGAGGATCTCACGGTGGAGATCTACGAAAACCTGTTCCACGAGGTATTCAACGAACCGGAGAACGAGGAGGTACTCGACGACCTCGTCGAGTGGTTGCGACCGCGCGTGCAGTCCTGACTTCGGCGGGGGTGTTCTGCACCCCCGGCCGATGGATGCCAGGATGGGCTGATGAAACGTCACGTCAGCGCCACTCTCGACATCGAGGTCACCGACGCCACCAGTCTCGAATTCAAGATCGCGGTGGCCCGGACCCCCGGTTCGGAGTTGTCGGAATCGCTGACGTTCACCCTCGACGGTCATCGTGTGGAGGCACGAGAGATGGTGGCGGAGCACGGCACTCGCGTCCACCTCCTGGACAGTGAACCCGGCTCGCTGCACGTCGAGTACTCGGCTTCGGTTGCGGGTAAAGCCGATTCGCCTCCAGTCACCGACTACGACCTGTCGAAGTATCTGCGCCCGAGCCGATATGCGGAGGCGGACAAGTTCTTCGGTTTCACCGGCGGCGAATTCAATCTGTCCAAGCCGCACCCGGAACTACTGCAGGACATCACCACGTGGGTGGGGTCGCGATTGCTGTACCAGGCGGGTTCGAGCAGATCCACCGACAGCGCCGTCGACACGATACTGTCCGGGGCGGGCGTGTGCCGTGACTTCGCCCACCTCACGGTGGCGCTTCTGCGGGCCGTCACCATTCCGGCGCGGCTGGTGGCCGTGTACGCGCCGGGGTGCGATCCGATGGACTTCCATGCTGTCGTCGAGGCGTTCGTCGATCACGAATGGCGTGTGGTCGACGCGACCCGATTGGCTCCGCGTTCGGCACTCCTGCGGATCGCGACGGGTCGCGACGCCGCGGACACGGCATTCCTGGACAATCACGGAGGGGCGATCACGCTCGAGAACACCGTGGTGACAGCCGTCGTCGACGGCGAATTCCCGTCCGACGACTACGCGACACCCACCTCACTGACCTGACGGGTCAGGTTGCGTCCGAAAGCCTTTCGGTGAGCACGCCCACCTGAATCTTCTTGGCGTCGGCGTGCACCTCGCGGCCGGCGTCGGTGACGTCGACGAACACACCTCGCCGGTCCGCCTCGCACAGCGACCTCGCGACCAGGCCCGCCTTCTCCAGCCGGGCCACGCTCCGGGACAGGGCGCTGGGGCTGAGGTACATCTCGGCCGCCAGGTCCTGCATCCGAGGTCGCTCGCAGGTGGCGTCCATCAGTCGGTCGAGCGTCTCGAAATCACTCATGCTCAGGCCGTGAGCGTGTTGCATCTCACGATCCAACTCGCAGGCGATCTCGTTGTATCTGCTCGCGAGCAGCCGCCACGTGCCGCGCAGGTCCGCTTCAGAGCTCATGCCCCGCACCCTAGCGCGCATACGCAAAAGGTGCAAGCGAATTAAATGCAAAAGAAATTAGTGCTTGCGCATTGATTGCACGTGCATTTACATTCTTCCTGTGACTATCAGCGACGCCACCCCGGACCTCGCCACCTCGTCGGGCGCCACTACGACCCCGTCGACCGACCAGGCCTGGACGCCCCGCCTCTGGGGCGTCCTGGCCGTGCTGTGCCTCGTCATGTTCCTCGACGGTCTCGACGTCTCGATGGTGGGTGTTGCGTTGCCCTCCATCGGAACCGAGTTGGGGCTGTCCACCACCTCGCTCCAATGGATCATCAACGGATACGTACTCGGATTCGGTGGTCTGCTGCTGCTGGGCGGACGCACTGCCGACCTCCTCGGACGCCGCCGCGTCTTCTTGATCGCACTCACCGTGTTCGCGATCGCGTCCCTGGTCGGCGGACTCGTCGACAACGGCACGCTGCTCATCGCGAGCCGCTTCGTGAAGGGACTCGCCGCAGCGTTCACCGCGCCGACCGCGATGTCCATCCTCACCACCACGTTCAAGGAGGGGCCCGCCCGCAACCGGGCCCTGTCGATCTTCTCCGTCTTCGGAGCCAGCGGCTACTCGTCCGGCCTGATCCTGGGCGGACTACTGACCAGCGCCGGGTGGCGCTGGACCTTCCTGATGCCGGTGCCGTTCGCGGTTCTCGCCCTGGTCGCGGGCGCCGTCCTGATCCCCCGCGACCGCGCCGCCGACAACGGCGGACACGACATCGTGGGAGCCGCCACGCTGGTGTCGGGGATGCTGCTCGCCGTCTACACCGTGGTGTCGGCACCGGCCCGCGGCTGGGCCGATCCGCTCACGCTGGGCTCGTTCGCACTGGCCGCAGCCCTGCTGGCGTCGTTCTTCGTCGTGGAGAACCGGGTGGCGCACCCGCTGGTACGTCTGAGCATCCTCCGGGTCGGCTCGATCGTGCGGGCGAACCTCAGCATCGTCGCGCTGTTCGGCTCCTACCTGAGCTTCCAGTTCATAATGACCATCTTCCTGCAGTCGGTGCTCGGATGGTCGCCGCTGGAGATGGCGCTGGGCCTCCTGCCCGCCGGCATCATCGTGGCCTTCGGATCGCCGTTCGTCGGACGTCTGATCGACGCGTTCGGCACGGCACGCATGATCATCGCGGCACTGACCTCGTTGAGCCTCGGCTACCTGTGGTTCCTCTTCGCGGGGAGCGACCAGCCCCACTACGCGGTCGCGATCCTGCCGAGCGTGCTACTGCTGGGCGTCGGTTTCGCGCTGGGCTTCACGTCGATCATGGCCCAGGCCACGTCGGGCGTCGACGACTCCGAGCAGGGGTTGGCGTCGGGCCTCGTGCAGACATCCGCACAGGTCGGTGCAGCACTCGTGCTGGCACTCACCACCGCGCTCGTCACCGCCGGCTCGCACACGGCCACCGGTATCAGCGGCGCCGGGTTCCACCAGTTCCACTCCGGCCTCGTGCTGGTCACGGGAGTCGCGTTGCTGGGATTGCTGATCACGGTGTCACCGCTGCTTCGCAGGGTGCTCAACCCCGCATAGGACCCGGACGGCGGAACGGGTGGGCACAGGCCCACCCGTTCTGGTCGTTCAGGCCGAGTGCCGCTTCGACTCCGTGAGCGCGCGGGACGCGAAGTCGACGGTGAGTCCGATGATCATGCGACTCTCCCGCAGCACCTTGCCGATCACGGGGAACGCGTGGATCTGCCCACTCCAGATGTGGGTCTCGATCTGCCGTCCCTCGCGATCGAACCTGTCCGTGATGATCTCGACGTCGGGCCGCATGATCTCGTATTCGGCGGCGGTGAGGAAGACGGGCGGGAACAGTGCCGGATCCGCGTTCACCGGAGACTGGGCGCCCGGAATCTGATCGGGCCCGGCCAGCCAGCGATCCTTGAGCTTGGCCACCTGCGACATCGGCAGGTACGCGTCGCGTTTCATGAAATCCGGGTCGTGATCCTCGAGGTCGAGGTTGAGCAGCGGAGAGTACCCGATGACGGCTGCCGGGCGGGTGAGGCCCCGCAACGCGGCAACTTCCGCGACCTTCATCGCGAGGTACCCGCCCGCCGAGTCCCCCGCGACGATCACCCTGCTGGGGTCGTCGCAGACGTTCAGCACCTCGGTATACGCGGTCATGGCGTCCACCAGCGACGCCCCGATCGCACCCTTGGGAAGCTGCCGGTACTCGACCGAGACGACGGGTGCACCCGAACGTGCGGCGAGCAGCCCGCACAGTGCCCGGTGGGTGGCGAGCCCGCAGAACACGAATCCGCCGCCGTGGAAGTAGAGGATGGTGGCGCCGTCCATCGACGTGATCGTGGGTCGCGGATGGGTGATCTTCTCGCACGGCACCCCGCCGAGCGAGATCGCCTCGATGTCGAGGCCCTTCGGCTTGGGAAGCCGGTCGATCAGCTCGTCGAGGGTCGCCAGCAGTTCGATGCCGCGGTCCGTCGTCGGCCATATCGTGAACAGCGGTTTGACGAAAGCCCTGGCAAACCAGAACGTCATGCGCGCCCGCCGACTGACATTCCAGTGCCACACGATCGATTCACGCGTTCGCATACTGCCCTCCGTTGTATCGGACGCTTGTCCAGCCAAGTGGACACCCTAGGGCGATCCGGAGAGAAACGCACCCGAAACTGTCACGTCCGCTCCCCGAGACCTCCCGCCACGGTAAGTCGAAGTCGCCCGTTGCCGAGCGACTTCGACTGATTTTCGTCCGATTGCCGGAGGTTCACCGAGCCAGTCGCTCCTCCAGCCGAGCGATGATCTCGGTCGCCACCTGGGTGGGCGATCCGCCCACGTCCACCACGATCGCGTCCTCGTCCGGCTCGATCGGTTCGAGCGTCGAGATCTGCGTGTCCAGCAACGACGGGGGCATGAAGTGGTCGAGCCGGGCGGTCAGCCGTTCCCCGATCTGCGCCCGCGACCCGGCGAGATGCACGAAGACGACGTTGTCGCCCCGCAACACATCGCGGTAGCTGCGCTTCAGCGCCGAGCAGGTGATGACCCCGGGAAGACCGTTCTCGGTGTGTTCCCGAATCCACCCCGCGACGACATCGAGCCACGGCCAGCGGTCCTCGTCGGTCAACGGCTGCCCCGACGCCATCTTCGCGACATTCGCGGGTGGGTGCAGGGCGTCTCCCTCCTGCAGGTCCCAGCCCATGGCGCCGGCGATGATCCCCGCGACCGTCGACTTCCCGGACCCCGACACCCCCATCAGCACCAGGACCGGATCCGCGGTCTGCGGCGTGCGTCCTGCAGATTCGCGCGTACTCACGTGCATCTCACCAACCTCACTCGACATTTCTCAGCCCCTCTAGATGAATACGCTCAGTGCGAGGACACCGGCCAGACCGGTGACGGAGATGATGCATTCCATCACCGTCCACGTCTTCAGGTTCTGTACCACCGTGACGCCGAGGTATTCCTTCACCAGCCAGAATCCCGCGTCGTTGACGTGCGACAGGAACAGCGAGCCGGACCCGATCGCCAGCACCATCAGCGAGACGTGCGTGGAGGTCAGCTCGGCGGCGACGGGTGCGAGGATTCCGGACGCGGTGACGGTCGCGACGGTGGCCGATCCGGTGGCGACGCGGATGAGCACGGCCACGAGCCAGGCGAGGAACAGCACGGGAAGGGCGCTGTCCTTGATCGCGTCGGCGATCACGTCGGCGATGCCGGTGTCGATCAGGACCTGCTTGAATCCGCCGCCGGCGCCGACGATGAGGAGGATTCCGGCGATCGGGGGCAGTGAACTCTCCAGCGAGCCGGCGATGGCCTTGCGGTCCATGCCGCCACCCCGGCCGAGGAGCGCCATCCCGGCGAGCACCGCGAGACCGAGGGCCACCACCGGCGTTCCGAGGAAGTCGAGCAGCGCCTTCGCGGGCGACTCCGAGTCGGCGGCGATGACGTCGGCGATCGCCTTGCCCAGCATCAGGACGACAGGCAGCAGGATCGCGGACAGGGTTGCCGCGAAGCTGGGCCGGCGACGCTCGGCGGCGGCTTCCGCGCCTTCCCGGTCCTCGACGGTCACGTAGAGCTCGGGGACGGGGACGTCCACCCAGCGTGCCGCCAGCTTGCTGAACAGCGGCCCGGCGATGACGACGGTGGGAATCGCGACGAGGACGCCGAGCGCGAGGGTGAGTCCGAGGTTGGCGTTCAGGGCCGCCACCGCGACCAGTGGCCCGGGGTGCGGCGGAACGAGACCGTGCATGGCCGACAGACCTGCCAGCGTGGGAATCGCGATCCGCATCAACGACAACCCCGAACGACGCGCGACCAGAATGATGACGGGCATCAACAGCACGAGGCCGATCTCGAAGAACATCGGCAGGCCGATCACGGCGCCGACCAGCGCCATCATCCACGGCAGCGTCCGCGGGCCCGCCCGTCCGACGAGGGTGTCGACGACGCGGTCGGCGCCACCGGAATCGGCGAGCAACTTGCCGAACATGGCACCGAATCCGATCAGGATTCCGACGCTGCCCATCGTGGCCCCGAAGCCCTCGACGAACGACTTCACCGAGTCTTGCCCACCCAGACCTGCGGCGATGCCGACGCCGACGGCGCCGATCGACAGCGCGAGGAACGGATGGAGTTTGAGCCAGGTGATCAGCGCGATGATGACGGCGACGCCGACGACGGCGGCCGTGATCAGCCGCGCGTCGTGGCCGGCACTGTCGGCCGCTGCGAGTAGTGACGCGGTACTCATTCTGTTGCTCCAGGGAGATCGGTGATGGAATGACCCTTGTTCGTGACTCAGGTCACTCTGCCTCATAAACCATATGATTTCAAGGCCGAACCCAATTAAGTACTACTTAGAGTCTGAATCGCGCGCCAACGTGTGTTCAATGGGGGCAGCCGTGGGAACATCGGCGGATGACCAACGCAGACGGCGGCGAGTACCGGCAATTGCACGAAACGGTGCTCGATCGGCTCGGTAGCGACATCGTGGCCGGAGTCGTCGCACCCGGCACCCGGATCTCCGCCGACGACGTGGTCACCCAGTACTCCGTCTCCCGCACCGTCGTCCGCGAGGTGGTCCGCGTTCTCGAATCGCTCGGCCTGCTGGCCGTCCGACGTCGCGTCGGGATCACCGTCCTGGGCGAGGAGCACTGGAATTCACTGGATCCGAGCGTGATTCGGTGGAAGTTGGCCGGCCCGCAGCGGTTCGAACAGCTGTCGAGCCTGAGCGAACTGCGGTCGGGTATCGAACCGCTCGCCGCGCGTCTCGCGGCAACCCGGGCGACACCGGAACAGTGCGGGGCGCTGACGGCGGCCGTCATCGGAATGTCGTCGACGTCCCGCGCCGCGGACACGGACGCCTATTTGGCCCACGACTCCGATTTTCACCGCACACTGCTGACCGCGTCGGGGAATCCCCTGTTGCGCGCGATGTCGCAGATCGTCGTGGAGGTGCTCGAGGGCCGCACCCGGCACTCACTGATGCCGCACGTCGCCGAGACCGAAGCAATCCGCCTGCACGGCGTGGTGGCGTCGTCCATTCAGATGGGCGACGCCGACGCGGCGGAGGCGGCCATGCGCGCGATCGTGAGCGAATCCGCGACGGCAGTCGAGCAGATGAAGGACGAAGAAGACACCCACGAGTGAGGTACTCGCGGGTGCCTTTCTCACAGCTCGGTGAGTCTTATGCGACCGAATCCGATTGCATGGCTTCGAGTTCCACGCCCTTCGTCTCCTTGACCCAGCGCAAAACGAAGACGAGTGACAGCACGGCGCACACGGCGTAGAAGCCGTAGGAGATTCCCAGCGAGAAGTCCTTCATCGACGGGAATGTCACGGTGATGAGCCAGTTCGCGGCCCACTGGGCGCCCGCCGCGAGGGAGAGGGCGGCGGCGCGGATGCGGTTGGGGAACGCCTCGCCGAGCAGGACCCACACCACGGGACCCCAGGACATTCCGAAGGCCACCACGAAGAGGTTGGCGGCGACGAGGGCGATCGGGCCCTGCAGTCCGGTCAGGTGCGGCGTCGTGACGCCGTCCACGACGGTGGTGGACGCGGTTCCGAAGATGAACGCCATGGTCGCGAGCGTCACGGCCATACCGGCGGAGCCGATGATCAGCAGCGGTCGCCGGCCCACACGGTCGATGTACGCGATGGCGATGAGGGTGGTGGCGATGTTGACCACCGACGTGATGACCGTGATCTGCAGCGAGCTGCCCTCGTCGAAACCGACGGCCTGCCACAGGACGCTGGAGTAGTAGAAGATCACGTTGATACCGACGAACTGCTGGAAGACGGAGAGTCCGATGCCGATCCACACGATCGGCATCAGGCCGAACGCGGAGCCCTTCAGATCACGGATCGACGGTTGCGTCTCACGGGCCAGCGTCGAGCGGATGCTCTCGATCTTGAGGTCCAGGCCCTTCTCGCCGAGCAGGACCGCGAGGATGCCGCGGGCCTCGCCGAGGCGGCCCTGGGCGATCAGATAGCGGGGGGATTCGGGAATCGTCAGCGACAGCAGTCCGTAGGCCAGTGCGGGCACGCACATCGCGAGGAACATCCAGCGCCAGGCCTCGAGCCCGAACCAGAGTTCTTCCTGCGACCCGCCGGCGAGGGCAGCGAGGGCGTAGTCGACCAGGAGCGAGACGAAGATGCCCGTGACGATCGCGAGTTGCTGCAGCGACCCGAGACGTCCCCGCACCCGGGCGGGCGAGATCTCGGCGATGTAGGCGGGTGCGATGACCGAGGCCAGACCCACGCCGATGCCGCCGACGATCCGGAACGTCACCAACATCTCGACGTTGGCCGCGAATCCGGTGCCGATGGCGCTCAGCAGGAACATCACGGCAGCGGCCCGCATGGTGACGAGGCGTCCGTACCGGTCGGCGATCCGGCCGGCCAGCATCGCTCCCGCCGCGGCCCCCAGCAGCGCCGAGGCGATCGCGAATCCGAGGAGAGCGGAATCGACCTGGAACTTGCCCTCGATCGCCGACACCGCGCCGTTGATCACCGCACTGTCGTAGCCGAACAGCAACCCGCCGAGTGCGGCGACGACCGCGATACGGACGGGAACCGAAGTGCCCTCTGCTGTGTCGCCGGGCGATTCCGCGCCGGGCAACAGGACGTTTTCAGTCATGGGACTCCTCGTGAGCAAGGGGGTGATCAAGACTCGGATCGAGCCGAGGCCTGCGCGAGAGCGCATTCGTTGTGGTGTGGAACACAGTAGGCAACGAACACAGGAATCGTCAAGACATGAACACAGATAGACGGATATGACCGATTTATGTTCACTGATGAACACTCAAGGCGGCAGAGCCTTGTCCGCGAGAGGAGCGAATTCAGCGGCGAACAGTCAGGCCGGAAGCGCAGATCGCAGACCCAGCGCGACGGCGCCGAGCACCTGCGCCCGCGGGCCGAGTTCGGCCACGCGGATGTCCAGGGAACGGACCGCACTGGGCACCGCGTAGCGGCCCACCACCTCGCGCATCGGCCCGAGCAGAAGTTCGCCGGCCAGCGCGAGTTCGCCGCCGATGACGAGTCGTTCGGGATTGACGAGGTTGCACAGGCTCGCTACCGCGACGCCGACGTGCCGCCCTGTGTCGGCGAGCACCCGGATGCAGGCGGCGTCACCGCCCTCGGCCATCGCGACGATGTCGGCGATGGTGAGATCGGGACCGCGACTCGGGGCGAGCAACCCGATCACGACGTGCGAGGCGACGAGGGTCTCGAGGCAGCCGCGGTTGCCGCAGCGGCATACCTGACCGAACTCGTCGAGGGTCAGGTGGCCGATTTCGCCTGCGGTGCCGCCTCTTCCGCGGTACAGCCGGCCGTCGAGGACGAGGCCGGCACCGACTCCGTCGGACAGTTTGATGTAGGCGAGATCGGTGGTTCCGCGGCCCGCTCCCCACATGTGCTCGGCGAGCACGCCGAGGTTCGCGTCGTTGTCGACCTGCACCGCGGTGCCGAGATACTCCGACGCGATGGCGGCCGCATCGACACCGACCCACCCCGGGAGGATCGACGGGCCACCGACCTCGCCGGTGTCGGTCTCGAGCGGAGCGGGCAGACCCATCCCGACCGCGAGGACGGACGTACGGTCGCAGCCGAGGCGATCGAGCGCCGCGTCGAGAAGGGCGCCCGCCTGCACCACGCCGTCCGCGGCGCGGTGCCCCGCACCGAGTTCGACGCGCTCCTCGGCGAGCACCTCATGTGCCATGTCGGCGACGGCCACGGTGAGATGGCGATGCCCGAAGTCGATCCCGACGGCGAGCCCCATCTTGCGGGTCAGCTTCACCGCACGGCCCCGCTGGCCCGGGTGGTCGCCGCCCGGCACGGCAACCATCCCGGCCGCGGTCAATTCCTTGACCATGTTGGACACGGTGGCGGGCGCCAGCCCGGTGCGGCGCGCGATCTCCGCCTGGGTGAGCTCACCCGACGTCTGGAGCGCGCGGACCACACGGTGCTGGTTGGCGGACTTCAGCGAGGACTGAGAACCCGGCCTCGGGGAGTCACCGTTGTCACTGTCGCGCACGACATCACCGTACCGCGCCGCTTCTCGCGCTACCGGGCGAGTGCCGCCGCCTCACGCGCGAGGCCGCTGATCCGGTCCCAGTCCTTCTGCTTCACGGCGTCGGCGGGTGTGAGCCAGGATCCACCGACGCAGCCGACGTTGGGCAGCGACAGGTAGTCCCCGACGTTCGACGTCGAGATACCGCCGGTGGGGCAGAACCGTGCCGCCGGAACGGGTGAGTGGATCGAGCCGAGGAACTTCGCGCCACCCGACGCCTCGGCGGGGAAGAACTTGAGTTCGCGATAGCCGCGCTCGAGCAGGAAGAGCACCTCGGAGACCGTCGCCGCGCCCGGGAGGTGTGGCAGTCCGGTGTCCGTCATCGCCTTCAGCAGAGTTTCGGTGCTACCCGGCGAGACCAGGAACTGTGCTCCCGCTTCGGCCGCCTGCGCGGCCTGCACCGGTTCCACGATCGTGCCCGCGCCGACGCGGATCTCCGGCACCTCGTTCGCGATCGCCTTGATGGCGTCGAGAGCACACGGCGTGCGCAGGGTCAGTTCGATCATCGGGATGCCGCCGGCCACCAGGGCGCGGGCCACCGGCACTGCGTCGCCGAGGTCGTCCACGACGACGACGGGGATGACCGGGACGCGGTCGAGGAGGGAGGGGCTGTTCGTCACTGAGATACTCCTTAGACGGGTTGGGGGTGGAAAACGCTGGCGCCCTGGGTGGCCGGTCCGACAGCGGCACGCAGGCCGGCGAAGAGTTCGCGCCCCGTGCCGACCCATTCGTCGGCACCGAGCGCACGACCGGTCGCCGGGCGGGCGGCCAGTTCCTCGTCGTCGAGGTGCACGTTCACGGAGCCGGTCACGGCGTCGACGGTCAGGACGTCGCCGTCACGCACACGCGCGAGCGGTCCGTCCGCGGCCGCCTCGGGGGTGAGGTGGATGGCCGCGGGAACCTTCCCGGAGGCGCCGGACATCCGGCCGTCGGTGACCAGCGCGACCTTCCGGCCCTGGTCCTGCAGAACGCCGAGTACCGGTGTGAGCTTGTGCAATTCGGGCATCCCGTTGGCGCGCGGGCCCTGGTACCGGAGTACGGCCACGAAATCGCCGGTCAGCGTGCCCGCCTCGAACGCGGCGAGGAAGTCGAGCTGATCGTCGAAGACCCTGGCCGGAGCGGTCACCACGCGGTGGTCCGGGTGGACGGCCGACGTCTTCATCACGCACGAACCCAGGTTTCCGGTGAGCATCTTGAGCCCGCCGTTGACGTCGAACGGATCTTCCGGTCCGCGCAACACGCTGGTGTCGAGGCTGATTCGCGTGCCCGGCTGCCATTCGACGCCCTCACCCGACAGCTTCGGTTCCTCGGTGTACCGGCGCAGCCCGGGGCCGACGACGGTCTTCACGTCCTCGTGCAGCAGTCCCGCGTCCAGCATCGACGACACGACGTAGCCGAGTCCGCCGGCCGCGTGGAAGTGGTTCACGTCGGCCGAGCCGTTGGGGTAGATCCGGGCGAGCAGCGGCACCACCGCGGACAGTTCCGACAGGTCGTCCCACGTGAGGATGATTCCGGCGGCGCGGGCGATCGCCACGAGGTGCATCGTGTGGTTGGTCGAACCGCCGGTGGCGAGCAACGCCACGCAACCGTTGACCACGGCCTTCTCGTCCACGACCTCACCGACCGGCGTGTAGTCGTCGCCGAGTGCGGTGAGACCGGTGACGCGCCTACCCGCCTCCGACGTGAGGGCCTCACGCAGCGGGGTGCCGGGGTTCACGAAGCTCGATCCGGGCAGGTGCAGGCCCATGACCTCCATGAGGAGCTGGTTGGAGTTGGCAGTGCCGAAGAACGTGCACGTGCCCGCGCCGTGGTAGCTCGCCGCCTCCGCGTCGAGCAGTTCCTCGCGTTCGGCCTTGCCCTCCGCGTACAACTGCCGCACGCGCGACTTCTCGTTGTTGGGCAGACCGGACGTCATCGGCCCGGCCGGGACGAAGATCGTCGGCAGGTGACCGAACCCCAGGGCGCCGATGAGCATCCCCGGCACGATCTTGTCGCACACACCGAGCATGAGGGCGCCGTCGAACATGTCGTGGGACAGTCCGATCGCCGTCGCCATCGCGATGACGTCGCGGCTGAACAGCGACAGCTGCATGCCGTCGCGGCCCTGGGTGATGCCGTCGCACATCGCGGGGACACCACCGGCGAACTGGGCGATGCCACCGGCCTCCATGACCGCGGCCTTCAGCTGCCGCGGGAAGTGCTCGAACGGCTGGTGCGCCGACAGCATGTCGTTGTACGACGAGACGATCGCGATGTTGGGCTTGACGAAGCTGCGCAGCGCCTTCTTGTCGGCCGGGCCGGACGCGGCGAAGCCGTGCGCGAGGTTCGCGCAGGCCAGCTTGCCGCGCGCCGGGCCGCGGTCCCCCGCCGCCCGGATGCGGTCGAGGTAGATCGTCCGCTCGGGTTTGCTGCGCTCGATGATGCGTTCGGTGACGGCCGCGAGGACGGGGTGCACGTCGGCCGTCGGTGTGGGTGCGTCGGTCATGCGGTGACTCCTTCGTGCCAGGCGCGGCCGTCGCGCTCGATCAGGGTGGTCGCGTCGGTGGGCCCGTTGGTGCCGGCCGGGTAGCGGCGCGGGGCGCGGTCGGACTTCTTCCAGCCGACGAGGATCTGCTCGACCCACTCCCAGGCGGCCTCGACCTCGTCGCGGCGCATGAACAGGGTCGGGTTGCCCCGGACCACGTCCATCAGCAGCCGCTCGTAGGCGTCGGGCGACGGGCGCTTGAACGTTTCGATGTAGTTGAGGTCCAACGACACCGGCTTGAGCCGGATACCGCCGGGTCCGGGTTCCTTCGCCGTCATGTGCAGCCGCATGCCTTCGTGGGGCTGCAACTGGATGACTAGGCGGTTGGGTTCGCTGTGGCCCTCGCTGCCGGGGAACATGGGGTGCGGGACGGGCTTGAACTGCACCACGATCTCCGAGCAGCGTCGGTCCATGCGCTTGCCGGTGCGCAGGTAGAACGGCACGCCGGCCCAACGCCAGTTCTGGATCTCGGCCTTGACGGCGATGAACGTCTCGGTGGCGCTCTCCGGGTTCTCGACGTCCTCCTGGTAGCCGGGGACGGCGATCCCGTCGGCCAGTCCGGGGCCGTACTGGCCTGCGACGGTGCAGCGTTCGACGTCCTGTGGGCTCATCGGCTTGAGGGCCTGGAGGACCTTGAGCTTCTCGTCTCGCACGGTCTCGCGGTCGACGTAGGTGGGCGGTTCCATCGCAACGAGGCAGAGCATCTGCAGGAGGTGGTTCTGCAGCATGTCGCGCAGGGCACCCGCCGACTCGTAGTAACCGCCGCGACTGCCGACTCCGAGCGACTCGGCGACGTTGATCTGCACGTGGTCGATGGACGAGGAGTTCCACAGCGGCTCGAGGAACGTGTTGGCGAATCGCGTGACCAGAAGGTTCTGGACGCTTTCCTTGCCGAGGTAGTGGTCGATGCGGAAGATCTGCGATTCCTCGAACACGGCGCCGACCGCGTCGTTGACGGCGCGGGCCGAGGCGAGGTCGTGTCCGATCGGCTTCTCCAGCACGACGCGGGACTGCGCGTCGGCGAGACCGTTCACGGCGAGGTTCTCACAGATCGGCCCGAACAGACCGGGAGCGCAGGCCAGGTAGAAGACCCGGATCGCCCCTTCCCGCGCCGCGAGGCACTCCGCCAGGCCCGCCCAGTTCGCCGGATCCGCGGCGTCGACGGAGACGTATTCGAGGCGATTGAGAAATCGCTCACAGGTGTCCGAATCCAGCTGATCGCTGGAGACGAACCGCGCGAGTTCTCCCCGCACCTTGTCGCGGTAGCCGTCGGTGTCGAGACCGGCTCGCGAGGCACCGATCACGCGGGTTTCGGCGGGCAGCTGGCCGTCCCGATCGCGCAGGTAGAGCGCGGGAAGCAGCTTACGAACCGCCAGGTCGCCGGTTCCGCCGAACACGACGAAATCGCACGGTTCCACGGTGGTCGCTGGTGACATGTCATCTCCCTCTGAAAGCCGGATGTGTGGGCCGTCACAGACGACAGTAGGCGACCTTTGGCTTTCGATCAATACAGACTTAAGTATTTTTGCGAACAAAGATCACTGCCTTACGTTGTCAGACGCGTGTCCGGTTGGTTGAATGGCCTGCATGCGGACGCCTCGCTCGACGACCTCCCCGGCGACGGGTGGCGACGTCTTCGCCCTCATTCGCGCAGGGCAAGCAACGACTCGCACCGAGATCGGCACCCTCACCGGCCTCTCCCGCACCGCTGTCGCGGCCCGGGTGTCTTCGCTGCAGGCGTCGGGGCTCGTCGTCGAACGCGAGGAGGGCGTCTCGACCGGTGGTCGGCCGCCGGTGAAGCTCTCGTTTCACGTTCAGGCCGGTGTCGTGCTGTCGGCGGCCATCGGCCGGAGCCGCACCCAGCTGGCCATCTGCGACCTCGCCGGCGACGTCATCGTCGCCGAGGACGTGGAGCAGGAGATCGGCACCAGCCCGGCCGAGCTGATGCCCGTCATCGCGCAACGCCTCATCGCGCTGCGCGAGAGTCTGGGCGAGACCGCGGGACGGACGGTCGGGATCGGGATCAGCCTCCCCGGGACCGTCGACACCGAACGCGGGTGCAGCCTGAACTCCCCCATGATGTCGGGCTGGGACGGCGTCCCCCTCCAGCCGTTCCTCGCCGACGTCACCGACGCGCCCGTCTTCGTCGACAACGACGCCAACGTCATGGTGCTGGCGGAGCGGCGCGGAGAACGCCGCGACTTCGCCGACATGCTGCTCATCAAGGCGTCGACCGGACTGGGCGCCGGACTCGTGTCCGGTGGCGTGCTCCAGCGGGGCGCCCTCGGCGCGGCGGGCGAAATCGGGCACACGAAAACCGCAGCGGCACAAGGTGTGGTGTGCCGCTGCGGTGATGTGGGTTGTATCGAGGCCGTGGCCGGCGGGTGGGCGCTGGTCCGCAATCTGCAGGAGCAGGGACGCGAAGTCACCCACATCCGCGACGTGATCACGCTCGCCCTCGCCGGGGACGCCGAGGCGCGGCGGATGATCCGTGAGAGCGGGCGGCAGATCGGCGAGGTCCTGTCGGGCGCGATCAACCTCCTCAACCCGGAGGTCGTGATCGTCGGTGGCGACATGGCGCAGGCCTACGACACGTTCGTCGCGGGGCTACGCGAAACCCTCTACGGCAACGCCATCGCCGTTGCCACCCAACAGCTTCAGATTCTCCCCTGGACGCACGGGGAACTGTCGGGCGTCGTCGGCAGCGCCACCATGGCACTCGACCACGTCCTCAGCGTGCGCGCGGTGGACCAGCTGCTCGCAGGCGCTCCGCGCCCGTGAGCGGTTGACGAGTCCAGAGACTCGCTGACCGCGCACGGGCCCGGAGGGCCTATTTGACGTCGGAACCGTGCTTGGTGAGCGGCATGATCTCGATGTTCATGTACGGGAACAGTGGAAGGTTCCACAGGATCTCGTGCAGTTCGTCGGCCGACTCGACGTCGAAGATGCTGATGTTGCTGTACTGCCCCACGATGCGCCAGATCTCGGGCCACTTGCCGGAGCGTTGGAGCTCCTGTGAGTACGCCTTCTCCTTGGCGATGGTCTCGTCCCGCACCTTCGGGTCGAGGTCACGGGGAATGGCGACGTCCATGCGGACGTGAAAGAGTGCCATCGGGTGGTGTGCTCCTTAGTTCCTGGTCCAGGTCTTGACTGCGTCCATGTTGAGCTCGACTCCGAGTCCGGGCCCCTCGGGCAGGAACACCTGGCCGTCGGCGTAGCGGATCGGTTCCTGCAGCAACTCCTCGCTGAACAGCAGCGGTCCGAACAGTTCGGTACCGAAGTCGATGCCGGGTTCCGCGCACGCGAAGTGGACGGACGCCGCCGTCCCGATCGGGCCTTCGATGGACGTGGCTCCGTGGCAGGCGATTCCGGCTGCCTTGGCGATTGCGACCACCTCGCGGCTCTTCTGCAGGCCGCCACATTTGGTGGTCTTGAGGGCGATGACGTCCGCGGCGCCGCGGCGTGCGACCTCGAGGGCGTCGTGCGGAGTCTGCACGCTCTCGTCCGCCATCACCGGGACGGGGACGAGTCGGTTGAGCTCGGCGAGGACCTCGAGTTGCTCACCGGGTGTGGGCTGCTCGATCAGTTCGACGCCGCCGTCGACGAGGCGGGGCACGTACTTCAGCGCGGTGAGCCTGTCCCAGCGGGCGTTGACGTCGATGCGGACGCCGGCCTTGCCCTGCAGGGCCTGCGCGATCCGAACCACCCGGGCAGTGTCGACGGCGGGATCGAGCGCACCCATCTTCAACTTGAAACTGAAGTGCCGCTTCGACTCGACGAGATCGAGGGCCTCCTCGATGATCTCCTCGGCGGGTGCGGCGCCGAGGGCCCACGTGACGTCGACACTCTTTCGGAAGGCGCCGCCGAGCAGCGTGTGCACGGGCACACCCAGGCTGCGAGCCCAGGCGTCGTGCAACGCGACGTCGACGGCGGCTTTCGCGAAACGTGCATTGGCGACGACTCGTTCGATGTCCGGCATGATGCCGGTGATCTCGTCGACACCACGCCCCAGCAGGACCGGGACTATGTACCGCTCGACGATCGCCTGCATCGTCTCCACCGATTCGCCGCCCCACCACGGGCCGCCGGGGACGACGCCCTCGCCGTAACCGGTCACGCCGCCCGCGGTCGTGACGGCGACGAGCAGCAGCGGCTGCGCCGTCATCGACGTGGTGGCGAACTTGTGGGGACGCACCAACGGCACATCGAGGATCGTCGTTTCGACGGAAACGATCGACAGGTCGGTCATCGGATCACTTTCTCTACGGGTGGAACGGGTCACGCGGGGTCGAGCACGAAGTTGTAGGTGACGTGGTTCTTGCCGTCGTCACCGGTCTTCGGGTCGAGGATGAGTTCCGGCTTGGTAGCCGACGCGACGTCGCTGTCGATCCACTCGCCACCCTTGAAGTACAGCTGCGTGGTCACCGACTCCTTGCCCGGCGCCGACACGATGAGGTGCAGGTGCGCGGGACGCCACGGGTGACCGTTCTGCGCCTCGATGAACTGACCGGTCGGGCCGTCGGTCGGGATCTGGTAGGGCGCCGGCTGGATCGTGGTGATCTCGTAGCGGCCCTCCTCGTCGGCGATGATGGTGCCGCGCAGGTTCCACTCGGGCAGGTGCGGGGCGAACTGCGAGTAGTAGCCGTCGTTGTCGGCGTGCCACAGTTCGACCTTCGCGCCGGCGAGGCCGTTGCCGTCGAGATCGGTGACCTGGCCGGAGAAGACGAGCGGGGTGATCTTCTCGTCCTCTTCCCGCATCGGCAGGGTGCACTTCGACGGCAGCTCGGGCGAGTTCTCGATGTAGTACGGGCCCTCGATGCTGCCCTTGGTGCCCTTGCGGCTGCGAGCGAGGACTTCTTCGACCGAGTGCTCGATGAACACGTCGAGGAACAGCGGCCATTCGCCGCCCTCGCCCACGTCGATGAGCCACTGCTTGAACACGCGGTACTCGGGGTAGGTGACGCCGTGCTTCAGGATCACGTCGTTGAGTGCGCCGAGTGCGTCCTTGGCGATGGCCGCGAGCCGCTCCGGCGAGGTGTCGGCTGTGGCGCGCTCGGCCTTGAACTTGTCGGTGGCGGCGGAGCCGGATCCGGCGGCGGTGGGGCTCTCGGTGGTGGTCATCTGTTTCTCCTTGGGCTGGGAGGGGAGCGGATTGGGCTGATATCGAGTTTTGGGCGACGCGGTGGGTGTTCACGCGCCGAGGGTCTTGCCTTCTGTACGCTCTGCGTACTAGCATCACGCTGTGCGTACACCACTACTGTGCGCGCAGTCACATTGAAATGTCAACCCCAAGTCCGAATACGCACCCGAATCGCTGATGGAGGCCGCAATGACCGAGAGCGATCGCGATTACATCCAGAGCATCGAGCGCGGGTTCGCAGTGCTCCTCGCGTTCGACGCGCAGCGTCCGAACCCGACGCTCGCCGAACTCGCCACAGAAGCGGGACTGTCGCGCCCCGCAGTCCGCCGGATCCTGCTCACCCTGCAGAAGCTGGGGTACGTCGCCGGCTCGGGTGGCCGATGGTCGCTCACCCCCCGCGTGCTGAGCATCGGACAGCACTACTCGGAGTCGCACGCACTGATCGAGGCCGCGATGCCCCGACTGCTGGAGGTGGCCGAGAAGACCCAGGAGTCCGCGTCGCTCGGCGTGCTCGACGGCGCCGACGTGGTCTACGCGGCGCGCGTTCCCGTCCGGCGGATCATGAGCATCAACGTCTCTGTCGGCACCCGCGTCCCCGCGTACGCCACGTCCATGGGTCGCGCGCTCCTGGCCTGGGCCCCCGCCGACGTGGTCGAGCAGGTGGTCGCCGAGTCCACGTTCGAGAAACTCGGGCCCGAAACCATCAGCACTGCAGCCGAACTCGACAAGGAACTCACCAAGGTCCGCGAGCAGGGGTTCGCCCTGACGTCCGAGGAGCTGGAGAAGGGGCTGATCTCGCTGGCCGCCCCCGTCCGCGACGCCGGCGGCACAGTGGTCGGCGTGATCGCCTGCTCCACGTCGTCCGCGCGGAATACTCCGGCACAGTTCCGGGAACAGGCCGTTCCGTGCGTCCTCGCCGCCGCGGCCGCCCTGAGCACGGACATGGGCTTCGCCGGCTGACGGCATCACTCGGTCAGATCGGGTCGAGCACGAAGTCGCAGGAGACCTCTCCGCCGACCAGGCCGACGAGCGACTCGACGGCGGACGCGTCCACTTCTCGCGATGCGCCCGGTGTCGGCACCAGGCGCGTCTCGAGCGGTCGGAAGCCACGCGCATGCACGACGACGTTGACGTGCCCGACATCGGCTTCGCCTCGGGCGCTCGAGAATTCGCACGGCGCCGGCTGCACGGTCGAGATGTCGAAGCGGCCACCGGCGCATGTGACGACGATGCCGCGCAGGTTGTTGCGCAGAATCTCGACGGAGTACCCGGAGTAGCAGCCGTCGGCGTCCGCGTGCCAGATCTCGAGTTCCGCCCCCGACAAAGGGGCGCCGTCGCGTGAGCGCACGACCCCCGCGATGCGGAGCGGAGGCCCCGGTTCGCCGGGGAGTGCCGCAAGGTTCGCCTTCCACGGCAGCACTCGCTGCGCGGGAAGGTAGAACTCGCGGTCGACGTGGTCGAGGCAAGCCTGGTCCACGTGAGGTGCGGTCGTCGTCGACGTCGAGGTCATCACCTGATCCCATCACTCTCGTACGCTGTGCGTACGTTGAGAACGCTGTGCGGTCGTTGTCGAGTGTGCGCGTGGTCACATGCGTTCGTCAACCTCCGGTCCGTTCACATCACGGACGGGTCGGTCCGGTGCATCTGTGGGATAATTTCCCCGCCACCGGCGGACAACGACGTTTCGCCGTCCCCGGTTCGCGCCCTCGTGCCGGCCACGTCGAATCCCCGAGGATCACATCGATGACCACGCCTCCCCGCAGCATCACCCTCCGCTTCCTGGCCGCACCCACCGAAGTGGCGACGCTCGGAGGAGCCGTCCAGGGCGGCCGGATCCTCGAATGGATCGACAAGGCCGCCTACGCCTGCGCGGTCGGCTGGAGCGGGAGCTACTGCGTCACCGCCTACGTGGGAAACATCAAGTTCACCCGGTCCATCGAGTCGGGTCACCTCGTCGAAGTCGAAGCCCGGCTCGTCCACACCGGGCGCTCGAGCATGCACATCCAGTGCACCGTTTCGTCGGCCGACCCGCGCACCGGACAGTTCACCGAGGCCAGCAACTGCCTGATCATCTTCGTCGCCGTCGACGACTCCGGTAAGCCGACGAGCGTGCCGCCGTGGCAGCCCGTCACCGCCACCGACCGCGCCGAGTCCGAGGAGGCGGTCATGCGCATCGGCCTGCGGGCCGACATCGAAGAGGCGATGAGCAAGCAGAACTACACCGACGCGGGCACCGCACCGGAATCGCTCACCCGCTTCCTCGCCGCGCCCACCGACGTCAACTGGGGCGGCAAGACGCACGGTGGAACCGTGATGCGCTGGATCGACGAGGCCGCCTACCTGTGCGGCACGTCGTGGAACGGCACGCCGTGCGTGTCCGTGTACGCCGGCGGGGTGCGCTTCTACCGCCCGATCCAGATCGGTCACGTCGTCGAGGTCGACGCCCGCCTGCTGCACACCGGCGCGCAGACCATGCACATCTCGGTGCACGTGCGATCCGGCGACCCGCGCACCCGGGAAATGAACCTCACCACCCACTGCCTCACCGTCGTCGCCGCCGTCGACGAGGACGGCGCCGCAACGGCAGTGCAGCAGTGGGTGCCGCAGTCCGACGAGGACCGCAAGCTGGAGGCGCACGCCCGCGAACTCATCGCCCTCCGCGACCGGGCTCGAATCGGCGCCCTGGCGTAATCCGCCCGAGTAGCGTCACGGGAAACGGTCTACCCGCGGGAAGGAGCGGGGGGTGCCTGGGAACCGTCCACTCGACGTGCAGTTGTCCCGGCGGCGTGTGCTGCAGTGGGGTGCCGGAGCTGCACTCCTCGGGCTCACCGGGGCCTGCGCCCGTACCGACGACACCGAGGCCCCGATCGGACCCGACTCCCCGGAGGTGCGCGCGTTCGCCGAGGCCGAGTCCCGGCGATTTCCCGGCGGCAGGCCGGTCGCCTACGAGCTCTCCGCGACGCAGTCCGACGTCGACCTCGCAGGCAAACGCACTGCCGCGTGGCTGTACAACGCGCAGCTGCCAGGCCCGATCCTGCGGGCGAACGTCGGGGACAGGGTCCAGGTGCGGTTTCGCAACCAGCTGCCGGATTCCACCACCGTGCACTGGCACGGGCTGGCCATCCGCAACGACATGGACGGGGTCCCGGATGTCACGCAGGCTCCGATACCGGCGGACACAGAGTTCGTCTACGACTTCATCCCGCCCGACCCGGGCACGTACTGGTACCACACGCACGGCGATCTCCAGCGCGGCCGAGGGCTGTACGGGGCTCTGATCATCGACGATCCCGGGGCTCCCGCGAACTACGACGCCGAGTTCGTCGTCGTGCTCTCCGACTGGTTGACCGACCGCACGCCGTCGCAGGTCTTCGACGAACTCCGCGGCGGGCGCATGAGGTCCATGCCCGAGATGACGTCGCGCGTGCTCGGCGGTGACTCCGGCGACGTCCGGTACCCGGTGTACCTGCTGAACGGGAAACCACCCGGCGATCCGACCGTCTTCACCGCACGGCCGGGGCGGCGAGCCCGCATCCGGCTGATCAACGCGGGCGACGACACCGCGTTCCGGGTCGCGCTGGGTGGCCACCGGCTGACCGTCACGGACACGGACGGTTTCCCCGTCGAACCGGTCGACACCGACTCGGTGCTGATCGGCATGGGCGAGCGGTACGACGCCGTCGTCACCCTTCAGGACGGGGTGTTCCCGCTGGTCGCGGTCGCCGAGGGGAAGGGCGCGCAGGCATTCGCGGTGGTGCGCACCGGCGGCGGCGCGGCCCCCGACCCCGCCGTGGCGCCCCGCGAGGTGGGCCCTCCCCCACTCACCGTGGTCGGCTTGCGGGCCACCGACGCCGTCCGGTTACCCGTCGTCGACCCGGGTGTCACCCTGGAGGCGTCGCTCGGCGGCCACATGATGCAGTACGTGTGGACGGTGAACGGCAAGGCCTACCCCGACCACACCCCGCTGACCGTCCACCGGGACCACCGAGTGCGGCTGGTCTATACGAACCCCACGATGATGTTCCACCCCATGCACCTGCACGGGCACACGTTCGCCGTCGCCCGGTCGGACGGTTCGGGACCGCGGAAGGACACCGTGATCGTGCTCCCCGGGCAGACCGTCGCCGCCGACATCGACACGACCAACCCTGGTCAATGGATCACGCACTGCCACAACGACTATCACCTTGCCGCCGGTATGGCGACGATCTTCTCCTATGTGAGCTGACGCCGGACCGTCAGCCCCGGAGCGCTTCCGAGGGCGCCACGCCGTACCTCCGGCGGTACGCCGCTGCGAACCGGCCCGTGTGGGTGAAACCCCAGCGCATCGCGACCTCGGCGACTGTCGACGAACCGTCCGCGCGCAGCAGGTCGTCGTGGACACGTTCGAGCCGGACGTCCAGCAGGTAGTCGCGGGGGCTCACCCCGACGTACTCCTGGAATCCCTCCTGCAGGCGACGGATCCCGACGCCCGCGATCCCGGCCATCTCGGCCGCAGTCCACGCCCGCGCGGGGTCGGCGTGGATCTCGTCGATGACACGCTTGACGATGCGCGGCCGGGTACCGGCACCGGCCGTCTCGTCGTCCGGGATCGCTGCCAGGACCAGCGCCGTGGTGACCGCCCCCGACAGTTGCTCGGCGACGAGGGGGTTCGTGTAGATGCCGTCCGACCGCAGCATCTGGTCGAGCAGCGACCGCACCAGCGCCAGCCAGCTGGCACCGTTCTCACTGGTCAGGTCCAGTTGTGGGGGCAGACGCAGTCCCGGCCGCGCCAGGATCCGCGCCATCTCGCGGTGCAGGTGGTCGCGGTCGACGCGCACGCCGATGATGGAGCAGTCCTTGCTCCAGTCGGTGATGAGCGTCGTCGTGTCGGGCGGGCAGATCGTTCCCGCCCCGGGCACGGACGACACCTCGTTCTTGCCGGTCACCGATTCCAGATGCCCCGACAGCGGCACATTGATCGCATACGCGCCGGGGTGGTCGGACTGGATCGACACGTCGGCGCCCCAGCCGATATGAGTGATCTTCACGGGCCCGAGTTCGACCGCCTCCGCGACGGTGTTGCCCGCGTTCGAGCTGTTCAGCGGGGTCAGCCGGTGCGGGAAGTACACGTCCGACACCACATGCGACGCTTCGTCCCAATCTTCGGGGCGAATCAGCTTGGACGCGGGCTGCATGGCACCAGTGTGACTACGGACACCTTCGATTGCAATTTCCGGCGTGATCCAAGTCACCGCGCAAACCGGATCACCTCCGCGCTCAGCGGATCGACGCACCGTTCCCACGGTCGTACTTTCGTCGGTACCTCATCAGCGCCCCGGACAGGAAGGGAGGCTCCGACCATGGAGCAACGCGAACTCCGGAACATTTTCGGGCAGTTTGCCAGCGGAGTCACGGTCATCACGTGCGCCAACTCCGAGGGCCTGCCGCACGGAGCGACGGTCACCGCCTTCACCGCCGTCTCGATCGAGCCGAGACTGTGCCAGATCACCCTGACCCGAAAGTCCAAGGCCTGCAACTATTTGAGCAAGGCACCGTTCGCCGTCAACATTCTCGCCGCCGACCAGGTGGACACCGCGATGCATTTCGCCGGGCGCCCGCAGAACCCCGAACCCGTATGGGCCGACGGGCCGACCGCCCCCATCATCTGCGGTGCCGCCGCCACGCTGTCGTGCCGGCCGTGGGCCGAGTACGACGGCGGCGATCACATCATCTTCATCGGTGAGATCGTCGCGGCCGAATCCAGCGGCAAGGACCCGCTGCTGTTCTACCGGAGCACCTTCCACGATCTCGGCTCACCGTCCGCGTCGGCCGCGTGGAACGGATCGATGGACGATCCGAACAACGGCTGGTTCGACTCCACCACCTCCTTCACCCCGTTCCATCTTCAGCCCGTCAACTGACCGCTCAATCCGAAAGGACATTCCATGACCACCACCGAAAGCGCTCCCGAGACCGCGCTCGACCCGACGAAGGTCAACCCGGCCGCAGACTGCGAAGCCAACCGCACCGCCAACTTCGCGTCGCGCCCGATGACCGGTGACGAGTACATCGAGTCGTTGCGCGACGACCGCGAGATCTGGTTACACGGCGAGCGCGTCGAGGACGTCACCACGCATCCGGCGTTCCGCAACCCCATCCGGATGACCGCACGCCTCTACGACTCGATGCACACCGGTGAACACGTCGACAAGGTCACCACCCCCACCGACACCGGCAACGGCGGCGTCACGATGCCGTTCTTCAAGGCACCCAGCTCCTCGGACGACCTGCTGAAGGAACGCGACGCCATCGCCACCTGGGCGCGCATGACGTACGGCTGGATGGGCCGGTCCCCCGATTACAAGGCGTCGTTCCTCGGCACCCTGCATGCCAACAAGGAGCTGTACTCGCCGTTCCAGGACAACGCCGAGCGCTGGTACAAGGAATCGCAGGAAAAGGTTCTCTACTGGAACCACGCGATCATCAACCCGCCCGTCGACCGGCAGCTCCCGCCCGACGAGGTCGGTGACGTGTTCATGAAGGTCGAGAAGGAAACCGACGCCGGACTCATCGTCAGTGGCGCCAAGGTCGTGGCCACCGGCTCGGCCATCACCAACTACAACTTCATCGCGCACTACGGTCTGCCGATCAAGAAGAAGGAATTCGCCCTCATCTGCACCGTCCCGATGGACGCACCGGGCGTGAAGCTGATCTGCCGGTCCTCGTTCACCCAGAACGCGGCCGTGATGGGCACCCCGTTCGACTACCCGCTGTCGAGCCGCATGGACGAGAACGACACCATCTTCATCTTCGACAAGGTGCTCGTGCCGTGGGAGAACGTCTTCATGTACGGCGACGTCGACAAGATCAACGGCTTCTTCCCGCAATCCGGATTCCTGCCCCGCTTCACCTTCCAGGGCTGCACCCGTCTCGCCGTGAAGCTCGACTTCATCGCCGGCATGCTGATGAAGGCACTCGACGCCACCGGCGCAGGCGGTTTCCGTGGCGTGCAGACCCGCGTCGGTGAGGTCATCGGCTGGCGAAACCTGTTCTGGTCACTCACCGAATCGATGGCACGCAACCCCGAGCCGTGGATCGGCGACACCGTCATCCCGAAGCTCGAGTACGGCCTCACGTACCGCATGTTCATGATCCAGGGCTACCCGCGGATCAAGGAGATCATCGAACAGGACGTCGCGTCCGGGCTGATCTACCTGCCCTCGAGCGCCCGCGACTTCAAGAGCCCCGACGTCCGCCCGTACCTCGACAAGTACGTCCGCGGCTCCGACGGCATGACCGCCGTCGAACGCGTCAAGATCATGAAGGCACTGTGGGATTCGATCGGCAGTGAGTTCGGCGGCCGGCACGAACTCTACGAGCGCAACTACTCCGGCAACCACGAAAACGTCAAGGCGGAACTGCTGTTCGCCGCCGAGAACCGTGGCGACGTCGCCTCCATGAAGGGCTTCGCCGAGCAGTGCCTGTCCGAATACGACCTCGACGGCTGGACGGTCCCCGACCTCATCGGCAACGACGACGTCTCGTACTTCGGCAACAAGTAACCGCACACCCACGCAATCCCCGTCAGAAGCGAATCAGCTCTGACGGGGATTTGCCGTACCGCCGTCGGTACGCGGCGGAGAACCGGCCCGCATGGGTGAACCCCCACCGGGCAGCGACCTCGGAGACCGTGACACCGGGTTCCAGTGCCCTCAGGTCGGCGTCGGCGCGACTCAGGCGGATGTCGAGGAGGCATTCCGACGGACTGCGCCCGACGTACTCGCGAAACCCTTCCTGCAACCGGCGGACGCTGGTACCCGCCAACTCGGCCATGTCGGCTGCCGTCCAGGCGCGGGCTGGGTCGTCGTTGAGTCCGTCGAGCACTCGCTTGACGATTCGCGGTCGGGGTGCGCCCCCGCGCACCTCCTCGTCGGGCGTGACGGCCAGGACGAACGCCGAGGTGATCGCGCCGGCGAGCTGTGGGCCGACCACCGGGTTGGCCAGGAGGTCGGCCGGCTCCCGCAGTTGCGCGGTCAATGAGCGCACCAGACGAAACCAGCTGTGTCCCGGGGCCTCGGTGAGATCGATCTGCGAGGGCAGGTGCAGCCCGGGCCGCAGGTCGGAGCCGAGGATCCGGTCAGCCTCCTGCTCGAGGTAGGCGCTGTCGAATTTGACGCCGAGCACCGAGCAGTCGCCGCTCCACCGGGTGATCAGGGTCGGCTCGTCCGCCCGGAAGACCGTGGCCTGACCGGGCCGAGACAGCACCGTGTCGCCCTGCGAACAGGACTCCAGCGAACCGGACAGCGGAATGTTGATCTCGTACGCATCCGGATAGTCGCACTCGATCGACACGTCGGCACCCCAGCCCAGCCTCCCGAGAGTGACGGGGCCGAGGTCAACGGTCCGCATCGACAGCTTCATCGCTCCGTTCGGCGACAAGTCGGTCAACGTGTGGGGAAAGTACGCACCGGCCACCGCCCTCGACGCCGCATCCCAGTCCTGGGTTTCGGTGATCGTCGATGCCATCGTCATGCACCTGCCTCACTGAAGAATCGTTCCGACCTCATTGAAACCGTGTCGTCACGCCCAGTCGAGGATAACTGAGACCGCAATCACAAGTAGTCGCGCAGATGGTCCAGAGACCGCGCAGGGTGGCTAGACCACCCTCCTGCGACGGCCTACCTTCTTCCTCACCCGCTCACACAACGAAAGTTGTTTCCGAGCAGTTGCTTTGAATGAGGAGATTCAGATGACCGCCACCCTCTCTTGGATCGACGAGATCACGATGACGGAACTCGAGCGCAACCCGTACCCCGTCTACGAGCGGCTGCGCGCCGAGGCGCCGCTGGCCTACGTCCCGGTCCTCGGCTCGTTCGTCGCGACCACCGCCGACCTGTGCCGCACCATCGCCAACAGCCCCGACTTCGAGGGGATCATCACCAAGGCCGGCGGCCGCACGTTCGGTCACCCTGCGGTGATCGGCGTCAACGGCGAGATCCACCGCGACCTCCGCTCGATGGTCGACCCCGCACTGCAACCGTCGGAGGTGGACCGTTGGGTCGACGGACTCGTCCGCCCCATCGCGCGGCGCTACGTGGAGCAGTTCGAGAACGACGGCAAGGCCGATCTGGTCTCGCAGTACTGCGAACCCGTCAGCGTGCGCGCACTCGGTGACCTGCTGGGGTTGAACGACGTCAGCTCGGACACATTGCGTGACTGGTTCCACCGGCTGTCGAACTCCTTTACCAATGCCGGAGTGGACGCGGACGGCGAATTCACGAACCCGGAGGGATTCGTGCAGGGCGACGAGGCCAAGGCAGAGATCCGGGCCGTCGTCGATCCGCTCATCGACAACTGGATCGTCAACCCCGATGACAGCGCCATCTCGCACTGGTTGCACGACGGCATGCCCGAAGGACAAGTCCGCGACCGCGACTACATCTACCCCACGCTCTTCGTCTACCTGCTGGGCGCGATGCAGGAACCCGGGCACGGAATGGCATCGACACTCGTGGGCCTGTTCACCCGCCCCGAGCAACTGGAGGCCGTCATCGACGAGCCCGCGCTGATTCCGCGGGCAATTTCCGAGGGAATGCGCTGGACCTCGCCGATCTGGTCGGCCACGGCCCGCATCAGCACCAAGGACGTCACGCTCGGGGACGTGTTCCTTCCCGAGGGATCCGTGGTCCTGTTGTCCTACGGTTCGGCCAACCACGACACCGCTGTCTACGACGCCCCCTCCGACTACGACATGACGCGCCCCCCGCTCCCCCACCTGGCGTTCGGTTCCGGCAACCACGCGTGCGCGGGTATCTACTTCGCGAACCACGTCTGCCGCATCGGCCTCGAGGAGTTGTTCGAGGCGATCCCGAACCTCGAACGTGACTCCGGCGCGGACGTCGAGTTCTGGGGCTGGGGTTTCCGCGGCCCGACCGCCCTCCGGGCCACGTGGGAGGTGTAGCCGTGACCTTCACCGTCTCCGTCGCCGCCGACAGGGTGGAATGCCGCCCCGACCAGCCGATACTCGACGCTTTCCTCCGGGGCAGCGTGTGGATGCCGAACTCCTGCAACCAGGGCACGTGCGGAACGTGCAAGCTGCGGGTCGTATCGGGGGAGGTCGATCACGGCCTGTCGCCCGAACACACGCTGACCCGGGCCGAACGCGAGCAGGGGTTTGCGCTGGCCTGCCAGGCGACCCCGTGCAGTGACACGGTGGTGGAACGCCTCGACGCGGCGCCCGCGGGCACCGTCCACACCCTGCGGGACCTCGTCGGCACCGTGAGCGCGATCGAGGACGTTGCCCGTGACACGCGGCGGGTTCTCGTCACGCTCGACAGCCCGCTCGAATTCTCCGCGGGGCAGTACGTCGAACTGCGAGTACCCGGCACCGACCACCGCCGCCAGTACTCGATGGCGAATACGCCGGGCGAGTCGAAACAACTCGAGTTCCACATCCGCAGGCAACCGGGTGGAATCGCGACGGACGGTTGGGTGTTCGGCTCGTTGTCCGTCGGCGAGCGCGTCGACATGGTGGGGCCGCTCGGGGACTTCCGTCTCGATCCGGAGGACGAGGGTCCGATGATCCTGCTGGGCGGCGGAACGGGCCTCGCCCCGCTGAAATCGATCGTCCACCAAGCACTCACCGTCGCTCCGGACCGCGCGATCCACCTGTATCACGGCGTGCGCGAGGAGTCCGACCTCTACGATGTCGACCTGTTCCAGGAGTGGGAGCGAGCGCACCCGGGCTTCCGGTACGTGCCGTGTCTGAGCGACCAGTCGTGGTCCGGGCGGTCCGGTTACGTCACGGACGCGTTCGTGGAGGACTTCGACACCTGTCGCGGATACTCCGGGTACCTGTGCGGGCCGCCGGCGATGGTCGACGCCGGCGTCAAGGCGTTCAAGCGCCGGCGCATTGCTCCGCGACGCATCTTCCGGGAGAAGTTCACGCCCGCCGCGTGATTACGGCATCCCGATGCGTACGCCGAGGCCCTCCGAGCCTCGGCGTACGCATGCCGAACACGTCCTAGTCAGTACTCGGTAAATACCTAGTGTGATGCAGCGCACAGGCTGCAAGAGTGGAATCCATTGCCGGACCCGGGCGCCCTCGCAGGGCGCAAGCCCCCCGGAGATCTTGGAGGATCCCATGACTGAAACCCTGTACACAGCGCCGTCCGACGACGTGCGCGCCAAGCTGGCCGACGCGCTCATCGAGGACGCGGAAACCGGCCGCTACCAGGTGCGACGTAGCGTTTTCACCGACGAGGACCTGTTCGAACTCGAGATGAAGCACATCTTCGAGGGCAACTGGATCTACCTGGCCCACGAAAGCCAGATCCCGAACGTCGGCGACTACTTCACCACGTACATGGGCCGCCAGCCGATCGTGATCTCCCGCAACAAGGAGGGCGAACTCAACGCCCTGGTGAACGCGTGCAGCCACCGCGGCGCCATGCTGTGCAGGCGCAAGACGGACAACCGGACCACGTTCACCTGCCCGTTCCACGGCTGGACGTTCAACAATTCGGGCAAGCTCCTCAAGGTCAAGGACCCGCGTGAGGCCGGCTACCCGGAGCAGTTCAACAAGGACGGCTCCCACGACCTCACCAAGGTCGCGCGGTTCGAGAACTACCGCGGTTTCCTGTTCGGCAGCCTCAACGCCGACGTCCCACCGCTCGAGGAGCACCTCGGTGACACCACGAAGATCATCGACATGATCGTCGACCAGTCGCCCGACGGCCTCGAGGTCCTGCGTGGTGCGTCCACCTACACCTATGACGGCAACTGGAAGCTGCAGACCGAGAACGGCGCCGACGGCTACCACGTGTCCGCCACCCACTGGAACTACGCCGCGACCACGTCGCGCCGGGAGTCGGGCGAGTCCACCAACGCCACGAAGGCGATGGACGCCGGCAAGTGGTCGAAGCAGCAGGGCGGGTACTACTCGTTCGACAACGGTCACCTGCTGCTGTGGACCAAGTGGGCGGACCCCGCCAACCGTCCCCTCAACGAGCGTCGCGACGAACTCGTCGCCGAGTACGGAGAGGACCGCGCCGACTGGATGATCGGTGTGTCCCGCAACCTGTGCCTGTACCCGAACGTGTACCTGATGGACCAGTTCGGTTCGCAGATCCGGCATTTCCGTCCGATCTCCGTCGACAAGACCGAGGTCACCATCTACTGCATCGCCCCCAAGGGTGAGAGCCGCACGGCACGCGCCGCCCGCATCCGCCAGTACGAGGACTTCTTCAACGCCACCGGCATGGCCACCCCGGACGATCTCGAGGAGTTCCGCTCCTGCCAGAAGACGTACCAGGCCGGCGCCGCACCGTTCAACGACCTCAGCCGCGGTGTCACCCACCAACTCCAGGGCCCCGACGAGGGTGCGAAGAAGATCGGCATCAATCCCATCTCCAGTGGTGTGAAGACCGAGGACGAGGGCCTCTACCCGATCCAGCACGGCTACTGGGTGCAAGCGCTCACCAAGGCGCTCGACGCCGACGCTGCCGCGAACAACCGCTGAGGGAGACGACGAACATGACCGCAGTAGCCGAAAGCACTGTCACCCAGCACGCCATCGAGCAGTTCCTCTACCGTGAGGCCCGCTACCTCGACGACCGCGATTTCGAGAAGTGGATCGAGTGCTATCACCCCGACTCCGAGTTCTGGATGCCGGCGTGGGCCGACGACGGTGACCTGACCACCGACCCGATGACCGAGATCTCCCTGATCTACTACGCCAACCGTGGTGGCATCGAGGACCGGGTCTTCCGCATCAAGACCGACCGGTCGAGCGCGACGAGCCTTCCGGAACCCCGCACCGGTCACAACATCTCGAACGTCGAGGTCACCGACCGTCGCGGCGAAGTCGTAGATGTCCGGTTCAACTGGTTCACGCTCTACTTCCGGTACAACACGGTCGACACGTACTTCGGGAATTCGTTCTACACCATCGACTTCTCTGGTGAGCAGCCTCTGATCCTGAAGAAGAAGGTCGTGCTCAAGAACGACTACATCCACCACGTGGTCGACATCTACCACATCTGATTTCTTCCCCATTCTTCGCGAATCGAGCTGTTTTCCATGACTTTCCAAGTTGCACTGAGTTTCGAGGACGGGATCACCCGCTTCATCAAGTGTGACGGCGACGAGACGGTCGCCGACGCGTCCTACCGCGCGCGCATCAACATTCCTCTCGACTGTCGAGACGGGGCGTGCGGCACCTGCAAGTCGCTCTGCGAATCCGGCACGTACGACGGCGGCGACTACATCGAGGAAGCGCTCACCGACGAAGAGGCGGAGCAGGGTTACTGCCTTCCGTGCCAGATGATGCCGGAAAGCGATTTGGTACTGCAGATCCCGACGACGTCCGACGTCGCGAAGACCGCCGCAGGCACGTTCTCGTCGACGGTCACGGAGATCCGTAAGTTCTCCGACACGACCATCGGGTTCACGATCGAGATCGCGAACCGGGACGACCTGGTTTTCCTCCCCGGCCAGTACGTGAACATCACCGTTCCCGGGACCGAAGCGACGCGCTCGTACTCGTTCAGCACCGGACCCACGTCGAAGGAACTGTCGTTCCTGGTCAAGATCACCGACGGCGGCCTGATGTCGGAGTACCTGCGTAGCCGCGCACAGGTCGGCGACACGCTCGAGTTCACCGGCCCGATGGGAAGCTTCTTCCTCCGCGAGCAGAAGCGTCGCGCCCTGCTGCTGGCCGGCGGCACCGGGCTGGCCCCGCTGCTGTCGATCCTCGACAAGATGCGCACCGACGCCGCCGACCACCCCGTGCACCTGGTCTACGGAGTCTCGTCCGACGCGGACCTGGTGGAACTGGACAAGCTCGAGGAGTACACGAAGTCCCTGCCCCGGTTCACGTTCGACTACTGCGTGTCCGACCCGGCGAGCAGTGCACCGAACAAGGGATACGTCACCGGCCTGTTCGAGCCCGCACACCTGAACGACGGCGACGTGGACGTGTACCTGTGCGGTCCGCCTCCCATGGTCGAGGCGGTGCGCGACCACCTGAAGTCGGAGGGCATCACGCCGGCGAACTTCTACTTCGAGAAGTTCAACAACGCGGCGACACCGAGTGGGTCCGAGGCGTCCGCACCGTCGGCGGCCAACGCCGTCGAGGCGGCCCCCGAGTACGAGATCGGCGAGGAACACCAGCCGCTGTCCGAGTCGGACGCGCAGTTCGACGCCCGCATGGCGCTCGAACTCGGGGCGATGGAACTGACCATCGGCCGGATGACGAAGGAACAGCTGTCCGAGTACCGGATCCTCGCCGAGACCTCGTGCGAATCGATCGAGAACGACCACTTCACGGACGCAGGCGCCTTTACCGACACCAACGCCGCATTCCACGAATTCCTGTTCCGGTGCACCGCAAACGACGTGCTCCTCGAGGCGTACAACCGCCTGGAGGTCACGCAGCTCATGACGAAGGTGCTCCGCACCGCGGACTGGGTGGACGAGCACATCCAGCACGACCACCTCGACATCGTCGCCGCCTTCGAGAAGGGTGACCGGGCCGCCGCCCACGACCTGATCGTCAGCCACAGCGCGCACGCCAAGGCCACCATGTGCCGCGCCATCGAGAGGAGTGCCGTCGCATGAGTGGACTCGTCACTCCGCACCGTTTCGACGGCAAGGTCGTCGTGGTCACCGGCGCAGCGCAGGGCATCGGCCTGACGGTCGCGACCCGACTCGCGGCCGAGGGTGCGTCGCTGATCCTGATCGACCGCGCCGAACTCGTCCACGACGTCGCGAAGGGGTTGCGCGAGAACGGCACCGACGCGCACAGCATCACCGCCGATCTGGAACAGTTCGCCGACGCCGAGGCGGCGATCGACGAGGCGCGGCAGCAGCACGGCCGACTCGACGTGCTGATCAACAACGTCGGCGGCACCATCTGGGCCAAGCCGTACGAGCACTACACCGCCGAGCAGATCCAGGCGGAGGTGCAGCGGTCGCTGTTCCCGACCCTGTGGACGTGCCGCGCCGTCCTCCCCCACCTCATCGCGCAGCAGTCGGGCACCATCGTCAACGTGTCCTCGGTGGCCACGCGGGGTGTCAACCGCGTGCCCTACGCGGCGTCGAAGGGCGGGGTCAACGCCCTGACCGCGTCACTCGCTCTGGAAGCCGCACAGTACGGAATCCGCGTGGTGGCCACCGCACCCGGCGGCACCGAGGCGCCCGCTCGCCGCGTTCCCCGCGGCCCCGGCGCGGAGACCGATCAGGAGAAGGCCTGGTACCAGCAGATCGTCGACCAGACCGTCGACTCGTCCCTGCTGAAGCGGTACGGAACGCTGGACGAGCAGGCCGCGGCCATCGTCTTCCTGGCCTCCGACGAGGCCACTTACATCACCGGGACGGTACTGCCCGTCGCCGGTGGCGACCTCGGCTAGCTGCCCACAGATCTCGACCGCCTCATCGGCGGGGCGCATTGCATCGTCTCGCCGATGGGGCATTTCTTTAGCCGAATTCGATTGTGACACAGCACACTTACGAGTTCGGCCCGGTTCCCCGTCACACCCACCGAGCGGAGATCACCATGAACCCATCCACCACCCCCGATACCTGGGCGAGTCCGAGACACCGCAGTGCCGTCACGTGGGTCGTCGCGATCGCCACGATCGCGATCATCTTCGACGGCTACGACCTCGTCGTGTACGGCACCATCCTCCCGACGTTGATGAACGATCCCGGCCAGCTCGGCGAGATCTCCGCGCAGCAGGCCGGTGCATTGGGCTCGTACGCGCTCATCGGTGTCATGGTGGGCGCGCTCACCGCCGGCGCCGTGGGCGACTACCTGGGCCGGCGGCGGATGATGCTCGTCAACATCGCGTGGTTCTCCATCGGAATGGGGCTCGCCGCGTTGGCCACCAACGTCACCATGTTCGGCCTGCTGCGATTCTTCACCGGTATCGGGGTCGGTGGCCTCGTCGCCACCGCCGGTGCGATGGTGGCGGAGTTCGCCCCTCCCGGAAAGCGGAACCTGTACAACGCCATCGTCTACAGCGGCGTCCCCGCCGGCGGGGTGCTCGCGTCCCTCCTCGCGATCGTCCTGCGCGACACGATCGGCTGGCGCGGCCTCTTCTGGATCGGCGCACTGCCCATCGTGATCCTGCTGCCGCTGGCGCTCGTGAAACTGCCCGAGTCGCCGAAGTGGCTCGTCGCCCGCGGCCACGAGGACAAGGCCCGCCGCATCTCCGAACGCACGGGCATCCCGATGCCCGGCGCCGACGAGATCGCCACGGAACGGGCCTCGGCCGAGAAGGTCGGCTTCGCCGCACTCACGACGCGCCGTTACGTTTGGGGCACTGCACTTCTCGGCATGATGAGCTTCTCCGGCCTGCTGCTCACGTACGGACTCAACACGTGGCTTCCGAAGATCATGGAGGACGCCGGTTTCAACGCGAAAGGTTCGCTGTCGTTCCTGCTCGTCCTCAACGGCGGCGCGATCCTCGGCGGCCTGATCGCCTCCAAGGTCGCCGACGGCATCGGACCGCAACGCGTCGTCGCCACGACGTTCGGTCTCGCCGCACTCGCCCTGATACTCCTGACGCTCGGCTTCCCGCTGCCGGTGCTGCTCGCGTCCGTCGCGGTCGCCGGAGTCGGCACCATCGGCACCCAGGTCCTGATCTACGGCTTCGTCTCCAACTACTACTCGACGTCCGCGCGCGGCGCCGGGGTGGCGTGGTGCGCCGGATTCGGCCGGCTGGGCGGCATCTTCGGCCCACTGATCGGCGGAGCACTGATCAGCGCGGGCATCAGCAGCCAGGTGGCGTTCTACGTCTTCGCGGGCATCGCCGTCCTGGGCGGGATCGTGACGTTCTTCGTTCCGCGTGCACGGGTCACCCGCGCCGAGGTGGCGGGCACCCGCGAAGCCGCCTACTCCACCGTCCAGGTGTCGTGACCGGTCAGCAGGCGCTGCAGCGAGCCGTCGTCGACGGGGTCCTTCTCCCGCGCGATCTCGTTCTGCAGACGCACCATGTCGTCGTACGTGTCCCGCACGACACTGCGGAACACACCGGTCACGGTGTGGGTGAGGTCCTGGTCGGAAAGTCTCGACAGGGCGGACGCGTAGTCGGGGTCGTCGGTGTGGGCGTCGTGCACGACGATCTCGGCCCGGTCGACGTCGGCGGTCGCGACCACCTTCAGACCGAAACCCGATCGGACGACGCAGTATTCGCCTGCTCCGCCGAACACGATCGGATCGCCGTGGGTCAGCGGGATGAGGCGCTGCTCCGAACCGTCCTTGCGTAGTACGTCGAACGAGCCGTCGTTGAAGATCGGGCAGTCCTGGTAGATCTCCACGAACGACGTGCCGCGGTGGGCCGCCGCCTGCCGCAGCACCTCTGTCAGCCCCTTGCGGTCCGAGTCCAGGGCGCGGGCCGCGAACGTGGCCTCGGCTCCCAGCACGAGGGACAGCGTGTTGAACGGGTGGTCCACCGACCCCAGCGGTGTCGACTTGGTGACCTTGCCGACCTCCGAGGTAGGCGAGTACTGCCCCTTGGTCAGCCCGTAGATCCTGTTGTTGAACAGCAGGATCGTCATGTTGACGTTTCTCCGCAGGGCGTGGATGAGATGGTTGCCCCCGATCGACAGCGCGTCGCCGTCACCGGTCACCACCCACACCGACAGGTCGGGGCGCGTCACCGCGAGACCCGTCGCGATGGCGGGCGCACGACCGTGGATCGAGTGCAGGCCGTACGTGTCCAGGTAGTACGGGAACCGGCTCGAGCAACCGATGCCGGAGACGAACATCAGGTTCTCGCGTCGGAGTCCCAACTCCGGCAGGAAACTTCGGATCGTGGCGAGGATGACGTAGTCTCCGCAGCCCGGACACCACCGGACCTCCTGGTCCGACGTGAAGTCCTTGGCCTTCTGCGGTTCGTCGGTCTGGGGCACGTGCGCGGTGGCGCTCAGCCCCAGGTCCGCACCGACACGACTGATCATCCGTGTCACGCCGATTCCTCCTGCCGGGGTCCGGTCGATCGGTAGGTCGCCGACGCGAGCGCGTCGGAGGTCTTCGCGAGCTCGTGCTCACGCAACGTTCCGGCCAGCGCGGAGTCGATCACCTCGTGCAGTTCGTCGCCGAGGAAGGCGAGCCCCCGCACCTTGGTCACCGATTGCACGTCGACGAGGAACCTCGAACGGAGGATCATCGCGAGCTGGCCCAGGTTCATCTCCGGTGCGACGACGGTCCCGTAGCTGCGCAGCACCGCACCGAGATTGGCGGGCAGTGGGTTGATGTTGCGCACGTGCACGTGGGCCACCTTCTTGCCCTCACGGCGAGCACGTCGGCAGGCCTCACCGATGGGTCCGTACGAGCTGCCCCACCCGACCAGCAGCAGGTCGGCCTCACCCGAGGGGTCGTCGACGACCGCGTCGGGAACGGCGATTCCGTCGATCTTGGCCTGGCGCAACCGCACCATGAGGTCGTGGTTGGCGGGATCGTAGGAGATGTCGCCGCTGCCGTCGGCCTTCTCGAGTCCGCCGATGCGGTGTTCGAGCCCCCGCGTTCCCGGTATCGCCATGGCACGGGCGAGCGTCTCCCGGTCGCGGGCGTACGGCGCGAATTCGCCGTCCACCGGTGGCGCCGTGTCGCAGCCGGGGTCGATCCGGTCCAGTTCGGACACGTCCGGGATGGCCCACGGTTCGCTGCCGTTCGCGATGGCGCCGTCCGACAGCAACAACACCGGTGTGCGGTATGTGAACGCGATCCGGGCGGCCTCGACCGCGGCATCGAAGCAGTCCGCGGGTGAGCGCGGTGCGATCACCGCGACCGGCGACTCGCCGTTTCGTCCGTACATCGCCTGCAACAGGTCCGACTGCTCGGTCTTCGTCGGGAGCCCGGTGGACGGGCCACCGCGCTGGACGTCGATGACGAGCAGCGGGACCTCCGTCATCACCGCCAGCCCGATGGCTTCGCTCTTCAGCGCCAGTCCGGGTCCGGACGTGCTCGTCACGCCGAGCGCACCCCCGATCGACGCGCCCAGCGCCGCGCCGATTCCGGCGATCTCGTCCTCGGCCTGGAACGTGGTGACGCCGAGATTCCGGTGCTTGCTCAGCTCGTGCAGGATGTCCGACGCCGGCGTAATCGGATAGGTGCCGAGGAAGACGTCCCGCGACGCCAGCCGTCCCGCGGTCACCACCCCGTAGGCCAGGGCCGTGTTCCCGGTGACCTGGCGGTACGTGGCCGGTGGGAGCGTCGCCGCGGACACCTCGTAGGTGGTCGCGAAACTCTCCGTCGTCTCCCCGTAATTCCACCCGGCCTTGAACGCGAGCAGATTGCCCTCCGCGATCTGCGGTTTCGCTGCGAACTTGGTCTCCAGGAACCGCTCGATGCTGTGGGTGGGGCGGTTGTACATCCACGACAGCAGTCCGAGCGCGAACATGTTCTTCGCCCGCTCGCCGTCCTTCCGACTCAGTCCGGCGGGTTCGACCGCGCCGACCGTCAACGTCGACATCGCCACCGGATGCACCACGTAGTCCTCGAGGGAGTCGTCGTCGAGGGGGCTCGTGGCGTATCCGACCTTCGCAAGATTCCGCTTGGTGAACTCGTCCGTGTTCACGATGATCATGCCGCCGCGCGGCAGATCGGCCAGGTTCGCCTTCAACGCCGCCGGGTTCATGGCGACCAGGACGTCCGGGCGGTCGCCGGCTGTGAGGATGTCGTAGTCCGCGATCTGGATCTGGAACGACGACACACCGGGTAGCGTGCCCTGAGGCGCCCGGATCTCGGCGGGAAAGTTGGGCTGGGTGGCGAGGTCGTTGCCGAACGCCGCCGCCTCGGACGTGAACCGGTCGCCGGTCAACTGCATACCGTCGCCGGAGTCTCCGGCAAAGCGGATCGCCACTCGCTCCAACTTCGTGGAGTTCGCCTCCGTCGTCATGGATGCACCGAATCCCTCGACTCGTAGTCGTTCTGACCAGCAGCTTCTAACCTCACGGTACAAGCGTTCCCAGTTTTCGCCAGGAACACGCCGAAATCAGGCGTCGCGATACGGTGAGTGGTGTGAGGGATCCAGGGAACATCGAGCTCGTCGGGCGTTCCCGCGAACTCGCCGAACTAGAGTCGATCCTGCGTGAGGCGGGCGAGAACGCGCCCGTCGTCGTGGTCGTCGAAGGCGTGCCGGGCATCGGCAAGACCACCTTGGTGGAACACTTCCTCGCGGCGCATCCCGACCTGCCCGCGTTCTCCGCCGTCTGCGCCCCGTGGGCGTCGGGCCATCCCTTCGGCGTCGCCGAACAGCTCCTCGGGGCGGCCGTGACGTCGGAAGACCCCCTCGACGTCGCCCGCGAACTCGTCGCTGCAGTGGATCCGCCTGCCGGTGACGTTCCGTTCGTCTTCGTGCTCGACGATGCGCAGTGGGCAGACCTCACCTCATTGCAGGCTCTGACCTCCGCCGTGCATCTGCTGGACCGACCGGCAATGATCGTCTTCGTCACGAACTCGGAACCTCCTGAGGGTGTTCCCGCGGACGTCCTCGACCTCCTCGACCGGCATCGCCGGCATCGAATCCAGGTCCGTCCGCTCGATGCGTCCGACACCCGCAGACTTGCGAATACCCTTGCGCACCTCGACCTTCCGGCCCCGGTGGCGCACCAGCTCGTTCAGCACACGGCAGGGAATCCACGGCACCTCACGCAACTTCTGCAGGAAGTCGACCCGAGCGCGTGGAGCCAGTGGCAGCCAGTGCTCCCGGTACCCCGCACGTTCGCCGCGAAAGTGCAGTCACAACTGTCCGCGTGCTCAGCGCCTGCCCGGGCACTCGTCGAATCGGCGGCCGTACTCGCCGGGGATCCCCGATTCGCCGACGCCGCCGCGCTCGCGGGCATCGAGCACCCGGTGGAAGCGCTCGACGAAATCCATCGGGCGGGCCTCCTCACCGTCGGTGAGCATCGCGGCGTCACCGTGCTGACCTTCCCGTCGCCGCTGACCCGGGCCGCCGTCTACCGCAGCCTCGGGCCGATCCGGCTCCGTGACCTGCACGATCATGCCGCGCAGATCGTCGAGGACGAGGGCAGGCGACTGGACCATCGCGCCGCGGCCGCGCCGTTCGCCGACCCCGCGCTCGCGGACGAACTGGACACCTATTCTGCGCAGCGGGCGACCGTCGGGGCGTGGTCGGCCGTCGCGGACGCATTGATCAAGTCGAGCCGCCTCACCGTGGACCGCGGCGAACGCGAACAACGCCTCATCCGGGCCGTCGACGCTCTCGTCGGTGCCAGCAACCTTCCCCAGGCTTTGGCGTTCGCGCCGGAGATCGAGAGCTTCCCCGAAAGTCCGTTACGCGACGCCGTACTCGGCTACCTCGCAATCCTCCGGGGACGACCCGCGGAGGCCGATCTGCTGCTCACCCAGTCGTGGACCGCATGCGACCCGGACACCGATCCGGCGACCGCCGCGCTGATCTGCCAGCGCCGCGTCCTGGACTCGCTCGTGCGCTGGCACGGACCGGACCTCGTCGAATGGGCCAGCCGGGCCGTGGCTCTCGTCGATCCGGGGGATCCGTCGGCCGTCGAATCCGCGGCGATCATGGGACTCGGACTCGCTGCCACGGGTCAGATCGTGGAGGCACGGGCCGCCTACGACACGCTGTCCGCAAAGATCGCTCTCGGTGCCCAGTCCCAGCGCTTCGACATGGCCAGGGGTTGGCTCGACCTGGCGCTGGACGATCCCGAATCGGCGCGTCAGGAACTGGAGAGCGCAGTCCCCACGGCCTTCCGGATGGGCTCGACCCGCATCTCGCTGTGGGCGCAGGCCTGGCTGGCGCGAACGCAATTCGCCCTCGGCGACTGGAGCGGCGCGATCGCAACTGTCGACCGTGCGGCACACCAACTCGAGGACGCCGCGCTCGACCTCGTCCGGCCCCTGGTGCACTGGACCGGCGCGCAGACACACGCGCTGCGCGGAAACTGGCCCGCTGCGCACGAGCACCTCCGTCTCGCGGCGGCGAGTTCGCACGACTACCCGATGATGTTCATTCCGTCCTCACTGGCACGCGCCCAATGCGCCGAGGTGCAGGCCGACTACGCCGCAGTGATCAGGGCGCTCGAGCCTCTCACCCGCCTGCAGCCCCGCGAGGGCATCGACGAGCCGGGCTTCTGGCAGTGGCCCGACGTCTACGCGAACGCTCTCGTGATGGCCGGTCGCGTCGACGACGCGGACACCTTCCTCACCCCGCACGAGGAACGCGCCGCCGAGCGCGGGCACCGATCGGCGATGGCTCGTCTCGGTTACGCCCGCGGTCGAGTCGCAGGCGCGCGTGGCGACATCGATGCCGCCCGGGACGTGTTCGAGACGGCCTTGACGCACCTCGACACCCTTCCCCTCCCCTACGACCGCGCCCGCGTGAACTTCGCGTACGGCCAGACCCTGCGCCGGGCAGGTAAGCGGCGCGAAGCGGACGCCGTCATGCAGGCCGCCCGGGAGGGATATTTCGCGCTCGGAGCCACCTCCTACGTGCAGCGGTGCGACCGCGAACTCAAGGCCGGCGGCCTCAACCTCAAACGCAGCCGGTTCACGCTCGAGGAACTGACTCCGCAGGAACGGGCCGTGACCGAACTCGTCGCCGGCGGAGCCAGCAACAAGGAGGCGGCGGGCGAGCTGTTCCTGTCCGTCAAGACCGTGCAGTACCACCTGACCCGGGTCTACGCGAAGCTCGGCATCCGCTCGCGCAGCGAACTCGCGGCGCAGTTCCGCGACCAGGAGTGACGTTCGGGGTGGCGGGAACCTACCCCGAGGGTGCCTGTTCCGGGCAGCACCATCCGGCCAGGCTGGATCTCGACCGATGCAGCCGACCCACCGGAGTACCGAGATGGATGACACGATCGACGCAGTGCGAGCCGACCGCGACCTGAAGAACAAACACCGCGCCATGTGGGCTCTCGGCGACTACCCCACCCTGGCCACCGACATCATCGCCGGCCTCGGCCCCGCCCTGGTCCGGGCGAGCCGGGTCAGGCCCGGTGACCGTGTTCTCGACGTCGCGGCAGGCTCCGGCAACGCCGCCATCCCTGCGGCGATGTCCGGTGCGAGCGTCGTGGCCGGTGACCTCACCCCCGAACTGTTCGACGCCGGCCGCCGCCGGGCCGCCGAACTCGGAGCCGAGGTGGAGTGGCGCGAGGCCGACGCCGAGGCGATGCCGTTCGCCGACAACGAGTTCGACACCGTGATGTCCTGCGTCGGTGTCATGTTCGCGCCGCACCATCAGGCCAGCGCCGACGAACTCGTCCGCGTCTGCCGGCCGGGAGGGACGATCGGTCTACTCAGCTGGACCCCTGAGGGTTTCATCGGCCAGATGTTCGCAACGATGAAACCGTATGCACCCCCGCCCCCTCCGGGCGCACAGCCCCCGCCACTGTGGGGTCGCGAGGAACACGTCCGGGCGCTGTTCGGCCACCGCATCACCGACATCGTGGCAACCCGGCACACCGTGCGCATCGATCAATTCCGGTCGCCGGAGGACTTCCGCGACTACTTCAAGACCCGCTACGGTCCAACCATCGCGGTGTACCGGAACATCGCCGACGACCCCGCCCGGGTCGCCGCACTGGATCACGAACTCGCCGATCTCGCACGTCGTTTCGACCACGGCACCGGCAGCACCGTGATGAACTGGGAATACCTCCTACTCACCGCGCGGAAGTGGTAATTGCGGACGGAGGTCGCAACAGCCACCGGGATCAGTCGTGGCCGTTCTTGTTCCAGAACTGGTGGGTAAGCCCACTGGGGGAGGTGACGGTCTCGACTGTGAAGCGGTCTTCGATGCCGGCCAAGCCCTCCCAGAGGGAGACACCGCGCCCGAGGGTGATGGGCACGATCACCAGGTGCATGAAGTCGATCAAGTCGGCCTGCAGAAACTGCCGCACGGTCGAGGGTCCTCCGCCTATACGGACGTCCCGACCGTCGGCAGCTTCCTGGGCCATGCGCAGAACCTCATGGGGTGGCGCGTCCACGAAGTGGAAGCTGGTTCCGTTGGGAAAGTCGATGCTGGGGTATGGGTAGTGGCTCATGACGAACACCGGTGTGTGAAATGGCGGTTCGTCGCCCCACCAGCCCCGCCACCCGTCGTCGGGCCACTCGCCGGTTTGGGGGCCGAACTTGCGACGGCCCATGATCTCCGCGCCGATGCCCTGGCTCCACAGGCTGATCACGGCGCGGTCCAGGGTGATTGGGGCGTCTACCCGGTCGACCCCGTGGATGACGCGTCCATCGAACCAATCGAATAGCCGTTCGGCACCGCCGATCGGGGCGTCGAACGTCACGTGCTCGCCGGCGGCGTAGCCGTCGAGGGAGATATTCATATTGTGGATCCGGGTGCGGGGCATGGGCGATTCCTCCAATAACCGGGTGCGGGATACAAATAGACAGACCTGAAGAGATGGCCGAACTCATCGCAGAACGTTGAAAATCGTATTCCCTCGAGCCGTACTCTGAGGCTGCAACCTGACAGCGCCGCGGCCCGCACGCCATCTTCGGGGAATCACCCTTGCCGATGGACAGGTGGTCACCGCCACGGAGACGGGGCCGAGATGGCGGGGTCGATCGGTGGGCCCATAGCGGAGCCGGTGGACATCGAGTCGTCCAAGGTCGCTCGGCTGCTGGCACCTGTCGGTCGTCAACCGCTGACGTGGCGCGCAGGCCCGGGTGACGAGGTGCTGGCCGAGGACCTGCTCGCGTGTCCGCCGCGAGCCGCTGACGGGGCGGGTGGTGCCGGTCGACCTCGGGATGATGGTCGGGGAGGACGCCGCCGTCGACGTGGAGGCCGAGCCCGACCGTTGGCTCCGGTTCGACTGCACCGGCCCGCGGGGACGGCTGGCGGGACATGTCGGCCTTCGCTGAGCGGCACCGGTACCCAGCCTGCGATTCGGGCATTGCCCGGTCGGGACTTCGCTGCTAGAGTCGAACATGTATTCGATTGACCTTGGGGGAGGTTGGTTGTGGGGGCAGTACTTCTCGAGGAATTGCGCACATTCACGGCGCGACTGCAATGCGCCGAGGCGGCAAGTGGAGATCCGGGACTGGGCATAGATCTGCTCGATGCGATCGAGACTTTGAAATCGGTCGGGTGTGCGGTGCAGGCGGTGATCACCGACGACGTCGCGACGAGTATCCGTGCGGACCGCAGGGCTCGAGAGTTGCCACGGGCGGAGTGGGACCGGGGTATCGCGTCGCAGATTGCGTTGGCGCGCCGGGAATCCCCGAACCGCGGCGGGCGACATCTGGGGTTCGCGCAGGCTCTGGTGCACGAGATGCCGCACACCCTGGCCATGTTGCAGACCGGGCGGTTGAACGAATGGCGGGCCACCCTGTTGGTGCGGGAAACAGCGTGCCTGTCGGCTGCCGATCGGGGCATCGTGGACCGCCGGTTGTGCTCGGATCCAGCCATTCTCGACGGAGTCGGTGACCGCGGGCTGATCGCACGGGCGAAGGCGTTGGCGGTGGAACTCGACGCCGCGTCCGTGGTGCGGCGGCATCGCAAGGCAGTGTCCGAGCGTCGGGTCACGACCCGCCCAGCGCCGGATTCGATGGCCTATCTGAGCGTGCTGATGCCCGTGGAGCAGGCCGTGTGTCTGCAGGCGACCCTGGGCCGGGATGCGAACAGTCTCATCGCGACCGGGGACAGTGGTGGTCGCACCCGCAATCAGCTGATGGTGGATCTGTTGTTCGAGCGCGGCACCGGAGCGTCAGTGGCGTCGGGTGTGCCGGTGGCGGTGAATCTGGTGCTCTCGGACGAGACGTTGCCGGCCGGCGGGCACGAGGCCGCGCAGCTCCACGGGTTCGGGCCGGTGCCGGCCGGTATCGCTCGGCAACTGGTGGCCGACGCCGTCGATCGTGACACCGAGACATCGCTACGGCGGGTGTACTCCTGTCCGCACTCGGGGGCGCTGACGGCGATGGAGTCGCAGTCCCGCACGTTCCCGAAAAGCCTGCGGAAGCTGATCGACCTGCGGGATCGGACGTGTCGTACGCCGTGGTGCGATGCGCCGATCCGGCACCACGATCACATCCGCTCCCGCAGGAAATTGGGTAAGACCACCGCGCGAAACGGGTCCGGGCTGTGCGAGGCCTGCAACTACGCGAAGGAAGCACCAGGCTGGACGGCCCGACCGGTGCACAACCCCGGCCGCACCCACCTCATCGACCTCGGCACCCCGACCGGGCACCACTACCGGTCGGCGGCCCCGCCGCTCCCGACCGCGGCACGACAGTCGGAGGTCGAAGCCGTGCTGATCGCACACCTCCGAGCGTCATGACAGCGCGATCAAGCCTGGACGACGCCGACCACCGGGGCGTAATCACACGGCGGCAATGCTCGGCTGGTGTTGTCGAGGATGCTCCCGAAGACGACGAACACGATTGTGCCCCTGCCTGTCTCGAGGGTGTTGGACAGCGTGACGATGTAATCGGCCGGTCGCTCCTGATACAGCGGCGCTCGCCCCGACTGCATGGTGGTGAGGTTCAGCCAGGCGACCTCGACGAGGTCGGCCTGCAGCGGCGACGACATTGCCGTGTTCATCCCGCTGAAGAAGACGTTGACCTTCCCCGGCGGAATGACAGGGACAGGCAGGTTCTCGTCGACGGCGGGGCCGGCTATCGCTCGCGCGATACCGACCGAATCGTTTTGCTCTCCGAAACCGGCAGGGAGGCAGTCCGCAGCGGTGGTGTCGTACAGGAACGGCTGAGCTGTGCCCTCGACGAGATGAACCGATCGGGGGAAGTAGTTGTATCGCGGTGTACCGGCGGCGATGCGCTCGATGGTGGTCGTGATCGACTGCGCGGTGCGGGTGCTGATCGGCATGGCGGCCGACTGGAGGGCGGCTCGCACTGCCGCCATGTCGCCGAGCGGCGTCGGAGGCGCAGCGTGCGCTTCACCGACTGCCATGGAGGCGAGCACACCGACACACGCTGCAAGTCCCGCAATTCGTCCACGCATGAATGGATGCTAGCGGCCGCAGGGACTTGCCGAATCAGCTTCGTGAACGCCCGGCAAGTGCCAGGCTGGATGTCATGGACAGCATCAACACGATGGGTGATCGGTAATGGCCCGCCCGGTACGCGTCGTCGTGCTCGGCGCCGGGTCGTGGGGAACGACGGTGGCAGGTCTCGCCGCCCACAACACACCGACCCTGCTGTGGGCGCGAAACTCGGACACGGCCGACGAGATCAACAACGAGCACCGCAACTCTCGGTATCTCGGCGACCGCCCACTCCCCGACTCCATGCGCTCCACAGCCGACCTGGTGGAGGCGGCGCAGGAAGCCGACGTTCTCGTGGTCGGGGTGCCGTCGCACGCGGTCCGCAGCACTCTTGCTCAGATCGCCAACGAGGTGCGGGCGTGGGTGCCGGTGTTGTCGCTGGCGAAGGGGCTGGAGCCGGGAACGCGGCTACGACCCACCGAGGTGATCGCCGAGTGCCTGCCCGGGCATCCGGTCGGGCTTCTGGCGGGCCCGAACATTGCGCGGGAGATCGTCGACGGGCTCGCCGCGGCGTCGGTCGTCGCCACTCAGGACGTCCGGGTGGCCACGGCGTTGCAGCCGTTGTTCGCGTCCGCCGTGTTCCGTGTGTACCGGAACACCGATGTGCTGGGCTGCGAACTCGGCGGTGTGCTGAAGAACATCGTGGCCATCGCTTCGGGCATGGCCGACGGACTGGACGTCGGCGACAACACGCGCGCGATGGTCCTGGCGCGCGGGTTGGCCGAGATGACCCGGCTGGGTGAGGCGATGGGCGCGAACCCGCGGACGTTCGCGGGACTCACCGGGGTCGGAGATCTGATCGCCACCTGTATGAGCCCGAGTTCGCGCAACCGGCGGGTGGGCGAGTTCATTGCCCGCGGCATGACGGTCGACGAGGCCGTCGCCAAGCTGGGGCAGGTGGCCGAGGGTGTGAAGACCGCCCCCACCGTGATGGAACTGGCCCGCGACTTCAACGTGGACATGCCCATCGCCGCCGAGGTCGAGGCAGTGGTCGCGGGACGGCAGACGCCGGAGGGCGCCTACCGCGGCCTGCGGAAAGTCGCTGCCGGCGGAGAGGATGAGGTGGCGTGACCGCACAACTGCAACCGGCAGTAGCACTATCTAGACGTTTCTAAGCAATCTCCTAGAAAACTGGGGCAGACTCCTGAATGGAGGCACCCCAGCAAGCAGCGTCGTGCGGGGACGTATGCGTGAGAGAAGTCAGCGATGAGTTCACCGACCTCGGTTGGTCCCGGAGACTCGTCGGCGCGCGCGTTCCCCCTGTCACCCGCGCAAACGGGGATGTGGCTCGCGCAGCACGTCGACCCCACGGTTCCGGTGTCGGTCGCCCAGTACGTCGACATCCACGGCGATCTCGACCGGAGCGTCCTGACTTCTGCGTGTGTCCGAGCCGCCGCCGAGTTCGAGTCGTTCTTCCTGCAGATCTCCGAGGTCGACGGGCAACCGCTGCAATGGGTGGAACCGAGCCTGGACGCTCCCGTTGGCTACCTCGACTTCCGGGACACGCCGGACCCCGAGGCGGCGGCGCACGCGTGGATGCGCACCGAGACCGCCGATCCGATCGACGTCCAGCGTGACCGCCTGACCGTCTCGTTCCTTCTCCACGTCGGACACGACCACTACTTCTGGTATTCGCGCGCCCACCACATCGCGATGGACGGTTTCGGGTCCGTCACGATGCTCTACCGGATCGCCGCGCTCTACACCGCCGCGGTGCACGGACTGCCACCACCCGCGAGCAAGCCCGTCGGTCTTCGGCGCATCCACGAACTCGAGACCGACTACCGCAACTCCGCCCGCCGGGAGTCCGACCGGGAGTACTGGACCGAGACGATGCGCGGTGTCACCCGCGCGAGCACCCTCGCGCGCGGCTCCGCGCCTGCGACCGCCGGTTCCCGGGACGTCGACGGAACGTTGACCACCGAGGTCGTCGACCAGCTCGAGAAGTGCGCGGCAGCGCACGGAGTCAATCCTGCGACGCTTACCGTCTGCGCGGTCGCGGGCTATCTGGCGCGAATGACCGGCGAGGACGACGTCACGCTCAGTCTCCCGGTGTCGGCCCGCACGACGGCGGCGCTGCGCCGGTCCGGCGGCATGGTGTCCAACGTGGTGCCGCTGCGCATCACGTCCGCGGGGACGGCGACCATCGGCGATCTGGTGTCCCGCACGCGCCTCGTGATGTCGGGTGCCCTGCGGCATCAGCGGTACCGGCACGAGGACATCCGCGCAGACCGGGAAAGCGCGCTGTCCGGGCCGCGACTGTTCGGCCCCGCCGTCAACATCATGCTGTTCCCCGAGGAGTTGGAACTCGGTTCGCTGCGGAGCCAACTGCATGTGCTGTCTTCGGGTCCGATCGAAGACCTCCTGGTGAACCTGTACCGGTACGGTCCCCGCGGACGTGTGCACCTCGACTTCAAGGCGAACCCGCGACTGTATTCGCAGGACGAACTCGAGGGGCACCACACGAGATTCCTGCGGTACTTCCGGCACTTCCTCGACGCCGATGCCGCCCACCCGATCGGGGAACTCCCGGTCCTCACGGAGAACGAAACCGCGGCGTTGGTCCCCTTCCCCGGACCGCCCGACAGCGTCCCGGTCACGCTCGCCGACGTGTTCCGCGCCGCCGCACAGCATCCGGACGCGCCTGCCGTCGTCAGCGCCGGCCGCACGATCAGCTACCGCGAACTCGACGGGCGATCGGATCGGATCGCTGCGACGCTGGCACGGTCCGGCGTCGGGTCCGGCGACATCGTCGCGGTGGCTCTGCCCCGGTCCTCCGACTACGTTTGCGCGGTCTGGGCCGTCGCCAAAACGGGGGCCGCCTTCCTTCCGGTGGATCCGAACTACCCGGTCCCCCGTGTTCGGCACATGCTCGACGACTCCCACGCGGCAGTCGGGTTGACGTCCGCGGAGTACGCAACCACATTGCCGGGCAGCATCGAGTGGCTACTGCTCGACGAGGCAGGCAGCTCGAACGTCCACGATTTCCCCACGCCGGCAATACGACTCGACGACGCCGCCTACCTCGTCTACACGTCCGGATCGACCGGCGTCCCCAAGGGAGTCGTGGTCACGCACCGCGGGCTCGCCAATCTGGTCTCCGCGCAACGCACCCGACTCGACCTCGACAGTGCGGCGAGGGTTCTGCATGTCGCGTCGCCGAGCTTCGACGCCTCCGTCTTCGAGATGCTGATGGCGTTCGGCTCCGGCGCTGCTCTCGTCATCGCCCCGCCCGCGGTGTTCGCTGGATCCCCATTGGCGCAGCTGATGACCACCGAACACGTCACCCACGCGGTGATCACCCCGTCGGTCCTGGCGTCGATGGAACCCGGCGAGGTCGGAGGTCTGCTGCTGCGCACACTCGTCGTCGCCGGTGAGACGTGTCCACCGGAACTGTTGTCTCGGTGGGCGTCCCGATGCCGGATGATCGACGCGTACGGTCCGGCCGAGACCACCGTCATGGCGACCGTCAGCGAGCCTCTCGCCGAGTCCGGACCGGTCACCATCGGCCGGCCGATCCACGGCACGAGGGCCGTGGTCCTCGACCAACGGCTCCGTCCGGTCCCCGTCGGTGTGGTCGGCGAACTGTACGTCGCGGGGACCGCCCTGGCCCGCGGGTACCACCGCAACGCCCGGCAGACGTCGGAACGGTTCGTCGCCGACCCGTACGGACCACCGGGCACCCGCGTGTACCGCACCGGCGATACGGTCCGCTGGACCCGCGACCACGATCTCGAATATTTCGGACGCAGCGACGAACAGGTGAACATCCGGGGCCTGCGCGTCGAGCCGGGCGAGATCGACGCGACACTCCTCCGGCATCCGGCGGTGCGATTCGCCGTCACCGTGATTCGCTCGCAGGCGGCCGGCGATCAGCTCGTGTCGTACGTGGTGGGCGCCGACACCGCGACCGAGCAGGAGCTGCTGTCGTTCCTCGCCGCCGCACTGCCCCCGCATCTCGTGCCGGCCGCCGTCGTCGTGCTCTCCCACATTCCGCTGACCCCGTCTGGCAAGCTGGACCGCACTGCTCTCCCCGAGCACGGCCTCCGGTCACGTTCCCGGACCGCCCCCGGCAGTGAGCGCGAACGCACACTCCACACCCTCTACGCCGACATCCTCGGGACGTCCGATTTCGGTGTGGACGAGTCGTTCTTCGCGCTCGGCGGCGACAGCATCATGGCGATCCTTTTGGCCTCCCGGGCACGGAGTGCGGGAATCTCGTTCACTCCGCGTGACGTGTTCGAGCAGCGAACGATCGCCCGTCTCGGCCAAGTCGCCGGAAACGACGTCGGCAGATCGGTGCTCGAGGAACTCCCCGACGGCGGGGTCGGCGACATGCCGCTCACCCCGGCCGCCCGATTCCTGTTCGACCGGGCCGGCGTCGTCGACCGGTACGCACAGGCCGTGGTGGTGGAACTGCCACGGGGCATGGACGCGGAGAGGTTGCGCACGGTGATCGGTGCCGTCATCGATCGGCACGACGCACTGCGGGCGCACCTCGTGCGCGGTTCGGACGGGACGGCGTTTCTCACCGTAAGCCCGGCAGGCGCACCGCTGCCGGAGGACACGATCCTGCGGGTTCCGCTGCCCGCCGACGCCGACCCGGCGCAGCGAACGAGGGACGAACACGAAGCCGCGATCCGCCGGTTGAATCCTACTGCGGGCGTGATGATGCAATGCGTGTGGCTCGACCCCGGACCAGGCGACACCACCCGCCGCGGGCGGCTCCTCCTCGTCGCCCATCACCTGGTGATCGACGGGGTCTCGTGGCGAATCCTGATCGGTGATCTCGCCGCAGCGTGGGCGCAGGTAACGGCGGGGGTACCGCCCACTCTCGCACCGATCGGCACCTCCCTGCGCCGGTGGTCGCACGGCCTGATCGAGGAGGCGCAGCGGCCGGGCCGGTTGTCCGAGCTGTCGTTCTGGCGCACCATGACTGCCGGCGAGGATCCGCCGCTCGGCACCCGCCCACTCGACGCGCGGCGTGACGTGAATTCCACCGTGGATCGGGTCCACACGGAAGTAACTGCAGCCGTCACGCACTCGTTGCTGACCGACCTCACGGCCGCCTTCCGGTGCGAGGTCAACGACGCACTGCTCACCGCGCTCTCCCTCGCCCTCGCGCAGTGGCAGCGCCGGCGGGGACGACCGGCCACCGCGCCGGTGATCCGGCTCGAGGGGCACGGCCGCGAGGAAGCGGTGCTCCACGGCGCCGATCTCTCCCGCACAGTCGGGTGGTTCACCAGCATCTTCCCGATCCGCCTCGACCTCGGGGACGTCGATCTGGACGAGGCGTTCGCGGGCGGGCGCTCCGCGAGCACTGTGATCAAGTCCGTCAAGGAACAATTGCGTGCGGTGCCCGACAAGGGCATCGGCTACGGGCTGCTGCGGCTTCCGGGAGACGGCATCGGCCAGGTCGCCTTCAACTACCTCGGTCGTCTCGATACCGCGGATACCGAACGCGAGTGGCGCCCGGTGCGGGAGGGCACCGCCGTGTTCTCGTCGGCGGAACCGTCGATGCCGGTCACCGCGCTGATCGAGATCACCGCGTTCACCACCCACGGCGTCCTCGACGCCACCTTCGCATACCCGACAGGCGCGATCGCGTCCGAGGATGTGCAGGCGCTGGCCGATTTGTGGGAGCAGGCGTTGACAGCCCTCGCCGCGGTGGCGCGTTCTCCGCACGCCGGTGGGCTCACCCCGTCCGATCTGCCGCTCGTCGCCGTGGACCCGAACGACATCGTCGAGTGGGAGCGGGACCGGCCGGGTCTGCTCGACGTGTGGCCGCTGACGCCGTTGCAGTCGGGCCTGCTGTTCCACGCGGCTCTCGCGGGCGCGGACGCCGACCCGTATGCGATGCAGGTGGTCCTGACCCTGTCCGGACACCTCGATCAGGATCGACTCCGGCGCGCATGCATCGCCGTCCTCGCGGGGCACGCGAACCTGCGCACCGCGTTCGTGCGCGACAGTCGCGGTGTCCCGGTGCAACTCGTGCTCGACGACGTGCCGTTGCGGTGGCGGCAGGTCGAGCTCACGGACGGCGACACGGGCGAGGTTGCCGAGGAGATCCTGCAGGGCGACCGCACCGCTCGCTTCGACATGTCCGCCCCGCCGCTGATTCGGTTCACCCTGCTGTCGCGAGGGCCGAACCGCGCCGAACTGGCGATCACCGCTCACCACATCGTGCTGGACGGCTGGTCGATGCCGTTGCTGGTGCGCGAGATCTTCACCGCCTACCAACGCGGCGACGTCCGCACCGAGCCGCCGGATTCGAGCCCATACCGCGACTTCCTGGAATGGCTGGCAGCGAGGGACACCGAGGCCTCGGCGCGGGCGTGGGCCGTGGCTCTCGACGGCATCACCGAGCCCGCCGCGCCGGCCGAACCCACCCCCACCACGTCGGAGACGGTGCTGGAGCTGAGCGAGGAGGACACCCGAAAGCTGACGGCCCGCGCGACCGAGCTCGGCGTCACGCTGAGCGCGATCGTGCAGGCGGCCTGGGGAATTGTCCTCGGGCAGGCGACCACCCGGGACGACGTCGTGATCGGCGCGACCGTCTCCGGCAGGCCCGCGGACGTCGCCGGGGTGGAGAGTGCGGTGGGATTGTTCGTCAACACCGTGCCCGTGCGGATCCCGCTGGACCCCGATACCGACACCGCCATGCTGCTCACCCGCCTGCAGGCCGACCACGTGCGCCTCCTGGACCATCACCATCTGGGCCTGGCGGACATCCAGCAGGCAGTCGGCGTGGCGCCGCTGTTCGACACGCTGGTCGCGTTCGAGTCGTACCCCGTGGACCGCAGCGCGCTGCCGGAACCCGTCGACGGACTCACCCTGGACGGGGTCCGCGCACACGATGCCTCGCACTACGCCGTGACGCTGGCGGCGACGGTGTCCCGGACCCTGCGGCTGACAGTGAAGTGCCGGTCACGCCGGTACGACGGGGCGGCCATGCTCGCGCGGGCCGGCCGCGTCCTCGAGTGCATCGGCAGGGATCCGCACGTCGTCCTCGGCAGGCTCGATCTCCTCGGCGAGCAGGAGCGCGAGCGGGTTCTGCGCACCTGGAACGCGACGGACGCCCCGGTGCCCTCGCAGACCCTGGTGGACGTGTTCGACGCACAGGTCGAGCGCTCCCCCGGCGGCGTGGCGGTGGTCTTCGGCCGGGATCGACTGACGTACGCGGAGTTCGACGCACGGGCGAACCGGCTCGCCCGGTATCTCGTAGCGAAGGGAGTCGGACCGGAAGCCGTCGTCGGTGTCGCGGCTCCCCGCTCGATCGAGCTTCTCGTCGCGCTGCACGCGGTGCTGAAGGCCGGCGGCGCCTACGTGCCCGTCGACCCCGAGCAGCCGCTCGAACGCACCGCACTCGTCATCGACTCGGCCGCACCAACACTGGTCCTCACGTCCGGTTGCCGGAATCGCACGGTCCCCGACGGAGTCGCCGTCGTGGATCTCGACGTGCTCGACGTCACTGGATACAACCCCCGACCGATCACGGATTCCGAACGACGCGCAGCACTGCATCCGGCGAACGCCGCATACGTCGTCTACACGTCCGGTTCCACCGGCCGGCCCAAGGGCGTGACGGTGACCCACGAGATGATGGTGAACCAGTTCCGCTGGGCGCAGACACTGACGCCGCTCGACGGTTCCGATGCGGTACTGCACAAGACCCCGCTCACCTTCGACATTTCCGCGTGGGAGCTGCTGTGGCCCTTGCACACCGGTGCGCGGGTGGTGATCGCCGCACCCGACGGACACCGCGACCCCCGCTACCTCGCGCGCATCATCGAGCAGGAGTCGATCACCACTCTCCACGTCGTACCGTCGATGCTCGATGCCTTCCTGGAGCAGTGCGGGCCGCGGGCGCCCTCGACGCTGCGCCGCGTGTACTCGGCCGGAGAGCCCCTGTCCGCGGCGACGGCATCACGATTCAGGGAACGCGGCGCCGCCGCGCTGTACAACTGGTACGGCCCGTGCGAGGCGGCGGCGGCGACCTCGGAGTCGGTCGACGGCAACGAGTTCGGCACCGCGGTCGCCATCGGCCGCCCCATTCACAACATACGTACGTATGTACTCGACAGCCGGCTCCGACCGGTGCCGGTCGGGACGAGGGGCGAGTTGTACCTTGCCGGTGGGTACTTGGCGCGGGGGTATGCCGGACGCCCCGATCTGACCGCCGAACGCTTCGTCGCCGATCCCGTCGGCGGAACGGGCGGCCGGATGTACCGCACCGGCGACGTGGTGCGGTGGAACGAGTCGGGCCGGCTCGAGTATCTCGGCCGCAGCGACTTCCAGATCAAACTCCGCGGCCAACGCATCGAACCCGGCGAGATCGAGTCCGCACTCACGTCCGACCCGGCGGTGACACACGCGGCGGTCACGGTGCACCGCGACCCGGAAGCGGGAGACCGGCTGATCGCCTACGTCGTGCCCGCGGACGGTGTGCCGCCGGACGAAGGCCGGATCGTCGACCGTCTCACCGGTCTGCTCCCGGCCTACATGATTCCCTCCGCCGTCGTCCCGCTCCCGGCGCTGCCCCTCACCACCAGTGGGAAGCTGGATCGCGCCGCCCTACCGGAACCGGCGCCCGCGCAGTCTGCCTCCGATCCGCCCGCCACCCCCACCGAGGACGTGGTCGCGTTCGTGTTCGCGGAGGTCACCGGCACCGGCCGGGTGGGCCGGAACGACAACTTCTTTGCGGCGGGCGGAAACTCGCTGACCGCGGCGCAGGCCGTCGCCCGCGTCGGAGCGGCGCTGGGAACCTCCGTCGGCATCCGCGAACTGTTCGACCACCCGACGGTCGCGGAACTGTCGGAGTATCTCCCGAAACGAACGCACGCGGTCGAGCGGACGCCCCTGGTCCGCCGCGCCCCGACCGCCCACGTTCCGCTGTCCCTCGCGCAACAGCGTGTGTGGTTCCTGAACCGGCTCGACGGACGCTCGGCCACCGACAGCATTCCCGTCGTGCTCCGCCTCACCGGCACGCTCGACGAATCGGCTCTGTGTGCGGCGGTGGGTGACGTGATCGAACGACACGAACCCCTGCGCACCGTGTATCCCGAACACGACGGGATCCCCTGCCAGCACGTTCTCCCCGCCTCCGCCGTGCCGGCGTGCACGGTCCGGAGGACGACGGACCCGATCGCCCGGGTCCGCGACCTGCTGTCGGCGGGGTTCGACCTCACCGCCGAACCCCCGGTTCGCACCGAGCTTCTCGCGGTGAACGCCGACGAGTGGGTGCTGACTCTCGTCGTCCATCACATCAGTGCGGACGGGTTCTCGCTGGGACCACTCGCCCGGGATGTGATGGCGGCGTATCGCGCCCGGGCGGAGGGCGACTCCCCGGGCTGGACGCCACTGCCCGTCCGCTACGCCGACTACGCCACCTGGCAGCGTGAACTGCAGGACGGGCAGCGGGGCCTGGCGTATTGGACGCAGACACTGTCCGGACTGCCCGAGTTACTCCCCCTGCCGTTCGACCGTGCCCGCCCGCCCGTCGCGACGCACCGCGGCGCGAACGCCGAGTTCACCATCGACGCCGAGATTCATCTGCGGATTCGTGCTCTCGCGCGGACGCACGACGCCACTCCGTTCATGGTGGTGCACGCGGCGCTGGCCGTCCTCGCGGCCAGGCTCGGCGACACGTCGGACATCGTCGTCGGCGCGCCGATCGCGGGACGCGGGCCCCGCGCACTCGACGACCTCGTCGGAATGTTCGTCAACACACTGGTGCTACGGACAGATGTCCCGCTGCACACCACGTTCGCCGACACACTCACCCACGTGCGGAACGTCGATCTCGCCGCGTACGCCCACGCGGACGTCTCGTTCGAGGAGGTCGTGGAGGCGGTCGCACCCGCTCGGTCCCGCAGTCGCAATCCGCTGTTCCAGCTTGCGCTCGCCTATCACAACACGGCGCCGGTCGTGATCGACCTGCCGGAGGTGTCCGCCGAGATCGTCGAGATCGCGACGCACACCGCGAAATTCGACCTCCAGCTCACCGTCACCGAATCGGTCGACGACGCAGGCGGCCCGGGACCACTGTCGTGCGTCTTCACGTACGCCACCGATCTGTTCGACGACGCCACGGTCGCGGGATTCGCGGACCGGTTCCGGCGCATTCTGCGGGCGGCGCTCGCACACCCGTCCATCGTGGTCGGCGACATCGACGTGCGGGACCCCGCGGAGCAGCAGGCGCGGCACGACGGACCGCCGTCGTTGCCGCAACGCACACTGCCCGACCTGATGTCCGCCGCCGTCCGGCAGAATCCGGGAGGGTCGGCGCTGACGGCGGACGGCCGGTCGATGACGTATCGAGAACTCGACGCTGAGTCGAATCGGCTCGCCCGCGCCCTGATGCGGCGCGGGGTGGGCCCCGAGGCACTCGTGGCGCTCGGTCTGCCGCGGTCCGTCCTGTCCGTCGTCTCCGTGTGGGCCGTCGCGAAGACGGGTGCCGCGTTCGTGCCCGTCGACCCGCGCTACCCCGCCGCGCGGGTCCGGTATCTGATGGACGACTCCGGCGCCGCCCTCGGGCTGACCACCGTTGCGGACCGCGAGGCCCTGCCGGACGGTACGGACTGGTTGGTGCTCGACGACCCGGGCTTCCGAACCGAATGTCGCGGTTGGTCTTCGGACCCGGTCACCGATGCCGACCGTGCTCGGCCGCTGGATGCGCGCCATCCTGCGTACGTGATCTACACGTCCGGTTCGACGGGAAACCCCAAGGGGGTGGTGGTGACCCACACCGGTCTCGCCGACTTCACCGCGGAACAGCGGGATCGGTATTCGGTGACGGCGTCGTCCCGCACGCTGCACGCTTCGTCTCCCAGCTTCGACGGCGCGGTGCTGGAGATACTGCTCGCGCTCGGTGCGGGCGCCTGCATGGTGCTCGCACCACCGATGGTCCAGGGCGAGAACCAACTCACGGACCTGCTGGCCCGCGAGCGGGTCAGCCACGTGTTCACCACACCGACGGTTCTGGCGACGGTCGACCCGCGCGGCCTGCACGACCTGCGGGTCGTCGTGGTGGGCGGCGAACCCTGCCCGCCGGAACTCGCGGCGGTGTGGGCCGAGCAGGCGCAGATGTTCAACGGATACGGTCCGACCGAGACGACGGTCATGACGAGTATCAGTGATCCCTTGGCGGCCGGCGGGCCGGTCACCATCGGCCGCCCGGTCCGCGGCGCCGCCGTACTCCTGCTGGATTCGCGGCTGCACCCGGTTCCGACGGGAGTGGCCGGCGAACTCTACATCTGCGGGCCGGGTGTCGCCCGCGGCTACCATCGCAGGCCCGCGCTGACCGCCGCACGCTTCGTCGCCTCCCCGTTCGGCACAGCCGGGGAGCGGATGTACCGGACGGGCGATGTGGGTCGTCGGCGTCGCGACGGGTCGATCGAGTATCTGTACCGCAACGACTCGCAGATCGAACTACGCGGCGTCCGAATCGAACTCGGCGAGATCGACGCCACCCTCCTCACCCATCAGGCCGTGAGATTCGCGGCGACGGATGTGCGTGAACTCCGGGACGGCGTCGAGGTTCTCGTGTCGTACGTGCTGCCGGCTCGGAACGAGACGGTCGATCCGGATCAGCTGATCCGCTACGCGGCGACGCGCCTGCCGACCCCGCTGGTGCCCGCGATCGTGGTCGTGGTGGACGCCGTCCCGCTCACCGTCAACGGGAAACTGGACCGCTCGGCGCTGCCCGACCCCGTTCCCGCGGCAACCGAGTTCGAGGCCCCGCACACGCCCGCCGAACGGGTGGTGGCGACAGCGTTCGCCGAGGTGCTCGGACTCGACCTCGTGGGGCGGGACGAAAACTTCTTCGCCCTGGGCGGCAGTTCCCTGTCCGCCACGCGCGTTGCGTCCCGGATCGGTGCCGCACTGGAGACGACGGTGCCGGTACGTGCAGTGTTCGACTCGCCGACCGTCTCCGCGCTCGCTGTGGCCGTCAACGAGCAGACCGGCGGCGCGACGCGCGTCGCCCTGACCGTGCGTCCGCGCCCGGCCCGCGTGCCGCTGTCGCCGGCGCAGCAACGATTGTGGTTCCTCGCCCGCCTCGCCCCCGGCTCCCCCGAATACAACATCCCGATGGCGTTGCGGCTCACCGGAACACTCGACGTCGCCGCCCTCACCGCGGCCGTCGCGGACGTGATGGGCCGTCACGAACCGCTGCGCACCCTCTACCCCGACAGTGACGGTGTCGCGTACCAGCAGGTGGTCCCGGTGTCGCGGGCCGCTCCCACTCTCAGTCCGACACCCGTGTCCCGCGGTGACGTCGCCGCGCGGGTTGCGACGTTCGCGTCGAAGGGTTTCGCCCTGGGCGCCGAACCGCCGATCCGTGCCCGGCTGTTCGCCCTCGCCCCCGACGAGTGGGTGCTCGCCGTCATGGTCCATCACATCAGCGCGGACGGGTTCTCGGTGCCGCTGCTCGTCCGCGACGTGATGACCGCCTACGAGGCGCGGGTTTCGGGCGAGGCGCCGCGGTGGGCCGAACTTCCCGTCCAGTACACGGACTACACCCTGTGGCAGCACGAACTACTGGGCGACCGCGACGATCCACAATCCGTTGCCGCGCAGCAACTGTCGTACTGGAAGGACACGTTGTCGGGTGCGCCGGAACAGCTGTCCCTCCCCGCCGACCGGCCACATCCCGCGATCGCGTCGCACCGCGGCGGCACAGTCGAGTTCGCGCTCGACGACGTGCTCTACCGTGCGGTCGAGCACACCGCTTCAGCCCTAGCCGTCACCCCGTTCATGGTCGTGCACGCGGTATTCGCGGTGCTCCTCGCGAGGCTCGGCGGATCCACCGACATCGTGATCGGCACCCCCGTCGCGGGACGCGGGGACCAGGCCCTCGACGACCTGGTGGGCATGTTCGTCAACAACCTGGTCCTGCGCACCGAGGTGATCCCCGCGGAAAGCTTCGCGGAACTGCTCGGCCGCGTGCGGGAGGACGACCTGGACGCGTTCGCGCACTCCACCGTTCCGTTCGAGACCGTGGTCGAGGTCCTCGATCCCGCCCGGTCACGCGCACGCAATCCGCTGTTCCAGGTGGCCCTGGCGTTCCAGAACCTCGACCACACCGCGCTCACCCTCCCCGGACTGCGGGTGTCGGCGATGACTCCCCCTACCCGGTCGGCCCGATTCGACCTGCAACTCACCGTGACCGCCGATCCGGACCCGTCGACGGAACGCACCCGGCGTGCGGCGGTGTTCACGTACGCCACCGATCTGTTCGACCACCACACCGTCGCGAACATCGGCGAACGCTTCATCCGGACGTTGAGCGAGGCCGTCGCACAACCGGATACGGCCGTCGGCGACCTCGCCCTTCTCGATCCGGACCCGGATGTCCCCACCGCTGTGCCGTCCTCCGGGGAGACCCTCGTCGATCTGTTCGCGCGGCAGGTCGCCAGTTCGCCGGACGCGATCGCCGTCGTCTCCGGAGATCGTGCGCTCACCTACCGTGAACTCGACGAGCACGTGAATCGACTGGCCCGCCACCTGATCGGCGCCGGCGTCGGCCCGGAGTCCATGGTGGGACTGGCGATTCGCCGCTCGGTCGACCTCCTCGTCGGAATGTATGCCGTATCGAAAACAGGAGGGGCGTACGTGCCGATCGACCCCGATCAGCCCGCACAGCGCAATGCCCAGATCATCCGGTCCTCGGACACACGCGTCGTCCTCACCACCGAGCGCGACCGGTTCGACCTCTCCGACGTGCTGCCCACGGAGACACAACTGGTCGTCGTCGACCGACTGGACCTCTCCGGTATCGATCCGTCGCCGATCTCCGATCTGGACCGGATCGCGCCCCTGCGAGCGCAGAACCCCGCGTACGTGATCCACACGTCGGGATCGACGGGTACCCCCAAGGGTGTCGTCGTGACCCATGCGGCCGTCGTGAGCTTCCTGAGTTGGCGTCAGGACACCGATCCGCTCGGCGCGGACGACACGGTGATGCTCAAGTTGCAGTACACGTTCGACGCCTCGGTCCGCGAATTCTGGTGGCCGCTGATCGCCGGTGCGCGGCTGGTGATCGCTCGACCGGACGGCCACCGCGACCCGCGGCATCTCGCCGAGCTGGTCGGACGGCACCGGGTGACCGCAGCATACTTCCTTCCCCTCATGCTGGCCGAGATCCTGGCGATCCCCGACGCGGACCTGACGTCACTGCGGCAGGTGTCGTGTGGTGGCGAGGTCCTGCCGCCCGGCACGGCACACAGTTTCCACGCGCGGTGCCCGGACGCGACGCTGTACAACGAGTACGGCCCGACCGAGACGGCGGTCGCCGTGACCCGCACGGTCGTCGGCAACGTGGACGCGACCGTTCCGATCGGTGTGCCGCAGAACGGCGTCGGCGTGCTCGTGCTGGATTCGCGGCTGCATCCGGTGCCCGTCGGCGTTCCGGGCGAGCTCTACCTGGCGGGTGCCCAGTTGGCGCGCGGCTATCTCGGACAACCGGGGGTGACGGCCTCCCGATTCCCGGCCAATCCGTGGGGACCGCCCGGTCAACGGATGTACCGGACCGGCGACGTGGTGAGTCGTCGCCGAGACGGCACGATCGACTACCTCGGCCGGCGCGATCTCCAGGTGAAGATCCGCGGTCAGCGCGTCGAACTGGAGGAGATCGAGACGGCACTGCGACGCGATGCCGCCGTCGCGCAGTCCGCGGCGGCCGTGTACGAATCAGCCGGCACCGGCGTCCGGCTGGTCGGCTACGTCGTGCCGCGGCCGGACATGGTGGTGGATACCCGCGCCGTGTCGGCGGAACTGGCGCAGCGACTGCCCCGGTACATGGTGCCCAACCAGATCGTGGTGCTGGGGGCGCTACCGTCCACACCCCACGGCAAGCTGGATCGACGGGCGCTTCCGGATCCGGGTGTGCCACGGGCGCAGCGGTTCCGCCCCCCGACGACCCGCACCGAGAAACTGGTCACCGCGGTGTTCGCGGACATTCTCGGCACAGGTCTGGTGGGGCTGGACGACAATTTCTTCGAACTGGGCGGCAACTCACTGTCCGCGACCAGGGCTGCGTCACGACTGCACGCCACGACTCGGGTCGAGGTCCGGCTCGAATGGTTCTTCGCCGACGCGACCGCGGAGAGCATCGCCGCGCGAATCTCGTCGAGTTTCGCCGCGGCCTCCGACACCTCCACCGGGCTCGAGGTGCTGCTGCCGCTGCATCCTGACGGCGGACGCGAGCCGCTGTTCTGCATCCATCCGGCCGTCGGGTTGGCCTGGTGTTATGCGGGATTGAGTGCGCATCTCGGCCCCGACCGCCCCGTCTGGGGTGTGCAGTCCCCCGCCGTGACCGTGCCCGGCGAACGGTTTTCGTCGATCACAGAGCGGGCCCATCGATATGTGGAGGAGATTCGCCGTGTTCAACCGCGGGGGCCGTACCACCTGCTCGGGTACTCGGTGGGTGGCGTGATCGCGCACGCGATGGCCGTCGAGCTGCGGTCGCTCGGCGAGGAGGTGCGTGTGCTCGCGATGATCGACAGCTACGCGTCGGCGGAGCGGGACACCCCGGCGCCGACACTGCCGGAACTGCTTACGGAATTCGGCGGTGGGGCGTCGGAGCAGCTCGGGCCGGAGCAGCTGACCCGGTTGTACGAGGACTACGTCGACGTCGTCGACGCTGCCGCCGACTTCGTTCCTGGACACTTCGACGGGAGCCTGGTGTTCTTCGGCGCGGCCGGGGACGGATCCCAGCCCGTGCCGGCGAGTACGACGTGGCGGCCGTGGATCGACGGGGACGTCATCGCGCACACAGTCGACCGCCCTCACGCGCGGATGACCGACCCGGAAGCGCTGGCCGTCATCGGACCGATCCTGGCCGAATACCTCGCGGGCGCGTCAGCCACCGACGGGACGGAGAATCCACCAGCCACCCAGCGCGAGACAGCCCAGCGTCACGAGTAGGGACAGACCCACCCAGACGATGCCGGGCACGCGGGTGAGTCGCGCCAGCTGATCCGCATCCGACTCCGGGGCCGCGCCGCGGGCCCGTTGCCGCTGCAGTTCGAGGACCGGGCGCGGCGCGGCGACGAGCATGAACAGGGTGATCAGATACGCCGCGGCCACCTGCTGGTCCTGCGTCCCGAACCACACGAGTCCGAACAGCAGCGCCCCGACCACCGTGAGGGAGAACAACCCGTACAGGTTCCGGACGAGGATCAGCATGGCCGCGAGAGCGACGACACCGATCCACAGCACCGCGACCGCGTGCTGGGTACCCAGCACCCGGGCCGCGCCGAGCCCCAGAACGGCAGGACCCACGTATCCGGCGAACGTCATGAGGACCACACCGAGCCCGGTCGGTTTACCGGACGAGATCGCCACACCCGATGTGTCCGAGTGCAGCCGCACCCCCTTCAGCGTTCGACCGAACAGCAGGGCGACCACCAGATGTGCGCCCTCGTGCACGATGGTCACCACGTTGCGGGTGACTCGCCAGGCGTGCGGTTCGAGGACGAGTATCACCGCCACCACCGCCGTGACCTGAACGATCCAGGGAGCCGGCGCGGGGCTGACGGCGCTCATGCGCTCCCACAGCGATTCAATTCCATTCATCGGCGCCGAGTGTACGGCGACCGGCTGATCACTCCCTGCGTGCCAGCTGTGGAATCAATCCGCCCGCGAGCACGTCGTCGACCTGACGTGGGGACAGCCGGTGACGCACCGGGATCTCCACGTCACGGGTCGAGTCGAACAGGGTCAGGCGGGGGCCGGAACGAATGGCGTCCCGAACTCCGTCGAGGACCAGCACGTCGTCCTGCCGGATCGTGTCGTAGTCGTCCGGGTTCTCGAATTCGAGCGCGAGTACACCGAAGTTGGCGAGATTCTGCCAGTGGATACGGGCGAACGAGGTGGCGATCACCGCATGCAACCCGAGGTAGCGCGGGGTGATCGCGGCGTGCTCACGCGAGGACCCCTGCCCGTAGTTGTCACCGCCGACGATGAAATGCCCGGTGGTCTTCGCCGTCTCCTCCGCGCGCGCCGGATAGGTCTCGTCCACCTGGGTGAACGTGAACCGGGACAGCTTGGGAATGTTGGAACGGAACGGCAGGGCCCGCGCCCCGGCCGGAGAGATCTCGTCGGTGGAGATGTTGTCACCGACCTTGAGAAGTACCGGTGCCTCGATGCGGTCGGGCAGGGGCGGAAATTCGGGCAGGGACGAGATGTTGGGCCCCTTCACGAGTTCGACGTGCCGCGCTTCCTCTTCCGGCAGCGGAGCCACCAGCATGGCCGTGTTGACGGTGGCCTCGTCCGGAAGCGTGATCTCCGGGTACGGCATCCCCGCTTTCTCCGCCCAGTCCCGCGGGTCGGTGATCACCCCGGTGAGAGCCGACGCGGCCGCCGTCTCGGGTGAACACAGCCACACGGAATCCTCACGGGTGCCCGAACGACCCGGGAAATTGCGGGGCATCGTCCGGAGGGAATTCCGGCCGGTCGCCGGCGCCTGGCCCATGCCGATGCAGCCCATGCACCCGGATTGATGAATTCGCGCGCCTGCCACGACGAGTGCGAGCGTGGCGCCCATCTTGGTCAGATCGGAAAGGATCTCCCGCGAACTCGGATTGACGTCGAAACTCACGCTCGGGTCGGTCTGCCTCCCCGACACCATGGCCGCAGCGATCGCGAAGTCGCGCAGCCCGGGATTGGCGGACGACCCGATCACCACCTGGCTCACGTCCTCACCGGCGACCTCCCGGACCGGCACCACGTTTCCCGGCGAAGACGGTTTCGCGATCAGCGGCTCGATCGTCGACAGGTCGAGGTGTTCGTGCACGTCGTATTCCGCGCCCGCATCGGCGAGCAGTTCCACGAAGTCGCCTTCCCTGCCCTCGGCGCGCAGGAAATCGCGGACGGCGTCGTCGGCGGGAAAGATGGACGTCGTGGCGCCCAGTTCGGCGCCCATGTTCGCGATCACGTGACGATCCATCGCCGTCAACGTCGCGAGCCCCTCACCGTGATATTCGATGATTCTGTTGAGCCCGCCCTTGACCCCGTGGCGGCGGAGCATCTCGAGGATGACGTCCTTCGCCGAACTCCAGTCGGGGAGCCTGCCGGTCAACTCCACCCCCCAGATCTGAGGCATCCGCAGGTGCAGGGGCTGACCCGCGATCGCCATGGCGACCTCGAGCCCACCGACGCCGATCGCGAGCATGCCCAGCGAGCCCGCCGCCGGTGTGTGCGAGTCGGACCCGACCATGGTCTTGCCGGGGACGCCGAAGCGCTGCATGTGGGTGGGATGAGAGACCCCGTTGCCCGGCTTCGAGAACCACAACCCGTACCGCAGGGCGGCGGTGCGAAGGAACTCGTGGTCCTCGGCGTTCTTCTCGTCGGCCTGCAGCAGATTGTGGTCGACGTATTGCGCGCTCAACTCGGTCTTGACGCGATCGAGGTGGAGCGCCTCGAGTTCCTGCATCACCAGGGTTCCGGTGGCGTCCTGGGTGAGCGTCTGGTCGATCCGGATCGAGATCTCCTCGCCCGGTTCCATCCGGCCATCGAGGAGGTGTGCACCGATGACCTTGCGGGCGACAGTGTCCGACATCGCTGATCCCTTCGTCGTACCTCCAGGATGCGCCGGAGCCACGGCGAGGGCCAGCGCCCGGAACACGTTCCGCACTCGACAGGACAATCTTCGGCTTTCTACGCAAATTCGTAGAGAGAGCTAGATTCCGCTAGTCGTGCTGCGCCCGCAGGTACTTGCCGAAGTGCGGCACGGTGAATCCGATCGACCCGCGCTCGGCCGAATAAATCAGGCCCTTCTTGATCAGCCCGTCCCGCGCCGGTGACAGCGACGCGGGTTTGCGGCCGAGCTCGGAGGCGATCGCCGACGTGGCGACCGGTCCGTCGTCCCCGGAGAGGTCGGCCATCGCCCGCATGTACTCCCGCTCGGCAGGCGTCGCGCGCTCGTACCGTGACCCGAAGAACCCGACCGCGAGTTCCTCCTCCGCGGTCGGCGCGGCCACCCGCACGTCCTCCTCGGTGATCGGGCTGGCCGCGGCCACGTCCCACGTCGCCTTGCCGTAGGCCTGAACGAAATAGGGGTAGCCGTCGGCCGCGGCGTACAACGCGTCGAGCGCCTCGTCCGTGAACTTCACGTCCTCCCGCTCGGCGGGCGCGATCAACGCCCGGTCGGCCGACACCCGGTCCAGCCGGTCGATGCGGTGGTAGCTGAACAGCCGCTCCGAGTAACTCTTGGACGCCGACAGCACCGCGGGCAGGTGCGGCAATCCGGCTCCGACCACGATCAGCGGCGCCGCGTCCTGGCTGAGCTCGTGGCAGGCCCCGCACACCGCCGAGACGTCCGCGGCGCCGAGGTCCTGCATCTCGTCGATGAACAGTGCGATCCCGACCCCGACGTCGCGGGCCAGGGACGACGCGTCGAGCAGCAGTTCCACCAGGTCGATCTCGATGTCCCCGGAATCGGCGCGCCCCTTCACCGCGGGGGCGTCGATGCCCGGCTGCCACCGCTCCCGCATGCCCTTGTCGGCCGTCGCCCGCAGGGCGAACGACTTCAGGACGCCGAGGAACTCCTCCACCCGGTCGGGGTCGCGGTGCGAGCCCGCGATCTCCCGAACCGCCATGTGCAACGCCGACGACAGCGGCCGCCGCAGATCCTGATCCGGTCGGGCCTCGATCTTCCCCGTTCCCCACCGCCGCGAGATGGCGGCCGACCGCAGGTGGTTCAGCAGGACCGTCTTCCCGACGCCACGCAGACCCGTGAGCATCACGCTGCGTTCCGGGCGACCGCGCGCGATCCGCTCGAGCACCACGTCGAACGCGTCGAGCTGCCTGGTTCGGCCCGCGAGCTCCGGCGGGCGCTGTCCCGCGCCGGGCGCATAGGGGTTACGGACAGGGTCCATGGCCACGAAGGTAACAACCTCTGTTGCCGAATCTGCGCTCATCTAGCGCGTGTCCTAGATCCCGCTATGGAGTCCTAGCCGGGGTGGGGACTTCCGCACCCTTCGGTGCCTATCGACTATCGCGCGTTCCCCCGAGGCTGGATGCAGCACCAGGAACAGGGAGAACACCATGATCGAGTTGGACGCCAGAGCCGAGTTGGAACGCCTCGCGCCGCACGCAGCGAAGGGCGACGAGGACGCCGTCGAAGAGGTTCTCCGCATTGCGCACCCCCTCGTGCACCGCTACTGCACGAGCCGGCTCGAGTCGGTGGATCACCCGCACACCACCGCCGACGATGTCACCCAGGACGTGTGCCTCGCGTTGATGAGCGCCCTGCGGACGTACGAGAACCAGGGAAAATCGTTGCTGTCGTTCATCTTCGGCATCGCCGCGCACAAGGTGTCCGACGCGCGGCGCCGCGCCACCCGGTTGTCCGTGCCGCAGACCGCGCGCGCCGCCGCCGCACACCACGTGGTGGACGTCGAGGACGGCCCCGAGCATCACATCCTGCGCGGTGAACTGCGCGGCGAGATGGGCCACCTCGTCGAGACCCTTCCGGTCCGGCACCAGCAGATCCTCTTCATGCGCGTCATCGTGGGAATGTCGGCCGAGCAGACCGCACGGGTCTTGGACACCACACCGGGCGCCGTCCGCGTCGCCCAGCACCGGGCACTGAGCCACCTGCGGGCGCGGATCGGGCACGGGCCCGCCCGCTGAGAGTTCCCGCTCCGTCGTTGCCAACTGCCGGGCCGAGTGGTCCGATGGATTCATGAGCGCACCCGACACCGTCCTGGTCGCGATCGGAACGAAGAAGGGCCTGTGGCTGGCCACCAGCCGCGACCGCGCCACCTGGTCGCTGTCCGGCCCACACTTCCTGATGAACGAGATTCCGAGTATCGGGATCGACACGCGGGGTGGGCGCACCCGCATTCTGGTCGGGGTCCGGTCCGAGCACTGGGGTCCCACCGTCGCGCACTCCGACGATCTGGGTTCCACCTGGACCGAACCGGATCACGGCGCCATCCGCTTCGGCGACGGAGACGGCGCCGCGCTCGAGCGGGTGTGGCAGCTCCGGCCCGACACGGACGACCGTCCGGGCGTCGTGTGGGCGGGGTGCGAACCCATCTCGGTGTGGCGGTCGGTCGACGGCGGCGAGCATTTCGACCTCGAACGCGGGCTGTGGGACCATCCGCACCGACCGGAGTGGGGAGCCGGATACGGCGGCGCCGCAGCGCATTCCGTCGTACCACATCCACAGGACGAGAACACGGTGCATGTCGCGATGAGCACCGGAGGGGTCTACCGCACCACGGACGGGGGTGCGTCCTGGGAGCCGCGCAACACCGGGATCACGGCCTACTTCCTGCCGGACCCGAACCCGGAGTTCGGTCAGTGCGTCCACAAGATCGCCCGCGACGCCGTCGCCCCCGACCGGCTGTACGCCCAGAACCATCACGGCGTCTACCGCACCGACGACAGCGGTGACACGTGGAAGTCGATCGCGGACGGGCTGCCGACGGACTTCGGATTCGTGATGCTCACCCACCCGCGCCGCGAGGGAACCATCTGGGTCGTTCCGATCGAGGCGGACCGTGAACGAATCCCACCCGACGGCCGGCTGGCCGTCTACCGGAGCGAGGACGCCGGGAACAGCTGGACCCGCCTCGACAGCGGGCTACCGGAACGCGACTACAACGTGGTGCTCCGCGACGCCGCCGCAGTGGACACCGGCGACCCGGTCGGCGTGTATTTCGGCACGCGCGGCGGCGAGGTGTACGGGAGCGCCGACGAGGGCGCCACGTTCGGCACGGTCGCGGCGCATCTGCCCGACATCCTGTGCGTGCGGGCCGCAGTGATCGCGTCATGAGTGAGGGCGTCACCGTGCGGGTTCCGCGGGCGCTGGCGTCGATCGTCGGCGGTGAACGGTCCGTACACGTGCCCCTCGACACCGCCTCGCCGCTGTCCCACGTGCTCGACGTTCTCGCGGGCGAGTTCCCGATTCTCGGCCGCCGGATTCGCGACGAGACCGGCGCCCTGCGGCGGTACGTCAACGTCTACGTGGACGGCGAGGACGTCCGGCTCCTCGGCGGTGTCGGCACCGAGGTGACGCCCGGGCAGGAACTGCAGATCCTGCAGTCCGTGGCCGGCGGCTGAGCGCGACTACTCGGCCAGCTCCATCGCCACTGCCCGGGTGGGAGCTCCGTCGCCGGCCTCCAGAGCGATCGGCAGGAGGCTGAGGAGCGGGTCGGGGAAGTCGATCCGGTCGAGCCGGCACAGATTCTCGCCGATCACTCCGCCTGCGTCGGCGATCAGGTGGTGAACCGGGTATCCGGCGTCGGCGTGCTCCCCGTCCGGCGTCTCGTCGATGCTCGGGGCATCGAGGCAGAACGTCCGCACTCCCCGGTCGAGCAGCAGCGCGCCTGCCGCGGGGTCGAGGAACGGATGTGTGTAGTAGGCATCCGTTCCGTAGTGGCGAGACCACCCGGTATGGAACACGGCGATGTCGCCCGGGCCGGCGTCCTCCGCCCGGGACATGATCAGGTCGCGGGTAATCCGCTGCCGCGCAACGAGCTCGCGCAGGTCGAACACGACGCCACGTCCGACGAACAGCTCCGGCGCCAGCCGGTCGACGGTCGCGGCCCCCGCCTTCAGATGCGCCGGGGCGTCGACGTGCGTCCCGGACTGCGAACCGATCCTGACGTCCAGCACGTTGTAGCCGTCGCGTTCGAGGGTGCAGTGCCGGATCAGCGTCGGCACCGGGTCGCCGGGATACACCTGCATCCCCGGACCGATGGTGTGTGACAGATCCACGATTTTCCGCACGTGTGGCATCGCTCGATTGTCCGGCCTCGGGGTCACGCGTACCGCGATATGCTCGATGACGAGCGAAGAGGTGGTGGAATGACCGATATTGACCCGCTCGCCACCCAGCGTGAGTCGGTGTCGAAAACACTCGCAACCGAGCTGTCCGCGGTCGGTCTCGAGGATGCCAGGGAGATCGGGCACGGTGGGTTCGGGGTGGTCTATCGGTGTGCCCAACCGGAACTCGATCGAACCGTGGCGGTCAAGGTCCTCACCGCGGCGCTCGATGCCGAGAACCTCGAACGGTTCCTGCGGGAGCAGCGCGCCATGGGCCGGCTGAGCGGCCACCCGCACATCGTCAACATCATGCAGGTCGGGACGACCGACGCCGGCCGGCCGTACATCGTGATGCAGTTCCATCCCCACGACTCGCTGGACGCGCAGATCCGCAGGCGCGGGCCCATCCCCTGGAGCGACGCCCTGCGTATCGGGGTGAAACTTGCCGGTGCACTCGAAACCGCGCACCGGGTGGGCATCCTGCACCGAGACGTCAAACCGGGAAACATCCTGCTGACGGAGTACGGCGAACCGCAGCTCACCGATTTCGGGATCGCGCGGATGTCGGGGGCGTTCGAGACGACGGCGGGCACCGTCACCGGCTCCCCCGCATTTACCGCTCCCGAGGTGCTGTCGGGGCGGACCCCGACCGCCGCCTCCGACGTGTACAGCCTCGGTGCGACCCTGTTCAGCGCGATCACCGGGCACGCGGCCTTCGAACGGCACAACGGCGAGGAGGTGATCGCGCAGTTCCTGCGGATCACCACCCAGCCTGTCCCGGACCTGCGGACGGAGGGTTTCCCCGAGGACCTCAGCGCCGTGATCCAGCGGGCGATGTCCGGTAAACCGCAGGATCGCCCCGCGTCCGCCGCCGCGTTCGGGGACGAACTGCGGGAGGTCGAACGCCACCACGGACTGGCCGTGGACGAGATGGCGATGCCCGTCGACGCCGGGGTCCACCACGTCGAGGACGCCTCGCCCGGGGCCGTCTCGACCGTCTCCGGTCCGTTCCGGACCTCCACGACGGGACGGGCCCGATATGCGTCGACGCCGCCGCCCGCACCGGCCACCCGGTTCCGGCCGCCCGCCGCGACCCGTCAGCTCGTCGAGCGGAACCGGCTGATCGACCTGCTGCGGGCCGGACGCCGACGCCTGCTGACCGTGATCCACGGCCCCACTGGATTCGGCAAGAGCACCCTGGCCGCCCAGTGGCGGAACGTCCTCGCCGACGAGGGCGTGGCCGTCGCGTGGCTCACCGTCGACAGCGACGACGACAACGTGGTCTGGTTCGTCGCGCACCTCATCGAGGCGATCCGGCACGTGCGTCCCAACCTGGCCAAGGAACTCGGCCAGGTCCTCGAAGAGCACGACGACGAAGCCGAACGCTACGTACTCACCTCGCTCGTCAACCAGATCCACGAGAGCGGCGAACGGATCGCCCTGATCATCGACGACTGGCAGCGCGTGTCCGAGCCCGCGACGATCGCCGCGCTGGAGTTCCTCCTCGACAACGGGTGTCACCACCTGCAGGTCGTGGTGACGAGCCGGACCAGGGCCGGGCTGCCGATGAGCCGCATGCGCGTCAAGGACGAACTCGTCGAAATCGACTACTCCGAACTGCGTTTCGACGATTCCGAGGCCCGGTCGTTCCTCGTCGACCTCGGTGGCCTGCCCCTCGACAGCGAGGACGTCACCGAGCTCCGCGACTCCACCGACGGGTGGGTGGCGGCTCTCCAACTGGCGTCGTTGTCGCTGCGCGGGCGAGCGGATCCCTCCGAGCTGATCGCCGGACTGTCCGGCCGCCACCACGCGATCGGCGAATTTCTCGCCGAGAACGTCCTCGACACCCTCGAACCCGAGATGCTCGACTTCCTGCTGGCCACCTCGATCACTGAACGCACGTGCGGCAGTCTCGCCGGCGCCCTCGCACACACCGCGCGTGGGCAGGCGATGCTCGAGGCCGCCGAGGACCGGGACCTGTTCCTGCGCCATATCGACGACGAGCGAACGTGGTTCCGCTACCACACCCTGTTCGCCGAGTTCCTGCGCCGACGGCTCGAACGCGACCAACCCGACCGGATCCGGGAACTGCACCGCGTCGCGTCCCGCTGGTTCTGCGACCACAGCCTGCTCCGCGAGGCCGTCGACCACGCCATCGCCGGCGGCGAAGAGCAACGCGCCGTGGAACTCGTCGAAGCGGACGGACTGATACTGCTCGAGCAGTCCCAGGCGGCGACGTTGTCGGCGGTGGTCGACAAGCTGCCGCCGGCTCTGGTCGCCACGAGCGCCCGGCTGCAGGTCACGACGGCGTGGGCGCACGCGATGGCGAACCGGACCATGGCCGCCGAACGCGCGCTCGAGCGAGCCGAATGGGCACTCGACCACAGCGGCGCGAGCGCGAGCGACACGGCGGATCTGCGGGCGGAGGCGGGCGTCGTCCGTGCGGTGGCGGAACTGCGCAACGACCGCAGCGGCCGGATCGACGAACTCGCCGCCGACTGCCTGGCGCGGCCGGAGTCCATGTCCCCGTGGGTGGTGTGCGCCGCGTTCAACGTCACGACGTTCGCCGCCGTGTACCGCTTCGACTTCGCGGAGGTGCGCCGGATCCAGGAGGTCGCGCGACCCTTCTACGAACGGAACAAGGGTCCGCACAACGTCGTTCACGGCCAGAGCTATCTAGGTGTCGCGTCGTACGAGCAGCTCGACATCGACGACGCCGTCGACCGGTTCCGGCGGGCCCGGCGAGCCGGACGGAAACTGGGCGGGCCGCGAGCGCCGTCCGCCCGGCTGGCAGGGTCGCTGCTCGGGGAGGTGCTCTACGAACGCGGGGACGTCGAAGAAGCCGAACGTCTCCTCGACGACGGATACACCCTCGCCGTCGAGACCGGTGGGGTGGACTTCAAGGTCGCCCGCTTCGTGACCGGCGCTCACGTCAAGGCGCTGCGGGGTGACCGCGAGGAGGCGACGACACGCCTGCACGCCGGACTCGAGGTGGCCGAGACCTACTCCCTCGCCCGGCTGCGCGCCCGCATCGAGAACGAACGTCGCCGGCTCGGCATTGCCCCACACCCCACCCTGCACGTCCCCGAACCGGTTCGATACGAGGACCGGCGACGCCCCGTGTCGGGCATCGACGAGATCGTCGCGCAGGTCGAGGAGACCACCGCGATCCGGATGCTGCTCGCCACAGGGGCGCGCGAGAACATCGAGCTGGCGTGCACCTGGGCGCAGGAGTGGACCGATCGACTGGCCGGCACCGGCCGCAACCGCGCCTACCTGCTGGCCGAGCGCCTCCGGGTGGCGTGCCTCGCCGCCGCGGGCCGCGACGACGAGGCGAAGCAGACCCTCGCCTCCATCGCCTCGATCTGCGCGGCACGCGGACTCCACCGCGTGCTTCCCGACGGCGGACCCCTCGTCGTCGCCCTGGTCGCGGATCTCCGGGCAGATCAGTTGGCCGGCAACTGGCGGCCGGAGTGGCCGACGGTGCCCGCCGACTTTCTCGAGGAGCTACAGAACGCGACCGCTCCGTACACGATGTGACCGGCGGTCAGGACGGAGTGGGCGCCTCCTCCAGGATCAGTCCCGCGGCGCGCAGGTCATCCCAGAATTCGGCCGGGATCGGGTGTTCGAGCCAGGCCGCGTTCTGCCGCAACTGCGCGCAGTTCCGTGCGCCCAGCAGAAGTTCCCGCACCGCCGGATGCGCGGCCGCGAACTGAATCGAGGCGGCCGCCAACGGAACCCGATGACGCTCGCAGTGCTTCTCGATGTCGCGCACCCGGCTCAGCACCTCGTCGGGTGCGGGCTGATAGTTGAACTTGGCGCCGGGCACCGCGCCGGTGGCCAGGATGCCCGAATTGAACACACCGCCGAGGACGATCGCAACGTCGCGCTCCACCGCGAGCGGCAGCAGGTCCTTCACCGGATCCTGCTCGAGCAGGGTGTATCTTCCCGCGAGGAGGACGCAGTCGAGATCGACGCGTTCGAGGGCGTCGACGACGACGTCGGCCTCGTTGACCCCGACTCCGATCGCCCGGACCACGCCCTCCTCCCGCAACCGGATCAGCGCGGGGAACGCACCCTCGAGCGCTTCCGCGAACCGCGCGGGCTGGGCGTCGCCATGCGTGTACCGGTCGACGTCGTGCACGTAGAGGATGTCGAATCTGTCCTGGCACATGCGCTGCAGGCTGTCGTCCACCTGCCGCAGGACCGCGTCGTACGAGTAGTCGAAGTCGGCCCGGAACGGCGGGGTGTCCACCCAGATTCCGGTGTCGAACGACCCACGGCGCGCGGGCGTCAACGTGCGCCCCACCTTCGTGGACAACACGTAGTCGTCGCGGTCCCTCGTCAGCAGTGCATGGCCCACCCGGTGCTCGGACAGCCCGTGCCCGTACATGGGTGCGGTGTCGAACGAACGCACCCCCATGTCCCACGCCTCGGCGATCTGCGCCTGCGCCTCCGCCTCGGGGACCGGCCGGAAGATGTTGCCGATGGGCGCACCGCCGTACCCGAGCAGGGTCACGTCGAACCCTGCGCGCCCGAACGTCCGAGTATCGTTCACCTTCATGGATTCTCGCTTCCGTTGCCGAGGAACAGGGCGCTCGGGTCGCGCATCACGGCGTCCATCTCGCGAAGGCACACGACCTTGATCGCCGCCACGACCAGCTCCGAATAGAACTGGTCGTGGAACCACTTGTCGCCGCTGTACGCCACGACCAGCCCGCCCTCGCCCACCGCGCTGCCACCCCACTTGGTCCAACCGTGCTGGTACAGGTAGGGATGCAGCTGCTGAACGGCGTGCGACGGCAGGCCGGTGGTCCAGCTGATCCGAGCCTTCGACTCGGCAATCACGTCGTACGGCCCGGCCCAGTCCTTCTTCTCACCCCAGCTACAGCGGAAGACGACGGGCAACTCCGCGTCGGCGGTTGGGGCGACGCCTGGCCGGAGCACGACGAGATGCCCCGGAGATCCGTGGGAGAGGTTCTCGATCGACGGCCGCGCCAGCTCGACGGCCTCCCGAGCCACGTCCTCGGTCAGTCCGGAAAAATTGGTCATCCGGTCATCCTTCCCCACGGATCAGATCGATCGCCTTCTCGGCGATCATCACCGTGGGAGCCTGGGTGTTGGAACTGACGATGCGCGGCATGACGGACGAGTCGACCACCCGCAAACCCTCGATGCCCATCACCTTCAGTTCCGGCGAGACGACGGCGTCGTCGCCGACACCCATCGCGCACGTGCCGACCGGGTGATACGAGGTGCGGCCGTACGCGCGAACGAACTTCACGTAGTCGTCCTTCGTGTTCACCGACAGACCACCGGCCAGATGTTCCGCCTTGATGTGCCGCGCCATCGACGACTGCGCCATGATCTCGCGGCTCTGCCGGAGCCCCTCGATGCTCGACTCCAGGTCGAAGTCGGTGGCGAGGAAGTTCGGGTCGATCAGCGGCTGGGCGGTGGGATCGTTCGACCTGATCTTCACCGAGCCGCGGCTCTCCGGCCTCAGTGAGTACGAGTTCAGGGTGCAGCCGTAGCCGGGACGGACCGCGGCGACACCGGCCTCGACGCCGGCGGCGGGCAGGAAGTGGAACTGCAGATCCGGAATCGACTCCGCCGCGTGCCCGAAACTGAACCCACCGGCCTCGACGACGGTCGACGCCAGCGGGCCGCGCCGGAAGGCCGCGTACTCGAGTCCCGCCTTCGCCGTGGCCGGACGCATCAGGTTCAGTCGGTCGAGGCTCTGGTATTCACGGAGTTCGTAGATGACGTCGAGATCGCAGTGGTCGTGCAGGTTCCGGCCGACACCGGGAAGGGCATGGGCCACCTCGACATTCGCGTCGCGAAGGTCGTCGGGATGACCGATCCCCGACAGCTGCAGGATCTTGGGCGAACCGAACGCGCCCGCCGCGACCAGCACCTCGCGGGACGCGCGGAACGTCTCCACACCGTGCGGGGTGAGCACCTCGATCCCGGTGGCGCGTCCGCCGTCGAGCAGCACCCGCGACACGGCGACGTTCTCCCGGACCGTCAGGTTGGGCCGCTTCCTGGCGGGTGCGAGGTACGCGACCGCGGCGCTGCACCGGCGGGCGTTCTTCGTGGTCGTCTGATAGAGGCCGACACCGTACTGGTGCTCGCCGTTGAAGTCGCCGTTGAACGGCAGCCCGAATTCCTGACCCGCCTGGACGAACGACTTCGACAGCGGATGAGGGTTGACGGGATCGGAGACGCCGAGCGGCCCGTCGGTGCCGTGGTACGGCGCCGACAGCCGTTCGTTGTCCTCGGACCGGAGGAAGTACTTCTGGATCTCCTCGAACGACCATCCCGCGCAGCCGTATTTCAGCGCCCACTCGTCGTAGTCCTCGTGCGCGCCACGGGTGAACACCTGAGCGTTGATCGAGCCGCCACCGCCGATGACCTTGCCCTGGGCGAGGGGGATGACCCGGTCGTTGCAGTGTTTCTGCGGGACGCTCGAGAATCCCCAGTCGTACTTGCTCGCAGTGAGTTTCGCGAAGCCCGCCGGCACGTGGATGAACGGATGCCGGTCGTTGCCGCCGGCCTCGAGCAGGAGGACCCGGACCGTCGGATCCTCGGTCAGCCGTCCGGCCAGCACGCAGCCCGCGGTGCCGCCGCCCGCGATGACGTAGTCGTAGGTGGCACTCATCGGTTGCCTCCGGTCCAGTTCGGGAACACGCGCTGACGTGGTCCGGTGCGGATCTGAATGGTCTTGACGTCGGTGAACTCGTCGAAGCCGGCCTGCCCCATCTCGCGGCCGAACCCGCTCTGCTTCATGCCGCCGGCAGGCAGCTGCGGGGCGCCGTCGATGGTGGTGTTCACCCACACGCGGCCGCTGCGCATCTCCTTCGCCACCCGCAGCGCCTTGTCGATGTTCTTGGTCCAGATCGAGCCGGCGAGTCCGTATTCCGTGGCGTTGGCGAGCCGGATGGCGTGGTCGACGTCGCTGAACCGGGTGACGGTGAGCACGGGTCCGAAGATCTCCTCCTGGAAGGCGGCGGACTCCTCGGCCACGCCGTCGAGGATCGTGGGAGCGACGAAATGCCCGCTCCCCCAGTTCTCTCCGCACAGCCGGTCACCGCCGGTCAGGACGGTCGCACCGTCCCGCCGTGCCGCGTCGATGTGCCCGAGCACCTTCTCGAGGTGGCCGGCGTCGATCATCGGACCCAGTTCGCTGGCGTCGTCGAGCGGTCCGCCCACCCTGATACGGCCGGCGGCCTCGACGAGGCCGGCGAGGAAGGCGTCCGCGATCGAGTCCTGGACCAGGAGCCGGGCACCCGACACGCAGCACTCACCCTGATTGAAGAACACACCGAACAGGACGCCGTCGAGTGCGTCGTCGAGGTCGGCGTCGTCGAACACGACGCTGGCGGCCTTGCCACCCAGTTCCATCGACAGTCGCTTGACGCTGCCCGCCGAGGCCTCCACGATGCGCTTGCCGGTGGCGGTGCTCCCGGTGAACGACAGGATGTCGACCAGGCTGCTCTCCGCGAGCGGGGCACCGACCTCGGTCCCCGCGCCCGTCACCACGTTCACCACCCCGTCGGGGATCCCCGCCTCGGTGAGCAACCGGGCCAGCTCGACGGCGGTGCCGGACGTGAACTCGGATGGCTTCACCACCGCCGTGCAGCCCGCGCCGAGCGCGAACGGCAACTTCTGCGCGAGCAGGAGGAGCGGGAAGTTCCACGGGATGACCATGCCGACCACGCCGGCGGGCTCCCGGACCACCATGGCGGTGCAGTCGTCCCCGAGCGCCGTGTGTGCCTCACCGTGCATCGTCATGGCCAGCGCCGCGGCGTACTCGAACAACTCGATGCTCGCCCCGACGTCGCCGCGGGCCAGAGTGATCGGTTTGCCCGACTCCTCCGCGTCGATCCGGGCGAGTCGTTCCTCGTGCTCGCGCATCAGCCCCGCGCACCGCAGCAGTGCCCGGCCGCGGTCCATCGCGGTCCAGTGCGGCCACTCGCCCTCGTCGAAGGCCTCCCGTGCGACCGCGACGGCCAGGGCCGCGTCGGCGCGGGTGCCCGCGGTGAACGTGGCGACGACGCGGCCGTCGGCCGGGCTGACCCGTTCGATGATGTTCTCGGACGGGGGCACGCTGCGCCCGCCGATGAAGTGTCCGTAGCTGCGGATCTGTGTTGCTTCGACTGTCGACATCTTTGGCAGTTCCTCGTCAGTGTTCGTGGATCAGGACACCACGCAGGTTGAGCCCCGCGTGCATGTCCACGTATGCGTCGTTGACCTGGTCCAGGCTGTAGCGCCGGGTGATCAGTTCGTCCAGCTTCAGTCGTCCCGACTTGTAGTAGTCCAGCAGGGCCGGGATGTCCCGGGTGGGGTTGCAGTTGCCGAACAGCACCCCTCGCAGATGCTTGGCGTAGACCACCAGTTCGAGCGGGCTGATCGGGATCCCGGGTTCGTTCTGGCCGATCGACACGACGGCGACGGTTCCCTCCTTGCGGACGCCGCCGAACGCGTCGGCGATCAGCTGTCCGTCCACCACGCCGACGGTGACGACGGCGCTGTCGGCGCCCTGCCCGTTGGTGACCGAGCGGACGAACGGCATAGCCTCGTCGATCGACGCGTACGCCTGGGTGGCGCCGAGTTCGAGTGCTCGTTCGCGTTTGAACGGGACCGGGTCGACCGCGACGACGTGCGCGGCACCCGCGTGGTGGGCGCCCTGCACCGCGTTGATCCCCACACCGCCGACCCCGACGACCAGCGTCGTGTCCCGGGGACGGACGCCCGCGCCGTTCACGGCGGAGCCCCACCCGGTGGCGACCCCGCACGAGACGAGGCAGGCCACGTCGAACGGGATGTCGTCGTCGATCTTGACGGCCTGGGCCTGCGAGGTGACGAGGTAGTTCGCGAACGTGCCGAGGCGCTGCATGGCGCCGATCGGCCGCCCTGACTGCGTGGCGAACCGCGCCGTTCCGTCGAGCATGAAACCAGCCTCCATACCGGCCCCCGTGTCGCAGACATATTGCATCCCCTGCGCGCACCAGGCGCAAGTTCCGCAAGCCGGGAGGTAGGCGGTGGCGACGTGATCGCCGACGGCGAGCCGGGTGACACCGGGCCCGACCGCGTCGATCACACCGGCACCCTCGTGTCCGCCGACCAGCGGCAGAGTATTGGGAATGTCACCGGTGACGAGGTGATCGTCGGAGTGACACAGTCCGGACGCCATCACCTTGATCCGCACCTCGCCGGGACCGGGCTCCGCGAGGACGAGGTCGTCGACCTCCCACTTGCCGCCAACTTCGTGAATCACCGCACCGCGTGCCGTCGTACTCATCGTTCTCCTTCGAATCTCACACTGACACAGAGTCTTACTTGATGATCGAGAGCCGGCCGCGGTCGAGGGTCACGGCGACCGCGACGATGACGACCGCGCCGTACACGATCTGCTGGAAACTGGGGTCGATGCCGGCCACCGAGCCGCCGACCCGGAGAACGGTGACCACCAGGGCGCCGACGAGCACCCGCCACGCTCCGCCGATTCCACCGGTGATGGCGCAGCCACCGACCAGCACGGCCGCGATGGCGGGCAGGAGCAGCGAATCCGCGAGTTGCGGTGCGGCGCTCTGCTGCTGGGCCGACAGTACGACACCCGCCGCGCCTGCGAAGAATCCGGACAGGGCGAATGCGCCGATCCGGACGATCCGGGTTCGGACGCCGCTCATCATCGCGGCCTTCTCCCCCAGGCCGACGAGGTGGAAGACGTTGCCCCGCGGCGAGAACCGCATCGCGCAGAATACCGCGGCGACCGCCGCCACTGCGGCCCACACCGCCATGGGGAGACCGAGCATCGTCCACGAACTGAGCCAGAAGATCGCGTCGTAGCCTTCGCTGATGTAGATGGTGGTCGACCCGGACGCCACGAGCGCGACCGCACCCCAGAACCCCAGCGCCCCGAGCGAGACGACGAACGACGGGACCTGACCGAACACGATCAGGAGACCGGTCAGCGCACCGATCAGAGTGAGCGCCACGAGGGTGACGACGACGGCGAGGGGACCGAGGGAGCCGATCACCGTCGCCAGGATCACCGTGGCGAGCGATGCCAGCGCCGCCACCGACAGGTCGATGCCGCCGGTGAGGATGACGAACATCTGGCCCAGCCCGAGCAGCAGAATCGGGACCGCCTGCGCCGAGACCACCGCGAGGGCGTTCATCGACAGGAAGTTCGGTTCGGCGAGCGCGACGAGGAGGACGAGCGCGACCAGCACGACCGACGGGCCTGCCAGCCGCAACCGGTCCCGCGTCGTCCGGGACACCGCCTGCGCCGCGCCCTCGGGTGCGCGCATCTCGGTGGAAGTCCTTGTTGCCACGGCGATCACATCATCTTCTCGAGGAGTTGGAGTTTGCTGGGCGGGTTTCCGGGTGGCGAGTCGAACGCGCCGGTGATCTCGCCGTCCCGCATCACGATCACGCGGTGGCCGAGGCCGATCGCCTCGTCCAGGGTGTCGGCGAGCACCAGAATCGCCACTCCCCTGTCGGAGAGGTCGCGGAAGACGGCGTAGAGGTCTTCTTTCGCACCGATGTCGAGGCCGCGGGTGGGGTGGTCGAGAACCAGCACCTTCAGTCCGTCGCCCAGGATCCACTTGGCCACCACGGCCTTCTGCTGGTTGCCGCCCGACAGTCGCGCGATGTCGGCGTCGGGGTCCGCGGGCCGGATGCCGAGTTTCTCGATCCAGCCGCGGGCGGTCTCCTCCACCCGGGCACCCGAGGAGATCCGGCCACCGCCTGCCTTCACCGGATGCACCGTCGCGATGTTCTGCGCGACGGTCGCGCCCGCGATCATGCCTTCGACGCGACGCTCGGCGGGAACGTATGCGACACCGGACCGCACGGCGTCCGCCGGTGATCCGGGGGCCGACCGCTGTCCGTCGATCTCGACGGTTCCGGAGTCGATGGGGACGGCGCCGAAGACGGCGCGGGCCACCTCCTCGCGGCCGGAGTCGACCACGCCCACCACCGACACGATCTCGCCGGCGTGGACGTCCAGCGACACGTCCTTCGCCTTGCCGCCGCAGGTGAGGTTGCGGACCGACAGAGTCGGCGTGCCCGTCCGGGGAACGGCCTGCTTGCGCTCCGACGAGTAGATCTCCTCGGCCGCGCCCTTACCTATCATCAGCTGGTACAGCTCGGATTCGGTTGCCGCCGAGGCGATCCGCTCACCGACCACCTTGCCGTCGCGCAGCACGTACACACGGTCGGAGAAGCGGAGGACCTCGTCGAGACGGTGGGAGACGAAGATGACGGAACCACGCTCCTTGAGGGCGGTGACCCGGCGATGGAGCACCTCGACGTCCTCGGGTTCGAGCACCGACGTCGGCTCGTCGAGGATGAGCAGCGGCGGGTGTTCCACCTTCCTGCCGCCGGCGGCCCGAGCCACCTCCACCATCTGGCGCTGGGCGAACCCGAGCGTCTCGGTCAGCGCGCCCGGGTCGACCGTCGACTCCACCACCGACAACATTTCCTGGGCGCGGTCCCTGATCTTCCGTCGGCGGAGGAACCCGGCGCGGGCGGTGTCACCCTCGTGTCCGAGGATCAGGTTCTGGCCGACGGTGAGGTTCGGGAGCAGCGACTGCTCCTGGTGCACCACCCCGATCCCGTGGTCGGCGGCGTCGGCGGGGCTTCCGAAGCTCACGTCGCGCCCGCCCAGCACCATCCGTCCGCCGTCCTGGCGGTGGACTCCCGCGAGGATCTTGAGCAGCGTCGACTTTCCGGCGCCGTTCTCGCCGATCAGCCCCACGACCTCGTTCGGAGCGATGGACAGGCTCACGTCGTCGAGGACGGTGTTGGGTCCGAATTTCTTCGTGACATTGCGGAGTTCCAGGAGAGATGTCATTTCACGACCCTCAATCGACTGCGGGCGGGCCACCCGGTGGCGATCACCGCGACCACGATGATGAGACCCTGCGCGCCCTGCTGGATGTACGGGCTGGCGCCCGACAGGAGAAGTCCGTTGCCGAGGACCACGAGGAGCAGCACACCCACGAGGGAATGCAGGGGTCCGCCGCGACCGCCGCTCAGCAGGGTGCCTCCGACGACCACCGCGGACAGGGTGAGGAAGAGGCTTCCCGATCCGACGCTCACGTCGCCGACGCCGAGCCGGATGGTGGCCAGCACTCCGCCGAGCCCGGACAGCAGTCCGGCCACGGCGAACAGGATGATCTTGGTGCGCCCGACCGGGACGCCCGCCAGGCGGCTGGTCGCCTCGTCGCCGCCGATCGCGTAGGTGTGCATGCCGAGCCGGGTTCCCTTGCACAGCAGCACTGTCACGGCCACGGCGGCGAGCGCGAACACCACGACGACGGGAAGCCCGAGCCAGTGGCCGCCGGCCCAGGCCGCGAGCGACGGGTCGGCGAGCTGAGGGGTGGCGGTGCCGAAGAGCACGGTGGCGACACCGAGACCGACGAACCACGTACCCAGTGTGACGAGGAAGGACGGCACCCGGACGACGACGTGCAGCACGCCGTTGACCACTCCGAAGAGCAGACCGACCCCCAGCGCCAGCAGGACCGCGAGGAGTCCCAGGTCGTTGCCGTTGACGCTGTTCGCTGCGAGCAGGACGAACGTCAGCCCGCTGGCCGCCATCACGCCCTCGATCGACAGGTCCACGCCGCCCACCAGGACCACCAGCGTGGCGCCCATCGCGAGGACCACGGGAATCGCGGCCTGCTCCACGATCGCCATCGCGTTGCTGGCAGTCGCGAAGCCGGGAGCCAGCGCGGCGAAGACGGCGCACAGTCCCAGCAGGGCGGCGAGCGGGCCGGCGGTGGAGAGCAGCCGGCGCACGCGTGGTCTTGTGCTGCGCACGGGCGCAACAGGTTCTGCGGGGGTCGTCACCTCCCCGGTCACTTCAGTCGTCGACATCGTCACTCCTTCGGAAGATTGTGTGGTTCGTGAATCGAGGGCGGGGGCTACCGGGCCACCGGGCCGGTGATGCGGGAGAACGGATCCTGCACCGAGCGCACGATCTCCTCGTCACTCGGCACGGCGAGGAACTGGTCGACGTTGGTCGCGGTGATCAGCGACTGATCGACGAAGAACTCGCGGTTCTCCCGGGGCAGCGACTCGACGTCGAGTGCGCCGGTCATGGCCTGATAGCAGATGGCGAGTCCCATCGCGCCGTTGAAGTAGGGGTCGGTCGTGTAGGTGGAGAGCAATTCCCCGTTCGCGATGGCGCCCAGGCCTTCCGGGGTGGCGTCCGCGGCGCTGGCTATCTTGATCTCCCCCGCGCGGCCCGCCTCACGCACCGCCTGCAGAGCGCCCAGTGCCATGGAATCCGTTGCGGCCCAGATACCGTTCACCTGGTCGCCGTACTTGTTGAGCAGGGTCTGCGTGGTGGTGTAGGCCTTGTTGCGGTCGAAGTCGGCGGGCTGGTCGTCGAGCAGGGTGACGCCTGACTGTCCGTCCATCGCCTGCTGGAAGCCCTGGAACCGGGTCTGGCTGATCTCGTTGGCGAGCAAACCCTGCAGCGCGATCACGCCGCCGGTGCCGCCGAGCGAATCGACGAGGGCCTTCCCCGTGTCGGCTCCCTGCTGGACGCCGTCGTAGGCGACGTACGACGCCCATCCGTTCCCGACGTCCTGGGGATGCAGGTCGGCAGGCTTGCTCCACTGGGTGACCGCGCACCCGCCGCTGTTCTGCACGGCGCGCACGATCGCGGGGGTGTCGGCGCTCGTGTTCGGGTTGATGTTGAGCAGCACGGTCTTGCCTGCGGCGAGCACCGACTGCAACTGCGACAGCGCGTTCTGCGAGTCGCCGCCGTAGACGATCACCTTCAGTTCGATCCCCAGCGATTCGGCGTACGCGCGGCTGCCCTGCACCCATGCGGCTTCATACGGGTTGGTGAGCGACCGCACCTCGGAGACCATCACCATGTCGCCCCGGTCGACGGCTGCCCCGTCCCGCTCGATCTGTTCCGATCCCGTCGAGCAGGCGATGGCGGAGCTCGCCATGACGGAGACTGCCGCGGCAACGCCGACGGCCCGGGCTGCCGCCCTGATTGATCGTTGCGTCCGTGTCATCGTTCGTCCACTTCCTGAAAAAGAATGTAAACGCTTTCTTACCGTGATCGGCGTCACAAGTCAAGCGCTGCATGGTGTGGTCAAGTGCCATCCGGATCGACCGGACAGATCAGAAATCGATTACAAAGTGCTGGTGAGCCGGGCTGCGGCGACCGCTCCGGCCACCCGGCACCACATCGCGGGTGCGGCGAGTGCCGGTTCGGAGCTCCCCGCCAGGTCGGACAGTGAGATCCCGATGCCGGGTGGCGCCGCCGCGAGGCGGCCTGCGACGACGACCGATCGGGTCGCGGTCTCCGCGCACCGTTCCAGCACGGAACCGACGAGTTTGCCGGACAGCGACGTCGCGTCGAATTGGCCTTCACCGGTGACCACGACGTCGGCGCGGCCGAACTCGGCGCTCAGCCCGGTGAGCTCCGCGATGCGGGCGGCGCCCGGCACCAACCGGCCGCCCCAGGCCGACAGTCCGAATCCAGTGCCTCCCGCCGCTCCCGCGCCGGGTTCGTCGGGACTGCACGGCAGTCGTGCGCCGAGGCAGGCGGCGAACGTCGCGAGCGCACGATCGAGGCGGTCGCGCTCCGCGGGGTCGGCACCCTTTTGCGGCCCGAAGACGTGCGCTGCCCCGTTCGGGCCGCACAGAACGGCCGTCGTGTCCGTCAGCAGTTCGACGCCACCGGGTGGGGGCTCGGTCAGCGAGCCCACGTCGATCGAGGCGAGAGCGGCCAGGCCGGCGCCCCCGTCGGGGATCTCCCGGCCGTCGCGGTCCAGGAGCTTCGCGCCGAGCGCCCGCAGGGCGCCCGCACCGCCGTCGGTGGAGGCGGAACCGCCGAGTCCGACCAGCAGTGCCTTCGCGCCGTCCGCCAGTGCGGCGGCGATCACCTGTCCCAGGCCGGTCGTCGACGCTCCCCCGGATCCGGCGAGTCCATCAGCGGCAGCCCACTCATCTGGGCCAGCTCGATTACCGCCGTGCCGTCCCGGAGCAGCAGCCAGCGTCCGGTCGCCGGACGTCCATCGGGGCCTCGAACCCCCGGCACCTCACGACACACGCCGGTGTCGTGGCAGGACGCGACGGCGTCCACCGTGCCTTCGCCGCCGTCCGCCTGCGGGAGCAGGACCAGCTCGTCGTTCGGCCGGACCGTCGACCAGCCGGCTGCCAGAGCCGCCGCCACCTCCGTCGCGGTCAGTGAGCCCTTGAACGAATCCGGGGCCAGCACCACCCGCTTCGAGCCGGCGTCAGTCGACGTCATCGGGGTGGGGTCCCGTGCGCTGATCCCGATTCAGGGCCGAGATCGCGTCCATCTCCGCGGCGGACAGCCGGAAGTCGAACACATTCGCGTTCTGCCGCATCCTTTGCACCGCAGAAGATTTGGGCAGTGGAATCGTCCCGATCTGCAGATGCCAGCGAAGCACGATCTGCGCGACCGACACACGGTGCCGGGCGGCCAGCGCCGCCAGGAGTGCGCGGTCGTTCAGGTGCCCCCTCGCCAGCGGCGCCCACGCCTGGGTGCGGATGCCCATCGACCGGTGCAGATCCGTCAGTGCGGACTGCGTGAGCAGCGGGTGCAGTTCGATCTGGTTGACCGCCGGGGTGATCGTCGCGATCTCCGCGAGCCGCTCGAGCTGTTCGGGCTGGAAGTTCGACACGCCGATCGCCCGCACCCGTCCGTCGTAGTACAGCTTTTCGAGTGCCCGCCACGTCTCCAGGTACTGTCCGCGGCTCGGCGCCGGCCAGTGGATCAGGCACAGGTCGATGCGGCCGAGTTTCGCCGCACTCGCCTCGAACGCGTCCAGTGTCTGCTGGTAGCCCTGGTCCTCGTTCGAGACCTTGGTGGTCACGAAGATCTCGTCCCGATCGACGTCCGCCCGGGCCAGCGCCGCGCCGAGAGAGGCCTCGTTGCCGTACATCGGGGCCGTGTCGAACGCACGGTAGCCGGCGGACAGCGCGTGCGACACCGTGGAACCCATGTCCTCGTCGGGGATCGTGAAGAGGCCGAACCCGAGCGCGGGCATCGTGACGTCGTTGTTCAACGTGACCGAGGAAACGGTCGCCAGGCTCGTCATGTGATTGAGTACCCGCCGTCGACGGGCAGGACCACCCCGGTGACGTACCGCGCGGCGTCGGAGACCAGGAACAGCACGACGTCGGCGACGTCGTCGCCGTCGGCGAACCGTTGCAACGGGATACGGCTCAGCTTCTGGGCGCGGAAGTCTTCCTGCCCCAGCACGTCCGCCGTCATCGGCGTTTCGATGTAGCCCGGCGAGACGGTGTTGACGCGCACGCCGTGGGGGCCGAGTTCCACGGCCAGTCCCTTGCCGAGCTGAGTCAGTGCGGCCTTCGTCGCGCCGTAGGGAACGATCCCCGGGACAGCGCGATCCGCGGACAGCGACGCAATGTTCACGATGCTGCCGCGGGCGGCGACCAGCGACTTGGCCGCCTGCCGCGTCAACCGGTAGGCCGCCGAGAGGTTGACGTCCAGGAGACGTTCCCACCCGTCCTCGTCCACGTCGATCGCCGTGGTCCGCAACTGGATCCCGGCCGCGTTGATCAGGATGTCGAGGCGCCCCGACAGCTGCTGGGCGAGGTCGACGGCGCGCGCACCGAACTCGGGGTCGGTGAGGTCGCCGCGGAGACCGTGTCCGCCGAACTCCGCGGCGACGTCGGTGACCTTCGGGTCGGCGTCGACCGCCACCACGAGTGCCCCGCTCCGGGTGAGGGCTCGGGCGATCGCCGAACCGATCCCGCCGGCCGCACCGGTCACGATGGCGGTCTTCCCCGACAGATCGACCGAGTTGGTGGGTTGTGCAACGCCGCTCATGCCGCGGCTCCCTTCAGTACTGCCCGGCTGATGATGAGCCGCTGCATTTCGCTGGTGCCTTCGTAAATCTTCGTGATGCGGGCGTCGCGGTAGAGGCGCTCGACCTCGTATCCGCGGATGAAGCCGTTGCCGCCGAACACCTGCACGGCGGCGTCGGCGTGGCGCACGCATCCCTCGGACGCGTAGAGCTTGGCCATCGAGCACAGCGTCTCGGCGTCCGCTGCCCCCGTGTCGAGTGCCCGCGCCGCCTCGACCGACAGCGCGGTGCCTGCCCGCAGTTCGGTGGCGACGGTGGCGAGGGAGAAGGAGATGCCCTGGTTCGCGGAGATCGGCTTGCCGAACTGGCTGCGGTCGAGGGACTGCCGGGTGGCGGCGTCCAGTGCGGCGCGGCTGATGCCGAGGCTCAGGCCCGAGATGCCGAGACGGCCCTTGGCCAGCACCTTCATCATGTAACCGAACGCCTTGCCTTCCTCGCCGAGGAGGGCGTCGGCCGGCAGTTGGACGGAGTCGAACACCAGCCCGCCGACCTGCGAGGCCCGCTGGCCCATCTTGTGTTCGTGGTAGGCGCGGCTGACACCGGGCTGGTCGACGTCCACCAGGAAGACGGAGATGCCGCCGCGCTTCCCCAGTTCGGGGTCGGTGACGGCGAGGACGACCGCGAAGTCCGCGACGGGGGCGTTGTGGATGTAGATCTTCTCACCGGTGAGCACCCAACCGTCACCGCCCCGCACCGCCCTTGTCGTGATCGATCCGAGGTCGGATCCGGATCCCGGCTCGGTGAGCGCGTAGGCGCAGCGCTTCTCGGCGGTGAGCATCGGGCGCAGGTACTGCTCCCGCTGCTCGGGTGTGCCGTAGTTGCCGAGCAGGCTGCCGAGGATCTCGACGAGGCCGCACTGGTCGGCCACCGACGCGTACCCGTAGGACAGCGACTCCATGACGAACAGGTAGTCGAGGGCGGTGCCGCCGAAGCCGCCGAACTTCTCGGGCACCGTGATGCCGAAGAGCCCGATCTTGCCCATCTCCCGGTAGATCTCTTCGGGGAATCGTTCGGTCTCATCCAGCTCGGTGGCGACCGGACGGATCCGTTCGTCGACGAACTCGGCGACGAGCTTGCGTTCGTCGGCGCCGAGCACCGACGAGGGAATGACGCTGTTTCCGGTTGACATGTAGTTCTCCTCAGATGTGTACGGCGACGGGGGCGAACAACCCCGCGTCCATCACGCGTGGGTTCTTGATGATCGGACGGAATCCCATGTGCGGCAAAATGTCCCGATCGATGTCGATGCCGGGTGCTATCTCGGCGAGTTCGAGGCCGTCCCGGGTGAGGACGAAGACGGCGCGTTCGGTGACGTACACCGCCTCACGTCCCTCACGGACGGCGAGAGCGCCGGAGTAGGTGACCTGATCGACGCGGTCGACGAACTTGGGCACCGAGCCTTCGCGCCGGATCACCAGTTCTCCCCCGACGATCGCGACGTCCAGGCCGCGGGCGGTGAACGTTCCGCAGAACACGGCACGCGGCGAGTTCTGGGAGATGTCGATGAACCCGCCCGGTCCGACGATTCCGCCGCCGATCTTGCTGACGTTGACGGCGCCCGTGGAGTCGACCTCGGCCATGCCCAGGCAGCTGACGTCGAGCATGCCGCCCGAGAACAGGTCGAACTGGGTGGTCGACGAGTGCACGACCTTCGGTCCTCGCGCGGCCCCGAACAGGTCGCCGGAGACGGGGATGCCGTCGATCAGCCCCTGCTCGATGGCAAGTGTGATGTCGTCCAGGCGATCCTGTTCGGCGAGCGCGTCCACGACCAGCGCGGACACCCCGAAGCCGACGTTCAGGACGTCGCCGTCCCGGACCTCGGCGGCCGCCCGCCGGGCGATCAGCATGCGGATCGGGTCGTGGTTCGTGGCGCCGAAACCGGAGTTCGCCGCATCGCCGGAGAGTTCCGGATCGAATTCGCCCGCGTACGTCTGCCATTGGGCCGGCGCGTGCACGACGTCGTCCACGAGGACCGCCGGGATGTGCACGAGCCGCGGATCGATCGGCCGGTCCAGCAGGTTCTTCACCTGCACGATGACCCGGCCGCCGCTCGCCTTCGCCGCCTGAGCGACGGCCAGCGCGTCGAGTTGAGCCGCCTCGCCCGAGCACGTGACGTTCCCGGACGGGTCGATGGAATCGCCGCGGACGATGGCCACGTCGACGGGAAACGGCTTGTAGCGCAGGTACTCGCGGCCGTCGAGCGTCAGGAGTTCGACGAGGTCCTCGGTGGCGGACGGCGTGAACTTGCCCCCGCCGTGCCGCGGGTCGACGAACGTGTCGAGACCGGTCGCTGTGATGAGGCCCGGCCGGCGCGCGCCGATCTCCCGCAGCAGCTGACTGATCGCGCCGCCGGGCCACGCGTACGCCTCGATCTCGTCGTTGCGGACGAGGTCGATCATGGTCGGCGACCACGTCCAGTGCCCGCCGACGACCCGCTTGACCATGCCCTTGTGCGCGAGGTGGTTGGTTCCGCGGCTCACCCGGTCGCCGATGCCGAGGGCGTGCACGATCGTGAGGTCCCTCGGCGATCCGGTCGCGAGGAAGCACTCCTCCAGCGCCTTCAGGACGGTGTCCGGTTCGAGGATTCCGCCGCCCGAACCGGTGAGGGCGATCGTTGATCCTGGCGCGATGTCGCTCACGGCTCGGGTCGCGGTGGTCAGTGTCCAGCGCCTCGAGGCGGCACCCGTTCCGGGCTGTGTCATATCCGCTCCTGTAAATGCTTACATTCTGCCAATCGGCCCATGAACGCTATGGACCTCGGTGATTGACACAGTATATTGTGAGCTGCACAACATCAAGAAAACGATTACAGGAGATTTCATGGCCTCGATCCTGCTGCCCGATCGCCACGGTTCGCCCACGACTCTCGCGTGGAACGCACCGGCACGGCTGGACACCCGGTCCACCCCGCCGACCAGCAGGGCGGTGTACGCGGCCGCGCATGTGGTCGCCGATCCGCTGCGGGCGTCGGCGGAGAATGCCGCGGACCAGATCGACTGGGACGCGACCCTGCACCTGCGCCGCGACCTGTGGTCGCTGGGCCTCGGGGTGGCCGAGTCGATGGACACCGCCCAGCGCGGCATGGGGCTGGATTGGGCCGCGGCGAAGGAACTCGCCGTCCGCACGCTCACCGACGCGAAGTCGGTCGGCGGGAAGGTGGTAGTGGGTGTGGCCACCGATCAACTGAAGACCGACAACCCCTCGCTCGACGAGATCCGCGACGCCTACCTCGAACAGGTGGAGGCGATCGAATCCGCGGGCGGTGAGGTGGTGCTGATGGCGAGCAGGCACCTCGCCCGCGCCGCGACCGGTCCCGACGACTACCTCGCCGTGTACGACGCCGTGCTGTCGGCGGCCACCCGCCCGGTGGTCCTGCATTGGCTGGGTTCGGTGTTCGATCCCGCCCTGGACGGCTACTGGGGATTCGCGGATTCGGGCGCGGCCATGGACACCGTGCTGCAGATCATCGACGCGCACGGGGACACCGTGCGCGGCATCAAGGTGTCCCTGCTCGACCCGGCGCTCGAGATCGCCCTGCGTGAGCGGATGCCCGCCGGGGTGCGGGTGTTCACCGGCGACGACTACAACTACGTCGGCCTGATCGCCGGCGACGGCACCCACACCAGCGACGCCCTCCTCGGTGCGTTCGCCGCGCTCGGACCGTTCGCCTCCGCCGCGTTCGCGCGGTTGGACGACGGCGACGAGCAGGGCTTCCGGAACATCTTGGGCCCCACCGAAACCCTGAGCCGGTTGCTGTTCGCCGCCCCGACGCAGTTCTACAAGGTCGGCGTCGCCTGGTTGGCGTACCTGAACGGCAAGCAGGAGCACTTCCGGATGATCGGCGGCTTCGAGACCGGCCGCAGCCTCACCCACCTGGCCGAACTGGTCCGCGCCGCCGACGCGATCGGGCTGTTCACCGATCCCGACTTCACCGCCACCCGCGCCGCCGCCTACTTCGCCGTGCACGGAATCCACTGACATGGACCTCGCGCACTGCAGTCTCAACTCCGTCACCGTCAAGGGTGCCGGCCTCACCGAGGTCGCCGACCTCGCTGCGCAGTGGGGATTCGGCGGCGTCGGCCTGTGGCGGGACGTCCTCGACGGCGTGGATCTGGTGGACGCGTCGGCCCGGCTCCGGCAGTCGGGTCTGCGCGTCACCAGCGTCTGCCGGGGCGGAATGTTCCCGCAACCGACCGCCCGGCTGCGGCGAGAAGCCACGGCCGACAACCGAGTGGCGGTCGATCAGGCGCACGCCCTCGGCGCCGACTGCCTCGTGCTGGTCTGCGGCGCCGCTCACGGCGACCTCGCCGACGCGCGGCGGCAGGTCCGGGACGGCATCGCCGAACTCGAGCCGTACGCCCGCCAGTCGGGGGTGCGGCTCGCGGTCGAGCCGATGCACCCGATGATGGCGTCGAGTCGTTCGGTGATCACCTCACTGAGCGAGGCCAACGACCTGGTCGAGGCGATTGGATCCGACATCGTCGGGATCGCTCTCGATTCGTATCACGTGTGGTGGGACGCAGCGCTGCCGCAGCAGATCACAAGGGCAGGCGAACGCCTGTTCTCGGTGCAGTTGGCCGATTGGGTCACCCCGATCCACGGCGAACTCAGCAGCCGCGGCATGCCCGGCGAAGGGTGCATCGACCTGACCGGATTCGTCGCCGACTGCAGGAACACCGGCGGCTACGCGGGGCTCGTGGAGGTCGAGATCCTCAGCGACCGCTGGTGGGCCGCAGACCCGAAAGACGCGGTCCACGCCGCGGCGAACGGCCTTGCCGCCGTCTGAAAACCCGGCTCAACGCGAGGCGGGCCCCGTCGACTCGCGAATGACGACGTCGGCGGGGATCAGCGGCGGAGACGTGGTGGCCTCGTTGTTCAGGGCCGCGCGCATCAGCGACCAAGCCTGGTCGCCCAGGTCGATCTTCGGGCTGACCACCGTGGTCAGGCGCGGCGCCAGGTGGCGCGCCATGTCGATGTCGTCGAAGCCGGTGACCGAAATGTCCTCGGGGACGCGGAGTCCGCGCTCACGCAGTTTCGAGATGACGCCCAGCGCGGTCAGGTCGTTGAAGCAGACGAGAGCGGTCGGCTCGTGCGTGAGTGCTTCTTCCACCACGTCGTAGCCACCCTCGATGGTGCCGTCCGACGGCACCGCCGTCGCCTCGATCCCGAGCACCTTCGCCATTTCGATGGCCCGCCACCGCTCGCGGTTCTGCCAGGCAAGATCCGAGCCCTTCACGTAGACGATCCGGCGATGGCCGAGCTTCGCGAGATGCCCGCACAGCTGCATCATGGGGGTGAAGTTGTCGACGGCCACCATGGGGAGATCGACTTCCAACTCGACCCGGTTGACGAGCAGGACGGGAGTCGACTGCTTCGCGAGTTCCTTCAGGCCACTCGTCGGAATCCTCGACGAGAGCAGCACGAGGCCGTCGACCTGGCCGAGCAGGTCGAGTGCGGTGGCGAGTTCGTCGGCCGCGTCACCGGAGTAGTCGGCGACGAGCATGCGGTATCCGTCGGCGGTGGCGCCGTGGTGCATCTGCTTGACGACGTCGAAGAAGTACGCGTTCGCCAGGTCCGGCAGGATCACGCCCATGTTCCTCAGCGACCCGAGGACGAGTCCGCGGGCGGCGGTGCTGGGCCGGTAGGACAGCTCATCGGCGACCTTGTGGACCCGGGCCGCGAGGTCCGGGGTCACCGACGAGCTGCCGCTCATGACACGGGAGACGGTGGCGATCGAGACCCCGGCTGCCTTCGCTACGGTATTGATCGTGACGCGACGGCTCGCGGGCACTCGGGTCTGATCAGCCATAGCTGCCTCTACATCTCTCGTCGCCATTGCTACCGTCTACCACCTCGGTGGGTGGAAACGCTTACAGCGTATCGCGAAGACGGCCCCGGATCACGCGGACGCTCACTCCGTGCGCAACAAGGCGCGCGTTCCGAGCAGTTTCCGCGACGTCAGCAGCACCTTGACGTGCTTGCTGCCGTTCGATTCGAGTTCCTCGACCGCGCGGCCGAACTCGTCCAGCGGGAACGTCGCGGTGTGCAGCGGTGACGCGTCCACCTTCCCCGATTCGAGTAGTTCGGCCGCCTCGACGAAATCCTGACGGACGTAGTTCCGGCAGGCCACGACGGACAGTTCGCGGGCGTAGAGCGCGCTGTAGTCGAGGGTCAGTTCGTGCCCGGGTTTCGCGGACGCGATCGCGACGTACCGGCCGCCCGGAGCGAGGACCCGCAGCGCCAGCCGAGACGACTCGTCGGTGCACACCGTGTCGTAGACCAGGTCGACCGCGTCAGTCCGGTCCCGGAGCCAGCCCTCGAGCGCGGCCCCCGAGTCCGTCGTGAAGTCGCTCATCCCGCACGCCAGGGCGGGCTGCTCACGTTCGGTGTAGCGGTCGACACCGAACACCTGGACGCCCCGACTCCTGGCCACCAGCGTGGTCGCGAGACCGATCGCACCGGTCCCGACGACCAGCGCGCTGTCCCCCTCCGACGCGCCGCCGCGCCGGACCACGTGAACTCCGACGGCGAGCGGTTCGACGAGCGCCCCGAAACGGTCCAGCACCGAGTCGCTCACGGGCACGCATTGCGTCTCGGGAACGACGAACTCCTCGCTGAAACACCCGCGTGGGTCGGACAGGCCGAACACGCGGATGCTCGGGCAGTTGTTGATCCGGCCGTCGCGGCACGCGCGGCATCGGCCGCAGCCCGTGGTCGGGTAGACCATCACCGGCTGACCGACCGTGAGACTCGTGCCCGGACCCACCCGCGACACACGTCCCGCGCATTCGTGGCCGAGCACCGTCGGATATGCGGCGACGGCGTTCCGGCCGCGCAGATGCGAAAGGTCACCGCCGCAGATCCCGGCCGAGTCGAGTGCGACGAGCACCTCCCCCTCGCCGGGTGCCGCGACGTCACCGCGATCGAGGCGATACTCGTTCGGACCGTCGACCCGAATACTCAAGACTGACATGCACTTTCCCTTTCCTCGGAGACAGTGTCACGCATCTCCTCGGAGACAGTGACCGGCATCGTGCCGGCCGCGGCTGACCGGTAGGCGGCGTCGATCACCGCTTGCACGGGCAGCCCGGACCGGGCGTCGGACAGCGGTGCCGCACCTGCCGCCCAACTGGTGAAGACGTCGTCGTACAGCGACCGGAACCACGCCATCATCGACAATGGGTCCGGGCCGGACGCGTCGACGGAACCGTCGACGACCCGGCGGACCCCGTCGCCGATCTGGACGAGCGAATCCCCCACCAGCCGCAGCTGTCCCGCGTCGCCGTAGAGGTGAATCGTCTCGGCACCGCCCGGCCACGCGGCCGTGCTCGCCGTCACCGACGCCGCATGCGTGCCGTGGTCGATCAGGAGGTGAATCGTGTCCTCGGCCTCGAGCCGGCCTCGGCTGGTGGAAGCCGCGGCCACGACACTACGCGCCCGACCGGCCAGCGACAGGTACAGGTCGAGGGTGTGGATGGCCTGGGTGATCAGCACTCCGCCGCCGTCGCGGTCCCAGGTCCCGCGTCCGGCCTCGGCGTAGTAGGAGTCGGGGCGCCACAGCGGGACGGTGACGGTCGCCGAGCGGAGGGCGCCGATCGCTCCGTCCGACAGAAGCTGCCGGGCGCGACGCGCCGCCTCCTTGTAGCGGTGTTGCAGTGTGACCGCCGCCCGCACGCCGGACCGCTCGGCGACGTCGACGATCGCCTGCGCATCGTGCAACGACGCGGCCAGCGGTTTGTCGATCACCAGGTCCAGGCCGCGCTCGGCCAGTGCCGACGCGACGGCCAGGTGACTCGACGGCGGCGTGACCACCACCGCCGTGTCGGCGTCCAGGTCCGCTGCCGCGTCGACGTTCGGGAGTATCCGTGCCTCCGGTGCCAGCCGGCGTGCGGCCGCCGCCCTCGTCTCGTCGCGCGTCACCACACCGACCACGTCGGCGCCGACAGCCCGGAGCGCCGTGAGGTGTGCGGCGCTCGCGAGCCCGGCGCCGACCACCACGACGCGACGGGTCACGGTGCGACCTCGACGGACGTGCGCGAACCCACGCTCCGGCCGAGGGTCTCGGGAAGCAGGGCGATGCCGATCAGCCCGACCACGCTCAAGCCCATGAGGTAGCTCGCGACGAGCCAGGGCGTCCCGCCCGCGACGGCGACGAGGGCGGTGGCGACCAGCGGGATCGTGCCGCCGACCACGGCGGCCGGGATCTCCCGGGAGATCGCGATGCCGCTCCACCGGATCTTGGTGGGAAACAGTTCGGAGAGCAGTGCACCGCCCGGACCGGACGTCGTGCCCTGGACGAGGCAGATGCCGAGGATCAGTGCCAGTCCGACCATCCACGGCGACCGCGTGTCGAGCATCATGAACATCGGGAACGGGAAGATGATGCCGAAGATCGCGCCGGACAACAGGACCGGCTTGCGGCCGACTTTGTCGGCCAGTCGGCCGAATCCGATGATGACGGGGATGGCGCAGAACTCGGCGACGATCAATCCGATCAGGGCCTGGGTGGAATCGACGCCGAGGGTCTTGGTCACGAACGAGAGCGCGAAGACCTGCATGACGTAGGCCCACGGAATCACGAAGCTGAACAGGGCAAGTCCGCACAGGATCTGCCGCCAGTGGTTGCGGACCGCCTCGACCAGCGGCGCGCGGTCGACCTCGCCGTGCTGCGCGGCCTCCTCGAACACGGCGGTCTCGTTCACCTTCAACCGCAGATAGCCGGCGACGAGAACGATGACGGCGCTGGCCAGGAACGGAATACGCCAGCCCCAGGACAGGAACTGGTCGTCGGGCATCAGCGTGAGCAGTGCGAAGATCATGGTGGCGCCGCCGGTCCCGACGTAGATCGCGGCTCCCGGATAGGCGCTGGAGAGAGCGCGGCGGGCGCTGTCCGTGGATTCGGTGACCATCGTGATCGCCCCGGCGAACTCGGCGCCCGCGCCGGCGCCCTGGAACAGGCGAAGGACGATCAGGAGAATCGGCGCCCAGATTCCGATCGAGTCCGCGGTGGGCAGCGCCCCGATCAGCGTCGTCGAGGCGCCCATGACGAGCAGGGTCATGAGGAGCATCGGCTTGCGACCGAGCCGGTCGCCGAAGTGCGCGAACACCAGCCCACCGATCGGGCGGGCGCCGAGCCCGACGGCGAACGTCCCGAAGGCGGCCATCGTGCCGGCGAGGGATCCCGCCCCGGGGAAGTAGAGCGGCCCGAAGACGAGGGCAGCGGCGAGGCCGTAGAGCGTGAAGTCGTACCACTCGATCACGGTTCCCGCCGCGCTCGCCTTGATCACCCGGCGGCGCTGCTGCCCTGCCGACCCGTGTGGCACCGCGGTCGACCGCTCGGTGCCGAGTTCGGTCATGCCCATCGAGAACTCCTGACTGTGAAGGGAAACTGCCGGAACCCGACTACTATGACCCACGTCACCGAATTTGTAAACGCTTTCTCAGCTACGCGGACGGATTCCCGTTTCCACAGTTCACAGCAAAATACTCGACGTTTCCCGACTAGTACCGGTCAGATACCGCTTTCATGTTGGACACCGGGCCGTGACCGGCCCCGCGGTCAGGCGGTACCCATGTCTGCCGATCGCCAGTGCTCGGGTCTGAGGTAGATCGCGACCTGCTCGCCGAGTTCGGCCCGGGCGAAATCGAGGTAGCCGTCGACCTTTTCCGGCGCGAGGTAGCGCTCGGTGATCTCCCGCAGCTGGGCGTCGGTTCCCGTGACGGTGCGCGTCACCGCACCCTCGACGGAGACGTATCGGACGGTGGGGGCGACGCGTTCGACCATCATCGTGAATCGCCCGGCCGCCTCGATGAGGCGCGCCTTCTCCGAACCGGCGCCGGTCAGCACCCACAGATCACCGCCCGGGGCGTACTGATACCAGATCGGGACCGTCAGAGGTCCGCGGCCCTCACCGGCGGAGACCGACAGCGCCGCGATGTGCGGCTCGGACAGGAACTGTTCGCGCTCGGACACAGACAATGGCATGACCTCGACGATAGGAGCCCCCACCGACAGATTCCGGAGCCCCGCGGCGGCGCGGCGGACCGATGGAATGGAACCTGGCGGTGCGAAACGGTTAGATGGACCTAGGTTCCGGACAGTGCAGCGTCGTACGTCGAAGTGAACGGAGACACAGATGCCAGGCCCAGTCGCGAGATTGGCACCCCAAGCAGTCCTCACTCCGCCCAGCCCTGCCTCGCTGTTCCTGGTGCTCGTCGCCGGGGACTCCGACGACGACCGCGCGACGGTGTGCGACGTGATCTCCGGGATCGACGGACCGCTCAAGGCGGTGGGATTCCGCGAACTCGCCGGCTCACTGTCGTGCGTGGTCGGTGTCGGTGCGCAGTTCTGGGACCGCGTGAGCCCGTCGTCGACACCGGCGCACCTGCATCCGTTCGTCCCGCTGTCCGGACCGGTCCACAGCGCGCCCTCCACCCCGGGTGACATCCTGTTCCACATCAAGGCCGCCCGCAAGGACCTGTGCTTCGAACTGGGCCGCCAGATCGTCTCCGCGCTGGGCTCCGCCGCCACCGTGGTCGACGAGGTGCACGGCTTCCGCTACTTCGACTCCCGCGACCTCCTCGGATTCGTCGACGGCACCGAGAATCCCACCGACGACGACGCCGCGGACGCCGCACTGATCGGCGACGAGGATCCCGACTTCCGCGGCGGCAGTTACGTGATCGTGCAGAAGTACCTGCACGACATGAGTGGGTGGAGCACGCTGAGCACCGAGGAACAGGAACGGATCATCGGGCGCACCAAGCTCGAGAACGTCGAACTCGACGACGACGTCCAGCCCAGCAATTCGCACGTCACCCTCAACACCATCGTCGACGACGACGGCGTCGAACACGACATCCTGCGCGACAACATGGCATTCGGCAGCCTCGGCGAGGCCGAGTACGGCACCTACTTCATCGGGTACGCCAAGAATCCCGCCGTCACCGAACTGATGTTGCGGCGCATGTTTCTCGGCGAGCCGCCCGGCAACTACGACCGCATCCTCGACTTCTCCACGGCGGCCACCGGCACGTTGTTCTTCGTGCCGAGCCGGGACGTGCTCGAATCGCTCGGCGACGAGCCGGCCGACGCGGAGTCGGCGCCCGACGACCCGGTCGAGCCCGCCGCGGCCGGCCCGTACGACCTGTCCCTGAAAATCGGTGGTCTCAAAGGAGTATCGCAATGAGTGATTCGAGCAATCTGCACCGCAACCTGGCGCCCGTCACCGAGGTTGCCTGGCAGCAGATCGGCGAAGAGGCCGCCCGCACGTTCAAACGGCATGTCGCGGGGCGGCGTGTCGTCGACGTCGCGGGACCGTTCGGATACTCCTACTCGGCCCACAACCTCGGCCGGGTCACTCCGATCAAGACGTCGGACAGCAGGATCCGGGCGCAGCAGCGGCAGGTGGACCCGCTCGTCGAACTCCGGTTCCCGTTCACCCTCAGCCGCGCCGAGGTCGACGACGTCGCCCGGGGTTCCCTCGACTCCGACTGGCAGCCCGTCAAGGACGCCGCGAAGGCCGTCGCGTTCGCCGAAGACCAGTCGATCTTCCAGGGATTCGACGAGGCGGGGATCCGCGGACTCGGACCGTCCAGCGACAACCCGGTTCTCAGTCTGCCGGAGGATCCGCTGCTCATCCCCGACGCCGTCGCGTCCGCACTGTCGGCGCTGCGACTCGCCGGTGTCGAGGGACCGTATTCGGTGGTGCTCGACGCCGACGCGTACACCGCGGTCAGCGAGACCCGCGACGAGGGACATCCCGTGTTCCACCACCTGCGCGACCTGGTCACCGGCGACATCATCTGGGCACCCGCCATCAGCGGCGGGTACGTGCTGTCCACCCGCGGCGGCGACAACCAGCTGACCCTCGGCACGGACCTGTCGATCGGCTACGACAGCCACACCGCCACCGATGTCACGCTCTACCTCGAAGAGACGTTCACGTTCGCCTCGCTCACCGCGGAGGCGGCAGTCGTCCTCGCACGCTGACGCACGCCGGGGTCGTCAGCCGCCGAACAGCAGGTACAGCCCACCGAAGGTGTACGTGACCATCGTGAACAGCAGTGCCAGCTGCCCGGTCAGCTGATGACCCCGCGGCAGGACCCGCACGGATTTGTCGTGTGCCGCAATCACTCCGAGGACGTGTCCGGCGAGGACGCACAGCACCTTGATCGATGCCGTCGCGGCCGGATGCTCGGACAGCACGTACCAGACGTCGGCGTCGCCGAGCCCCAGCGGGTTCCATCCCCGCCCCATCGGGTCGGCCAGCAGGATCACCGTCGCCTGCCCCTTCTCCACCAGATACGTCAGATAGTGGGCGAAGACGTAGCCGATGATGATCGGGATCAGCGAATGCGACAGCAGCCCGGGGAGAGCGGAGCGCTGCTCCGGCCGTAGTCCGCCCGCGGCCCGCGAGGCCACCCAGAACGACACCCCGACGAAGCCGATGAACACCAGCAGCCCCGCCGTGCGCACGAGAGTGGCGCCGATCGGCGAACCGATTCCGTCCACCAGCCGTGACCACCACGGGAACGCCGAGAAACTGTCGAAGGCCGTGGATCCCAGCAGCGTTGCCATCAGCGCGACCGAGCCGGCACGGACGGGCATCGATCCCAGGTGGTCCAGCGGATTGCGCAGCACGATCCGGCCGTCGTGCCGATCCCGGCTCAGCGGAGACAACCGCGACGCCAGCGTGCTGTACACCTCGAACGGATCGCCCCGCTCACACCAGCGTTCGCCGCACGCGAAGGCCCCGGCCGTCGTGACCACGACGTAGACCAGCAGCCAGGTGCGCACGGCGGCAACGGAACCCGGGTCGCCAGAGGCGAGCTCGAGCCAGACGAAGGCGAACAGTCCCGCGACCGCGGGCCAGTAGCCCCACGAGTTGCGGTACCGCGCATTGCCTTCTGCCGGCGAGCGCCCGATCGCCGCGCACACCGATCGGTGTACCGTGCGGACCGGGGAGAGCACCCGCCACACCGGGCCGAACGCCAGCGACGCCGCGACCAGTCCCACCCAGAGCAGCACGTAGAACACGCCCGGCAGTGCATTCTCCGACGATGCCGCGGGTCCGAAGAACGCCGCGAGGGCCACCCACACCGCGAGCACCACACCGAACGCCGCCAGCACGTTCCGCGTGATCGGCGCGTCGGCGAACCGCGTCACCCAGCCCGGCAACCTCCGCCCGGGACTGTCCGGATCCAGTTTCGGGGTGCGCCACGCGAACGCCAGGACCACGAAAGACACGGTGAGCGCCCAACTCGCCCCGATCAGCGCATACGTGAACGGAATCGGAAGGTCGGTGGATCCACCGAGGCCGTGCGCGAGAACAACGGTCATGGACGCACGAGCAGGGTGGCCACCGTCTTACCCGTGTCGTGCAACTCCACCGCCACCTGGCCCGGAACGTCCACGGAGAACTGGGTTTCCTGCGTTCCGGGGTGAATCTCGAACGAATGTTCCGGCACGGCGTGCACGTGCAGTTCGTCGGCGGCGTCGCTCTCGATCCGCACGGTGACGGTCTCCCCCACCGTGGCCTCGATGCGCTCGTTGCTCGGTGTGACCGAGCCGCTGTCGATCACGACGTCGATCACGACACCGTCCTCCGTTGCCGGAGTGTCGTTGTCGCCTCCACAGCCCGACACCAGGGTGACGACGACAGCAGGTACCACGACAACTCCGGCCAACCGCCTGATCACCTAATTCTCCTCGTCTTTCTCACTCGGGCCGTGTTTCGCACTCTCGGCATTCTCGGCGGCTTCCGCCTTGCGGTCCCGGACCGCCAGGTAGATGACCAGGCCGGCCACCAGGAACGCAGGGACGAACGCGGGAATCGCCAGCAGCACCGAATGATCGGCGAGGAAGACGATGTCCGGGTCGTTCACCGGATTCATGTCACCGTCACGTCCTCACGGGTGCCGGTGGCCGCTTGACCCTGCGTGTACTTGCTGATCCGGCCCGCTCCCCAGGCCAGCGCGGTGATCAGCGCGAGAGTGCACACGAGCACGACCAGCGACGCGGCACCGAACAGCCAGGACGGGTGATCGAAGTTCCGCTCCCGCTGCAGGATCGTGATTTCCGGGACGAAGTCGCGGGTCGAGGACGCGACGGCGGGGAGTTCCTCGGCGCCGATGCCCGGGTCGCTGGGCAGGTAGATCGGGACGGCCGTCATCGTGCGCCCGTCCTGCACGCGCAGCAACGTCTTCCACGTTCCGTGTACCGGCACCGGTTCGTGAGTTCGGTAGGTGCCGGGCCCGGTGCGTTCGAGTCGGTCGACCGTGAATCCGTTGCCCAGTCCCGGGCCACCCTGCCAGGACAGAATGGACACCCAGGCGGGATCGTCGCCGGCGAGATCGGGTGGGTCGATGCGCACCTCCGCGTCGACCATCCGGCCGCCGTCCGGCGCGGCCTCCGTGAGAGCGATTGTCGCCGTGGCGTTCTCCGGGACGGTCGCGACGAGTCCGTTGGCGGTGGCACCGGCGATCACCACGACCGTGGCGACGACGATGGTGCGGCTGATCGCGGGACGCGGAAGCCCCTCGGATCGGAGCACCCGCCCGAGCAGGGCGCCGCACGCCCCGGCCGCGATGCCCACCGGCACGGCCATGGCCAGCGCCTCCGGCCACATGCTGGTGGGCCAGGGGTAGATGTACACGGCGTCGATCCACAGCGACTCGAGCCACAGCCCGACCGTCGCGACGAGGAGTCCGCCGACGGCACCGAAGGCCACCCGATTCTTGATCAGCGGTGTCAGGGCGAGCAGTTCGATCAGCACCGCGGCGCCGAGGCACAGTTCGAACACGTTCGTGGGGGCGCCGAGAACCGGCCCCACCATCAGTGCCGTGATCGCACGCACGATGCCTGCCACCGCCACGGCCACGATCGCCGCGAAGGGTCCGAGAACGATGCGCGCTGCGACCAGGGTGAACGCGGCCGCGCCGGCGATCATCATCGGTTGCAGGACGAGGCGGAACTGTTCGACGCCGAAGTCGTATTCGATCTGGAAGACGGACAGGCCGATGAGCAGGCCACCGAACGTGCCGCACCGCAGGAACCAGATCAGCCTGCTGTCCTGCTTCGTGTCACCGGGGGTGGCCATCCGACCCTCGTAGTCCAGGAGCAGGACGCCGATCAGCGACAGTCCCGCACCGCCGATCAGCATCAGGTGCGTCGGCCCCCACAGCGTGACGTCCTGACCGAAGATACGGTGCCAGACGTCGTCGAGCGGGAACCCGATGAGGGCGTACAGCCCCGCCCCGGCCACCAGGACGCCGCCGACCGGGACGTACCAGGTGCGGGTGATCTTGATCGCCGCCGGACCGGGTTTCTCGTCGCGCGGCAGGATCATCGCCAGCATCCCGGTGATGAACAGCAGGAAGAGTCCGACGAGGATGAAGTAGTGCGCAGGGTTCGCGAGCGGCCCGTCGTCGCGGCCTCGCCCGATGTGCAGGCTGACGTCCCAGATGAAACCGAAGAACGCCGTCAGGATGGTCCCGACGAACGTCACCAAGGGCAGTGCCACCCACGGGGGCCGGTCGAGCGCGCGCGCCGCCGTGTCGGCGGTCGTCTGCAGCCACGTGATCTTGCGTGTGCGGTGCAGGTACGCGATCCACAGCAGACCGACGGTGATGATCGCCGTCGCCACCGAGATTCCGATGATCTGATCGAACGCCGCACCGCCACCCTCTCCGCCCGATTGGGCAAGAATGGGTGAACTCGGAGTAACAGTAACTTGGCTCACGTGGTGATTATGTGCGCCTCGTGCCGAAAACGCCAGACCCTCGACCCGGCACACGGCGGTTCGTAGGCAAATCTATTCAGATCTGCGATCAGACGTAGATATGGCTAGATTCCTCTATCGACGCCTCGACCAGCGATAACTGCCACCGCCCGCACGAGCAGCCGAGGTACGTGACGACTCCCGTGCTCGTCCGATGCCGAGATACTTCCTGCCAGTCGTGTTCGTGATGTTCGCTCATGCACCCAGCATGATGTAATGGCATTGTGCATCTCAACCCTTACGGCGAATACGCGGTCACCCTCGCCGCCGACCTCGCGAATCACCCACCCGACTCGACCGGCGACCTCGTCGACCGATGCGTCGACGCCGGCATCGTCGTCGACTTCCCGGTCACCGACGACGACCTCGCCGACGTGCTCGCGATGCTCGACCGGTGGGCGTCGATCGCGGACACCACCAGCGACGAAGCCCGGGCCGAACAGGTCAACCTCATGCTCACGAAGGCATCCGCCTACCCGCGACTGACCAACCACGCCGGCGACGGCTGGCACCTCCACTACCGCGACGACCAGCAGTCGCTGGCAGGCGTGCTCGAGGCGCTCTTCTCCGTCGGCACCGCACTGCACCTCGTCGGCCGCGGCATGCACCGGCTCGGCCGCTGCGCGCTCGACGAGTGCACCGCCATCTACGCCGACACGTCCCGCAACGGCCGTCAGCGGTACTGCTCACCGAAGTGCGCGAACCGGGACGCCGTTCGACGCCACCGGGCGCGCTGACCCGTATCGCTCAGTGCGGGAAGTCCTCTCCGGTGAACTCCCGCTTCTCCACGAGCACCAGCCAGTTGCCGGAGTTGTCCCGCATCACCGCCTCGATGCCGTAAGGGCGTTCGGCAGGCGGCTGGGTGAACTCGACGCCCTTGGCGACCAGATCCCTGTACGTCTCGCGACAGTCCGTGGTGGTCAGCCCGAATCCGCCCATCGTCCCCGCGGCCAGCGACCGGCGGATCGCCTCCGCCATGTCGGCGTCGAGCGGCGGCCCGGGCTTCATGAGCGTGACCTCGAGTTCCGGGTGGTCGGGGTGCAGGATCGTCACCCACCGGAACCCGTCGCCCATCGTGACGTCGGTGCCCTCGGCGAAACCGAGCGTGTCGATGTAGAACTTCTTCGCGTCGTCCTGGTCGGTGACCCACAGGGTGACGAGAGAAACGTTGGTGATCATGCGACCAACCTATGTCCGGCGCGACGGCCCGCGCTTCTCGGAAATTGCGGCATTTCGATCGCTCAGCCCGTGCATGAACACATAGCAGCCGGGAATGCGCGGCGCCCCGTGCTCGGCGAACTTCGCCTGATACAGCGACGGTGACGTGCCGACCAGCTGACGGAACTTGGCACTGAACGACCCGACGCTGGTGTACCCGACGAGGTGGCAGATCTCGGTGACCGTCAGGTTCGTCGCCCGCAGCAGATCCTGGGCGCGCTCGACGCGGCGCTCCGCGAGATAGACGCCCGGCGTTCTGCCGTAGACCGCCGCGAAGCACCGGAGGAAGTGGTACTTCGACACCCCCGCCGTCGCCGCGAGTTCTCCGAGGTCGAGCGGTTGGGCGTAGTCACGGTCGGCGAGGTCGCGGGCACGGCGCAGGTGCGGGAGCAGTTCCCCCGGCACTCGCGCTGTTTCCGCCATGCCCCCAGTCTGGCAGTGGCTACCGACTCGAGGACAGGAACGCCGTCGACCCGGACAGGTCGCCGGGGCGGTGACTGCGCGATTGCACGAGCCCGCGGCGTTCGAGGATCGGCCGGACCCCTTCGCCGAAGTTGAAGGCCTCTTCGAGGTGCGGGTAGCCGGAGAGGACGAAGTGATCGAGCCCGAGCGCCGCGTACTCGGCGATGCGGTCGGCGACCTCCTCGTGGGAGCCGACCAGCGCGGTGCCTGCGCCGCCGCGGACCAGCCCGACACCGGACCACAGGTTGGGGGCCACCTCGAGGGTGCGCGCTCCGGCGTCCTCGGAGTAGGCGCTTCCCCCGCCGTGCAGTTCACGCATGCGGCGCTGACCTTCGGAACCCGACCGGGCGAGGCTCTGCTGTGCCTGCTCGACCGTCGCCGGGTCGAGGGCGGAGAGCAGGCGGTCGGCCTCGGCCCACGCCTCCTCGGACGTGTCGCGGCTGATCACGTGCAGCCGGATGCCGTAATCGAGCGTGCGACCCTGGACGTCGGCGAGGTCGCGGATCCAGGCGATCTTCCCGGCGACGGCGCTCGGCGGTTCACCCCAGGTGAGGTAGGTGTCGGCGAACTGGGAGGCCACGGTGCCCGCGGCCGGCGACGAACCGCCGAAGAAGATCGGCGGCACCGGGTCGGGGATGCGCTGCAACTGGGCGTTCTCGACCCGGATGTATTCGCCTGCGTAGTCGACCGGTCCGGTCCCCGCCCACAGCTGACGGATGACGTCGAGGAACTCGCCGCAGCGGGCGTAGCGCTGGTTCTTGTCGAGGTAGTCGCCGTAGGTGCGCTGCTCGTGGTCCTCGCCGCCGGTGACGACGTTGAGCAACAACCGCCCCTGCGACTGCCACTGGAACGTCGCCGCCATCTGCGCGGCCAGCGTTGGACTGAGCAGACCCGGCCGCAGCGCGACCAGAAATTTCAACGTCTCCGTGGTCTCCAGCATCATGGCCGTGGTGAGCCAGGCGTCCTCGCACCACGCGCCGGTGGGCGTCAGGACCGATTCGAAGCCGTTCGACTCCGCCGCCGCGCCGATCTGATTGAGGTACCGCAGCGTGGCGGGACGGTCTCCTGCCATGGAACTCCCGTGACCACCCGCCATCAGGTTGCGGGAATCACCGTAGGTGGGAAGGAACCAGTGAAAATGCAGAGACACGCGCGATCCTCTTGTCGACGACAGATGGGCAGCGCAGGCCAGTTCATCAACGACGAAGCCGGGGCGCGAGGGTTTCGATCACCGTGATTCGGAATCGTGCCCGACCGCAGCGAGCAGGGTTACGGTCGCCGCGCTATGACTACGCTGTCCGACGCCCCGTACACATCCTCGACCGAATCCGACCTCGAGCGGCGCAAGCGGCTCCGCACCGTCGTCGCCGCCAGCCTCCTGGGGACGACAGTCGAGTGGTACGACTTCTTCCTCTACGCGACGGCCGCCAGCCTGGTGTTCAACCAGCTGTTCTTCCCCGATCAGAGTTCGTTCGTCGGCACCATGCTGGCGTTCGCCACGTTCGCGGTCGGTTTCGTGGTCCGGCCGATCGGCGGAGTCGTCTTCGGCCACATCGGCGATCGCATCGGACGCAAGAAGACGCTCGCGCTCACCATGTTCATCATGGGCATCGCCACCGCTCTGATGGGTGTGCTGCCCACGGCTGCGCAGGTCGGGGTGGTCGCGCCGATCCTGCTGCTCCTCCTGCGCATACTGCAGGGGTTCGCACTGGGCGGTGAATGGGCGGGCGCCGTGCTGCTCGCCGTCGAACACAGTCCCGCGAAGAAGCGCGGCATCTTCGGCAGCATCCCCCAGATCGGTCTGGCGCTGGGCCTGGCCCTGGGCACCGGCGTCTTCGCCGCGTTGCAGGTGATCTTCGACGACGCCCAGTTCCTCTCCTACGGGTGGCGGATCGCCTTCCTGCTGAGCCTGATTCTCGTGTTCGTCGGATTCATGGTGCGGCTGAAGGTCGAGGAGACTCCGGCGTTCCAGGAGGTACACGACCTCTCGAAGCGCTCCTCCGCTCCACTGAAGGACGTGTTTCGCGGCCGGGTGCGCCGGGGCACCGTCCTCGGCCTGCTCTCTCGCTGGGGTGAGGGCGCCGCGTTCAACACCTGGGGCGTCTTCGCGATCACGTACGCCACCAAGAATCTGGAGTTCGCGAAGATCCCCGTCCTCCTGGTCGTCACCGTCGCCGCGACGGTCATGGCCGTGCTCCTGCCGTTCTCCGGCCTGCTGGTCGACCGTTACGGCGCCAAGAGGATCTACCTCGTCGGGATCGGGGCCTACGGGCTCGCGGTCTTCCCCGCGTTCGCCTTGTTCGGCACGGAGAATCTCATCCTGTTCGGTGTCGCGATGGTGCTCGTGTTCGGCGTCGTCCATGCCCTCTTCTACGGTGCGCAGGGCACGCTTTACGCGAGCCTGTACCCCACCGAGATCCGCTACACCGGCCTGTCCGTCGTCTACCAGTTCTCCGGAATCTACGCATCGGGCATCACGCCGATGATCCTCACCGCCCTGATCGCCGTCGCAGGCGGAACTCCCTGGCTGGCCTGCGGATACCTCGTCGCCACCTCGGTCGTCAGCGTGGTGGCGACGGCCCTGATCCGAAAGCAGGACCTCTACCTCTGAGACCGCAGAACTCTCCGGACGGGCTCTGACAGCCGAGTTCGATACACTGGTGTATCCGATACGCTAGTGTATCGACGGCTGCTGTCGAACCGATCGGAGGAGTGCCCATGCCGACGTCGCCGGCGCGCTCCACCGAGCCTGCCACCGACACACCCCGCCGGGTCACGAAACGGCGAGGCCAGACGCGTCGGCGTCTGCTCGACGCCGCGGTCGAGGTGTTCGCGGAGAACGGCTTCGGACGGTCGACGGTCGAGCAGATCTGCGAACGCGGTGGTTACACCCGCGGCGCCTTCTACTCCAACTTCGCATCGCTGGACGAGATGTTCTTCGCCATGTGGGAACAGCGCTCCAGCGCGATGCTCGCACAGATCCGGCTGGCCGCCGACTCGTCCAGCATCGACCTCTCGGGGCTCACGCCTGCCGAAAAACTGCGCGCCGGTACCGAACTGGTGCTCGGAGTCGTCCCCGTCGACGACCAGTGGTACCGGATCAACGCGGAATTCACCGCCCACGCCCTGCGCAACCCGTCGCTGAAGAAGGCCCTCGCAGCACGTGAGGACACGATTCTGGAGACCATCGTGCCGATCCTCGAGAAGGCGCTGCACCGGCTCGGGCGCCGCGTCGTCGGCGATCCCCGGGTGCTCGGCCGCGCGCTCGTCGCCCTGCACGACGGCACGAGCGTCCAGTGCCTCATCGAAGACGACGACGCGTCCGCCCGGGAACTGCGTCTCGAACTGTTCACCCACGTCGTGGCCGCGTACACCGAACCCGACACCACCCACACCCACACACACCGGAAAGAGGGGTCCTCGTGACCGAACAGGCTGATGTGATCGTCGTCGGCGCCGGATTGGCCGGACTCGTCGCCACCTACGAGATGGTCAAGGCCGGCCGGAAGGTGCTCGTCGTCGACCAGGAGAGTTCGGCGAATCTCGGCGGGCAGGCCTTCTGGTCGCTCGGCGGCCTGTTCCTCGTCGACAGCCCCGAACAGCGGCGCCTCGGCATCAAGGACTCGTACGAACTGGCGATCCAGGACTGGATGGGCACTGCGGCATTCGATCGCGCCCGCGAAGATCAGTGGCCGCGGCTGTGGGCCCAGGCGTACGTCGAGTTCGCGGCAGGCGAGAAGCGGCACTACCTCCACGACCTCGGGCTGCGGTTGATGCCGAACGTCGGGTGGGCCGAACGCGGACGCGGATCCGCACTCGGACAGGGCAATTCCGTCCCGCGCTTCCACATCACCTGGGGCACCGGACCGGGGGTCGTCGAAGTCTTCCTCACGCGCGTGATGGCCGCGTCGAAGCGGGGCCTCGTCACGTTCAAGCATCGTCACCAGGTCGACGAGATCGTCGTCACCGACGGCGCCGCCACCGGCGTGCGCGGCACAATCCTGGAACCGTCCACCGAAGCACGCGGTGTGAAAAGTTCGCGGACCGCGGTCGGGGAGTTCGAATTCTCCGCGCAGGCCGTCGTCGTCACGTCCGGCGGCATCGGCGGCAATCCCGAACTGGTCAAGAAGAACTGGCCCGCGCGCCTCGGCAAGGCTCCCGAGAACATGCTCGCCGGCGTCCCCGCGCACGTCGACGGCCGCATGCTCGAGATCACCGAGAACGCCGGCGGCAACATCGTGAACCGCGACCGGATGTGGCACTACACCGAGGGCATCCAGAACTGGGACCCGATCTGGCCGAACCACGGCATCCGCATCATCCCCGGACCGTCGTCGATGTGGTTCGACGGCAACGGCAAACGCCTGCCCAGCCCGAACTTCCCCGGTTTCGACACCATGGGAACCCTCGACCACATCATGAACAGCGGCCACCACCACACGTGGTTCGTCCTCGACCAGAAGATCATCGAGAAGGAGTTCGCGCTGTCGGGCTCCGAGCAGAACCCCGACATCACCGGCCGCGACTTCAAACTGCTCGCCGAACGCCTGAAGAAGGGCGCACCCGGTCCTGTCGAGGCGTTCAAACAGCACGGTGCGGACTTCGTCGTCCGCGACAATCTCCGTGATCTCGTCGACGGCATGAACGCCCTCACCCCGGAGGCACCGCTGAAATACGAGGACCTCGAACGCGAAATCGTGGCCCGCGACCGCGAGGTGAAGAACAGCTACACCAAGGATTTCCAGGTCATGGCGATCCGCAACGCACGGAACCTGCTGGCCGACAAGATCACCCGCGTCGTGAGCCCGCACGAGCTGCTCGATCCCAAGAACGGTCCGCTGATCGCGGTCCGGTTGCACCTGCTCACCCGCAAGACCCTCGGCGGGCTCGAGACCAACCTCGACTCGCAGGTGATCAGGCCCGACGGCACACCGTTCGAGGGTCTCTACGCCGCCGGTGAGGTCGCCGGATTCGGTGGTGGCGGCGTCCACGGTTACAGCGCGCTCGAGGGCACCTTCCTCGGCGGCTGCATCTTCTCCGGCCGGGCCGCGGGTCGCGCGCTGGCCCGGCACCTGTAGGCGGCTCCGCCGCCCGTGCGTGGTTGACGAGTCCCTGGACTCGCTAACCGCTCACGGGCGCGAGCCTCTCGGAAGCCTCGAGTTCGCGGACCAGCGGCAGGACGTTGGTGCCGAAGTACTCGATCTCCTCCTGGAAGTGCAGGAAGCCGCCCAGGATGAGGTCGACTCCGCGGCGGCGGTATTCGACGATGCGCTCGGCGATCTGCTCCGGCGTCCCGATCAGCTGGGAGCGGAATCCGTCGTTGTACTGGACGAGATCCTCGAACGTGGAGTCGGCCCACATCCCCGACTTGTCGGCGGTGGACGCGCCGGCCTGCTGGACGGCGGACCTGAATCCCTCGACCGCGGGCTTGTTCGCCTTCTCGATGATTTCGCGGAGGGTGTCGCGTGCTTCCTTCTCGGTGTCGCGGGCGATGATGAATCCGTTGAGCCCGAACTTCACTTCCCGGTTGTGCTCGCGGGCCACCTGTCGCACGTCGACGATCTGCTCGGTGACGCCGTCGTAGTCCTTGCCGTTGCTGAAGTACCAGTCGGAGTACCGGCCCGCGTTCTGCCGTGCGGCGGCGGAGTTGCCACCCTGGAACAGTTCGGGGTTCGGACGGTCGGGCGTGTTCAGCGGCTTCGGCTCGAGGGTGAAGTCGTGGATGCGGTAGAAGTCGCCACGGAAGTCGACGTCGTCCTCGGTCCAGATCTTGCGGAGCACCTGCAGGAACTCGGCGCTGCGCCGGTACCGCTCGTCGTGCTCGAGCCACGGCTCCCCGAGGTGGGTGAACTCGTCCTTGAACCAGCCGCTCACGACGTTGACGGCGAACCGGCCGTTCGACAGGTGGTCGGCGGTGGCCCCCAGCTTCGCCAGGACCGCGGGCTGCCACAGACCCGGGTGGACGGCAGCGATGACCTTCAACCGTTCGGTGGCCAGCAGCAGTGCGAGGCTGAAGCTGGTCGACTCGTGCTGGAACTCGGCCCCGTAGCTGGCCTCGTACCGGACCTGGCTGAGCGCGTACTCGAAACCGTTGTTCTCGGCGGTCTGGGCGAGCTTCTTGTTGTACTCGTAATCCCAGCTGGTCCGCTGTTCGATGTCGGACGTGACGAGCCCGCCACTGACGTTGGGCACCCAGTAGGCGAACTTGATCTGCTCAGCGATGTGTTCGGTTGACATACCCAGCATGCAACCCGCCCGTGCAGCCCACGCCCACCCTTCCAATCACTGCGCGCACAACCCTTCACCCGGCTCGCGAGTCCGTGTGAGGTTCGTCGCCATGACCGCCGTACCGGGAGATCAGGCATGACCGCCGTTCAGAACGCCCACCGCATCAGTGACGAGGCCGAAGCCCTCGCCGTCGCCGCCGATCTCGCGGCACAATTCGCCGAGGAGGCGGCAGCTCGCGATGCCGGTCGGCAACTTCCCTACGAACAGGTAGGCGCTCTCGCCGCGTCCGGACTGCTCGCACTCGGTGTTCCCCGCGAGCACGGTGGCGTCGACGCGCGGACCGAAACCCTCGCCGAAGTCTTCCGTCTCCTGGCCGAGGGCGATCCGAGCATCGCGCAGATCCCGCACAGCCACTACACGTTCCTCGAGGTGCTGCGTCACCAGGGCACGCCGGCGCAGCAGGAATTCTTCTATTCCGAGGTGCTCGCGGGGCGCCGGTTCGCCAACGCCCAGAGCGAGCGCGGAACGAAGACGATCGACATCGACGCCACGACGCTCACCGAGCAGGGTGGTGACTTCGTCGTCGACGGTCGCAAGTTCTACAGCACGGGCGCACTGTTCGCCGACTGGATCGCGGTCCGGGCCACCCTTCCGGGGACGACGACGCCGGCAGGGAAACCCACCAAGGCCGTCGCCTACCTGCCGAGCACCGCTGCCGGGCTGTCGATCGTCGACGACTGGGACGGCATGGGGCAGAAGACCACGGCGAGCGGAACCGTCACGCTGGACGCAGTCCGGGTGCCCGCGTTCCACGTCGTGCCGTTCTCTCCCATCTTCGACGCACCCACCACGTACGGGTCGCAGGCCCAGATCCTGCACGCCGCGATCGACGCCGGGATCGCCGCAGCAGCCCTGAACGAGGGCGTGCGAACTGCACGTCAGGCAAGGCCCTATTTCGAGGCGGGCGTCACCGACGCCGTCGACGATCCCCTGCTGATCCAACTGGCCGGTGAGGCGTCGGTCAGCGTCCGGTCCGCGACGGCACTCCTCCGGGAGGGTGCGCGCAGCATCGACGCAGCCCGGCGCGACCTGAACGAGCAGGCTGCCGCGGTCGCCTCGATCGACGCCGCCGCAGCCAAGGTCGCCGCCGCCCGTGCGTCACTCGAGGCGTCGAGCGTGCTGTTCGAACTGGGCGGCACCCGCAGTGCGTCGGAAACGTCCAATCTGTCCCGGTACTGGCGCGACGCCCGCACCCACACCCTGCACGACCCCACTCGGTGGAAGATCCAGCACATCGGCCGGTGGACACTGTCGGGCACCGTCCCGCCCCGTCACGGCCTGCTGTAGGCGGCTCCGCCACCCGTGAGCGGTTAGCGAGTCCCTGGACTCGTCAACCGCGCACGGGCGCTAGCCGCCTAAATCCGCCTTCATGAGGAAGACGTTGTAGTCGGACCAGGTCGACATGGTGAAGTACAGATCGTCGCCGCTCGACCACGGGTGGATGAAGCCGCCGTACAGTTCCGGGTACTCGACGGCGCTGACCATCGGCGCCCCGTCGGACCAGACGCCCTGCGGCGAGTCGGACTCACGGAGAACGATGGCCGCCTTGGACGTGTCGAGGTACGCCATCTGCCACTTGCCGGTGGCCTCCTCGTAGCGCACGGACAGTTCGGCGGCGGGGGCGTCCACGATCGGCGTCGCCTCCGTGTAACCACCGACGGGCGTCCAGTTGCCGTTCTGCCAGTACTGGTACGCGGACGTGTTCAGCACATCGGCGGCCGGGACGCGGGCCAGGCCGATGGCGCCGAGCCTCGTGTTGGGGGTGCCGAACATGTACACGAAGTCGCCGGCCGGGACCATCGACGCGACCTGGAACTTGGTGACCCCGAAGATGTTGTCCCACTTCGCGTACGGGTCCTTGGTCCACGTCGATCCACCGTCGTCCGAGTAGGCGATGCCGCCGTAGTTCGTCCACCACGTGGCGGGGATGCTGTTCCAGGTGCGGATCGACATGTAGCTCATGTACTGCCGGTTCCCGACGGCGAAACCCGAGGTCGGGATGGTGGTGATCTCGATGTTGTCGAGTTTGCGGCTGTCGAGCAGTTCCGCCGCGTGGCACCGGCTGTCCTGGACCATGCTGTCGAGGCTCATGCCGTCGGACAGGTTGCGGTCGGAGCTGAACCCGAGGACGTTGCTGCGCCAGTCGCCGCCCTGGCCACCGGGCGGCTGGAATCCCTTGCCGACCGTGTCGCCGAACGCGACGGCGATCTGGTCAGGGGCGCTCTCCCACATGATGCCGAGGTCGGTGCCGTTGACCTGGTAACGCTTGTCGGTGCGGCTGACCGAACCGGACCCGGTCACCTTGGCCACGCGGGTCACGTCGCCGATCTTCGGGGTTGCCGGGGCCGCGCTGCGCGGCGCCTCCTCGGTCGCGGGGTGCACGAGGGGCGGCGGCGGGGGCAACTGGATGTCGGCGCCCGGGACGGGAATACCGAAGTGGAAGGGTGTGAACTTCACGCTGACGTCCGGGATGTTCAGCACGCTCGACAGGTTTCCCGGGGCCTGGTCGGTCTCGTCCGTGAGGTCGGGGCACGGATCGGTGCACGTGTCGGCGGGCAACGCCTGCGAGACGCGGACGGGCTCCGTGACGGGAGCGGGATACGGCACCGTCGTGATCTTCGGGTACGGGATCGGGATCTCGAGCTTCTCCGGTATCAGTGAGTGCGTCTCGTTCGACACCTCGCTTGCGCAGGGACCGCTGCCGGGTATGCCGTTGGATACCGGTTCGGGTTCCGCGACGGCAGCGTTCTGGTTCGAATAGGCGATCATGCCCGAGCCGATCGCCACTGCCGCGACCGACGCGACCCACCTCTTCGACATCCCCGACCCCTCCGTCAACTCCGGCCACTCCCGGCGAGGGGAACATAGCATCGGCCTTCTACGCTCGCCGGTTACCACACGCCATACCTGGCAGTAACATTTCTGTCCCGATCCGGAACCGGGGCTGTGACTCCTGCCACGCGACAGCGGAAGTTACTCGTACGCGGAGTCACCGATACCGCAGGTCAACGATTTTCGACTGTCACGTTCGCCTGCCGAACACCGTCACGGGATCGGTGAACACAGGATTACATCTGTTGACGCTCCGGATCGCCCGGTATTCACTGATCGTGCGCATCCACCGGGATCCCCGGCCCGCGACGAGACCCCGAGCTCCTCGCCCTCTGCGCTGCGGGCTCGCCCGCGTTCTTCCGATCCAGCGCGAACCACCGTTCTGCCCGGGTCCCGCATTCCACTGATCACCGCCGTCGTCGTCCGGCGACATCGACCCGTGCGAATTCCGCTGCCAACGAAAGGAATCGACATGACCGCCGTCCTGGAACGGACCCTGTCCTATTCGTCGTCCATCCCCCGCGCGCACGTGCACCGCGCCGCGATCTGCGAGGTCTTCCTCACCGACATCATCTGCGAGAGCTACCCACGATTCCGTCTCGGCATGCAGCTCCCCAGGGTCCACAGCTACTACAGCGATCACAATATCGTTGTACGACAGTATGATCCGCTGCTTCTTCTCGAAACGTTCCGGCAGGCGTCCATCCTGATCTCGCATCGGCACGTCGACGCTCCGCTCGACGCCAAGTTCGTGTTCAACGCCGGAGCGCTCGAGGTCGTCGACCTCGACGCCGTGAGAGTGGGTCCCGCACCCGCCGCGGGGGTTCTGGATGCCACGATCACCGCCGAGAAGAGGCGGGGCGCCGACATCGTCGGAATCACCCTCGCGATGACACTCGCGCTGGACGGATCTGCCGCGGCCACCATGAGCATGACCATCCAGTGGATGCCCGGCGACGCGTGGGACCACCTCCGGCAGAGGGGTCGAGCACCGCTGCAGCTCGATCCCGCCCGTTCGCATCCGTTGCACGAGCGGGTCGAGCCTCGGGAGGTGGCTCGACATTCGTTCGACAACGTGGTGCTGAGCCGGATCGGGGTCGACGGCGACACCGTGCGCAGCCAGGTGCTGGTCGATCAGGCCCACCCGGGCCTGTTCGACCACCCGCTCGACCACGTACCGGGCGCACTGATCTTCGAGGCGATGCGTCAGACCGCCCTCGCCGCCGCACACGAATTGTTCGGCCTGTCCCCGCGAATGCTCGTGCTCGTGGGATGCGACGCCGTCTTCGAAAGCTTCGGCGAGCTGGAGTTGCCGACGGATTGCGCGGCCGTCGCCGAGGCGGAAATCTGCTCCCGCCAGGTCGTCCTGTCCGTCACTCTGGCGCAGGAGGGCCGGCAGATCGCACACGGCCGGGTCACCCTGCAGCGAGTGAGCGCCTCGACTGCCGCCCTCGATCGGATCGTCCGATGACGACGCAGGTCCTGCGCGAGGCCGGGCTGATCACACAAGTCGACCGCGGCAATTCGCGGATGGCTCAGCTGCGCAGATCCGACATCGACTTCCGCTTCCCGGGACTCCTGGACGCCGTCGCGACCGCACCGGCCTGAACGCCGTCGCGGCGACCGTCTCGCCGAGCATCCGGATCACCGCCGTGGGATGATCGGGCGCCATGAGGGGGGCAGTACCAGTGGAACAACGGGGAAGCGGCGACGGCTGGATTCTGGTCGAAATCCTGGGGGACGCACCGACGGTGATCGCCGAGGGCATCAAGCAACGGCAGTGCCGGCCACTCGGCAACGTCTACCGCGGCAGAATGCTGACGCTGGTGGCGGGCGCCATCGACACGGTGAAGTCGTCGGGACAGCCGGTGCAGGTGACACTCGGCGAGCCGGTCGGCGATATCGATTTCGTCGTGGCGAAACCGGTACTCGGTCCGGGTGGGGACGTCCTCGCGGTGCAGATCTTCACCGGTCGTGCGGACTGTCCGGTGCCACCGCCGCACCGGGTAGCGGGATGGGAATGGAATCTGTCCGTGTCGGCGGGTCCGCGACGCACTCGATGGACCCGTGAGTTCCGGAATCTGTACGGAGTCGCGGACGCCCGGCCGGAACACGGCTATTTCGGTCTCGCCGACCTGTATCGGAGGGTGCCGCGGATCTCCGACATCGCGGTGCTGATGGAACGCCTCGACAACGCGCGGGACGGCGAGTTCCTGTCCGGCGAACTCATCGCCCGCCACGACGACGGAACGCTGCGCCTCGTCCGGTTCGTGCGCCGCGCCGTCGAGACACCCGAGGGGGTGGTGTTGCGGGGCGTCGATCACGACGTCACGCACAAGACCGACGTCGGCGAACTGGCGATCCGGGTGATGGATTCGGACGTCGCGTCGACCGTGCACGCGGTCGCCGGGGTTCATGCGGCACTGGTCGATTCACAGCACGGGTACGCCATCAAATGGATCACGGCACCGCTGGCGGGTCTGTCTGCGGCGGCGGAGGGCGGGCAGATCGGGCTGCTGCACGGCGACGACCTCGCGGCGGTGCGGCAACGGATCCCGGCTCGTCTTCCCGGAGTCGCCCGCGTCGCCCTGTCGGACGGGTCCTGGTCCCGGCACACGGTGCGCACGTTTGCCGTCCCCGGCTACGGTTCCACACCCGTGGTGATGATGACGCTCTCAGGCGCCTGTCCCGAACAGCATGCCCAGCAGGTAGGTGGCGGCGGCTGCGCCGTACCCGATTGCCAGCTGGCGTAACGCGCGCTTGACCGGGGGTCCACCCGACAGCAACCCCACCACCAGACCGGTCCCGAGCAACGCGACGCCGACCAGCGCAGCAGCGACCACGAGCGCGGCGGTGCCTTCCATGCCGAAGAGGTACGGCAGCACGGGGATCACCGCACCGGACGCGAAGAAGCAGAAACTCGCGGCAGCCGCACCGAGCCCGGTGCCGATGGCCTCGTGCTCGTCGGCGGTTTCCGTACCCGAGACGGGCTCGGGCTGAACGGCTCTCCGCAGCACGTCGGCCGCGCGTTTCTCGGCGTCCTGCGCGGGCATGCCCCGCGCGCGGTACACGAGTGCGAGTTCGTTCGCGTCGACGTCGAGGAGCGGCACCGCCTCACGGGCGCCCTGCCCCGGCGCCGACGCCTCGAGCAGTTCACGCTGCGACCGCACGGACACGTACTCGCCCGCGCCCATCGACAACGCGCCCGCGAGCAGACCTGCGAGCCCGGTCAGCAGGACGATGTGATTGTCGACGCCGCTACCGCTGATGCCGAGGACGAGGGCGAGATTGCTGACCAGGCCGTCGTTGGCACCGAACACGGCGGCACGAAAGGTGCCGGACAGACGATTTCGCCCGCGCGCCGCGAGCGCCCGCACCACCTCTTCGTGGATGCGCTCGTCCGCGCCCATGGCCTCGGTGGCGTCGACGTCCGTCGGGTACGGCGACCGGGTCTCCGCGCGCTGCGCGAGGGCCAGCACGAACACCGATCCGAACCGCCGGGCCAGCACACCGAGGATGCGTGTGCGGACGTCACCGCGTACGGGCTTGCCGACGTGTTCGCCGAGCAGCTCGCGCCAGTGCGCCTCGTGCCGTCCCTCGGCGTCGGCGAGCGCCAGCAGAATCTCGCGTTCCTCGCCGGTCCGACGTTTCGCGAGGTCGCGGTAGACGGCCGCCTCGGCGCGTTCGTCGGCGAGGTAGCGACGCCATTTCCGGATTTCACGCGGACCGGGATCCGGTCGTGCACCAACCATCGTCCGCCTCCCGATCGTCGACGGGAGAAGCCTACCGACGCACCCTCCCCTCCGCGGCGGTTCGGGATCAGTCCTCGGCGGCGAGCGCCTTCCCGAGTGAGTCCTCCGGCTCGGAGACCACCACGGGATCGCGCCCGGACAGCAGGTCGAGGACGGCCTTCGGCCGGGCCAGTGATTCGCGCACGGTGTTCCTGGCCATCGTGATCGGGCGGCATTCGCATCCGGCGTTGACACCGGCGACGTCGATCCCGGCACCGCGGCACAGCGCGACCGCACGGGGGACGTGGAAACCCTGAGTGACGATCAGCGCCTTGGTCACGCCGTACGTCTGGACGGCGCGAGCGCACGTGTCGTAGGTGTCGAGCCCGTACCGATCGCCGACGATCTTGCTGCGGTCGATGCCCTTCTCCACCAGGTATTCCGTCATCGCCGCGATCTCGTCGCCGGATCTGCCTGCGCCGTCGCCGGAGACGAGGACTGCCCGCGCACGGCCGTCCTGCACGAGACGGACGGCGACGTCGAGGCGTCCGGCCAGGTACTCCCGGGGTTTGCCGTCGCGCACCTGCGCACCGAGGACGATGACCACCGGTGCTTCGGGTGCGTCGTCGATGTCGTAGACGTGGCCGGAGGCCTCGCGCGATATCCACACCGTCGACGCCGCGACGACGAGGACCGCGAGCGCGCCGAGGCCCGCTCCGATGCCGACCAGTCGGCGGACGATCCGTCGTTCCCCCATGCCGCCATCAAACCACAGCGTCAGGCGACGGCCGGTTCTTCCCCGGCGCGCCGCTCACGCAGTCCGGATACCAGGCACAGGCCGAGCCCGAACAGAATCCAGCAGGTCAGCACGAGCACTGCCGCACCGGCTCCGTGTCCGTCGAAGAACGCCGTCGACCGCACCATGGTTCCCGCCGCTCCGGGTGGCAGCAGCTGACCGAATGCGCCCCACCCCGACGGCAGCCACGCCGCGGACGTCGCCAGGCCGGACAGCGGATTGGCGAAGAAGATCATCGTCACCGCGCCGAGCGCGAACCCCGCTGTGCCCAACACCGATTCGAGCCCGAGAACGGTCAGCGAGATGGCGGCGATGCCGAGCACGACGGCGCCGGTGGTCGTCCAGTAGTTGCCGTCGACGCTTCCGAGACCGAACTGCAGGATTGCCGTCAGCACCACCCCGGCGCTCACGGCGAACAGCACCGCCCCGGCCACCCGCCGACCGACACTGCGCGGAAACAGCCGCACGAGCGCGAGCGCGGGGATCATGCCGCCGAAGACCAGGGGAAGCGCCAAGGCGCCGAGACCGACGCCGGCGGGGTCGTCGGCCGTCAGCGGAACGACGTCCTCGACCGGAACGGTGTGTCCCGCAGTCTTGCTCATGCCCGCCGCGATACCGTTCATCGTCTGCGCGATGGGTGCCCCGCCGGCGCCCGCGGACAGGACCTTCATGCCGTCCGGTGTCGCGACGATTCCGCCGACCACCTCCCGGTGTTCGATCGCCGTCCGGACCGCACCGGCGTCGGGAAAGCGCTCGGTGACGAACGCGCCGGGGTGCCCCGCGGCGAGCGCGGAGTCGATCCGGGTGACGGCCGCGTCGGGTCCGGCGACGCCCAGCCGGAGGTCGTGCGGGCCGCTGTTGACGGCGGGCAACGCGAACGCCAGCAGCATCAGCGCGATCACCGCGGTGAGTCCCAGCACGACAGCGGCCAGTTTCGCAGGATCGGACGGGCCGTGCGCCGACCGCCCGGTCGGCTCCGTGCGCGGCGCGAGTGTCCCGGTATCCGAAGTGCTCATCGGACTCCCCTTCAAACTAAGTGGAGGAAATTTCTCCGTTACTTGTGGAGAATATTCCTCCGGTTATGCTGGGTTGTCAACGGAAGAGGTGGAATCGTGCGGGCAGACGCGCTGGAACGACGCAACACGCTGATCAAGGCTGCCCGCGCGGTGTTCGCCGATCGCGGGCACGACGCACCCCTCGACGCCATCGCCGCGAAGGCCGGCGTCGGAATCGCCACTCTCTACCGGAACTTCCCGAGCCGGGACGAACTCGCCCACGCCGTTGCCCGGACGACGCTCGCCGAAGTCCGCGAACTCGCCGTCCGAGGACTGGCCGAATGCACGGACGACCCGGAGGGGGCGTGGCGACGGTTCGTCGACGCAGTGGTCGAACTGCGCATGGGAGCACTGGTTCCCGCGCTGGTCAACAGCCTCGACGAGCTACCATCCGACGTCCGCGAGTCGAGGGAGCGCACGAAGTCGACGGTCACCGACTTCATTCGCCGGCTCCAGGACGTCGGGCTGGTCCGCGAGGACGTCGTGCCGCTCGAGATCATCATGGGGATCGCCATGCTCACCCGGCCCCACGTGCTGATGTTCGACGGCACGACAGCAAATCTCGTTCCGCGGCTGATCACGGTGTTCCTCGCCGGGTTGCGCCCGGACGGGGCTCCGCTGCCGCCGCCGATCCTCCCGAAGTAAACTGTGACGCATATGCAGCCAGGGGGGCCTCGAGAACATCCATGGAATCACCCGCGTGCGGGTGACGATCAGCCGCCGCTGAACGGCTGGGACGTGGCCGTGTCGGCGGCCGCACTCGTCGTCGCGGTCGCCGTCGCCAGCATCTCCGCGGTCGCGGGGCTGTTCTGGCTGCTGTTCCTGGACTACTGCCCGCCCGAGACGTGCAGCGCCGAGAACGCGTGGATCGCGGTGTGCGTGGCGCTCGCGGTCGCCGCACTCGCGACCGTGATCGGCGGCCTGGTCACGATCGCACGCATCGCGCGGCGCACGATCGCGTGGCCGGTGGCGTGCGGAACCCTGATCCTCTGCGCGGGCGCGTGCGCCATCGGATTCGCCGGTTACGTCTCCGCGACGGGGATCTGAGCCGACTCAGTTCACGTGGTGGTGGTCGGTCCGGCTGATCGCGACAGCCGAGACGATCACCCCGACCACCACACCGATGAGCGTGTCGACGATGCGGCTCACCGCGATGTCCGGGGCGACCGCCGAGCCGAGGCCCGTGAGCAGCAGAGCCATGGGTGTGATGGCGACGGACGCGAACGCGTAGTTCTTGATGACCACCAGTTCGGTCACGGTCTGCAGCACCACGATGACCACGACGGATTGCCAGTACCCCATCGCTGCGGCGATCAGCCCGGCGGCGAGGACGGCGCCTGCCACGTTTCCGACGAGGCGTTGAATTCCCCGCTGCACGGTCTGACTGAAATTGAAACCCTGCATCGCGGCCATCGCACCCATCGACGCCCACAGCGGGTGCTCCAATCCCAGTGCCACACAGATCCATCCGGCCAGCGCGGCCGCAGCGGCGATACGGGCCGCGTTGACGATCCCTTCTCGCGACCGCAACGCCTGGAGACCGTCCGCGAAGAAGCCGCCTGGCTTCGGGAGTACCGCGATCTCGGCTCCGAACGCCGAAAGGTCGCTGCGGCGCTTCACCTTACGCAGTTCGGACTCGTGATCGACGAGCGCGCGCAGGGTGTCGCGGTCACGTTCGTGCGCCCACCGATCGACGACCGTGTCCGCTTCGGCGAGAAGCGCGAACAATTGGTGGGAGTGCCCGTCCCGGCCCCGCCCGCTGTGTGCGATCACGTCACGCGCGTTGTCGATGGCCTTGCGTGCGGCCGCGATCGCGGAGACGTCGTGTGCATGCTCCAGTTCCGCGGTCGCGGCGAGTGCCCGCGCCACCGCCAGCCGGGCGGGACCGAGGGGAACGAACAGGCAGGGCGTCATGGCGGCGAGCCAGCCCACGACGACACCGATCGCCACGGCCACGACGGCCGGTCCGAGATCGGAGAGCCGGGTCGCGTGCCCGACCGCCGCGGTGGCCGCGAAGACCAGGATGACCGGCCCGGGACCGGCGATGCGGAACGCCGCCAGCAGCCACGCGGCGACCCCCGACGCCACGGACATGACCGCTATCTGCAGCCAGAGTGACAGCCCCGCTGCACCGAGGAGCGCTCCCCCGGCGACGAAGGCGATGAGCGCGACACCGACGAGACCCGCCTTGCGGGCGAGCCGCGGGTACGGCTCGTATCGGCCGAACGCGGCGGTCAGCGCACCGAGTGCCGCGAAACCCGCGAGGTTGCCGTGCCCGAGCAGGCCACCGATGACCAGTACCAGTGCCGTCGCCGCACCCACCCGCAGTGCAGGAGCGATGGTGGCATCGGCGTTCCGGACCTCGAACGCACGACGCCACGTCGACGGCGCCACCGAATAGGCCAAAGCCCCACGGGAGTGATGGAGCCGGCTGAGGTCGGGTGCGTATCGAGGGGAAGCCTGCATGACCTCAGCGTACCGTATACTTCACTAGTAAAATAGTTCTGAATTAATGTGAAGTTGGTCGCTACGATGGATTTCATGAGCACTGCCCCACGTCCGGATGAGGACTTCACCGATCGCGTTCGACGCGAATGGGCCGAGACCCATCCCGAAGTGGACACGTCACCGATCGAAGTAATGGGTCGCATCACCCGGATCGGATCCCAGGCCCTGCAGCAACTCGACCGCGCCCTGGACGCGAGCGGGGTCTCGCGCGCCGAGTTCGACGTCCTGTGTGTACTCGCCCGCAGCGATCGGCCACTGCGAGCCAGCGAGGTCACCGCCGTGACGATGCTCAGCGGCGCATCCACCACCAAACACGTCGACCGCCTGGCCCGGCTGGGACTCGTGGAACGGCTACCCTTCGAACGCGACGGGCGCGTCGTATTGCTCCATCTGACCGAGTCCGGGCGGAAACTCGTCGACACCGAGTTCCCGCAGCGTGTCGAACGGGACCGGCAATTCCTCGCCGGACTCGACGAGGACGAATGCGCCGTCCTGGCCGGACTGCTCCGGCGGATCGCCGCCAACGTCGAATCCGGGATTCGCCAGTAGTCCCCTCCCCCTCAGGGGATGATCTTCCGGGCTCGAAGGTCGCGGAAGATGTCGAGGAACATCCGCTCGGTCTCGACGTGACGGTGGAAACCCAGCCGGCGCGCCTTGGAACCGTCGGCGATGACGTCGTAGTCCCAGCCGAAGACGAAATCGCCGAATGCCCACGACGAGACGTCCGAGTACGGCGTGGGCTCCAGTCCGTGTTTCGCGACGAGATCGTTCCACACCGGCTCCTTGTCGGCCATGACGACCTCCATCGACATCGGCAGCGGTGGTGCGACATCCAGCTCGAAGAAATTCGCGATCTTCGGCAGCATCTCGTCCCAGCGGAACAGATCCCCGTTGTTGATGTTGAACGCCTGATTCGCGCACTCGGGGGTGGTCGCGGCCCAGACGGTCGCCTCCGCCAGCAGTCCGGCGTCGGTCATCTCGATCAGACTCGTGTACGTGCCCGGCTTACCCGGAAACCGCAGCGGCACTCCGAGTTCCTTCGACATCGTGGCGTAGACGGCAATCACCAGTGCGAGATTCATCGGATTGCCGAGAGCGAATCCGCACACGACCGAGGGGCGGATCGCGGACCACGTCCAGCGCTTGCCGCGCTGACGGTCTTCGAGGAACTGTTGCTGGTCCACGTTGAACTCGGGCGGCATGTGCGGCGGGTCGCTCTCGCGCGCCGGCGTCTTGAACGGTCCGAGGTGGGCGCCGTAGACCTTGTAGCCCTGCATCAGGCTGATGTGCTCGAGCCCGGCAGCCATGGGTTCGAGCGCGTTCACCGTGTTGACGAGCATCGCGACGTTGGGCGCGACGAGCTCCGCCCACGACGGACGGTCCTGGTAGGCGGCGTAGAAGATGTGGGTCACGTCGCGCAGTTCACCCAGCTTGTCGGCGGCGTCGCGCTCGTCGAGCAGATCGACCGCGATGTGCCGCACCCTGCCGGTGTCGGGTCCGCCCCGTCGCGACAGCCCGATGATCTCCCACTCCCCGGTCGCCTCGAGGTGGTCGATCAGATTGCCGCCGATCACCCCGCGCGCACCGACGACCACTGCCACTCTGCGTTTCGCCATCACTCACCCCTATCGACATATCGCGAAGTTGCGATATACCGAGTCAAGCACACATATCGTAAAATCGCGATATAGCGGTACGATAAGTCTGTGAGTGAGCTTCCGGACGCGACCGACCTGGCCCTGGTCTTCAAAGCGCTGTCGAACCCGACCCGCGTGCGCATCCTGCAGTGGCTGAAGGACCCCGACAGCTTTCCCCCGCAGCTCGAACCCGCCGACGAGGTGGGCGTGTGCCTGAAGCACATTCAGGCGAGGGCCGAGGTCTCCCAGTCGACGGCCTCGCAGTACATGGCCGCGCTACAGAGCGCCGGACTGGTCACCAGCCATCGGATCGGCCAGTGGACCCACTACCGCCGCAACGAGGACCGGATCGCCCGGCTGGCCGATCACATCCGCACCGAACTCTGAACGAATCAGGGCATCTCGACGGTTTCGGCGCGCGCGATCTCGTCGAGAGCCCGGCGGACGTAACCGTCGGCGGGAACCTCCGCCGCACTCAGCAGATCGGCGATGACCAGGATCGCGGCCTCCACGGCACGCTCCGGTCTGCGCGGGTTCTCCTCGACATCGGCCACGCCGAGTGCACCGGTCAGCACGGTCACCAGCGAATCGACATCGACGACCGGAAACCAGAGTGCCGCCGCCCGCGCGCAGCGGGTGAGAACGTCCTGCACGTCCTCGCCCGTCAGACCGTCCGGGTGCAACGTCTCGAGGAGTTCCCGGACCACCCCCGCCAGCACCGCACCGACCTGCTCCGCAGGCAGGGCCGCCAGTTCCTCCGTGGCCTCGGTCAGCGCCGACGCGTCCGACGCGCGCCCCGCGACGATGGCGGCGTCGAGCGCTTCGGCGATGTCACGCGCGACAGCAGGCCAATGAGTGGGCCACATCCGGTAGATCCTCTTCTCGTCTTCATCGAACCGACGCTCACTGTGCCATGGGACACCGACAAAACGGCGCACTGTGCCATGGGACACCGACAAACGGCGCACTGTGCCACGGGACACCGACAGTCAACGCAGCCGCTCGATCAGCCGCAGCGCGTCGAACGGCGCGTACCCCTTCATGTCGTTGTCGAAGTACGCGAAGCAGTCGAGGCCCTCCCCGAGCCACCGCTCGAGCTTGCGGGCCCACTCGTCCAGCGCCTCGTCCGTGTAGCCGCTGGCATAGAGCTCCTTGTCGCCGTGCAACCGGGCGTAGACGAAATCGCTCGTCGCCGCCTCGACGTACGGGTACCGGCCTGCCGTGTCGGCGACGACGAACGCGACGTCGTGCGCGCGGAGCAACTTCCTCGCCTCCTCCGTGTCGAAACTGGGGTGCCGGACCTCGAGGGCGTGGCGGACGGGCCGATCGGCGTCCGTCTCCGTCCACGCCCTGTCGTCGGTGAGCTTGTCGTCGTGTCGAGACGCGAGCGCCGCGGCATCGGTGGTCGTCCTCGGCAGCTGGTCGAAGAATGCTGCGAGAGTCGTCGAATCGAACGCGAGTGTCGGGGGCAGTTGCCACAGCAGCGGTCCGAGCTTGGGGCCCAACGCGAGCACCCCGGATGCGAAGAAGTTCGCCAGCGCCGTCTCCGCGCCGACCAGCCTCTTCATGTGCGTGATGTAGCGACCGCCCTTGACGGCGAACACGAAACCTTCCGGTGTTTCGTCACGCCACTTCGCGTAACTCGTCGGTCGCTGCAACGAATAGAAGGACCCGTTGATCTCGATCGACGTCAATCGCCCCGCGGCGTAGGCCAACTCCTTGCGATGGGCCAGACCGTCCGGGTAGAAGTCACCGCGCCAACCGGGATACGTCCAGCCGGAGATACCTACGCGGGCCTCAGCCATCTCACGACCCTAGCGCCGGAACCTATTGCATGTGGCCCGTCCCGGGAGAACCATGAGAGGACCCCACAATCGAGGAGGCACTGATGCCGAGATATCTCTGGCAGGTCACGTACTCACCCGAAGGCGCGAAGGGACTACTCGCCGAAGGCGGCACCGCACGACGCGACGCGATCACCCAGATGGTCGAAAGCGTCGGGGGCACAGTCGAATCCTGCTACTTCGCACTAGGTGGCCGGGATCTGTTCGTGATCGGTGACGTGCCGGACGACGTCGCGGCCGCCGCGCTCGGCATCCGCACCACCGCCTCCGGTGCGGCGCGGTCCGAATCGGTGGCGCTGCTGACGCCGGAGCAGGTGGACGACGCGGTCCGCCGGGACGCCGAGTACCGGGCGCCCGGCAGCTGATCGACTACCCCTGCGGTAGCGAATATCGTTCTGCAGGATGATGTGCGGCGGCGGAGTCGGTCGATAGCGTCGAGCCATGTCAACTGACCAGGCCAACTCGACATCGGTGAACCCGTTCACCACCGAGTCCGCTCGCCGTGCCCTGTTCGCGCTGAGGGCGTTTCCCGCCGGCCTCGTCTCGCTCGGCGCCGCGATGACCGGACGGCACCGCTGGGCCGGGCGGTGGCAACTCGCTGCCACCGACTCGAGCGCGTCGGAGCGGATCGACGTGCGTTCGCCGTCGTGGCCGAGCGTTTTCGCCCACTCGGTGCTGTCGCTGCTGATCGGGATGGTGGCCTGGTTTTTCGCGTTCCTCAGCGGGATCGCCGCGTTCCGGGGCCTGTTCTACGGGCTGATCACCGACGGTTCCTACGAGTACAGCTGGGGTGGTCCGACGCTCGCCGGCGCCTGGCTGGTGCATCTCGTCCTCGGACTCCTGCTCGTGCCGGTCGCCGTGTGGATCCTGAAGGCCATCGCCTCTCTGCTGGCCGGACTCACTCGGCGTCTACTCGGCGACGGTGGTCCGGCGTGGGCCGTTCCCGTCGCGCTCGTGCTCGCCGCCGCGGGCGCGCTACTGTTCCGCTCCTGGCTGCACCAGGCCTGAGACCCCGTACTCGAGAACACCGGAATGAATGACGACGACGGAAGGTTGCACGCCACATGACGGAGACCACAGCACAAACCCCGCAGCTCGGACAGTTCGGCGTCTGGCGTCACGCCGGCGGATTGGCGCCCGAGGTGGGTGCGGCGATCGAATCGGCAGGCTACGGCGCGATCTGGATCGGCGGCTCCCCGCCTGCCGACCTCGAGATCGCCGAACGCCTGCTCGACGCGACGTCCATGATCACCGTCGCGACCGGAATCGTGAACATCTGGACCGCGCCCGTCGACGAGATCGCGACCTCGTTCCACCGGCTCGAAGCTCGTCATCCGGGGCGCTTCCTCCTCGGCATCGGTGTCGGCCATCCTGAACAGCCCGGGCTGAACTACAGCAAGCCGTACGCCGCGCTCGTGGAGTATCTCGACGCCCTCGATGCTGCCGGTGTCCCAGCGGGACGACGCGTCCTCGCCGCACTCGGTCCGAAGGTTCTGGAATTGTCCGCAGCCCGCGCCGCCGGCGCCCATCCGTACCTGACCACTCCGCAGCACACCCGTGAAGCGCGTGAGCTGCTGGGCCCGGGTCCGGTGATCGCGCCGGAGCAGAAGGTCGTGCTGGACACCGATCCGGAACGCGCCCGCCCCATCGGACGTTCGGCCGTCGAGAATCCGTACCTGCACCTGCGCAATTACGTCAACAACCTGAAACGGCTCGGGTACACCGACGAGCAGATCGAGAACGGCGGCAGCGACGACCTGATCGACGCGCTCGTCGCCCACGGCGACACGCAGTACGTCGCCGGCCGCCTCCGGGAACACCTGGACGCGGGCGCCGATCACGTGGCCGTCCAGGTACTCCCCGCCGGCGACGATCCGGTGCCTGCCCTGCGGGAACTCGCAGGCGCGCTGGGACTCTGAGTTCTGCTAACGAAATGGTGTGATGGCGGGTACCGCATACTGAAAGGGGTTCGCCGAAACGGTCGGGGTATGGTCCCCTTCTGAACGGCAGGCAGCACTGAACGCAAGGTAGGAACTGTGCAAGAGCCAACGGCACGTCCGGTCGGCCCGTACGCTTCGGGGCCGCCACCTGCAGCCCTGACCGTGCACTCCGCGAGCCTCGACCGTTTCCGCGCCGCGGAGCTGTGGCGGGCGCTGGTCATCGGCGTGGTCGTCGTCGCCTACACCCTGTTCGCGCTGGTCACCTGGCCTGTCCGACGCCGCGGCCGCACCCTTGCGGACGCGGCGTCGGAGGGCCTGGTCAACGGTTTCGAGGTGCTGGGCCCGACGTTCGTCAAGGTCGGGCAGCTGATGGCGTCGTCTTCCGGCGTGTTCCCCGCCCCGTTGGCCAACGCCTGTCTGCGATGTCTCGACGACGTGCCGCCGGTGCCCGCCCAGGAGGCCCGCCGGGTGATCGAAGCCGACCTGGGGCATCCCGTCGACGCACTGTTCGCGTCGTTCGACGACGTCCCCCTCGCCGCCGCCTCCGTCGCGCAGGTACACGGCTGCGTTCTCCCCGACGGCAGGGAAGCCGTCATCAAGGTCCAACGCCCCGACATCTTCCGCCGCATGGTGGTGGACCTGCGCACCGCCTACTGGGGCGCGCGGATCCTCGAGAAACTGTTCGAGTTCTTCCGCATCGCCAACGCCACCGCCATCATCCGCGACCTCCACGCCGCCACGATGACCGAACTCAACAGTGCCGTCGAGGCCGACCGCCAGGCCCGGTTCCGGACGAACATCGGGGCGTTCGGCGACAACAAGGGCGTCACCACCCCCGAGGTGTACTGGGACTACTGCGGTCCGCACGTCATCTGTATGGAACGCATGTACGGCCTGCCGCTCGACCGGTTCCCCGACCTCGTCCACATGGACACCCGGATGCTGATCCGCCGCGGCGTCAAGGTGTGGATCGAGTCCGTCATCCTGCACGGCCCGTTCCACGGCGACGTGCACGCCGGGAACCTGTGGGTCCTCGACGACGGACGCATCGCGATGCTCGACTTCGGCATCGTCGGTGAGCTCCCCGAGTCGTGGCGGCAGATCCTGCGCGACATGTTCTACGCGACGCTGATCGACGGCGACTTCTCCCGGATGGCCCGCGGAATCCGGAGCCTCGGCTACGCGACCGACAACGACGCCACCGACGACGAGATCGGACTCCAGGTGGCCGCCGCGCTCGCACCCCTGCTGGGCCGGGACCTCGGCGAGCTGCGGCTCAGCGAACTCATCATGGCGCTCATCGGCATCGGCAAGAAATGGGGCGTCGCCAGCCCCGAGGAACTTGTCCTGTTCGGAAAGCAACTCGGCTACTTCGAGCGCTACGCCACGGAACTCGCCCCCGGCTGGGTGATCGGGCAGGACCTGTTCCTGTTCCGCAACGTCTTTCCGGACGCCGTCGCCACGAAGGCCCTCGAACTCGGGGTCGAACTGCCCGACGAGTGACGCTAGCTCGCGGCGAGGGTTTTATTGCCCGGTCAGTGAATCCAGCACCGAGGCCCGGTGGAGGGGGTGGTCCGGGAACCGGTCGGGTGTCAGGATCCAGTCGTTGCCCGTCCACGGGTCGGAGACGGTGAGGACCCCGGACGTCGGAACCTGCTGCGCGATGCGTTCGAGCACCGCGACGCCCGGATCCGAATCGGCGGAGGCGCTGTCGCCGACGATGATCAGCGACGTCCCGAGTGCGGGACCGTGATCGGCGAGGTGCACGATCCGGGCGGCGTCCTCGGCGCCGTACCCGTGCGGGAAGTCGCCCAGGATCACCAGCCGCGGCTCCGGCAGGCTGTCGCGGATTCCGCTGCGGGCCGCCATTTCTGCGAGGTCGACGCTCTCGGACAGCGCGGTGAGGCGGGCGGTGATGTCGGAAGCCGACGACACGACGGGCGAAGCCAGCAGAGCACCGAGGGGTTCGGTGAACGTGCGCAGCGAGCCGCTGAGGTCGACCACCTCCAACCGCTGTGCCACCGCAGGTGATGCGACCAGCATGCGCGCCGCCAGCGCCGCGACCACCGGTGCGGCCTCGGCCGGATCGCCGACGATCCAGAGCGGACGCCCCAACGGGTAATGAACGCAGAACGGCACCCGCAGCTCACCGAGGTCGGGTGCGGTCAACTCACCGAGCCTCAGCCCGTCCGTCACGGCGCTGCCGGTGACCGGGCTGGTCCACGCGGCGGACTCGAAGGTGGCCAGCGACCGCGGCAGCAGAGGATCGATGGCGCGGAGTTCGTCGGCCAATTGCGAAGTCTCGCCGTCGAATTTGCGCTGCGCCTCGGCGACGAGGGCATCACACCGCTCCTGCGCCCTGGCCTGCGATTGCACGACCGCCGGACTGTTGCGTGTGGACGGGTCGGCCACCGACTCGGACAGTTCGTCGTCCAGCCGGGCCTGCGCGTAGTCGCGGGAGGATCGGAACGAGGCCGCGGACCGGGCGGCGTCCTCGAAGATCATCCACGCCCTCTCGAACGAGTGGGCCGGGTCGAGCGGGATGCCCGCAGGACCGGGCATCGCCGGAACCTCCTCGGCCACAGCGTGCGCGGGTTCGTCCACCTCGACGCCGTGCCGGGTGACGAGTTCGGCGAGGCCGCCGTCGTATCCCTGCCCGACGGCCCGCACCTTCCACTCGGTGCCGCGCCGGTAGATCTCGAGGCAGATCGCGGCCGCCTCGGAACCGACCAGCGGGACGTCGAAAACGACCAGGGGAAGACCATTTTCGTCGGCGAGCGTGGCCGACAGCCCCTCGCGGGCCAGCGTCGCCGGACCGTTCGGGGACGCCGGATCGACACTGACCACGCAGAGCACGGCCACCGCAGCGGCGTCCACCTCGTCCAGCTGCAGCCGGACCGTTCCGTCCGCGTCGAGTTCCACCCCGGCGGCGCGGCGCTGGTTGTAGAACACGAAATGGTCCGAGGACAGCACGCGGAGATCGCCGCCCACGATCAGCGCGGAGACGTCGATCGGCGTCGCATCGACCGCGCGGAAACGCAGTTCGCGCGACGGCAGCGGAGCGTTCTGCCCCGGAACGAGGTGGACCGTCACCGCCGCCCCTAGACGCCGAGGAAGCGGGCGAGTTGAGGCGCGGCCTCCCCGGCGTGCTTGGCCTGAATGCCCTCACCGATGGCCTGCAGCTTCCACTCGCCGCCCACCCGGTACACCTTGGCCATCACCATTCCCGTGAACGGCATCCCGCCCTGCAGCGTGAACCGGGCGAGTTCGGCCGACGACGTGGTGTCCACCAGGCGGCAGAAGGCGTTCTTCACCTGCTCGAACGTGTGCCCGCGGTACGACGTCACGATGAACACGATGGTCGAGATGTGCGGCGGAATGCGGGTGAGATCCACGAGGATCACCTCGTCGTCGCCTGCGCCCTCACCGGTGAGGTTGTCGCCCTGATGCCGGATCGACCCGTCCTTCGACGTCAGCTGCCCGTAGTAGGCGACATCGACCATGTTGTTGTCCGCGAACAGGACCGCCGACGCGTCGAGGTCGACGTTGGCGGAACGGTTCCCGAACATGCCGCGCTTCTCGATCGGATCCCAGCCGAGCCCCATCTGGATGTACGTCAGTGCGACGCCACCGTCCTTGCGGAGCGTCACCTTCTGGCCCTTCGAGAGGCTGACCGGTCGCGACTTGGTGAGACTGACCTCGGCCGGAGCAGCGGGCGCGGGGGGTGCAGCGGGAGCCGGGGGCGCAACCGGTGCGGCCGGCGGCGGGTAGGCGGCTTGCGGTGCCGGTGCGGGAGCGGGCGGCTGCTGGACAGGAGCGGCGGCGGGTGCGGGAGCGTCGTCGACGGACACGCCGTGATCGGTGACGAGTGCGGCGAACCCGCCGGCGTAGCCCTGCCCGACGGCCCGCACCTTCCAGGCGCCCTGGCGTCGGTACAGCTCGAGCGCGATGACGATCGACTCGGAGTTCAGTCCCTCGATCTTGTACTCGTACAGCGAGTTTCCGGTGCCGTCCGAGACCCGGGCGGTCGGCGGCGCCGAGCGGCCGAAGTTACTGGTGGCGTCGTCGAGGGTGATGACCGCGCGCACCTGGGCGATGTCGGCAGGCACCGCGCCGAGAGACACCTTCAGCGAGGCCGCCTGTCCGGTGGCTCCGGGGACGAGTTGCACGCCGGGACCGGCCGGCTGGTTGAAGAAGACGAAGTCGGCGTCCGAGCGGACCTTCCCCGAGTCCGTGACGAGCAGCGCGGACAGGTCGGCGGCGGCCGTCAGTTCGAGGGAGACGATGACGTCGTCGACGCTCAGCGGGCCGTTCTGACCCTTGGCTAGCGGAGTGGACACTGCGGTAGTTCCTTCACTGTGGGAGCGTCGGGTTTGTCCCGTTTGGTCTGTTTGCCTACAACCTACAAAAGAGAGCCGACGGCCGTCGTCCCCGCACCCCGCGCGACACGGTCCGCGAACCAGCGCAGGATCTCCTCACCAGCGGCGATACCGCTGCTTCCGGTGACCGACAGGGTCGGATGCTGCCAGTCGATGGTTTCGAGTTCGCCGTGCCGGGGGCGGATGGCGGCGTCGGCCGCACTGAGCATGTTGGCGTCGAGAGCCCCGTCCCCGGCCGCCAGCACGGGCGCTTCCGCCTCGAGCACTCCGTCGTCGACGAGCCTTGCACGGACCTCGGCGACCGCACGACTCTTGCACACCGCGTCGGGCATCGTGTAGATCTTGCGGCCTTGCCGGGACACTCCCCATCCCCGATCCGCGCACCAGTCGTTCCACTCCTCGACGAAGCCGGCCGGCATCGCGTCGAGGTCCACGACCAGGTAGGAGAACAACTCGTCGGCCACCCGGGACGAACGCACCCAGCCGTCGTCGATCCGTCGGCTCAACTCGGCGCCGACCTCCACCAGCGAGGCTCCACCGTCGGCCATCGCGATGTCGACACCCGACCGCCACCGCGCATCGGGCACCCCGTCGACGAGGATATTGCCGCCGTTGGTCGTGATCGCGTACCGCCACGGCGCCCCCGGCAGGTCGATGCGCTGGAACTGGGCAACGGTGCGCGTGGTGGTGGGCACGACCACGGCGGACGCGGTGAGCTTCCGCAGCATGGCCTCGGCGGCCGACGTGACGTAGGACAGCGGTTTGCCGTCGTACACCTCGACGCACAGCAGGTCCTCGTCGCCGGGCCGCTCGGCCACGTCGCTCTCGGTGACGGCGAGTTCCATGGCCCCGCGCGAGTAGATCATGGTCCGGTCGAGGTCGGTCGCGATCAGCGCGGTCATGTCACATCCTTGATCAGGCCCATGCACGAATAGGCCAGGCCGGGAACCTCTTCGACGGGGACCGCACGCGCGGCGGCGAGGAGCCGGATGTGCGCGTGCTCCGGGGCGTCGAGGTCGCGGACGAGCACCCGCCACGGCACCCGGCGCAGCAGCACGCGGGTGGTTTCGCCGACGCCCGGCTTCACGAAGTTCACACTCGAGATTCCGTACTGCTCCCGAACCGCCTCGACGGACTTCCAGCCGTCCCAGGTGGGGGTGCGGTCCGACCGCAGCAAGTCCTCGACGTCGCTGGGAACGTGTTCACGCACATCCCCGAAGGAGGCGCTGACGGAATCGAGGAGGTGATTGGACACGTCCTCGCCCGCCAGGTGCGCGTAGAACTTGGCGCCGTGGAAGTCACCGGGGCCGATCAGCGTGTCGTTGAGGACGGTCCGCGACACCAGGCCCGACACAGTCGAGTTCAGACACGCCGAGGCGATCAGGAAGTCGTCGCGGGTGCCGAACGTGCGAACGCAGTGCCCGGGATCGGCGAGGACGGCGAGGTCGTCGTCGAACTCGGCGCCCCCGGCGGCGCGGTACTCGGCGAGTGCCTGCGACAACTCGCGGGCGATGGCACCCTTGCCCGTCCATCCGTCGACGAACACCACGTTCGTCGGGTCGTGATGCTGTGCAAGGTAGTCGAGCGCGACGGCGTCGATCCCCCGGTCCCGGACGATGGAGACGGCGTAGTGCGGCAGCGTCAACCCGTGGACGTCGCGCGCCCAGCGGCGCATGAGCACACCCACCGGGGTTCCCGCCCGCGCCAGGGACACGAGAGTGACGTCGCGGCCGCGCTCGGCCAGCACGAGGTCGGTGACCGTCCCCACGGCACGCGCCAGCCGGATGGAGCTGTCCTGCAGCACCTTCTCGAACAGCTCGCGGTACTCCGCATCGGGCTGGTATTCGATGGGCAGCGTTTCCGCGTAGTGGGCTTCACCCGACTGGATGCGGCGCTCCCGCTCGGCGACATCGGCTTCGAGCTCGACGTGCGACAGGTCTTTGAGCAGCCAGCCCACCTCGTCGGCGGCGTACGAACCGAACGCCGGGCCGGTCAGCGGCGCCGTCACGTCGACGCTCCCGCACGCGCGGCGCGCAGCGACCGCGGGTCGGCGCCGGACACGACGGCCAGGAGCACATCCGTCCCCGACGCGGTGAGGACGTCGAGGAGTCCGCCGGCTTCCGTGAGCCGGTCGGTGTCGGCCGCAGCGTCGATCACCGCGACCACGACGGCGTCCTCGTCCGGCCACTGCGCGTTGTAGACGAAACGCGGCTGCTCTTCCCCGATCTCGGGGGCCGTGAAACGGAATCCGCGGCGCAGCGGGTACCCCGGCTGGTCGAGCACGTAGGCGGGCGACCGCGTGGTCGTCTGGAAACGAACCCGGACACCGGACGTGGCGAGCGCGTCCGCGATTCGCAGAGGGAGGTACATCAGCTCCTCGTGTCCGACGACGATCACCGGGCGCTGCGGGTCGAGCCGGTCACGGAGCACCGCAGCCGCCGACGCGACGGCCGCATCGAACTCCTCGGTGTCTTCCTGCAGGAACCCGTGACGCCCGCCCTCCGGAACTGTTGCGGGCCAAGGTATGTCGGCGCGCTCGACGGTCCCGGTTCGCTCACCGACGGGGTTGAGCACCGGATCAGGGAGGGCACCGACCGAGTCGATCAGTCCGTCGGGAAGCTCGGTGCGTCCCACCGCCAGACTCACACTGTCGATCTGCACCCCCAATTCGGCGGCGGCGGCGTCGACAGCGTCCCGGTGGTCCTGCTCGCGCATGTCGACGAGCGACGCCACGACGTAACGGCTGCGCGGGTTCTGCCGGTGTAGCGCTCGGATCGCGTCGACCGCGGTGGCGCCGGTGGAGATCTCGTCGTCCACGAGGACGAGTGGACGATCGCCCGTGAACAACTCGACGGACGTCGGCTGTAGCTGGTGACTGGTCGCGTGCGAGTGCCCCTCCTCGAACCCGGCGGACGTCCCGATCTCGGGGACGTCCCGGCGCGTGGAGTGCAGGTAACACCGGGCGCGCAGCCGGGCCGCGACGCAATGCCCCAGACCTGTTGCGGTCTCGGCGAATCCGAGCACGACGGGATCTGCGTCCGGGCCGAGGAGGTCGGCGACGAGATCACCGAGGCGGTCGCCTGCGCCGATCACGGCAGCCGGGTCGGTGGGCACGTGCTTGCCGAGGACCGTCGAGACGAGCAGATGGGCACGCCGCGGGTTGCGCCGCAGGCCGGGCTCGACGAGTTCGGGGATGGTCAGCCCCGTGTCCGAACCCACGTGGGCGAGCGTCAGCCCCAGATGTTCCGTGGCCCAGGGCACCGCGCGCACGGCGGTGGGTGAGCTCATCGGACGGCCAATGCGGTCAGTAGATCCACGAACGTGATTCCCTCGTTTGTCACGCCGAACACCTTCGCCCGGACGAGTGTCTTCTCGGCCCAGCTGCGGTGCGGGCGCATTTCGTTCATCTTGTTGCGATACCCCGACGCCTGGACGCCGCCGACATTCTCGGCGCCGAGAATGTCGAGCGCATCGTGGTACTCCTCGTGCGTCACCGCGGACAGCGCGTGCACGGCCGCGACGTGCGTCGGATGGATGACGGTTTTGCCCTGGATACCGTTGGCGCGGTCGAGGGCGATCTCCCGCAGCAGGCCGTCCAGATCCCGGCTGACCAGCTGCTGGCGGAACCGCACCTCGTTGTGCTCCTCGAACGGCGTGGCGCGCAGGGTCGGCCGGAACATCCGCTCGTGGTCGGCGAAGTACTCCCACACGGGACCGGTGATGACGTGTCCGGTGTCGTCGGCGCGGCCCAGGAAGTTGACGATGCCGGCAATCGCGTCCGCGACCACCCGCACGTCGTAGATCGTCAGGTCGCGGTCGCGGCGGATGCCGAACGTGGCACACATGTCGGTGGCGCCGATGCGCACGGCGAGGATCCGCTCGCGGTGTTCGACGAGCAGTGCGCCGATCTTCGCCAGTTCGTCGTCGCGGGTCTCGCGGTGCACCAGTGCGGGCGATTCGAGCACCGGCATCGCATACAGGTGCTTGCCGAGCCGCTCCGATGCCGCGGCCAGCTCGTCGAGGAATACACGTCCCGTCGCACTACCGAACTTCGGAATCACGAATCCGGACAACACCTCGACGCCGGTGGTCAGCAGATCGGCGATCCGCCGAAGGTCCTCGGCGGCCCGCACCCGGACGAACAACTGCATCCGCGCACCACCGTGGACTGCGAGCCGGTCGAGCGCGTCGACGGCGTTGAGCAGCGCCGCCTCCACCTGGTCGTCGGCCACCGCGTCCTCGAGGTCCAGGACCATCGAGCAGACACCGTCACCGGACCGTCGAAGGATGGTGTCCGCGAGGTCGGACCTCGTCGCAGGCACGTACAGCGTCGCGCCCAGCGCGACGGCCAGCACCGTACGATCCTCGTCCGGCCCGAGCGCCTGCGGAGCGTGCAGGAACAGCCGGCCGTGCGTCTCGGGATCGAGGTGGTGGAAGTGCCGAACATGCTTTACCGCAGCCGGCATCATCTCTTCGCTAATGCTCATCGTCCCCCCGTGTCATCGCTGTCCTGTGTGTCCTCTCATCTTCTGAACCACCTCGGCTATGAACGCCGACACGGCATCGAGCTGGGCGACGTATGCCCAGTAGTCGGGATGCCTCCCGGTCAGTGTCCCTGCAATTCGGTCTATCCGCTCGAGCTGAGCGTCGAGGACCGACCCCCATTCCCGCACGAGCCCACGATTGACAGCCAACATCTGGGCGTCGCGGAGACGAAATCTGATCTCGTTTTCCTTGGCCCGCGGGTTTTCGCGGACCGCGCGCAGCAACCGCAGGCGATCGGTGACGCCGTCGACGTTCGCCTCGGCGTCGACCAGATGGGTCCGCGCCGCGGCGGTCAGTTCGAGCGCCCCCTCGGGATTACCCGCGGTCAGAGCCTTCTGCGCCTGCTGCAGATCGGTCTGCGCCTGCTCGATGTGCCTGCGGCTCTCGCGGTCGTTGTGGACGAGATCCGCCGAACTGGCCGCGTTGAACTCGCGCAGCAGCGCGGAGTAGGCGGGCGCGAGGCGTTCCGCCCGAGTCTGCACGGCGGCGATCCTCGTCGTCACCGACGACACCGCGTGAGCGGCGTCCTGCTCTCTGGACGGGGCCGCGGCCAGTGCCTTCTCCAGCGCCGCCGACTCCTCCCGCACGCGCGCCGCCGCTTCGCGGATCGGATTGGCGCCACGGGCGCCCTGCAGCGCCACGACCGCGGCGTCGAGTGCCGCTCCCCGGTCGCGTACCGACGGGTAGCCGGCGTACGCGGCGCCCTCGGTCTGCACCCGCTGCTGCGCGGCGGAGGAGACCTGAAGCGCCTGCTGGGCAACCTGGGGAACGGCCGCCAGCATTGCGGTCGACTCCTCGAGATGGCCGCGATGTGTGCGATAGAACTCGTCGAGGGTCTGGGTTGCCGCGACCAACTGCCGCGTCACCTGCTCGTACGCGGCGGTGGCGGCGGGTGACTGCACGTTCTCGAACTGGTCTTCGGCCGCCAGATACGCCGTCGCGGCCTGGTAGCACCCGTCGCGAACCGGTTCCCAGGCCCGCCGGATTCCGCGTTCCGGAGTCAGCTGTTCCGAGGCGTCCACGGCCGCGGCGGCGATGCTCTGCCGGTTGTCCATATCGAGAAACGCTGCGACCATCGTGTCGTGGGCGCGACGAGCCGAGTCGTCGCCCCGGGCTCTTCCTCGGAAGCGTCCCGCCCATCCGCTCGTCACGTCCTGAATCGTACTGGTCGGGCCGACAACCCCGAGTGGTCCGGAATTGCCTGTGCACAAACCTGTGGACAGTTCGCGGGATGGGACAAGTCGGACAAATTCATTATCGTGGTGTTGCACGACGAACCCGGAACTTCGACAGTTGTCGAGGGTCCACCCACCTCCTCTCGAAAGGACCCCTGAATGGGCGTCAGCTTGACCAAGGGCGGCAATGTTTCTCTCACGAAGGAGGCGCCGAACCTGACCGCGGTGGCTGTCGGACTCGGATGGGATGCCCGCTCGACCACCGGCACCGACTTCGACCTCGACGCCAGTGCCATCGGTGCGGGTGCCGACAAGAAGGTCGTGTCGGACCAGCACTTCGTGTTCTTCAACAACCTGCGTTCCCCCGACGGCTCGATCGAGCACATCGGTGACAACACCACCGGTGCGGGCGAGGGTGACGACGAGGTGATCAACGTCAACCTGGCGGCGGTCCCCGCGAACATCGAGAGCATCCTGTTCCCCGTCTCGATCTACGATGCGGAGACCCGTTCGCAGTCGTTCGGTCAGGTCCGCAACGCCTACATCCGCGTCGTCGACCAGGCCAACGGCACCGAGCTCGCCCGCTACGACCTGTCCGAGGACGCGTCGACCGAGACCGCTATGGTTTTCGGCGAGCTGTACCGCAACGGTGCGGAGTGGAAGTTCCGCGCCATCGGACAGGGCTACGCGTCCGGGCTGGCCGGTATCGCCCGCGACTACGGCGTCAACGTCTGACAGTCGTCACGTTCTCCAGCCGGGGGAGGGTTTCACGGCCCTGACGTGAAACCCTCCCCCGGTGCTCGTCCACCTGCAGTAGCCACCCTGCATGCCCACTAGAGAAAGGCCACGCTTCGTGGTTCTGCGAATATTCGGTCTCTCCTTCGCCGTGACGGTGATTTCCATCATCGTTGCGGCGCTCTACGGAGGCCCCCAGGCCGTCCTCCTCGTGGTGATCCTGTCGATCCTCGAGATCTCACTGTCCTTCGACAACGCCGTCATCAACGCCACCGTGCTCCGCCGGATGAGCGAGTTCTGGCAGAAGATCTTCCTCACCGTCGGCATCGTCATCGCGGTGTTCGGTATGCGTCTGGTCTTCCCCCTCGTCATCGTGTGGCTCGCGTCCGGCCTCGGCCCCGTCGCCGCCCTCGACCTGGCTCTCAACCCGCCTGCCGACGGTGCCGCGTACTTCCCCGACGGCAGCGCCAGCTACGAAACGCTGCTCACCGACGCGCACCCGCAGATCGCGGCGTTCGGCGGCATGTTCCTGCTGATGCTGTTCCTCGGCTTCATCCTGGAAGAGCGGGAGATCACCTGGCTGTCCTGGCTGGAGAAGCCCCTTGCCCGCGCGGGCAAGCTCGACCAGCTGGCCGTCATCATCGCCGGCGCCCTGCTGCTGATCACCGCCGCGTACATCGCCCCCGCGGACACGGTCTCCACGGTGATGATCGCGGGCGTCCTCGGCATGGTCACCTACATCGCCGTCAACGGTCTCGGTGAGTTGTTCAACACTCCGGGGGAAGACGAAGACGGAGAACTGGTCGAAGGGTCCAAGGGCGGACCGACCGAGCTGGCCAAGGCCACCGGTAAGGCCGGGTTCTTCCTGTTCCTCTACCTCGAGGTCCTCGACGCGTCGTTCTCCTTCGACGGTGTTATCGGCGCGTTCGCGATCACGTCCGACCCGATCATCATCGCCCTCGGCCTCGGCTTCGTCGGCGCGATGTTCGTCCGTTCCATCACGGTGTTCCTGGTCCGCAAGGGCACCCTGTCGGACTACGTGTACCTCGAGCACGGCGCCCACTGGGCCATCGGCGCACTGGCCGTGATCCTGCTGGTGTCCATCGGCTACCACGTCAACGAGAACGTCACCGGACTCGTGGGCGTCGCCCTCATCGGTGCCGCCTTCATCTCCAGCATCGTCCGCAACCGCAAGGCCGTTGCAGCGGCCGGCGCAGTGGAAGACGACGTGGACGAGCAGGACCCGGTGTCCGTCGGCTAGGTTCTGCCTGTACTCACATCCAGCGGCAGTGCTCGTGACTCGGTCACGGGCACTGCCGCTCGACACTGGAAAGGGCACCCATGGGGCGGCTGCTCGACAAGTCGAAGAAGGTGGTGGAGGCGCAGCTCGCCGGAACCACCATCCGGGCGATACAGGGTTCGATGATCGCCTACGAGGGCAATGTCAGTTTCAAGTCGGCAGGTTTCGGTGGCGGTGACGGGGTGCTCGCCGGGATGAAGCGGCGTGCCACGGGCGAGGCGCTGTCGCTGATGGAATGCTCCGGCCACGGTGTCGTGTACCTCGCGGTGGGCGGTCAGTACGTCTCCGTCGTCGACTTGGCGAACGAGACCCTGCAGGTCGAGTCGCAGCAGCTTCTCGCGTTGAGCGGCAACCTGAACACCAACGTCACGTTCACCGGACTGCGCGGCGGGGTCGGCGGTCAGGGCCTGTTCACCACGACCGTCTCCGGCCAGGGACAGGTGGCGCTGCTGTCGGCCGGCGGGCCGCTCATCCATCTCGAGGTGTCGCCGCAGTACCCGCTGGTGGTCGATCCCGACGCGTTCGTCTCGGCGCGCGGACAGGTGACGCAGTCGTTCGTGACCGACGTGTCGTGGCGCAACGCCGTCGGCCAGGGCAACGGTGAGGCCTTCTCCCTCAGGTGGGACGGTCACGGCGTCGTCTCCATTCAACCGGCAGAGCGGTGAGCCCCATGGTCTTCTCGAAAGTGAACTCGAAGGTCGTCAAGGTCGACGTCGGCGCCGCCGGCGGTGTGGTGGCCCGCACGGGCGCGATGCTGTTCTACACGGGTCAGGTCCAGTTCTCGCCGCATCAGGTGCCGGGTTCCCAGTCGATGGCGGGCATGGGTGGATTCACCCGGATGGCCGGACGCATGATGCAGGGCGAGCACGAACGCACGATGCTCGCGCAGGGGCAGGGCGAGGTGCACTACGGCCACGCCGGGCTCGAGGTGCACGTCGTCGACATGTCGCAGGGCGGTGCGCTGTGTGTCGAGGCGTCCCGGCTGCTCGCTCACAATGCGGGACTGCAGAGTTCGGTGATCTCCGTGACGAGTCAGGGCGGCGGCGGCGGACGCGGCATGCTCGGCGCCCTGCGTGGCGCTGCGGCAGGCGCCCTCGCCGGTACCGGGATGTTCACGACGCAGCTGTCCGGGTACGGGTCGGCGGTCCTCCTCGCGCACGGCGGCTTCATCGAACTCCCTGTGGGTGGACCGAATCCGGTGTTCGTCGACCCCGACGCATTCGTCGGCACGTATGGGAGCGTCCAGGTGGAACTGAAATCCGCCGTCGGCTGGCGCGAGGCCATGGGCCGCGGCGTCGGGGAAGCGATGCAATTGCAGTGCACCGGTCAGGGCATCGTCTACGTTCAGGCTTCGGAGGAGAAACTGTGACCGCCATCCACAATCCGTCTACTCTCGGCGCCAGCGACAACATTCCCGACAACAGTTACGCGTTCTGCATCGACCTCACCGCGCCCTGGTTCATCCGCAAGGGTGCGATGATCGCCTACTACGGGCAGATGCAGTTCCAGGCACTGACCCACGGATTGCACGGCGCCGCACTGCACATGGTCGCCAACCAGTTCTCCGCGCCGCTGTACATGGGCGACTATGCGGTGGCCGAAGGATTCGGGAAGCTGATCATCGGCGACCGCGGCTACGACATCAACTCGTACGACCTCGACGACGGCAACCTCACGATCCGGGCGTCGAATCTCCTTGCGTTCGAGCCGGGTCTGGCCCTGAACCAGTCCATCGTGCCGGGCTTCCTGACGCTCATCGGGACCGGCAAGTTCCTTGCGTCGTCCAACGGCCCGGTGATGTTCGCCGAGCCGCCGCTGCGGATCGACCCCGAGGCGCTCGTCGGGTGGGCCGACTGCCCGTCCCCGAGCCACCATTACGACCAGGGGTGGATCAGCAACTTCCTCGCGGCGGGCGCCCACATGATGGGAATCAACTCCGGGGAGGAACGGCAGTTCGACTTCACCGGCGCCGGAACGGTTCTGATCCAGTCGAGCGAGAAGGTCCTCAGCGACACGCATGTCGTGCGCAGCATCGAGGGCCAGATCCACGGCCTCACCCCGAGCGGTCTGCAACGGCTCAACGGCGTGATCGCCGCCAAGCTGGCGGAGCAGCCGCGCTGACACCGAGGAGATTGACAGACTGAGCGAAGAGTTTCAGCAGGGACGGGCAGCAATCTGGTCTGTGTCAGGAAGTTCTGACACCGCATCCGATACGTTCCAGGAGGAACCGCATGAAGTCCGTCGTGACCAAGGCCGTCGCAACCGGTGGTATCGCCCTCGCGGCCCTCGGCATCGGAGCCGGCGTCGCCAGCGCCGACCCGGTGGGCCACAACCCGTCCCCGCCCAGCAGCAGCAGGCACCGCAGCCTCAGCCGCAGCAGCAGCACGCTCCGCAGCAGCAGGCACCCGCGCCGAGCCCGCACGGATTCTGGTTCTTCGGCACCTGGGTTCCCCTGCCCTGATCTGCGTTCCCCTCGCCGGACGAACGTGCCCTTCGACGCTCCCACGGCGCCGAAGGGCACGTTCGTATGTCTACCGGGTGGGTCGCATACTCGGATTCGGGCCGAGAGTGATCGTCCGCGTTCTCGGCAGGAGTCCTATTTCCTTCCACCCCGCGGTCAGCGTGATCGTTCCCGACTCCGGGTAGTCGCTGATCCAGTAATGCGGCGCGGAATGATACTCGGACGCGTCAGCGGCATCGGACTTCGACGTCGAATGCGGGTGGCGTGGATCAGCGACACCCTCCATATCGTCGACATGCACGTTCACCGCGAGATACGACCACCGAGCCGACGGGTCGTCGGGATCGTCCAGTGGACGCGTCTCGTGGCGCGCCAGATCAGCGGATCTGCCTCTCGCCGTCAGCTCGATGCGCAGCAGCATGCCCGTCGGGTGCGCGACGACCTCCGCCAGGCGCAAGCTCAGGTCGCGGCTCGTCACGAGCTCCACCGGCCCGTGCACCACGATTCCCTCCGTGGCAGGCGGCGGTGCCGCCGGCCACCGTCTCCTGCGCATGACTCAATCGTCCCACCGGCTCCGACCGGCTGCCACAGCTACGTTCTGCACACTCAGGGCAACTGGGCCATGCCGTACACCTTCGTCGCGCGGACCCGGAGTACCTGCCGGTGCTCGGACACCATCGCGCGGCGGAACTCCTCCCAGTCGTCGTGCTCTTTTCCGGACGCGAGCCGGAACACGTCGACGAGCTCGTCCGCCGCCGCGTCGTGCGGATCCGCCGCGACCGCGCTCAGTTCCGCGTCTCCCTCCACGACCGCGTAGCTCCAGAAGTCGGTCGCGCTGACGTGCAGCGAGACCCGCGGGTCGCGGGCGGCGTTCCGGGTCTTGGCCCGATCTGCCGTCACCGACACTCTCGCGGTCTGCGTGCCGGGGTCCCAGGCATAGATCACGTTGGACAATTGCGGGCGCCCGTCGCGTTTGATCGTCGCGAGGACCGCACGGTTGTGTGCGGCAACGAGGTCGAGAAGTGGGCGCCGGTCGTCATTCGCATCGAGGCTCATGACTCACCCAACCACGGTCACCGCGGAGGTGTTCCCGGCACTGCGGCGATGATCGTCGACCTCCATCGTCGCGTGGCGGACGGGAGAGCGCTACCACGTTGACCGCCGCTCCGAGCGGCCTGGTCTGGATCGCCGCGATCGGACTCGTCCTGGCGATACAGGGCGCCGCTCCTACCGACGAGTAGGCTGACGTTTCGCAAAATCATTGGCCGATAACGTGTTCCAGGACATTGCCGGCTACTCACCGGTAGGCATTCTCGTGTGGGATCTACGGTTCTACTCGGGTACGCTCTCGTGATCCCGAGCCGGAAGGACCACACGTGAACGACTCATATCTCGTCATCGGCGAAACCACCGTGGCCCGACGGGTCTGTGCGTCCCTCCGCGAAAGGGACTTTCACGTACGCCATCTCGTCGCCCCCGACGACGACGAGCTCCGCCTGGCGATGGCGGACGAACCTTGCGGGATGGCCGTACTGGTGCGCGACGACGTCGTCGCACTGCGCTACGCGCTGGCCGCGGCGCACATCTCGGCGTCGATCCCGTTGGTGGTGACGATCTTCGACCGCACGGTCGCGGACCAGCTGTCGCAGCTCCTTCCGCAGTGCGAGGTGACGTCACCTGCAGACCTGGCCGCCCCCACGCTCGCCGGTCCGTGCCTGGAACCCGAACTCGTCGCGGCCCGGCACGCGGGCGAGCACATGCTGACGGTCCGCATGATCGACGGCCACCCCGAGGGCGCCCACGTCGACCTGCCCCGGCGGAGCTGGTGGCGCACCGCGGCGACCGGCGCGACCGGACTGTTGCGCTCGCACGACATCGGCACGCGCATCCTGCTCGGTGGGCTCGCCGGGCTCCTCGCAGTGCTGTTCGCCGACTGGCTGTGGCTGATGCTCGGCCAGCACGTGGCACCGCTCGACGCGTTCAACGAGGCGGTGCGCGTGGTGACCACCGTGGGTCCGGGAACCGACACCCACGGCAGCCCCGCCTACGCGGTGTTCGCCTCGGTGGCGATGCTGTTCACCGTCGTCTTCACGGCCATGTTCACCGCCGGAATCATCGAGCGCCTGCTCGGCCCCCGGCTGGTCGGCCTGGTGGGCAGCCGCGTCCTGCCCCGCTCCGGCCACGTCATCGTCGTCGGCCTCGGCCAGGTCGGGCTCCGGCTCTGCCGGGAACTACAGGCTCTCGGTGTCGCGGTGGTGGGCGTCGAACGCGACCCCCACGCCAAGAACCTGCGGCTCGTGCGGTCGATGAACATCCCGACCGTCGTGGGGCACGGTGGTGACCGTGAACTCCTCGAGCGACTGGGTGTGAGCCGAGCTCTCGCGCTGGCCGCCGTCGGCTCCGACGACCTGGACAACATCGCGGTGTCCGTGGCGGCGCAGGCCGTGTCACCCGGACTGCGGCTGGTCCTGCGGGCCGGTGAGCAGGAGGCGATCGCGGAGACGCGGTCGTTGCTGCGGCTCGGGATCATCCGCGACGTCACCAGCCTGAGCGCCACGTACGTGGTGGCCAAGCTGATCGGCCTGCAACCGCAGGGGGTCGTCGCGGACGGCAGCCACCTCTACCTGGAGGTGCCGACGGCGGACACGTCCGAGCCCGTCTTCACCGAGCTGCCCATGTCGCCGCGGATGAGCTGCCGGCACCTCGTCACCGCGTAGCGACCTAGCCGGTCACTGCCAGCGCGTCGATCTCGACGAGCATGACCTCGTGCGGGAGGTCGACGAAAACCGTGGTCCGGCACGGCAGCTGTCCGCTCGGCACGTTCTCCGCGATGAATTCTCCGTACACGTCGTTCATCGCGGCGAAGTCGTCGCGGGTGGTGAGGTAGACGCGGAACATCAACACGTCCTCCACGCTCGCGCCGCCGGCTTCGAGGATCGCCTTGACGTTCTCGAGCGTGCGACGGGTCTGCTCGCGCACGTCGCCCTCCGCGATGTACTGGTTGGTGACGGGGTCCATCGGCCCCTGCCCCGACACCTGGAGCATGTTGCCCTTCTTGATGCCCTGGCTGAACGTGTGCGCGGGGGCGGGGGCGCCTTCGGTGCGGATGACGGTGGTGTCGGACATATCGATTCTCCTGTGTGTCGTTACTTTTCGGGTGGACGGGGGACGGTCAGGGCTGGGCGCGGTATCCGCAGTCGCGGGAGATCCGCGCCCCCACTGCCTGAAGGGGTTCGAGCAGGTCGAGGACGCGTTCGTAGCTGAGCACGACGTCGGGCACCGAGACGGAGACGGCGGCGACGACGCGGCCGGACGCGCCGCGGATGGGCACCCCGATGCAATTGACGGACGGCTCGTTCTCCTCCTGATCGTGCGCCCAGCCCTGCTCCCGGACCAGACGGATCTCGTCGAGGTAGCGTTCGGGCGTCGTGATCGTGTTGGCGGTGCGGGCCGAGAAGTCCATCGAGTCGACGATCGGCCGCAGTTCCGAATCCGGCAGGTCGGCGAGAATCACCTTCGCGACGGCGGTGGAATTGAGATTGGCGCGCAGTCCGATTCGCGAGTACATCCTGATCTGATCGTGCGATTCGAGTTTGTCGATGTACACCACGTCACCTCCTTCCATCGCCGCGAGGTGTGTGGTGCGCCCGTATTCGCGGTTGAACGCGACGAGGTGCGGCGACGCGATGCGCCGCACTTCCCGTTGATCGGTGGCCTGCGCGGCGAGCTCGAAGATGCGGGAACCGAGGTGATACTGGTTGCTGTTGTCGCGGAACGTGAACCGCTCGTCGGACAGCGTTCGCAGCAACCGGAGCACGGTGGTCTTGTGGACCCCGGTGGATTCGGCCAGCTGGTCGAGGTTGGCGGGACCGTTGCCGAGTTGCACCAGCAGGTGCAGGGCGCGGGAGACACTCTGGCTCATCCGTTCACTCCACTTCCTCGGGGGGAGAAGCCGTCGGCGGTGACGCTCGTTGCCGCCCAGTCCGATTCGGAGCACCGGAGCAGCTCGTCCAGCAGTTCGGCGGGCGGCGGGGGTGCCGAGTCCGCTGCCACCGTCAGGGTGGCGGCGGCACCGATGTGCCCGCGGCGCAGGCACCGCGCCTGGCCCTCGCCGCGCACCACCCCGCTGAGGTATCCGGCGGCGAAGGCATCGCCCGCTCCCACGGGTTCGACGACGTCGACGCGCAGCGCGGGAACCGCCACACTGCGGCCACTTCGGTCGACGGCCAGCGCCCGGTGCGCTCCGTCCTTGACGACGACGGTGGCCGGGGCGGGCAGGATGAGCCGCAACTCGTGCGGATCCGCGGTGCCGAGAACGCGCAGGGCCTCGTCCGCGCCGACGAGAACCAGATCGGCGAGATTCGCCAGTTCCACGACCATCCGCGGGTCGCCGTCCGGCCACAGTTGTTCACGCCAGTTGACGTCGAAGCTGACCACACCGGAGATTCCCGGCCGGTCGCGGAGCAGTCGCCGCATCAGCGCGAGGCACGAATCGGACAGGGCCGGTGTGATTCCGCTGCAGTGGACTACGGCGGCGCGGCCGAACAGGTCCGCGACGGCCGGCGTGTCGAGGAATCCGGGATCCATGGCCGACGCCGCCGAACCGGCCCGGGAATACAGGCTGTCGGTTCGCGGCTCGCCGTGCTCGTCGAGGGCGGTGGATTTCGAGTAGTGCCCGGTGGGCCTGTCGGGATCGACCTCGATCGCGCGGACGTCGACACCCCGCGCCTGCAGTTCGGTGCGGATGAGGGTGCCGAACTCGTCGTCGCCGAGCCGTCCGACCCAGGCGGCGGGTATGCCCAGCGCGGCGAGTCCCGCGGCGACGTTCGCCTCGGCGCCGGCCAGGTGGAGTGTCGAGTCCGGGGTCACCAGGACCATCGCCTCACCGAGGCACGCGACACCGGACTCGGGGGTGGGGGTCGATTCCTGCACTTGTTACCTCTACGACTGCTCGGACCGGCACTGGGGTTGCGTTTCGAGAGCCTTCGCCCCGGCGATGCATGCCACACCGGACCGTTGACGATGACCCAGGCCAATGCTAGACATAGGGGACTCAAAAACGCAATCAACGTTGCATAGAGCGCAACGTAGCACTTCACGGCCCTCCCTCCGAGTGCAGGCCTGCCCCCCCAGAACCCGAACGACAGGATCGACGATGACGATCAGCGGACCGGACACACTCGATTCCGGCGCCTTGGCGGAGCTCGACGAGCTGCGCTTGTCCGACGTGGACAAAGCCCTCCCCTCCGCGGCGAACGGCCTCACCAAGACCGAGTTCCTCGGAACGCAGCCGAGGCTGTCCGCCTTCAGCACGCCCGTCATGGTCCTCGACGAGACGGCCATCGCCGGCAATCTCGACACGATGGCGGCCTGGTGCGAGGCGCACGGGGTCGACCTCGCGCCGCACGGGAAGACGACGATGTCTCCGGTGCTGTGGGACCGGCAGATCCGCAGCGGCGCATGGGGCATCACGCTCGCGAACTTCGGTCAGCTCCGGGTGGCGGTACGCTTCGGCGCGCGCCGGGTGCAGATCGCGAACTCGCTCGTCGACCCGACCGCGCTGCGGTGGCTGGCCGAGCAGATGGACGCGAACCCGGAACTCGAAGTCCTGATGTGGGCCGACTCCCCGCAGACGGTCGACGCGATGACCGCGGCGCTCGCGCACGTCACGGTGGTCCGTCCGCTGCCCGTACTCGTCGAACTCGGCGGAGAGGGAGGACGCACCGGCGCGCGAACCGTGGCCGAGGCAGTGGAGGTGGCCGAACGTATCGGTGAAAGCCCCGCACTGCGGTTGGCCGGTGTCTCCGGTTACGAGGGCGCCCTCGCACACGACGCGTCCGAGGAGTCCCTCACCCGGGTCCGCACGTATCTCCGGTCGATGGCCGAACTGCATCGCCGACTGGAGGCCGAGGGCCGCTACCCCGAGGGTCAGGACGTGTACGTGACCGCGGGCGGCAGCGCCTACTTCGACGTGGTCGCCGAGGTGCTCGCCGAACTTGCCGGTGGCAGAACCAAAGTGGTGGTCCGCGCCGGCGCATACATCATCCACGACGACGGCTTCTACACCGGGATCTCACCGTTCGGCCGCAGCGAAGACAGGCAGGCACGTCGACTCACGTCGGCGATGCACACGTGGGCCCGGGTGGTGTCCCGCCCCGAGCCGGGCCTCGCCCTGCTCGACGCCGGCAAGCGCGACGTCCCGTTCGACGAAGGACTCCCCACCGCGCAGACCGTCGCCGGCCAACTCGGGGCGACGCCGCGGCCCCTCGTCGGCACCGAAGTGACCGCCGTCAACGACCAGCACGCGTTCCTCCGGCTCGATCCCGCACGGCCCGAACACGATCTGCGTGTCGGGGACGTCGTCCGGCTCGGTCTCTCGCACCCGTGCACCGCGTTCGACAAGTGGCGCTGGATTCCCGTCGTCGGCGACGACTCCGACGATCCGGTCGTCGTCGACCTGATCCGCACCTTCTTCTGATCCCCGGCCGAGGACTCACATCATGACCACACTGATCCGCTCCGCCACCGTCGTCGACGGTTCGGAGGCGCCGAGGTACCGCGCCGACGTGCTCGTCGACGGAGACCGGATCGCCGAAATCTGGCCCGAGGCAGTTCACTCCGAGACCGGACGCCCTCGCGCGGATCGAGTGATCGACGCCGACGGCCTGGTGCTCGCGCCCGGTTTCATCGACATGCACGCCCACTCGGATCTGCAGATCCTGCTGAACCCCGAGCACCCGTCGCGGATCACCCAGGGCGTCACCACCGAGGTACTCGGGCAGGACGGGCTGTCCTACGCACCCGTCACCGACGACGTGCTCGCGGTGGTCCGGCGCAAGATCGCGGGGTGGAACACCGATCCCTCGGATTTCGACTTCTCCTGGCGGAGCGTCGGCGAATACCTCGACCGCCTCGACCGCGGTATCGCCACCAACGTCGCGTATCTCGTCCCGCACGGAGTGGTCCGGGCCCTGGTGGTCGGCTGGGACGACCGGCCGGCGACACCGTCGGAGATCGAGGAGATGCAGCGGATCGTCGCGCAGTCCATGGCGGAGGGTGCCGTCGGATTGTCCGCGGGACTGACCTACACGCCGGGGATGTACGCGGACAACGCGGAGCTGCTGGCACTGTGCCGGACCGTCGCCGAGTACGGCGGCTACTTCTCCCCGCACCACCGGTCCTACGGCGCCGGCGCCATGGAGGCCTACGCCGAGATGGTCGACCTGACGTCGCGGGCGGGGTGCGCACTGCATCTGGCTCACGCCACGCTGAACTTCGGACCCAACAAGGGCCGCGCCCCGGAACTGCTGGCCCTACTCGACACGGCCGAATCCGCCGGCGCCGACATCAGCCTCGACACCTACCCCTACCTTCCCGGCGCCACCACGCTGTCGGCGATCCTGCCCAGCTGGGCGTCGGCGGGCAGCATGGCACAGACGCTCGATCGGCTCCGGGATCCGGTTGCCCTCGAACGCATCCGGGAGCATCTCGAGGTCACCGGCTCCGACGGCTGCCACGGGGTGATCGCCGAGTGGCACACGCTCGAGATCAGCGGCGTGCAGAACGCGGAACTCGACGACTACGTCGGGAAGACCGTCGCGGACATCGCCGTCGCCGAGAACCGCGACCCCTTCGACGTGTGCATCGACATCCTGATCCGCGACCAACTCGGCAGCGGCATCCTGCAACACGTCGGCCACGAGGAGAACGTGCGCGCAATCATGCAGCACCCCCGGCACACCGGCGGCAGCGACGGACTGCTGGTCGGCGCGAAACCGCACCCGCGCGGGTGGGGAACGTTCGCTCGCTACCTCGGGCACTACAGCCGCGACCTCGGCCTGATGTCCCTCGAGGAGTGTGTCGGTCACCTCAGCGGCCGAGCCGCGACGCGGTTGCGGCTCGTGGATCGCGGATTCGTCCGCCGCGGATACGCCGCTGACCTCGTACTCTTCGATCCGGACACGGTCAGCGACACCGCGACCTACGCGCAGCCGCGCCAGGCGGCGGCCGGTATTTCCCACGTATTCGTCCGCGGCCACCTCGCCCTCGAGGACGGCCGCCTCACCGGCGCGACCGCCGGAAGATCGTTGCGCCGCGAAGAAGGAGGAGCAGTTCGATGACCGAGATCGACATTTTGCGTGCCGACCGGGTACTGACGGTGGTGCGAGCGGAAACCATCCCCGACGCCGCAGACCTGTGCCACGCACTCGCCGAGGGCGGAATCCGGACGGTCGAGCTGACGTTCACCACGCCCGAGGTGCTCCATCATCTCGGTCGCGCCGCCGACGCCGCAGCCGCGGCAGGCAGCATCCTCGGCGTCGGAACCGTGATGACCGGCGATCAGGCCGCCGCCGCGATCGACGCCGGCGCCCGTTTCCTCGTCACCCCCGGCATCCGACCCGACGTCGCGAAAGTCGCGACGGGACGGTCGATTCCCGTCTTCCTCGGTGCGTTCACCCCCACCGAGGTGGCCATGGCCGTCGATCTCGGCTCGGCCGCGGTCAAGATCTTCCCCGCCAAGCGACTCGGCCCCGACTACCTGTCGGACCTGCACGGCCCGTATCCCGGCGTGGAACTCCTGCCGTCGGGTGGGATCAACGATTCCAACGCCCGCCAGTTCCTCGACGCCGGCGCGCTGGCCGTGTGCGCGGGCACCAGCGTCGTCCCACCGTCCAGCGTCGCGGCAGGCAACTGGTCCGACATCACCGACCGCGCACGATCGTTCGTCGCCGCGCTCTCGAACTAGTCCCACTCTCGCCCGACCCCACCACCTCCCCTGGAGACGCAATGACGTCGTTCGTCGACTGGCTGCAGCACGACACAGCCGGACTACTCACTCTCGCGGCGATATCCATCGCCGTGCTGTTGATCCTCATCATCAAGCTGAAGCTCGAGCCGTTCATCGCGCTGATCGTCGTCGGCGTCGGCGTCGCGCTCATCGCGGGAGTGTCGGTGGTCGAACTGGTCGGCACACCGACGTCGGCGGCCGACTCGATTCTGGAGAAGGGGTTCGGCGGCATCCTGGGGCACATCACGCCGATCATCGGCCTGGGCACCGTCCTCGGCGCGATGATGGAACGCTCCGGCGGTGCCGACGTCCTGACCGAACGGCTACTGAAGTTGTTCGGGCCCAAGGGCGCTCCGCTCGCGATGGGTGTCACCGGCCTCGTCCTCGGTATCCCGGTCTTCTTCGACATCGGCATCTTCATCCTCGCCCCGCTCGTGTACGTGGCGGCGAAGCGCGGCGGCAAGTCGCTGGTGATGTACGCGATGCCGATGCTCGCCGGCCTGTCCATGACCCACGCGTTCCTGCCCCCGCACCCGGGACCCGTCGCCGCGGCCGGTCTGCTGCACGTCGACATGGGCTGGATCATCATCATGGGCCTCGCCTGCGGTATCCCCGCCTGGTTCGTCAGTGGCGTCGTCTGGGGTAGCTGGATCGGCAAGCGCGTGATCATCGAGGTCCCGGACGAGTTCATCCCGGAGGAGAAGGAAGCCGACAAGAACCCGCCGCCACTATGGCTGATCTCGTTCATCATCCTCGTGCCGATGGTGCTGATCCTCGGTGCGACGGTCGGCAACGTGGTCCTCGAAGAAGGCTCGACCCTACTGTCCATCCTCATCTTCCTCGGCACACCCACGATCGCACTGACCATCGCCGTCCTGCTGGCGCTGTACCTGCTCGGGACCCGGCGCGGAATCACGGCGCAGGAGATCGGTGCGATGTCCGCGGCGGCGTTGAAGCCGGTCGGCATGATCCTGCTGGTCGTCGGCGCCGGTGCGTTCTTCGGCGCGGTGCTGCGGGCCACCGGAGTCGGGCAGGCGCTGGCCGACTCGATGGACGCACTCGGCCTCCCGGTCATCCTGTCCGCATACCTGATCAGCTGCGCACTCCGCATCGCCCAGGGTTCTGCGACTGTCGCCATCGTCACCACCGCAGGCGTCATCGAACCGTCGATCGCAGCCGGAAATTATTCGTCCCCGCAGATCGCCCTGATCGTGATCGCCGTGTCGGCCGGATCCATCATCGCCAGCCACGTCAACGACGGCGGATTCTGGATCGTGTCACGGTATTTCAACATGTCCGTGAAAGACACCCTGAAGACGTGGACGGTGCTCGAAACCATCCTGTCGGTGGTGGGCTTCGCGATGGCCTCGCTGATCTGGGTGCTGGTCTAGCTCCCGGGGTTCGCGTCGCGCAGCACCCGCGCCGCACCGGCGAACGTTCGCACCTGCCGGTCGTCCCAGACATGGGCAGGCACACCACCACCCAGCAGTGTGCGGACGAGTGCGGGGTCGTCGCCGATCGGCACGTCGCTGCCCGCGATCACGATGTTGCCGTAGCGGCGGCCCTTGAGCATAGCGGGATCGGCGATGACCGTGGTGTGCGGAAACACGCTGCCGATGGTCGCCGCCTCCCGGCGCGCCAGGACCAGGTCGCGGGTGTCGCCGCAATTGACCGCGTAGATCCCGCCGGGCGCCAGCACCCGGCGCACGTGCCCGGTGAACTCCGTCGTCGTCAGCGGCGTCGGAGTCGTGTTGCCGGCGAACACGTCGCGCACGATCAGGTCGCGGCTGGACTCCGTCAGCGTCTCGGTGACCGCCCGCGCCTCACCCACCCGCAGTCGCAGCAGTGGTGCCCGCGGCAGGTCGAACCATTCGCGCACCAACTCGGCGAGCCTGCCGTCGAGTTCGACCACCACCTGCCGGGCGTCCGGATACCGGGCGGCGAGATGCCGCGCGAGTGAGCAGGCACCGCCACCGAGGTGCAGGGACCGCACCCGCTGGTCCGTTCCCCAGTGCGAAGCGACCAGTTCGGCGATCCACCGCATGTACTCGAAATCGAGGTGCGTGGGATCCGACAGGTCGATGTGGGAACTCTCGACCCCGTTCACCTTCAGCACCCAGCCGTGCGGGTTGAGGTGGTCTTCGGTGAGTTCGCACGTGCCCGTGTCGATCGGGTACACGCCTGCGACGGGACCCCCGTCGGTTGTCCGGGCAGCCCGACCGCCGCGCTGCCTGCCCATCGTCCGTCTTCCCTACTGCTCGCGCCGTCCGCTCGCGTCTGCTGCGAGAATCGTCCTCCCACGATACCGGGACGAGACACGGGTGACCTACCGTGGTGACGCGCACGAGAAGGGAAGACGATGGAACCTCAGGAAGTCGACTTCGCGCACACCGAAGGCGCTGCGAAGCGACGTCGCGAGAAGGCGATGGGACTCGCGCGGTATGTGTGGGATCGCGGAATCAGCGGTCAGGAACTCCTCGACCTCACCGACGGCACGCTGCGGAAACTCGCCCGGGCGGCCGGGTCGAACCCGCCGAGCACCATGGAGACGTGGCTGACCGTGGTCGAGTTGCTCGACCAGAAGTCGGCGTGGGCGGAGCGCCACCCCGACCATCCCGCCGCCACCCCGGCGCACCGGGACGAGAAGATCATGTGGGTGAAGCCGCCGATCGTCCCCTGGACCGACTGACCCGTGAGTACTTATTAACCGCCCGCGGTTGATAAGTACTCACGGGCGGAGCATGAGGATGCGGTCGTCGCCCTCCGCCGGATCGCCGCGCCCGTCACGGTTGCTGGTGCTGAACCAGACTGCTCCGTCCGGTGTCGCGACGACGGTGCGCAGTCGGCCGTACTCACCTTCGAACAGCGACTGCGGTTCGCCGAGCGAGCCGTCACCGCCCACGGGAATCCGCCACAGTCGTTCGCCGCGCAGCGCCGCGACCCACAGCGCGCCGTCCTGGAACGCGAGCCCGGACGGGGACGCCTCGCCGGTGGACCATTGGACCACCGGATCGACGAAGCCCGCCTCGCCCGACCGCCCCTCGACCTCCGGCCATCCGTAGTTGCCGCCGGGTTCGATGAGGTTCACCTCGTCCCAGGTGTTCGCCCCGAATTCGGTGGCCCACAACCGGTCGGCGTCGTCCCACGCGAGGCCCTGCACGTTGCGGTGCCCGAACGACCAGACCGGTGAACCGGGGGTGGGGTTGTCGGCCGGGATCGACCCGTCGGGGTTGATCCGCAGAATCTTGCCGCCGAGTGAGGACGGGTCCTGGGCGCGTGGCCGGTCACCCGCTTCACCGGTGGCGACGTACAGTTTGCCGTCCGGCCCGAATGCGATCCGGCCGCCGTCGTGGATCGATCCGGCGGGGATGCCCGTCAGGATCGGGGCCGGCTCCCCGAGGCTGCGGCCGTCGAACCGCAGGGCGACCACCCGATTGTCGTCGTCGGTGGTCAGGTACGCGTAAATCATCTGATCCGTTGCGTAGGCCGGTGAGACGGCCAGGCCCAGCAGTCCCGATTCGCCCCGCGCCGCCACACCGGGCACTTCGCCGATCACGGTCGTGTCGCCGTTCGCCTGCAGGTGCTGGATCGCGCCGCTGTCCCGTTCCGCGATCAGTGCCGTCCCGTCCGGCAGGAGCGCGATCCCCCACGGCACGTCGAGGTCGGCGGCGATCACCGTGGGCTCGGCTTCGGCCGGCGCGGCGACCGCGGTGGTCGTCGACGGCTGCGCCGGACTCCCCTCGAACTGGCATGCCGCGCACGTGACGACCACCAGCAACGCTGCAACCGAGAAACGTCGCCGTCCCATGGTTGTCCTCCCGTCACGCGACCCCGCACCCTGTCCATCCTCCCCCAGTGACGGCCCCTGATCGGTCATTCGCCGCGCTTACACTGTGCTCCATGGCCACTGCGGGCGATCTGAACCTCGAGCGGTACTTCGACCGGATCGGGTACGACGGCGACCGATCCGCGACGACGGCGACGCTGAACCAGCTTGCCGCACATCACGCCCGGTCGATCCCGTTCGAGAACCTCGACCCGTTCCTCGGCACACCGAACCGGCTCGACCTGCCGTCACTGCAACAGAAATTGGTCGAATCCCGAAGGGGCGGTTACTGCTTCGAGCAGAATCTCCTGCTGCGGGCCGTCCTGCTCGAGCTCGGGTTCGACGTGACGCCACTCGCCGCCCGTGTTCTGTGGGGATCTCCGATCGATGCGGTCACTCCGCGCTCGCACATGCTGTTGCTCGTCGACGTCGCCGGCGAGCGAAGGCTCATCGACGTCGGGTTCGGCGGCATGACCCTCACCACCACGTTGCGCTTCGAACTGGACACCGTGCAGGACACTCCGCTGGAACCGTTCCGGCTGGTCGACGTCGCGGGCGACTACGCGATGCAGGCACTCGTCGGTGACGAGTGGCGGACCATCTACCGGTTCGACCTCACCGGGCAGTTCCCCGTCGACTACGAGGCCCCCAACTGGTACCTGTCGACCTGGCCCGGATCGCATTTCGTGACCGGACTCATGGCGGCGCGGGCCACGGAAGACCGCCGCTACGCCCTGGCCGGTACGCGGCTGACGGTGCACCACCTCGGCGGGACGTCCGAGCGGCGCGAACTGGCGACCGTCGACGAACTGCGCGACGTTCTCGAAACCGATTTCCTCATCGACACGAGCGGATTGGCCACACTGGACACGGCGTTCAGCCGGCTCCGGCGCACCTAGTCGCCCGGTAGCATGACGGCGTGTGCGAAACAGGTGGCTGCTGAGGTGGCCGAGCAACCGGCGTCGGGGGAACGGTATTTTCTCGAGTCCCTGGACCGTGGCCTGACCGTTCTCGAATGCTTCGACGAACAGCACCGGGAACGCACACTGAGCGAGGTGGCGCAGGCTGTCGGGATCACCCGGTCCACGGCGCGCCGTATTCTGCTCACCCTGGTGGACAAGGGTTTCCTGCGTCTCGACGGACGCAACTTCTCGCTCACACCCCGGGTGCTGCGGTTCGGCTTCTCGTACCTCGCCGCGCTGCGACTGCCGCAGGTCGCCGACCCGCACATCGAGGCTCTCGCGAAGGAACTGGGCGAGACCATCTCCGTCACGATTCTCGACGGTCCCGACGTGGTGTACGTGGCGCGGGTCCGCTCGCCCCGGATCATTCGCATCTCGATCACGGTGGGCATGCGGTTCCCCGCGTACGCGACGTCCACGGGACGGGTTCTGCTGGCCGGACTTTCGGCCGGCGCGCTCGACGACTACCTGAAGACCACCGAGTTCCAGGCCTTCACACCCCACACGATCTCCGACGTCGAACACCTGCGCGCAGACGTCCGGAAGGTCGCCGCCGACGGCTGGTCGATGTCGGAGAACGAGCTCGAGATCGGCATCCGCGGCGCGGCCGTTCCCATCCGGGATCGGACGGGCGCCGTGGTCGCCGCCCTCAACTCCTCGCTGCAGGGCACGCAGTACACGCGGGACGACGTCGCGGCGTCGGTGGTGCCGAAACTCGTCGCGACCGCGGAGCGGATCGGTTCCGACCTGTCCCTCGGCTGACCGCCTAGGGCGACGGCGACTCCGGCACCACCGGCCCCGATCTGCACGACGCGGTCGAGGCTCGCACCCGGCAACTCCCGGAGCACCGACCGCGCCGCCATGTTCAGTGCGAGTTCTCGAGCTCGGCTCGAGTGGCGGCGTCCGACGCGTCGGCACTCGCATCGGGCTGCAGTCGCCACGCGATCAGGGCGCTGACGATGCAGCCGCCGGCGAGGTACACGGCCACGAGGTGCCAGGACCCGCCGCTGGCGGTGACCAGGGCTGCCGCGATGAACGGGGTGAAGCCGCCGCCGATCGCGCTGGCCACCTGGTAGCCGACGCCCGCGCCGCTGTACCGGTACTCGGCCCCGAACATCTCGGTGAACAGGGGCTGCTGCACGCTGACGACCATGTCGTGCGAGATGTTGACGAGGAGCACGGCGAGGATGACGGTGCCGATCATCGACCCGTTCTCGAGGAAGATGAAGAACGGGAACGCGCACACCGCGCCGATCAGTGCGCCGAGGATGTAGACGCGCCGCCGGCCGTGCTTGTCGGACAGCCAGGCGAACAGCGGGATGGTGCCGATACCCACTGCACCGACGAGCAGACCGACGTTGAGCATGAAGTTGCGCTCCATCCCCAGTTCCTGGGTGGAGTAGCTCAACGCGAACGTGGTCACGATGTACATGGAGAACAGTTCGGCGAAACGCAGGCCGATGATCTGGAGGAAGGCCTTCGGGTGGTTGCGCAGTGCTTCGACGAGGGGAATCCGCTTCTTGTCCTGCGCGGTCTGCTCCTCCTCGACCTTCTCGACCTTCTCGACGAACTCGGGGCTCTCCTGCACTCCGGCGCGGATCCACAGGCCGATTCCGACCAGGACGACGCTGGCGACGAACGGAACACGCCAACCCCACTGGCTGAACGCGTCGTCGGTGGTCAGGTTGCTCATGAGCATGACGAATCCGGTGGCGAGGATGAGCCCGACCGAGTAGCCGACCTGCACTCCGCTGCTGTAGAACGCCTTCTTCTTCGGCGGGGCGCTCTCGACGGCCATCAACGCGGCCCCACCCCACTCGCCGCCGACGGCGAAGCCCTGGATGGCGCGCAGCGTGACGAGCAGGACCGGAGCCCACCAGCCGATCGACCCGAACGACGGCAACAGTCCGATCAGGGCGGTGCTCGTTCCCATGATCAGCACGGTGAGGATCAGCATCCGTTTGCGTCCGATGCGGTCGCCGTAGTGGCCGAACACCACACCGCCGAGCGGCCGGAACAGGAATCCGACGCCGAACGTCGCGAACGCGGCGAGCGTTCCGATCGCCGGGCTGACATTCGGGAAGAACTCCGAGTTGAAGACCAGTGCGGCGACCAACCCGTAGAGCAGGAAGTCGTACCAGTCGATGACTGCGCCGACGAAACTGCTCAGCGCTGCTCTTCGCGCCTGCTTCTCGGCTGCCGGGGTGAAGGCGTGATCGCTCATTCCGATGTCCCGTCTAGGTTGGTGCCGGACAGATCCTGTTCGCATACCGAACTCATGTCCGCTGATTGAATAATGTGACGGTAGCCATAGCGTTTCCGGGTTGTCAAGAAGGCGCAGATGCGTGGTACTGCCGTTTCGTCTATCTCGGCCGCACCAATTTCACCGAATCGGCGATTCCGGAGCCCTCACGACTCGTACACACTTTTCCGAATCAGCGACGCACATCACACCCGGAGTAGCGCCGAAGGGATTTCTCCATGTCAGGAACCACCGATCCGCAGCTTCAGCACACACTGAAGAAGCGGCACCTCTCGATGATCGCTATCGCGGGGGTGATCGGCGCAGGCCTCTTCGTGGGCTCCGGGGTCGCGATCCGCGAGACGGGCCCCGGCGTACTCGTGGCCTACGCACTCGCGGGAATCGTCGTCATCCTGGTGATGCGCATGCTCGGCGAAATGTCGACCGCCAACCCCGAGACGGGATCGTTCTCGGCGTACGCCGACCGCGCGATCGGCCGATGGGCCGGCTTCAGCATCGGCTGGCTCTACGCGTGGTTCTGGATCATCGTCCTCGGCATCGAGGCGACGGCAGGCGCCGTCATCATGAACCGCTGGATCCCCGACGTCCCGCAGTGGAGTTGGGCACTGATCCTGATGGTGTTGCTCACGCTGACGAACATCGCGTCCGTGAAGTCGTTCGGCGAGTTCGAGTTCTGGTTCGCGTCGATCAAGGTCGCGGCCATCGTCATCTTCCTGGTGCTCGGCGTCCTCGCGATCTGCGGAGCCCTGCCCGGAGTCGAAGCCCCCGGCCTCAGCAACCTCACCGGTCACGGCGGGTTCTTCCCCAACGGGGCAGGTGCCGTGTTCGCGGCGGTCCTCGTCGTCGTGTTCTCCTTCTTCGGCGCCGAGATCGCCACCATCGCCGCCGGTGAATCCGCCAACCCCGTGGCGGCAGTGCGCAACGCGGTGCGTTCCGTCGTGTGGCGCATCCTCATCTTCTACATCGGCTCCATCGCCGTCGTCGTGACGCTGCTCCCCTGGGACGATGCCTCCGTCGCGCTGAGCCCGTACGTCGCCGTCATGGACTCCTTCGGCATCCCGGCAGCCGGCAACATCATGGACGTCGTCGTGCTCACATCGGTGCTGTCCTGCCTGAACTCCGGCCTGTACACGGCGAGCCGCATGATCTTCTCGCTCTCCCGCCGCGGCGACGCCCCGGCCTCGTTGTCGAAGATCGGATCGTCGGGAGTTCCCCGCCAGGCCGTCCTCGTCTCGACGGTCGTGGGATTCCTGACCGTGGGCCTCAACTACCTGTACCCGGACACCGTGTTCCTGTTCCTCGTCAACTCCTCGGGCGCGATCGCCCTGTTCGTGTGGCTGGCGATCTCGGTGTCGCAGCTGCGCATGCGGCGCAGCCTCGAGGCGGAGGGCAAGGACCTGTCGCTGAAGATGTGGCTGTTCCCGTACCTGACGTGGTGCACCATCGCCGCCATCATCGCGCTCTGCGTCGGCATGCTCGTGTTGCCGGAGACCAGGAGCCAGATGTACGTCTCGATGGGGCTCGCCGTGGTCGTGGTCGGAATCGGGATCTACCGCCAGCGCACGCGCGGGACCACCGACGAGACGCCGGATCCCTCGACCTCCGGCGAAGAGGTCGACGCCTTCCGCCCCTGAGCTCGGATCGGCCGCCGCCGTTCGATCGTCGAGCAGGAGTCAGGAGTCAGGAGTCCGCTACATGATCAGCCCGCTGGGGCGACGCCGCAGCGGCGACTGTTCCTGCACGGGCATCGAATTCGGCGGGACGGGGTAGGGTGCACCGGCGTTGAGCGTCCCCGCGGCCACGTTCGGCCCGCACTGCGCGATCGCCGCCTGCAGGCGTGGCCCGGGGTCCGTCATCACGGGAACGCCGGCGTTCGGTGCCGACGAGAAGTCGAACGCGGACGTCATGTCGCCGACGGCGCCGCGGCGCCAGTCGGTGAGATTGGGGACGGGCACGCCGAATCGCTTCTCCAGCAACCGGAGCTGCGACGTGTGGTCGAACGTGTCGGAGGCGACGAGGCCGCCACGACTGTACGGCGAGACGATCAGCGACGGCACCCGGAAACCGAGGCCGATCGGTCCCGGGTTGTTCTCGCTCTCCGACACGGTGTTCAGCGGAACCGTCAGATACTCGCCCGGGGTGCCCGGCGGCGGCGTGGGCGGGGTGACGTGGTCGAAGAAACCGCCGTTCTCGTCGTAACTGATGATCAGCGCGGTCTTCTCCCAGATCGCCGGGTTCGACGTGAGAATGTCGAGTACCTCGACGATCCCGACCGCGCCCGCGGCCGGGGGCAGCGCCGGATGCTCGCACGTGAAGATGTTGGGCACGATCCAGGACACCGCGGGCAGCGTGCCGTTCGCGACGTCGGCCCGGAAGTCGTTCGGATACGTCGGATCGAGACCGCGGCGAGCGAGTTCCGAATTCGGGTCGCTGTACTGCGTGAAGCAGCCGAGCATCCCGTCGAGTGCGACACTCGACACAGGACCGAGATCCTTGTTGGCGTACACCTTCCAGCTGACGCCGGCCTCCTGCAGGTTCTCCGGATAGGTGCGCCAGGAGTAGACGAACCTGGGGATCACCGTCGGCGTCTCGACCAGCGGCCCACCGGCCAGCCCGTCCGGGTCGATCGTTCCGGTCATCCAGTACAGCCGGTTCGGGTCCGTCGGTCCCAGCACCGAGCAGAAGTAGTGGTCGCAGATCGTGAAGGCGTCGGCGAGGTCGTAGTGCACCGGGATGTCGGCTCGCGTGTAGTAGCCCATCGTCGCGGGACCGTTGAGCGGCCCCTCGTGCGCGATGTGCACCGGCATCCACCGGTCCATCGCGCCACCGTTCCACGCGTCGTGCTGCGGACCCCACGAATGGGTGGGGTCGTTGATGCATTCGCCGTCGAGGTGTGTGCCCTGCGTGGTGTCGAGCCGGAACGGGTTGAGAAACCCGGTCGGGGTGGGCCCGGCACCCGGAGTCCAGCCGTACTGCTGCCACGCCGGTGACGGGTCGTCGAACCCGCGCACCCCCGACAGGGTGCCGTAATAGTGGTCGAACGAGCGGTTCTCCTGCATGAGGTAGACGAAGTGCTCGATGTCGTTCAGCGACCCGCTGCCGCCCGGGTCCTGCGCGTAGGCGCGGTCGATGACCGGGCCCGCCCACGAGCTGAGGAAGGCGGCACCGCCGGCCGCCGCGGCGGAGGCGAGGAACTTGCGTCGTGAGATGTCCGATGCCGGGGTCACGGATCGTGACGGTAGTCGCTGCGGACGCCGCGCGCCCGGCGAATGCGCAGGTTGCTCTATTGCGGGCCGAACGGCACGTCACCTTCCAGCGTGATGCGGTGCATGACGCGGTGCTGGGTTCCGTAGTCGCGGTTGGCGTAGTGCGCGGTGCTGCGGTTGTCCCACAGCACGAGGTCGCCGAGGCGCCAGCGGTGCCGCACGATGTGCTCGGGTTTGGTCAGGTGGGCGTAGAGGAAGTCGAGGATTCCCCGGCTCTCCGCCTCGGACACTCCGGCGATGTGGGACGTGAAGCCCGGGTTCACGAAGATGCCCTTGCGTCCCGTCTCCGGGTGCACCCGCACGACGGGATGCTCGACGGGCACGAGCGCGGTGACTTCCTCACCGTCCCAGACGTTTCCCTTGCCGCCCCGCTTCTGCGCGAGGTAGTACCCGAACTCGCGGTTGCCGTCGTGCACCGCGGTCAGCTGATCGATCATCTGCCGGATCGGCAGCGACAGCGACTCGTACGCGAGTTGACTGTCGGCCCAGTTGGTGTCGCCGCCGTGCGGTGGGAGGACGACGGGGCGGAGAATCGACCCCAGCGGCGGTCGCTTCATGAACGTCACGTCGGTGTGCCACACGTCGGCGAAACCGTTGTCCTGGCTGTCGAGTGCGTACACCTCCTGCGCGACGTCGCCGCTGTCGTGGACGGGGTGCCCCGCGGTCAGCCGGCCGAGCCGGCGACCGAACTCGATGTGACTCGTGTCGTCGAGTGACTGACCCCGCAGGACCAGCACCTTGTGCTCGGTCAACGCCGAACGGATCGCGGCGACCTCGTCGTCGGTGGCGGACGCGACGTCCAGGCCGATGATCTCGGCCCCGAAGTGGGGGCCGAACTTGTCGAGCGTCAGCGACGCAGTTCTGGTTTCGAATGCAGTGCTCATGGTGTCTTTCCGCGAAGGTGATGGTGCCTGGGTACGGGCGCACCGGCCCGGACCTGCAAACGCGGAGAATGCGTGAGGAATGACCGGATGCCGGAGGCTACCGAGGAGTGGACAGCACGCGGTACGCGCGCCGGACCATCAGCAACAACAGATGTTGGCGCACGTACGGCACAGGTCGACGGTGAGGCGTCGCACCAGGTGAGTCGTATGCACGACGCAATTCCTACCGGATGGGAGGGAAATGAGCAAGCTCGGGGCAATCGGCGGCGATCAGCTCCAGCGCGCCTGACCACCGTCGAGCGGGATGGTGGCACCCGACAGGTAGCCGGCGTCCGGGCCCACGAGGAAGACGACGGCACGTCCGATGTCCTGCTCGCAGTCACCGATCCGGCCGAGCGGGATCGACTTCACGAACTCGGCGGCCTCCTCGGGGTTGTTCTCCGTCCACCATTTCAGGCCCGGTGACAGTGCGTGCGGCGCAATCGCGTTGACGCGGATTCCGTCGGGACCCCATTCGCTGGCCGCGGTCCGGGTGAGCGAGCGCATCGCTTCCTTGGTGGCCGCGTAGAGGCCGTAACCGCTGGTGTCCCACCGCACCGCCGAGGAGCTGACGAGGTTGATGATCGAGCCGCCGCCGCGCGCCTTCAGGTGCGGGTAGCACAGCTGCATGAGGAACAGGGTGGCCACCGGACCGACGGCCATGGCACGGTCCAATAGTTTCGGAGTGATGTCCAGGAGCGGTCCGAGCGCGCTCGCGTTGGCGTTGTTGACGAGGATGTCGATGCCACCGAATGCGTCCACGACTCGGTCGACCATCGGGCCCAGCTGATCGCGTTTGCTGACGTCGCAGACGATCGGCTCGGCGACGCCGCCGAAGTCGGCGATGGCGGCGCACGTGTCGACGAGTTTCGACTCTGTTCGCCCGACCACCGCGATCCGGGCGCCTTCCTTGGCCAGCGCGAACGCCATGCCGGCGCCCACGCCCTGACCGGCGCCGGTGATCAGTGCGACCTTGCCGTCCAGTGTCCCCATCACGAGTCTCCTTTGCCGGGTTCCGTGTCGGCTGCCCACCGGTTGGACGTCAGCCGGAAGCTGGGAATGTCGGCCAGCGACATCACCGCCTCGTATGTGCGCTCGTATCCGGTGTGGGCGATCCGCCATCGGCCGTCCGGTCCGCGGACGTAGCGGTCGGAGTAGAACGCCGCCCCGCGCAGCACCATGTCGTGCTCCGGGATCAGCACGATGTCGGAGAGGTACCAGCGTCCGGTCGCCGTGTCGCCGTCGACGTCGATCTCCGGGTGACCGCAGTGGTGTTCGGTGATGGTCTGCGGCCCCAGATTCGACTTCATGAATTCGACGAGCGCGTCCCGCGACTCGAACGCGAGATGCTCGCCGTAGTTCGCCGTTGCGTCGGGAAGAAGCGTGTCGGCGAACTCGTCCCAGCATTTCGTGTCCAGGGCCCGCAGATACGCGTACTTGAGCCTGCTGATCGCGGCGACGGCCTCGAGATCCACGGAATCACCCTTCGTCCGCCCCCAAAACTGACACCTGTTCTACCACGGATCGTCAGGTGTGGGGGCGGACTCGGAGATTACCGGCCAACGCCGCCCGCGGCGGTCATCGGCTGACGCTGCCCGCGTCGACCGGCAGGGCGACGGACGTGATGTACCGCGCCTCGTCCGAGGCCAGGAACAGCGCGGCATTGGCCACGTCGACCGGCTCGATCCACGGAATCGACAGCATATTCATCGTCACGGCCGCCGCCGCGAACTCTTCGCGGGTGGGGTGCTCGAGGTCGGGCCGGAACGCCCGCCGCACCATGTCGTTCTGGATCATGTCCGTGTCCACGTTCGTGGGATGCACGCTGTTGACCCGCACCCGGTGCGGCGCGAGCTCCTTGGCCAGCGACCGCATCAGGCCCACCACCCCGTGCTTGGCCGCGGTGTAGTGGGCGACGCCGACGAGCCCGCGCAGCCCGGCGATGGAACTCGTCAGGATCATCGCCCCGCCGCCCCGCTCGATCAGGTGCGGCGCCGCCGCCTTGCACGTCTGCCACACCCCCGTCAGATTGACGTCGAGCATCGTCTGCCATGTCTCGGCGTCGAGGTCCAGCGCGGCACCCGAGGACGTGATGCCTGCCGTGGCGCACACGAAGTCCAGCCCGCCCAGTTCGCCGGCCGCCGCGGTGACCGCCTCGGCGAGCACCGTGCCGTCGCGCACGTCCACCTGCGCGGTCACGATCCGGCGGCCGGTGTCCCGGACCAGTTTCGCGGTCTCCTCGAGATCCTCCGGGCTCGCCGGTGGCGTCACCACCGTGCCGACCGGGCCACACAGGTCGACGGCCACGACGTCCGCGCCCTCCTGTGCGAACCGCAACGCCTGCGCCCGGCCGATCCCGCGTGCGGCACCGGTGACCAGGACGACTCTTCCGTCCACTCGACCTGTCATCTCTACACCTTCTGGGTCAGTCCGGCGTCGACCACGAGTTGTGTGCCGGTGATGTATCGCGATTCGTCCGAGGCCAGGAACAGCAGCGCATTGCTGACATCCCGCGAGTCCAGCCACGGAACGGGCAGCATGTGGTTCGCCGCGAGGACGGGGACGACGTCGTCCCGGGTCGGATTCTCGAGGTCCGGCCGCAACCGCGCCATCGTCTCCGGGTTCAGGGTCATGCGGGTGCCGACGGCACCGGGGTGCAGCACATTCACCCGGATGAACTGCGATCCGAGTTCGTTGGCGAGGGTCCGGGCCAACCCGACCACGGCGGTCTTGGACGCCGAATAGTGGGCGGCCCCGGCCACCGCCTTGATGCCGGCGGTCGAACTGACGATCACGACGGAACCGCCGCCGTCCCGCATCGCCGGGACCGCGGCCTTCGCCGTGTTCCAGACGCCGGTGAGGTTGACGTCGAGCGATCGGTGCCAGACCGCGTCGTCGATCGACCACGCCGGGCCGGGGTTGTCGCAGACACCCGCGTTCGCGACGACGACGTCGAGGGGCCCCAACTCCGCGACTCCGGCGTCGACGGCCGCCCGCAACGCCGACGCGTCACGCACATCGGCGTGGGCGACGACCGCGCGCCGGCCGAGTTCGCCGACCAGCCTTCCAGTTTCGGCGAGATCCGCTTCGGCCGACGGCAGATCGACGACGACGACGTCGGCGCCCTCCTCCGCGAGCCGGACCGCGTGACTGCGTCCCATGCCGTTCCCGGCACCGGTGATGAAGGCGACCTTGCCCGCCATCCGTGACATCGGTTGTCCTCTCTAGTCCAGGCGGCCGGGAGTCGGGTAGCTGCGCAGGGAAAGCCCCACCCGCCCGTCCTCCACCGCATCGTCGATCGATCCGCGCAGCGCGCCGCAGGTGGGGACGAACATCGAGTGCTCCCCCTCCTGCGCACGCCGGGCGAACTCCGGGCAGGTCTGCTCGGCGTCGCCCAGCCACTGCACACTCGTGTGCGCCTCGCTGTATTTCTCCACGAGCACCGCGTTACCGCAGCGCCGGCATTCGACCGGAAGCACTCAGCTCACCGCCCCGGTGACACCGCGGGGCCCCGCCCCGGCTGCATGCCGAGCGCCCACCCAGCCGAACACCATCGCGGGACCGATCGTCGCGCCCGCACCGGCATAGTCGTTGCCCATCACGGACGCCGACGTGTTGCCGGTGGCGTAGAGCCCGGGGATCGGTTCGCCGCTGCTGCGGCACACCTGGCTGTGCTCGTTGCACACGAGCCCGCCCTTGGTGCCGAGGTCGCCGGCTTCCATCCGCACCGCGTAATACGGAGCCCGGTCCACCTCGTCCATGGTCGGGTTGGGCAGTCGCGGGTCGCCGTAGTACCGGTCGTAGGCGCTGTCGCCGCGGCCGAAGTCGGCGTCGACCCCCGCACGGGCGAAACCGTTGAACCGGGCGATCTCCGCGGACAGCGACTCCGCGGGAACGCCGACCTTCTGCGCGAGCTCGCCGACGGATGCGGCGCGTTGCATCAGCCCCGTCTCGAACCATTCCGCGGGGAACTTCTGCCCGGGCATCACCCCACCGAACTGGTAGCGGCTCTTGGCCTTCGAGTCGAACACGAACCACACCGGGTCGTGACCACCGGCGATCTGGTCGTGGACGAACGACACGTACGGGGACGCCTCGTTGGTGAACCTCTTGCCGTTCTGGTCGACGATCAGCGACGGCGGAATCGACCGCTCCGACACCAGGACGTGCATGATGCCGTCCGGCCGCCGGAACGACGGCATCCACCACGCGTCGTCCATCAGATCGACGGCCGCGCCGACCTGCTCGCCGGCGACGATTCCGTCTCCGGTGTTGTCGGGTGAGCCGGCGCTGTAGTTGTCCTTGCCGCCTTCCCGGAGGAACCGCTTGCGCATCTCCTCGCTCTGCTCGAACCCGCCGGTGGCCATCATGACGCCGCGGCGGGCGCGCACGCGCAGTTCCCGTCCCCCGGACTCGACCACCGCGCCCGTGACGGCTCCGGATTCGTCGGTGACCAGACCCTTCAGCGGGGAATTCAGCCACAGCGGAACCTCGGCCTCCTGGAGCGTGAGCCGCAGACGCCCGACGAGGGCCTGCCCCAGAGTCTCCATCCGCCTGCGCCGCAGCAACGCCACGACCGAACGCCAGCCGACACCCAGCGCGGTCCTGCGTCCGGCCCAGGTGCGGAAGACCATGTTGAGGTGACGGAACTCGGTGGACGTCATGTACAGCCCACCCGGCATCGCGAGGGAGTTCGGCCGCTGCAGGTCGCCGTCGGCGCCGAGCTGGTTCATGTCGAACGGCAGCGGTTCGACCGTCCGCCCTTTCGGCCGTCCGCCCACGTTCTCGGGGTGGTAGTCGGAATAGTCCTCGCACCAGGAGAACCGGAGATGCGGGCAGTTCTGTTCGAAGAACCGCATCATGGCCGGCCCCTGCTCGATGTACGCGTCGAGGCGCTCGGCCGGCACGCTGTTGCCGACGATCGACTCCAGGTACTTCCGGACGTCGTCGGGGTCGTCGGCGCGGCCTTCACGGACGAGGATCGGCGAGTTGGGAATCCACAGGGCGCCACCCGACAGTGCCGTCGAACCGCCGTACACCCCGGACTTTTCGACGACGAGGGTGTCGAGCCCTCGCTCGGCCCCGGCGAGGGCGGCGGTCATGCCACCGGCACCGCTGCCGATCACCAGGAGATCTACCTCCCGGTCCCAGTTCTGCTCGTCTACGCTCATCGTGCACACCTTCCGAAGTGGTCTCGATCACACTCTGCCGGTGTCAATTGCTGTTTCCCACAGCCCTTCCCGCGGAGCGGGAGACAGCGCGGCTAGGTGGCCGCGGTGAAGATGCCGAGCCCGCCGCGGTACACCAGGAGCGGCGGCGCATCCCTGAGCACGTCCAGACCGGTGACGCGCGCGACGACGATGGTGTGGTCACCGGCGTCGTGCTCGAATTCGACGGTGGCCTGCACCTGGGCCAGCACACCGTCCAGCGCCGGGGCACCGTTGCGGGCGTGCGACCACCCGACGTCGGCGAACTTGTCGGCGCCGCTGGTCGCGAACGTCCCGCACACGTCGCGCTGGTCGTGAGCGAGAACGTTGACGCAGACGTGTTCGCTCGCCCGCAGCCGCGGCCAGCTGGTCGACGTCCGTGCGGGGCTGAACGACACGTACGGCGGGTCCAGCGACAGCGACACGAAGGACTGGCATGTGAAGCCGTGTGGGCTCTCGCCGTCGTGTGCGGTGATCACCGTGACTCCGGTGCAGAAGTGCCCGAGCACCGACTTGAGCTCGGCGGGGTCGATGCGTCGTGCCACCGGCACGGGTTCTTCGGTTCGGGTCATCGTGTCTCCTCGGATCGACGGGTTGCGTTCAGCCTGGCCGCGGCGCCTTCCGGCGGGGAATGCCTCGTCCCGCCCAGCGGCAGGGTTTCGCGCTGTCCGGCCGGCGGCGCACGGTTGATAGGCTCGGGAAATGCCATCGTCCGACCCCACACAGAGTTCCGGGTTCGCCGGCCTTCGATCCACGAGCTGGCCGGTACTCGGCATCCTGTCGTTCGGCGAGGAGCTGTCCGGCTACGACCTGAAGAAGTGGGCGTCGTACAGTGTGCGGTTCTTCTACTGGAGCCCGTCCTTCAGCCAGGTGTACTCGGAGCTGAAGAAGCTCGAGGACCTGGGATATGTGACGTCGCGGACCGTCGTGGACGACGAGGCACGGGTGAAACCCAAGCGCCTGTACAAGATCACGGACGCGGGCATGGCCGTCATGCGCAGCTGGGCGCGGGAGGCGCCGATCGATCCGCCCGTCCTCAAACACGGTGTGATGCTGCGCATGTGGCTCGGTCACCTCACCGAGCCGGAGCAGCTCAAAGATGCCCTGAAGGAGCACATCTCGTACGTGGAGGGGATGAGCAGGCAGGCCGCGCTCGACGCCCGCGATTCCGACGTCGAACCCACGTGGGCGTTCGCGCACATGGTCAACAAGTGGTCCGAGCGCTACTACGCGGCCGAGAGCGAGCTCGCGAAGCAGATGCTCGCCGACATCGACGAAGCCGTCGAGCGGATGCACGGCGCAGGGACGCCGGAGCATCCCGGTGTGCCGAAACCGACCGCATCACATTCGATCCGGCGCTCCCGCGCGGCGCAGCAGGAGTACCAGGCCGCGATGAAGGCGGCACGGGACGCGGACGACGAGGCGGAGCACGAAGACTAGTCGGACGGAGTCCGCACCGGTTCGGCCACCAGATTCCGGAGCCGAGGCCACAGCTCCCGCCGCGCGGTCTGCGCCGCGGCCAGCGCGTCGATCGTCAAGAATCCGTGGAACATTCCCTCCACCCGCCGGCACTGCACGGGAACACCGGCGTCGGCGAGCGCCGCGGCGTACTTCTCCCCCTCGGATCGGAGGGGATCGCGTTCGGCGGTGATCACGATCGCGGGTGGGAGCCCGCCGAGATCCTCCGCCCGGACCGGGGCGGCATAGGCGGGTACGGTCTCGCGGTGCGTCGGCAGGTACTGATCCCAATACCATTGCATCGCAGAGCGGGTGAGGAAGTGATCCTCCGCGAATTCCTCGTAGGACTCGGTGTCGAAGACCGGTTCGATGACGGGGTACATCAGTAGCTGTCCGGCGACCGCGGGGGCCTCCCGGTCCCGGGCCATCAGCGCCGCGACGGCCGCGAGGTTGCCCCCGCTGCTGTCGCCGGCGACGAGGAGCCGGTCCGGATCTCCGCCCAACGCGCGGGCGTGCTGCGCGACCCAGCACGTCGCGGCGTAGGCGTCGTCCGCTGCGGCGGGCCACTGCGATTCCGGGGCGAGTCGGTAGTCGACGGAGACGACGACGGCTCCGATCCCGTTGCACATCGCGCGGCAGAAGCCGTCGTGGCTGTCGAGGTCGCAGATCACGAACCCGCCGCCGTGGAAGAAGACGACGACGGGCAGGGACTCCGCGGGGTCCCCCGCGGGCGAATAGATGCGTGCCGCAATCGGTCCGGCCCCGCCGGGGATCTCCCGGTCGCGCACACTGCCGACCGGCTCGGGGTCGGCGACGGCCTTGCGTCCCGCCTTCGTCGCCGCCCGCGCCTGCGCGCCCGTCATGGTCTCCACCCGGGGAAAGTTCTCGTTCAGTCCCCGGAGGATGGTCTCGGCCTGCTCGTCGAACGGCATTCGTGCTCCTTCGCCCCGCCTCAGGCGGAGTATCGGTCGGCGCGTCCGGCGGCCGGCGTCGCGGTCGACATGTACTTGCGCCAGGTGCCCTTGGCGGACATGCGAATCGGCGCGGTCAGACGGTGATCGAGTTTGATCTGACTGCTGGGACCGCACACGGAGATGGCCGCGACCACGTTGTCCTCGTTGCCCACCGGCACGGCGACGCAGCTGACGCCGACGAGATCCTCTTCCCGGTCGTAGGCCGCTCCGCGTTCGCGGGTCTTCTGCAACTCGGCGCGGAACGCCGCGGGTGAGTCGATGCTGAAACGTGTACTGCGGGGCAGACCCGCTTCGACGACGCGGTCGACCACGGACTCGGGCGAATGGGCCAGCAGCACCTTGCCGACACTCGTACAGTGCGCAGGCTGGCGGCCGCCGACGCGGGACGGCAACCCGACGCCGAACCGTCCGGCGATCTTCTCCAGGTAGACGACGTCGATCCCCTCGAGTACCGCGAGGTGCACGGCGTGCCCGGTGAGCCGGTGGAGTTCGTGCAGGAAGGGTAGGGCGGCCCGGTGCAGACGGTCCTGGTGCACGGCCAGCGACCCGAGTTCGAACAGTCGCATCCCGAGTTCGTAGTCCCGGCCTTCCCTGCGGAGCCACCGCAGCTGGACGAGACGTTCGAGCATCCGGTGCGCGGAGGAGCGCGGAAGCCCCGTGCGGCGCACGATCTGCGCGAGCGTGAGCCTGCCCGGGCCGTCGAACGCGTCGAGGAGAAGGGCGGCGCGATCGAGGCCGGCGGTGGGGGTGGGGCTGAGTGTCGTCGTCATGGGGACCTCCGTAGCGGCGCTGCTCGGTGCGGCGACGCGGTGTGTGACTGGCGACACTTACTATAAATAGGCATATACCTATTTGCAATAGTGCTGGGCGAACGGCCCCGAACAGCCCAAAGGCCCGGCACATGCATCGAGTGGATGCGTGCACCGGGCCCGGACACCCGTCACATGGCCGCCAGCGGCTCGCTTCCGGACCAGTCGTGGCCCCAGTAGCTGTCGGCGGTGATCTCCTCCGCGGAGTAGTACTTCTCGTCCACCTTCATCCCCTCGGTGCCGAACTCGATGTCCCAGCCGCCGGGGGCACGCACGTAGAACGACACCATCTTGTCGTTGGTGTGGCGGCCGAGGGTCGAGGAGACCGAGAACCCGTCCTTGACGACGCGGTCGAGCGCCTGGCCGACGGCGTCGAGCGTGTCGACCTCCACCATGATGTGCACCAGTCCCGGTGCACCGCCGTGCGGTGCCGGGCACAGCGCCAGGCTGTGGTGCCGCTCGTTGACCCCCAGGAAGCGCACCCGCATCGGACCGAACTCCGGCGGCGCCGGGATGCGGAAGGCGCCGCGGGGCAGGAAGCCGAGCACCTCGGTGTAGAAGTCGAACGCGCCGCCGAAATCCATCACCGGCAGCACCACGTGGCCGAGACCCTGCGCCCCCGTGACGAACTTCGCGCCGAACGGGGTCACCACCGGACTGTGGTCGAGGACGGCGCCGTGGAAGATCTCGATCGTCGCACCGGTCGGATCCTGGAACGTGACGACCTCTTCGACGCGGCGGGCGTCGGCCTCTTCCACCGACAGTGGTTTGACGGCGATCCCGGCGCCCTCGACCGCCTCCTGGACGCGGACCAGACCTGCATGGTCGCGGACCTCCCACCCGATGGTGACGACCTCGTCCGTCTCGCCCGGCACGATCACGATGCGGGCCGCGCGCTCGTCCATCCGGAGGTACAGGGCGTCCTCGTCCGGGCCCGTGCCCTGGGCGAATCCGAGCACGTCGAAAGCGAACGTGCGCCACCGCTCCAGGTCGTTGGTCTGGATCTTGACGTAGCCAAGCCCCTTGATGTCTGTCATGTGTTGTCCTTCTGCTGTTTTCGAGGTCCGACGGCGGTCAGATCATCGACTTGAGGTTGTCGGCCGGGTCGAGGCCGAGCGAGCTGAGCGCGGAGGCGTGGTAGACGGTGCTCGGCACGTGGATGGCGTGCGCCAGACCGGCGTGCGCGTCCCGCCAGTACCGCTGCAGCGGCTTGTCCATGCGCAGCGCGTTGCCGCCGGAGCGGGCGAAGATCTGGTCGACGGCGGTGACCGCACGCCACGCGGCACGCACCTGCGTCCGGCGCCCGGCCGCGCGGTCCTCGAACGTGACCTCCCTGCCCGACTCGACGAGGTCCCAGATCCTGTCGACGTTGGCGAGGAGTTCCTGGCGGGCGGCGTTGATGTCGGCCGCGGCCTCGCCGACCGCGAACAGCACGTAGGGGTCGTCCTTGATCGCGGTGCCCTGCGCGCCGACGCGGTCGCGCTGGTAGTCGAGGTGAGCGGCCAGAGCGCCCTCGGCGATTCCCACCACGGCGGAGGAGATTCCGAGCGGGAACATCGTCGACCACGGCATGTTGTACAGCGTCTCGGTGCGCCCGAACTTCCGCACCGCGGTACCGTTCATGACCTCGTCGGCGTCCATCACCCGGTAGTCGGGGACGAAGGCGTTCCGGACGACGATGTCCTTGGAACCGGTGCCCTTGAGACCGACGACGTTCCACGAGTCCTCGACGATCTCGTAATCGCTGCGCGGCAGGATCATGTGCAGCATCTTCGGCGGCAGGGCCATCGCGCCGTCCTTGTCGCCGAGCATCGCGCCGAGGAAGATCCAGTCGCAGTGATCGGTTCCCGACGAGAACTGCCAGCGACCGCTGAAGAGGTAGCCGCCGTCGACGGGCGTCGCGATCCCGGTCGGGGCGTACGGCGAGGCCATCCAAGTGTCGGAGTCGGCCGCCCACACCTCGTCCTGCACCTTCGGGTCGGCGAATGCCAGCTGCCAGGGGTGCACGCCGACGATGCCGCACACCCAGCCCGTGGCCGGGTCGAGGGACGCCGCGGCCATCACCGTCTCCGCGAACTCGCGCGGATGAGCCTCGTAGCCGCCGTACTTGCCGGGCTGGAGAAGCTTGATCGGCCCGGCCTCACGGAGCTTCTTCGCCGTGTCGTCGGGCAGCCGGCCGATCCGCTCGGCCTCGGGCGCCTGATCGCGGAGCTGATCCGCGATCGCCATGATGTTGTCGAGAACCTCGTGGGTCATCTGTCGTGTCCTTCTTTTCCGATCCGGCTTCAGGCGTTGGTGTCGAGCGGCACGACGCCGTTGGCGAGGTTGTCGGCAACCTCCGCCTCCCAGCTCTGCACCGCCCTGGTGGTGTCGATCTCGAATTCGAAGCGCTTGGTCATGTCGTCGGTGATGTCCTCGACGTCCACGTAGAACTGCTGGTACCAGCGACGCAGCTGGTACACCGGCCCGTCCTCCTCCGACAGCAGCGGGTTGTCGATGCGCGACTTGTTCAGCCAGATGTCGACGTCCTGCTTGAATCCGAGTTCCACGCCCTCGGCGAACTGCGCCGCCATGCCGTTCGCCACCTCGTCGGACAGCCCCTCGGGCTTCTTCACCATGGCGCCCCACTGCAGGACGAACGAATTCGCGGTGACCGGGTAGTGGCAGTTGATCAGCACCGTCTCGATCATCATGCCGTTCGCTTCGCTCCACAGCTTGTCGATCATGTAGGACGGGCCGAAGTACGACGCGTCCGAACGCAGCGTCGAATTGGGGTCGTCGTAGCTGGTGCCCACCGAGATGTCGTGGCGGGGTGTCGACTGCATGTACTGGGTGGCCACGTGCCCTTCGAAGACGTTCTTGAAGTAGCGCGGGAACGAGAAGTGGACGTAGTAGAAGTGCGCCATGTCGACCACGTTGTCGACGATCTCGCGGCAGTGCGAGCCCTCGACGAGCAGCGAATTCCAGGTCCAGTCGGTCCATTCCGGGGAGCCGAATCCCTCGATCTCGGGAATCGTCACGTCGGCGGGCGGCGGGTTGCCCTGCGGGTCGTTCCAGACGTAGAGCTGCCCGTTGCGCTCGAGGGTCGTCCAGGCCCGGGTCCGCGCCAGCGGCGGGACACGTCGCGCGTACGGGATTCCCGTGCACTTGCCGTTGCCGCCCCAGCGCCAGTCGTGGAACGGGCACGCGATGGAATCGCCCTTCACGGTGCCGTGCGCCAGGTTGCCACCCATGTGACGGCAGTAGGCGTCGAGCACACTGAGGGTCCCGTCGGACGTCTCGAACACCACCAGCGACGTGCCGAACGCATCGATCTGATGCGGGGCGCCGTCCTTGAAGGTCTTCGCCAGACCCAGGCAATGCCACCCCCGCGCGAAACGCGTTGGTGCCGATCCCACTTCGATCATCCGGACTTCGTCGCCGTCAACGGCACTGTTGCGCGCCATGTCTACCTCCGCCTCGCTGTACGTCAAGAACACCCTCGGGGTGTGGTGTAGCTCATAGTCGGCGCGACGGGTCCGCAGCGGTACCCGACTCTCCCACTCAGCGAGAGGCTTTCGCATCCACCCACTTCGGCGGACGTCGGCGTCCCGATCACAGGGACCACACCCCCGTTCACCGGCCGCGACGACTACCGTGCGGATCACATACCCGTGAATTGGGAGGAACGATGGCCGCACTCATCTCTTCGCAGCCGTGCACAGCGGAGGTTCGCCGGCTCTGCGCCGACGCCGTCCCGAGCGGGGTGGTCGTCGCACCCGAGCCGGGGGCGGCCGTCGAACAGGACTTCCTCCTGCTGCGACCGCACCGGACGTCGGACGACGCCCTGTCCGCGCAGGTCCGGAGGGTGGGCGACCACGACCTGCTCGTCCGCTTCCGCAACCGCGACGAGCAGCTGGTCTTCGAGTTCTGGACGAACAGCTTCACCGGGACCGTCACGCCCGTCGACCAGACGGTGGACCTGCTGGAGCGCTACTGCGCCGAGCAGTTCCCCGGTGCGCTCCGCAGGTTCCGCACCCGCATCCGGCGGGCCGTGCCGTCCGGTGCGGACTTCACGTCGTCGCTTCAGCAGACGTACGTCCAGGACGGCACACGCATGGCGGACGTCGCCGTCACGTGCACGCGGGACGGTGACGTGCTCGCGCAGGCGTGGGCCACGTACGCACTCCCCGACTGAACTCGCCCCGTTCTCCCACGAAATGGTCAGCCGCGCAGGCAATTGCCTGCGCGGCTGACCAATGTCCGGGAAACTATCCCACCGGGTCGGCCAGCCTCGTCCGGGATCGGCTGAACTCGAAACCGCGGAACCCCTCCTCCGCGACGTCCGCGCAGATCCGCCCGTACGCGCCGAAGCCCCCGAGGTACGGCATGAACACGCGGGGCTTGCCCGGAATGTTGGCGCCCATGTACCAGGAGTTCGCCAACGGGAACAGGGTCTGCGCTGCGAGCTCACGGCAGTGCTCCACCCACTGCTCGGTGGCGGGGACGGACGCCTCGATCGCGTCGTGGCCCTTCTCCCACAGGTGCTCGATGCAGTCCGCGATCCAGTCGACGTGCTGTTCGGCGCCGAGCACCATGTTCGCCAGCACGGACGGGCTGCCCGGTCCCGTCACGACGAACAGGTTCGGGAACCCCGGAACACCCAGACCGAGATAGGTTTTCGGTCCCTCACTCCAGTACTCGGAAAGCGACACACCGCCGCGCCCGACGATCCGCATGCGGTCGAGGGCGCCGGTCATGGCGTCGAATCCGGTGGCGAACACCAGCGTGTCGAGGGCGTAGTCGGCGTCGGCAGTGGTGATCCCCGACGGGGTGATCGATTCGATCGGCGCCGCCTTCAGATCCACCAGGGTGACGTTCGGCCGGTTGTACGTTTCGAAGTAGTGGGTGTCGGTAACGATCCGCTTGGTCCCGATCGGGTGATCGTTCGGGATCAGCTTGTCCGCGACGGCGGGGTCGTCGACGAGCAGGCGGATCTTCTCCTCGGCGAACTGGCGTGCCGTCGCGTTCGCGGCCTCGGTCTTCGTCTGGTCCGGAAAGGTTTTCGCGAACAGCACCCCGCCGAGCTTCCATCGCGTCTCATAGGCCTCGCGACGTTCCTCGTCGGAGACCTCCAGCGCGGACTTCGGATGCGCGTTGTACGGCGAACCGCCACCGCTCTCCCGGGACAGCCGTCTGCGCTCGTCGTATCCCGCCTTGATCGCGCGCCGCATCTCGTCGTCCCACGTCTGGTTGCCCGCCGGGACGCTGTAGTTGGCGCTGCGCTGGAACACGTACAGGTGCTCGGCCTGCTCGGCGATGAGGGGAATCGACTGAATTCCCGAGGAACCGGTGCCGATGATCCCGACCCGTCTGCCGGTGAAGTCGACACCCTCCTGCGGCCACTGACCGGTGTGATGAGTGTCGCCGGTGAACGATTCGCGGCCCGGGATGTTCGGCGTGTTCGCGGTGGACAGCGCACCGGTCGCGAAGATGCAGTACCGGGCGGACAGGACGTCGCCGCGGTCGGTGCGCACCTCCCACCGGAGCGTCTCCTCGTCCAGTTCCGCGGAGGTCACCCGGGTCCCGAACAGGAAACGGTCACGCAGGTCGAACCGGTCCGCGACGTGATTGATGTATTCCAGGATCTCGGGCTGGGTGGCGTACTTCTCGCTCCAATCCCACTCCTGCTCGAGTTCCCGCGAGAACGAGTACGAGTAGTCGACGCTTTCCACGTCGCACCGGGCGCCGGGATAGCGGTTCCAGAACCACGTTCCGCCGACGCCTCCCGCCGCCTCCACACCCTGGACGGTCAGACCCAGGCTCCGCAACTTGTGGACGGCGTACAGACCCGCGAATCCCGCGCCGACGACAACCGCGTCCACGTCGCCGATCCGATTCGCACGAGCATCAACTTCGGTGCGTGCACTCACGGGCGCGCTCCTCTCCCATTCGACAGACACATTCGGCAGCAAAGGCCTGTCTGGGACGGTAGGTCGCGGCACCGGGGCAGCCACAGGTTCGTTCCCGGTGAGCGGTCGGGCAGCGCCTAACTGGACACGACGGGAGCGAGAGCGGGGTCGATCACGTCGGCCAGGGCGTCCCACGGCACGGTGACGGTGACGAGTCCGATGGCGTGCGGTCCCACCTGATAATCGTTGAAATGGATCTCCATGCCTGCCGGGGTGGCCAGCCAGTTGGCGAAGTTCGCCTCGGTCGGTTCGATGCCGCTGCGCTCGAAATCCGGTCCCGCGACCGTCGCGGGGAGCAGACGCGCGGATTCGTCCGACAGCGCCTGCAGTCCCGCCGGCAGGTCGGGGAAGAGATCGGCGAGCGTGATCGGCGCGGCCGTATCGGCATTCACCACCACCGTCGCGACGATCGGGGTGGGATGCGCACCTGGCGGATCGGCGTTCCACGACGTCACCAGCAGACCGCTGATCACATGCTCGCCGATGTGCGCGACGCTGTGCTCCTGGCTGCTCAACGTGAAGGCGTCGGTGCCCGAGCCGTCGATCTGGTCCTGGAGTGCGGCCCGCATCGATTCGTTGAACTCGGCGGTGACCGCCGGATTTCCACCCTCGATCTGCGGGATGAGGACGTCGTAGCCGACACGGCCGGTGGAACCCGTGACCTGCAACTCCGTCTCCGTGTACGGCAGGCTCGCGGGTGTGGTCGCCTCGGCGCTGGACGTGTCCGCGGCGGACACGGTCGTCGTTGTCGACGGCTCGCTCACTGCGGTGCCGGCTTGGTCGGAGCAGGCGGCCAGTGCGAGGACGACCGCGACGAGCGCCGCTGCCCGACCAGATCTCCGGATGCCGCTCATGAGCTATCTCTACCACGTCGATTCCGCGGGGTCACCTACCGATCGGGTCGACGATGGTGTGCAGCGTGTCGACGAAACCCTGTGCGGTGGATGCGTCGTAGAGGTCGGCGGAATACACCAGTTCGGCATCGATACCGTCGGGCCGCCCGTCGACGTCGTGACGTTCGGTGAAGTGGAAATGCAGATCGCACTTGGCGATGTCGAGTGGACGGGGTGTGACCTCGAAGTCGAGCCCGGACACGTTCAGGGCTGCGGGAGCGAAGTTGTTCAGCGACAGCGCGACTTGGAACAGCGGGTGCAGGGACGGTGACCTCGGCGGATCGAGCACCTGGACGAGTCGCTCGAACTGCACGTCGGCATTTGCCAGAGCGCGAAGCTCCACGCCGCGTGACCGATCGACGATGTCGCACAGCGTCATCGTCGGGTCTACCCGGGTGCGCAGAACGAGCGTGTTGACGAACATTCCCACCACGTCGTCGAGCGCCGGGTCTCCCCGGCCCGCGATCGGAGTTCCGATCGCGATGTCGGGGTCGCCGCTGACGCGGGCGAGCAGGACCGCCACTGCCGACCTGAGCGCCGTGAACAGGCTGGCGTGGTGCTCGTGCGCGGTGGCCAGCAGGCCTCGGTGCGCATGCTCGTCGAGCGAGAACGGAAGTCGTCCCGCTCGATAGGTCCACCGGCGGGGCCTGGGGCGATCGGTGGGCAGCGCGAGCTCCCCCCGAAGTCCCGACAGTTCCTTCGTCCAGTGGGCGATCTGCTGGGAGGCGATGCTGTCCGGGTCGTTCTCGTCGCCGAGCAAGGCCCGACGCCACACCGTGTAGTCGGCGTAGTGCACGACCGGCGGCTCCGACGCGGGCTCGCTGCCGGTCGACCGGGCACGGTAGGAGTCGGCGAGATCTCGTGCCAAGGGTGCGAGCGACCAGCCGTCGGCCGCGATGTGATGGACGACGCAGGCCAGAAGGTGGTCGCCGTCGCCGAGCCGGAACAGCCGGGCGCGCAGAGGAGGCTCACGCCGCACGTCGAATCCCGCGGACAGCAGTTCCGACGTCTGTGCTTCCACGTCCGCGGCGCCGGTCTCCACCGGAGTCAGGTCGGGCAACGCATCGGCCACGTCGAGCACACGCTGGTACGGCCCCGACGGCGAGTCGGGAAACACCGTCCGCAGCGAACGATGCCGGCCCAGCACATCCGCCATCGCCGAGCGCAGCGCGTCGACGTCGAATCCGCCGCGCACTCGTACCGTGAAGGGGATGTTGTGGAGAGCGGGTTGCACGACGGTGCGGTCGATGAAGTACTGCGATGGCGACAGCGGCACCAGGTCCGGCAGTGGTGCGGCGCCCAACGTCGGCCCGCGGGGGTGCCCCGCGTTCTGCGGGTGTGCGCCGGCCTCCGCGATCGTCCGTGCGAGTGCCGCGACCGTCGGTGCGTCGAAGAGTTCGCGCACGCCCAGCGTGGTGCCCAACTCGGCGTTGATCGTCGCGACCACCCGGATGGCCGACAGTGAATCGCCGCTGAGATCGAAGAAGGAATCGTCGGCGCCGACCGAATCCACGCCGAGCACCTGGGCGAATACCCGCGCGACGCGGCGCTCGGCCGGGGTCTCGGGGTCACGATGAAGCACCGAATCCGAGCCGAACTCCGGCAGCGGGAGCGCCGCCCGGTCGAGCTTTCCCGTCGGAGTCAACGGGATCGAGTCCACGAGCATGATCGATTTCGGAACCATGTATTCCGGCAGGAACCGTGCCAGGTGCGCCTTCAACGCTTCGCGATCGATCGACGCGTCCCCGTCGGCCATGATGTAGGACACCAGGTTCGGGTCGCCGGCCGGATTCCGTTGCACCACCGTCGCGGCGAAGGCGACGCCCGGATGCGTGTTCAGCGTGGCGTTGATCTCGCCCAGCTCCACACGGAACCCTCGGATCTTGATCTGGTCGTCCGCTCGGTCCAGGAACTCGAGCGTCCCTGCCGCCGTCCACCGCACCACGTCCCCGGTGCGGAACATCCGGGATCCGCTGCGGCCGAACGGGTCGGCGACGAACCGGGCAGCGGTCAGCCCGTGGCGCCGATGGTAGCCGCGGGCGAGTGCCGGGGTGGCGAGGTACAGCTCACCGACAGCGCCCGGCGGAAGCGGACGTAGACGGTGATCCAGAACCACCGCGTCCACACCGCGCATCAGAGCGCCGATCGTCATCCGCTCGTCCGGTGACACCGGATCCGTGAGAGTGACGCTGCACGTCGTCTCCGTCGGACCGTACGCGTTCCGCATGGTCCGGCCGCCGGCCCACCGCCGCGCCAGCGCCTGAGGACACGCCTCCCCTCCGACCAGCACCAACTCCAGTTCGTCCATCGCGCAGGGATCGATGGCGGCCAGGGCGGACGGCGTCATCAGGAGGTGAGTGACGTGTTCGTCGCGCAACAGTCGTGACAGTTCCTCACCGCCGAACACCCCGGGCGGGGTCACGACGAGCGTCGCGCCGCCGACACAGGCCGCGAATACTTCGACGAGAGCGGTGTCGAAGCTCGGTGAGGCGAAATGCAGGACACGAGAACGCGCGGACACCGCGTACTTGTCCCGAATCTCCTGGGCGAGGTTGGCAAGGCCGCGATGGGTGACGACGACGCCCTTCGGCGCTCCCGTCGACCCGGACGTGTAGATCAGATACGCGGGATGGTCCACGAGTAGCGGCCGGGTCCGTTCCGCACCGGGGAGGGTTTCTTCACAGAGGTTTTCGAGGTCGTCGATATCCATGGTCAGCCATGCGACGGTGCCAGGCAGTCGGGCGCGCTCCGTGCGGACGGTCAGCCCGACCGTCGCGCCGCAATCGTCCAGGGTGTACGAGATGCGAGCGCTCGGGTGCGAGGGGTCGATCGGAACGTAGGCCGCGCCGGCCTTCGCGACGGCCCACAACGCCAGCACCGACTCGAGCGACCGCGGGATGGAGACCGCGACGATGCTCTCGGGCCCGATGCCCCGGCCGGTCAGGACGCGGGCGAGCCGGCCGGCGAGCCGGTCCAGGTCGCCGTAGGACAGTTCCCGCCCGCGGTCGCGGATCGCGATCGCCCCCGGGGCGTCCGCGACGGTCCCCGCGAGGATGCGGTCGAGTGTGATCGGGTCGGCATCCGGAAGTCCCTGCGCGGGAGCGAAATCTCCGCGCTCGCCGGCGAGGAAGACGTCGAGGTCGGCGACCGGTCGTTCCGACTCGACCGATGTGGTGAACCTGTCGAGGTAGGCGAGGAAACGCGCGTGATGTCCGGTCAGTTCGGCGTGGTCGTACAGTGCCGGGTTTCCCTCGAAGTCGATGCGGGCGGCACTGCCCTCGGCCCCCGGATAGATGTTGACGGCGAGGTCGGCGACGGGACCGGTGGTGAGCACCCGAACCGTCCCGTTCACGGAGCCGAGCGTGATCTCCTTCGTGAACATCATGACGTTGACCACCGGACCGAAATGCATGAGTTCGACACCGCCCGTGGCGAGGTCCCGGCCGATGTCCTCGCGGCGGTAGCGTTGATGCCGCAGTGCCGCTGTCAACGCCGTCTCGGCGGTTCCGACCGCCTGACTTACGGTGGCAGAGCCGATTCCCTTCAGCCGCAACGGAATCACATTGGACACCGAACCGCCCGAATACCTGAGGCGGGCCGTCGTTCTCGCCGACACCGGCAACGAGAGGACGACGTCGTCGACGCCGGTCATCCTGGCGAGGTAGGCGGCGAAGGCGGCGACCGTCACGGCCGTCGAATTCCGTGAGTTCCCGCTCGGGCTCGTGTGCCCGGTCGCCGTCCGGGCGTCGGTGCCCGGTCGCGCCGTGCGGCCGCTGAGGCTGAGGACCGACGCCAGGTCGCCGCCGGAGTCGCGCCAGTAGTCGCGGTCCCGGGCGAACCGGGTCGAGGCACGGTAGGTCGCGTCCTCCCGCACGAGACGTTCCGGCCCCACGATCCGGCTGTCCGGCGGCTCCCTGCCCTCGATGGCGGCGACATACAGTTCGGCCGTGCGGCTCATCAGCATCATCGCGGCGTACCCGTCCGACACGATGTGGTGAGCGCGGGAGTACCAGTAGTAGTGATCGTCGCCCAGCTGCAGAATGTGCGAGACGAGGAGCGGTCCGTCGTACATGTCGGTGCGAGCGCTCCGGTCGTTCCGCATCCAGCGATGGGCAGCGTCCACGGGATCGTCCTCGCCGCGAAGGTCCGTGGTGAGCACCCGGTCGTCGACGGTCGGGTCCACGACCTGATGCGGCTGCCCGTCGATGTCCAGCAGGCGCACCGCTCCCCAGCCGAATTCGCGATTCGCGCGACGGGTGGCGTCACGCAGAACGGCGAGTTCGGCCGGACCGCGCAGATCGACGTAGTGGGCGATGACGTACGGAATCTCCGGCATGAGCTGTTGCGCGAACCAGATGGATCGCTGCGCCGCGGTCAGCGGGAAGGCGCCCACGGCCGCTCGCGCCGGGCGCCCGAGCGGGCGCTCCACGATGGCGACGTCGGGCCGGACAGGCGCGGGCCTTTCCGGGCAGGCGCACGCCGTGCCGCCGGATTGCTGCTGCGAATCGAAATCGAAATTCATCTTTCCCCCTCAGGCTGCGCTCTGCACTCCATCACCCCACTGCGCAGAGTCGTCGCGGATGTCGGATCGGCGACTGCTATGGCACCAACCGTCAGCCTGCTCGACACGCACCGCCTCCACCAGGCACCCCAGGGTGCGCACCCGCCTACCCTCGAATTCGGGGAGGTGCCGCAGCCGCCATCCGAGTAGCGTCGAACGGGTGACTATTCGCCTTGGATATCAGATGCCGAATTTCAGTTACTCCACCCCCGTCGCGGACCTGTTCCCGACCGTTATCGCGCAGGCCCGTGAGGCCGAATCCGCGGGCTTCGACACCGCATTCGTGATGGACCACTTCTATCAACTGCCGGGCATCGGTGCGCCCGACGAACCGATGCTCGAGGCGTACACCGCCCTCGGCGCCCTCGCCACGGCCACCGACAACATCCAGCTGTCCGCGCTGGTCACCGGCAACACCTACCGGAACCCTCCCATGCTCGCCAAGGCGGTGACCACCCTGGACGTCGCCAGCGGCGGACGGGCCGTCCTCGGAATCGGCGCCGGCTGGTTCGAACTCGAGCACAAGCAGTACGGCTACGAGTTCGGCACGTTCACCGACCGATTCGAACGGCTCGACGAGGCACTGCAGATCATCGCGCCGATGCTGCACGGCGAACGTCCCACGTTCGACGGCAAGTGGTATCACGTCGAGAACGCGATCAACGAGCCACGGATCCGCGACAACCTGCCGATCATGCTCGGAGGTGGCGGTGAGAAGAAGACGTTCGGTCTCGCCGCCCGGTTCGCGGACCACCTGAACATCATCTGCAACGCCCGCGAACTGCCGCGCAAGCTCGAGGCCCTCGATGCCCGGTGCTCGGAGATCGGTCGCGACCGGTCCACGCTGGAGACCAGCTACCTCGCCTTCGTCATCATCGACGAGGACGGCGACCGCGCCCGGCAGCTCCAGCACGACTTCCTGCTCACGCAGGGTGTCGACCTGTCGAAGGCGTCGGACGAGGAACGCGCCGCCGCCACCGACCGGCAGTTCTGCGGCGCCCCCGACGAGGTGGCCGAACAGCTGAAGGCCCGTGTCCTCGACGCGGGAATCGACGGCATCGTCCTCAATCTCGTCGCCAACGGGCACGAACCCGGCATCGTCGAACTCACCGGGCGCACGTTGCGTCCCCTCGTCGACGCCTGACCGTTCCGGCCGCCCGGAATACGCGCACTACCTCTGCGGTTGCACCCAGAGGTAGTGCGCGAGGCTGACCTCTCGCGCCTGTTCTTGGTGACGAAAGGTAACGAATCCCGTGAGCGCTGTTCTGTCGATTCTCGATCTGGCCTACATCCGCGAGGGCGACACGGCGCGGGACAGTTTCGATGCGAGCGTGAAGCTCGCGCAACTCGCGGAGACCCGCGGGTACCGCCGCATCTGGTACGCGGAGCACCACAACATGCCGTCGATCGGCTCATCCGCGACGAGCGTCCTCATCGCGCACGTTGCCGCGCACACCGAGAGCATCCGGCTCGGCGCCGGCGGCATCATGCTGCCCAACCACGCGCCGCTGACGATTGCGGAGCAGTTCGGCACCCTCGAGACACTGCACCCCGGTCGCATCGACCTCGGACTCGGACGCGCCCCGGGCAGTGATCAGAAGACGATGTATGCGCTGCGCCGCGACCCGGCGTCCGCGGACCGCTTCCCGCAGGACGTGCTGGAACTCCAGGCATACCTCCGCGGTGTGTCACGGGTTCCCGGCGTCGACGCGATCCCCGGCAAGGGTACGAACGTTCCCCTCTACATCCTCGGGTCCTCGACGTTCGGCGCACAGCTCGCCGCGAAGCTCGGACTCCCCTACGCCAACGCGTCCCACTTTTCCCCCGACTCGCTCGTCGACGCCGTCACGCTGTACCGGGAGCGGTTCGAGCCGTCCGAGGATCTGTCCGAGCCGTACGTCATCGCCGGCGTCAACGCCATCGCCGCGGACACCACCGAGGACGCGCACCGGCAGTTCGAAGCGTCCCTGCGGCGGCGGGTGGTGCAGATGGTCGGTCGCGGGCAGAAGTTCACCCCCGAGGAGGTCGACCTCATCATGACGTCCCCGGCGGGTCAGCAGGTCGCGCAGATGGTGCGCTACTCGGCCGTCGGCACCCCCACCGAGGTCAAGACGTACCTCGACGAATTCGCCGAGCACGCGCAGGCCGACGAGCTGATCGTCGCCTCCCATGCCGAGAACACCGAGTCCTGGCTGAAGACGTACGACCTGCTCGCCGACGTGTGGCGCGGAGCGCCCGTGCGCCTTTCTGGTAGCTAGCACAACCAGAAAGGCGCACGGGCGGCGAAGCCGCCTACTGCTGGTGGACGATCACGCCACGCAGGTTCTTTCCGTCCCGCAGATCCTGGTAGCCCTCGTTCACCTGCTCGAGCGTGTACTTGGTGGTGATCAGCTCGTCGAGCTTGAGCTGACCCGCGTCGTACAGGCGTAGCAGTCGGACGATGTCGTACTGCGGGTTGGCCGAGCCGAACAGCGAACCCTTGATCGTCTTCTGGTTCAGGGTCAGGTCGGTTCCCGAGATGTGCACGGTGAGCTTGGCAGGGTCGGCGAGGCCGGTGATGACGACGGTGCCGCCCTTGCCGATGACGGCGGTCGCGTTCTGCACCACCTCTTCGTCGACGGTGCCCACCAGGATGAGGGCCTGATCGGCGCCCTGTCCCCAGGTCAGTTCGTTGACCTTCTCTGCTGCGGTCGCGGCGTCCGCGAACGCGTGGGTGGCGCCGAACTTCAGCGCGGCCTCCCGCTTCATGGCCACCGGATCCACCACCACGACGTACTTGGCGCCGGCGCTGACCGCGCCCTGCACGGCGTTGATACCGAGTCCGCCGATGCCGTAGATGACGACGGTGTCACCGGCGCGAACTCCGCCGGCGTACACCGCGGTGCCCCAACCGGACGGCACACCGCAGCCGACGAGGACGGCGGTCTCGAGCGGGAGCCAGTCGTCCACCTTCACCACCGAGTGCTGCGAGATGGTGGCGCGCTCCGCGAACGTGCCGAGCATGCACATGGCACCGAAATCCTGCTTGCCCGAGTGGAACCGGAACGATCCGTCGGGCATCGACCCCTCGAGGATCGTGGCGCCCATGTCACACAGGTTCTGGCGGCCGGTGGCACAGTACCGACACGTGCCGCAGTTCGGGATGAAGCTGCAGACCACGTGGTCGCCGGGCTTCACCTTGGTGACACCGGGGCCGACTTCCTCGATGATGCCGGAACCCTCGTGCCCGCCGACGATGGGGAAACGCGGCGGCAGATCGCCGTCGGTGAGGTGCAGGTCCGAGTGGCACAGGCCTGCCGCGACGTACTTGATGAGCACTTCGCCGGGACCCGGGCCGTCCAGATCGAGTTCGATGATCTCGAACGGCTTGTGCGTCTCGAACAGAACCGCTGCTTTGGTCTTCATGTCTTCTCTCCTCGTTGAGTGACGGTCAGAGTGCGATGTTGACGGCTTTGGTCTGGGTGTAGAGATCGATGGCGGTGGCCCCGAGCTCACGTCCCCACCCGGACTGCTTGTATCCGCCGAACGGCATGGCGGTGTCGAACCCGTTGTACTGGTTGATCCACACCGAACCGGCCTTGAGCTGACGGGCCGTGAGGTGGGCCTTGGACAGGTCCTTGGTCCAGATTCCGGCGGCGAGGCCGTAGATGCTGCTGTTCGCCGCCTTTGCGACTCCCTCCTCTGCGTTGAACGGGAGCGCTGCGACGACGGGGCCGAAGATCTCCTCCTCGACGATGCTGAACTCGGGCTTCACGTCCACGAACACCGTCGGCTCGACGTAGAAGCCGGTGTCGCCCCAGCGCTTTCCGCCGGTGAGGGCGCGGGCGCCGTCGGCGAGTCCGGCGGCCAGGTAGCCGGTGACCTTGTCGAACTGTTCCTGCGACACCAGCGGTCCGAGTTGGGTGGTGGGGTCGAGTCCTGGGCCGATCTTGACCTGGCCGGCGGCGTCGGCGACCGCTGCGGTGAAGTCGTCGAAGATGCTGTCCTCGACGAACATCCGGGTGCCGGCGACGCAGCACTGGCCGTGGTTGAACAGCCAGGCGTTGAGCGATCCGGTGACGGCGGCGTCGAAGTCCGCATCCGCGAACACGACGTTGGCGCTCTTGCCGCCGAGTTCGAGCGACACCTTCTTCAGGTTGCCCCTGGCGGCGTCGACGATCTTCTTCCCGACCTCGGTGGAGCCGGTGAACGCGATCTTGTCGACGTCGTCGTGGGCCGACAGTGCCGCGCCCGCGTCTCCGTAGCCGGTGACGATGTTGACGACGCCGGGCGGGAAGCCGGCCTCCTCGAACACCTCGCCGAGCAGGATCGCGGTGAGCGGGGTCTGCTCCGCGGGCTTGAGGATCACCGTGTTGCCTGCGGCGAGCGCGGGGGCCAGCTTGAATGCGGCCATCAGCAACGGGAAGTTCCAGGGAACGATCAGACCGCAGACGCCGACGGGTTCACGCAGCGTGTACGCATGGAACTGGCCACCGGGGACGAACGGCATGCTCACGTTGACCGTGCTGCCCTCGATCTTGGTGGCCCAGCCCGCGAAGTAGCGGAAGATGTCGGCCGACCAGGCGACGTCGACAGCGGCCGCGATGCCCGCCGACTTGCCGTTGTCCAGCGCCTCGAGCTGGCCGAATTCCTCGGCGCGCTCCGAGAGGATGTCGCCGACCCGCCAGATCAGCCGTTCCCGCTCGTTGGGCTTCATGGTCGCCCACGGGCCCTCGTCGAATGCCGTGCGTGCGGCCCGGACCGCGCGGTCGACGTCTTCGGCGCCACCGCGCGCGACGGTGGTCAGCACCTGCCCGGTGGCCGGGTCGATCGTCTCGAACGTCTCGCCGCTCGCCGATTCCACCCACTGCCCTCCGACGAGGAATCGCTTGGTGCCGGACAGAAAGTTCCGTACCGACGGCAAGAGTTCCGCTTGGCTGGGTTCGATCGTCGCTGTCATCAAAACCTCCGAAGTTGTGAATGTGACGTGGCTCATAGTGCACTGGTTGCCATATCACTAACTGTCCTGACTTCGGACACCTCCGGACGGTCGCGGATCGGTGGATGAAACTGCAGCTAGACGGTGATATCGAGGGCTCGGATCCGGACGTAGAGCGTGCTGCGGCTGATGCCGAGCGCGGCCGCGGCGTGCACCTTGTTGCCGCCACATTCCTGCAGTGCGTCGACGATGGCCTGGCGTTCGGCGCGCTCGCGGCCGGCCAGCCGGGACACCCGCGTCGGCGTCCGATACTGGTCGGGCAGATCCGCGACAGCGATGTTCGCGCTGCTGCGTCTGCCCGCGGCGGCCTGCAGCACGACGGACAGTTCCGCGATGTTGCCCGGCCAGTCGCGGGCGATCAGAGCGTCGAGCGCGCTCGCCGTGAGCCGGAGACCGGGACGGACCGAATCGAGGATCCCCTGCGCTATGTCCGCGAATTCGCGGCTGCGTTGCCGCAGCGGCGGAAGCACCACCTGTCCGGGACAGCGGCCCACCAGACCCGCCACGCCCGGCGGCAGGTCACCCAGAGGAGAACTCGTCATCACGATGCGTGGCCCCGCGTCGGCCGCCAGCATCTTCACGACCAGCGGCAGCATCGACTCGGGCAACAGTTGCACTTCCTCGATCACCAGGACCGCGGAGGGTCCCGCCGCCAGCGAGAGAAGTCGGTCGATCCAGGCCTCGGCGCCGTCGAGAGCGATGGCGGTGGCGTCCATACATACGAGCGACCGGTCGCCGGCCAGGTCGCGGACCGCCGTCGTCCTGCCGGTTCCCGGTTCGCCGCTGATCACCACCGGATCCCGGGTCCCGCGCAGCCGCGACAACTCCGACCTGCTGCGTTCGACGACGGAACTCGACGGGGACTTGCCGCGCCGGATGGGGGTGCTGGTCCGGCGGTCCGGCCGGACGACGAACACGGCCCCGCCGTCCGTGCCTGCCACGCGGTCGGCGCGGACCAACGCCGGTTCGCCCGAGGACAGTTGGATGCGCACCGTCTTCGACTGCTCCGGACGCAGGTCCGCGGCAAGCCCCCGCAGCGTCGCGTGATCGGACACCTGGAGCAGGTCGAGCGCCACCCGATTGCTGAGCAGGATGTCCTCGCCGATCGCGGTGACCGCCATCTGATTCTGCGGCGAGACCCGCTGAAACGCGTCCACGAGCCGCTGCTGAGACACCCTGGACCCTTCGAGCAGCCGTCGTTCGATGTCCCCCGCCGCGCGGGCCAGGAACGGGGCGAACAGCGGGTTGGCACGCGACGCGACGCCCGTCATGTCGAGGATGCCCTCGACGCGGCGCGTCACCGGATGCACGATCGGGTGTCCGTAACAGCTGAGGTCCTTGAACCGCTCGAGGTAATGCTCCTCGCCGTGGATCACGACTCCACGCCGGACCTCCATCGGAGTCCCCAGCGCGGTGGTCCCGACGCAGTCCTCGCCGAACCTCGACCCCAGCACCGCCCCGGCGCCGTCGATCAGACGCTCGAGTCGGGGGCCGTCGAAGAGCCGGGCGACGATGCGGCAGTCGCGGTCGGCGAGCAGGACACAGAATCCGGTGCCCTGGATCTGCTGTTCCATCTCGTCGAGGACGGGCCGGGCCGCCTGCAACAGCCGGCTGGACTCGTCCAGGTCGGAGCAGGAGTCACCGGTCGGCGTCGAACTCGGTTCCAGGCCGCTGAGCGCCGAACGCTTCCAGGACAACGCGATCTCCGGCCGCATCGCCGCGTGCCCGGTCATGCCGCCAAACTCCAACCTCGACTCCTTGCCGCGCGCGGGTCAGGTCGTGCACCGGTGCACGACTCACACCCGAACGTACCCACCCAGTGTGACCCACGCCATAGTGCCTGCGGGCGCGGCGAGCAACTGTCCGGAATCTGGACAGTGCCGCGTTAACTCAGTCGAACAGCCCCCGCACGAACGGGATGGTGTCGGCCTGCGAATCGACGAGCGTGCCGCTGTGGTCGGTGGGATAGGTCTTGAACGTGACCGGCTCACCGTTGGCGGTCAGCGCCGCGACCAGCGAGAACGCCGAGGGCGCGGGCACGTCGATGTCGGTGAGCCCCTGCCCGATGAACAGGGGACGGTCGTACCCGCTCGTCGGGACGCCCATGTAGTCCACGAGCAGTCCGTGGAAGTTCGGGATCTGGTTCAGCGGCTTGCCGAACAGGTCGCCGACCACCACACCCTCCGCGGCGTCGTGGAGGTCGTTGACGCACAGCTGCTCCGCGGCGTTCACGTAGTGGGCGCCGAGCGGGGTGAGATACGAGTCGAGGTCGATCTCGGGGTGCGCCGACCGCAGTCCCGCGAGGATGTAGAACAGGTACGACGTGAGGCCGGCGGGGATCGCCGTGGGCGGCACTCCCGGGCCGAGCGGCAGCAGTGTCAGCTCGATGTTCGCGGGCACACCCGTTCCCACGGCCCCGCGGAAGTCGAGCGTCTCGCCGCCGTACTCGGTGGCGTAGCGGGCGGTGGTGATCGCGGCGCCGCCGCCCTGCGACTGGCCGACCACGACCCACTTGTTCGACAGGGACTCGTCGACGGCGCGGGCGGCCTTCACCGAGTCGACGACGCTGTGCGCCTCGACCTTTCCGTCGAGGTACGGCATCACACCGGGTGTGCCGAGGCCGACGTAGTCGGTGGAGACGACGGCGTATCCCTGGTCGAGCCAGCGTCCGAGGTACGGGTAGTCCCGCTCGGGGAGCGCGGGCCCGACGAGCGAGGGCGCACAGTCGTCCGCGAGACCGGACGTGCCGTGCGCCCACGCGACCACCGGCCATCCCCCGTCGGGCGCCTCCCCCGGCGGCACGTACAGGGCGCCGCTGCTGAGTGCGGGGCTCCCGTCGGACCCGATCGACCAGTAGGTGATTCGCTGCGCGTCGGCGGCGCCGGGGATCCAGAGGTCGACGGGCAGAGGCTCGACCTCCACGACGCTCCCCGGCGCGCGTTCGGCCTCGTCCGCGAACGCGGCCGGGGAGGCGAGGCAGGTGCCGCCCACCGTCAGCGATGCGATCGCGACGCTTGCCGCGGCTCGCGCCATCCGTACCGAGTGTGTCTTCACCGCTTCAAGATAGAGCGTCCCCGCACGTGAGTGGCAAAGCGTACGGGAGCACGCTTTGCCACTCACGTGCGTTACGTCTGGGACGCGAGATCCCGTCCCCGGGTCTCGGGGATCGTAAACAGTGCGGCGATCGAGACCGCGACCAGCGCGAGCGCATACCACTCGAAGAGGTCCGGCGTACCGCGGTCGGCGAAGAACGTCTGGACATACGCGGCGGTCCCGCCGAACGCCGCCACACCGATCGAATACGGCACCCCGACACCGGCAGCGCGCAACCCGGTCGGGAACAGTTCGGCCATCATCGCCGGCATGACGGACAGGATCGCGCCCATCACGAACAGGGCGATCGCCATCGCGACGAACAGCGTGACCGCGCTGTGCCCGATCATGGCGTTGAGCGGGAACAGCAGGGCAGCGATACCGACGTTGCCGATGTACAGCACCGGCTTGCGTCCGATCCGGTCCGACAACGCACCCCAGAACGGCAGGGACGCAATCAGTACGAGGTTCGCGCCGACCCCCGCCCACAGTGCGCCGGACGGATCGATGCCCCGGACGGTGATCGCGTAGGCCGGCGCCGACACGGCCCACACGTAGTAGACGACGGTGCCGCCGACGGTGAAGAACAGGATCTGGAACACCTGCCGCCGGTGCGCCAGGAACAGCTGCCACATCGACTGCTTCGCCGTCTCGTCACCCGACTCCTCGTAGACTTCGGTCTCCTTCATCCGGGACCGCATCCACAACACGAACAGCCCGAGCACGCCGCCCAGCAGGAACGGCACCCGCCAACCCCAGTCGGCCATCTGCTCCGAACTCAGCGTCGTCGTGAGCAGTGCGCCGAGAAGCGTGCCGACGACGACTCCGGTGGTGTTGGAGATGTAGATGAGACTCGACCACAGTCCGCGCCGGGCCGTCGGCGCGAATTCGACGATGTAGGTCTGCGCGGACGGCAACTCGCCGCCGTGCGCGACACCCTGCGCGAGACGCGCCACGACGAGGACCACCGCCGCCGCGACGCCGATCGTCTGATGGGTCGGCGTCAGACCGATGACGAGACTGCCGACGGCCGCCAGTCCGACGGCGAGCGTCATCGACAGTTTGCGTCCCCGCCGATCCGACAGCCAGCCGAACAGCAGACCGCCGAACGGCCTGGCGACGAATCCGACGGCGAAGACTCCGAACGACGCGAGCAGGTCGGAGACCGCGGAGCCGGTGTGGAAGAACTGCGGGGCGAAGAACGCGGCGAACGTCGCGTAGACGGTCCAGTCGAAGTACTCGATCCCGTTGCCCGTGCCCACGCCGACGATCGCGCGGGCCTTCTCCCAGCGCTCGGACCTCTGCCGGCCGGTGTGCGGGCCGGCGTTCACGGTCCCTCTCTCGGTGGCGATCTCGGTCATCGTGCGTCGCTCCCCGCCGCCACAGCAGCATTGTCGGATCGGGCCTTGTCCAGCCGTCGAACGGCCAGTCCGGCGTAGATGGTGGCGGCGTCGGCGAGTACCGCGTCGTCGAATTGCGCTCGGGGCGAATGGTTCATGGGAGCGGCAGCGGGATCGGCACCGGGCATGCACGCGCCCAGTCCGATGAACGCACCGGGCACTTCCTGCAGGACGTAGGAGAAGTCCTCGGACCCTGCCATCGGATGGGTGACCGTCTCGTATCGGTCCTCGCCCATGAGGTCGCTGACCACTTCGGCACCGAACGCGACCTCGTCCACGTCATTGATTGTCATCGGGAACTCGGGGGCCACGGTGACGTCGACCTCGACGCGTTGCGCGGACGCCACCCCCTCCAGCACCCGGCGCAGCGCCGCCGGGACCTTCTCGTACGTGGTGGGCGAATAGCACCGCACCGTCGCCTCGAACCGCGCATCGTCGGGAATGATGTTGTGCCGCGACCCGGCCTGCACGTTCGCGACCGTCACCACGACGGGGTCGAACACGTCGAACGTCCGGGTGACCATCGTCTGCAGCGACGTGATCATCTCGGCCATCGCGGTGATCGGATCCCGGGCAGTCGACGGGGACGATCCGTGGCCGCCCGCCCCGCGCACCGTGACGGTCAGCTTGTACGACGCGGCGAGCAACGTGCCCGCCTTGGAGAAGAACCGCCCCTGCGGCTTCTGGCAGGAGAAGACGTGCATGCCGTAGGCGGTGTCGGCGCGGCGCCCGGCGGCGTCGAGCACACCCTCGTCCACCATGACCTTGGCGCCGTCCCACCCCTCCTCGCCGGGCTGGAACATCAGGACGACGTCACCCGCCAAGTGGTCGCGATGACGGCTGAGCAGGTGCGCCGCGCCGACCAGCGCAGCGGTGTGCAGATCATGCCCGCATCCGTGCATGGCGCCGTTCTGCGCCGCGAAGTCGAGTCCTGTCTGTTCGGTGACCGGGAGTCCGTCCATGTCGGCGCGCAGCAGCACCGTCTGCGCGGCGTCGATCGAGCGCCTGCCGCCGCGGAGCACCGCGGTCACCGACGTCGTGTTCGTTCCCGTCGAGATCTCGAGCGGCAGGCCGTCCAACGCCTCGAGGACACGTTCCTGCGTGCGCGGCAGGTCCAGTCCGACCTCCGGTTCGCGGTGCAATACGCGACGCAATTGCACGAGGTCACCCTGGAGGGCGCGGGCGTCGTCCACGAGATTCATTGCTCTCCCTTATGTCGGTGGTCACTTTCTCGACCGAATGCGTCGGTGGTCATATGCTGTGATCCGCGCAGCGACGGACTGCAGAGATCGTCGAAAACGATCATCTGCGCCGAGTCAGGGAAGGTTATATGAGCGAATTGCTGACTGAATCGGAGCTTTCGCTCATTCATGCACTGCAGATCCGTCCACGCGCGACGTGGTCCGAGCTCGCCCCGATCCTGCGGACGACGTCCGCGACGCTGGCAAGGCGATGGGAGTCGATCACCGAGCGCGGACTGGCCTGGATCACCGCGTACCCCGCGCCGATGACGGGCGCCGGTGCATTCACCGCCATGATCGAGGTGACGTGCGATCTCAGCGGCACGAAGGCGCTGGTCGAGGCCCTCACTCGCGACCCACGGGTGGCGTCCATCGAGCATGCCGCGCGCGGGCGGGACCTCATTCTGACCGTGCAGACGGGGTCCCTGCACGAGTTGTCGGACCTGGTGCTCGAGGAACTGCCCGGCCATCCGAGCGTCAATTCGACCCGCACCCACACGTGCACCGCACTCCACGCGGAGGGCAGTCGCTGGCGCCTCGATTCCCTGGACACGGCACAGTCCGCCGCGATCGCCGCGCTGGAAAGCACCCCTCCGCAGTCCGGATCGGCTCGGCCGGAAAGCCTGACGGACGAGGTCGCCCGCGCGCTCGTCCGCGAACTCACCCGGAACGGCCGGGCGTCCGCGCGCGAGATCGCCTCGGTCATCGACCGGCCGGCATCATCGGTTCGCAGGCAGCTCGCGGGGTTGCTGCGCTCCCGTGCGGTGGTGCTGCGCTGCGACGTGGCCCAGGACGCGACGCGGTGGCCCATCACCGTCACGTGGTGGTGCCGCCTGCCCGTGCGCGCACACCGGGAAGTCGTGGAGATCGTCAACACCCGGCCCGAACTGAGGTTGTGCATGTCGCTCACCGGACCCGCGAACTTCCTCGTCAGCATGTGGGTGCCCTCGCTGCCCGACCTGTTGCGGGTTCAGGAGTGGCTGGAGAGCCGAGCCCCCAGCCTCGAGATCATCGACTCGTCGGTCACGCTCCGGTCCCGGAAGCGGATGGGGTGGGAACTCGACACCCACGGCCGCGCGACCGGTTATGTCACCGCGCACGGCGGCTGACCGCTACGGTCGAATGGGCATCATCGGACCGGCTGGAGCAGGTGATCACCGTGACCTCTACCGCGAAAACGTCGACGACCGGCGAGCGTGCCGATTTGCTGGAGTCGCTGGCGAAGCACCGCTACTTCCTCCGCTACACCGTCCGGGACCTCACCGACGAGCAGGCGGCCCAGCGCACGACGGCGAGCGAACTGTGCCTGGGCGGACTCGTCAAACACGTGTCGGACGTCGAACGGGTGTGGGCCGACTTCATCGTGCGCGGCACCGACGCCGTTCGGGGCGGTCCCGCGGACGGCACCGGCACCGACAATCGCGAGAAGGAGTTCACACTCCGCGACGACGAGACGCTGGCCGACGTCCTCGACCGGTACGCGAAGGTGGCGCACCGGACCGACGAGATCGTGGCCTCGCTGCCCGACCTCGACATCTCGCATCCGCTGCCGAAAGCGCCGTGGTTCGAACCGGGATCACGCTGGTCCGCCCGCCGTGTCCTGCTCCACATCATCGGCGAGACCGCCCAGCACGCCGGGCACGCCGACATCATCCGGGAGGCTCTCGACGGGTCGAAGTCGATGGGCTGAGTCAGCCGCGGGTGCGAGCCTCGATGAGGAAGCGGGTCGAGTGCGCCACGAACGGCCCCTCCGCCTCGATCAGCTCATGGAGCTCCCGCAGCCGCTCGAGGTACTGCTGGACGGTGAAGCCGGGCACCATCCAGATCACTTTGCGCAGGAAGTAGATGACGGCGCCGATGTCGAAGAACTCGATCCGCAGGGATTCGAAGCGGAGATCGACGACGTCGAGACCGGCGGCCTGCGCGTCCGCACTCTCGTCCTCGTAGTGGCGGCCGCGCCGCACCTTCTCCGGTTGCGGCCCCAGGAAGTACTCGACGAGTTGGAAGACACTCGCATGCCCGACGTGCTGCGAGAAGTACGTACCTCCGGGTTGCAGGACGCGGGCGATCTCGTCCCACCACACCGTGGCGGGGTGCCTGCTCGTCACCAGGTCGAAGGCGCCGTCGGCGAAGGGCAGCGGCGGCTCGTCCGCGTCGGCCACCACCACCGCACCGAGCGGGTGCAGCAGCGCCGTGGCCTTCGCGACATTGGGCGGCCACGATTCCGTCGCCACCATCACGGGAGGCATCTTCGCCGTACCGGCGAGGACCTCCCCGCCCCCGGTCTGGATGTCCAGGGCGGCATTCGCGGGCGCGAGCCGTTCACCCATCAGGCGCTGGTATCCCCACGACGGCCGCTGTTCGGTGGCCCGGCCGTCCAGCCAGGAGAAATCCCAGCCGTCCACCGACACGGATTCCGCCTCGGCCACCAGTTCCTCGAATGTGCGTCCCATGCCGGAAGCCTGACAGAAAATTCCGGGTCGATCGAGCGGATTACGTGGGGAAGCACCGGGCCGCCGGCGATGTTGACCCAGACATGACCGTCCCGGAACACCACACCCGAATCGCCGAGGAACGCGCCGACACAGAACGCCGGATCGCATCGCTGACCGGCCGTTTCACTGCGATCGTGGAGGGTTCGGAATTCACCACGGACGACGACGAACACGACCCCGAGGGTTCGACCATCGCGTTCGAGCGGGCCCAGGTGTCGGCGCTCCTGGCCGACGCGCGGCGCGAGTTGGAGGATCTGGCGGCGGCGCAGCAGCGGCTCGACGACGGGACGTACGGCCTCTGCACGCGGTGCGGCCTGCCGATCGCCGACGTCCGGCTCGACGCGCTACCTGCCGCGCAGACGTGTATCGACTGCGCCGGTTAGCCGGTGTTACCGGACAGGAGGGCTCCCCATTCCCGGGTGGCCACGTCCCGTGCCCGTCGATGGTCGTCTGCGGCGGGGTGCACGCCGTCGGCGAGGTCGGCGAGGGCTTCCGCCAGATCACCGACATCGACCTGATGCCGCATGGAGGAATCGAGTAGTTCGTCGAAGGCCTGGTCCGCGCTGTACGAGCTACCGCGCGCGGTGGTCAGGATCTGTACTGCAGCGTCCAAAGCGGACAGGTGCCGTGTCGCGCGGGTGTCGCGGTGAGCTTCGATCGTCAATCTTCCGCCTCTGAGGTGTCGCCACTGGGCGTTGCCGGTCTCTTGTCACCACATCACATCACGATCGGGGCGTCCGTGTTGCCGAATCGAGACCGTGTCCGAAAGTTGTTTCTCGCCAGCAGGATACGAACGCCGGCAAGATACTTGTAACTCTCGTTACTACTTCAGGGTACTACCCGTCGGTAGGGGCGGACGGCGCCACATTTCTGAATGGCTCCAGAACAGCGGATCCAAACCGAACAGTTCGGCCATTCCGGAATACTGGTTTCCGGGTGGAGGTCTCCGCCCGACGCGATCGGACGGCCGTGCGCCGCGCAGTCCCTGTGGACCCGTGTGACCAGAACTGTTCAGAATCGGGATGATTGACGTGAAGCTCGTCGTCGACCTCAATCGGTGCCAGGGTTACGCGCAGTGCGTGTTCCTCGCACCCGGCGTCTTCACCCTGCACGGAGAAGAGGCACTTCTCTACGACGCGGGCCCCACCGACGACGAACGCGACCATGTGGCGCAAGCCGCCGCCGCGTGCCCGGTGCATGCCATCACCACGGACATCCCCGCCCGACACGATGGGCAGTGACGTGCGGATCGTCATCGTCGGCGCGTCGCTCGCGGGCCTGCGCGCCGCGGAGGCACTGCGGGGGCAGGGCTTCGACGGTTCCCTCACCCTGATCGGCGACGAACCCTACGAGCCGTACGACAGGCCCCCGCTGTCGAAGGCAGTGCTCCTCGGAATCATGCCGCCCGACCACGCGGCGCTGCCCTTCCGCCCGGACCTCGACGCGCAGTGGCGGCTCGGTGTGCGGGCCACCCGGCTCGATCTGGAGAACAACCGGGTTGTTCTCAGCGACGGCGACACCGTCGAGTTCGACAAGGTGCTGATCTCGACCGGCGTCCGCGCCAGGCCGTGGTCGAACTCGTCCGAGGCCGCACTCGACGGCGTCTTCACCATCCGAACCTGCGACGACTCACGCCGGCTGAACGAGCGACTGTCCGCCGGACCACGTCATGTCCTGGTGATCGGGGCCGGGTTCACCGGATCGGAGATCGCGTCGGTGTGCCGGGAGCGCGGGCTGTCCGTGACGGTCACCGAACGCGGCCCGGCACCGCTGGTCGGCGCGCTCGGCGGAGTGGTGGCGGCGGTCGCGGCCGACATGCAACGCGCCCACGGCGTCGACCTGCGCACCGGGGTCACGGTGACCGGGCTCGACGGGGACGGCAACGGGCAGCTGTGCCGTGCGCATCTGTCGGACGGGACCACACTCGACGTCGACGTGGCGATCGTCGCGCAGGGCAGTATCCGCAACACCGACTGGCTGTTCGGCTCCGGTCTCGCCGCGGGACCCCGCGGGGTCACGTGCGACGCCGGTTGCCGGGCATTCGACATCAACGGCATCGTCACCGACAACGTGTTCGTCGCCGGTGACGTTGCGCGGCAACCACATCCGCTCTACGACTACCAGTTGCTGGCACTGGAGCACTGGAGCAACGCGATCGGTCAGGCCGAGGTGGCGGCGCACAACATGATCCACGACGGTCTCCGCCGGCGGCCGCACCTCGAGATTCCGGCGTTCTGGTCCAGCCAGTTCGGCGTCAACATCAAGTCCGTGGGTATCCCCACCTACTCCGATCAGGTGGTGATCACGCAGGGTTCCGTCGCCGACCGGCGATTCGTGGCGGCGTACGGCTTCCGCGGACGCGTCACGGCGGCTGTGGCGTTCAATCAGGGTAAGTGGCTCGACTTCTACCGGGGCTTGATCGAGTCGGCGGCCGCGTTCCCCCCGGACTTCGACGTCATGGACCGGGCGGAGCCGTTCGAGGTGCGTGCGTCGGAGTTGCCGGACCCGGCCGTTCTCAGCCACGGACCCACCGTCGCGGTGACCGGCCATCTGCCGACCGAACGTCGCGTCGAGTTCGTCTCGCTACCGAAGTAACAGGGAGAGTGTCCATGTCGCGTGCGCAGCTGTTCCAGCGGATCACCGACCAGGCGAGCCGGCCGAATCCGTATCCGCTGTACGAGGAACTTCGTGAGACCCGGGTGGCGCCGCAGGACAACGGCTCCTACCTCGTCGGACGGTACTACGACGTCATGGCGCTCCTGCACGACCCGCGGATCAGCTCCGACCTGCACAACCGTGGTCCGGGACTTCCCGGATCGGATCGTGCCGGCGACGGGCCGGAGTCGTTCCTCAAACTCGATCCGCCCGAGCACGATCGGTTACGGAGACTGACGACGCGACAGTTCGGCCCGCCGCACAGCCCCGGCCGAATCGACTCCATGCGTGGCGAACTCGCCACACTCGTCACGAAACTGGTCGACGGGCTGGACGGTAAGGAGCGCATCGACATCGTCGACGACTTCGCCTACCCCTTCCCCGTCACCGTGATCTGCCGACTGCTCGGAGTACCCCACGAGGAGGAACCCAGGTTCCACGCCTGGGCCGACGCGTTGGTGGCAGCCATCGACCCGCGTCGCACCAGCGCCGACAACGAGCAGGCGAAGGTGGCGCAGAAGGCCCAGATGGAGATGGCCATGTTCATGGCGGGTCTCATCGAGGACCGTCGCCGCGATCCCGGTGACGACATGCTGTCGGGGCTGGCCAACGATTCGGGGCCCGACGGTCAGTTGAACACCGTCGAGTTGGTCACCAATTCCATCCTGCTGTTCATCGCCGGGCACGAAACCACCGTCAACCTCATCACCAACGGCATGCTGACCTTGCTGCGCAATCCCGACGTTCTCGAACGTCTTCGCGCCGAACCGCAGTTGATGCCGCAGGCCGTGGAGGAACTGCTCCGCTTCGAACCGCCCGTGCATCTCCTGGGTCAGCGAACGCCGATCGTGGACATCGAAATCGACGGTGTCACGGTCCCGAAGGGTTCGCCGCTCGTACTGGCATTGGCATCGGCCAATCGTGATCCCGAACGATTCGTCGACGCCGACAAGTTCGTCCCCGACCGCGCGGACAACCAGCACGTGGGTCTGGGCAGCGGCATCCACAGTTGCTTCGGCGCACCCCTCGCCCGCCTCGAGGGGCAGATGGCGCTCGCCGAACTCATCCGCCGCCTCCCCAATCCGCGCCTCGTCGAGGACCCGCCGCCCTACCGGCCCAACCCGGTGCTGCGAGGCCCGCGGCACCTGCTGGTGGACTGTGGGTGAGCTGCCGCCGCGCATCCCCGATCAACTCACCGGGGTGATGTCGGTGATTGATTCGCGGTCTTCGGGTGGGGTCGATGTGTGCTGGCGGGATCCATTCGGTCCGGCCCGCGTATGCGGAGTGGTGGGGCGCAGACCTCGTCGCCCATCCGGCCGGACCGTCGTTGACCTGAGCATGGCAGGCGTCGCAGACCAGGGCGAGACCCTCGATGTCAGTGTGCCCACCCTTGTGCCAGTCCGTGACATGGTGCACCGCACACAGACTCGCCGGTGCCGAGCACCCCGGCCGGGTGCAACCCCCATCCGCGGCGATCAGCGCGAGCCGTTGGTCGGCGTTGGCCAGACGACGCCGCCGCCCCAGATGCAATGGACGACCCACATGGTCGAACAGTGCGAGTACCGGATGTGCCTCCTCGGCCAGTGCCAATGCGTCCGCGATCGGGAGCAACCCACCGGTGGCGGTCGTGGCCAGACCACCGACCGCCTGCTCCAACTGCTCGAGCGTCATCGTGACGATCACCGTGGCAGGTAGGCCCCGGTGCCGGCCGAGCACCCCCGACTCGAGCAGCGCCCGGAACACTGCGCTGAACGCATCGTGATTGCGCTGCGCTGCGGTGCGGGTATCGCGGGCGGCCGCCGCCGCCAACAGGTCACGATCGATCGACGGGTCTTCGCCGTCGCCGGCCGGCGAGGCGGGATCGTCCGGATTGTTCATTCCGGGCCGCGCCCATTTGGCGAGGATCGGATCGAGCATCGCCCGCGCTACGGGATCGAGCTCACCGGAGATTCTCGACATCAGCTCGGTGTCCTGCCGACCGATCGAGATGCCCCGTCGGCGTTTCCGGTCGCGGTCGTCGCCGAGGTTCCCGTCCGGATTCAGGTATGCCAGCAACCGGTGCCCGGCCTGCTCCACATCCTCCGGGGTTCCGCTTCTCGCCAAGTTCGCGAGCACGGCCTCGGCGTCGGCGACCGCGTCGTTGTCGACGGCGTGGGGAATCTTGCGCATCACCTTCGCAATCGCCCGCACATGATCCGTGCCGATGTCACCGTCGCTCTGTGCCGCAGCGGTTTCCGGCAAGACGGGTGGCATCGGTTCGCCGGCCATGGTGTGCCACACGCCCAGCTCGCGGGCAGCGGTGAGGCGGGCGGACGCGTCCGCGCCCGAGATCCGGAGTACGTCGATCAGGAGCTTCTTCGGCGACGAATACCCCAGACTTGCCGGGACCGAACGTTCCACGCTCTCCACGACCAAACGGTGTGAGACCGCCTCCGCGCGGCGAAGCCACTGCTCCACCCCGCGCATCACCTCGACGAGATCAGAGTCCGACAACTCGGCCAGCCCGGCATCGAGCAACCCGTCCACCGCGGCATCGAGCATCGACATATGCTCCGCCACCCGGCTACCCGCCGACCCTCCAGTCGAACTCATGTGCGAATACTACCGCGAGGGTCCGACACGTTTCGGAGGCGAAACCGAGCCTCCCCACCGGACCGATCAGACCCCGCGATCGCGCAGTGACTCGGACGGCGTCACGCCGTACTTGCGGCGGTAGGCGGCGGCGAATCTTCCGGTATGCATGATCCCCCAGCGTGTCGCGACTTCGGAAACGGTAGCGCAGGAGCCGATTCCGGTGAGGTCGGCGTGAACACGCTCGAGGCGCACGTCGACGAGGTACTCCATCGGAGTCATACCCACGTATTCGCGGAACCCCTGCTGCATCCGCCGGACGCTCACTCCGACGAGTTCGGCCATCTCCCCCGCGCTCCACGGGCGGGCCGGGTCCTGCTGGATCGCGTCGATGACCCGCTTGACGATGCGCGGCCGGATTCCCGCGGCACCTGCGTCGTCGTCCGGCATCGCGGTGAGCACGAGCGCAGTGGTCAACGCTCCGCACAGTTGTTGCGACACCTGATCACTGTGCAGGAGAACGCTCTCGCGCACCGCCTGGTCGGCGACGGAACGGACGAACCTCAGCCAGTCGGCGCCTGCGCCGGTGCGCAGGTCGAGTTGCCGCGGCAACTCCTGCCCGGGCCGTGCGAGCACGCGGTCCATTTCGCGCTGCAGGTAATCCCGGTCCACCTTGAATCCGATGATCTCGCAGGAACTGCTCCAGTTGGTGATGACGGTGCGGGTGTCGGGCGGGCAGATGGTGGCCAGCCCAGGCGTCGAGGTCACTTCCGTCCCGCCGGTGACGGAGACGATGCGGCCGGCCAGGGGGATGTTGATGCCGTACGCACCGGGATGGTCGGACTCGATCGACACGGGAGCCCCGAAACCGATCCGGGCGAGCCTGGACGCGCCCATCTGCGAGGACTCCAGGGAAGACCGCGCAGCGGTGTCCCGTGACAGCGGACGCAGCTCGTGAGGGAAGTACGCGTCCGCGACCACCTCGTGAACCTCGTCCCAGTCGGTGAAACCGGGACCTTCCAACCGTCCTCGCATGCGTACGTCCAGACCTCTCACCTCGCGCCACGACCGCGCATGGGCAACTCCCGACCCTAGCATCGCCTGTGACTCACGTCACTGCAAGCGCCGGCGACCCCCGTCCGGCAAACCCGTTTCGCGTTCCGGATCGCGCCTTCGCAATGCGGATCGACGGACTGTGACGCCCGTCATACGTTGTGCAGGTCCCCAATCGCAGGGGTAATCGCACGAATCGTGCAGAAAGGCGGTCAGGAGAAATGGACCAGCGCACTCTGCGTAACATTTTCGGCCAGTTCGCCAGTGGCGTCACCGTGATCACGTGCGCCAATGCCGCCGGTGAGCCGCACGGCGCGACCGTCACCGCCTTCACCGCCGTCTCGATAGAGCCGCGGCTGTGCCAGGTGACGTTGACCCGGAAGTCGAAGGCATGCAGCTACCTCGGTGATGCGCCGTTCGCGGTGAACATTCTGGCCGCCGATCAGCTCGACACGGCCATGCACTTCGCGGGCAAACCGCAACGGACGGAACCGGTGTGGGACTCCGCTGGCATCGCTCCCGCACTGTCCGGCAACGCCGCCACGCTCACGTGCTCACCCTGGGCTTCCTACGACGGCGGCGACCACATCATCTTCATCGGCGAGATCGTCGACGCGACCGTCGACGCGACCAAGGACCCACTGCTGTTCTACCGCAGCACCTTCCACGACCTCGGTGCCACCTCGGGCACCACGGCGTGGAACGGCTGCCTCGACGACCCCCACAGCGGATGGTTCGACGCCGCCGCGTCGTTTACTCCGCTCCACCTGCAGCTCGCTCAGGCTGCCTCGTAATCCCGACCGAAAGGGAACACCATGACCACCACCGAAGCTGCCCCCGATACCGACGTCGACCGCACGAAGGTCAATGTCGCCGCCGACTGTGAAGCGAACCGGACCGCGAACTTCGCCACCCGTCCGATGACGGGTGACGAGTACATCGAGTCGCTGCGCGACGACCGCGAGATCTACCTGCACGGCGAGCGTGTCAAGGATGTCACCACGCATCCGGCGTTCCGTAACCCGATCCGGATGACCGCCCGCCTCTACGACGCGATGCATACCGGCGAGCACGTCGACACCCTGACCACACCGACGGACACCGGCAGCGGGGGTGTGACGATGCCGTTCTTCCGGGCGCCGAAGAACTCCGACGATCTGCTGAAGGATCGTGACGCGATCGCCACCTGGGCGCGGATGACGTACGGCTGGATGGGCCGTAGTCCCGACTACAAGGCGTCCTTCCTCGGCACCCTGCACGCGAACAAGGAGCTGTACTCGCCGTTCCAGGACAACGCCGAGCGCTGGTACAAGGAATCGCAGGAAAAGGTCCTGTACTGGAACCACGCGATCATCAACCCGCCCGTCGACCGGCAGCTCCCGCCCGACGAGGTCGGTGACGTGTTCATGAAGGTCGAGAAGGAAACCGACGCCGGACTCATCGTCAGTGGCGCCAAGGTCGTGGCCACCGGCTCGGCCATTACCAACTATAACTTCATCGCCCACTACGGCCTGCCGATCAAGAAGAAGCAATTCGCGCTGATCTGCACCGTCCCGATGGACGCACCGGGCGTGAAGCTGATCTGCCGCACCTCCTACACCCAGCAGGCCGCGGTGATGGGCTCCCCGTTCGACTACCCCCTGTCGTCGCGGATGGACGAGAACGACACGATCTTCGTCTTCGACAAGGTGCTCGTGCCGTGGGAAAACGTGTTCATGTACGGCGACGTGGACAAGATCAACGCGTTCTTCCCGCAGTCCGGATTCCTGCCGCGTTTCACCCTGCAGGGCTGCACCCGCCTGGCCGTGAAGCTGGACTTCATCGCCGGCCTGCTGATGAAGGCCCTCGACGCCACCGGAGCCGGCGGGTTCCGTGGGGTGCAGACCCGCGTCGGTGAGGTCATCGGCTGGCGGAACCTGTTCTGGTCGTTGACCGAATCGATGGTCCGCGACCCGGAACCGTGGGTGGGCGACACCGTCATCCCGAAGCTCGAGTACGGGCTGACGTACCGGATGTTCATGCAGCAGGGCTACCCGCGGATCAAGGAGATCATCGAACAGGACGTCGCGTCCGGGCTGATCTACCTGCCGTCCTCGTCCGCCGACTTCAAGAGCCCCGACGTCCGCCCGTACCTGGACAAGTATGTCCGCGGTTCGGAGGGGATGACCGCGGTCGAACGCGTCAAGATCATGAAGGCGCTGTGGGATTCGATCGGCAGCGAGTTCGGTGGCCGCCACGAGTTGTACGAACGGAACTACGCCGGCAACCACGAGGGAGTGAAGGCGGAACTGCTGATGTTCGCCGAGAACCGGGGCACGGTCAGCTCGATGAAGGGTCTGGCCGAGCAGTGCCTGGCCGAGTACGACCTCGACGGGTGGACCGTGCCCGACCTGATCGGCAACGACGACGTGTCCTACTTCGGCCGCAGCTAATCGCGCAGACCAGGAGAAACATGACCACCATCGACAGCCCTACCGCGGTCGGCTCCGGCAACGCCGCCACCGACAAGTTCAAGGGCGCAAGGTTCACCGCCGACACGTCCCCGGAACGCCTGTCCGCGATCGCCACCGAGGCGCTCGCCGGGCTGAGCGCCCTGATCCACAAGCACGCCGTCACCTACCCGGAGTACCGGGTCCTCAAGCAGTGGCTCATCGATGTCGGTGAGGGCGGCGAGTGGCCGCTGCTGCTCGACGTGTTCGTCGAGCACGACATCGAGGAGGTGAACTCCACCAGGTTCCGGGGCACCAAGGGCAGCATCGAGGGACCGTACTACGTGCCCGGGGCACCGG
>NZ_JAAXPA010000039.1 GCF_012396235.1 Rhodococcus opacus | reverse complement strand
CGTCGAGCAGAAGAACTGGGCCGTAGTACGCACCATCGTCGGCTATCTCCGCTATGACACCTCTGCAGAGTTGTTGCTGCTCAATCAGATCTGGGTTCTGCAGTCGCAGCTAACGAACTACTTCTACTCACAGCAGAAATTGGTGTCGAAAGAACGTGACGGCGCGAAGGTGACCAAGAAGTACGACATCGCCACCACTCCGCATCGGCGTGCAGACCAGCACGAGGCCGTCACCGGAGAGGACAAAGCCATCCTCGCCGACACGTACTCCACCATCAACCCCGCCGCCGTCCAGCGTCAGATCCAGGCATTGACCACCGAGCTCATCGCCCTCGCCACCGCCAAGAACACACCCACGAGGAGAGCCCCTCTCACGCGGGCACTTCTCGATGAGTCAACGAATCAGACTTCGCGGGCATCTTGACATGAGGCAACAGGGACGGACGGGCCCCTGATCTTCAAGAAACTCGCGGCCGGCTACGGCGGGCCATGGGAACAGATCGCCGACTCGGTCGACAAGAACACCCCCACCAACTACACCTGGTTCACCACCCATCTCGTCGAGGGACCCTGGCATCGCGACCAGGTAGTACTGATTGGCGACGCAATCCACAACTGCCCACCGACGATCGCCCAAGGAGCGGCCATGGCACTCGAGGACGCCGCGGTCCTCGTAGAGGAACTCCTCGCAGACGACCACACACCGCTCGACCAGTGTTCACCCGCTTCCGCCACCGCCGATTCGACCGAGCGAAGACAGTGGTCGACTCCTCCACCCAATTGGTGCAATGGATGATCGACGGCCACCGCGGCGATGTCGCCGAAGTCATCCAACGCGTCGCCCACATGGTGAAGGTTCCGGCATGAACGGCCCGGTCGTCGACGTCCACGCGCATGCCCTGCTGCCCGGCATCGAGACCTACGTCGCCGAGATCGACCCCGACGGGCTCGCGGCAGCGAAAGACCTCGATGCCCGGCGAAACGGTCGCGAGTCCTCCATCGAATCGGGCCGCATGATCCAGGATCGCTGGTCGCTGCTGACCGACCTGCCTACCCGTTTGGCCGTGATGGACGCCACCCAGGTAGACGTGCAGATGGTTTCTCCGTCACCCTCGCACTACTACCCCTTCCTCGGGCCGGACGCAGCCCTGGACGTCGCGCTGCAAGTGAACGCCGCGATCGAGAAGCTGGTGAGCCGGGCCCCCGACCGACTCGTCGGACTCGGTGTGGCGCCGCTCCAGCACCCGGACCAGATGGTCCCCGCCCTCGACGACGCCCTCCGGCGCGGACTGCGCGGCGTCGAGATCGGGTCCTTCGGCGCCTCCCCGTCCGGCGGCCAGGCCGGCACGGTCGAGCTGTCCGACCCGGCACTCGACCCGTTCTGGGCTGCTGCCGAGAAGGCACGAGCGGTGGTGTTCCTGCACCCGTTCGGTTGTTCGCTCGACGAGCGCCTCGACCGGTTCTATTTGGCCAACACGGTCTCCCAACCCGCCGAGAACGCGGTCGCGTTGTCCCACCTGATCTTCAGCGGCGTCCTCGATCGCTACCCCGACCTCGTCGTCGTCGCCGCACACGGCGGCGGTTACCTCCCGACGACGATCGGCCGTTCCGACCACGCCTGGCGAGTGCGTCCCGAGGCCCGCGGATGCACACATCCACCGTCGACCTATCTTCGGCGACTCTGGTTCGACTCCCTCACCCACGACGGTGCCCAGCTAACCGAGTTGATCCGGGTGGCCGGGGCGGACCGTGTCCTTCTCGGTTCGGACTACCCATTCGACATGGGAACGGACGACCCCGTCGCGGCAGTCCGTCACGCAGGCCTTGCCGATGATGTCGTCCAGGCCATACTCGTCGACAACGCAGCCACTGTGCTCCCCTCACTGTCCATAGGGTTCACGAAGAAGGGGTTCGCGTAGGGTTCGGACAACGGGGCGGCACGTGATGTTGAGGATGGAGGAGTGTCGGTGAAGGAAGTCGACCTGAACCTACTTCCCCATCTGCACGCGCTACTCGAACTGCGGAATGTGTCCCGGGCCGCCGAACGGGCACATCTGAGCCAGTCGGCGATGAGCGCCGCGTTGGCACGACTCCGCCGGCATTTCGACGACGAACTGTTGGTGCGCGCCGGCAGGGAATACACCTTGACCGCGTTCGCGCAGAATCTCGCCCCGGCGGTACAGGAAGCGATGGCGAAAGTGCACGACGCCATGCAGATGCGGTCGGAGTTCGACCCCACGGACACCGACCGTACCTTCGTCCTCGCTGCATCCGACTACGCGACCACCGTGGTGGTCCGACCGCTGCGTGCCCTGATCACGCGGCAGGCGCCCCAGGTCTCGGTCGAGATTGTGCCGATCGTCGGACTCGACGCCGGGTTGGAAGCATTCGGCCACGTGGACGTGATCATCGGGCCGATGGGCTACGACTTCGGCGGCAGCTACCGCCAACTGTTCCGGGACGAATTCGTCGCCGTCATGGACAGCGCGAATCCACTGCTCGACCGAGATCAGCTGACGCTCGAGGACATCGCGTCCGCGCCGCACGCCGCCGGCGAGTTCGGCCCCGGCGTCACAACCCCACCGATGCAATTCCTGGCCGACGCCGGGGTCACGCCTGTCATCGCCGCCCGAGTATCCGGATGGCAAATACTGCCCTTCCTCGTCGAAGGCACCGACCTAGTCGCGTTGGTACCGCGCCTCCTCGCCGGGCGGCTGGCAACGGGACTCTCCGTCACCGTCGTCGAGTTCGTTCCAGAATTGGAAATGCCAGTAGTGGAGGCCATGTACTGGCATCCCCTGCAAACCACCGACCTCGCCAGCATCTGGCTACGCGAGTCCATCCAACAAGTCTGTCGCAAGATCCGTGCCGAAGACACAGTACCGACGCATCCGGTCCGGATTGGCCCGCCACGCAACACCAGGTGACCATCGAGGAGATGGCTCTGCTTCCGCCAACATCGACAGCAATGGGCCGGCCCCTTCGCTCCACACCCATTACAGGCACTTCAGCGTTCGGGCAGCGAACCTCCCGACCGGGCACCCGCCCCCACTGTCAACGTCAGCGTCGCCGTCATCGCCTGCACCCGAAACGGCCCGTTCTGCGACAGGGCGACCTCCCAGTAGGCGGCGACCTGCGCCTCCGTGTAGGCACAGACCTACTCCCGTTCATTACAACCTGCCGAACAGCCGGGCCACCGAGAGTCTCCACAGACCTCGAGGCACAACATCGATAGGCTCACTAATGCCGCTCTCCCGCGGCGAAGTGCGCCACGCCACGCAGACAACTATGAGCTCGCTCGCGGATCGAGTAGGCCACTGAGACGTGGGCTGTCAATGCCGCCAGCTCAGGCTGTGAAACGGACGTGCGCTTGTGACTTGCCGAGCACGTTCTGCGCCCCACATGAGACGGTGAGGTCAATGCGCGCGGTGCTTGTTTCCGGGTCGAGTCGAGCGACCTTCGCGGATATGGTGAGCGTCGCCCCCGTCGAGCCGTCGACGAGGACGGGTCGAGTGAACCGCGTCTCATAGGAGACAATCCAGGTGGGATCGCCGACCCAGTCGACAACAGGCTGCAGCGCCAATCCCGCGGTGAACATTCCGTGCGCGAGCACTCCGGGAAGCCCAGCGGCCTCCGCCGCGGCGTCATTGAAGTGGATCGGGTTCATGTCACCAGATGCACCGGCGTACCGGACCAGGTCACCTCGGGTGATCGCCAGGTCTGCCTTGGCGATGACCGCACCCAGTTCGAGCGAATCGAATGTCGGAGCCGGGATCGTCATGCGGCGCATCCTCGCACCAGCAGCGTCGACTTTACGGTAGCCACGAGTTCGTCCGAGCTGTCACGAATCTCGCAATGAGTCGCCAGGATGGCGTTGCCGCCCCGTTCAATGACGTCGGCGATGGTCAGGGTCGTCACCAGATCCACACCGCCAACTATCGGACGCCTTTGTTCGATCTTCTCCGAGCCATGCACGACTCGAATCGGGTCGACTCCCGTGTCGGGCGTTTCGACCAACTGGGTCACCGCCGTTTGCTGCAACACAGTGGTAAACGTCGTGGGCGCCACAACATCGGCGTAACCCGCAGCCTGTGCGGCTGCGACGTCATGGTGAAGCGGATGCGTCGCGCGGATTCCCCGTGCGAATTCACGGATCTTCTCTCGACCGACGAGGTACGTGGTGGCCGGGAAGACCCGGCCGGACAAATTCGGATTCAGTGCTGACACCTGCCGAAGCCTACCGGGTGTGCCTTGCGCACACGACCAGCAAGTTGACGCAATCATAACTGCCACCGCTGATTTCGAGATCGTTGATTTCACGGAAGAGACATTCAGTCGACCGCTGTGCAGTCGGAATCATCGATTCAAAGTGCCACTGTCGACGTAGCGCGGCCCGCTATGTCGTCCAAGTCGAGCCAAGCAGATGGTTTTCAGATCCTGCGTCTCGGTCGGTGTCAGATATCGGGCAGCGATTGTGTCCAGGAGGCCATGAACTCGGCGGAAGTACTCCTGCGCCGAGAGCCCGAAAGTGACAAAAATGTCACCTTCAGGACCACCGCCCCAATGCTTCCACCGGCGGGCGAATTCAAGTAGTTCCATGTTGTGGTCCACCAACTATCCCTTCTCCGGGTTCCACGACGTCCGCCCACAGCGGTGGCGAAATCAGCGCCGGATTTGTGGTTCATGCTCTTGTTTCCCGATCGCACGGGTCGCAGACTCTGCCGACATCTCCTGCGTCGCGCCCAACGCAGCGGTACTAATCCGGCACCGCTGCAGGCTGCGCTCCAACCAAATCGACGTCAACCCGTCCTCATTTCGCCTCCTCAGCGTGCGCGACGCGCCCATCGCCGCGTGTTGTGACTACAACCACAATGTCACAGTCACTAGACTGCTGTCTAGTGAATAGACGCATGCTCGTCATGCGCTTCGTGCGAACAGGTACCGGGGAGGTCGCGGTTAGGGTAGCGAGATGCGTAGAGTGGTATGACATGTCAGCCACTACCCCGACCGGGAAGGATCCAGTGCGGTCCTCGTTGCGTGAGGTCCAGAAGGATCTCACTCGGGAGCGTCTGACCGAGGCGGCCCTGACCGCTTTCCGCGAGCAGGGTTACGACTTGGCGACGGCGGATTACATCGCGAAGTTGGCCGGAGCCAGCAGGGCGACCTTTTACCTGCATTTCAAGGGCAAGGCCGAGTTGGTTCTGGAGCTTCTTGACCGGCTCGAGCCGACGGTGGTTGCGGCCTACCGCGATCTAGATGAGTTGCGCCACGCTCCACGGTCGAAGATCCACAAGTGGGTCGTGCGGGAAACTGCGCGATGGGGAGCGGACAGTGGTCGTTTCGAAGCCCTCGATCGTGCTGCAGCTGTCGAGCGAAAGGTGCAGGAGCGGTGGTTTCTTTGCCTTGAACGTTCAGCCGATGCGATGACCGGCTATCTGTCGGAGTTCCCCTCCGGCACGTCACGCCGCCGCGCCCGGCAGAACGTCCTCATGCAAATGATCACCATGGAACGGGGAATGTTCCTATCCTCTGTCCGTGGCTTGCCACTCGATTCCAAACTGCTCCTAGAGTCGCTCACCGACCAATGGTCGTCGGTTCTCGGAAGCGCCGGCAATCCCAGCACTCGGTGAGGGCATAGTCGGTGTCGCCCTCGAAGGAGGATCAGGCTGGTTGATCCTGACGCTCCGCTGATGGTGTGCGCTGCGGACCACAGGAGCGGCACGAGCAAACCGATCTGCTTCGCCCTCGCGAGTTACGACCAGCGAAATGGCGGCGGTTGCGGTGTTTGTGGGCTGGAAGATGTGCGCGGCGGACAACGTGTCCATAGTGACGTGGCGATCGCTGATAGCGACTTGTCTGCGCCAAATCTCGGCCAATTTTCTTCTCAAACCGCTGTCGGTTCTGACGGTTTCACGAAAGACCTGGCAAGAGCCGAATCTCTCGACTGGCGTGGCGTAGGCAAGCAGAGCCAACCCCGTAGCGCGGTCGCGGTGACGGGAAATCGCCCACCGGCGCGTCCGTGAACTGGGGTGCCGGCATTTGCGGCGGCCCGCTCCACGAAGACGACGTCTGCGTCTCCACAGACGCCGAGCTGGAAACCCTGCCGTGTTATGAGCGCCAGATCCCTGCATGACTCGCACTGCAACATAGCGCAGAATTCGTGCCGAGAGTTGGTCTGGGTGGGAAGCAGTGTCACGGCAGCCGCGCCCTGGGCGAGACATTCGGGCCTACTCTGACTGACCGAATATTGCTGCCGACACCCAACTTCTGATATTCGGAAGTCGTTGTCCGCGTTCAAGAAGCGCCGGGTGCGAGGGGCATCGCGACGTCGGCACACAAACGATGGGTCCGCGGCCTGCATCGGGTGTGGCCCTCACCAGCCGGAAAGACCGGTTCGGGCGAGAACGCGACGTGTAGAACCTGCTCCGTGACGCGCACTGACCACAACTAGAAGTTCGCGCCCAGGTTCCAGAAGCCGGAAAAAGCGTTGACCGCTATTGTGTGGCGCACCGGCACCGGATACTGTTCGATCAGTTCGCGACCCGAACCACAGTCTGTCGTGGTGGTGAACGAGAATCTGGATGAAACCGAGCGGGCTTCAAGCCCGACGCAGCATTCCGACCGCCCATCGGATGCTCCCCGGAATCGATCCGACATCTCCGCGACGCTCACCTGAGAAGTCGACCGGGAGCCCTCCGCAGACGCGACCACGTGACTCGCGTCTGCATATCTTTCGTTCACCATTTGCGCACACGTGCTGTTCATCAACTCTGCTGTGCAGACCCAATTCCCTCAAGGATGCTGCAATGAACCCCTTGCCAGATTCAGCGCCTACCGCTGCACCTCCTACCGCGCTACCGCACACATTCATCGACTGGAAGCGTGCGGGTTTGTAGATGGCCCTGACGTTCTCCACACTCCAGTTGCTCGGTGAAGTCGGCGCCATGATGGCTATTCCACTCTACGGATCGATGAGCGTCGACCTCAGTCTGACGCCAGCACAGGTGTCATGGGCACTTCTGGCAACCCTGCTGATGGGTGCCGTGTCGACTGCATTGCTCGCGAAGACCGGTGACCTCTTCGGGCACCGCCGCATCATCCTCGTCTGTACCGCCGTGATCGTGGCAGGCTATGCGGTGTCAGCGGTTGCGACTTCCTTTCCGGTTCTCTTGATCGGCCGGGCTCTGACTGGAGTCGTCGCGACACAAGCACTGTTCATCGCAATCATGAACGACCGGCTCTCACCATTTGACCGCAACCGCGCCGTCGGCATTATTGCCGGCGGACAGGCTGTCGGAATCACCATCGGATTCGGCCTGGGCGGTGCAATGATCGCCCTGGGCGCCTCATGGCGTACGACCTTCTGGCTCGGAGGCCTGCTGACCTTGGTCGGACTGGCAGCGATGTACCGCTGGGGGTCGGACTCAGACGCGGCGGTCCGCAATGTCGGGAAACCACGAAACCTCAACGCCGTCGGCCTGCTCATCATCGGCGCGTCGCTGACCAGCATCTGCGTAGGTATCAGCCAAAGCACAACCTGGGGTGTGTGGTCCTCCCCCACCCTCGCTTTCACGCTACTCGGAGTCGTTGGCCTGGCAGCCGGCCTGTTCTGGGAGTCACGCAGCCCTCGTCCACTCGTCGACACCGCACTGATCTTCAGCTCCCGCGTTCTACCCGCGTATCTTGTCTTCATTGCCCTCGGCATCGTCGGAATCATGATCTTGAACTTCGTGATGGGGTGGGCCCAGACGCCATCGCAACTCGGCTACGGTTTCGGATTCACGCCTCTCTTGGCTGGGCTGCTGTTCGTGCCGATGACGGTGAGCGGTATCATCGCCGGCCGTTTCGTACCTCGGATTCTCGGACGAACCTCACCGAGGTCAGTACTTCTGGTCGGCGGCCTGTCGTACAGCCTTTCCTGTGGTCTGCTGTACTTCTGGCACGGCTCTGTTGCGGGAACCCTGGTCGGAATCTTCCTGTACGGCATCGCCTTTTCCACATTGGTAACGGTGGCCGTTTCGGTCATCGCCGCCCAGGCCCCCTCAGAATCTGGGGCAGGGACCGCATCGATTTATGTCAGTGTCGCACTCGCATCGTCAGCCGTGGGAACCGCCGTCTATGCCGCCATCATCGGCCTGGGGACCACACCCGCCGCTCCTCTGCCGTCCGCGGAGAATTACGGTATCGGGTTCCTCGTTGCGGCCGCTGTCGCCCTGGTGGCGGTACTGGCAGGTCTGACCCTATCCACGAACGTCAGCTTGACAGGTTCGACTGTCCACGGCCATTGACCGTACGACGCGAGAGCAGCCCCCACTCTCTATACCCAGTTCCTCAGTGCCACAGAAAGAAAGGCCATCCACTCCTCATGCACAAACGATCCATCACGACCGCCTCAACCTGCGTGATGCTGCTCCTGGCGGGTTGCAGTTCGCAGTCGGACGCAGGCTCCAGCGAACCCGGACCGTCAGGCGGTGCATCGCAGACCGCGACGGCGGCATCGACACGGGAGAGCTATATTTCCGGTGCCGTACGGCCCGAGGATTTGGTGTCCGTGCCAGGTACGCCCTGGGTGCTCGTCAGCGGAATGGCATCAGCGAAGCTCGGCACGGCGGGACATCTGTACTCGGTGAACACTGACGTCGGTCTCCCCGCCGAGGTGTGGCCGACCACAAATCAGCAGATCGAGTGGGATCCATCCACCTATCCCGGTTGCCCGGGTCCCCCGGATGCTACCGAGCCGCACGGGATCAACGTGCGAGCCGACGAAGGTCAACCCCCTGTCCTCTACGCCATCAATCACAAGCGTGAGTCGGTCGAAGTCTTCCGGATCGACGCCACGACAGACATTGTCGGACTAATCTGGACAGGCTGCATTCCGCTGCCCCACAACGTATACGCGAACGGGATCGCCGCGTTGCCTGAGGGCGGACTCGCGCTGACCAGCATGTATGACCCGACCGAACCGGGAAACCCGTTCGAGCGGATGTTCACCGGCAAAGACACCGGGCAGGTCGTGACCTGGCACCGCGACAGCGGATGGGCTCCGGTCCCCAATTCCGGTCTCGGCGGGGCCAACGGCATCGCCGTTACACCGGACGGTCGGTCAATCATCGCGGCAGCGTGGACACAAAAGAAGGTGGTCCGGCTACCCCTGGACGGCAGCGGTGAGCGCTCCGAGGCCACTGTGCCGTTCCTGCCCGACAACCTCCGTTGGACGACGAACGGTACTGTCCTGGTGACCGGGCAGGACATCTCAGCCGACGACATCATGACGTGCAACGGTGGTGAAGGGACCGACTGCCCCACCGGGTACACGGTCGTCGAAATCAATCCTGACACCATGGCCAGCACTGTGCTGCACGACGAACCTGACTCACCATTCAGTCTCGCGACAACCGCTCTACCCGTAGCTGACGAGATCTGGGTTGGATCGATCGCTGGCGACAAGATCGCCCGCGTAAGCGGAACCTAGCCCGGGCCAATACTGATGGTGCTCGACCTGCTCCGGCGCGGAACAGGTCGAGCACCGACAGATTAAATTCCGTTCGGAGTAGTAGTGGGAAGGGCCGGCGTCGTCTCGTGCCCGGCACGACGCTCGCCGACCCGCGGAAAGCGTCTGCGGGTTCGGCGAGCAGCGGCAGATGGCTCATGGAGACCGGTTACAACAGGTGAAGTCCACCATCGACAGCGATCGTCTCGCCAGTGACGTACGGGGCGTTCTGCAGTGCCACGACCGCATCGGCGATATCGTCGGGCATACCTGCCCGACGCAGAGGCGCTCGCTCTTCCACCTCGTTCCGGGCAGCGGCCCACTCGGCGGTTCGCTCGGTGATGACGAGCCCCGGTGCGACCGCGTTCGCCCGCACCTGGGGGCCGAGTGCCTTCGCGACGAGTGCGGTCATGTGACCGAGCGCTGCTTTGCTGACCGCATAGGGTATCGACGCACCCATGGGACGCAGCGCGGCAATGGAAGTGATGTTGACGATGTGTCCGTTCGCCGCTGCCAACGCCGGCTGCGCAGCCTGGATCGCGCACCAGGCGCCGATGACATTGACGTCGAACAATCTGCGCCACATCTCCGGGGTGACAGCCTCGAGATCCTCGTGAGGTATCTGAGCGAATGCTGCCGCATTGTTGACGAGCAGGTCCAGTTGCCCGAAGTGCTTGATCGTCTCGTCGACCAAGTGGCGTGCCTGCACCGGGTCGGTCAGGTCGGCGCGAATGTATGCGGCAGGAACGAGTTCGTCGGCCAGCCGCTGGCCCTGGGTGACCGAGCTGCTCGAACTGACCACGACACGCATTCCCTCGCGGTGCAGCCGGCGAGCCACCGCCGAGCCGATCCCCCCGGTCGCACCGGTGATCAGTGCGACCGGGGCTGCAGCGGAACTCACAACGCCGCCACGACCGCGTCCGTGAAGTCCGTGGTGCTTGCGTGGCCACCGACATCCACGGTCAGGCATGATCCCTCGGCGTACACCGAATGGACGGCCGAACGGACACGTCGGGCGGGATCGTCTTGCCCGAGGTAGTCGAGCATCATTGCCGCGGCGAGTATCTGGGCGGTGGGGTTGATGATGTTCTTACCAGCGATGTCCGGCGCAGTGCCGTGGGATGCTTCGAAGTAAGCGTAATCCGTTCCGTAACAACCACTCGGTGCCACACCCAGTCCCCCGACCAACGCTGCTGCCTCGTCGGACAGGATGTCCCCGTAGAGGTTCGGTAGCAGCACCACGTCGAGTTCTCGTGGCGAAATGATCAACCGGCGAGCGAGGTCGTCGGCGAGGTAGCTGACGACCTCGACGTCCGGGTACTCGGTTGCGACATCGAGTGCGACCTCCCTGAAGTGGCCATCGGTGACCGGCAGCACGTTGTGCTTGGTTCCGATCGTGACGCGTCCGGTCCGGCTGCGCTGGTGGGCACGGGTCCGGGCCAGTTCGAAGGCGCTGCGTGCAACTTGCTCGATGCCCGAGGTGGTGACGAGTTTGACGGCGAAGGTGCCGGCACCGTGGTCGCCGATCGGCCGGCCGATTCGATCGGTCAGGCCGGCACCGGACAGATCGGCGAGGCTTCCCTCGATTCCGACGTAGAGGTCTTCGAGGTTCTCACGGACGATCGCGAAGTCGATGCCGCTCGAGTCCGCCAATGGTGTTGCCGCATTGGGCATCGTAGTGATCGGTCGGACGTTGGCGTACGTCTTCTTACCCCACCGCAGGTATTCGATCGCCGGGACCGATCGTGCGCTGGCCGAGCCGAACAGGGTTGCGTCTGAATTGTCGATGGCATCGCGCATCAGGGCCGGGTCGTCGGCGGTGGCGTGGATCCATTCGATGTCGGCTCCTGCCTTGTCGACGATCTGCACCGCCGACCGGACGACCTCAGGGGATGCGTCGTCTCCCTCGAATACTGCGATCCTGCTCATCAGTGTCCTCCGTCTTCCTCGCGTGCCGCGGTGAGCAGCAGCGGCTCCACGTCCTCGTTGTTATTGCTGCGGGTGCTCCTCAGCGCGGCGAGTTCGCGGTCCAGTTCGGCGTGATAGCGCTCGACGTTGGCCAGTTTGACGTCGTCGTATCCACGCACCATGTCCGGTAGCGAGGCCACCCGAATGCAGGTGTCCAATGTGTTCTCGTCGAGGACGTCCACGAGTTCGGTGACGATCGCGCGGTACTCGTCGATCAGGGAGCGTTCGGTCTTTCGGACCCTGTCGCGGCCGAATGGGTCGAGCGCGGTGCCTCGAAGCCGGCGCAACGCATACAGGGTGCGGAATCCCGGTGTGAACCACGCACCGAATTGGATCTTGTGGTCGACACCGACGCTCTTGAGGATCGGCGGATGCAGGTTCCATGCCACTCGTGCGGGAGTGCCGCCGGCGGTCTCGACGACAGCGGCAAGGCCGGTCAGGTGCAGGCGTGCGACCTCGTATTCGTCCTTGTATGCAGTGAGCTTGTGCAGGTAGCGGGCGACGGTGGTGGTGAAGGTCTGGTTGCCGGGCAAGCGGGCCGACTCGGCCTGCTGCACTCGTTCGAGGAAGCCGACGAAGGATGCGGCGACGCGGGCGCTGTGAAACTCGACGAGGTCGGTCGCGAGATCGGCGACGATCGGCGGTAGCTGTTCGCTCACGGTCACCTTCCGTCGGATCCTGTCGGCGCGCCGGTCGATGACCTGTTGTTTCTTGCGACGGTCCGCGACGGCCTCGGCGATCATCTGGGGGTGCTCGACGGTGGCACGACCCCACTCGAATGCGGTGAGGTTCGCGGCCACTGCGGAACCGTTGAGCTCGAAGGCATTTCTGATCGCCGCCGAGGAGATCGGAATCAACCCACGCTGGTAGGCGGCACCGAGCAGGACCACGTTGGTGAGTACATGATTGCGGAGGAGGTACTCGCTGATCTGCGAGGCGGCCACGTAATGGGCGCGCTCCGCCGGTAGGAGGCGCCGGACCTGTTGTTCGAAGTCCGCAATCCCGTCCAAGGCGGCGTGTGGCGACGACGCCATCTGCCCGGTGGGGGTGACGTCGGTGTTGATGACTGCCCGGGTGTGATCGGCATCGAGGGTGGCCAGTGTGGCGGGGGCGAGGGCGACTACGGCGTCGAATGCGAGCAGTGCGTCACACCGGCTGTGGGAGACCTTGTTGCCGTCGGGCACCTGGTGGCCGATGATCACGTCGGAGATGACCGGGCCGCCTTTCTGTGCGGTCCCGGTCTGATCGAGGGCGGAGGTTTTGAGTCCGTCCAGGAGCGCGGCCGTAGCCAGCACCTGGTTGACCGTGACAACTCCCGTGCCGCCGATGCCGGTCATCCGGATGGCGTAGGTGTCCTTGGGTCCGATGCTCCGCCGCGACGGCTCGGTGGTCGGGGGCGGTGTCGACGCCCGGGTGGCCGCCGGGCGGGCAGGGTGCTGCTTGGGTGTGACGGTCACGAAGGACGGGCAGTTCCCGCGGATGCAGGAGAGGTCCTTGTTGCAGGACGATTGATGGATCTGAGTCTTCTGCCCGAAGGGTGTATCGACCGGGCGCAGGGAGAGGCAGTTGGATTGGACGCTGCAGTCGCCACAGCCCTCGCAGACCCGCTCGTTGATCACGATCACCGGTTCGGGTTTGGCGGAGCGGGTGCGGCGGAGCCGGCGCCGCTTTTGGGCGGTGCACTCTTGGTCGTGGATCAGGACCGTGACACCGGCGATCTCGCCCAGTTCTTGTTGTGCCCGTTCGAGTTTGTCGCGGTGCCACACCGAAGCATTCTTGGCCAGCTTGACGCGTTTGTAGCGGCTGAGGTCTTCGGTGGTGACGATCGTGCGCTTGACCCCTTCGAGTTCGAGGAGCCGGGTGAGTTCGGGAACGGCCATGGTCCCTGCTGGCGCACCGCCGCCGGTCATGGCGATGGCGTCGTTGAAGAGCAGTTTGTACGTCACGGTGGCGCCGGAGGCGACCGCTTGCCGCAGGGCCAGTTGCCCGGAGTGGAAGAAGGTTCCGTCACCGACGTTCTGGGTGAAAGGCACCGGACGCAGGAACGGTGACATACCTACCCACTGGGCACCTTCGCCGCCCATCACGGTGTTGCCGGTGATTTCGCCGAATCGTTCGTCCATTCCGGCGACCATGAGATGGCATCCGATGCCGGCTCCGACCAGTTGCCCTTCGGGGACCTGCGTGGATCGGTTGTGGGGGCATCCGGAGCAGAAGTACGGCGTGCGGCTCGGCACCACGGCGAGGTTGAGGTTTTTGCCGAGCAGTCCCGGGCGGTGCGCCTGAACGCGCGCAAGGACGCCGCGTTCGTGGGCTTGGTCGAGTACGTAACGCGCCAGTTGAGCGGCGTCGAGCACTCCGTACTCCGGGACCAGCGGGAGACCGTCGAGATCGTTCTTGCCGAGCAACTGGGGCCGGTTCGCCATGGGGTACAGCGCGCGGCTGATCTCGGGTTCGACGAACGCTCTCTTTTCCTCGACGACGAGGACGCGGTCCAGGCCGTCGGCGAACTCGCGGATCTGCTCCGGGTGGAGCGGCCACGGCGCGCGGAGCTCGAGGAGACGGATTCCGGCTTCACGCAGTTCGTCTTCGTGTAGGCCCGAGTCACGGAGTCCCTGAAGGAGATTGTGATAGGTCTTTCCCGCGGCGACCACGCCGAGCCAGTCGTTGTCGCCGCGGACGGTGACGCGGTTGATGCCGTTGACACGGAGATAGGCGCGGACCGCGGCGAGCCGTGTGGTGTGGAGGGTCTTCTCCGCATCGATGGTGTAGGGCGGCAGCAGGTGTCCGTCCGCGCGCGGGGTGTAGGTGATCGTCTCCGAGCCGGTCGGGGCGGTGGGGGGACCGAACTTCGGCACGAACACCGTCTCCGAACCGTCCGCGACATCGGTGACGATCTTCAAGGCCACCCACACACCGGTCATTCGGGACAGCTCGACAGCGTGGTGGGCCAGTTCGAGCACATCGGCCACCGAACCGGGAAAAAGCACCGGGAGAGCGAGATCCTGAAGGGTGTGTTCGGACGCACACGGCAGAGTCGAGGACTTCGAGGACGGGTCGTCGCCGACGAGGACGACTGCGCCGCTGTGTGCACCGGTTCCCGCGTAGTTGGCGTGCCGCAGGGCGTCCGCTGCCCGGTCGAGACCGGGAGCCTTGCCGTACCACCAACCCGTGACGCCGTCGACTTCAGCTTCGGGGCGACCCTCGACGAGTTGAGAACCGAAGACCGCGGTGGCGGCGAGCTCTTCGTTGACACCGTGCTGGTGCACAACAGCCAACGGCTCGAGGAGTTCGTGCTGACGGTCGATTTCGACATCGAGCCCGCCGAGGGGGCTTCCCGGGTATCCGGAGATGAAGCCGGCCGTGTGGAGGCCTGCACGAATATCGGTACGCCGACGCTCGGCGATAGCGCGCACGATCGCCTGGATTCCGGTCAGATGTACGGCCTCGTCGTATCCGTTGTATCGGAGTTCGATAGGTGAGAGTTGGCGGGTCTGCAACTCGGTGTCGGTGGTCATCGGTTTCGGTCGCCCCTGATTCGTTTCTGACGAGAATGGGTTTCGGTGCCGGAATACTCCGGCACGGCCGGGAGGTTCCCTGCACTGTTCTCGCCCTGTTGTGAGTGGTGATCGCGTGAGGGGTCCGCCCAGACGGAACAGCGGCCGGAGCTGTCGGACGGTTGCGTCACGCGATCACCACACTGAGAGCCCGTCCGCACCTGATGGTGAGGAGTGACCCCCAACACGTTAGACACATTTTGTACGGTCGGCAAGATTTCGCTGCAGTGTGGTGGGTCAGGCGGGAGAGACTGCTTCGTCGGTACGCCCCGCGGCCTTCCTCGCCTGCACATCCTCGGTCGGATCCGTTGTGGTCGCGATCTGTTCGAGGCTTCGGTTGGTCGTGCGTTCACCGAAGACGCCCACTGTCATTCCCATCAGTGCCATCGCTCCTGCCGTCATGATGAAGACGGCCGCATAGCCGAGCCCCGCGTACACCCCGGCAATGAGGAACCCGCTCCCGAATCCGGCGATCCGACCGATGCCGTTGACGAATCCTGTTCCGGTTCCTCGCAGGCGCGTCGGGAAGATCTCGGGCAGGTAGGTGAAGACGAACGCCGTCCCGGTCTGCAACAGCAGGGTGATCAGCAGCCCGCTCGCGACGAGCACTACGGCACTGTTGGTGAATCCGAAGACCAACATCAATACCGCGACAATCGATTCGATGATCCACAGCATGCGACGCCGCTCCCACCGGTCGATGAACAACCAGGCGAAGAGGGCGCCGGGAACAGCCGCGAGCGACAGGATCGAGGTGTACGTCAGACTCTGCGACGCGCTCAGCCCGTGATCGACCAGGAGGGTGGGAAGCCAGGAATTGAAGCCGTAGAAGCCCACCGCCAGGAACGTGAGCATCACAGCTGCGACCAGGGTGCGTCTGATGTAGGCACGGCCGAACAGTTCACTCGTCCGAGCCTTGACGATGGGACCTTCTTCTTCGGGTTCGGGCAGTGCTCCGAACAGGCTGAGCGCTTCTCGCTCGAGTTTTTCTACGATCGGTGCCGCGCTGGCTCCGCGACCATTGGCTTCCTGCCAGCGCACCGACTCGGGCAACTTCCAGATGGAGACGATGCCGATCACGACACCACCGGCTCCGAGAACGAAGATCCATCGCCAGGCGGATGGACCCGTGGGAATGACGAATCGCGAGAACCAAGCCATGAGCGGGATGCCCGCGAGTCCGACAGCGAGGGTGAGCGCTTGGATGCGGCCTCGTAGATGTCGCGGAAACATTTCCGCGACGTAGGCGAGCAATACGGCCACCATCGCCTGGAGGCCGGCGCCGGTCAGCACTCGATAAATGGTCAGATCCACCATTCCGACAGCGAAGGCGCAGGCCAGTGAGAATGCCGAGTACCAGAAGGTGGCGCCGATGATGGTCCACTTACGGCCGTATCGGTCCGCGAGCCAACCACCGGCGGTGGAACCGACGAACATGCCGAAGAACGACGCCGAGGTGAGGATGCCGATGTCGCCGACCGACAGATCCCATTGTGCGCGGACGGCGGGTGCTGCATACGCAAACGCATTCAGGTCCGCCTGGTCGAAGAGCATCAACGCACCCAGGAGGACCAGCCAGCGTCGTTGAGTCGGTGTGGCGCTGGGCAATCGGCTCATACGTGCGGCCAGACTCGGCTCGGCGACACGAGAGGTCGCGGAATCTGCGGTGGAGGCCATGAACGGCCCTTTCTGTGGATCGGAGACGTGAGCGCGCCGAGGGCGCAAGATCCCTCGCAGCGAGGGGCCATCGGCCACCATGGGTGACCGCGCGCATACCTTCCCGGCACGGTGTGACGACTGTCTCCTTCGGCCCGACGGGTGTCAACGCGGCTTTCAACAGTTGAAAGCCGCCGTGCCCTCGGGGGCTCGGTCCGGTAGAAGGAGCAGTGTCGCGGCCGGCACGTCCTCTGGTCACGGTCGGCCGCTATTGACTTGCTTCCCAACCGCACCCACCGCCGACGGGGTGGCTACTCGACCTAGGAGTGCTCATGCACACTCGCCTCTTTTCCGACGAGCACGAAATGTTCCGCGAGACCGTTCAGAAGTTCGTGGCGCGGGAGATCACCCCCCATATCGACCGGTGGGAATCCGACGGCTCGATCGACAAGGACCTGTGGTCCTCGGCGGCCGAACACGGCCTCATCGGCCTGTCGGTCCCCGAGGATTACGGCGGCGCCGGGTCGGCGGACTACCGGTTCCGGTGTGTGGTGATGGACGAACTCGCACAGGTCGGTGCGGCGGCGGTCAACGTCGCGCTCGGCGGATTCGACGACCTGATCGGTCCCTACCTCGTCGATCTTGGCACCGAGGAACAGAAACGGCGTCTGCTTCCGAAATTGTGCAGCGGCGAGTTCGGTGCCGCGATCGCCATGACCGAGCCCGGTGCCGGAAGTGACCTGCGGGGTATCCGCTCGTCCGCACGGCGCGACGGGGATGGATGGATCCTCAATGGCAGAAAGACCTTCATCACCGGCGGGCGCCGCGCCGACCTCGTCATCGTCGTCGCACGTACCGACCCCGATGCCGGAGCACGCGGCTTCAGCCTGTTCTTGGTCGACAAAGGCATGGACGGCTTCACCCACGGCCGGGCGTTGGACAAGCTCGGCCAGCGTGCCGAGGATGTTTCCGAGTTGTTCTTCGATGACGTCCGCGTCCCCAATACCCATCTGCTCGGCGAGGAGGGGGCAGGATTCCGCCACCTGATGGAGCGGCTGCCGAAGGAGCGGATGTCGATCGCCTACTACGGTCTCGCCGCCGCCGAAGCCGCTCTGGGCTGGACGATCGAGTACGTGAAGGATCGGCACGCCTTCGGACACGCCATCGCCGAATTTCAGAGCACCAAGTTCACTCTCGCCGACCTGTCGACCGAACTCGACGTCACCCGCGCCTTCATCGACCGCGCTGTGTTGGACCTCAACGAGGGCAGACTGTCTGCGGTTGATGCCGCGAAGGCGAAATGGTGGGCAACCGAGCTTCAGCAACGGGTGATCTCTCGATGCCTCCAGCTGCACGGTGGGTACGGTTACATGCGCGAATACCCCATCGCGCGGGCATTCGTCGACGCACGAGTTCAGACCATCTACGGTGGCACGACCGAGATCATGAAAGAGATCATCGGCCGCGAACTGATCGCGCCCGCAGGGCGGTGAACGGGGCCCGGGCGGCCTCCATCCCACCACCCGGTGCACTACCCCGGATCGTCGATGTTGATGTCCCCGCTCTCCGCCGCGACAGCGGGGACATCACGTCATTTCAGTCTGCGCCCGCGGCACGTGGGGTGCTGTGATGGACGTGCCCGGGAGCAATCACGGACCCGAGGCTCGGCGGACCGGTCTTCTCGTACTCGGCGGTCTGGCGCTGCCGCTCCGCGGCGTAAGCCTTGTCGTCGCCGGTGGCCCGCGCGATCAGCGCGCTTCGCGCCGAGGGCCCCACGTGACACAGACCCGGAATGAAGGGATTGTCCACGCAATGCGTGGACCGGCCAGGTGACGACGTACCGACGAGACCAGCACTGGAATATATCCGTCGCGTACTCGAGCCGCAGTCCGGGCAGGCGTTGGTATCCGGGACGGGTTGTGCGACAAGACATTCCCGCATGACACCGCAGGGGGTGCATTTGTAGTCGACGAGGATCACGGTTATTCCTGGGGGACGAGAGCGCCGAAGTGTTTCCAGTCCTCCATGTCGTGGGCGATCCACAACCGGGCGCCGCCCTCCTCGAGTCTCCTGAGTTTTTCGATGCTGGCGCGCGCCTGGTCGTGGTCCCAGTCGAACGGATCCGGCTGACACTTGTCCAGTCCCTCCCGCAGATGAACGGTGTCGCCGGTGAGCACCAGCCGCTGGCTGGGAAGTTCGACGATCAGCGACAGCTCGCCAGGGCTGTGTCCCGGGGTGTGCATGATGGTCACCGCGCCGTCGCCGAAAAGATCGGTTTGCGGGGCGTAGAGGGTCGTCCAGTCGAAGTTCTTGACCGGTTCGAGGTCGTCGGCGAAGCGGTAGAACTGGGCACTGTCGGCCGGAGGATCCGCCGCGAAGTCGTACTCCCCGGGGCCGATATAGAACTTGGCCTGCGGGAACAGATAGAGCCCGCCGGAATGGTCGGAGTGCGTATGGGAAAGGATGACGTGGGTGATGTCCTCGGGGCGGAAACCGAGGGATGCGATCTGCCTGTCGATCCGCTGCCCGGGGTGAGACTGGACGTTGTACACGTCGACCAGGTCACCGAAGTACGCGTACGGATCCTCGTTGAGGATGGGAGCGAAGCTGGTATCGAACATGATCAGTCCCTGGTCGTGTTCGATGAGAAACGCCGGCAGTGGGATGGTCACCTTCCCTTCGGCCCCCACGACGAGCTCGCCGGCGTCCATGTCCATCGTCGGTGCGTCCAGCGCCCAGAGGCGCTTTGCCGTGTTCCTTGCATTCTTTGGCATCGATTTCTCCTTCTGATGTGCAGGGCGAGAAGTTGCTCGCGCGCGGAGCCGCGGCCGGAGTCGTCCAGAATCTGACTGTGGCGACGCTGCTCCAAGACCTGCTTGCGACTAGGGCTGACCGCAGGCCCTCCGCGCAGCAAGGGAATTCGACCGCAGTTGTCCGGTCGGAAGCAGAAACGCGGCCGCAAGATCGTCCTCTGCGGAGGTTGCTCGAAAGTGTCCACGACAACCGGGGTCGCGGGAAGGGGCGATCGAGTTCCTTCCGATATTCGGAAAACATCGCGGGCCGTAAGGGTTCTACGGCCTGCACCAAACCGATGCAGATTATTGCCGCGCGTCGCACTTTGATGTAGCTTCTTAGTGATGCAGGTCATCGTCGAGCTGCTCCCCGCGGCTGGTAGGCGCGTGATTTTTCGTGACCGGCTCCCGCCATAGGGAGACCGGAGTGGACTGCTATTCACTTACTAGACAGAAGTCTAGTTTTGGTGTTAGTTTGTGATCCACGTCCCATTCGGGCAGCTTCCGGGCCGCGCGAGACGAGGCCCCCAGGGCGTTCGAGCGCGCGGCCCGGGACGGCGCGGCGTTGGCCGTGGCGTCACCGGCGATACCTCTCCGAGAGATGTCGCAGATTTCGCTCTGGCTTCATCTCTATATACCTGCACTTCAACGCTTTTGATGCTCCCGACCATTGACTGGGTCAGTCGGCTCGGCACCAGACGGGCCACGAGAGAAAGACCATGATGATCAACTACGACCACTGGATTTCGGGAAAGGCCACCGCACCTTCCTCCGGCGCATTCATCGACTCCACCAGCCCCGTCGACGGACGACTTGTTGCCCGGATCGCTTCGGGGACCGAAAGCGACGTTGCGTGCGCGGTGGCCGCGGCTCATGACGCCGGGCACGCTTGGTGCGAGCGGCGGCCGATGGAACGCGGACAACTCCTCATGGCCCTCGGCCGCGCAATCCGGGAACGCGCCGATCGTTTCATCGAACTCGAATCGGCGGAGACAGGAAAACCTGCCTGGCAGGCCGAACTCGAGGTCGAGGGCGCCGCCCAGTACTGCGAGTTCTTACGGCGGGCTCGTCAACATCGAGCAAGGCAGTGTCCTCGACGCCGGTCCCGGGACCCATGCATTCACCCGGCGTGAACCTTTCGGCGTCGTCGGGGTGATCACCCCCTGGAACTCACCCCTCAATCAGTGCCTTCGCTCCTCCGTACCCGCCCTGGCGGTAGGCAACACGGTGGTGGTCAAGCCCTCCGAGTTCACGTCGACGAGCACGCTGACCGTTGCTCAGTTAGCCACCGAAATCGGCTTGGACGACGGCGTTTTCAACGTCGTCACCGGGACAGGCAGCGCTGTGGGCCAGTCCTTGGTCTCCCACGAAAAGGTGCGGCGCGTGTCGTTCACCGGTTCCGTCCGTGCCGGTCGTGAGGTGGGCCGGATTGCTGCCGAACGGATCATCCCCGTCAGCCTCGAGCTCGGCGGCAAAGGCGCGAACCTCGTCTTCGCCGACGCGGACATCGACAAAGCGGTCGACGGTAGCCTCATGGCCTTCGCCTACAACACCGGCCAAGTCTGCTCAGCAGGCACGCGGTTGCTGGTCGAACGCACCGTGCACGATCGTGTGGTCGATGCCCTCGCCGCGAAGACGCCGTCGATGAGCAACAAACTCGGCCCCCTGACCACCTCCGCGCAGCGCGACAAGGTTGCGCACTACCTGGAGGTGGCAGCCTCGGAAGGCGCCCGTGCGGTCGTCGGCGGCACCCCGGGATCGGGAAATTTCATCGAGCCGACGATCTACACCGGTGTCACCAACGACATGCGCATCGCCCGCGAGGAGGTCTTCGGACCGGTTCTCGCCGTCATCCCCTTCGACAATCAGGACGAGGCGGTAGCCCTGGCGAACGACTCCGACTACGGGCTGTCCGCGGGGATCTGGACCCGAGACATCTCTCGTGCTCACCGAGTCGCCGAACAGCTCGAAGCCGGCCAGGTCTACATCAACGCCTGGCGCAGTTCCCTGATCGAAACCCCGTTCGGCGGCTACAAGAACAGCGGATACGGCCGTGAAAGGGCCTTCAGGCGCTTCACGAATACACCCAGCTCAAAAGCGTCATCGTCACGTACTAGCGGTAGAGAAAAGGAGATCCCATGTCGCTCTACAAGGACAAGGTCGTCATCGTCACCGGCGCAGCCAGTGGTTTCGGCAAGAACATCGCTCGCAGTTTTTCCGATGCCGGGGCCCAGGTGGTGGTTGCCGACATCGACGCCGACGGTGCGAAGGCCACCGCCGATTCGCTCGGCCAGGCGGTTGCAGTGGAAACGGACGTCTCGAACGTCGATTCGGTTCGGGACATGATCCATACCGCGGTAAAGGAGTTCGGCGGACTGGACGTCTTGGTCAACAATGCCGGTGTCCCGCACCGGTCGATGCCGATGCTCGACCTCGATCCAGCAGATGCCGACCGCATGTGGGCCGTCAATGTCCGTTCGGTCTTCCTCGCCTGCAAATTCGGCATTCCGGTGATGCGGGAGCGGCCCGGTGCCTCGGTCGTCAACGTGGCATCCATCGGTGCAATCCGTCCGCGTGGCGGAATGACGGTGTACAACGCCAGTAAGTCCGCGGTCATCACACTCACCCGGGGGCTCGCCGCGGAAGTGGCCCCCGATGTACGTGTGAACGCGGTCAATCCCGCGGTCGCGGAGACGAATTTTGTCAAGGGCGCACAGGGATTGGACAAGATTCCGGACAATGTCAAGGTGGCGATGCTCAGCGAGATTCCGATGGGCAGAACCGCTGCCACTCAGGACATCGCCGACGCAATTCTGTTCTTGGCGTCGCCGGCCGCAAGCTTCATCACCGGCGTCGCCCTGGATGTCGACGGCGGACGAAGCATCCAATAACTGTAGCTGTGGCCGTATCTGACCGATCAGCCTCCCTTCCCGGCGGACGAGTACTGGAACGCCGTACCCGTCCGCCGGGAGCCGTCAACGACATCTGATGGAGTTCCGAGACCCGCGATGGACGAATCGACTCTGGCCGCCCTGCGCTCGGCGGGTCCCGACTGCGGGCACATCGCAGCCGCGGCCGAGGCCGAGGCCGAGGCCGAGGCCGAGGCCGAGGAAGCTTATCCACTGGGCGGAAGGCCGTCTTCCCTTGCAGGACGGTCGGTCACGAACAAAGTTCTGGCGATCCTCGCCGCCTTCAGTGTCGACACACCCGAACTGAACTTGACCGAACTTGCCCGCAGGGCGCAGCTGTCCGTTCCGACCGCACATCGGCGAGTGGCGGAGCTTCTTGCGTGGGGCGCACTCGAACGGACGCCCCAAGGTCGGATTCGCATAGGCCTACGGCTGTGGGAGGTCGGGTCTTTGGCCCCGCGGGGCCTCGCGCTGCGCGAGGCCGCACTGCCGTATCTGGAAGACTTGTACGAGCTCACGCATGAAAACGTTCAGCTCGCCGTGCGTGAGGACACCGAGGTGGTGTTCGTCGAACGCATCACCGGGCGGCGCGCGGTCCCGGTCCACACCCGCGTGGGTGGACGATTCGACATTCATGCCACGGGTGTCGGACTTGCACTACTTGCCTTTGCGCCGCCCGATGTGCGCGACCGTGTCTGCGCCTCACCGCTCCAGCAGTACACCGAGTGGACCATCGCCGACCCGCTCACACTGCGCACATGCCTTGGCACGGTGCGTGCGAAGGGGTACGCCGTCAGCGACCGTCAGATCACCTCAGACACGCTCTCGGTTGCCGCGCCGATTCTCTCCCTCGACGGTACCGCGCGAGCAGCGGTGTCCCTCGTCGTGCGGTCAGACGGCGCTCATCCCGGCCCGCTCGCCATCGCCGTGCGAGCCGCGGCCCTGGGAATCACGCGTGCGTTGGCGTCATCCGAAGGTCGGCACCTCACCGGAAGGAATGCACCCGGTTCGCGTGATGTCGTCGGGATGGTGTGACTGGCATGCCATCCCGACGATCTGGCCTACCGGCGCCGCGGACGGGCCGTCCTACCGGCGCCGGGAATAGGAGAGGATCATGTGATCGAGCATGTCCTCCGCGGGTCCCGCGAGACGCTTCACGGCGTCGTCGTGCACCGCCGCCGACTGCTCCGCGGGCCAGGGATCGGGCAGATACCGGGCAGGCAGTCCCGGGTCGCTGCGAAGAAGGCGAACCCAGTCCGCACCGAGGGCGGTAAAAGCGGCCACGGGATTCGGCGGATCGTTCGCCGGGTTTCGCCAGCACTCGACGAATCGCCGGTGCTGCTGCTCGATGTGCACCAAATCCCAGGCAGTGTGTACGAACTCGTTCGGCGCGATACCCGCGAGCGGTGTGCCCGCGAACGCGAATGCGCGAGCATCGGGTGCCTCGGTGCGGGCGAGGATGTCTGCGACATCGACTACACCCGGGGCGATCCACAACCCGTCCCGCAGGCGCCCGAAACCTGCCCACATCAGTTGCGATCGCAGGTGCCGGCGCAGGTCGCGATGCGTCTCCGGCACGGAGTAGCTCAGCAGAGTCCAGTTGTCGTCTGCAGGAGTGAACGGGTGGCTGGAGACCACCCTTTCGCGTCCCTGGCGGAGTAGTTCCTCCATGCCTGAACTCATGCCGAAGGCTGCGATCCGACCGGTCTGCGACCGGTCGAGTAGCCCCGTCCGCACCATGCGGTTCAGTGTTGCCCGAACGGCAGGCTCGCTGACATCGAGGTAGCCGAGGACGTCGATGAAGACACGCGCATTGACCAGTGCCCGGTCATGATCGAGCACCAGAGCCCCGAAAAAACTGAGCAACAGTTCCTGCGGTGTCCGCCGCTCGCTGACCTCGGCCCGCGGCGGGTCGACCGAGTCAGCCTCCACGTACGCCTGCATCAGCTCTCCCTTTCGCACCCGTGAGAGGTCCCCGCACTTCGGGTTCCACTCGTACAGTGCCATACGCACAATGCTAAGTGAAATATTGACGCTCGTCCTCCATTTGTGTAGCTTTTTGGTGACATGCGCCATTGCTCAGGCGCCGCAGCTCACAGTCCCGGTCCTCTCGTCTGGGATCACGCACAGGAGTGCATCGTGATTTATCGTTCCCGCATCGCATCGATCGACATCCCCGCTGTGACCATGCCCGAGCACGTTCTCGCCGGCGCCGCAAGCCGGGACGGCAAGCCGGCTCTGATCGACGGCGAAACCGGGGAACGACTGACGTATGGCGAGCTCGATGCACTGTCCGCACGGGCGGCCGCGGGGCTGCGTGCCCGCGGGATCGGGACGGGCGACGTGGTGGCACTCGCCAGCCACAACCAGCCGATGTATGCCGTTGCCGTACTGGCGATCTTGCGGGCCGGGGCGATCCTGACACCGCTGAATCCGGCGTGGACCGCCGCCGAGATGGCGAAGCAGCTCGGCGACTCGAACGCCAAGGCAACCATCGCATCGACCGATATCGCGGCGAAGGTCGCGTTGGCGGGGGACCACTCACGCTTAAAGACGCATCTTGTGCTCGGCGAGCGGGAAGGCTTCACGTCCTTTCACACGCTTTGTGCCACGGCGCCAGCACCACTGCCCCGCATCGAACCAGACGCGCTGGCCGTTCTTCCCTACTCCAGTGGCACCACCGGCGCCAGCAAAGGTGTGATGCTGAGCCACCGCAACATCGTCGCGAACCTCCAGCAACTCCGCGCAGGCTGGCGTCTGACCGAATCGGATGTGCTCTGCGCAGCCCTGCCGTTCTTCCATATCTACGGCTTCACGATCATCCTCAACTCCGCTCTCCTTGCCGGCGCGACCGTGATCACGCTCCCCCGCTTCGACCTTCGTACCTACCTGCGCACCGTCCAGGACTACCGAGTGACGCGGGGGCATTTCGCGCCACCGGTCGTGCTGGCACTTGCGCATTCTTCGGACGTCGCCGAGTACGACCTGTCTTCGATGACCATCGCCCTCTCCGGTGCGGCCCCCCTCGATGAAGAGGCGGTGGCCCGGGCTCAGGACCGCACCGGCGTGGTGATCCGGCAGGGCTACGGGATGACCGAAGCGAGCCCGGGAACCCACATGGTCTATGACGAGGATTTCGCCGACACCCCGGCGGGATTCGTCGGGCGCCTCATGCCGGCTACCGAGGCCCGCATCGTCGATCCGGCAACCGAAGACGATGTTCCACCGGGAAACCCAGGCGAACTGTGGGTTCGGGGGCCACAGATCATGCGTGGGTACCTCGGCAATCAGGATGCCACCGACGCCACGATTGTCGATGGATGGCTCCGCACCGGGGATATCGCCGTCGCCCACGGCGAGAACTTCGCGATCGTCGACCGTCTGAAGGAACTGATCAAGTACAAGGGTTACCAGGTCGCACCAGCCGAACTCGAGGCACTGCTTCTCACCCATCCGCACGTACGGGATGCGGCCGTCGTCGCTATGCCCCATTCGACCGGCGGTGAAGCCCCGAGAGCGTTCGTCGTAACGACCGAGCCCATCGGCGGCGACGAGTTGATGACGTGGGTAGCCAGCCAAGTGGCGCCGTACAAGAAGATTCGAGCAGTCACCTTCGTGGACGCCATACCCAAATCACCCGCAGGCAAGATCCTGCGCCGAGTGTTGAAGGACGCCGCGGGATCCACGAGCGGTCTCCGGTAGCGCCTCGCCCCTGCACATTCACTTTTCTGTCCACTTTCCGACATGGCGGAAGCTGGTCGGCCCACTCGATCCGGCCGCCGCCAGTCACCTGCCACCCCACCACCTCAACGAGATCGGGAGATTACAGCTATGGACCTGACGAACAAGGTCGCCGTCGTCACCGGCAGCGGACAGGGCCTCGGGCTCGCCTACGCCAAGGACCTGGTGCGGCACGGCGCCGCGGTCGTGATCAACGACGTCAACCAGGCCACCGCCGACGCCGCCGTCGCCGAGATCACCGCCGCGGGCGGCCGGGCCGTCGCCGTCGTCGCCCCGGTCGGCAGCACCGAAACCGCCCAGAAGCTGGTCGCCGGCGCGGTCGACGCATTCGGACGCCTCGACGTCATGGTCACCAATGCCGGCATCCTTCGCGACAAGGTGCTGTGGAAGATGACCGACGACGACTTCGACGCCGTGATCAATGTGCATCTGCGCGGCACGTTCACCTGCGTCCGCGAAGCCGTCCTGAAGTTCCGCGAGCAGGGCGACGGTGGTCGCATCATCTGCATCGGGTCCCCCGCCGGCCAGCGCGGCAACTTCGGGCAGACCAACTACTCGGGCGCCAAGTCCGGCATCGTCGGCATGGTCCGCACCTGGGCGATGGAACTGCAGCGCGCGGGCATCACCGCCAACGCCGTCTGCCCCGTCGCCGCGACGGCGATGACCGAGACCGTCCCGTTCCTCGCCCCCTACATCGAGGGCATGAAGAACGGCGAGCCGCTCCCCGACATCATCCGCCGCGAGGTCGGGATGGGCACCCCCGAAGACGCCGCAGGCATCATCTCGTTCCTCGCGTCCGACGCCGCCGCGGACATCACCGGGCAGGCCTTCGCCGTCGGCGGCGACCGCCTCGCACTGTTCTCACATCCGCAGCTGACGACCACTGCCTTCCACGACGGCGGATGGTCGGCCGACGATATCGCGTCCGATTGGCAGCAGACATTCGCGGAATCGACCGAGTCGGTCGGCGAAAAGTTCCCCGACGAACTGGTGGCGCAGTGAGCCGCTACGAGTACGGCATCGACTTCACGACGATCGAGGCCCTCGATTTCCACACTCATGTCCAGTTGGACGGCTGTGGTCATCACGCGATGGACGAGGTGCTCCTCGCAGCGACCGCGAAATACTTCAAATCGCCCGAGGACCAGAACCCGACCGTGGACGATGTCGCCGCGCACTACCGGGCCAGGAACATGGCCGCCGTCGTGTTCACCGTCGACGCCGGCGCCGCCACCGGCCACGCCGCCAACTCGGTCGAGGAGATCGCCGAGGGCGCGGCCCGCCACAACGACGTCCTGATCCCGTTCGGATCCGTCGACCCCTGGCAGGGCAAGGCCGCCGTGCGGCGCGTGCACCGGCTCGTCGACCAATACGGTGTGAAGGGGTTCAAGTTCCACCCCAGCATGCAGGGATTCGAACCGAACGACCGGCAGTTCTACCCGCTCTACGAGGCCATCACCGAGGCCGGGGTCCCCGCCCTGTTCCACACCGGTCAGACCGGGATCGGCGCCGGGCTGCCCGGCGGCCACGGCATCAAACTGCGCTACTCCGACCCGATGCTGCTCGACGACGTCGCCGCCGACTTCCCCGACCTCACCGTGATCATGGCCCACCCGTCGGTGCCGTGGGTCGACTCGCAGATCTCCATCGCCACCCACAAGGCCAACGTCTTCATCGACCTGTCCGGGTGGTCGCCGAAGTACTTCCCGCCGCAGCTGGTCAAGGCCGCCAACAGCAAGCTCCGCGGCAAGGAGCTGTTCGGCTCCGACTTCCCCGTCATCCAGGTCGACCGCTGGATGACCGACTTCGCGGTCCTCGACATCAAACCCGAGGTGCGCCCCCTGATCCTCAAGGACAACGCCCTGACCGCATTAGGCATCAAAGCCTGATCGACCACCACACCAACCTTTGGAGATTGACATGACCGCCAGCACAACGGCGTCCACCACCGTCGCCGCCGCTGCCGACCTTTTGACCTACGTGGGAAAGTCGCTGGGGACCAGCAGATGGCGTGACATCACACAGCCCGATGTCGACCAGTTCGCCAAGGCGACCGGTGATGAACAGTGGATTCACGTCGACGTCGAACGCGCGAAGACCGGTCCCTTCGGCGGCACCATTGCCCACGGTTACCTGACGTTGTCGCTGATAGCTCCGCTGTTCGACGATGTCCTGAAGGTCGAAAACCTCGGCATGGGCGTGAACTACGGGCTGAACAAGACTCGTTTCCCCGCTCCCGTCCCGGTCGGATCGCGCGTCCGCCTGAGCGCGACGGTCGCGAATGCCGAGGAGATCAAGGGCGGCGTCCAGATCGTCGCCTCGATCACGATCGAGCGCGAGGGCGGCGACAAGCCGGTCTGCATCGCCGAAGCGGTTCTGCGCTACTACAACTGACGCCGACAGCCACCCGCCGAATCTGCGCTCACAGCGCAGATTCGGCGGGCAGCGGGGTCAAGTTTCAACCTCGAAACCCACGCATTGTGCGAGGTGGGGACTCGCGATCGAATCCGACAGCAGTGACACTGCGCTATCAGGAGAGGCCCTCCATGTCTACCGAATCCACGACCGCCACCGAGTTGCCCGTCCTCGACGACGATCCCTTCGGTACGGCCATCCTGACCGACCCGTACGACTTTCACCAACGGTTGCGTGATGCCGGGCCTGTCGTATTCCTTCCTCGATACGAGGTCTACGCCATGGGGCGGCACGAACACGTCCACGCCTCCCTGGTGGACTGGGAGACTTTCGTCTCCAGCCGAGGGGCCGGGCTCACGGACTTTCAGAAGGAAAAGCCGTGGCGGCCGCCTTCCCTTCTGCTCGAGTCCGACCCTCCGGATCACACTGCCGTCAGGACGGTGATGGGAAGTGTCATTTCCCCGCGCACCGTTCGTGGGCTGAGGACACAGTTTCAGGCCGAGGCTGACGCACTCGTCGACGCGTTGATCGAGCGCGAGACGATCGACGCGGTGACCGACCTCGCCGAGGTCTATCCCCTCAAGGTGTTTCCCGATGCCGTCGGGCTTCCGGCCGACGGACGGCACAACCTGCTCCCATACGGTGCGTTGGCGTTCAACGCCTTCGGACCCCACAACGCGCTCCTCGAATCGGCGATGGAGTCCGCGGCGGCGGTGCGGGAATGGATATGGTCCAGCTGTCAGCGCGAGGCCCTCACCGATTCCGGTTTCGGCGCCGACATCTGGGCGGCCGCGGACCGCGGGGAGGTAAGCCAGGAACAGGCTCCGCTGTTGGTTCGCTCTCTGCTCAGTGCGGGTGTCGACACGACCGTGTACGGCATCGCGAACACGATGTATGCACTGGCACAGAACCCTGCGGAATGGGAACTGCTGCACCGTGAACCGAATCTGGCGAAGTTCGCGTTCGACGAGGCGTTGCGGTGCGAGTCACCGGTCCAAACATTCTTCCGTACCTCGTCGCGGCGGAAGACGGTCGGAGGTTACGACATCCCTGCCGATGCGAAGGTGCTCCTGTTCCTCGGCTCCGCCAACCGGGACCCGCGCAAATGGGGCGAGTCGGCGGACGAGTATCGAATCACCCGGTCCGGCGGTGGGCACGTCGCCTTCGGCATGGGCGTGCATCAATGTGTCGGCCAGCCCATCGCCCGCCTGGAGGCGGAGATCGTTCTCGGTGCGCTCGCCCGAAAGGTGAAGCGGATCGAGCTCGTGGACCCACCGACGCCGAGACTGAACAACACGCTCAAGGGATGGGCCGCGATTCCTCTTCGGTTGATCGCCCGCTAGCCGGTGTCTCCGGTGGTTCGCCGGAACCGCCGCGGTGAACACCGGAGAGTCGTGCTCGGTGGGTTTCGGCACTCGGTATTTCGTGCGGGTCACATCGCGCAGGGCGCTGTGGCCGGTACGAAGGGTCGCCGGTGCCGGTGTTTCGGTAGGGAGTTGTCGGGCAAAACAGGTGGTGGATTACGAGTGCACAGTGACCGGGTGTTCGGTGGCCGTGCCGTCATCGTCGTGGTCCCGGTGTGACGACTCGGCGTGTGACAGCTCATCGAGGAGGACGAGACCTTTGTTTGCCCAGTCGATCTCGGACCGGCTCCGGGCGATCATGCCGTCGTAGGTGTAGGCCTTGTACGCGATGATCCGGGCGTGTTCGTGTTGCGGGTAGTGATCGAGTCGCCGAACGATTGCTGGATCCGTGCCGGCCTTGATTCCGTCCCGGACGGCGGTGAGCAACTCGACTTGAGTGGTGTAGTACTCGATGTGCCTGTGCAGGATCGCCCGTGCACGATCGGGGTCCGCCCATTCGAAATAGGCGGCCTGCATGTGGTGGGCATCGCGTTCGGGGGCGTGGTCGAGCGGGGTGTTCATCCACGTTCGGAAGGCGGCGATGCCGTCGTCGGTGATGCGGTATTGCGTTTTGGTGCTCCGCGGCCCCCACCTGACCTGCTCGCCCTCGATCAGTCCGTCCTTCTGCATGCGGCGCAGTTCGGGATAGATCTGCGAATCGGGGGCGTGCCAGACGTGCCCCACGGAGCCGCCGAATCGTTTGGCGGCGTCGTATCCGGTGAGCGGGCCCGCCGTGAGCAGGGCCAGCAGTGCGTAGCGAAGGCTCATGTCTCCTCGTCGGCCGGGCTGTCTTGCCAATCACTATATCGATAGATAGTGTGTGCGTCACATCACCCAATAGCTATCTGCATAGTTATTGCGGTTTCTACTGGTGACGATCCCCAAGGACATCGCATGACCGATCTCGGCCCGGGCGGCGCGACCGCCAAGAACATGGCCTTCCCTCTCAACGCGTGGTACGTCGCGGCGTGGGACTACGAAGTGACCTCCGCGAAGCTGCTTGCCCGCAGAATTGCCGATAAGCCGATGACGCTCTACCGCACCACCGATGGCCGCCCGGTCGCCCTCGCCGACGCCTGCTGGCATCGGCTTGCCCCGCTGTCACTCGGTACCCGTATCGGTGCGGACGAGGTGCAGTGCCCCTACCACGGCCTGCGGTTCAACTCTGCGGGCCGGTGCACCAAGATGCCGGCGCAGGAGACGATCAACCCCTCGGCGATGGTGGCGTCCTACCCCGTCGAACAGCGTCATCGGTTCCTGTGGGTGTGGCCCGGAGATCCCACACTCGCTGACCCCACGACCATCCCGGACATGTTCCAGATGGACTCGCCCGAGTGGGCCGGCGACGGCCGCACCATCGACGTCCAGGCCAACTACCAGCTGGTGCTCGACAACCTGATGGACCTCACCCACGAAGAGTTCGTCCACTCCTCCTCCATCGGACAGGAAGAACTCAGCGAGTCCGACTTCGTAGTCACCCACGACGAGCGCACGGTCACGGTCTCCCGTTGGATGCACAACATCGACGCGCCACCGTTCTGGCTCAAGAACATGCGTGACAAGTTCCCCGGGTTCGAGGGCAAGGTCGACCGCTGGCAGATCATCGAATTCCAGGCCCCCGGCACCATTCGCATCGACGTCGGCGTGGCCAAGGCCGGCACCGGTGCCCCCGAGGGTGATCGCAGCCAGGGTGTCAACGGCTTCGTCATGAACACCATTACCCCCGTCGACGAGAAGACGGCGCTGTACTTCTGGGCCTTCCAACGCAACTACCGCCTCGAAAGCCAGCTGATCACCACGCAGCTGCGCGACGGAGTACACGGAGTCTTCGGCGAGGACGAGGCCATGCTCACCGCCCAGCAGGCCGCCATCGAGGCCAACCCGGATCACGAGTTCTACAACCTCAACATCGACGCCGGCGGGATGTGGGTCCGCCGCATCATTCAGCGCATCATCGAGAGCGAGCGCCTGCACACCGCAAACATCGACGCTCTCACTGCCGAAACGGTGAACTGACATGACCGACAACAAGATCACCTGGCAGCAGGGACAGGTTATTTCTGTCGAGCCGGCCGCCGACGGCATCGCCAAGATCGTGATCGCCACCGAACAATCCCATCGCGCAGCGCCCGGAGTGCACGTCGATGTCCGCATCGGCAGCGGCGCCGTCCGCTCGTACTCGATCGTCTCCGGCGCCGCCGACGGCCACAGCGTGACCCTCGGGGTCCACCTGTCCCCCACCTCCCGTGGTGGGTCCCGGTACATGCACACCCTGCAGGCCGGTGACCCGATCGAGCTCACCGCACCAATGCAGAACTTCCCGCTGCGGGTCGGCGCACCGCGGTATGTGCTGCTCGCCGGGGGCATTGGGATCACCGCGATGGCGGCGATGGCGGCGGTGCTGCGGCGGGTCGGGGCCGACTACCGATTCGTCTACGTCGCGCGCAGCCGACCCGCGATGGCGTTCCTGCCGGAACTGCTCGCCGTGCACGGTGATCGTCTGGAGGTGCACATCGACGACGAGGGCACCGGACTCGATGTCCAGGATCTCGTCGCCGGCGTCGACGAGGTAACGGAGTTGTACATGTGCGGGCCGATCCGGCTGATGGATGCCGTGCGCCGCACCTGGATCGAGCGGGATCTGCCGCTGCCGAACCTGCGGTACGAAACCTTCGGGAACAGCGGGTGGTTCCAGGCCGAGGAGTTCGTCGTGAACATCCCGCGACTGGGCATCGAGACCACCGTCCGGGCCGGTGACTCGCTGCTCGACGCCCTCGAGCGAACCGGCGCGGACATGATGTTCGACTGCCGCAAGGGCGAGTGCGGTCTGTGCCAGGTCGATATCGTCGACGTCGAGGGCACCGTCGACCACCGGGACGTGTTCTTCAGCGAAGAGCAGAAGGCCAACTCGAAGAAGCTGTGCGCCTGCGTGTCCCGCGTAGTGTGCGGCGAAGGCGGGCGCGGCGCGACCTTGACCCTCGAGGTGCCATGACCGCCGGCGTCGGACCGTGCGCGCTTCCCCTGGTCGGACTGACTTGGGGAATCAAGCGCAGCTTCATCCGCTATATCGGCACTCTGCCCGACGGTCGACATGCGATGTCCGAGGGCACGTATCTGGGCGAGACGAGCTACTTCACCTTCCCGCCGGCTCCCGCCCCGGACACGCCGCAGGTCATGCGGTTCGGCGGAGTCGTTCGGCTCGGTGGACACGGCGGGATGCTCGACATCCTGATCGCAGAGCCGTGGGTCGAGATGACCGGGTCCGGGCCGATCCTGTCGGTGATAGATCCGACCGGCTGGCCGGATCGAACTCGACGCATCCCCCTGGCCGAGCTGCATCTTTGGGAAGCAGCGCACGGGCTCACCGAACGCCGGTACGCCGCGACCCTGACCGGCGCCGGTGCGGTGATCTTCGACGATCACTACCCACCGGGTACCGAACTCGACATGCTCGTCATCGAGTAGGTCCGCGTTCGCCGCCGTGCGCGTCACCCCGGGTGTGTCGCCGCCGGGTGTGTCGCCGCCGGGGTGGTCGCGCCGGCGAGAGCGGCGTGCCACTGCGCCGTCAAGACGTCGATCACGTCGGAGTGGTCGGCCGGAGCGGAGCGGACGAGCACGAAGTACAGGGTGCGCTCGAAGCCGAGCATCGTCGTGACCAGCGTCAATCGTGCCCGTTGCCGTTCCGGGCCGTCCGGGTAGCGGCCGAGGAAGGTCGTCATCGCGTCCGCCGCTTCCGACAGCGTCTGGTACCACCGCTGTGAGACGACCGGTTCGACGGACAAGGCATGCTCGAGGGTTTCGAGTTGCCGGCGCCTGTCCACCCACAGCTGTGAGCTGTCTTCGACCCACCGCCGCAGGCGGTGGGTATCGGCCGGGTCGAGGGAATCGAGCGTTCGGTAGCTGTCGACGACCTCCGGGCTGAGTTGTTCGAGCATGGCGTCGACTAGCTCCGCTTTGGCCTTGAAGTGCAGATAGAGGTTGGCGCGGCTGATGCCGGCGGCCTTGGCGATCGACTCCATGGTGATCTTGTCGTAGCCGTATTCGGAGAACAGCGGAATCGCGCACTCGACGATGCGGGCGCGGGTGGCCCGCTTCTTCCTGCCCACGCGCGGTGCGGACGAGTCGGTCGGGGATGCGGTTTCCGTCGTGCTCATGAGTCCAGCGTATCGGTGCCGCGATCAGCACACACAGCGGAACTAGACAAGAATCCAGAAAAAAACTAGACATGGATCTAGTTTTTGGTATGGTGTGTCTTGCACCACTTACGAGCCGCCATTGCGCTCGCCCCCTCTCGAGGAGTCTCTCCATGAAGCTTGCTGGAAAAGTCGCATTCGTCACCGGCGCCGGGTCCGGAATCGGCGCCGCCACCGCCCGGTTGTTCGCCGAGCACGGTGCGACCGTCATCGGCGCCGACATCTCCGAAGCCAACGTCAAAGAGGTACTGTCCGGAATCGACAAGGGTGAAGGCATCGCCCTCGACGTCGCCGACAGCACCGCCGTCAAGGAGGCATTCGCGCACGTCGAAAACCGCTACGGCGCACTCCATGTGCTGATCAACGCCGCCGGCATCAACGCACCGACCCGCGAAGAGAACCAGCGCCTGGTCGAGGTCAACGTGCAGGTCTTCGAGGCACGCAAACGCGGCGAGATCCTGCACCCGGACTTCCTGTCCGGTGTCACCGACGAGCACTTCGACCGCGTCCTCGCCGTCAACCTCAAGGGCCCCTTCTACACCATCCGTGAGGCGGCCCCGCTGATGAAACGATCCGGCGGCGGGTCGATCGTCAACATCTCCAGTGTGTCCGCGCTCGTGGGAACGCCGATGCCGCTGTACTACCCGGCCTCCAAGGCCGGTGTCCTCGGCATGACCCGAGCCGCGGCCGGGGAGCTCGCGCCCCACGACATCCGCGTCAACGCCGTCGCACCGGGCGCGGTGGACACCCCGTTGCTGCGCGCCCAGCCCGACGAGATCGTCGATTCCATCGCCAGCGTGCAGCCGATCTCGAGCCTGGCCAAGCCCGAAGACCTCGCCGCCACCATGCTGTTCCTCGCCTCCGACGACAGCAAGTACTACACCGGACAGACCCTGTCGCCGTCCGGCGGCCTCTACATGTAAACCCGCCCGGACGCACAGACAAAGAGAGCAACCATGAGCACACCCACGACCACCTTCGACCAGGACGCCCTGCGCCGCATCCGCACCACGATCGGCGAGGACATCGACGCCGGACACTACGACGGCGTGGTCATCGCCATCGCCCGCCACGGCGAGATCGGCATGCACGAGGCCATCGGATACGCCGACCGCACCACAGGACGCACCGCGACCGTCGACGACGTCTTCTGGATCTTCTCGATGACCAAGGCGTTCACCAACATTCTGGTCCTGCAGGCCATCGACCGCGGTCAGCTGGATCTGACCACCCGGGTCGTCGACGTGATCCCCGAGTTCGTCGGCCGCGACCCGTTCCGTGCCGCGAAGAAGGACCGCGTCAACGTCGGTCACCTGCTCACCCACCGCGCCGGTCTCGTCGCCACACCCACCCCCCTGCCGTACTCCGAAATCGGCAACCTCGACGCCGTCATCGACGCGATCAGTCAACTCGACGTCGTCGGCGAACCAGGGGGGACCTTCAACTACTCCCCCACCCTCAACCACGCGCTGCTCGGCGAGATGGTGCGCCGCGTCACCGGATACGGCAGCTACGGGGAACTGCTCACCACCGAACTCTTCGCCCCCCTGAAGATGACCGACACCGCACTCGGCGCCCCCAAGGCCTGGGCCGATCGGATGGTGCCCATCAAAGCCCACTTCCCTCCCGGGGGATGGCTCAAGTCGTCGGACATCGAGGTCATGCAGGAGATCGTCGTCGAGGGCGCGGAAATGCCGTGGGTCGGCGCGGTCTCGACCACCAGCGACATCCTGCGCTTCGCGGAAATGATCCGCCGCGGCGGCGAACTCGACGGCGTCCGCATTCTCTCGCCGAGCATCCTCGATCTCGCCACCACCCTGCAGACCGGCACAGCACCGAACGACCTGTACGCCATGCTGTGCCACGCCCGCGGGTGGGACGTGCCCCCCGGCAACTTCGGTCTCGGCTTCGCGCTGCGCGGCGAAGGGGTGTACCCGACGTTCTTCGGCGCATCCACCAGCCCACGCACCCACGGCAACTACGGCGCCGGCTCCACCCTGTTCTGGGTCGACCCCGACAAGGACCTGACCTTCGTGTGCCTGACCGCCGGAGTGATGGAGGAAGGCGACAACCTCGCCCGCTTCCAACGTCTGTCCACCATGGCCGCGGCCACCGCCCTCTGAACGGACCCCGACATGACCAGCACCTACGGGCAGCGCCCCGCTGCACCACCAGAATTCAATCCGCTGAGCGAGAGCGCCCTGCTCGACCCGGCCTCGATGTACGACCAGATCCGCACCGAGCGGCCCGTGTTCTGGCACGAGCAGCTCGGCACCTGGGTCGTCACTCGCCGCGACGACGTCGACACAGTCCTGATGGACTGGAAGACGTTCTCCTGCAGGGGTAACGGCGGAAACCTTCCCGTGCCCGAGCAATTCACCTCCATCGTCACCTCCGAGCTGATGGCGCACATCTCCATCAGCATGGACCCGCCGATCCACACCGAAATGCGTCGGGTCGCGCAACGCGGCTTCCTCAAGCCGGTCATCGACGCCCTCGAGCCGGAGATCGAAGCCCGCGCCCACCGCATCATCGATCGGCTCGCCGACCGCGGCACCGCCGAGCTGATGGAGGACTACTGCCTCGAGCTCACCACCCAGACGCTGATGGCGCTGATGGATCTGCCGGACTCGTTCGAGCCGATGATGCGCCAACTACGCGACGACCACTTCGCGGTCCTGGCCAGCGGACGAGAGCCTATGGAGGAGCCGCGCCGCACCGAGGTGTGGACGCGGTACACCAACGCGCAACTCGCGCTCCGCGAAGTCGTGCGCGAACGCCGCGACAGTACCGCCTCCGATCTCATCTCGGTGATGGCCTCGGCACGCAACCGCGACGGCGAACCAACCCTGTCGGACGAGCGTGTCGCGCTTCATCTGTGCGAATTCTCGGCCGCCGGGACCGACACCACTGCCCAGGGCATGGCCAATGCTGTCATCTTCCTCTCCCGAAACGAAGACCAACTCGACCAGGCCCAAGCCGATCCGAGCCTGTGGCCGCGGGTGTTCGAGGAAACCCTCCGGCGGCGCCCGTCCGCCCCGTTCGCCTCCCGGCAGGCCACCCGTGACGGCGAGCTGTCGGGGGTCACCATCCCCGCCGGGGACATGGTGTGGGTGGCACTGGCCAGCGCCAGCAACGACCCCCAGCATTACCCGGAACCGAAGAAGTGGAACATCCACCGCGACGAGCCCACCGATCACTACGCGTTCACCAAGGGCCGACACACCTGTCTGGGCCAGCCGCTCGGCCGGACGCAGGGCACCGCCGGGGTCCGTGTCCTGTTCGAACGACTGCCCAGCCTGCGCATCGCTCCCGACTTCGCACAGGACTTCCTCCCCTTGGTCATGCTTCCGATCCGACGTAGCCTCGTCGCGACCTGGGACCCGGCCGACAGCACCACCGAATAACTCGCCGACAAGGACCTCCCCATGCAAACGACACCTGTGATCGACACCGACACGTCCCTGCCGACGTCGACGGAGAACCGTATGACGTTGACTGTCGCGGCACGGACCGTGGTCGCCGATGCTGTCGTGGAACTGACTCTGGCCCACCCTGCCGGGTGGCCGCTACCCCAGTGGACACCCGGTGCACACCTGGACCTGGTCCTCGGGCCGAACCTGGTGCGCCAGTATTCGCTGTGCGGCGACCCCGGTGACCGCTCGGCATACCGGGTCGCGGTCCTGCGTGAACCCGATAGTCGCGGAGGCTCCCTCGCGGTCCACGACATCCTCACTGTCGGGGCCATGCTCGATACCCAGGGTCCGCGCAACAACTTCGCGTTGGTCGACGCGCAGGAGTACTTGTTCATCGCCGGGGGAATCGGCATTACGCCGCTGCTTCCGATGATCGCCACCGCCGAGGCGCAGGGTATTCCGTTCCGGCTTGTCTACGGTGGGCGCGCACGGTCCTCGATGGCGTATGTCGAGCACCTCGAGAACCGCTATCCCGGACGGGTCACGATCTGTCCCCAGGATGAGGTGGGGCATCTGGATCTGCCGGCGATCCTCGGGGAGCACCGGCCGGGCCGCCGGGTCTTCACCTGCGGGCCGGGCCCTTTGCTCGATGCCATCAACTCCTATTGCACCTCGTGGCCGGCAGGCGCGGTGAACATGGAGCGGTTCCGCGCCAAGGCCGCCGACCCGGGGAGCGTCGACACCGAATTCGAGGTCGAACTGGCGCTAACGAGCGTCACGGTGTCGGTTCCGTCCGACCGTTCGATCCTCGACGTCGTCGAGGAGGCCGGCGCGCTCGTGGTCTCCTCGTGCCGGGAGGGAACCTGCGGCAGCTGTGAGACACCGATCCTCGAAGGTGAAGCCGACCACCGGGACTCGCTGCTCACCCAGGAGGAGAAAGACGCCAACGAGACGATGTTCATCTGCGTCTCCCGGGCCTGCTCGAAACGGATCGTCCTCGACCTGTAACGCCCACACCGCGGAGCAAATGCTCTGGACCTGACACGCACAAGGAATGCCGGAGGACTTGCCGTGAAGAATCAGAGTTGGATTGTGGACCGGGCGTCGACCGGCACCTACGATCCCCGCTGTTTCTGCCTGATAGAAGGCCCGATTCCCTCAGCTCCAGACGGCAAGATCGTGGTACAGACGCTGCTGATGTCCCTCGACCCGACGAACCTCAACTGGCTCAAACTCGATCCTCAATTGCAGGCGATACCGTTCGGCATCGGAGATCCGATGATCGGTGTTTCCATCGGTGTCGTCATCGAATCCCGTGCACCTGCCCACGCCGTCGGTGACGTCGTGACGGGAATGTGGGGGTGGCGACGATTCGACGTCGTCGATCCCCTGCTCGTGCATCCGGCGAAACCTGCTACGGAAATGTCGTTTGAGCAACAACTGGCGATCTTCTCGCACGTCGGGCGCGCAGCGGCCGGTGGCATGACTCTCATCGGTGAAGTGAAGCCGACCGATGCGGTGTTGGTGTCCGGGGCCGCCGGGGCCACGGGCTCGTTGGCCGCCCAAATCGCGAAGGCGCAGGGCTGCCGCGTGGTTGGCATTGCCGGTGGACCGGACAAGTGTGAGTTCCTTCTGGACGAGTTGAACTCGACGGTGCGATCGACTACAAGCAAGAAAACATTCGCGAGGCCGTCCACCGGCACTTCCCGGGCGGTGTCGACCTGTTCTTCGACAATGTGGGTGGGGAAGAAATCGATGCCGTCCTGACGAACATGGCAGTAGGGTGTCGCATTGTTCTGTGCGGAGCGATTTCTCAGTACAACATTAGCGAACCGTCCAATCTCTACGGTGTACAGAATTTACCGTTGCTCATTTTCCGCAGCGCACGCCTACAAGGATTTGTTGCGGACTTCGGTCCACGCAACCACGTCGTCGACAACCTGCTCGACGACCTTACACAACGCGGACAGTTGATTGCGCGCACACATGTCGTCGATGGCTTCGAGAATGTTCCCGACGCGTTGGCTCTGCTACTCAACGGGAAGAACCGAGGAAAATTGCTGGCACAGGTTTAATTCGACAATCCCAGGATAGTCGGCTGGGTCGCAGCCCCATGCCCGTCTGGGCGGACCGGCAGCTATCACGATCCGGTTCCCCGTCCCCCGCTGGCCGCTATTCGGCCTCGAAACCCCACACACAGAAGGACAATCATGACAGCGAGTGCAAACCGCGCGGTGACCTATGTCGGCCCCGGCAAGGTCGAAGTGCGCGAGATCGAGTTCCCGAAACTCGAACTGCGGGACGGTCCCGGCGTCAACCCGGCCAACGTCGGACGCAAGTGCGAGCACGGAGTCATACTCAAGGTGGTCTCCACCAACATCTGCGGAAGCGATCAGCACATGGTCCGGGGCCGCACCACCGCCCCTGAAGGACTGGTCCTCGGGCACGAGATCACCGGCGAAGTCGTCGAAGTCGGCCGCGACGTCGAATTCATCAAGGTCGGCGACTTGTGCTCGGTACCGTTCAACATCGCCTGCGGACGGTGCCGCAACTGCAAGGAACGCAAGACCGGCATCTGCCTCAACGTCAACCCCGACCGGCCCGGATCAGCATTCGGGTACGTCGACATGGGCGGCTGGGTGGGTGGCCAGGCCGAATACGTGATGGCACCCTACGCCGACTTCAACCTGCTGAAGTTTCCCGACAAGGACCAGGCGTTGGAAAAGATCCGCGACCTGACCATGCTCTCGGACATCTTCCCCACCGGCTATCACGGCGCTCTCACGGCCGGCGCGCGCGCAGGATCGACCGTCTACGTCGCCGGCGCCGGCCCGGTCGGACTCGCCGCCGCGGTCGGTGCGCAGCTCCTCGGCGCCGCGGTCGTGATCGTCGGCGACCTGAATACCGAACGCCTTGCCCAGGCTCGCTCGTTCGGTTGCGAGACCATCGACGTCTCCGGGGGCGCCCCGCAGGACCAGATCGAGCAGCTGCTCGGCGTCCCCGAGGTCGACGCAGCAATTGATGCCGTCGGTTTCGAAGCGCGCGGTCACGGCGGCGACGCCGGGCACGAACAGCCCGCCGCAGTGCTCAACTCGTTGATGGAGCTGACCACCGCCGGTGGCGGCATCGGCATCCCCGGACTGTACGTCACCGGGGACCCGGGCGCCGCCGACGATGCTGCCAAGGCCGGAGCGCTCTCGTTGAGCTTGGGAACCGGCTGGGCCAAGTCGCTGTCGTTCGCCACCGGACAGTGCCCGGTCATGAGCTACCACCGAGAGCTGATGAACGCGATCCTCGCGGACCGGGTACAGATCGCCAAAGCCGTCAACGCGACCGTCATCACGCTCGATGATGCACCGCGCGGCTACAGCGCCTTCGACAGCGGGGTGGCCCAGAAGTTCGTCATCGATCCTCACGGGATGATCGCCGTCTAACCCGGCGCTTCTCCGTTTGCACGCACACCGGCAGTCCGTCCCCCACTCCCGACTGTCGCTACCCATCCCCCGGGCGGCGGGGATCGGGTCGCCGCCGGTGACCTGCCTCCTCCACCCCGGCCGGTATGGCCTGTTTTCGATATCTCACCGGCGCAGAAACCCCGCCGTCTCCCCGGCCACACACCGGAGGGGACGGCGGGGCTTCATCCTCACCGGGCGGGCGTACAAGGGCACCGCTGAGTAAACACACCTGCGTCAGTGAAAACGTCCGCTCCGTCCGCTACAGGTAGGTCCGGGTTCTCCGGTAGCCGCCCCCAGCGGCGGCTTTTCATAGAGGCGTCCGGCACGCCACTGCGGAGCCGCACCATATCGATCAATGACAACAACGCCAGCAGGGCGCGCCGGAGCAGCGACGGCGCTCCGCGGAGGCCCCGGCCGGAGCACCGCTACGAGTCAGCACGGCGCTCGCGGATCTGCAACGAGCCGTCAACCGACGAACCGCAGGTCGGATGATCCGATCACCACGAGACCGCCGATCAGCAGTAGATCCGCTGCAGCACAGCTCACCATCTGCGACCGGTTCGAGTGGATGCCCGGCTGCCGCCGAACGCAACAGCACACATCAGCACGTCGTCGGCACGCAGTTCACCTTTCACTGGACGGTCCCGGGACGCTGGTGGCCAAGCGTCCGGATGCAGAGTCGGCGTCGAACGCTCCACTCGGGCCATGGGTCAACACGATCGCGCTGGGCGGTGGCACCGCCCAGCGCGTCCGGGGTCCGATCGGCTCAGCGAGCTTTTCGGTAGTAGCCGGTCTGCGATGATCTTGCGCTGGATCTCGCTGGTGCCTTCGAAGATCGTAGTCAGTCGCGCATCGCGCCAATACCCTTCGACTCGTCGTTCGGTGGTGTAGCCGTTGCCACCGTGCAGCTGACTGCCCAGATTTGTCACCTCCACTGCCATCTCGGTGGCCAGTAGTTTCACCATCGCAGCTTCACGCACGCACGGCTGGCCGGCATCTATCTTGTGGGCCACACGCTGGTAGAAGGCGCGAGCCTGCTCGACCTTTGCGGCCATTTCGGCCAGGGTGAAGCGCAGGTACTGAAAGTCACCAATCGGCCGCCCGAACTGCTCCCGTTCTTGCAAGTAGACAATGCAATCTTCGACCGCACCGCGAGCGAGTCCCACTGCGCGGGCCGCAGTTTGCACCCGAGCAGTGTTGAGCTCCGCCTCGACCGCTTTGAAGCCGGCGGTTGAGACAGCGGCGGTCTCGGTGAGCGGAGTGGAATCTCCCGCCGGCTTGGGGAATTGGCCAACAGCTTGTTGGCCAATTGCGTTGCGATTCCAGGCTTGCTCTCCACCGTATGCACTGCAGAATGGTCCGAATTAGCCCGAGCATATCGGGTAAGGCTGATCGAAAACCGCCGGAGAGTCTGTCGATCACCTTCGTGTAAAAGCCCTGCATTGGTTGACATCTTGACCTGGACCAAATCTCACGGCATCTCTGCACGCCAAGATGTCAACAGAGTGGGCAGTTCGTGGCGCTATTCTGGGAGAATTGCGGAAACGAGGTTCGGGACAGCGGAAATGTCTGGAACATTAAGGAAATCCGGGCGAGCGTACGCGGGATTCGGGTACTGGTAGTAGCCTTCCCCGGTTTGCATACCAAGCAAATTCTTGTCGAGGAAGTTTTCCTTGATGTAATCAGCGTTGGCACTCATCTGCGTATCGCCACTCTCCTTGCCCCAGTGAGCAAGAACGTCGTACGTGGTCTTCATGCCGATTATATCGATCATGCCGAGCGGACCCATCGCGGCGCCGAGAAACATGAATGTACGATCGATGTCCTCAGGATCTCCGATGTCGTTGGTGACCAATGTCTGGGCTGCGTTGAGCAGGGGAACGGTCCACGTGTTGACGAGGTAACCGTTCTGTTCTCTACGTACCGGGATGGGCACCATCCCGATCTCGATCGCGAATTCGGTCACCTCGGTCACTGTTTTTCGGGCAGTACCTGCGTGGGCCATGATCTCTCCGAGGTTCATCCTCCAGATCATGTTCGCAAAGTGCAATGCACAGTACTTCTCGGGGCGACCGGTGTCCGCAGCGAAGTCGCGAGGAAGGAAAGTCGAGGAGTTCGTTACGACTAATGTATGTGAAGGTAGGATTTCCGCCATCTCCTTGTACAATTTGGTCTTCACGTCCGGGATCTCCGGTACAGCCTCGATCACAAGGTCCGCCTGCCCGACGGCAGCTGCAAGATCTGTTGTGTAGGTCAGTCGATCTCGCGTCGCGGCGATATCTTCTTCGTTGGCGCCGACGTCCGCTAGGTAGATTGCAGCGTAACGCTCATGAGCTGCTTTACTGCGCTCGATGGCATCGTCTGAAATGTCGTAGGCGGTGACGGATTTACCCTTAAAGGCACTTTGCCAGGCGATCTGCCCACCCAACACACCCGATCCGAGCACTGTCACGTTATCTACATGAGACATAGGTTCCTTCTTTCGTCGACGAATATGGCGCAAACGCGCGCGGGAGGAAGTTCATCAATTGACAGCATCCGTGAGATCGAACACCGAGTTGACCGTCGGGTCGAATCAGGAAACCATCGATGTGACCGTTGACACAGGATACGATTGGTTTCCGAAAGTTCGCTTGTACCATGACGCCAAATGTTTTGCGCTGATTGTTATGGAGTGACAACGCCGCGCCCGGTCTCAAGCGAGGTCCGGCGCTTGGGGTACACCGCGGATAGTTTCGCTACAGTCATACGATCGCAGTGGAGGTGGCGCACGATTACCCATAGTTGGTCTACGAAGCGAGCCAATGTGGTTCCGTATCTTTCGAATACTTCTTCCTCGGGGACGCCTCCGTACGGTGCCCAGTTCAAAGCGAGATTGAGTAGTGATCCGGCGTCACCTGGGTGATTGTGTACGTGCATTTGCGGATTGTCGTTTGCGATCCTGCGTTGTCTCTCTTCGTGATAGCGATGTGAGAGTTCGTCGAATAGCACCTGTGCTAGTTGTGTGGGATCAGTTCTCGGTGAGTACGAACGTCGGTAGGTGGTCATGTGCTTTTCCGGCCGTTTGGGAAGCGCTGAGGCTTGGATAGTTGGTGAATGAGCCAAGGGTTCGATCAAGCGGGGCGGGTAGGCACAACCTCAGCGAATCATCCTCAATCCCGACTGTTTGCAGCGAACCGAAGCCAGCATTGGGAATACAAACTTTCATGCGTCGGACAATGTGCGGATGCCGAGTTTCCTTACGTGGGGCCGATCGTCGCGCGAAAATCTGAAAACGACGCGATGTCCGTTGCTAGTTTTCACCGAGATGAGCACCAGCACGGACATTCGTGTGCGTGTCCTGCGTGGACTCGAACCAGGTGGAGATTGTGCCGATGATTTGCGGGCGCCTCCATGCCAGGCCTTCACGGATCCCCTCGGGAAGTTCTGCAGAACGCCAACTTGAGCGGCGTACGGTCAGGTGAGTTCGCGTTTGAGGATCTTCCCGGTGGCGGTCGTGGGCAATGAGTCGACGATGTCGATGATCCGGGGATACTTGTATGCCGCCATCTGTTCTCTGCTCCAATCGATAAGCTCATCACCGGTTAGCCTCGATCTTGCATGCGTCTGATGTGTCGCTCTGATCAATTTCAGGTTGGGTATTTCGGGCGTGGATTCGGCGCTCGGCAACGCGCGTTCGCCCGACGCGGTCGGGTGGTCGTCGGGGTCCAGGGCCCCGAAAGTTGATTTCCTTTCGTCTCGGTGGTCGGATTGGTGCTGGTCAGAGGGGGTCGGGGATCGCGTTGAGACGGGCCAATGCGGTGATCAGCAAGTCGATCCAGGGTGCGTGGGCGGACAGCCGCAGGTGCACTTTTCGCCCGTGACGGGCGATGCGGCCGGCGGTGGCGAACAGGCGTAGTCGTAGGCGTTTCGGCTCCCACCGCCTGGCCGGGTCGTCGGTGAGCGCGAGCGTCTGCATCCATGCGGTGACCTCGACGGCGAGGGCGACCAGGGCGAGCCAGATCCGATTCTGATCGAAACCGTGCAGCGGAAGGTTCTCCAGGCCGGTGTCTTTCAGGATGCGGATCCGGTCTTCGCAGCGTGCCCGGCGCCGGTGCCGCAGTTCCAGATCGGGCAATTGTCCACCTTCGGTGTTGGTGACGAACGCGGTCAACCGCAGCCCGTCACGGTCGGTGAAGCGCAGTTGTGCACCGGGGTGTGGGCGTTCTTTGCGGACGATGACCCGCATCCCGTCGGGCCAGCCCGGCAGATCGAGCACCCCGGTAACTTCCGCGATCCAGGCGCCGTCGCGGGGTTGCGCGTCCGCGTTGTGCGCGGGGATCCAAGCCTGTTCGGAAAGGGCGTCGATGGCGGTGACGATGGTGTCGGTCAGACCGAATCCGATCGAGTACGACAACTTCTGTGTGGTCAGGTAGTCGATGAGGGCATGGGTGCCGCCGGCCGCGTCGGTGCGGATCAGTACCTTGCGTCCGATCCGTCCGCCTTTGGCGGTGAACGGCAACTGCCGCAATGCTTGCCGTATCAGTTCGATGTGGTCGGCGGCGGTGTTGGAGCCGGCGTTGCCCGGTCGCAGCATCATCGCCAACGGCTCTCCCGTGCCGTCCGGTCCGTGGTCCACGAACGCGCACAGCGGGTGGAAACCGAACCCTCTCTTGTAGGTGGCGGCAGCTTTTTCCTTTTCCGAGTGCGCGGTGACCAGGGTGGCGTCGAGGTCGATGATCAGCGGATGCTTGGCGTCGATCGCATGGTCGGGAGCCTGCTCACCGGCGGCGTTCCAGGCGATCTGTCGGGCTGCCGAACGGGCGGAGTTGATTGCCGCCAACGCTTTCGGAGCGTCAGCGGCCAATGCGGCAATCAGTCTCGAGACGGTGGGATCGGACGCCACCCGGCCGAAGACTGCGGGTTCTTCCCGCAGCAGCGCGATATCGGCCAGGCAGTCGCCGCCCAGGGCGAGTGCCATCGTCAGATCGGCGATGATCTTGCCCGGATCGTGGGAGGTCGTCGGTTTACGCCACGGCTCGAGCGCGCTCGACAACGCGGTGGTCAGACCGGACTTCTCTGCGGTGCGTAGCAACAACATCGCCCCGGCGTGCGACACGACACCAGTTCCGGCGGAGTCGACGGACAGCGACGGGTACCACGAAGTAGACTTGCCCACCAGAAAGGTGCTCCTCGAACGCAGTGAATATTGGCCCTCAGCAAGCCATATTCTTGCAGTTCAGAGCACCTTTCTTCATGATCAACACGCGGCCCGGGCATGACCAGCGTGAAAGCCCGAGGTTAGTGTGGCTCCGGCGTTGGGGATGACAAACGCCTTGATTTCCTCGCCATGACGTTCGTGCGGAACCCCGATGACCGTGGCGAGGCTGATACCTGGGTGAGTCATCAGGACTTCCTCGATCTCCCTTGAATAGACGTTGAAGCCGCCGCGGATGATCATGTCCTTGGATCGGTCGACGATGAAATAGAAGCCGTCGTCGTCCTTTCGGGCAAGGTCCCCGGTACGGAACCAACCGCCGCGGATGGCCTCCGCCGTGGCTGCAGGGCGCCCGTAGTAGCCCTTCATGATGTTGTGGCCTTTGACTGCAATCTCGCCGACTTCGCCGATTGCGGCAATCTCATTCCACTCGTCGTCGATGAGCTTGACCTCTACACCCCAGACCGGGAGACCGATGGAACTGGGGCGCGAACCGCGGTCGGGGTCATTGAAGGTTGCCAGCGGTGATGTCTCGGAGAGTCCGTAGCCTTCCAGAATCTGCACGCCGAACTTGTCTTGCACCCGGGAGATGATGTCGGCAGGAAGACTCGCGCCCCCTGAGAGACCGATCCGTAGGTTACGGGCGATCCGCTCGACGTCGACATCGTCGGTGAGCGATTCGAGCAATCCCCACCACATCGTCGGAACACCGGCGAAGAACGTGATGTCTTCTCTCTGGAAGAGATCGATGACCTGACTAGCATCAAAACGTGGGATCAGGTGCAGCGTGGCGCCCGTCGAGAAGCCGGCATGCATCTGTACCGTCGCACCGAAAGTGTGGAAGAGTGGGAGTGCCACGATGTGCGTATCCGTGGTCTTATTATCGAAGAGTCGATTGCAGGTGAGGGCGTTCAAGAGCGTATTGGCGTGAGACAGCTCCGCACCCTTGGGTTGGCCTGTAGTGCCGCTGGTGTAGAGGATGGTGGCGGTGTCGGTGGCCTCGGTGGGGACAGACTCGAATACATCCGACCGCCCGGAGAGGGCCTGTCCGAGCGTCTCGACGCCGTCGATTGGGCTTGACGCGGCTGGGTCTGCGGTAATGAGGAAGAAGTTCGCGGTGGTCGACTCCTGGAAGCCGGCGTATCCCACCATTCCGATTGGGAGTTCTTCGGTGCCCTCGAAACAGAAGAAGGCCACGGCGTCGGCATCGGTCAGGTGATAGGCCACCTCTCGTCTCTTGAGCAAGATGTTCAGCGGAACAACAACACACCCAGCCTTGAGGACGCCGTAGTAGACGATGGGGAACCAGGGGAGGTTGGGGCTGCTCAGCGCCACCTTGTCGCCTGGTTGGACCCCCCGTTCCACCAGCAGGTTCGCAACCTGATTCGCCGCTCCGTCAACCTGTGCGTACGTCAGCTTGGTGTTGCCCAGGACCAGCGCATCCTTGGATGGATATCTACGCGCTGAATCCTCAAGGAGGACAGACAGGTTCAACATGATTCTCCTGAGGTCGTCAATAGTTGTACTGCTCCGCGGTGAAGCCTTCACGCGAAGTCGGTTGAGTTCAGCGTGATACAGACGGGCAAACCTTGGCCGGACACGCAATCAGATCCGGCGGCACCGTGATGGGAGCTGAGATGGCATCGAGATGTGTGCGCGATCACAACACTGGGTGTTGCACTCTCACTGGAACGGATCGATGAGGATCTTCGCGTGGCGCTCGGGATCACTGAGGTCGTTGAACGCCTGTGCGACGCCGTCGAGGCCGACGGTCGCAGTGTGCAGGGGTGACGGGTCGACCTTGCCGGAGGCGATCATGCCCAGCGTTTGGCTGAACTCTGCGGGGTCGTAGCCGAAGACGAAGCGCAGGTCGATCTCTTTGCTGAGGGCAACAGCTGGTCGGAACCTGTCGACCTCGGTGCACATTCCCACCACTGTCACCAGTGTACGAAGCGGCGCGTTGGCGATAACGTGATCGATGATTCCGGGGACGCCGGCACATTCGAATACGACGGGGCCGCTCGGGGTTTGCCCGAGTCGATCGGCGCCGAAGAAGATCTTCTCTATCGAGAGCATCGGGATCCTACGCACGGCTTTGGTCATCTCGAGTGCGAACGCGAGGAGTTCCGGTGTCGAGTTGACCGGGCTCTTGAGTGTGAGGGTGTCCCAGGGCGATTGAACCTTGGGGTCGACGACCACATCGGCACCGCACTGGCTGGCGAGCTTCCGACGGCCGGGCGAGAGATCGGAGGCGATGACCTTTGTGACCCCCGCGGCCTTGAGCATCAGGATCACTGCCAGGCCGATGGGCCCGCATCCGATGACGACAGCGGGGCGCTTCTTGCCTATTCTCGATCGACGTACTGCGTGCCGTGCGACGGTGAGGGGCTCGGTGAACGCGGCCTTGTCGTGGGAGACGCCGTCAGGAACGGGGAATGTCAGCGCTTCCTCTACAAGGGTGTATTCGGCGTAACCGCCTGCTGCATGGCTGTCGAAGCCCGTCATATGCATTCCTACCTCCGTCTGCAGGACGGGCAACGCTGTCACCGTCGTCCCTGCGGCCCAACGGCCGCGGGTCTTCGGGCCGTATGACACCACCTCGCCTAGGAGCTCATGGCCGAGAATGACCTCTTGGTTCGGAAGGATCGCGGTCGCGTAGCCCGATTCGAGCAACAACGCGTTCACCTCGGTGGCGTCCTTTTTGGCATGCAGATCCGATCCGCAGATCCCGGTCCGCAGTACTTTGATCAGGACCTGGCCCGGACCTGGTTCGGGTGTCTTCACCTCACGAACGCTGAGTTCGCCCTCCGTACAGACAACGGCCTTCATCGCGTCCTTCTCCTATCGATGGAAATTGAGTCCTGAGCGCGAGAGACGCACAGGATCATGTGGTCGTCGCATTCGTATTCGGTCAGAACGTTGCGATACGGACTCATGATGTCGGGGCGTCCGCAACAGCGTCCGCCCGTATCGCCGCGGGCGACGTCACCAGATAGGCGACGGCCTGTTATGCCGAGCCCTCATGGGACGGATGATAGGTCGGCAGGAGTACTTCCAAAACCTTCACGAACCGGTGTTCACCTTCAACGAACCGGAGGTGACGGATGTTGATGTAGTACGAGGAGAAGCGCCCACCCGGCCTCGACTCGAACGGCAATCCGGCCGGCCGAAATTCACGTTGCGGGCGGGAAGCGCGACCTTACTGGGGTCGCTGCGGCGCTGTGGTCTGATGGTCATCTCGAATCTTCGTCCTGCTGCGTGATGGTGCTGATGAACTCGGTGACGAGGGTGGTGATCAGGGTGGGGTTCTGCTCCACCACCCAATGGTTGCCCGGAATCGCGTGCGTGCACAGGCGGTCCACGAACGGCTTTGGTGCTTCGAGTCCGAGCGGAACGGTCACGTGGGCGTCGTCGGTCGGGGCGAGAACCTGCACCGGACACACCGCTCGAGTGGGACGTGGCGTGAGCAGGTGGCGAAAATTGGCGCGGTACAACCCGATCCCGTCTATTGCGTCACGCCGTGACCGGCGTCCGGACGGGATCTGACGGTCGGTCGGCACGCCGATGTTCTCGGATCGCGAGACCATTTTCTCGACGACACCGCGCCGCACCAGCAGTTCGGGGAGGAATGGGAGTTGGAACGCGACGATGTACCAGGAGTCAACCAGTTGACGTGCGAACTTACGCGGGTGACGGTGCCCACGTCGCAACCACGCACCGGCCATGTCCAGGCCCGGCCCCGAGACTGACGTGAAAGACGCCAGTTTGTTGGCAAACGCTGAATCGGATACGGCGGCCCAGCTTTGGATCGATCCCCAGTCGTGGGCGACCAGATGAACGGGTGAGTCGGGACTGGTCAGGGAGATGACGGTGGCGAGATCGTCTCGCAATTGGGACATCGCATACCCGCCCCGCTTGGCGGGTTGCCCTGATGCTCCGGTACCGCGCACGTCGTATGTGACGACGTGGAAGTCGCCGGCCGTTAGAGCGATTACCGGTTCCCAGACCGAGTGGTCGTCGGGATATCCATGGACGAACAGCACCGTTGGCCGATCGCTGTCGCCGTACTCGTAGATCGCGAGCTTGACGCCGTCGGTGGCGTCGGCGAATCGCGTTGGCTCACCTGGCCGAGTGGCTTTGTCGGCGGTGGGTGCGGGGGTCTCATGCGTGGTCGGTGCGTTGGTCACTGGACGGCTTCTTTGACTTGCTCGGTCGCGTCGTCCGCGAAACCGGCGGCAGGTGAAGCGGCCGACGTGAAGCGAAGCTCGGGGTCGTCGATCGGGTCCTTGCCGAGAACGATCCGGTCGTGGTTAAAATCCTGGGGAGCTTGCCACGGTCCGTGGGTGCCCTGTTTGGGGAACAAGTGCATCGCCCGGTTGATGTAGCCCGCGTCGAATTCGAAGAATCGCTTGACCGGCATCGAACTGTCCGAGACGACGGGTACGACGCTGGAGTAGCCGTTCTCGCTCATGTGGTCGAGAAGTCGGCAGAACCACTGTGCGACGAGGTCTGCTTTGAGAGTCCACGAGTGGTTGATGTACCCAACGGTGAACGCGAAGTTCGGGAGGCCGCTCACCATCGCGCTCTTGTAGATGACGTGATCGGGTAGATCGATCCGTTGGCCGTCCACCTCGAATGCGATCTTTCCGAAAGGCACCATATTCAGACCCGTGGCGGTGACGATGATGTCGGCGTCGAGCCGTGTGCCTGATTCGAGTTCGATCCCGGTTTCAGTGAACCGCACGATCTTGTCGGTGACAACCGCCGCGCGGCCCTTCGCGATTGCTTTGAACAGGTCACCATCTGGGACCGTGCACATGCGCTGGTCCCACGGGTCGTACTCCGGATGGAAGTGAGTGTCGACGTCGAAGCCCTCCGGGAGCGCGGCGGCCGTGATTTTGCGGACGAGTGCCCGAGCCTGTCGAGGGAACTTCCGGCTGCCCTTGTAGACGAGATTCCCTTTCCGAATGCTGATCTCACGGGAGATCGAGTAGGCAGTCTTCTCGGGGAGGATTCTTCGGAGAGTGTTAGCGAGCGGATCCTTGCGTGGGATGGGAATCACGTAGGACGGGGATCGCTGCAGCATTGTGACGTGCTCGGCCTCCTCCGCAATCGACGGCAGAAGTGTGACCGCGGTGGCGCCGCTTCCGATGACCACAACCTTCTTGCCCGAGTAATCCAGGTCTTCGGGCCAATGCTGCGGGTGGACGATCTGTCCCTCGAAGTCATCACGGCCCGCGAAGTCCGGCGTGAAACCCTCGCCGGCGTCGTAATAGCCGGCGGCCGAGAACAACATCGACGCGGTCACGTCGTGTCGGACTCCGTCACTGACGCGCTCGAGGGTGACCACCCAACGCTGCTCGGGTGTCGAGAAATCCGCCCGAACGACCGTGAAACCGAGATGGATGTGGCGCTGCAGACCGTTTTCGCTGACGGTTTCCCGGAGGTAGTCGAGGATCTCGTGGGCGTCGGCGATCGAGTTGTCACGGCGCCATGGCTTGAAACCGAAGCCATACGCCTGCATATCGGAATCCGATCGAATCCCGGGGTAGCGGAATAGATCCCACGTACCGCCGAGCGATTCGCGCCCATCGACGATCGCGAAGGTTCGGCCGGGCTGTGAATGCTTGAGAGTGTATCCCATCCCGATCCCGGAGAGGCCGGCGCCGACGACGAGGACGTCGACGTGATCGAATGCGAGGCCCGAATCAGGCGCATGGGCTTTAGGCATGTCAACTCCCGTAGTTGAGCTTCAGTGTGACGATGCTTACAAGCCTCGCAACCAGGCGGCGGGAAAACTTGTCCTCAGACGACATAATTTTGCCATTTGGCGACAGTGCCAAGTGGGCGTCGGTTGCGCCGACCACCTAGAGGATCGGATCCTCCGGGCGGCTACCGCGGCGCCGTTTGAGCAGGTCGCGCGGCGATTCGCCGTACCAGCGGCGGCAGGCCCGGGTGAAGCTGCTCTGTTCGGCATAGCCCAGGGCCGAGGCGAGCTGCGAGGCCTGCAAGCCGGTTGCGGCGAGCTCCCAGGCTGTCGCCCGTCGAACCTCGTCGAGTATCTTCTCGAAGGTCGTGCCTTCGGCCGCAAGTTCGCGTTGCAGCGTGCGCTCATGCAGTGACACCGCTCGGGCCACCCGGCTGAGACCCGCCTCGCCGACCAGCAGCAAGCGCCGCGTGACGTCGCGGACATGCTCGGCCAGCGCCACGCCGGAATGGACCCGGGCCAGATATTCCTGAGCAAGTGCGAGTGCGGCTTCGTCGCGATCCTCGATGACGCGGGTGAGATGTGCCGGCGACAGGTGAATAGCGTTCTGACTCTGGCCGAACTCCACGGGGCAAGCGAACACGTCGAAGTAGGACTCCAATGGTGCGAGCCGTTCATGCTGGAACGTGACCTTTATCGGGATCACTCTGTCGCCGCTCATGACGTTGATCGCGTTCATGGCCAGTGTTTGGCTCTTCTCCACCGTCTGGCGCCGGTCGAAGTCGTTGTGGAGGATCGTCGAGTACGAGTAGATCGCCGATCCCGCCGAGGTGGTCAGCCGCGCAGTGTCGGCCGGAGCGAGGTTTCCGAGGAAGCGACAGACGTTGGTGATCGCTTCGCCCACTGTCTCAGCATTCCGCAGGATGACGCTCAGCGGTCCCAGCGATGCGATGCTCTGCATGCCACCGAGACGCAATCCGAAGTCGAGACAGTCGAACTCGCGGGCGGCGTGTCCGAGAACCGCGGCCGCGTCTTCGTAGCGGACATATCGGTCGAAGTCGCCGACTGCGAGCGGATCGATGCCGTGGGACCGGAGGAGAGCGTCGGCATCACCTCCGAGTTCGGTGATGAGCTCGTCTACCCGGGAGATCGCCGAACCTCGCGTCAAGACAGCCACGGATCCCAGTGTGGGCGCAGTGTCGCACAAAGACAAGTTTTGGCCGGGGTGGTTCTCAATTATCGGGCGAGTCACTGCAGCCGCGTTTACCCTTGAGCTTGCCGGTGCGACGGCGCAGGTTCCGTCCGCATCACCACATCAGATCTGACTAGCAGGGTCAAATACCAGGGGTTCTCGTCAAGGTTAGATGACACAACTCAGCCTGTGGAGGCTAATAGGTTGTGACGCAATCAGTTTCATCGTCAGGAGCGAATGCACCCGAATGGACTGTCTCGATGTCGTGCCTGTGAGATGACATCCTGGAACGATGATGCGCTCGCGCCGCCCGTCTGTAGTTCGTCATCTCCCGTCTTCACCCAGCTGAAACGCGCGAAGCCCGACGAAGAGCTCCGCGGCCTGCGCCGGATTCATAAAATCCCTACCGGTCAGGTCGCCGATCCGCCGGAGTCGATAGAGGACGGTGTTGCGGTGGTAGTGCAGGCGCGCGGCGGCGTCACTCGTGGACCCCTTGGATGCGAACCAGGCGTCGAGCGTCGCCAGCAGGCTGTTTCGCTCGACCTCGGGCAGATCGAGTAGCGACCCGAAGATCTGACGGACAGCGATGCGGCTGCTGTCGGGATGGGTCGCTAGCAACAGCGGCACCGGAACCGCGCCAAAACGTGTGACAGCACTGTCGTCAACGCGCGCGCAAGCCCGCGCCAACCTGGCCTGGGCAACAGCCTTGGCCGTTCCGGACGGCGAAGTGAACATCTCGCTGACCCCCACCGCGCCGGATACGTCCAGATGCGCGACCACCTCGTTGACTATCGCGTCCGACCGCCCGAACAGCAGACCGAGAACGCCGTCGGCCTCCGAATCCCACACCGCGCCTACCTCACGCGTGGAGAACTCGAGCCGGTCCGAATCCGCGGAAATCACCACGAAACTGCCACGTTCGGGAATCCGCAAGGTATGCACAGCGGCTGCCACCGCAGACCGATTGGACGCGTGGTCGCCGAACAGTGCTCGAATAAGACGTCGCCGCGACTCGGCATCCTCCTCGCTTCGGGCGTCGACCGTGTGTCGATAGGCCTCGGCGGCCGCATCCGAACACACATCGACCATCGCCCAGATCTGGGCGGCCATATCGAGCAGCGCGCGCGTCGCCTCCGCCTCCGACCGGTTCATCAGTTCTTCCCAGATCAGCCGACCGCCCAGACGGAAGGCGTGCAACAGGGCGGCGAGCGGAACACCCTGTTCGGCTTTGAGCCGCCCAGCCTCGGCGGCCGACTCGAGCTCCGGCTCGACCTCGCCCGCCAAACAGGTGATCATCGCCAGCAGGTTGGCATGACACGCGTCATACAGCTGCTCGCGGGTCAGCAAGGATGACTCGAGGTAGCCGCGCTCGGCGGACAGTATGCGTGCAACCAACTCCGAAGCCATGCCATCCACCGTTGTCAGCAGCGGGAGAAGCAGGGCGTTCTGCACATGCACGGGTTTCGTGACCACTGTCGACATGGGGGCAGCCTAGACCCGAGCTGGTGGACCACATCGAAGTTGTGCGACAGCACAACCAGACGCGGATGTTGAAGAGCGGTCGCCCATAGCGGACCAGCGCCCGACGAGACCACAATCCATTTACGTGGCCGCGGCTCCCCACCCCAAGGGCAGAGACGAGTGATCGCAGTGTCCGACAAAACCCGTTCCGACTTGCACGTCGCGAACACCCCGACACCACAGGACACCCGAACGTCGACCGTGCTCTCGACGAGTGCGCACTGGCGAGCAATACGTGGGCGTCGCTGACAAGCTCGAGAGTGGACGGGTGCTGACCCACGACATCGACCGGGCGACGGGGTCACGCGCCTGCAGACCAAGTGCTTCGCTCCGGTTCTCGGCGTTGTCGGATTACTGTGCACTGGTTAAACATTCGCGGCTGCGGCTGTCCGCATGGTCAACTCTGACTTCGCCGGAACCCTCGGCATCAGTATCGTCGCAAACCCCAGGACGATTCAACATAGGCACCGGGTTCGACATACTCTTGGCGGAGCTGAACTACGGAACCATCTCGGTGCACGCCCGGACCAGTGTCGGCTTCCTGACCGCGGGGCGGTCGAGGTTAGTGTGCAGGTATGGAGGCGCTGGAGCCGGCTCACGGTGCGGATGCTGGAAGGGGTATCGCTGCGTATTTGCTGGCGAATGTGTCCAGCCTGGCTGACGACATGCTGACGTATATAGCCGAGCGAATACCGGAGGTCGGTGGGGATGCCGAGCTTCGCGGTCTGACCCTGGGGTCGTGCTCGTCGAATCTCGAAGCGGCACTTTCGATGGTTCGCCATGGGATCGATGTAGCGGCTGCGGAGGCGCCGGTCACGGCCCTCGGACACGCACGCGCAATGGCATCACGAGGGCACAGCGTGGATGTGATGCTGCGGTTCTATCGGTTGGGTCATGAGTACTTCACCGTGAAGCTGTCCGAATCGATCACTGACTGGATCGAGGACCCCGCGGTCGCGTTGAGGACGTTCGTCGATCTCGAGCGCTTCGGATTTCGATACATCGACCGCATCTCCAGTCTGGTGGCTGCCGAGTACGTCGCTGAGCTCGACCGGCTCCAGAACCAGGCAAGAGCCGAACGCGCCGATGTCGTGCGGGCACTGCTCGCTGGGGAACGCGTTGACATCGCTCGCGCCGAACGTGTGCTCAGCCACCGGCTCACCGGTCGGCAGATCGGTTTCGTGTGCTGGGTCGACGACCGCGGCGTCGATCTCGAGGGATTCGCCAGGCAGGTTGGTAGGTTCCTCGGGGCGGGACACTCACTCGTCGTCGCGGACAGCCCACTTGCAGTGTGGGGATGGGCGTCGATCCCGGGGGACGTGAGGACTTCACCCATCGGCATGGCGACTGAATTTCCCGGCGAACGCGACAAAGTTCACATCGCGGTGGGCTCACCCCATCCGGGGGCAGCAGGCTTCCGCACCTCCCACCTCGAGGCTTTACGCACTCGCCGAATCATCGAACTGTCCGGGCGCGCGGCGCCATCGATCACCCAGTTCAGCGATGTTGCCTTGGTGGACGCCATCTCGCGCGACCTGGATGCGGCGAGGGCCTTCGTCGCCGCTCAGCTCGGCGATCTCGCACGGGACGAGGCGAAAGAGCGCAGCGAGCGCGCCGCGCTCTTGGCTGTTCTCGACGCGCAAGGGAGCCTGGCGACCGCAGCGAGCACCTTGGGAATCCACCGGAACACGGTCCTGCAAAGAATGCGTCGTGCCGAAGAACGCAGGGGCCGGCCCGCAACGATCAACATCGCCGAACTGCACGCCGCCCTACTCGTCTGTGACGTGCTGGGGGCCTCGGTGTTGCGCGATTCGTAGCCTCACTGACCGGAGCCAGAGCGTGCCGGATGTGCTGACAGCACACCGGAGAGGGCTGGGAGGGCCTTGTCGACCAATATCGGCCGTATATAGGTTGTGAGGAATTTCACCCTGAAACGCGAAGAGGAGTCCGATGTCGACTACGACTCGACAGCCCCAACCCCCAGCAGGGGCCTCCCAACACGCCTTACCCGATCCGGGCGAGCAGGTTCCTACGCTGTCCTGGCCGATAGTGTGCCTCTTCACATTTGCGCTCGCGCTCTTCGGCGCCTCGACTTGGGCTGCCCTCACCGACGTTTTTCCTGCCGTCGCCACCATCGCCGCGAGCTCCGCAGCAATCTTCGTCCTGTTCACCGTGTTGCACGACGCCTCGCATTACTCGATCAGCTCCCATCGCTGGGTCAACGTCGCATTCGGTCGCGCGGCGATGTTCTTCGTCTCGCCTCTGATCTCATTCAAGTCGTTCGCGTTCATCCATATCGAACACCACCGCAACACCAATGACGGTGAGTCCGATCCCGATCACTTCGTCAGCGCCGCACCCTGGTGGCAGCTGCCCATCCGCTTCCCGGCAATGGACCTGCCATATATCGGGTTCCTGGTACGTAATCTGCGCCGGCGCCCCCGCGCCGAGATTCTCGAAACGACGGCCTTGATGACCCTTTCGGTGACGGTCATCGCGGCGGCTGCCTTCGCTGGACATCTGTGGACGCTCGCGCTGATCTACCTAATTCCCGAGCGGGTGGCGATGTTCGTGCTCGCTTGGTGGTTCGACTGGCTACCCCACCACGACCTGGAAGACATACAAAGCGAGAACCGCTATCGCGCGACCCGCAACCGGGTCGGCTCGGAGTGGATATTGACTCCCCTGCTCTTGTCACAGAACTATCACCTGGTCCACCACTTACACCCCTCCATCCCCTTCTACCGCTACGTCGCGGCCTGGCGACGCAACGAGGCCGCCTACCTCGAGCGCGACTCCGCGATAAGCACCGTCTTTGGGCAGCAGCTCGACGCCACGCAGTACCGCGAGTGGAAACGCCTCAACGGCAAACTAGCTGCGCTGCTCCCGGTCCGAATGCCGCGGTCCTCCGCGGCACGCCATGCCAGCACCCACCCGATCCCTGTCAAAAGCGTCGAGCGCCTGACTCCGGACAGCGTCAAAGTCACTTTCGACGTTCCCGATCACCTCAGCGACCAGTTCGCCTTCCAGGCAGGCCAACACCTGACCGTTCGACACCGCACCGGCGGGCAAGAGGTGCGACGAAACTACTCGATCTGCGCCTCGGCCACATCGGGAGAACTGGCGATCGGAGTACGCCACATCACCGGCGGGATGTTCTCAACCTTCGCGGTCGAAACACTGCGAGCCGGTGACGTCCTGGAGCTGATGACCCCCACGGGTAGCTTCGGCGCACCCCTCGATCCACTCACTCGGCGCGACAATGTCGCGGTAGCTGCCGGGAGCGGCATCACGCCCATCCTGTCGATCATGCGCACCACGATGGAGATCGAGACCGAGAGCCGCTTCACCCTCTTCTACGGCAACAGAACCGCAGAGTCGACCATGTTCGCCGCCGAACTTGATGAGCTCGAATCCCGATATGCCGACCGGCTGCGCATCTTCCACATCCGCTCAGGCGAGGCGCGCCACCCCGCCTCGCTTCGTGTCCGTATCGACCTGGCAATGGTTCAACGTCTGCTCGCCAGCGACCTCACGCCGATCGACCGGTGGTACCTGTGCGGTCCGAGCGATCTCGCCACCACAATGCGCGATGACCTCGCATCCGAAGGAGTGCCGACCGATCGGATACACCTCGAACTGTTCCGCGGCACGAACCGATCCACACACGTCGATGCCTTCCCCGCCTCCAAAGTGATCATCACGCTGTCCGGCGCGAATCACACCGTGGAACTCGCCCCCGGTGAGACCGTCCTCGAATCCGCGCTGAAAAACAACATCGACGCCCCGTATGCCTGCCTTGGCGGCGCGTGCGGGACTTGCAGAGCCAGAATCACAACAGGAGCAGTCTCGATGGAGCAAAATCTTGCACTTAACACAGTCGAAACCGAGGCCGGCTTCATACTGACCTGTCAATCCCATCCCACCACCCCAACTGTCGCAGTCGACTACGACAGCTGAGCCGACATGCGCGAACACCGCGAGAAGACCGCACTCGTCACCGGTGCCTCGGCGACGGCGATCGCCAGGGCACCATTGGGCTGGAAAGATTCTGGCGGCTTGCCTCGGTAAGCACTTGGTCGGCTGCGCCAGCTCCGAACGCACCGATTTCGATCTGGTCAACCCTGGTGCCGTGCGGGCTCCTCGGGAGCCGTACTCGCCAAACGGCTCAGCGCAGATCCACCCAACTCCAAGGTCGTGCTGGAAGTGGGACCGGAAGACAAGGACACATTCGCCCACATCCCGGCGACCTTCTTCACACTCTTCCGAAGCGATGTCGACTGGATACCACACCGAGACACAGCCGCAGTCACACCAAAGGTTTTCACCGAAGGGTCGACGCGCAGACCTGGCTGGACGAGATCACGGCTGCCCAGATCACCGGCAACTATATCGACCCGAAGCGCGGGCAGATCGCTTCCCGAGCTTTTACAAGGAGTGGAGCAGCCGTCAGATCTGGTTGCCCGGGACGGTCCGCGTCATGGATCTCACCGGGTCAAGTCCCGTGAGGTGGTGTACGACGTCGTCGTGTGATTCCTCGGCTGGCGGCTATGCGGTCAGGGCCACCGGTCTCACCTCCTCGGCGGGTTCGGCTGGGGTGTAGGTTCCGCGGGAGCGGGCCAGCACGTGGAGACCGAGGTAGCGGCGGGCTTCGATCCATTCGTCGTACTGTTCGGCGAGGTCGGTGCCGCTAACGGACAGGTGTCGTGTTCTTAGAATTGGACGCTCGATCTGCGGCTCCGTCCGCTGCGATTGTCGCCGCAGGTGCGTCGGCGTGGTGCACCGTCAACTCTTGCTTCGGTCGCGAGGGGAGAAAGAACGCTGCGACGATGGCGCCGAGGGCGGTGACTCCCGCGGCGAAATAAGATCCGGCTGCCAGGCCGTCGAGAAATGCACTGTTCGCTGCGTTTGACACTGCCTCCGCTGCAATCTGGTCACCACCTCCGCGGAGCTGATCGGAAGCTATCGCCGCAGCTCCTATCGATTCTCCTGCAACAGATTTCACGCCTTCAGGTAGGGCTTGCGCTGAGTCGGATGCCGCAAGAGACGAGGCGTACAGGGAGGCGTAGACGCTGCCGATGATCGCGACTCCGAGCGTTCCGCCGACCTCCCTCGTGGCGTCGTTCATTCCCGATCCGATGCCCGCTTTCTCCAGCGGCACGGCCCCCATTATTGCTTCGGTCGCCGGAGCCGAAGTGAGCCCTAGTCCGAGCCCTAGCGGGATCATCTGCAAAGCGATCTCGGCGTAGCTCGTCGATTGACTCAGTGTGGAGATCCAGAGAAAGGCCGTGGTGAACAGAACGAGGCCAAGGGTCACGATGAGCTTGTTACCCAGTTTTACCGCCAGCATAGTGCCGAGGACGGACCCTACCGCGATCGATGCCGCGACCGGAATGAATTTCAATCCTGTCTCGAAGGGACTGAATTCGCGAACCAGTTGGAAGTACTGGGAGATAAGGAAGATGAATCCGAACAATGCGAAGTAGGCGAACGTCACCGAGGCGCTCGCAGCGGTGAAACGCATGTTGGTGAACAACCTGACGTCGATCATGGGGTCGATCTGCTTGCGCTCCCACATAACGAGGGCGAACAGCAGGGCAGCGGCGCCGACGAAACCTCCCAGGGTCGCAGCGCTTGCCCAGCCGTGTTCCGGCGCTTCGATAACGGTGTAAACCAGGAAGCCGACTGCGAGCACCGACAAGATCAGCCCCCCCACGTCGATGCGCGGCGTGCTGGGGTCACGGGAGGTGGTCACCACTCCCGCCGACACGATGATGGCGATGGCGGCTCCGGTGGCCAGCGCGAGGAAGACACTCCCCCACCAGAAGTGCTCGAGCAACCAGCCGCCCAGGATCGGCCCGCACGCTACGCCTACTCCTGTTGTAGCTCCCCAGATTCCGATTGCTTTGGCCTTCTCGGCTCGTTCCGTGAACACGTTGGACAGGATCGACAGTGTCGTGGGGTAGACGAATGCCGCGCCGAGCCCCATCACCGCCTGCCAGACAATCAACTGTCCCGAACTCTCGGCGAACGAAGCTCCAACAGCTCCGCCGCCGAAGATCGTCAGCCCTAGAAGCAAAGCGCCCTTGCGTCCGTAGCGGTCGCTGAGGCTGCCGAAGGCCAGAACGAACGTGGCGAATAACAGGTTGTAGGCGTCGACGATCCACTGCAATTCGCGGTTATTCGCCTGGAAATCCAGGGCGAGGGATGGTAGGGCCACGTTGATCGCGGTCGTAGCGAGGCTGATTGCCAGAGTCGCCGCGCACAACACGAGCAGGACCGCTGTGCGCGACGTTCGACGCCGCTCAAGGATTGAGTTCACGACTTTATTATTTCAAGCATTAAGACGAAAAAGTCAAGTGTAGGATGGAGGCGTGAAGTCGTATTCGGAATTCTGCTCGCTCTCGCGGGCGCTAGATGTGATCGGTGACCGGTGGACGATGCTGGTGGTCCGCGAACTTCTGGTCGGGCCGAGCAGATATTCGGACCTGCACAAAGCGCTGCCGGGGATCGCCACAAATCTGCTGGCGAGTCGACTGCGAACCTTGGAAGAGGCAGGAGTTGTCGCATCGACCGATGCGCCCGCGCCAGTGTCCGCGCGTGTCTACGCTCTGACCGAGTGGGGCCAAAAACTACGACGCCCACTGGTTGAGCTCGCTCGGTGGGGTGTGCCCCTGATGTCCACGGGAGCCGGGGAGGACCACAGCCGAGGCCGGTGGCTCGCATTCGCGATCATGGCGTTGTTTCCGGAGCCCGGTGCGACGCAGGAGTCGTCCGACATTCCCGCTGTGACGGCACGTATCGATGCCGAAGGCGACAATCTGCTGCTCGTCTCCGACCCGACAGGAGTGCACGCGTCGATGACGAGCGCCGGCGAGCCGGCCGAGGTGATAGTGAAGGGCTCGTCCGAGGAGATCTTCCGCACGCTTTCCGGCGACCGCACCGAAGGCGCGCACGCCCACGTCACGGGCGACGCCGACGCGCTCCGACGCTTTTTCGCACTGACCTCATCGGCACTGACTTTCGACCGCCTCGTCGACCGCTCAACCTGATCGAATCCGTCGGATCAACAGACATCCGGACACACGAATCGGTTGACGTAACCACGACGAACGGTGGCGGTTGGTCGGGCACAGCGTCAACGGCTGGCGCGGTAACCTCGCCGGAGGGCGGTGCAGTTACGACTTCGCCATTAATGCGGCCAACACCAAGTACCTAGTCGGCACCGAGTGGCAACGACCGTTGTCGCGACAGGGGTGGCCGCGCCGAGATCGCGGTAGGTGAACTCCCGGTCGCCGCGGCCGGCGTCGCACGAAACCCCGACCCGGTCGGCGAAGACGTTCTCGGCGTGCCACAGCAGCGAGCTGGTCAGCAGTGGACGCTCCATCATCGTGGTGAGCATGGCGGTATTCCTCCGGATCCGGTGGGTGAGCGCGCGACCAGCGTCCATGCCGAACCGCCCTGCATACCGTCCGAATTCGCGACAGCACCCCGATCCACACGCCGCTCTGCAACGCACTGTTGCGTTGTGGGACACCCGCACCACAGCGCACGTCGCGAGACTGGGCTCACACCACCCGTACGGGTCAATCGTCCTTCGACGGAGGGCACGGCACGTGGCACGAGCAGAACCCAGGAAAGAGGTACCGACATGTCCGATCGTCAGCTCACCGAGATCGCGGCGGGCTTCACCTACACCGAGGGCCCCCGCTGGCATGAGGGCCGGCTGTGGTTCGTGGACTTCTACACCCACTCGGTCAACGTCGTGAACGCCGACGGATCCATCGAACGGGTCTGTGCCGTCGAGCACCAGCCCTCCGGTCTCGGCTGGCTCCCCGACGGACGCATGCTCGTCGTCTCGATGAAGGACCGCAAAATCCTCCGCAGAGAACCCGACGGCTCGCTCGTCGAACACGCCGACATCTCCGAGCACTGCCGCGGCTACGCCAACGACATGGTGGTCGCAGCGAACGGACAGGCATACGTCGGCGAATTCGGGTTCGACCTCATGGGCGGCGCCGACCACGAGCACGGCGTCGTCGTCCTCGTCGACACCGACGGTACCTCCCGCGTGGCCGCCGACGGGCTGTCCTTCCCGAACGGCATGTGCATCTCCCCGGACGGAAAGACGCTCTACGTCAACGAACTGTTCGGCAACCGGATCTCCAGGTTCGACATCACAAGTGGCGGAACACTCGGCCACCGAGAAGATTTCGCCTCCTTCGGGGACCTCGGCGACGAACCGAACGTGGAGAAGCGGCTCGCGGCATGCACGATCGCCCCCGACGGCCAGGCCCTCGACGCCGAGGGCGCTATCTGGATCGCCGACTGCGTCAACCAACGCGTCGTCCGATTGGGTGAGGGCGGAGTCGTCCTCGACGAGGTGAGCACCGCACCGCTCGGCGTGTTCGCGGTCGCCCTCGGCGGAGACGACGGACGCACCCTGTTCCTCTCGGTCGCACCGGATTTCGACGAGGCCAAGCGCAGTGCCGCACGGGAGGCCAAGGTCCTCTCGACGACCATCGACGTTCCGCACGCAGGAAGGCCGTGACCATGCTGAATACACGTTTCACCGAGATTTTCGGTGTCGAACACCCCGTTGTGTGCGGAGGAATGACCGGCGTGGGCACCGCGGAGCTGATCTCCGCCGTCGCCGAAGCCGGCGGACTCGGGTTCCTCACCGCATTGACCCAACCCACACCCGAAGCACTCGCCGCCGAGATCGCCCGGTGCCGCGAGATGACCGACAAGCCGTTCGGCGTCAACCTCACCCTTCTCCCGACGGTCACGCCCGTCCCCTACGACGAGTACCGCGCTGCAATTATCGACAGCGGCATAACTATCGTCGAGACCGCCGGCAGCAATCCCCAGGAGCACGTCGCCGCGTTCAAGGCCGCAGGAATCAAGGTCATCCACAAGGCGGTGGCAGTGCGGCACGCCGTGAAGGCCCAATCAATGGGCGTCGACGCGGTGAGCATCGACGGGTTCGAGTGCGCCGGCCACCCCGGCAACGAGGACATCCCGGGGCTCATCCTCATCCCCGCCGCGGCCCGCGTCCTCGACATCCCGATCATCGCCAGCGGCGGGTTCGCCACCGGGGACGGGCTCGTAGCAGCACTCGCCCTCGGGGCTTCCGCGATCAATATGGGCACCCGGTTCGTCGCGAGCGACGAAGCACCCGTGCATCCGAACGTCAAGGCCCAGATCGTCGCCAACGACGAACGCCAGACCATCCTCGTGTTCCGGGAGTTCCGCAACACCGCTCGTGTGGCCCGGAATTCGATTTCCGAGGAAATTGCAGCCGTTTCGGCCCGGCCGGGCGCAGAATTCGCCGATGTCGCGCACCTCGCATCCGGGGTACGCGGACGCACCGAGGTGTTGCAGACCGGCGACATGGACGGCGGAATGTGGTGGGCTGGCCAGTCCCAGGGCCTCATCGAGACCGTCCTGCCCTGTAAGACGATCATCTCGGACATCGTGAGCGACGCCGAAGCCGCCATCCGCAGGATCGCCGCCGACCTCACCTGACATGTAGGCAAGGAACAATCATGGAAGACACGACCATCCGCCACGAGATCGAGGACGGCATCCTCACTGTCGTGCTCGACCGTTCCGACCACCTCAACGCATTCACCGTCGAGATGGCCGACGAACTCGAGCACACCTTCGTGTCGGTGAACGATAACGACGAGGTCCGAGCGGTGATCGTCACCGGGGAGGGACGCGCGTTCTGCGCCGGCATGGACCTGTCGAGCGAAGGAAACGTGTTCGGTCTCGACGAGTCGAAGACGCCGTCCCTCGCCGACATGCACGATCTCGGCGACCCGGGGCTGCGCCGGATCCGCGATACCGGTGGCCGTGTCACTCTTGCGATCCACGGCTGCCGGAAACCGGTGATCGCCGCGATCAACGGTGCGGCCGTCGGGATCGGAGCGACCATGACGTTGGCGATGGACGCGCGTCTGTTGTCGAACAGGGCGCGGTTCGGGCTGGTGTTCGGCAAACTCGGGATCGTGCCGGAAGCGTGCTCGACGTGGTTTCTGCCCCGGCTCGTCGGCATGCCCGCGGCACTCGATCTGGTGTACCGGGCCGACATCCTCGACGCCGACGCCGCACACGCAGTCGGGCTGGCGCAGGCCGTTTACGAACCCGATGCGCTGCTCGGTGCGGCACGAGCGCTGGCGGACGCGTGGACACGCGACCGGTCGCCGGTGTCGGTGGCACTCATGCGCCAGATGATGCTGCGCAATTCCGCAGCGCCGCACCCGGTAGAAGCTCATCGCGTCGATTCCCTGGCCATGTTCTACACCAGCATCGCCGACGGGGCCGACGGCGTGCGCGCCTTCCTCGACAAGCGCCCACCCAGCTTCCGCGGAAAGGCATCCGAGATGCCGCCGTTCTACCGGGAGTGGGTCGATGCCCCAGTCCCGTGAACACTGTCGCCTGCCATGAGCATGGGACCGTCCTGGCCTGATTTCTGGCAACCTCATGGGACCACTCGGATTGCCAGTCATGGGACCACCCGGCGCGTCGTGCCGGAGTCTCGTCGGATGACTCGTTTGATCGTCGTGTCGGTATCCCCGGTCACGAAGGCGGACGGGCATGGCTTTTCGGGAGGTCAACGTGAACGAAGTCAAGGAAGTGCTCCGGGTCTGGCTCGGGGTGGCCGGGTCCCGGCCACCGGGGCTGCGCACGATCGCGGCGCACTGCGGGGTGGACCGCAAGACGGCGCGGCGGTATGTCGAGGCCGCCCAGGCCGCGGGGCTGCAGCGCACCGACGGTGTCGAGGCCCTCGACGACGGGCTGATCGGTGCGGTGATCGAGGCGGTGCGCCCGGCGCGCCCGAGCGGGCACGGGTCCGCCTGGGACCGGCTGCTGGTGTTCGAGGGCCAGATCACCGCGTGGGTGGCCGGCGACGGGAACCATCCGCCGCTGACGATCACCAAGATCGAAACCCTGCTGGCCCGCCAGGGCTGCGTGGCGGCTGTATCGGACGTTGCACCGATTCGCCACCGAGCGGTGCGGTTTCGGCCGCAGGGACACCACCGTCCGCGTCGTCGACGGCGATCCCGGCAGTGAATGCCAGATCGACTTCGGCTACCTCGGCTATCTGACCGATCCGGAGACCGGGCGGCGCCGCAAGGTGCATGCGCTGATCTTCACCGCCGTGTACTCGCGGCACATGTTCGTGTGACTTCAGCTCATGAACCAGAAGCAGCAACGCATCGGAAACCACCAGCTCGAAGCGATCCGCCTGCTCACCAACCACGAGATGGACTCTTCGGTCCCCGTTCGCGGTCGTGCTGGTCGGCCAACCTACCCTGCGGCACCGCCTCCGACTCGGTGTGCTCGCCGCGCTGGACCAGCGCATCGCCGTGCGCTACACGATCGCCGGGATGAGCGCAGCCGACACCGCCGACTACATCCGTCACCACTGTCGCATCGCCGGCCGCGACGACACCCTGTTCTCCGACGACGCGATCGGGCTCATCCGTGGGCGCCTCACGCGGACACCCGCGCGCGGTGAACAACCTCGCATTGCACGCGCTTACCGCCGCCTTCGCCGCCGACCACGCCATCGTCGACGAGAAGGCCGCCCGCACCGCCTCAGCGAGATCGCCGCGGACTGAACCCGACCCCCATCAACCCGACCACCACCGCGTCAACCTGACGACCACCCCGTCACCACGCCCACCACGGCCACGCCCACCACCCCCGAGCGGGGCCGTTCTCGCACCGCATCGTCGTCACCTTCAACGACGCGCAACACCTTCGGACCTCCACCTCACACAACAGCATATATTCGTACTGATATAACCTAGGGAGGTGAACCGAGGCGACGAGAAACCGATCCGATGGGTGGGTAGCGCACTCGACGACCTGCGCGATCTGCCCGCCGCCGCACAGGACGATCTCGGCTACCAACTCGGCCGGGCCCAACAGGGGCTCGATCCGGACGACTGGAAACCGATGAAGGACGTCGGGCCCGGATGCCGCGAGATCCGGGTCCGCACTCCGGACGGCGCCTTCCGAACGTTCTACGTCGCCCAGTTCGGCGAGGCGATCTACGTACTGCACTGCTTCCACAAAAAGACACAGAAGACCTCGAAAGCAGACATCAACCTCGGCCGACGCCGCTACAAGGCAGCCCAGGCATACGCACAGGAGACATCATGACCGACAAAGACATTACCGAAACCACCTCCGTGTGGGAGGCGATCAGTGACACCCCCGGCGAGGCCTACAACCGGCAGCTGCGCGCCGACCTGATGACCGCGATCCGCGCACAGATCGACCGTTTCGGCTGGTCCCAGGCCGTGGCCGCCGACAACCTCGGCGTCACCCAACCGCGGATCTCGGACCTGCACCGCGGCAAACTGAGCAAGTTCTCCCTCGACGCCCTGGTCAACCTCGGCAGCAAGGTCGGCGTCCACCTCGACGTCCACATCGACACCGACCACACCCTCACCGGCCACTGACCACGGCACGCCGCCAAAGACCACTCGGTCCGTGAGGCTCGGACACGCCCGGGGCCGCCGAAATCGACCTCGAGCATCATCTGCGGGGCGACTCCCTCCCGTCACCGAGCCTCACCGATCAGCTGATAGCGATGGCGCCCGGCCGCTCGCCGGCCCCCCTTGGGCGCGTCGACCCAGACATGCATCGCCTGCCGCCGCCATGACGTCCTCGCTAGGACCGCCCCCGCATCAGCGCGACCGGGAACCGGACCGGTTCGGCGAATGAGACACCCTGATGGCGAACCTGCCCCGCCGTCGCCGCGCGGGCTGAACCAGCCACCGCGAAATGCGGAGCCGAACATCCGCACACACCGACCCCGGCGGACGGCGGCGCGCTGAGCGGGAAGGTACCGGTTCCGGTTGGCGCGCAGTCCTATTCCGATTCTCACGCCCGCCCAGTCGCGCCTGCTCGACGTCAAACCGACGTTCGCCACCCTGCTGGGACATGACCTGCACGAGATCGCCGGCCTGCACGTCCACCAGGTGATCCACCCGGATAACATCCACGGCTCGCCGCGAACGCAGTCGACGATGACGCCCGCGACCATCCGACGCACATGAGAACCCAGGAACCGAAACGCGGAAACACGGATAGGCGAAAATTCGAATGAGGACAGTCCCCGGCCCGAGGCCGGGGACTGTCCTCGCGTTTGAAGCCTCGCGCGGGTCAGTTGCCGAACCGGAACCAGAACCGGATCACCCGGCCGAGGGCGACGATCACCTTCGCAAAGTCGCGGAGACCGGCGGTGCTGCCGGTGAGGATAACGATGAGGATGGCGGTGACCAGGCAGGCCGTCACGAAGAAGACGAAGCAGGCGGCAATCACCAAGGCGATCGAGACGAGAATTTCGGGTTGGGCCATGTGAACCCCTTTCTGTTGGCGGACACGCGACGACAGCGACCGTTGTGGTGCTGCCCAATGAGTGATCTCCAACAGAGGGACGGGCCCTCACCCCACCGCAGGTGGGATACCCAAATCATCGCTTGGACCTGGCACTTCCGTCAATAGCCTCGGACCCCGACGAACACGACCACGGTCGCAGGGTTCGCGGCGACCTCCAGCGTCCAGGCTTGGTCCGGTGGGGCTTCGTCCCGATCAGCCGCGGCCGTCGTCGAATTTCCCGGGGCCGGCGAGCCGGTTCCGGGCGCGACCGAGTGCTACGTCCTTGTCAGCGTCGTAGGTGTCGGGCCACTCGATACCGTAATTGTCGATGCGGCCGAGAATCTGGGTGGGGGTGACGATCCCGTTCTCCACGAGAGTCGCCACGAACACGCGGTCCTTCTCGCGACCAGCGATGGCCTTGGACGCACACAGGTCGACGGGATCGAGACGACAAGCCCGTCCGCCCGTATTCCGACCCGTCCTCGACCTTCACTGCGACCATCCGGTTGTCCCAATGCTTCGGCAGTACCACTACATCCCGAGGATCGACTGGGAGCCGAAGACAATCACCTGACCCTCGTCGAGGTTCGCGCAGGCTGCCTTGATGACCTGCTCGAGCTCCTCGCGGTTCACTTCAGGACGACGTCACGCAGATCATCGAGGACCTGCATTCGTTCATCCTCGGTCAGCAGTACGTGCAGCGGGGAAAGGTTGCGCATCTCGTTCCCGGTCTCGTCGTCCGACTCGACGATCTGACGAAGGGTCTCGACGTCGTTGTCCTCGACGATTCGTTCCCACCGATCCAGGACGTCGGTGAAGTACGGGCTGCGACTCACATGCTCGCGGACACTCTGCAGACTGCGGCGTACGCGGACGGTGTCGAGGGGCAGATGCTCGCGCTCGACCTTGTTCAGGATGGCGGTCTGCATGAGCTTCTGTCGGGTGACCTTCATGTTGACGACGGTCATCTCTCGCTCCCTCATTGCTCAGGCCGACTACCGCTGCGGTCGGTGCCCACAGTGTACGGGTCCGACTACCGTTTACGCAGGTCACCCCACGCTCACACAGCGACGACCCGACCTCCATCCACCTAAACGAACACGGGCTCACAGGACCATCCGCGCAACCGCGATCATCCCCCGATAGCGTCACCTGTCGGACGACGGCAGCCACTCCCCAACTGCTCGGAGATTCCCAGAGAAAAAGACACAAGTGCCCGACACTCCCCGAGAGCGTCCACCTTCGACGGCCGCGGTCCGGTGGCCCTGCGCGAGCCACCCGCGTTGCCCGGTGACTCGGCGACGGTGATCGCCGAGCATGCACATCCAACCCACCACTCGTACGCTCACAAAACACCGGGGCCTCCTCACACTTGTCGGAAAGGCCGAGCGCATAAACGACGCTCGGTAACCCACGAGGTTGCGTGAGCGAGGTCCCGACCAGCAACTACTCCAGTCTGCGAGTAGTCACCGGGAGTGTCAGGTTTTCGGTGGATCTAGCTCTGGCGCATCGGTTTAGTTCTTACTTGGGGTGATTCGGCCTTCGAACGTGATTGCAAACGCATTGAGAGCCGGCTTCCACCTCGCCACCCATCGTGCTCTTCCCTTCCCGTCGGGTCCAGCGCTCGGGTCGCCAGGTACAGGCATTTCAGGGCGGCCTGCTCGCTGGGGAAATGGCCCCTCGTCCGGACCGCCCGTCGGTAGCGGGCATTGAGGGACTCGATCGCGTTCGTCGAACAGATGACCCGTCGGATCTCGGGGTCGTAGAGCCCGTCGCAGAATGCGCGCTGACATAACAGGTGGAGCAGTCCAGTCGATTTTTTCGTTTGCTGCCGATTCTGAGGTTGCCGACTCGTTCCGGCCGGCGCGTTCAGCTGGCCGTTGCTCGGTGGATCTTCATCAGGTTGAATGCGCTGGCCGCGAGGTTGAGCTCGCCGAGGGCGCTGTTCAGACCACGGCCGGAGAATCGGTCGAGGACCTTCTTCAGGTTGCCGATGCCGGGTTCGACGGTGGCCCCGCGGCGCTTGTAGAGACGGGATCCTTCTGGCGTGCGTAGCCGATGCGACATCGCCTGTCTCGGGCTCGCACCTTCCGGAGGTGGTCCTGTCACGGGCTGTTCTATAACCGCCTTCACGTGGTCGCGTGTCTTGTTCAACGCGATTAGCCGCTCTGGTCCGGGCGCAGAAAGGTTGCTGTCACTGCAGTATCCGGCGTCAGCGAGGACGACACCGATGACGTGTTCAGGCCGGCCGGTATCGGTGTGCAGCATCGCGGCGGCGCGCCCACTTGCCTCCATCATCGGTACAAGGGATGCAATGTCATTGGGACTCTGACCAATCTGTACGGCCGCGATGATCTGATCGCTGGTAACGGCGAGTTGAGCGTTGTAGCCCTGGAGGAATCCGCGCCTGGTCGGCATTAACCGTGATTGTGGATCGGTGGTATTGGCCACCGTCTTCGGCAATACACGTTTCCCAGGCTTCGTGGCGGAAGCTGTGTGTTCGGCTGCCAATGCGGCTTCGACGACTCGTCGGGCGCGGATGATTCGTGAGTGCTGTTCCAGCGGAACAGGTGGGGCGCCCATCGGTTTCTTCCCCGCGGCGATCAGTGCGGCGCGCCGCTCGAGTTTCGACTGGTGAGTAGCGATTTCACGTGCCAGGTGGGCGCGTGCTTCCGCGAGCCGGTGCGGTCCGTCCGGGATACGACCGACCACAGGTTCACCCGCTCGAGATTTCGCCAACCGTACCCGCGCCGCTGCATCACGCTCATCCTCGTTGATGCGCTGGCGGTTCAATTGTGCGGCCACCTCGTCGGCCGCTTGACGGATCCGCCGTGCACGACTGCTCTGGTCCATCAGCCGGGCAGGAATTCGATCACCGTCATCATGTGCACGTTGTGCAGCGCGGATGTTCTCGGTGGCGTCGGTCTGTTCGGCTTCGGTAACCATGCGAGTGACCTGCTCGCTCAGCCACTCGTGCCCGCGGTTGGCGTCGATCGATGCGTTCGCGGCGATCTTGGTGCCATCGATTGCGACCGTTCCGAAGTGCCCCAGGCCGGCGTGGCCGGCGATCAGCAGTACCTGCGTGAACAACCCGGTGAACGCGTCCTGGCCCTCGGCCGGAACCGCGCGATCGTGCAATGGTCGGGGACGTCTTGCGCGCACAGCACCCGGAACGCGACATCGGTCGAGCACAACCGTTCAATCTGCCGCGAGGATCGAATCCCCTTGCAGTAAGCATAGATCAGAAGTCCCAGCAGCATCCGCGGGTCGTAACCGGCCGCGCCCACCCCACCACGGCGACGACGCCGGTCGAACTCGCTGGTATCGAGCACCTCGATCGTCTCCAACAGAAACCAGACAAGATGATCCGCAGGAAGCCATTCCCGCATATCCGGAGGCAAAAGGAACACCTGATCGCGCAACACCGGACGATATCCCTTGGCCATACCCAATTTTCCCAGACGAGCGTCACGAACGGTCCCGACGACACGCATTCTGCAACAGGCTCCGTAGTCGAGGAACGGCACGAACTCGCTCCACGCGTTGTCCCACAGTCGGACGATCGCCGGATACTTTGGTCCCCATTTGCTGGCGAACTCGGTGAACTGTTCCTTGGCCGCTGGTTCGTTTACGGCGGTGGGGGCACCTCCCTGCACGCAGTGCTCGGGGGAGATCGGCCGCAGGTCGCGTGACATCTCGTCCCAGTACTGACGGGACGCATACCGGAAGGTGTTGCGGAGCAGATGAATCAGGCAGGTCTGCACTACCGTCAGTGGCCACACGGTCGTGATTGCTTCGGGCAGCCCCTTGAGCCCGTCACAGACGGCGATGCACACATCTGCGACGCCGCGGTTGCGGATTTCCGTCAGGACGGCGAGCCAGAACTTGGCAAAAGCGCACATGTTCGCGCGAACGTGTGCGAGGTGACGCCTGAACTGTCACGGGTTCGGCAGGCGGGCGGTGTCGACGTGGTCGGAGAGGTAGGCGATGACGGCCTCGTTGCGCATGCCGTAAGCGG
>NZ_JAAXPA010000038.1 GCF_012396235.1 Rhodococcus opacus | reverse complement strand
CACCACCGTACACGACGGTGAACTTCCGATTTACCAGGCGCCTGCGTCCAACCTCGTGTCCCCCGCCTTCCGGCCGGGGTCGGTGTCCGTGTCGCTCTGACCTGGAATAAGTTACGCGAAGGGAAACTGCTTGCCAAATCGCCAGGTCACGGTGTTCGTCGATTCAGATTCTGCTGGTCAGAGCCGGTGCGCCGGAACCGATCCGGCGTTCTGCCGCTCACCCGGGCCGCTGTGACGCCGGACTCACCGCTCAGAGCCTGGATCTGCGTCCACCCTTTCGATCCGGCCACCGAGTTCCTGGAGGATCTCGACGAATCGGGGGTAGCCCCGGTCGATGTGGAAGACGTCGTGCACTTCAGTCACCCCGTCGGCGACGAGCCCCGCCAGCACCAGGCCGGCGCCTGCCCGGATGTCCGAGGACCACACCGGCGCACTCGACAGCTGCGCGATTCCCCGGATCACAGCGTGATGACCGTCCGTCCGCGCATCGGCACCCAGCCGGATCATCTCCTCGACGAAACGGAACCGCGCCTCGAAGACGTTCTCCGTGATCATCGACGTTCCCTCCGCGACCGCGGCGAGACCGATGGCCATCGGCTGGAGGTCGGTGGGGAAACCCGGATACGGCAGGGTCGCGAAGTTGACGGCCGTAGGCCGTGCTTCCTGGACCACCCGGAATCCGTCGGCCTCGGCCGTGACGTCGGCTCCGGCGACCCGCAGCTTGTCGAGCACCAGGCCGAGATGCTTCGGGTTGACTCCGCGAACGCGCACGTCGCCACGGGTCATCGACGCGGCAATCCCCCACGTCGCTGCGACGATCCGATCCCCGATGACCCGGTGCGTGGTGGGCTCGAGTTTGGGGACGCCCTGGATCGTCAGCGTGGACGTGCCGGCACCCCGGATCTTCGCGCCCATCTGGATCAGCATGTTGCACAGGTCGACGATCTCGGGTTCGCGCGCCGCGTTGTCGATCACCGTCTCGCCCTTGGCGAGTACGGCGGCCATCAAGATGTTCTCGGTCGCCCCCACCGAGGGGAACGCGAGCCGGATGTTCGCACCGTGCAGGTCGTCGGCCTGCGCAACCACGCAGCCGTGCTCGATCGTGCTGTGAGCGCCCAGCAACCGCAGCCCCGACTGGTGCATGTCGAGGGGCCGCGAACCGATGGCATCACCACCCGGTAGCGCGACCACCGCGCGACGGCATCGCGCGACCAGCGGTCCGAGCACACACACCGACGCGCGGAACTGACGTACCGCCGCGAAATCGGCGTGGTGTTTGGGCTCGGCGGGTGTGGTGATCCGGACGATGGAATCGTCGAGGTCCACCTCGCAGCCGAGGCCGCGCAGGACGTCGGCCATCAAGGGGACATCCAGGATGTCCGGGCAGTTGGTGACAGTTGTTGTGCCCTCAGCCAACAGCGCTGCCGCCATCAGCTTGAGAACGCTGTTCTTCGCGCCCCCGACAGACACTTCACCTACGAGGCGGTTACCGCCGGTGACAAGGAAGCGTTCGCTCACAGAACACAGCCTAGAGCCAGGGATGCCGACCCCGGAGGCCGGTACCGTAACGCTATGGCCGTACACCTCACCAAGATCTATACCCGGACCGGCGACGACGGGACCACCGGACTCAGCGATTTCTCCCGTGTGTCGAAGAACGATCCGCGGCTGATCGCCTATGCCGACTGCGACGAGGCGAACGCTTCGATCGGGGTCGCGGTGGCATTGGGCGACCCGCCCGAGGAGATCCGGTCGATCCTGCGGCAGATCCAGAACGACCTGTTCGACGCCGGCGCCGACCTCTCCACCCCGCTGGAGGCCGAACCGAAGTACCCGCCACTGCGGATCTCCGACGAGTACATCGACCGTCTCGAGGGCTGGTGCGACGAACTGAACGAACGCCTGGCGCCGCTGAACTCCTTCATTCTCCCCGGCGGCACGGCACTGGGAGCTCTGCTGCACGTGGCGAGGACCGTGACCCGGCGGGCCGAACGGTCTGCGTGGGCGGCCGTCGACGCGAACCCGGAGACCACCCACGCACTCCCCGCGAAATACCTCAACCGGCTGTCGGATCTGCTGTTCATCGTCAGCAGGCTCGCGAACCCCGAAGGCGACGTGCTCTGGAAGCCCGGGGCCGGAAAGGCCTGATCAGAGTCGGCGACCGCGAACCGATCGGCCGGACGGCCGTGATTCGACCCAGGACAGGAACGCGGTCAACGCTCCCCCGTCCAATGCGATCTCGTACGAGCTACCGCGGTCCTTGACCGACAGGATGATGATTTCCTCGGACATGATGTCGAATTCGGAGCCCTCCGGGCTGCGACGACCTGCGACTTCGATGCCCTGGCGGTCGATGCGCGAATCAGGGCCGGGACGCAAACTCGACAGTTTGAAGAAGACGAGGGAACCCTCGCCGTAGCGGATGACGCCGTGGCGCCACCCGGTGTCCCCCGGGGCAGGCGTCACCCGGAGGATCGCCGCGGTGCCACCGCGGCGCAGTACTGCAAGCCGATACAAAAAGACCGCGACGAAGGCCGCGAGCAGCACAACCAGAATGATCAACACAGTCATTCCGATTGTCACTGTTCGTCGGCTCCGTCGCGGTCTTTCTCGTGCAGCCTAAGCGCGCTCTACAGCGCGGATCCGACCCTTGGCGACAGCAATCGCCTCGAGATCGTCTCCGCTCTCTGCGAGCACGGCCTTGGCCGCTTCCACATCGATGTCCTCGGCCAAGTCGGCTGACTCGGCGAGGATCGTGACTGTCTTCGCGGTCACGGACAGGAACCCGCCGTGCACAGCAGCGACGATACGCTCACCGTCGGCCGTCGTGATCGCAACCACTCCGGCCTCGACCAGCTGTCCGAGAACCGGCTCATGCCCAGGCATGACGCCGATCTCGCCCTCGGTCGTCTGTGCGCTGACGAGAGTCGCCGAACCAGACCACAACCGTCGCTCCACAGCGACGAGTTCCACGGTCATCTCAGCCATCGTCGACTACTTCCCGGCGATCTTCTTGGCTGCAGCCTCGACGTCGTCGAGTCCACCACAGCTGTTGAACGCCTGCTCGGGCAGGTGATCGAACTCGCCCTTGCAGATGCGGTCGAACGCCTCGATGGTGTCGCGGAGCGGCACCACGGAGCCGGGCTCACCGGTGAACTTCTCGGCGACGATGAAGTTCTGGCCGAGGAACTTCTGCAGACGGCGGGCACGGCCGACGAGGACCTTGTCCTCTTCCTGCAGCTCGTCCATACCGAGGATGGCGATGATGTCCTGCAGTTCCTTGTACTTCTGCAGGATGCGCTTGACCTCGTTGGCGACCCGGAAGTGCTCGGCACCGACGATGCCGGGCTCCAGGATGCGGGAGGTGGAGGTCAGCGGGTCCACAGCGGGGTAGATACCCATCTGCGAGATCGGACGCGACAGCTCGGTGGTGGCATCGAGGTGCGCGAACGTCGTGGCCGGCGCCGGGTCGGTGTAGTCGTCGGCGGGCACGTAGATCGCCTGCAGCGAGGTGATGGAGCGACCACGCGTCGAGGTGATGCGCTCCTGCAGCTCACCCATCTCGTCAGCCAGGGTCGGCTGGTAACCCACGGCCGAAGGCATACGACCGAGCAGGGTCGACACCTCGGAACCGGCCTGGGTGAAACGGAAGATGTTGTCGATGAACAGCAGCACGTCCTGGCCCTGGACATCGCGGAAGTACTCCGCCATGGTCAGCGCGGACAGAGCGACGCGCATACGCGTTCCCGGCGGCTCGTCCATCTGGCCGAAGACGAGGGCCGTGTCCTGGAGGACGCCCATCTCTTCCATCTCGAGGTGAAGGTCGGTGCCCTCACGGGTGCGCTCACCGACGCCTGCGAACACCGAGGTTCCGGAGAACTCGCGGGCGATACGGGTGATCATTTCCTGGATCAGAACGGTCTTGCCGACACCGGCACCACCGAACAGACCGATCTTTCCACCCTTGACGTACGGGGTGAGGAGGTCGATGACCTTGATGCCGGTCTCGAGGATCTCCGTCTTGCCCTCGAGCTGGTCGAAGGCCGGTGGCTTGCGGTGGATGCCCCACTGCTCGCCGTCGCGACCCGTTCCGGGAGCGTCGAGGCAGTCACCCAGTGCGTTGAACACGTGGCCCTTGACGACGTCACCGACGGGAACCGAGATCGGCTTGCCCGTGTCGGACACCGAGGTGCCGCGGATCAGGCCGTCGGTCGGCTGCATCGAGACGGTGCGCACCAGGTTGTCGCCGAGGTGCTGTGCGACCTCGAGGGTCAGCGTCTTGGCGACCGAGGGGAGCGTGATCTCGGCGTGCAGGGCGTTGAACAGTTCAGGAATAGCGCCACGCGGGAATTCAACGTCCACGACGGGACCGATGACCCGCACGACGCGGCCGGCGACGGACGAACCCGAGCCTGCCCCGTTGTTTTCGGTTACTGCTGCGGTCATTGCTTAGTCACTTCCTGCGCTCGAGGCAAGCGCATTCGCGCCGCCGACGATCTCGCTGATTTCCTGGGTGATCTGGGCCTGGCGAGCCTGGTTTGCCTGACGGCTCAACGTGTTCACCAGTTCGTTTGCGTTGTCCGTCGCCGCCTTCATGGCGGTACGACGGGCAGCCGACTCCGACGCCGCAGCATCCAGCAGCGAGGAGTAGATGCGGGTGCTGATGTACTTCGGCAGCAGGGCACCGAGCAACTTGTCGGGTTCCGGCTCGAAGTTGTATCCGGCGACCGGTTCCGAGTTGCTGGATCCGTGACCGTTGGACAGCATGTCTTCGCCGAGTTCGACGCGCTCCTCGGAGACCATCACCTCGAGGGGAGCCATCCGGCGAACCTCGGGAGACTGGGTCAGCATCGACACGAAACGGGTGTACACGATGTGCAGCTCGTCGACGCCTTCGATGGTGCCCTCGCCGTTCGGCGCGGGGACCTCCGAGCCGGATCCGGCCATGAACAGGTCGACCAGGTGCCGACTCGCCTTGGCAGCGTCGGAGTAGCCCGGATCCTGGGAGAACCCGGTCCACGCACCTCCCAAGTCGCGGCCACGGAACGTGTAGTACCCCAGGCCCTTGGATCCGAGCACGTAGATGACCGGATCCTTGCCCTCGCTGCGCAGCAGCTGGAACAGCTCCTCGGCCTCCTTGAGGACGTTGGAGTTGTAACCGCCGCACATACCGCGGTCGCTGGTGACGACCAGAACCGCGGCCCGCTTGGGATCGGTGCGCTCGTTGAGCAACGGGTGGTCCAGCGAAGCCGACGCGCTCGCCAGCTCCGACAGAACCTTCGTGATCTCTTCGGCGTACGGCTTCGCCGCGGCAACGCGCGACTGTGCCTTCGTGATGCGCGACGTCGCGATCAGTTCCTGGGCCTTGGTGATCTTCTTGGTCGAGTTGACCGACTTGATGCGAGACCTCAGTTCGAGAATGCTTGCCATCGATCGATCACTCTCCCTTCATGTTTCGCAGCATCATGGGCAGGCCGCTCACTTGCTGACGGTGGTGCGCTTGACGTTGATCTGCTCGTGGCCGACCTCGCCGGCGTCCAGAGCTTCGGCCTCGGCCTCGTTCACGACCCGGCTTCCGTCGGACGCGATGAAGGTTTCCTTGAACTTGTCGGTGGCCTCGACCAGCGCCTTGGCGTTGTCGGCGTCGAGGGCCTTGCCGCCCTTGATGCTCTCGTACACGCCGGAGGCGGTGCGGTGCAGCTCGTCGAGCAGCTCGGCCTCGAAGCGGCGGACGTCGCCGACCGGCACGCTGTCGAAGACACCTTCGCCGGCGAGGTAGATCGACACGATCTGGTCCTCGACGGGGATCGGGCTGTACTGATCCTGCTTGAGCAGCTCCACCAGGCGGGCACCACGCTCGAGCTGTGCCTTCGAGGCGGCGTCCAGGTCGGAGGCGAAGGCGGAGAACGCCTCGAGCTCACGGAACTGAGCCAGCTCCAGACGCAGCGAACCGGAGACCTTCTTCATGCCCTTGGTCTGCGCGGCGCCACCGACTCGGGACACCGAGATGCCGACGTTGATGGCGGGACGGACACCCTTGTTGAACAGGTCCGACTCGAGGAACACCTGACCGTCGGTGATGGAGATGACGTTGGTCGGGATGTAGGCCGAGACGTCGTTGGCCTTGGTCTCGATGATCGGCAGCGCGGTCAGCGAGCCTCCACCCAGGGCGTCGGACAGCTTGGCCGAACGCTCCAGCAGGCGGGAGTGCAGGTAGAAGACGTCACCGGGGTATGCCTCACGTCCCGGCGGGCGACGCAGCAGCAGCGAGATGGCGCGATACGCCTCGGCCTGCTTGGTCAGGTCGTCGAACACGACCAGGACGTGCTTGCCCTGGTACATCCAGTGCTGGCCGATGGCGGAGCCGGTGTAGGGCGCGAGCCACTTGAAACCGGCGGAGTCGGAGGCCGGGGCGGCGACGATGGTGGTGTACTCCATCGCGCCCTGCTCCTCGAGGGCAGCCTTGACGCCCGCGATGGTGGAGCCCTTCTGGCCGATCGCGACGTAGATGCAGCGAACCTGCTGCTTCTCGTCGCCGGTCTCCCAGTTGGCCTTCTGGTTCAGGATCGCGTCGATGCAGACGGCGGTCTTGCCCGTCTTACGGTCGCCGATGACGAGCTGACGCTGTCCGCGGCCGATCGGGGTCATCGCGTCGATGGCCTTGATGCCGGTCTGCAGCGGCTCCTCGACGGGCTGACGCTCGAGCACCGAGGCAGCCTGCAGTTCGAGGGCGCGGGTCTCGTTGCTCTCGATCTCGCCCAGGCCGTCGATCGGCTGGCCGAGCGGGTTGATGACGCGGCCGAGGAAGGCGTCGCCGACGGGTACCGACAGCACGTCGCCGGTCCGCTTGACTTCCTGGCCTTCCTGGATGTGCTCGTAATCGCCCAGGATGACGGCACCGATCTCGGTGGCATCCAGGTTGAGCGCGACACCCAGAATTCCGCCGGGGAACTCCAGCAGTTCGTTGGCCATCGCCGAAGGCAGGCCACTGACGTGCGCGATGCCGTCGCTGGTGTCGGTCACAAGGCCGACCTCTTCGCGGGAGGCCTCCGGGGAGTAGCTCGCGGTGTAGTTCTCGATCGCACTACGGATCTCGTCGGAGGAGATCGTCAGCTCCGCCATGTTTTTCCTGCTCTCGGTGTCTGGTCTTCGAAAAGATCTGGGGTATGGGGTTCGGTTGCGGACTACTTGAGGGACTTCCGCAGCGCTGCGAGACGTCCCGCGCCACTGCCGTCGATCACCTCGTCGCCCACCCGGACGACCAAGCCGCTGAGGAGTTCAGGATCGACCTCCACGTGAACCGTCACCGGCTTCCCGTAGGTACGGGTGAGGGTGGCGGTCAGCCGATCCGACTGCTCACTGGACAGCGGAGCAGAGCTGCGCACCTTGGCGACAACCGCTTCCCGCTGTGCTGCTGCCAGATTCGACAGTTCGTCGAAGGCGTCCGCGGGTGCGGAGTTCTTCAACCGGCCCACTGCCTGGGTCGCCAGCGCCTCGGCGACAGCGGTGACCTTGCCGTACAGCAGCTTGGAGAGCAGTTCACGCTTCCTCTTCGCCGGCACGGAACGGTCGGACAGTGCCTGCTCGAGCTTCGGGTCACCGGCAACGATGCGGCCGAGGCGGAAGAGCTCGTCCTCGACAGCGTCGAGCTGTCCCTGATCGGCCGCTGCCTTCAGCAGCGATTCCCGACCGACGAGCACCAGCGAGTTGAGCAGGTCGGAGGTGACGGACCAGTCCTGGCCCACCGCCGCCTTCAGGACGGCGAGGGTCTCGGCCGAGACCTTGCCACCGAATACCTGCTCGGCCAGACCTTCGCGAACGTTCCCGGGCGTCGAGGTGTCCGACAGGGCACTCCGGAGAGTGCGCTGCTCGTCCAGGATCTCGACGACCGAGAACAGCTCGGCCCCGATCTGGGCCGCGGCCGCTGTGGCTGCTCCGGCAGAGACGGATCCCAAGGCCGAAGACAACGCAGCACGGGTCTGCGTCAAGGCCTCACGGCTCGCTGCGTACATGGTGCTCACTTCCCTGCTGCGGAATTTGCGCCGATGGTGTCGAGCTCGTTCAGGAAGCGATCGACCGTGCCGGCCCGCTTGACGTCGTCGGCGAGGGACTCACCGATGACCTTCTCAGCGAGGTCGACCGCGGTGCGGCCGAGATCGGCGCGCAGTTCGGCGACGATCTGCTGACGCTGGGCAACCAACTGGCTGTTGCCGGCGGCCACGATGCGGTCGCTTTCTTCCTGAGCCTGTGCCTTCATTTCGGCGATGATCTGCTGCCCCTGGGTGCGCGCGTCCTCACGGATCTGCGCAGCCTCGGTGCGAGCTTCGGCGAGCTGGGCGCGGTACTGCTCGAGCGCCGCCTTCGCTTCGGCCTGGGCCTCTTCGGCCCGCTTGATGCCGCCGTCGATCTGCTCGGTTCGCTCGGCAAGGACCTTCTGGAACATCGGAAGGACGTATTTCCAGAAGACGAAACCAACGATGACCAGGCAGACGATCGACCAAACGATGTCATACGTCGCGGGGAGGAGAGGGTTGTGACTCTCTTCCTCTGCCGCGAGCAATGCGATGTTGGCTGCCATGACGGTCTTAGAAAATGAAGCCGGCGACGAGGCCGATCAGCGCGAGGGCTTCGGTGAAGGCGATACCGAGGAACATCGTGGTACGAACCTGTCCGGCCATCTCGGGCTGGCGAACCATTCCCTCGATCGCCTTACCGACGACGATGCCCACGCCGATGCCGGGGCCGATCGCGGCGAGACCGTAGCCGATGGCTCCGAAGCCCGTCGAGTTGGTTTCCTGGACAGCTTCCTGAGCGAGGTAGGCGAGGCTCATGGTGTTCCGTTCCCTTTCTGTTGACCTCCGCCGGATTCGGCGGGAGGCTCAGTTCTTGGTGTAGCTGGTCGTGAAAACTTGTGGTGCTAGTGCGAATCCGCGTGCAGCGCCAGATCGATGTACACCGATGTGAGCAGCGCGAAGACGTAGGCCTGCAGGAAGATCACCAGCAGTTCGAAGAAGGTGAATGCAATGCCGGCGGCAAGCGAGGCCACACCGAACACGGCCTGGAAGCCACCGGAGACGAAGAAGAAGTACTGGGTGGCGCTGAAGAACAGCACCAGCAGGATGTGGCCGGCCAGCATGTTGGCCATGAGACGAACCATGAGGGTGAACGGCCGGAGGACGAACGTCGAGATGAACTCGATCGGCACGAGCAGGAAGTGGAGCGGAAGCGGAACACCGGGGACCACGATGCTGCTCTTCACGTACTTGAAGAAGCCGTACTTCTTGATGCCGACGTAGTTGAACACGATGTACGCCAGGGCGGCGAGCACCAGCGGCATGCCGATTCGTGCGTTCGGCGAGATATTGATGAAGGGGATGATGCTGCCGAGGTTGCTGGCGAGCACCAGGAAGAAGATGGTGGTGATGACCGGCAGGAAGCGCTTGCCCTGCTCCTTGCCGAGAATCTCTTCCGCGATGTTGATCCGGACGAAGTCGAGCGCGATCTCACCGATGTTCTGGACACCGCGCGGAATGATCTTCGGGCTGCGCATCGCGATGACGAAGAAGAGCATCATCAGTCCGGACAGCAGGATGCGAACCAGCATCAGGCGGTCGAGTTCGAACGGAGTCCCTTCGAACAGGACCGCGGGCGGGAAGAAGTCGTTCAGGGAAGGCGCGTGGAATTCTTCTCCAGCAGCCACGTTGATGACGCTCAGCGTTCTCTCCCGTAGTCGGTCCGCAGCCTTCGTTGACTGCGGTTCGATCGGACATTGACGATCAAACAAGTCGACAAGCTCGACTCGCGTATTCGTCAGCTGCTGCGGACTGTTCGAGTCCAGCGTCTGTCGGTGTCGGCGACTCTCGTCGACTCGGCGGCCCTGAAAGTGCGGCCACCTACAAGCATGCAATACCGGCGAGTAACTTACTCGCACTCTCATTGCTCTCGCTTGACCCAGACCTTAGCAAGTCATCTACGACGTTGTGTAGACGGGGTCCGGGTCGATTCAATTTTACTACATCTCGTAGTACTACTTATCGTCCGATTCCGGCGATCCGGCGTCGTCCGACGGCGTGGGCTCGACGTACGGCGCCTTGGTTCCCAGCACTCCGAACGTCTCCGCCCCCAGCACGATCACCAGCGACAGCACCATGACCAGCACCAATGCCGTCTTGTCGTAGAAGTCGAGCGGTTTGAGGATCGCCAGGACCGTGATCGCGAGGATCATCTTCAACAACCACGTACCGAGCAGTACCGCTCCCGCCGTCAAGGCCGGAAGTTTCGCGGTGAACAGCACACCCAGTGCGGTGCACAGGATGAACCCTCCCCCGACTGCCGCACCGAGAAGAGCGCCGTACAGACCGGGCTTGCCCGCGACGAGAAACGCGATGATCGAACCGACCACTGCCAGCGCGATCAGACCGAGAACTCCGTAGCGGACGGCAGCCCGCAACGATGCGGTGTGATCAGGGGCGGAGGCGGGGGTGAACGTCACGGTCGCCAAGGGTAGTGGATCTTCGCCGGTCCGCCGCAACCCTCCGGTCAGCCGCGACGGTCGTGCTGCTGTCCGCGAATCGACGGGACGGCCGTGACGACCAGCGCGAAGACGAGGCCTCCCGCAACCAGGAGGACGACGACGCGACGGTCGAACAGGGCCGATCCGACCGCGCCGAACGCCAGGACACCGACCCACAAGTAGATGAGCAGCACGACGCGACGGTGCGAGTGCCCGATCTGCAGGAGCCGGTGGTGGAGGTGCATCTTGTCGGGACTGAACGGGCTCACCCCCGCACGGGTACGCCGGACCACGGCGAGCAGCAGGTCGAGGATCGGGATGAACATGACGGCACCGACGAGGAGCAGCGGAGAGAGAAGTCCGAGCAGGTCGCGGGTGCCGTATGCGGTCAGCGGGATGCGGCCGGACGCGCTGGTGGAGATGGCCGCGAGCATCAGGCCGATCAGCATGGAGCCGGAGTCGCCCATGAAGATCTTGGCGGGCTGGAAGTTGTGCGGCAGGAATCCGAGACACGCACCCGCCAGCGCCGCGGCGATCAGCGCGGGCGGATACGCGCTGACGTCGCCGCCCTGATCGTGCAGAAGCCCCACCGAGAACACGCAGATCGCGAGCGAGGAGATCAGACCGAGGCCCGCCGCGAGACCGTCGAGGCCGTCGACGAAGTTCATGGCGTTCACCATCACGACCGCGACACCCACCGTGACGAGACCGGCCTGGAGCTGGTCGAGGATGACGGTGCTGCCGTCCCCGAACGGCATATAGATGATGAACCAGCTCACCCCCATCACGACGAGGATCCCCGCCGCGGTGACCTGGCCGACGAACTTGGTGAGCGCGTCCAGGCCCCACCGGTCGTCGACCACCCCCACCAGCACGATCACGAACCCCGAGACCAGGGCCGCGGGAATGTCGGAGGTGAACTCGAATCCCCTGGTCAGGGCGGGTAGCTGCTGCGCGAACAACAACGCGACGAGCATGCCGAGATACATGCCGACCCCGCCGAGGCGGGGCGTCGGAGTGACATGGACGTCGCGGTCCCGCGGCACCGCCACCGCCCCGAACCGGAGCGCGAACAGCCGCACGGCCCCGGTGGCCAGGTAGGTGACCACCGCAGCGGTGAAGAGGACGAGCAGGAGTTCACGCAGCGGGACACCCGCGCCCCCACCTGCTTGGGCCAGCGCCACGCCGGCCGATTCGGCAGCACTCACTGGGCGGACAGGCTCTTCGCCGTCACTCCGAGCACGTCGGCGACATCGCCGGTGGGCACGGCACCTTCACGCAGGATCCGGGGGGTCGCGCCGGTGAGGTCGACGATCGTCGATGCCTGCCCCTGCTCGGCCCGACCACCGTCGAGGTACACGCTCGCCGATCCGCCGAGTTGCTCGCGCGCCTCCTCGACCGTCGTCGCGGGCGGCTGCCCGGAGACGTTCGCGCTCGACACCGCCAGCGGTCCGACTTCACGCAACAGTTCGAGGGCGACGGGGTGCAGCGGCATGCGCAGCATGACCGTGCCCCGGGTGTCGCCGAGATCCCACGCCAGCGAAGGCGCTTGTTCCACAACGAGACTCAGCCCGCCCGGCCAGAACGCCCGGATGAGGTCGCGCGTCTGCGGGCGGACGCTGTACACCAGGCCGTCGATCGTGTTCCACGAGCCGACGAGCACGGGAACCGGCATGTCGCGTCCGCGACCCTTGGCCCGCAGGAGGGCGGCGACAGCCTCGCTGTCGAATGCGTCCGCGCCGATTCCGTACAGCGTGTCCGTGGGGAGCACGACGAGCCGCCCGGCCTTCAGCGCATTCTTGGCCGCACTCATTCCGGCGGAGCGTGAATCGGGAAGGCCACAGTCGTAAACGGTACTCACCCGCCCATTCTTTCACCCTCGGCGACGGCCCCTGCACGCTGCGCCTCGATATCCGTTGCGACGCGCCGGGCGACCACGAAGCGCGGCTTGCCGGCGAGGTCCGGGTGCTCCGCGACCTCGCCGAACACCCGGCGGGACGCGAACAGTGCCGCCACGTCGGACCCGTTGGAGTCGTCGTGCTCGATGCCGACCGCTCCCCCGATCCGCAACCAGCGCGCGACGTTCGAGATCATCGGCTTGATGACCGACAGACCGTCCGGTCCGGCGAACAGCGCGCTGTGCGGATCGTGGTCGGCCACCTCGGGTTCGAGCTCGACACCTTCCGGGATGTACGGCGGGTTCGCCACGATCAGGTCGACGCCGCCTTCGAGCCCGGCCAGCAACGTCCGATCGGTCACGTCGCCCTGATACAACCGGATCGGTGCGTCACCTGCCTGTTCGCGGGCATCGGCGTTGCGCCGGGCCCACGCGAGAGCGTGCGGTTCGAGTTCGACGGCGTGCACGACGGCGTCGGGGCGGGCATTGGCGATCGCGAGCGCGAGCGCGCCCGACCCGGTGCACAGGTCGAGGACCACCGGCGGATGCTGATCGCAGCTTCCGAGGAACGCGAGCGCCCAGCCGAGCAGCAGTTCCGTCTCGGGACGCGGCACGAAGACCCCGGGGCCGACCTCGATGTCGATGTCCCCCATCGCGGCGGTACCGAGGATGTACTGCAACGGAATCCGCTTGGCGCGCTGGTCGACCATCTTCTTGTAGGCGTCGATCACCGACTCGTCGACCAGCGGGACGAGGCCGAGCCGGGTCCGCTCCACCCCCAGCAGGTGGGCCGCGAGCAGTTCGGCATCCGCACGGGAGCTACGCACCCCGGCCTCGTCGAGTTGCGCGGTTGCGTCGATCAGGGCCAGGCGAAGAGGAAGGCGACTCACAGGTACAGACTGCCACGCGGCTCGCCGTCCGGTGGCGCGGTCCCGCTTCGCGGTTACTCCGCGGCGAGCCTCGCCTCACGGTCCGACTTGCCCAGGGCGTCCAGCAGGGCGTCGAGTTCGCCGTCCAGGACCGCGTCCAGGTTGTGGGACTTGAAACCGATCCGGTGATCGGTGATGCGGTTCTCCGGGAAGTTGTAGGTGCGGATGCGCTCCGAACGGTCGACGGTGCGCACCTGGCTCTGCCTGCCCGCCGACGCCTCGGCATCCGCGGCTTCCTCGGCGGCGGCCTGCAGCCGCGCGGCCAGCACCTGCATGGCGCGGGCCTTGTTCTGCAGCTGTGAGCGCTCGTTCTGGCAGGTCACGACGATTCCGGTGGGCAGGTGCGTGATCCGGACCGCGGAGTCGGTGGTGTTGACACCCTGACCACCCTTGCCCGAGGAGCGGTAGACGTCGATGCGCAGATCGGTTTCGTCGATCTGCACCTCCTCGACTTCTTCCGGTTCCGGGTAGATGAGGATACCGGCGGCGGACGTGTGGACGCGTCCCTGCGATTCCGTGACGGGCACGCGCTGCACGCGGTGGACACCGCCCTCGAACTTCAGTCGCGCCCAGACCCCGTCACGCACATCGCCCTTCGACTTGATCGACAGCGTCGCGTCCTTGTATCCGCCCAGATCGGACACGGTCGCGTCGAGGATCTCGACACGCCAGCCGTGCCGCTCGGCGTACCGGACGTACATCCGGGCCAGATCGGAGGCGAACAGCGCGGATTCCTCGCCGCCCTCCCCCGACTTCACCTCGAGCACCACGTCGTCACCGTCGTGCGGGTCGCGGGGGGCCAGAAGGTCGGTGAGGGTCTTGTCGAGTTCCAGGACCTGCGCCTCGAGTTCGGGTACCTCGGCGGCAAAGCTGGAGTCGTCGGCGGCGAGTTCGCGCGCGGCATCCAGATCGTCCTGCGCCGACTTGAGCCTGGTGTACGTCGCCATGATCGGCGCGAGCTCGGCGAATCGCTTGCCCGCCTTGCGGGCCGCGGAAGCGTCGTTGTGCAGGGCCGGGTCCGCCAACTGCTGCTCCAGGCCGGCATGTTCGGCCAGGATGTCGTCGATGGCCGACGGCTGGGTGGTCCCTGCCATGATTCGCTCCGCTCTGCGTTTCTTTCGGGAATGGGCACAAAAAAGCCGACGCCCGGCCTGCAATTATCGCAGGACGGGCGTCGGCGGAACAGCTAGGACTCTGCAGATTCCTTGGCTGCGCCCTTGCCGGCGCGCTTGCCGTAGCGAGCCTCGAAGCGGGCGACACGTCCACCGGTGTCGAGGATCTTCTGCTTGCCGGTGTAGAACGGGTGGCACTGCGAGCAGACCTCGACGTTGATACGCCCGGTCTCCTTGGTGCTGTGGGTCTCGAAGGTGTTTCCGCAACCGCAGACCACGGTGGTGGCCACGTAGTTGGGGTGAATGCCTGACTTCATGGTGTCCCTTTCAATGGTCGCCGGGTCGCCTTCGCCGTTCGAAGACGTGAACCGGAACCGGACTCAGCCGCTCAGTATGCCAGATCGCAGGTTCGCGATCCCAATCGGCATTTGTGCTTGCGGTGTGGTCAACGCGGGTGGTCCGCGTTTTGTTCCACGGTGGTTCCCGAGGGAAAACAGCGGGGCCCGGCGACCGAGAGTCGCCGGGCCCCGCGTCGGGTCGAGATCAGTCGTCGATCGCGCCCGGAGCAGTCTTCGACACCTGCATGAGGAATTCGATGTTGCTCTTGCTCTTCTTGAGGCGGTCGATCAGCAGATCGATGGCCTGGTGCGAGTCGAGACCCGAGAGCACGCGCCGGAGCTTGTGCAGCACCGCCGCCTCGTCCGGGCTGAGCAGCAGCTCGTCCTTACGCGTACCCGACGGGTTCACGTCCACGGCCGGGAACACACGACGTTCCGCGATCTTGCGGTCGAGCTTCAGCTCGGCGTTACCGGTGCCCTTGAACTCCTCGAAGATCACGGTGTCGCCGGTGGAACCGGTCTCGACCATGGCCGTCGCGATGATCGTGAGCGAACCGCCGTTCTCGATGTTGCGCGCAGCACCGAGGAAACGCTTCGGCGGATACAGCGCGGTCGAGTCGACACCACCGGAGAGGATGCGTCCCGAGGCCGGCGACGAGTTGTTGTACGCACGGCCGAGGCGGGTGATCGAGTCGAGGAGGACGACGACGTCCTTGCCCGCCTCCACCAGACGCTTCGCACGCTCGATGGCCAGCTCGGCGACCGAGGTGTGGTCTCCCGGCGGACGGTCGAAGGTCGAGGAGATGACCTCGCCCTTCACCGAACGCTGCATGTCGGTGACCTCTTCGGGACGCTCGTCGACCAGCACGACCATGAGGTAGCACTCGGGGTTGTTGGTCGCGATGGCGTTGGCGATGGCCTGCAGAACGCTGGTCTTACCGGCCTTCGGCGGGCTCACGATCAGCGCACGCTGTCCCTTGCCGATCGGCATCACCAGGTCGATGACACGCGTCGTCAAGATGTTCGGCGTCGTCTCCAGACGCAGCCGCTGATTCGGGTACAGCGGGGTGAGCTTGCCGAACTCGGGGCGCTTCTTGGCCGCTTCCACGTCGCCACCGTTGACGGTGTCGATGCGGACCAGCGGGTTGAACTTCTGGCGCTGGTTGCCCTGCTCGCCTTCGCGTCCGACCCGGACGGCGCCGGTGATGGCGTCGCCGCGGCGGAGACCGTTCTTGCGGATCAGGTTCATCGACACGTAGACGTCGTTCGGTCCGGCCAGGTAGCCGGAGGTCCGCACGAACGCGTAGTTGTCGAGGACGTCCAGGATGCCGGCGACCGGCTGCAGGACGTCGTCCTCGCGGATCTCGGTCTCGCGGGCGTCACCGCCGCCGCCTTCGCCGCGGTCGCGTCCACGACGGCGTTCGCGGAAGCGACGTCCGCGGCGTCCGCGACCGCCTTCCTCGTCGTCGCTCGGGCGGTTGTCGTTGGTGCGCGGGCCGTTGCTGCCCTGGCTGCGGTCGCCACGGTTGTCGCGATCGCCCCGGTCACCGCGATCGCCCCGGTCACCGCGGTCGCCCCGGTCACCGCGGTCGCCGCGGTCACCACGAGTGTCGCCACGATCACCGCGGTCGCCGCCCCGCTCACGTCGGCTGCGGTCGCCGCCCTGTTCGCCGGCCCCGTCCTGCTTGGCCGGCTTCTCGGCGGAATCCTGACGGTCGTCGGCCTGCTTGCGCTCGGCCTGCTGCGTGTCGGTGGCATTCGCCGAGGCGGTGTCCTGAGCGTTGCCGCCCTGGTCACCCTGCTCGGGTGCGCCTGCCCGACGCGCGGATCCGCGGCGCTGACGCCCGCGACGGCCGCCTTCGGCGGTGTCGGAGTCGGCGGCTGCGCCGTCGCCCGTCGCGGGTTCGGCCGACTTGGGCTCGGCGGTCTTCTCCGTGGTCTCCGCCTGCGGAGTCACTTCGAGTTCGGTCTGAGCGGACTGTTCGCGCTTCGCGCGCGTGGCCCGGGTCCGGGGAGCGGCTTCGGTCGCGGCAGCGGCCGGGGCGGAAGTGCCGCCCTGACGCTCCTTGATCGCGGCGATCAGGTCGCCCTTGCGCATCCCCGAAATGCCCTTGATGCCCAGCTCACCTGCGAGAGTGCGGAGCTCGGTGAGCACCATTCCGGACAGCCCGGCACCCCGGCGCGCCTCGGCGCGCTTGGTGGAGGCTGTCACGGCACCGGTGCCGGGTGCGGTCGATGACGCCTGTGAAGAGTCGCCTGCCTGCGCGCCAACGGTATCCACCGAGGAGGCGCGCACAGGAGCGGCGATGAGGTCCGTATCGGTCACGGAGGTCCTTTCCTTCCCTCACTCGCGCTGCGCAGAGTCGAGGGTTCGTCCCGTAATTCGGTTTCGAATACCGAATTCGGATGTGCCGTACGTAGTTGCATGTGAAGAACTGCCGGCTTGCCCGCCATCACATCACCTTTGAAACAGGCGCGTACTCGCAATCCCTACACGACAGATAGTGCGGAGGATCGTGCCAGGAGCCGTCAACCCCGATTGACCTGGAGTAATTGCCCTGGTGAAGCACCGGCGTCTGATGCGCACGATGTACGGACATTGCCCAGGATAGCTGTGAACGACCGTAGGGGCAAGGAGACGCCCCTACGGCGTGTCAGCTGGTCCGGACGCCGTCCGCCACGTCCAGTTCGAGAACCTGCAACCCCTCGGCCTCGGCCTGCGCTCGAAGATCCACGGGGAAAGGCTCCGTGGTCAATGCGAGGACGGTCGGTCCGGCTCCCGAGACGGTGGCGGCGATACCCGCCTTGCGGAGGACGGCGATCCATCGCGTCGTGAGCGGGAGAGCCGGAGCGCGCTGCGTCTGATGCAGTCGGTCCTCGGTGGCCGCCATCAGGAGGTCGGGACGCTCTGTGAGCGCCACCACAGCGAGGGCCCCGCGGCTGACGTTGAACGCCGCGTCCCGGTGGGGAACCGTCTCGGGCAACAGACCCCGCGTATGGGCGGTCGACGAGCGCTCCCCCGGCACGAGAGCGACGACGCGGATCGCGGGATGGACCTTCAGCGCGACCGCCGAGTAGATGTCGGTGGCCGCGGGCGCTCCGTCGGTCTGCTCGCCCGCGCAACTCCACGACACCACGGCACCGCCGAGCACGCTCGCCGACGCGTTGTCGGGGTGCCCTTCGAATTCGGACGACAGCTGGACGAGCTGATCGAGCGACAGTCCGAGTTCGGGGTCGAGCTTGATCGCCAGGCCGTTGGCGGCCGCCAGCCCCCCGACGACGGCGGAGGCCGACGAACCCAGGCCCCGAGAATGGGGTATCGCGTTGCGGCACACCACATCCAGGCCTTCAGCCCACACACCCGCCGATTCCAGGCCACGTTCGATGGCCCGGACCACGAGATGGGACGGACCCCACGGCACGTCGTCGGCACCCTCGCCTTCGACCCGGATCTTCAGCCCCGAACCCGTGGTGGTCACGGTGATCTCGTCGTACAGTCCGAGCGCGATGCCCAGCGTGTCGAAGCCCGGGCCGAGATTGGCGCTCGACGCAGGCACGCGGGCGGTCACGGTGAGGCCCGTGGGGAGGGTCTGTGTCATGGCAGCGGTGTGGTCCTGCGGCGTGGTGGGCGTGGGCGCCACCACTACGCCAGCTCGAGGGCCGACGCGACCGCGACAGGATCGACCGGGATCGGTTGAACCTCAGGCATACCCGCCAACGCCGTGTCGGGGTCCTTGAGGCCGTTACCGGTGACCGTGCAGACGACGGTCAGCCCCGAGTCCAGCCAGCCCTCCTTGCGGGCGGCGAGCAGACCTGCGACGCTCGCGGCCGAGGCGGGCTCGACGAACACCCCTTCGGTCCTGGCGATCAGCCGGTACGCCTCGAGGATCTCGTCGTCGGTCGCGGCCCGGAAGGCGCCGTGCGACTCTTCCTTGGCGGTGACCGCGCCGTTCCAGGACGCGGGCGAGCCGATGCGGATCGCGGTCGCGATCGTCTCCGGGTCCTTCACCGGTGCGCCGTGGACGAGCGGGGCGGCGCCGGCGGCCTGGACGCCGAGCATGCGCGGCTTCACGCTGGTGAGCCCGTCCGCGTAGTACTCGGAGTACCCGCGCCAGTACGCGGTGATGTTGCCCGCGTTGCCGACCGGGAGCACGTGCACGTCGGGGGCCTTGCCCAGTGCGTCGCAGATCTCGAAGGCCGCGGTCTTCTGGCCCTCGATGCGGACCGGGTTGACCGAGTTCACGAGCCCGATCGTGGGGAACTCCGCGGTGGTCTTGCGGGCCAGTTCGAGACAGTCGTCGAAGTTACCCTGCACCTGGATGATCCGCGCGCCGTGCATGACGGCCTGCGCGAGCTTGCCCATCGCAATCTTGCCCTGGGGCACCAGCACGGCGCAGGTCATCTTCGCCTTCGCGGCGTACGCGGCGGCGGAAGCGGACGTGTTACCCGTGGACGCGCACAGAACAGCCTGCTGGCCGCGGGCGAGCGCGTCGGTGACGGCCATCGTCATGCCGCGGTCCTTGAACGAACCGGTCGGGTTGAGCCCCTCGACCTTCAGGTAGACGTCGCAACCGGTGAGTTCCGAGAGGTGCCCGGCGGGCAGCAGCGGGGTACCGCCCTCGCGCAGGGTGACCGTCTTCCAGTTCGGTCCGATGGCGAGGCGGTCGCGGTAAGCCTCGATCAGCCCCGGCCAGGGGATGTGAACGGGGTTACGGGTGCCGGTCATTGTTCGGTGCCTTCCAGTCGCAGCACGCTGGTCACAGCGGTGACGAATTCGAGTTTGCTCAGTGCCTCAACGGTTTCCGACAGAGCAGAATCCGTCGCGACGTGGGTCACGACGACGAGGCGGGCACCGTCGCCGGCGCCTTCCTGCCGCACGGTGGAGATGCTGACGCCGTGCTGCGAGAATTCGGCAGCCACCGCCGACAGGACCCCGGCCTTGTCCGTCACCTGCATGTTGACGTAGTAGCGCGTGGGGATGTCGCCGATCGGCGCGATCTTCAGCTTGGCGTACTTGGACTCGCGGGGTCCGCGGCCACCGTTCACCTTGTTGCGCGCGGCCATCACCAGGTCGCCCATCACGGCCGACGCGGTGGGGGCGCCGCCTGCGCCCTGCCCGTAGAACATCAGGCGTCCGGCGTTCTCCGCCTCGACGACGACAGCGTTGAACGCACCGTTGACCGAGGCCAGCGGATGTTCCAGCGGCACGAGCGCCGGGTAGACCCGCGCGGAGATCCGCTCCTTGCCCTCGGGGGTGGTGATCCGCTCGCAGATGGACAGCAGCTTGATCGTGCAGTCGAGTGCACGAGCCGACGTCAGGTCGGCCGCGGTGATCTTGGAGATCCCCTCGCGGTACACGTCGGCGGCCGTGACCCGGGTGTGGAATGCGATCGACGCGAGGATCGCCGCCTTGGCGGCGGCGTCGTAGCCCTCCACGTCGGCGGTCGGATCGGCCTCGGCGTATCCCAGGCGTCCGGCCTCGGCGAGGGTCGCGGCGTAGTCCGCGCCGGTCTCGTCCATCGCCGACAGGATGAAGTTGGTGGTTCCGTTCACGATTCCGGCGACCTTGTTCACCCGGTCACCGGCGAGGGACTGGATGAGCGGGCGGATCACGGGGATCGCGCCGGCCACGGCGGCCTCGAAGTAGAGGTCGACGTTGTGCAGTTCCGCGGCCTCGGCCAGTTCACCCGTGTGATCGGCGAGCAGCGCCTTGTTGGCGGTGACGACGGACTTGCCGGAGTTGAGCGCCGAGAGGATCAGCTTGCGGGGCAGGTCCATGCCGCCGATCACCTCGACGACGAGGTCGACGTCGTCGCGGGCCACGAGTGACTCCGCGTCGGTGGTCTGCAACTCCTCGGGAATTCCGCGGTCCTTGCCGGGGCGGCGCACGGCCACTCCGCGCAGTTCCAGCGGGGCACCGACGCGAGCCTCGAGGTCTTCGCTGTGCTCCCGCAGGATGCGCACGACCTCGCTCCCGACGTTGCCGAGGCCGAGGACGGCCACACCGATAGCGCGATGCGCCGATTCGCTCGTCACTCCTGTACCTCCAAGCTCAGCAGGTCTTCCACGGTTTCCCTCCGGAGGATCACGCGCGACTGTCCGTCGCGCACCGCCACCACGGCAGGGCGGGCGAGCAGGTTGTACCTGCTCGACATCGAATAGCAGTATGCACCGGTGGCCGCGACGGCGAGCAAATCGCCGGCGTCGATGTCCTCGGGCATCCAGGTGTCGCGGATCACGACGTCGCCGGACTCGCAGTGCTTACCGACGACGCGGGACACCACCGGTGCCGCGTCGCTGACCCGCGAGACCAGTTTGGCCTCGTACTCCGCCTGGTACAGCGCGGTACGGATGTTGTCGCTCATTCCGCCGTCGACGCTGACGTACCGGCGGGTGAGGTTGGCGCCGACGGTGACGTCCTTGATGGTGCCGACCTCGTACAGCGTCACCGTGCCGGGTCCGGCGATCGCGCGTCCGGGTTCGACGGCCAGCGTCGGCTCCGGCAGACCGGCGAGCGCCGACTCGTTGCGCACGATGTCGCCGAGTTTGGCGGCGAGCTGGTCGACCGGCGGCGGGTCGTCGGTGGGGACGTAGGAGATTCCCATGCCGCCGCCGAGGTCGATGATCGAGATCTGGGCGGTCTTGTCCACGCCGAACTCCGCGACGACGTCCCGCAGCAGCCCGATCACGCGGTGTGCGGCCAACTCGAAGCCGTCGACGTCGAAGATCTGCGAGCCGATGTGGCTGTGGAGTCCGACCAGCCGCAGATTGTCGGCGGCGAAGACCCGGCGGACCGCGTCGATCGCCTTTCCGCCCGCGAGCGAGAACCCGAACTTCTGGTCCTCGTGGGCCGTGGAGATGAATTCGTGGGTGTGTGCCTCGACTCCGACCGTCACGCGGATCAGAACGTCCTGCAGCACACCGGCTTCGGCGGCCACCTTGTCGAGGCGGTCGATCTCCGTGGCGGAGTCGAGCACGATGTGCCCGACCCGGGCCGACACGGCGGCGGTCAGCTCGGCGACCGATTTGTTGTTGCCGTGCATGGCAATTCGCTCCGCCGGGAATCCGGCGTGCAGGGCGACCGCCAGTTCACCGCCCGACGCGACGTCCAGGGACAGGCCCTCGTCGGCGACCCAGCGGGCGATCTCGCCGCACAGGAACGCCTTGGATGCGTAGTGCACCTTGGCGGTGGACCCGAACGCACGGGCCATGTCGCGGCAGCGGGACCGGAAGTCGTCCTCGTCGACCACGAACAATGGGGTGCCGTACTTCTCGGCCAGTTCGGTGACCGGGATGCCCGCCAGGCTGACGACTCCGTCCGCGGCGCGGTGCGCGTTGCGGGGCCACACCTCGGGAGAGAGTGCGGCGAATGCGGCCGCGTCGGCGGGACGTTCGGGCAGACCGGGTGCGTGCAGCTGTTCGGCGTGCTTGGGACCTGCGGGGTGCGCGTTCACATCTGCTCCGGTGCGCTGACGCCGAGCAGGGCCAGCCCGTTGGACAGGACCTGACGGGACGCGTCGCACAGCGCCAGTCGCGCGATGTGCAGCGGGCCGATTTCCTCGTCGCCCTGGGGCAGGATCCGGCAGGCGCCGTAGAACCGGTGATAGGCACCGGCCAGCTCCTCGAGATACCGCGCAATGCGGTGCGGCTCACGCAGATTCGCGGCACTGGTGACGACGCGCGGGTACTCGCCGAGGGTGCGGATCAGATCGCCCTCCTGCTCCGTGACGAGCAGCGAGAAGTCGGGATCCGTGACCGCGACACCGAGGTCGGCGGCGTTGCGGGCGATGGCCGACAGGCGGGCGTGCGCGTATTGCACGTAGTACACCGGGTTCTCGTTGCCGGTGCTCGTCCACAGTTCGAGGTCGATGTCGATGCTCGAATCCACCGACGACCGGATCATCGCGTACCGCGACGCGTCGACGCCGATCGCCTCGACGAGGTCGTCGAGGGTGATGACCGTCCCGGCGCGCTTGCTCATCTTCACGGCCACACCGTCGCGGACGAGGTTCACCATCTGGCCGATCAGCACCTCGACGGTGTCGGGGTCGTCGCCGAACGCGGCCGCGGCCGCCTTGAGCCGGCCGATGTACCCGTGGTGGTCGGCACCGAGCATGTAGATGCACAGGTCGAAGCCGCGGGAGCGCTTGTCCTGGAAGTAGGCGATGTCACCGGCGATGTACGCCGCGTTGCCGTCGCTCTTGATGACGACGCGGTCCTTGTCGTCGCCGAAGTCGGTGCTCTTGAGCCACCAGGCGCCGTCCTCCTGGAACAGGTTGCCGGAGTCCTTGAGCGTCTCGACGGCCTTCTCCACCGCACCGGACTCGAACAGCGAGTTCTCGTGGAAGTAGACGTCGAAGTCGACGCCGAACTCGTGCAGGGTGCGCTTGATGTGGGCGAACATCAGGTCGACGCCGATGGCGCGGAAGACTTCCTGCTGCTCGCCCGCGGGCAGTTCCAGCACGTCGGGGCGCTGCTGCTGCACCTGGGTGGCGATGTCGGCGATGTACGCGCCCGCGTAGCCGTCCTCGGGGGCGGGTTCACCCTTGGCGGCCGCGATCAGCGAGCGGGAGAACCGGTCGATCTGGGCGCCGTGGTCGTTGAAGTAGTACTCGCGGGTGACTGCCGCGCCCTGGGTGGACAGGATCCGGCCCAGCGCGTCGCCCACGGCCGCCCAGCGCGTTCCACCGAGGTGGATGGGGCCGGTGGGGTTGGCCGAGACGAACTCGAGGTTGATCTTCTTGCCGTCGAGCGTGTGTCCGGACCCGAACGCGGCACCCTCCTCGAGGATCTTCGCGACGATCGCGCCCTGCGCGTCGGCGGCCAGGCGGATGTTGAGGAATCCCGGGCCCGCGATGTCGGCGCTGTCGATGCCCGCGGCCGCGGTCAGCGCCTCGGCGAGCCAGCCGGCCAGCTCACGCGGGTTGGTACCGACCTTCTTGGCCACCTGCATCGCGACGTTGGTGGCGTAATCGCCGTGCTCGGGATTGCGCGGACGCTCGACCGTGAGAGTTTCGGGAAGCACGGACACGTCGAGTCCGCGTTCGGCGAGCACTTTCGCGGCGGTTCCGCGGAGCAGTTCGGCAAGGTCAGCTGGAGTCACAGGTATCTATCCTATGGCCAACGCGTCCCGGGCGGTGATCCGCCTTCCCGCGAGTCCCGCCGCGGGCCCGGCGACCGCCGGCGAGCGTGGCCGCGGCCACTCTCCCAGGTTGCGCTCAGGGTGGGAAAGTACAGTGGTGTCGCCCTGAGTCCCGGCCCTCAGCTTCCGGTTACCGGGGGTCGAGCGCCCGTAACCCACACACCGAAAGATCACAATCGATGCCAAGCGGTTCGGAAAGTCGCGGTCCCGATAAGAACTCGGGCGCGAAGTCGGCGAAGGCCATCAAGGCCGCCAAGAAGAGGAGCGGCGGCGCGAAAGTCAAGGGTGGCGCGTCCGCTCCGCGGACCATCCCCTGGCTGACGATCGGCGCCGGAGCTGCCGTTCTCGCACTCGTGGCGATCCTCGCGATCAACCTGGTCCCCAAGTACCAGGCCAAGGAAGAAGCCGCGAAGTACGCACCGAGCGTCGAGAATCCCGACCCGTCGGTCAACATCGACGGCGTCGTCAAGGTCGACTACCCGGCCGGCATCCACATCCAGCCGACGCAGCGCGTCGCGTACGACCAGTCGCCCCCGTTCGGTGGCCCGCACGACGCCATCTGGGCGACGTGCACCGGCACGGTCTACCCGAACGCGATCCGCACCGAGAACGCCGTGCACTCGCTCGAGCACGGCGCCGTGTGGATCGCCTACAACCCGGACGAGCTGTCCGCCGACCAGGTCGAGACGCTGAAGGACAAGGTGGACGGCGAGACGTACACGCTGATGTCGCCGTTCCCGGGCCTCGACAGCCCGGTCTCGCTGCAGTCGTGGGGGCACCAGCTGAAGCTGGACAGCGTCGACGACGAGCGCATCGACCAGTTCATCACCGCGCTGCGGATCAACAAGAACACCTACCCGGAGGTCGGCGCGAGCTGCTCGTCCATCCCGGGCTCCGGTTTCGACCCCGACAACCCGCCGCCGTTCGACCCGAGCGCACCCGGCGCGGACGCGGTGCCGATGGACGGTGGCGGTATCAGCCCCGACCAGTCCGAGTCCGGTGGCGCGGGGGCGCAGCTGCCCAGCGGCATGCAGCTCCCGAGCGACCTGCAGCTGCCGTCCGATCTGCAGCAGGCGCCGGCTGAGGGCGGCAATGGCTAGTTCAGCCGAACCCGCAGCCAATCCAGCCCCGTCCCGGCCCAGTCAGCGCACAGCGCTGCTGGTCATCGGGCTGATCGGCGCCATCGCCCTCGGATTCGCGCTCGGGTTCCTCGCCCGGCTTCCGCTCGAGGACTCCGGCGCCCCGGTTCCCGAGGCCGGTTCCGTCGACGTCGGATTCGCGCAGGACATGAGCGTGCATCACAGCCAGGCGGTGGAGATGTCGGCGATCGCGCTGGCGGGCGCCACCGACCCGGCGGTGCGCGGCCTCGCGTACGACATCCTCACCACGCAGCAGAATCAGCTCGGGCAGATGCAGGGCTGGCTCGCGCTGTGGGATCAGCCGGCGCTGCCGTCCGGCGGCTACATGGGCTGGATGGAATCCGAGCACTCGGACGGTCACGACCACGGATCCGCCGACAGCGGGCACATGGGATCGATGTCGAAGATGCCGGGCATGGCGTCCTCGGAGGACATGGCCGCGTTGCGTCAGGCCACCGGTCCGGCCGTCGACGTCCTGTACCTCCAGCTGATGCTGCGTCACCACCAGGGCGGACTTCCGATGATGGAGTACGCGGCCCAGCACGCGTCGGAGGACGCGGTGCGCTCTCTCGCGCAGACGATGGTGGACACCCAGCAGAGCGAGTCGACGGTGATGACGAACATGCTCACCGCGAAGGGCGCTGCTCCCCTCCCGATGAACTGACTTCCGGCTTCACGACCACGTCCAGTCGCGCACCTCGGGCATGTCCTCGAGGTGCGCGACGACGTATTCGCCGTGCCGTTCGAGTTGCCGGAGGCAGAAATCGGCCAGTTCGCCGGCACCGGCCGGCTCTCTCCGCGTGCGTCGCAGCGCCTCGAGGACCAGGTGATAGCGGCTCATCCGGTTGAGCACGACCATGTCGAACGGTGTCGTCGTGGTGCCCTGTTCGCTGAAGCCGCGAACGTGGAACCGGTCCGGGGCGGGACGCCCGTGGATCAGCTCGTGGACGGCGCGCGAGTACCCGTGGAACGCGAACACCACGTCCGTGTCCGCGGTGAACAGGTCGAGGAACATGCGTGCGTCGAATCCGTGCGGGTGTTCGGTGGGGGTGAGCAACCCCATCAGGTCGACGACGTTGACCACCCGGGTGACCAGGTCCGGCGTGTGTTCGCGCAGCAACTGCGCCGCGGCGAGGATCTCCTGGGTCGGGACGTCCCCGGCGGCGGCGAGCACGACGTCCGGGTCGGCGCCCACCGCGCCTTCCGTCCCCGCCCACTCCCACACCGACGCCCCGGCCGCGCAGTGCGCATGCGCCTCCGCGAGGGTCAGGTACTGCAGGTGCGGCTGCTTGTCGACCACGATGAGATTGACGTGGTCGGTGCTGCGGAGGCAGTGGTCGGCGATGGAGAGCAGAGTGTTCGAGTCGGGTGGCAGCCAGATCCGGACGACATCCGGTGCGAGCGGGATGACGGCGTCGATCATGCCCGGCCCCTGATGACTGAACCCGTTGTGGTCGTTGCGCCAGCACGTGCTGGTCAGCAGGACGTTCAGCGACGCCACCGGTGCCCGCCACGGCAGATCCACCGCGTGCTGCAGCCACTTCGTGTGCTGGACGAGCATCGACACGCTCACCATCGCGAACGCCTCGTAGCTGGCGAACAGCCCGTGCCGCCCCGACAGCAGATATCCCTCCAGCCATCCCTCGCAGAGGTGCTCGCTGAGCACTTCCATCACCCGGCCGCGGGCCGACAGTCCGTCGTCGTAGTCGGTGACCGGCAGCTGCCAGCAGCGGTCGGTCACCTCGAACACGGCGCCCAACCGGTTGCTGGCCGTTTCGTCCGGGCAGAACAGCCGGAAGTATCCACCGCCGTCGGGCGTGGTGGTAGCGACGTACAGGTCGCGGAGCAGTTCCCCGAGCACCCGGGTGGTCTCGTGGACGGTGGTGCCGGGCTTCTCGATCGCGAGCGCGTACTTCTCCAGCGGCGGCACGGGAAGATCGGCACGCAGGCGGCCGCCGTTCGCGTACGGCGACGAACCCATCCGCTTGTCGCCCTGCGGCGCGAGCCGCTCGAGGTCCGGAACGAGTGCGCCGGAGGAGTCGAACAGTTCACCGGGGCCGTAGGACCGCATCCACTCCTCGAGCTGACGCAGATGCGCCTCGTCGGTCCGCACCCCCGACAGCGGAACCTGATGCGCCCGGTGCGTGCCCTCGACGAGCACGCCGTCGACGGTGCGCGGACCGGTCCAGCCCTTCGGGGTCCGCAGCACGATCGCCGGCCACTTGGCTGCGCTGCGCCGGCCGGCCCGCGCCTCCCGCTGCAGGTCGGAGATCGCTGCGTGCGCGTCGGTGAGGGCGCGATGCAGCGCCGGGAAGACCTGCCTCGGGTCGTCGCCGGAGACGACGGTCGGCGCCCAGCCCTGACCGCCGAGGAACGCCTCGACGTCCGCGTCGCTGCTGCGACCGTAGACGGTGGGCCCGGCGATCTTCGCTCCGTTGACGTGCAGGATCGGCAACACCGCTCCGTCACGTTCCGGATTGAGGAATGCGGGGAGTTTCCACGAACCGGACAGTGGTCCGGTCTCGGCCTCGCCGTCTCCGATCACGCACGCCACCAACAGGTTCGGGTGATCGAATGCCGCCCCGGCGGCATGCGCGAGAGCGTAGCCGAGCTCGCCGCCCTCGTGGATGCTGCCCGGCGTCTGCACACTGACGTGACTCGGGATGCCACCCGGCGTCGAGAACTGCCGGCAGAGACGGTGGATACCGGCGGCATCGCGGGACACGCCCGGGTACACCTCGGAGTACGTCCCCTCCAGGTACGTGGCGGCGACGAGCGCAGGGCCACCGTGTCCGGGACCCGTCACGTAGAGACAGTCGGTGTCGGTCCGGCGGATGAGACGGTTCAGCAGGGCGTAGATCATCGACAGACCCGGGCTCGTCCCCCAGTGCCCGAGGAGCCGGGGTTTGATGTGTTCGGGGCGCAGCGGCGCACGCAGAAGCGCGTTGTCCTGCAGGTAGATCTGCGCGACCGTCAGATAGTTGGCCGCTGCCCACCACCGCAGGTCCAGATCGAGGTCGGAATCGGAATAGTGCCCGTCGGAGTCCTGCGACCCGACCTGCCGTCCATCGGTCATTCTCGACCCCTCCCCGGGAGTTCGCGAGCGTCCACGTCCTCCCGACACTAGGCGTGTTCGGGCCGCTACCGGGGCGAGTCCACGAAGTAGGGGGACCGATTTGGTCGATCCCACTACCCATGCGCTACGATTGGCCAGCCCAATCGGCACACCGGATTTCCGGTGCGCCCCCGTAGCTCAGGGGATAGAGCGTTCGCCTCCGGAGCGAAAGGTCGCAGGTTCGAATCCTGCCGGGGGCACCACGAGGAACTGCGTCGCCTGTCGCGGCGCAGCCTTTCTCTCTGGTGCTACCAGTCTTCCCCGAGTGATCTCCTCGGGCTTTGTCGAGAGCTGCAGCCGCGCCGGCAGATGCCGCGCACATCGATCGAACGCTGGCCTCCTCCATTGCGGGTTCCGCGGCAACAACTCTCTGCCGAAGACTCTCTCCGGCAGTGTCGACCAAGGGACACCCTGTGCAGCAACACCGCTCTCATCCACTCACCCTCGGCGTCGTCGCGCGTTCGAGCAAAACCGACGAACGCCGGCTCCCGATCCACCCGCTCCACTTCGACCGGATCGACCCCGACCTCCGTGGCCGCATCCATCTCGAGTACGGCTACGGAGAGCCCTTCGGCGTGTCCGACGAGCAGCTGGCCCTGTCGGTGGGCGGTCTGCGCACCCGGGAGCAGCTGATCGAGCACAACGACGTCCTCCTGCTGCCCAAACCTCTCGCGAAGGATCTGGCGGACCTGCGTGACGGCCAGATCCTGTGGGGGTGGCCGCACTGCGTCCAGGACACGGAGCTCACCCAGGTGGCCGTCGATCGCCACCTCACGTTGATCGCGTTCGAGGCCATGAACCACTGGAGCGTCGAGGGGTCGTTCCAGCTCCATGTCTTCCACAAGAACAACGAGCTCGCCGGATACAGCTCGGTGCTGCACGCCCTGTCGATCGCGGGTTCGACCGGCGACTACGGCCGCCGTCTCCGCGCCGTGGTCCTCGGCTTCGGTGCCACCGCCCGCGGCGCCGTCACCGCGCTGAACGCCCTGGGCATCCACGACGTCCACGTCGTCACCCAGCGCGGGGTCACCGCCGTGAGCTCGCCGATCCACTCCGCGGAGATCGTGCAGTTCGATCACGACGACGCCGATCCGCGCCGCAGCCACGTCACCACGGACGAGGGCCGGATGCCGCTCGCCGGATTCCTCGCCCGGCACGACATCATCGTCAACTGCGTCCTGCAGGACACGGAGTCGCCGCTGACGTTCCTGATCGACTCGGACGTCGAGACCCTCCTGCCCGGCAGCCTCGTCGTCGACGTGTCCTGCGACGAGGGAATGGGCTTCAGCTGGGCCCGGCCCACGTCGTTCGCCGATCCGACGTTCATGATCGGTGAGAACGTCCGCTACTACGCGGTCGATCACAGCCCGTCCTACCTGTGGAATTCGGCGACGTGGGAGATCAGCGAGGCCCTGCTCCCGCACCTGGGGACGGTCCTCGACGGACCCGCCGCCTGGGACCGCAGCGACACGATCCGGCGGGCCGTCGAGATCCGCGACGGGGTCGTGCAGAACCCCCGGATCCTGTCGTTCCAGCACCGCGCGGCGGACTACCCGCACCCCGTTCTCGCCTGATCGTCGGAACGAACGGGACGGCGGCGGGCTCAGGCCGGGGTGCTGCGGCGCATTTCGCGTCGGAGGATCTTCCCACTGGCCGTCTTGGGCAGTTCGTCGACGATCTCGACGCGCCTCGGGGCCTTGTAGCTCGCCAGCCGCTCCCGGCAGTACTCGACGAGGTCGTCCGTCTCGACCGTCTGCCCGGGGCGGAGGCTGACGAACGCGGCGACGGTCTCGCCGCGGTAGCTGTCCGGCTCGCCGACGACGGCGGCCTCCCGGACTGCCGGGTGCCGGTACAGGACGTCCTCGACCTCGCGCGGCCAGACCTTGAACCCGGACGCGTTGATCATGTCCTTCTTGCGATCGACGACGTACACCCAGCCCTGGGCGTCCATGAAGCCCACATCGCCGGTGAGCAACCGGCCGCCGGGCAGCGACTGCGCCGTGGCGTCCGGCTTGTTCCAGTACGCGGGCACGACCATCGGCCCGTCGACGGCGATCTCCCCGACTTCGAGCGGGTCGAGGTCGTGCCCGTCCTCCCCGACGATCCGGATCACGGCGGACGGAAGGGGCAGGCCGATCGCCAGCGTGCCCGACGACGGATCGACCGGCGCCTCCAGGTTCGGCGGGACGACGACGCACGGTGCGCTGGTCTCGGTGAGCCCGTAGCCGTTGCGGATGTACTTTCCGGTCAGCTCCCGGAACCGTTCGACGATGGCAGGGGGTAGCGGGGCGCCACCGGACATCACGGCCTCCAGCGAAGCGAAGCGCTCACCGGAGAAGTCGGGGTGGGCCATCAGCGCCATGTAGGCGGTGGACGGGCCGACCATGAACACCGGCCGCTCCCGCTCGAGGGCGTCGAGGACGACCCCTGCGTCGAACCGGTACGCGAGGATCAGCGGCGACGCCAGGTCGATCGCGGTGAGCAACTGGCACACCATGCCCGTGATGTGGAACAGCGGTGCGAGCGCGAAGATCGGCGAACCGGCGGGCTTGCTCTCGTACAGGCGCAGGATCGAACTGTTGACGGTGAGATTCCGGTGGGTGTTGATCGCTCCCTTGGGGACTCCACTCGTTCCGGACGTGTAGGACACGAGCGCGACGTCGTCCGGGACCAGACCGGGATCCGGCACGCCGGCCCCCGCGCGCGCCCGGGCCACCTCGAGCAGGTCCGGCACGCCCTCGGCGCGCACCCGGGTCACGCCCCCGAACACCCGTGGGTCGCCGGACGTCTGGATGTCGAGTTCGCTCGCGGTCAGCGCGATCCGCACCCCGGCGGCGGATGCCCGCTCCGCCACCCGATCGGCCCACGCGTTCTCGCTGCACACGATCGCGGTGACTCCGGCGTCGGTGAGGATGTGAGAAAGCTCGTCCCGGTACATCGGGTTCAGCGGGACGACGACACCGCCCGCCTTCCACGTGCCGAGCAACGCCAGCACGAACTGCGGGATGTTCTGCAGGTAGATTGCGAGCCGGTCGCCCTTCCCGAATCCGTTCTCGGTGAGGTAGGCGGCCACACCGTCGCTGAGTTCGTCGACCTCGCGGTAGTCGAGGGTGCCCCCGAGGTACCGGATGGCCGGCCCGTCCGGGGCGGATTCGACCGCGGCCGAGAACATGTGGAGCGCTGTCCGGGCGGGGATCTCCCCCACGGAACGCGTGTTCTCGTCGTACCGATCCATCCAGGGCCTGTCGTCGTACCAGCTCATCGCGGCCGTACCGCCTCTCGCTCGTTCCGTGTTCCGACTGTCTGACGTGCTGTTCAGCGTGTTCCCGACATCCCGCCGTCGACGGGGACGACGGTGCCGGTGAGGTAGGCCCCGGCACGCGAGGAGAGGAAGATCGCGGTGCCCGCGACGTCTTCCGGGGTGCCGACCCGGCCGAGCGGGACCGATCCCTCGACCGCCTCCTTCCGCTCCGGATCGTCCAGGACGAAGGCCATCATCTTGCTCGGAAACGGTCCGGGGGCAATGGCATTGACGGTGATCCGCTCGGCGGCCAGTGTCGCTGCGAGCTTGCGGGTGAGCATGTGGACCGCGGCCTTGCTCGCCCCGTACGAGAAGTTCTCGCTACCCGACACCACGAGTCCGTCGATCGATCCGATGTTGATCACCCGGGCGGGGTCACCGTCCGTCGCCGCGGCCCGCAGACTCGGCAGCAACGCCTGGGTGAGCATGAACACGCCCTTGACGTTGATGTCGAAGATCTTGTCGAAACCGGCGGCCGGGAAATCGTCGACCGGCGCACCCCACGTCGCTCCGGCGTTGTTCACCAGGACGTCCAGCCGGGGCGACACCTCGGCGACCCGCGCGACGAGGCCCTCGATCCCCTCCTCGGTGGACAGGTCGGCGGGGTGTGCGTGACACGTCCCCGGCCCGGCGGCGGACAGTTCGGCCGCGGCCTTCTCGCACGCCTCGGCCTTGCGGGCGGAGATGATCACGGTAGCCCCGGCCAGGACGAATCCTTGCGCGATCATCCGGCCGATACCCCGCGAACCTCCGGTGACCACCACGGTCTTGCCTGCGACGTCGAACAGCGAACCGATGTCCATGTGCGTTCCCTTCAGGGTTGGAAGACGAGGCGGCCGACGGTGCTGCCGTCACCGAGCCGGCCGATGCCGTCGGCGACGTCCGCGAGCGAGAGCCGCTCGCTGATGAGCGGCGTGATCGCACCGGAGTCGGCGAGACGGGTCAGTTCCTCGTGGCAGTCGGCGATCGCCTGCTGGTTGTACTGCTTGTACAGACCCCAGTGCAGGCCGATGATCGAGTAGTTCTTGATCAGGGCGTGATTGAGGCCGGGTGTCGGGATGGTGCCGCCGGCGAAACCGATGATCAGGATCCGGCCTTCGAACGCGATGCACTTGGTGGACTTCGCGTAGGCGTCGCCGCCGACCGGGTCGTAGACGACGTCCGCGCCGCGTCCGCCGGTGAATTCCTTGACCAGCGGAACGAAATCGTCGGTGTGCCGGTCGATCACCAGATCCGCCCCCAGCCGGCGGCAGTACTCGACCTTGTCGGAGCCTCCGACGACGCCGATCACCTTCGCTCCGGCAGCCTTGCCCAATTGCACTGCGGCGCTGCCCACTCCGCCCGCGGCGGCATGGACGAGCAGCGTCTCCCCCGGCTTCAGCTGGGTGCGCCGGTGCAGGGCGAACCAGCTCGTCTGGTAGCCGATGCTCAACGCCGACGCCTCGGCGTCGTCGAGCGCGGACGGGGCGGCGAACGTGTTGGCCTCGTCCATCACGGCCATCTGGGCGAATCCGCCGCCGGGCAGGTTGGGGTTGCCGATCACCCGGTCGCCGACGGCGAAGCGGGTCACGCCGTCACCGACCTCCAGCACGTCACCGCACAGCTCGACTCCGGGTGTGAACGGCAGCGGCGGCTTGATCTGGTATTCGCCGCGGCACAGCAGCACGTCGGGGAAGTTCGCCGGTGCGGCGAGAACCTTCACCAGCACCTGGCCGGGGCCTGCCGTCGGATCCGGGACCTCCTCGAGTTGCAGCGCGGTGCGCGGCTCGCCGAGTTCGTGGACACGCCATGCCTTCATGGATTGCTTCCTGACTGTCGGTGGTGCGGCTCGGGTTACGCGGGCAGGTCGATCAGGTCGGCGAGGCGCGCGCGGTGACGGTAGGCGGTGCCGAACGCGAGCTGATCGCTCTTCGCCCTCTTCAGATACAGGTGCGCGGGGTATTCCCACGTCATGCCGATCCCGCCGTGCAGCTGGACGCACTCCTCGGCGGCGTGGACGGCGACGTCACTGCAGTACGCCTGCGCGACGGCAGCCGCGACCTCGGCGTCCGCGTCGCCCCGGGCGGCAGTGTCCGCGGCGTAGCGGGCAGCGGCGGCCGCGGAGGTGACCTCGAGCCACAGGTCGGCGAGGCGGTGCTTGATCGCCTGGAACGACCCGACGGCGCGGCCGAACTGGGTTCGCTCCTTGACGTACGCCAGGGTCGTCTCGAAGCACCACTGCGCAAGCCCGAGTTGCTCGGAGGCGAGCAGTGCGGCACCGACGACGAGGGCGTCACGGACCGCCGCCGCGGCGTTGCCGTCGTCAATGCGGGTGGATGCGGCGGCGTCGAACGAGACATCCGACAGTGGCCGGGTCATGTCGAGCGCGAGCACGGAAATGACCGAGACGCCGGCGGTGCCGGCGGGAACCGTGTGCAGTTCGAGTCCACCCGGACCCTCGACCGGCACGATCAGGATGTCGGCCTCCGAGACGCCCGCGACACTGGTAACGGTGCCGGTCAGGGCGTCGCCGTCCCGGCGCACGGTCGGGGTGAACCGGCCCGGTGCGGTCGCGAGCCCGACCGTGAGCGCACCGGTGGTCGTCCCGTCGGCGAGTGCGCCGACCGTTCGCGAGTCTCCCGCCTTCAGCAGCGCGACCGTCGCGAGTACGGCGCTGGAAAGGTACGGGACGGGCGCGACGGCACGTCCGATCTCCTCCATGACCACCGCAGCCTCGCGTGCGGTCGCGCCGGCGCCGCCCAGGTCCTCGGGGACGAGCAGGCCCGCCAGTCCGAGTTCGACGGCGAGGGATTTCCACACTCCGGAGAAGTCGGCGGGTGCCCGGTCGTACGCCCCGACCACCAGTTCCGGTGGGCAGCGGTCGGCGAGGAGGCGGCGGACGGAGTCGCGCAGGGCGTCTTCCGTGTCGGAATACAGCAGATCTGCGGTGCTCATCGGGGCAGGTCCTTCCAGGCGATGTCCTTGTCGACGCGATGCTCCGGCGGGAGGCCGAGGACGCGTTCTGCGATGACGTTGCGCAGGATCTCGGACGTGCCGCCCTCGATCGAGTTGCCTTTCGCGCGCAGGTACCGGTAGCCGGGTTCACGGCCGGTGAAGTCGACCTTGTCGGGGCGGCGCATGGTCCAGTCGTCGTACCGCAGCCCGGCCTCGCCGTGGAGTTCGATGTCGAAACCCGAAATGGTCTGCGCGAGCCGGGCGAAAGCCAGCTTCAGGCCGGATCCCTCCGGGCCGGGTTGCCCGGCCTCGAGTTGTTGCCGCAGGCGTTCCCCGGTCAGCCGGGCGACCTCCGCTTCGACCCACAGCCGCAGCAGTTCGTCGTGCATCGCCGGATCGCGGAGTTCGGGTTGCTCCCGCCAGGCCTGGGCGACCGGTCCGATCATGCCGCTCTCGCGGGCGGCCGCGGAACCACCGATCGCCACCCGCTCGTTGTTGAGGGTCGCGGTGGCCACCCGCCAGCCCTGCCCCTCGTCGCCGAGCCGATCGGTATCGGGAATGTGGACGTCGGTGAGGAACACTTCGTTGAACTCGGCCTCACCGGTGATCTGCCGCAACGGCCGGACGTCGATACCGGGATCGCTCATGTCGCACAGGAAGTACGTGAGCCCGGCGTGCTTGGGCACCGTCGGATCCGTCCGGGCCACGAGGATCGCCATCTGTGCGTTCTGCGCCCCCGACGTCCACACCTTCTGCCCGTTGACAATCCAGCCGTCACCCTCACGGACGGCTCGCGTCGCGACCGCGGCCAGGTCGGAGCCCGCCCCCGGTTCGCTGAACAACTGGCAGTAGATGTGCTCGCTGGTGAAGATCGGCCGCAGGTACTTCTGCTGTTGTTCCTCGGTGCCGAACGCGGCGATGGTCGGCGCGGCCATGCCCAATCCGATCCCGTTGCGGCCCTTGGCCGGACCGGGCGCTCCGGCGGCAGCGAGTTCGGCATCGACCTGCGCCTGGAAGCTCTGCGGCAGACCGAGCCCGCCGCGCCCCGGCGGGAAGTGGACCCACGCGAGGCCGGCGTCGAATCGGGCTCCGAGGAACCCGGTCGGATCCGACAGGTCGTTCTGTTCGACGAGGGTCGCGACGCGATCGCTGAGGTCGCGTGCGATCGCCTGTTCGTCAGTGGTCATGTTCCTCAGTCCTTCGGTCCGCCGGCGACGTAGATCACTTGTCCGGACACGAATCCGGCACCCTCACTCGCCAGGAACGACGCGGTGTTGGCGATGTCCTCGGGCTGCCCGACGCGGTTCACCGGGATCTGCGACGCCGCCGCCTTCTTGAAGTCCTCGAAGCCGACACCCACCCGCTCGGCGGTGGCGGCGGTCATCTCGGTCTCGATGAAGCCGGGCGCGATCGCGTTCGCGGTGACACCGAACTTGCCCAGTTCGATGGCGAGCGTCTTGGTGAAGCCCTGCATGCCCGCCTTGGCGGCGGAGTAGTTGACCTGCCCGCGGTTACCGAGCGCGGACGTGCTCGACAGATTCACGATGCGCCCGAACCCGGCGTCGACCATGTGCTGCTGCACGGCCCGCGACATCAGGAACGCACCGCGCAGGTGCACGTTCATGACCGCGTCCCAGTCGTCGACGGTCATCTTGAACAACAGGTTGTCGCGGGTGATTCCGGCATTGTTGATCAGGATCGTCGGGGCACCGAGTTCGGTCGCCACCCGCTCGACCGCCGCGGCGACCGACGCCTCGTCGGCGACGTTCGCGCCCACGGCCAGCGCCCGGCCGCCGGCGGACTCGATGGCGTCGACGGTTGCCGCACACGCGGACTCGTCGAGGTCGAGCACGGCCACCGCGTACCCGTCGTTCGCCAGTTTCTTCGCCACCGCGGCACCGATGCCTCGTGCCGCGCCGGTGACGATTGCCGTTCTCTTCATGAATTTCTCCATCGTCGTTCGATCAGATTCCGGCCCGGGCGGCGATGTCGCACGCCTTGGCCACCAGGTCGTCGATGCGCTCGACGGTCGGGGTGCCCGCGGCCGCCTTGTTCTGCGGTTCGTCCCGCGCGCGGCGCATGACGCCCTCCGCGATGACCGCGACCTTCCACAGGCCGAGGACGTGCCAGAACGCGAGGGCTTGCGGGTCGCGGCCGGTCTCGTCGAGGTACACCCCGGCGATCTCCACCCGGTCCGGGAAACCGTCGAGGGTGGACGCGGGGAAGTCGCCGCCGGTCGTCTCGCCCGGCTCCGGCCAGTACGCGAGCAGGCTGCCGACGTCGGCGAGGGGGTCGCCGAGGGTGCACAACTCCCAGTCCAGGGCCGCGGTCACCTCCCCGGTCTCGTGGGAGGTGATGACGTTGCGCAGGTGGAAGTCGCCGTGCACCAGTGTCAATTCCCGCTGCTCCGGCACCGAGGCGGCGAGCCGTCGCGTCAGGTCGTCGAGGGCGGGCAGCTCGCGGGTCTTCGACTTCTCCCACTGCCCCGACCACCGCTTGAGCTGACGCTGCGCGTACGGCTTGTGGCTGGCCAGGTCGGTCAACCCGGTCCGGTCGAGGTCCACCGCGTGGATCTTCGCGAGCGTCCGCGGCAGCGACAGACCGATCGCCCGGCGGCGTTCCTGGGTCAGGGACTCCGCGATCGACATGCGATCGACGACCTGTCCGTCGACGAACTCCATCAGCAGCAGCGGTACCTCGCTCACCTCCGGGTCGTCGGTGAGTCCGAACACCCGCGGGGTGGGCACCACGGTGTCCTCGAGGGCGGAGAGGACCCGCGCCTCGCGGGCGACGTCGTGGGCCGACGCCAGCAGGTGTCCGAGGGGTGGACGCCGGAGCACCCATCTGCCGCCCGCCCGGTCCTGGACCAGGTAGGTGAGGTTCGACTGGCCGAGTCCGATCCGGTCGAAGGTCAGCGGTCCGGCACTGTCGATGCCGAGCGTGCCGAACCAGCGGCTCACGGCCTCGGTGTCGATGCCGACGACGTCCACGCTAGACACCGAGCTGGGCCCCCTGCCGGAACGGGAGGGCGTCGCCGAGCAGTTGACCGCCGTCGATCACCATGATTTCGCCGGTGATCCAGCTCGCGGCATCGGAGACGAGGAACGCGACCGCGGACGCGATGTCCGCGGGTTCGCCGATCCGCCCCAGCGCCGTGGACGCCGACACGGCCGGCTCGTGTTCCTTCCACAGCGCCTCGGCGAGCTTGGTCCGCACCACACCGGGAGCGACGGCATTGACCCGCACCCTCGGTGAGAGTTCCAGTGCCAGTTGCTTGGTGAGATGGATCAGCGCGGCCTTGGACGCGTTGTACAGACCGATGTTCGCCTCGAAGGCCATGCCGCCGATGGAGGCGGTGTTAACCACGGCGCCGCCGTGCTCGCCCATCCACGCCTTCGTGGCGAGCCCCGTCCACAGCACCGGAGCCCACAGGTTCACGTCGAAGGTCTTGGCGAATCGCGCGTGGTCCTGGTCGATGATCGGCCCGAACGACGGGTTCGTCCCCGCATTGTTGACCAGGATGTCCAGGCTGCCGAAGCGTTCGAGGGTGACGTCGACGCAGCGCCGGGCAGCCTCTTCGTCGACGGCGTGGGCGGCGAGTCCGATCGCGGTGCCCCCGACCTCGGCCGCAGCGGCGTCGGCCGATTCCTGGGACCGTGAGGTGAGCACCACGTTGCCGCCGGCGGCCGCGATGGCCTTGGCGACGGCCAGGCCGATGCCCCGCGACGCGCCGGTGACGATCGCGGTGCGTCCGGTGAGGTCGAGTCCGGCCATGTCAGCTCACCGCAACCTTGTGTCCGTTGGTGGAGGCGCTGACGGCGGTGTCGCGGTACTGCCGGAGTTCCTGCCGCGCGATGGCGCGCTTGTGGACCTCGTCGGGACCGTCCGCCAGGCGCAGGGTTCGCAGGTGCGCCCAGGCCATGGCAAGCGGGAAGTCGTCGGTGACGCCGGCCCCACCGTGCACCTGAATCGCCCGATCCACAATCTTCAACGCAATATTCGGAGCCGCCACCTTGATCGCCGCGATCTCCGTCCGCGCCTCCTTGTTCCCCACCGTATCCATCAGATACGCCGCCTTCAGCGTCAACAACCGGATCATCTCGATCTCGATCCGCGCCTCCGCAATCCAATCCTGAATATTCGCATTCTCACTGACCGGCTTCCCGAACGTCACCCGCGACGACGCCCGACGACACATCAACTCCAACGCCCGCTCCGCCATCCCGATCGCCCGCATGCAGTGATGAATCCGGCCCGGACCCAACCGCGCCTGCGAAATCGCGAAACCCTCCCCCTCGCCCTTCAACACATCCTTGACCGGCACCCGAACATCGGCGAAGTCGATCTCCGCATGCCCCTCACGATCCTGATACCCGAACACCGGCAACCCCCGCATCACCGTCACCCCCGGCGCATCGATCGGCACCACCATCATCGACTGCTGCCGATGCGGTGCCGCCGACGGATCCGTCTTCCCCATCACGATCAACACCCGGCAATTCCGATGCAACGCATTCGACGCGAACCACTTCCGCCCGTTGAGCACATACTCGTCACCGTCCCGGACCATCGACAACTCCACATTCGTCGCATCCGAACTCGCCACCGCCGGCTCCGTCATCGCGAACGCCGACGCCATCGTCCCCTCCAGCAACGGCATCAGATACTTCTCCTTGTGCTCGGCCGTACCGAACAACTCGAGCACCTCCATGTTGCCCGTATCCGGCGCATTACAATTACACGCCTCCGACGCAATATGACTGCGCCCCATGATCTCCGCCAACGGCGCATACTCGAGATTCGTCAACCCCGCACCCGTCCCCGGATGCGGATGAAACAGATTCCACAACCCCCGACGCCGCGCCTCAACCTTCAACTCCTCCAACACCGGCGGCTGGAAATGCGGATCCCCCGACTCCCGCATCTGCTCCTCATACACCGCCTCCGCCGGATACACATGCGAATCCATGAACTCCAGCAGATCGATCTGCAACTGCTGGGCGCGATCCGAGATGTCAAACAGGGACATGGGAACTCCTGACGGGTAGTGAGGGAAACGTGGGTGTGCGCTTGTCGAGGTGACTCTGTACGCCCTCGACGAGATCGGCCCCGCGGAACGCCTGCAACATCAGGCCTTCCGCTCGGGCCACGGACTCGGCGTAGGTGCCGTCCGCATCGTTCTGTAATTGGTCCTTGATGACGGCCATCGACGTCGGGGAGCAGTGCGTCGCCAGCTGTTCGGCATAGGCGACCGCGGCGTCGACGACCGAACCGTCCGGCACGAGGTGGTCGACGAGTCCGATGCGCAACGCCTCCTCGGCATCGACCATGCGGCTCGACAGCAGCAGGTCGGTGGCGCGGCTGCGTCCCACGAGCCGGGGCAGCAGCCAGGAGATGCCGTATTCGGCGATCAGTCCCCGCTTGGCGAAGGCGGTCGTGAACCGGGCGGACGCCGAGGCGAACCGGACGTCGCAGTAGAGGGCTTCCACCATTCCGAGACCGGCGGCGACCCCGTTGATCGCCCCGATCAGCGGTTTGCGCAGTGTTGCGGGAAGGTCGCGGGGGCGCGGCCGGAGGAGGTCCGCTTCGGAGACGTCACCGACGGCCTGCAGGCGTCCGAGGTCGGCGCCGGCGCAGAACCCGCGCCCGGCTCCGGTCACGACGATCGCGCGGACGTCCGGGTCGTCCTCGGCGTCGCCGAGCAGCGTGAAGTACCGGTCCTCGAGGTCGTCGGTCCAGGCGTTCAGCTTGTCCGGCCGGTTGAACGTCAGCACCAGGACCGGTCCGCGCCGCTCGGCGAGGACCAGGTCTGCGTGCTCGGGGGTCACGCGTGCTCCAGCAGCGAACTCTGGTAGCGGCGCATCCCGCGCAGCCAGCGGTCGTAGTCGGATCCCTTCTGCCGGTACATGGTGAGGACGCTCTCGTGGGGCAGGATCAGGAACGTCTCCCGGTCCACGGCGTCGAGCACGATGTCGGCGACCTGCTCGGGCTGCAGCACGTCGCCTGCCGAGACGACGGCGCGGGTGGCCGCGACGCCGAGTGGATCACCCGAGTTCTCGCCGGAGCGCATCAACTTCGTCTCGACGCCCATCGGACAGAGGCAGCTGACGCGAACTCCGTTGTCCCCATACGTGACCGACAGCCATTCGGAGAACGCGACGGCCGCGTGCTTGGTGACCGCGTAGGTGGCCGAACCGATTTGAGTGAGGAGCCCGGCCGCGGACGCGGTCGACACGAAGTACCCCTCGCCCCGCTCGACCCACTTCGGCACGAGTTGCCGGGCGGCGCGGATGTGGGCGCGGACGTTGACGTCGATCGCGAGATCCCAGCCGGCGTCGTCGGCATCGAGGCCGGGCGCTCCCGCGATGCCGGCGTTGGCGAAGTAGAGATCGACCGGGCCGAACTCGGTCTCCGCGCGATCGATGATGCGGCGGATCTGATCGGCGTCCGCGACGTCGGCGCCTTCGGCGACGGCCGTTCCGGGGTGACGTGCGTTGATTCCGTCCGCAACCGCGGCGGCGGCGTTCGGGTCGAGATCGGCGACCAGCACCTTGGCGCCCTGGTCGGCGAGACGGTCCGCGATCGCCCCGCCGATTCCGCCTCCACCGCCGGTCACGATGGCGACCTTCTGTGCAACCTTCACGAGGTGTCCTCTCCTTCGCCGTGCGTTGTGACTCGCGTCTCTCTTTTGTATAGTTGAATCCGTCGTCAAGTTCAAGTGTCGGAGTTCGGCGAACACCTCGAAGTTCGATGCAGCCAACGTGACACATCCAGGCCCCGCACCACCCGGAATTGAGGGAGACAGATGACCGACACCACCGCACTGCCCGTTCGCCCCGCGAGCTTCGACGAGCTCACGGCGTTGATCGGCAAGGAGCTGGGCCCCACCGACTGGCACGACGTCACCCAGGAACGAGTCAACGCCTTCGCCGACGCGACCGGCGACCACCAGTGGATCCACATCGATCCCGAGCGCGCCGCCGCCAGCCCACTCGGCGGCACCATCGCGCACGGGCTGTACAGCCTGTCTCTCGGACCGGCACTGTCGGCGACCCTGCTGCGGTTCGACGGTTTCGCCCACAGCCTGAACTACGGCTACAACAAGGTCCGTTTCCCCGCGCCGGTGCCGGTGGGTTCACGCATCCGGATGCGCGCCACCGTGCAGTCCGCGGAACAGGTCGGGGGCGGCATCCAGGTGACGATGAGTCAGATCGTCGAGCGTGAGGGCTCCGACAAGCCGGTGGTCGTGTCCGAGTCCGTCGCCCGCGTCGTAGAGGCCGGATAACCGCCCGTGCCGTCGAGGCCGGAAAACCCTGTACCGCGTCGGAGGTTGACGACATGGCAAATGTGATCGATCCGGTGTCCCGCCACGCGGACGCCACTCCCGGCAACATCGCACTACGGGGTGCGGACAGCACCCTGACCTACGGACAGTTGCGCGACGCGAGCACCCGATATGCGGGAGCACTCACCGAAGCGGGCCTGTCCCCCGGCGACAGAATTCTCCTGGCCGCACCCTCCGTGCCCGAGTTCGTGGTGGCGTATCTGGGAATTCAGGCGGCGGGGTGCGTCGTGGTCCCGGTGAACACGATGTCCACCCGGCCCGAGACCGAGTACGTTCTCACCGACGCCGGCGCCGCGCTCGCCGTCGTGTGGCACGAACTCGGCCCCGCGATCGGCGACGCCGCGTCCGCGTTGGACATCCCCGTCTGGACGCTCGCACCCGACGCCGCGGCATCGGACGCCGAGCCGGTTCCCGTCGCCGAGCGGGACCGCGACGACACCGCCGCCATCCTCTACACGTCCGGCACCACCGGGCGGCCGAAGGGCGCGGAGCTGACGGTCGGGAACCTGCTGTCCGGAGGTGAGATCGGCGCCGAATGCAGTCGCGGTTCGACCGACGACCGGACGGGCACGGGGCTTCCGCTGTTCCACGTCTTCGGCCAGGCCTCGGTCATGATGGCGACGTTCACGGGCGGCGGGTCGCTGTCGCTGCTGGCCCGGTTCGACCCGGCCGCGATGCTCGCTCTCCTCCGACGCGACCGCCTCACGATCATGGCCGGGGTGCCGACGATGTGGAACGCGATGCTCCACGCCGCGGACGGCGCCGACTCGCAGGACTTCACGCAACTGCGCATTGCCATCTCCGGGGGCGCGTCGCTGCCGGGCGAAGTGGCCCGCGAATTCGAGTCCCGCTTCGGGTGCACCATCCTCGAGGGATACGGGCTCACCGAGACCACCGCGTTCGGCACGTTCAACGACATCGACCGCGGCGGAAAGATCGGCTTCACCGGACGCGCGGTTCCCCGGCTGGAGGTCCAGGTGCGGGACCACGACAACACCGCCTGCCCTCCCGGCAGCGTCGGCGAGGTGTTCGTGAAGGGGGCGACCGTGATGAAGGGTTACTGGAACCGGCCGTCCGACACCGCGGCCGTCCTGGACTCGGACGGCTGGCTGCGCACGGGGGATCTGGGCGAGATCGATGCGGACGGGGATCTGCGCATCGTCGACCGGGTCAAGGACCTCATCATCCGCGGCGGCTACAACGTGTACCCGAGCGAAGTCGAGGAGGTGTTGTACACACATCCCGACATCCTCGAGGCCGCCGTCGTGGGTGTTCCCGACGATCACTACGGCGAGGAGGTGGCCGCGGTCGTGGCCACCGTCCCCGGTTCCGGTCTGGACGGCGGCGAACTGACCAGCTGGGCGCGGGAACGACTGTCCGCATACAAGATTCCCCGGATCGTCGCGATCGTCGATTCCCTCCCGAAGGGGTCGACCGGAAAGATCCTCAAGCGGTCGATCGACCGGACCGCACTGAAGAACGACGCACTGACCGCAGAGGTACCCGAAAGGTGAACACCGTGACATCCGTGAACAGGCAGGTCCGACTGGCGAAGCGTCCGGTCGGCCGTCCCGACGACTCCACCTGGGAGATCACGTCGGAACCGATCCCCGAACCCGCGGACGGCGAATTCACCGTGAAGGTGGACTACGTGTCCCTCGATCCCGCGATGCGCGGGTGGCTCGACGACGTGAAGTCGTACGTGCCGCCGGTGGCGATCGGTGAGGTGATGCGCACCCACGCCGTCGGCCGGGTGGTGGCGTCGAAGAACGCGAAGTTCCCGGAGGGACAGCTCGTCTCCGGACAGTTCGGCGTGCAGGAGTTCGCGCTCTCCGACGGCCGCGGCGCACTCGCCGTCGACGAGTCGCTCGCCCCGGCGCCGACGTGGCTGGGCGCGCTCGGGTTCCCAGGCATGACCGCCTACTTCGGCCTCACCGACATCGGCAAGCTGGAGAAGGGCGACACCGTGCTCATCTCGGGGGCGGCCGGAGCGGTCGGGAGTATCGCCGGGCAGATCGCGAAGTTGAAGGGCGCCACGGTGATCGGCATCGCCGGCGGCCCGGAGAAGTGCGCGTGGCTGACGGAGGAGCTGGGTTTCGACGCGGCGATCGACTACAAGTCCGAATCGGTCGGCAAGGCCCTGCGCGCCGCCGCACCGGACGGAATCGACATCTACTTCGACAACGTCGGCGGCGAGATCCTCGACGCCGCACTGGCCCGGCTCCGCAAGAACGCCCGGGTCGCGCTGTGCGGCGCGATCTCCGGATACAACGCCACCGACCCGCAGCCCGGCCCGTCCCGGTACCTGTCGCTACTGGTCAACCGGGCGTCGATGACGGGGTTCATCGTGTTCGACTACCTCGACCGGTTCCCCGAGGGCATGGACGCGATGTCGGAGTGGATCCGCGCCGGCGAGATCGTGACCCGCGAACAGGTCGAGACCGGGGGCGTCGAGGCCTTCGGCCGCACACTCAATCTGCTGTTCGACGGCGCCAACACCGGCAAGCTCGTGCTGGAGATCGGCAACCACTGACAGCACGCTCGGAGGGCTCGTCGCGGCCGTCACCGTACTACGGTGGCGGCCGTACCCGTGCGACGACGAGATGACGAGGTAGGCCATGCGCGCGATCACCATTTCACGTTTCGGCGAAGTAGACGTCCTCGAGACGGCCGAGCTCGCCGTTCCGGAGCCGGGGCCCGGCCAGGTGAGTATCGACGTCTCGCACGCCGCGGTCGGGTTGGCGGACGTCCTAATGCGTCGTGGTGAGTTCGGCGGGACACCACCGATCGTGCCCGGCCTCGAGGTGGCGGGAACAGTGCGGGAAGTCGGTGCCGGCGTGCATCATCTGCGGGCCGGCCAGCCTGTCGTGACGCTCTCTCGCCCGACCGCGGGCGGCTATGCGGAGGTATCGGTGGCCGATGCGGCCATCACGATCCCGCTCGATTCCGTGGACCCTCGCCTCGATCCGGCCGAGGCGGTGGCGCTGGTCCCGAACACCACTACGGCGCTGCTGTCGCTGGAACTCGCGGGCAATGTCGGTCCGGGAAGCCAGGTGCTGATCCACGGCGCCGCAGGAGCCCTGTCGGGCATCACCGCGCAGGTGGCCCGTCGGCTCGGCGCCGCGCAGGTGCTGGGCACGGTTCGGTCTGCCCGACGTGCCGCGGAGGCCGAGCGGTACGGATACGACCTGGTGGTGTCGAGCAACGGATTTCGCAGCGCCCTGTCGGACGCGGGCATCGATTCGGTGGACATCGTCGTGGACCCGGTCGGCGGCCGGTTGCGTGCCGAGAGCCTCGAGGTGCTCGCGCCGCTGGGCCGGCTTCTCGCCGTGGGCAATGCGAGCGGAGAGGACGACGTGCGAGTCGGTGCCAACGAGTTGTGGCTCGCCAACCGCGCCGTCCTGGGTTTCAACGTCGGCGGACTGCTGATGCAGGATCCGACCGCCGCGGAGGCCGCCGCGCGCCGCGCGATCGAGTGGGTGGCCGCGGGCACGGCGAGCATGCCGCACACCACGCTGCCGCTGGCGCAGGCCGCCGAGGCGCACCGCCTGCTCGAATCCGGGGACTGCGAAGGCCGGATCGTGCTGACGGTGCCGAACTGACGGCTGTGGGGTGGCTGGGTCCCAGCCACCCCACGTCGCCTTGTAGTGCCGGTCAGTAGAACTGGGCGCCGGGTACGGCGGTGGGATCGTTCCGCACCTCGGCGGTGTTGGTCTCGCGGAGCTTCCACGCGCAGAGGAACGTGACCAGCCCCATCAGTGCGACGAAGACGGCGACGAACGTGGTGGTTCCGGTCTTGGCGATCAGCGCGGTCATGATGAACGGAGTGCCGCCGCTGACCGTGATCGCCGCCAGCTGGTACGCGAGGGAGGCCGCCGAGTACCGGACGTTGGGAGCGAACAGTTCACCCATGTACGCGGCGATCGGCCCGTATGTCATGGACTGGAAGACGCTGCCGACCGTGACGGCGATGAAGAACAGCAACAGGTTCCGGGTGTTGATCAGCCAGAAGTACGGGAACGCCCACACGATGATCATCGCCGCGCCGATCAGGATCATCGGCCTGCGCCCGATCTTGTCGGACATGTGCCCGGACCACAGCACGACACCGACCGTGAGTCCGGCGCTGAGCAGCGAGATCGCGAGCAGGTCGTTGCGCTCGAGTCCCAGTTCCGCGGTGCCGTAGCTGAGCACACCGGCGATGGAGATGTAGAACAGGGAGTTGGTGGCCGCGAGCAGACCGCAGCCGAGCAGGATCTTGCGCCAGTGTTCCTTGATCGCCTCCGTCAGCGGTGCGCGGACGACGGTCTTGTTCTTCTTCTGCGCCTCCTCCTGCAGGTCCCGGAATTCGGGGGTGTCCTCGACCTTGGTCTGGATGTAGAGCACGACCGGGAAAAGCAGTGCGCTCGCGAAGAACGGGATCCGCCAGCCCCAGCTGAGGAACGCCTCGTTCGAGATCGCCGCGGTGGCGCCGAGGAACACCAGGTTGCCGAGCAGGACGCCGAAGGAGACGCCCATCTGGCCGAAGGTCCCGGAGAATCCCCTGCGCTTGGGGCTCGCCGATTCGGTCAGCAGCAGGACGATCCCACCCCATTGACCACCGCACGCCAGGCCCTGGACGAACCGCAGGACCACCAGCAGGATCGGGGCCGCGACGCCGATGGTCGCGGCGCCCGGAAGGCAGCCGATGAGGAATGTCGCCAGTCCCATGAACAGCAGGCAGGTGACGACGGCCGGCTTGCGGCCGTACTTGTCGCCGAAGTGGCCGGCGACGAGGCCGCCGAGTGGGCGTGCGACGAAGCCCGCCCAGAACGTGCTGAACGAGAGCAGGGTGCCCATCAACGCCGACGAGTCGGGGAAGAAGACGTGGGGAAAGACCAGTGCCGCAGCGGTTCCGTACAGGAAGAAGTCGTACCACTCGATCGAGCTGCCGACGAGTCCCGCCGCAAGCAGTTTCCGATGCGCACGCTTGCGCGAGACGGCTGTGTCGCCGGCTGCGTCCTTACTCGGCTGCACCGCGGATGTAGTCATCCGATCACTCCTCGGGATAGGTCTTCGTATGGATGTGGGAGACAGATTTTTCAGAACATGACGCCAACTTCAAGTCAGTGAGCGCTTGCTTAGTGTGTTTGAATAGCTGTGTGATGTCAATCACTCGAGGGGATTGATCTTGCCCGATCCCGCCGATGCGGACGAAGCTCGATGCGGCGGAGAGGACCACCGATGACCGAACTGCGAGACGACGTATCCGCGACCGAGGAGCCGAGCCCTGGTCCGCCGACATCCGAGGAACGCCTGCTCCGGGCGGCGACGACACTGTTCTCCGACAAGGGTTTCGAAGCCACCCGCACGAGGGACATCTCCACCATGGCCGGGATGAGCCCCTCCGCGATGTACGTGCACTTCCCGTCCAAGGAAGATCTGCTGTTCCAGCTCGTCCGCCGGTCGAACGAGCGCGCGCTCGCGCTGGTGCTGAAGGCCGTGGCGCCGTTCACCGACCCCATCGACCGCGTCCGGGCACTGGTCCGCGAATTCAGCATCATGCACGCCCGGAACTTCCGCCGCGCGCGCATCGCCCAGTACGAGAGCAGGCATCTCGACCCCGAACACCGCGAGGTGGTCGCCGAGACTCGGCTCCAGATCCGGCTCGCGGCAATTCGAGAGGTGCAGAACGGGATCGATCAGGGGGTGTTCCTGATCCCCGACCCCCGCGTCGCGGTTCTGGCGATCATGTCGCTCGCGGTGGACATCTGCCGGTGGTACAGCCCCGACGGCGAATTCACGCCGGAGGAACTGGGCGACATCAACGCCGACCTCGTTCTGCGCATCCTCCACGCACCCGGCTACTGACGGTCCTCACACGCGGTCGGGGACGCGCAGCGCGTTCGTCCACATCCGCGCGAGTCCGGCGGTCAACTGCTCGAACGTGAGCGATCGCCGCTCGCTCGGCGGTCCGACGAAATAGCTGTAGGCCATCCTTCCGACCATGGCGGACAACGCCTTCGACGTCAGCATCGGGTCGAGCGAGGCGTCGGCGAGACCGCGGTCCTGCAGGTCGGCGATCGCACGCGCGTTGCGCCGGTAGAACGTTTCGTCCCGCGAGCGTTCCAGTTCACGGAATGCGGGGTCGACGTGCGCGACCTGCTCGAGCAGGGCCAGCAGTCGCGCGTTCCGGCGGCACGCGTGCAGGTAGGCGCGGATGCTCGCCTCCACGACCGCGTGCACGTCGCCTTCGTCCGCGACCCGTCCCATGCCCGGATGCAGCAGGTCGTTCTGCGTCACCTCGACGACCGCCGCGAACGCCTCCTCCTTGTTGGTGAAGTAGGTGTAGAACGATCCGGTCGAGAGTCCGGCCTCCTTGCTGATGTCGACGAGACGGGCGTCGAGGTACCCCTCGCGCTCGAACACCACCCGGGCCGCGGCGACGAGACGATCGCGGGTGCGGACGCCCCGGGCCGTGACCGGTGGTGTGGGTGCAATTCGCGGGCGCGACATGTCAGTAGGGGTCGACGTTCTCGAAGTATCGCCGAGGCACCTCGACCAACATCTCGGTGATCATCTTCTCGGTCACACCCCGCTCGCGGACGTAGGGCAGCACGTCGTTCTCGATGTGCAGGTAGTGCCACTGCGGGAGTGCGGCCATCAGGTTGGGGTCGATCCAGTCGATGTAGCAGGAGGCGTCCTGCGACAGCACCATCTGCCCCGCGAATCCCCGGCGGCACATCTCGACGAGCGTGTCGGCGCGGGCTTCGAACGTCGTCTCGAGGTTGATCCCGAACCGGTCCATCCCGAGGACGAAGCCGGCCTCGGCGAGGCTGGTCAGATGCTCGATGTCGGTGCTGTCTCCGCTGTGGCCGAGGACGATCCGGTCCGGCCGCACCCCCTCCTCATCGCACATCACGCGTGTGACGTGCAATCCGGCCTCGCTGCCGGGGTGGGTGTGCACGGTGATGGGCACGCCGGTGCGCCGATGCGCCTTCGCGACGGCCCGCATCACCCGCTCGACACCGGGCGTGGGCCCCTGGTGGTCGATCGCGCACTTGAGCAGTCCCGCGCGGACCCCGGTGTCGGCGATTCCCTCTTCGATGTCCTTCACGAACATGTCCACCATCGGGTCGGGAACCTCGGCCCCCACGATCGCGTCCAGCGCCGGACCGCGGTAGTGGAAGAAGAACGGCACGTCGTCGTAGGTGTACAGCCCTGTTGCGGCAACGATGTTCAGCTCGGGAAGCTGTTCCGCGACCCGCTGGATGCGCGGGATGTACCGGCCGAGCCCGACGACGGTGGGGTCGACGATGGTCCGGACACCCTGCTCCGCCAGCGCGCGCAGCTTGGTGACCGCGTCGGCGACCCGCTCGTCTTCGCTCCCCCACTCGTCCGGGTAGTTCTGTTGCACGTCGGGCGTCAGCACGAACACGTGCTCGTGCATGTAGGTGCGTCCGAGTTCGGCGCTGTCGATCGGCCCGCGGACCGTGTTGACCTGGCTCATGCAGACTCGCCCTCTCCGGGTGTGACCGTCGTCATACTCCCGAGCTCAGCGTAGAACTAACTTGAACCTGACGTCAACATTTAGTCAGAGGTTAATGCACCCCGAGCGAGACGGAATCCGACGTCGTCGATGCGGTAGGTCGGGTGACTGCGCCTCCGCACGGAGGCTCGGCAACTCCAGTGCTCGTCGAACCACCCACCGCCGCGCAGGACCCGGTACGGGCCGTACACCTCGGGGTCGTACAGATCCCAGCACCACTCCCACACATTGCCCAGGGTGTCGCGCAGGCCCCATGCGTTCGGCTGCTTGCCGCCCACCTCCCGCGACCGGCCGTCGGAGTTGCCGCGGTACCACGCGATCGCGTCGAGCGGGCCGTACCGCGGACCCGTGGTGCCCGCCCGGCAGGCGCGTTCCCATTCGGCCTCGGCCGGAAGCCGGTACCCGTCGGCCACGGTGTCCCACACGACGTCGTCACCGGTCACGCGATAGGCAGCGGCGAGCCCGGCACGCTCCGACAGGGCATTGCAGAACAGGATCGCGTCCCGCCACGACACTCCGTCGACCGGCAGCCGCGTTCCCCGCGTCGTGCCCGGCCACTCGCCGGTGATCGCGGCGTACTCCCCCTGCGTCACAGGATGGACGGCGATCTCGAAGGCACCCAGCTCCACGCTCCAACTGCGGGTGGTTCGGCGATCCGACAGCGTGACCTGCCCGGCCGGGACGGCGATCATCGGGCCGCTATCCACCGCCGGCAGCAGCCTGGATCGGTGCCATGTCGAAGTAGTCGCGCCAGGTGGTGATCTTGCCGTCGGTGATCTCGAAGACGCCGACGACGGGCAGTTCGACGACGTTGCCGTTCAGCGTGAACACGTCGATCCGCTCGTTCATCACCACGCCGCTCGATTCCTCGGCGTTGGGGCTCTGCCCGCCGTCGGTGACCTGCCGGTGCACCCGGAAGTCGATGCCGCCGAAGGCCGCGATGAAGCCGGCGACGAACTCGCGGATCGCGTCACGCCCGATGACGGGTTCCATCGGAATGTTGTGGTAGACCGCGTCTTCCGCGAAATAGTCCGCGATCTTCGCCGGATCGGGCTCGATCCACTCGGCACAGAATTGGGTGACCAGTTGATCCGGGGTCATCGGTTCTCCCTTTCGATCGCGGACGGTTCGATGATGGCCATGACGGACTGGATCGCCCCGGCCGGGATGTCGAAATGTTCCGTGATCCGGACGGACGTCACCTCGGTGGGCGTGGCCCCGAGGTCGAGCACGAACCGGGCCACCACGTTGTCGCCCCACTCGTGGAAGGAGAGTTCGCGCACGGCCTGGATGGCCTGATACTGCAGGCCGTTTTCGAGTTCGTCCCGGATGAACGCCCCCGATTCGCCCGTGTGCTGCCCGTTCTCCACCCGCCAGGCGTTGTCCGCGAGACGCACCTTGGTGGCGTCGTGGCTGACCAGTGCATCGATGTAGGCCCTGGCCATCGCGACCCGGCCGCTGTCGGCCGTGTCGGTGGCGTGTGTCGCGATCGCGGCGAGCAGCGGCCGAGCCAGCTCCGGCCGGCAGATCAGGAGGTCCGGCAGGTACGGGTGGGATTCGTTGTAGTCCAACGGGGTTCCGTCGATCCGCGAGCAGTGCAGGCCCGCAGCCTCGGCGACGCCGACGGGTGCGGCCGAGTCCCATTCCCACTGACCGCCCGAGTGGATGTAGGCGTCCACGTCTCCGCGGAGCACCGCCATCGCCTTCGCTCCGGCCGAACCCATGGTGGTGACCTCGGCGCCGATCTCCGTCGCGACGGCGTCGACGAAGGCAGGCGGCCTGCTGGCGGATACGACGATCCGTGGTCGTGCCGGGAGTTGTTCGGTATGCACCGCATGGCTGTCGTCGTCACTGGCATACACGGCGCCCAGCGCCGGTTGCGCGACCGCTGCCGCCGTGATGCCCCGACCGCGTTCCCACAGCGCGACGTGCACGGCCCAGTCCGAGTGCCCGGGCAGTCCGTACTCCTTGGAACCGTCGAGCGGGTCGATGATCCACACCCGCGAACTCTCCAGCCGCGACCGGTCGTCGGCCGACTCCTCGGACAGGATCGCGTCGCCGGGTCGCTCCGCGGAGAGCTTGCCGAGAATGAACGCGTCGGCGGCGACGTCGCCCCGCCTGCCCAGTTCCCGTCCGTCCGCCGATCCGAGTCCCGCGGTGCGGATGTCCAGCAGCAGGGCACCGGCACCGGAGGCGATGTCGGCCGCGAGTCGTGCGTCAGTGATCACGTCTCAACAATTCCATAATTCTCTCGGCTTGTTCGGTCGGCGTGCCGTCTCCGGGCCGGAGGACGAGTTCGGCGTTCTCCGGGGCCTCGTACGGGTCGTCGACCCCGGTGAATCCGGTGATCTCCCCCGCGCGGGCTTTCGCGTACATGCCCTTGGGGTCCCGCGCTTCGCACTGTTCCACCGGCGTGTCGACGAACACCTCGACGAAGTCGAGCCCGGCGGCCCGGTGCTGCTCCCGGACGCGGTCCCGGTCGGCGCGGTACGGGCTGATCAGCGACGCGATCGCGACCACCCCGGAGTCGGCGAGCAGTTGCGCCACGGCGCCGACGCGGCGCACGTTCTCGGCGCGGTCCTCCGCACTGAAACCGAGGTCGGCGTTGAGACCGTGACGCAGGTTGTCGCCGTCCAGCCGGTAGGCGGGCACCCCGGCCGCGACCAGGCGCCGCTCGAGTTCCACCGCGACCGTCGACTTTCCCGACGCCGACAGTCCGGTCAGCCACACCGTGCGACCCCGTGTCGCCCGCTCGTCCCGCGAGACGGCCGCGGCGTGCCACACCACCTTGGATCGCGACAGTGTCGGCCCGGTGATCATGCCGGCGGCGACGGTGTTGTGGGTGGACTCGTCGACGAGGATGAAACTGCCCGTCACGTGGTTGCGGCGGTACGGGTCGAACATCAGCGGCTGCGACGTCCTCAACTGGATACGGCCGATCTCGTTGAGCGAGAGCGACTGTGCGGACTCGTCGCGGTGCAGGGTGTTCACGTCGAGGCGGTAGTCGAGCCGCGCGACGGACGCCCTGGTGGCGCGGGTGGTGTGCAGCAGCGTGTACCGCGCATCCGGTGTCAGCGAGGACTGTTCGCTGAACCAGCAGACCATCGCGTCGAGTTCCTGCCCGACGAGCGGACGGTTGTTGGGGCGGCACAGCACATCTCCGCGGCTCACGTCCAGTTGGTCGGCGAGCTGCACGCACACCGCCGACGGTGCGAACGCCTCGTCGAGACGGGTTCCGCCGGGACCCCAGATGGCGCTGACGGTGGAGGTGAATCCGGACGGCAGTGCCACCACCTCGTCGCCCGGCTTGAACACGCCGCTGGCGACCGTGCCTGCGTACCCGCGGAAATCGTGCAGCGCGGAATCGGTCCGGCGCTGCGGCCGGACCACGTACTGCACCGGGAACCGCGCGTCGATGAGGTTGCGGTCGGAGGCCACGTGCACCTGCTCGAGGTAGTGCAGCAGCGACCCTCCCTCGTACCAGGGCATGTTGACGGTGCGTTGCGCGATGTTGTCGCCGCGCAGTGCCGACACCGGGATGAACGTGAGGTCGTGGACCTCGAGTTTGATCGCGAACTGCCGGAACTCCTCCTTGATCTCCTCGAACCGGTCCTCGGACCACCCGACGAGATCCATCTTGTTGACGCACAGAACCAGGTGCGGAATTCCGAGGAGGCTGGCGATGAACGCGTGGCGGCGCGTCTGCTCGAGGATCCCCTTGCGGGCGTCGACGAGAATCAGTGCCAGGTCGGCGGTCGACGCGCCGGTCACCATGTTCCGGGTGTACTGCTCGTGTCCCGGCGTGTCCGCGATGATGAACTTGCGGTGCGGTGTGGCGAAGTAGCGGTGCGCGACATCGATGGTGATGCCCTGCTCGCGTTCGGCGCGCAGACCGTCGGTGAGCAGCGCCAGGTCGGCGTGCTCGTCGCCCCGTTCGCGGCTGGTGCGTTCGACCGCCTCGAGCTGATCCTCGAAGATCGCCTTCGAGTCGTACAGCAGTCGGCCGATCAGGGTGGACTTGCCGTCGTCGACGCTGCCCGCGGTCGCGACCCGGAGTAGCTGCGGCATCAGAAGTACCCTTCCTTCTTGCGGTCTTCCATGCCGGCCTCGGAGATCCGGTCGTCGGCCCGGGTAGCGCCGCGCTCGGTCAGCCTGCTCGCGGCGACCTCGGTGACCACGGCCTCGGCGGTGGTTGCCGACGACTCGACGCAGCCCGTGCACGTGGCGTCGCCGACGGTCCGGAATCGGACGAGGGCCTCGTACGGCTCGTCTCCGGGGAGCAGGGTCAGGAACCGGGTGTGCGCCAACAGCATTCCGTCGCGGGGCACAACCTCCCTGCGGTGCGCGTAGTACAGGGGCGGCAGTTCGATCTTCTCCTCGCTGATGTACTGCCAGATGTCGAGTTCGGTCCAGTTGGACAGCGGGAACACCCGGATGTGCTCCCCCTTGCGGTGCCTGCCGTTGTAGAGGCTCCACAGCTCCGGGCGTTGCGCCCGCGGATCCCACTGCCCGAACTCGTCGCGGAAGCTGAACACCCGCTCCTTCGCGCGGGCCTTCTCCTCGTCGCGGCGGGCGCCGCCGAAGATGGCGTCGAAACCGTTGTCTCGGATCCCGCGCAGCAGCGCCGCGGTCTGGAGCCGGTTGCGGCTGGCCCGCGGACCCGTCTCCTCGCTGACGCGGCCTGCGTCGATGTCGTCCTGCACGCTGGACACCACCATCCGCAGGTCGAGGCGGTCGACGGTCCGGTCGCGGAACTCGATGACCTCGTCGAAGTTGTGGCCGGTGTCGACGTGCATGACGGCGAACGGGAGGGGTGCGGGCCAGAACGCCTTGGCGGCCACGTGGAGCATGACCACCGAGTCCTTGCCGCCGGAGAACAGCAGAACCGGACGCTCGAACGTGGCGGCCACTTCTCGGAAGATGTGCACGGCTTCGGCTTCGAGTGCGCCGAGGTGGGACAACTCGTACACGGGCGGTGCGGTCATGGGCGACTCCTCGTCGCGAGTGCCTTACCGGCAACTGGTCCATATTTGGACCAGCTCGGTCGAAAATGATTGCACCTCCGAGAATAGAACGTGTTTCAGATTGCGGTCAATGCCCGTTCGTCACCGTGGCCGGCGGCCGCCCACCTCCACCGTGATCGCGTCCGCGGCCGCGGCGAGAGCCTTGCCCCGCCGCGCGATGTCGGACGGCGCGAGTTCGGTGCCCACATAGAGCGTCAGGACCATGGCCTGATGCCCCTCGGCGTCGTACGTCGGCGCGGCGATGAGGCTGACGGGATGCGGCGCGGCGGGGTCCGCGTGTTCGGCGTCCAGGTACACCCGCTCCCCGAGGCTGGACACCATCTCACCGAGCACGTCGCGCAACTCCGGCGGCAGGTCGTGCGCGGCGACCCCGGCCATGAGCGTGTGCAGGCGCTGGCCGACCGGAGTGAGCGTCTCCACGAGATACCCGGTGCGGGAGCACTCGTCCACCACGGTGCGCAACCGGTCGCGGTCGAGGCGCACCGGCAGGGTCGGCTCCCGCCGCAACCACGACTGCAGCGCGTCGTCGCCGTCCCACAGCACGTACATCAGGCCGACGGGCGGCGCGAACGGGTACATCTCCCCCACCTTGGCGGCCGCCCGCACACCGGGCGGACTCGTCAGCTCCAGGACGGCGATGCGGTCGCCGACCACCGCCGACGCCGTGCACGTGGTCCGGAACTCCTCACTGAGCACGGCGAGATGCGTGCGCGCCACCGGCCCGGCCGCGAATCCTTGCTGCGCCGCGCGGCCGGCCGCGATGAGGGCGGGCCCGAGGCCGTACGTCTTCGTGGCGGGATCCCGGACGAGATAGCCGCCGCGGGCCAGTTCGGTGAGGATCCCCAGGCAGGTGGGCTTGCTGATGTCGAGTTGCCGGGCCAGCTCCGACAGACCGAAGCGGTGCCCCTTGCGCGCCACCAGGAAGTCGAGCACCTGCACCACACGCTCGGTGGGCGGCGACCGTCGGCCCTGCGCCCTGTCGGGCGTCTCGTCCTCGTGTCCCATTGACCACTCCTTAGAACACGTTCTATTGTCGGTTCATCAATGTTCTACCACGCAGGTACATATTTGTACCACCCCCTCGTGAGGAGCACGGTGTGCTGACCGACCCATTCGCCGACGCCATGGCCGAGGCCGAGAAACTGATCGAGAGCGCCCCCCACATCCGCACCGAACAGGATCTGCTGGAGGGCTACCAGTACCTCGCCGGCGGCATTCTCGCCACGACGCACGCCGCCTGGGCCACCGAACGGTCGCACCCGACGTTCATCTCGGGCACCGGCCCGCACATGAAGATGGGCCTCGACAACCCCGACACCCTGTACTTCGGCGCGCGGATCAACGACGACGTCGAATACGTGGTGACCGGGCGGCGCGGCACCACGGCGGACCTGAGCTTCCAGGTGCTGAGCGGAAACTACACGGCCGCACACGTTCCCGGCAGCGTCACCGCGTTCGACGACCGGGAGATCGACATCGCCCCCGACGGTTCGTTCGAGGTGCGGTTCGGGCCCGGCGAGAGCGCCGGCAGTCGCAACTACTTCACCCTCGCGCCGGGTTCGTCGCAGCTGGTGGTCCGGGAGGTGTACAGCGACTGGAGTCAGCAGCGCGGCACCATCCGCATCGCCAGGGCGGATACGACGGGTACGGCTCCGGGTCCGCTCACGCGGGAAGCCGTCGAGAAGCGGTACGCCCGCGCGGGCACAGCCCTGGTCTCCCGGGTGAAGACGTGGCTGCAGTTCCCGGAGTGGTTCTATCTGAACCTGCCGGTGAACACGATGACCGAACCGCGGCTGACGCCGGGCGGCCTCGCCACGCAGTACTCGTCCGTCGGGCATTACGAACTCGCCGAGGACGAGGCCATCGTCATCACCGTCCCGAAAGCCGACGTGCCCTACCAGGGTTTTCAGCTGGGCAGCATGTGGTACATCTCCCTCGACTACGTCAACCACCAGACCTCGCTGAACGTCGCCCAGTCGCAGGTGGATCCCGACGACCACATCCGGCTCGTCGTCAGCGAGCGCAATCCGGGCGTCGCCAACTGGATCGCCACCATCGGGCACCTCCGCGGCTACCTGCAGTTCCGCTGGCAGCGCGTCTCCCGCGAACTGACCCCGGGCGACGGTCCCCGCATCGAGGTCGTGAAGTTCGACGAGATCCATCGGACGCTGCCGTTCCACGACTCCAACAAGATCTCGCCCGAGGACTTCGCCGAACGCATCGCCGCACGCCAGGCCGCGGTCGCCGACCGGATGCTGGGGTGAGCGCCATGACCACTCCGCAACTCCTGCAGGACAAGGTGGTCGTCATCTCCGGCGTCGGTCCGGCCCTGGGCCGGACCCTCGCCGTCCGCTGCGCCGACGCCGGCGCGGACGTGGTGCTGGCCGCCCGCACCGCGTCGCGTCTCGACGAGGTGGCCAAGGAGATCATCGCTGTCGGCCGACGCGCCGTGACCGTCCCGACCGACATCACGGACCAGGCATCAGCCGAGAATCTGGTGTCCGCGGCCGTCGACGCGTACGGCAAGGTCGACGTGCTGATCAACAACGCGTTCTCGGTTCCGTCGATGAAACCGCTGGCCCGCACGGAATTCGACCACATTCGCAGCAGTTTCGAGCTGACCGTGCTCGGGGCGCTGCGGCTGACCCAGCTGTTCACCCCCGCACTCGCCGAATCGAACGGAGCGGTGGTGAACATCAACTCGATGGTGCTCCGACACTCCCAGGAGCGGTACGGCAGCTACAAGATGGCCAAATCCGCCCTGCTCGCGACATCGCAGTCGCTCGCCACGGAATTGGGACCTCAGGGAATCCGTGTCAATTCCGTTGCTCCCGGCTATATCTGGGGAGACACGCTGAAGCAGTACTTCACGCACCAGGCCGAGAAGTACGGGACGACCGTCGAGCAGATCTACGAACACACCGCCGCGAACACCGACCTGAAGAGGCTCCCCACGACCGAGGAAGTGGCCGACACCGTGATCTTCCTGGCCTCACCGTTGGCGAGCGCCGTGACCGGCCAGTGCCTCGACGTCAACTGCGGCGAATTCCATCACTAGCGACGAGAACCGGAGCATCATGAGCGAGCGCACCACCGTCGGCACGGTCGAGGACCTTCACGCCTCGGCCACCCGCCTGACCGGCCTCACCGACTTCGGCGTGGACGACTACACCGAGGCCCTCGGCGTCCTGCTGGACTCGTACCACGTCGACGAGCAGCTGACCCCGCTCGGCAGCAAGGTGTCGCGGGTGTTCCTCCGCGGCGCCCTGGTGGCGCGGCTGCTGAGCGAGGCAGCGTGGAAGCAGAACCCCGAGCACGCGGACGTGCGGATCGAGCGGCCGATCTTCGTCACCGGGCTTCCCCGCACGGGGACGACGGCGCTGCACCGGCTACTCACCGCGGATCCGTCGCATCAGGGCCTGGAGATGTGGCTGACCGAGATGCCCCAACCCCGTCCGCCGCGCGAGACCTGGGAATCGAATCCCGTGTTCCAGAAGATCGAGGAGGGTTTCAGCCGCCACCACATCGAACGCCCCGAATTCATGGGCGTGCACTACATGTCGGCGAGCGAAGTCGAGGAGTGCTGGCAACTGCTGCGGCAGACGTTCAAGTCGATCTCCTACGAGTGCCTGGCGTCTCTCCCGACATATTCCCGCTGGCTCGAGGGCCAGGACTGGACGAACGCCTATCAGCGGCACAAGAAGAACCTGCAGCTGATCGGGCTTCCCGATCGGGACCGCCGCTGGGTGCTGAAGAACCCCAGCCACCTGTTCGCGCTCAACGAGTTGCTCGCCGTCTATCCGGACGCCCTGATCATCCAGACCCACCGGCCGCCGCGCACGATCGTCCCGTCGGTGTGCAGCCTGGCGGAACAGGCGACGGAAGGGTGGTCGGAGAAGTTCCGGGGCAGCGTCATCGGTGAGAGCCAGCTCGAGCTGTGGGCCCGGGGGCTCGAGCAGTTCACCGCCGCGCGCACCCGGCACGATCCCGCTCAGTTCATCGACGTCGACTACCACGATTTCGTGGCCGATCCGCTCGGCACCGTCGAATTGGTCTACACGCACTTCGGGCTCGAACTCAGCGCCTCGGCCCAGTCGGCGATGGAGGCGATGCACGCCGAAAGTCGCAGCGGCGACCGCCGCCCCTCCCACAAGTACACGCTCGAGGAATTCGGGCTCACGGCCGAGCAGGTGGACGAGAGATTCGCCAACTATCAGTTCAGCGCGACCAGCTGACGGGATAGTCGAGGATCGACGACGCCGCCCGCGCCGCGATCAGCGGCCTGGGCGACAGCGGCAGGTGGACGACCGGAGACGGCCGCGGTCCGGGCTCGGGTTCGGGCTCGGTCTCGGGTTCCCGTTTCGTGCCGCTGCCGAGATCGAGTGCGTCGAGCAGCGGCATCAGTTCGGCGGCGATCCGATCCCCCACCTGCGCGAACGCCGCCCCGCCGAGGCCGACGGGGTCGCTGATGTTCGCATCGTCGATCTCGCCGTACTCCCTTCGGGCGACGGCGAGTTCGGCGACGGTGCGGGCACCGGTGTCGGTGGCGATCCGGCGAGCCTCGCGAAGCGTGAACGTACAGTGGCTCGTCCCGAGGAGCAGTTCCATCGAACGGTCCCGGATCTGCTCGGTCATCGCGAGGACGAGGTCGGCGCGTTTGATCATCTCGGGCCGCAGGCGACGCGCTCGGAACCCGTCGGCGCTCGCGCCGAGCCCTTCGATGACGCGGGCGGCGACGGGTTCGATCGGAAAGCCCACGAGGGCTCGGACACCGGCGCTCTCCGCGGTGAGGTGCGGCAGACCGTGGGCAAGCGCGTACGCGTGCGTCAGCCGCTCTGCGATCGGTGAGCGGCAGACGTTCCCGCTACAGACGAACAGAACGTGCATGAGGGCACCCTAACCAGCGAGTTCGCCTTCGCGCGCGGGCAATTCCACTGGCCGAGCGGTCTGTTTCCGACGTTCACCTGCCCGTGGCGAGTCGTTCACCCACTGGATTCCTCGTGGCCACCTCGAATCACGAACGCCCAGTTCACGGCGCTCGACGCCGGAGTGTCGCCACGTACGCGATCTGCGTCACATTCCCGGGCGGGTGCGGTACCGTCGCCGGGGTTTCCGAACCTCCCGGCGCAGGTCGTCTGCCCACAGCAGACAATCGCCGGTCCGGCACCGGCGCGGCGGTAGTAATGGAGGCATGACCACAGCCGCACTACCCGACCTGAATTACCGCGACCTGTTGGCGGACAGACTGTTTCGCCAGCGCACGATCCTCCTCACCGGCGAGGTGGACGACGCCATGGCCGAGCGGGCCTGCTCCGAACTGGTGCTGCTCGCGGCCGCCGACCCCAAACGCGACATCGTCCTGTACATCAATTCCCCGGGCGGCTCCGTCTTCGCCGGCCTGGCCATCTACGACACGATGAAGCTCGTTCCCAACGACGTGGTGACCGTCGCCATGGGTTTCGCCGCGAGCATGGGCCAGGTACTGCTGTGCTCGGGCACCCACGGCAAACGGATCAGTCTGGCGCACAGCCGCATCATGATGCATCAGCCCTCGGCCGGCATCGGCGGCACCGCCGTCGACATCGCCATCCAGGCCGAGAGCCTCGAACGGATGAAACGACAGTCGCAGGAGATCCTCGCCGCCGAGACGGGGCATCCGGTCGAGCAGATCGCCGAGGACAGCGACCGGGACCGGTGGTTCACCGCCGACGAGGCCCGCGACTACGGGATCGTCGACCGCGTCGTGTCCTCGTTCGCCGAGATCGCCCCGCACACCACCGCCCCGAGAATTGGATTGTGAAGCCATGTCCCAATACACCATTCCCCACGTCATCGAGCGCACCCCGGCAGGCGAGCGGTCGTTCGACATCTTCAGCCGACTGCTGAACGAGCGGATCGTCTTCCTGGGCACCGAGATCGACGACGGAGTCGCCAATGTCGTGATGGCACAGCTGCTCCACCTCCAGGCGGACAGTTCCGATCAGGAGATCGGGTTGTACATCAATTCGCCCGGCGGCTCCACGACGGCGATGCTCGCGATCTACGACACGATGCAGTTCCTCCGTCCGACCATCGCCACGTACTGCATGGGCCAGGCCGCGTCCGCCGCCGCCGTGCTGCTGGCGGCGGGAACCAAGGGACACCGCCACGTCCTGGCCCATTCCCGGACGCTGCTGCACCAACCGTCGACACAGGGCAACGGCACGATCTCCGACCTGGCGCTTCAGGCCGCGGAGATCATGCGGGTCCGTTCGCAGACCGAAGCGATTCTGAGCAAACACACCGGTCAGACCGTCGAGCGGCTGCGGCGGGACACCGACCGGGACCGCATCTTCACAGCCGAGGAGGCCATCGAGTACGGCCTGGCCGATACGCTCGTCGCGGCCTGACGGACGGCGCTAGGCGGCGAGCAGCGTGGGCACCTGCCGGTTCAGGCTCCTGGTCGCCGGGTTCCGGTTCGCCGCGCCGAGCCGGCGCCCGGACCGGAACAGCAGGTGTTCCACCGGCAGACCGAGCGCGCCACACACCGCGCGCAGCATTTCCGACGACGGCTCCTTCTTGCCACGTTCGATCTCGGAGAGGTACTGCTTCGACATGCCGACGGCGGCGGCGACGTCCTCGAGACTCCGATCCTGGTCCCGGCGGGCCTCGCGGAGCACTCGCCCGTACAGCTCACGCACCAGCGGCTCCTCCCGCGATTGCTCGGGAGCGGCCGTCACCAGCGTCAGTCTGCGCTGAGCTTCCATACCTTCGGAGTCTTCCAGACGACGCACCCGGACGCGGCGGCGTTCACCGACAGCGGACAGCCGATCAGTACCGTCCGACGGTGAGGATCGCCTCGAGGGCTCCGACCGCGCCGATGGAGTGTGGGCGTTGACGTGATCGACGTCCGCGCCGCTCAGTGCCTCACCGAACGCCCGTTCGCCGACTTCGCCACCTCGGCCATCCACACGCTGATCGACGCCGTCGCCGACGCGATGATCCGATGTGGGTTCTCCACTCAGGACGCCCGCGAGAATGCGACGGTCGCGGTGTCCGGGCTGCGGGCCATCCTCCTCGACCGCTTGGTCACCGGCGACGTGGCGCGGACGGACCGATCGGCGTCACGACTGATCGAGCAGGTGGCTGCCGAGTAGTTCGTCGACGCGCTCGGCCGCCTCGTCCGGAATCCAGTGGCTCACACCGCGGAACACCTCGTAGGTGTACGGGCCGTCGACGAAGCGTGAGGTCAGCGCGGGACCAACCGGCCCGATCGCCGAGTCGCCGTCGCTCCACACGAAGAGCGTGGGCACCCGGACCTTCCGGGAGGCCGAACGGGGTGCGGTGAACGGCATGGCCCGATACCAGTTCAGAGCGCCCCGGGCCCGCGTCCGATCGCGCATGGGTTCGAGGTCGCGCTTCGCCCGGTCCGCAGACTGGCCGCTGGCGAGCAGTGCCCGGTAGCCGTAACCGTCCGGGGTGATCAGCCGCTCCGGAATCCACGGCAGCTGGAACGCGAACATGTACCAGGACTTCAGGATCTGGCGACTGGTGAGCATCGCCCGCACGAACGCCGCCGGATGCGGCACCGAGAGCGCAGTGAGCGTGCGAACCCGGTCGGGCCGTTCCGCCGCGATTCCCCAGGCCACCACAGCGCCCCAGTCGTGCCCGACGACATGCGCCGGCCCGAGGCCCGCCTGGTCGATGAGCGCGACGACGTCCGCGACCAGTTCCGAGCCGCGGTACGCCCAGCGGGCGCGGGGCCGGGCCCCGGCCGAATAGCCGCGCTGGTCCGGCGCGAGAGTGCGAAATCCCCGCCGGTGCAGCAACGGTGCCAGTTCGTCCCACGACCGCGAGTCCTGCGGAAATCCGTGCAACAGCACCACCGGCGTGCCGTCGATCGGACCCTCGTCGCGAACGTCGAACACGAGCCCGTCCCGGGTGAACGTGCGGATCCGCTCCATGCCGCTCATCGGACGGCCGTCTCACGCTCGCTGTGGTCTGCGGCCGACGCACCGGCGCGGAGGAACCGTCCCGTCTTGGTGACGCCGAACCCGCCGGTGAACTCCCCGTCGCGATAGACGAGCCTGCCGTTGATCACCGTCGCGACCGCCGCGGCGTCGCTTCGGTTCACCATCCGGCGCAGACCGCCGTACTCGGGGACCTCGGCCTCGAACAATCCGTCCACGGTCGCGTCGAGACCCGCCGGATCGATGACGACGAGGTCGGCGCGGTCCCCTTCGCGCAGGTGGCCGGCATCGATGCCGTACCAGTCGGCCAGCTCGCCCGTCAGCCGGTGGACGGCACGCTCGACGGACAGGAACGGTGTGCGGTCGGATTGCGCGTCCTTGACCTTCTTCAGCAACCGGATCGGATAGTTGTAGAACGCCATGTTGCGCAGGTGCGCACCCGCGTCGCCGAATCCCATCTGCACGCCGGAACTGGCCGCGAGCTTCTTCGCGAACTTGGGACGATGGTTGGCGATGGTGGTCCGCCACCGCAGGTCGGTGCCGTACTTCACGACGAGATCGAGATATGCGTCCACCGGGTGCACGCCACGCAGGTCGCCCACCGCGCCGAACGTCTTGCCGATCAGCGCCTCGTCGGGGCACCCGACGATCACCGCGTCGTAGAAATTGCGGTGCCAGATGCGGGGGCTGAACTTGTTGTCGTAATCCTTGCGGAACCGGCGTCGGTAGGACTCGTCCTGCAGCAGGGCGTTTCGTTCCACCTGGTCCTTGAGATGCAGTGCCGCCGCGCCGGCACCGAACTCCTCGAACACCACGAGGTCGATGCCGTCCGCGTAGACGGTGAACGGCACCGGGAGGTGCTGCCACTTGAAGTCGGTCTTGGCGAAGCGGTTGAGCAGCGGCGCCGCGGCGAGCATGAAGTACACGATCGGCGGGTAGGCCTTCGAGTCCGCGGCGGACAGCAGCGACGTCTTGAGGGGCTTGCGTCGCCCCAGACCCGAACTCTCCGCGAAGAATCCCGCGATGTTGGGGTGCAGGTTGATCGTCGGCGCGCTCTGCAGGATCTTGCCGCGGTCGCGCAGGATGCGGTTGAGGAAGCGGAACTCCTTCCACCGCGCATACGTGGACGGCAATGAGCGCGAACGGTATTCGTCGCCGTCGATCTTGTCGAGCGCATTGGTCATCGAGGACAGGCCGAGGAAGCCCGCGTCCACGGCCTCGGTGAGCATCGCGCCCATCCGCTCGAGTTCGCGGGTGCTCGGCTTGGTCCGCTTGTCGGTGCCCCGGCCGAGGCCGAGCACGTGGGTGCGGATGTCGGAGTGCCCGATGAAACCGGCGATATTGGGGCCGAGCGGCAGCGATTCGAGTGCCTCGACGTACTCCGCCGGGCTCTGCCAGATCTTGTTCTCGTCCAGGATCCTGAGCACGGAGTCGTGTGGTACGGCCTCGACCCGGCTGAACAGGTCGGCGCATTCACGCGGCGTCGAGTACACGGTGGACAGGGAGCAGTTTCCGAGGACGACGGTGGTCACGCCGTGTCGCACCGACTCCGGCAGCCCGGGGCTGACGAGCACCTCGGCGTCGTAGTGGGTGTGCACGTCGACGAATCCGGGGACCACCCATTTGCCTCCCGCATCGATGATCTCGGTGTCGGGCCCGACGGGCAGCGGACGGATCGATGCGCGGACGACGACGCCGTCGCGGATGCCGAGATTGCGGCGCCGGGGCGCGGATCCGGTTCCGTCGAACCACAGCCCACCATTGACGACGACATCGAAATCCGACATAGTTGCGCTCCTCACACTCGGTATGTGTTACCCGAGGTTACGTATGCCATTGAGTAAAAGTCAATGGACGCCTCGAGGGTTCGTCAATAGAGTGCAGGGGTGGCCGCCGCACCCCGCTCTCCCGAAGATCGGCGCGCGCAGATCCTCGACGTGGCCGTCCGGCTTCTCGAGACGGTGCCGTTCGACGATCTGTCGATGGACCAGGTGGCGGCCGAGGCGGGCGTCTCCCCGCCCCTGCTGTTCCACTACTTCAAGAACAAGCAGGGTTTTCGCAACGCCGTCCTCGAGGCCTCGGCCTCCGAACTGCAACGGCGGATGACACCCGACGCGACGCTCCCCGTGTCCGGGCAGCTCCGGGCCGGCGTCGAAACATTCGCGGACGCGGTGATCGAGCACCCCACCATCTACCTGGCGGTCATGCGGATGGCCGGTAGCGGTGACGAGCGGATGCGGCAGATCTACCGCGGCATGCGGCACACCTTCACCCGCTGGATAGGTGCGTCGCTGGCGGAGTTCGGGGTGCCGACGACACCCGCGCTCGAGGCTGCGATCTCGGGCTGGCAGGCGTTCATGGAAGAGGTCGTGCTGTCGTGGCTCGACGAGCCGACCATGGACCGCACGGACATGATCGATCTCTGCGAACGTGCTTTCTATCACCTGCTTCCGGCGGCAGGCGTCGATGTCGATGCACTCGACGTGACACGCTGATCCGGACCAGCAGACACGAGGGGGTTCGCGGTGGGCGAGCTGATCTACTCGACGATCATGTCGCTCGACGGCTACATCGCCGACGAGGACGGCAATTTCGACTGGGCCGCACCCGACGAGGAGGTCCACAGCTTCGTCAACGACCTCGAACGTCCGATCGGCACCTACCTCTACGGGCGCCGGATGTACGAGACGATGACGTATTGGGAATCCGTACCCGACCTCGCGAGAGAGCCTGTCTGTGTGCAGGACTTCGCGGAAATCTGGCGAGCAGCCACCAAGGTCGTCTACTCCACGACACTGGAGGCGGCGTCCAGCGCCAGGACCCGCATCGAGCGGGAATTCGACCCCGACGCCGTCCGGCAACTGAAGGCGAGCGCGGCACGGAACATCCGCATCGGGGGCCCGGGACTCGCCTCCCACGCCTTCGCGGCCGGGTTGGTCGACGCATGCCAGGTGTTCGTCGCACCCGTCGTCGTGGGAGGCGGCACCCGGTCTCTCTCCCGGAGCGCGTCCGGTGCAGGCTGGAACTGCTGGACGAGCGCCGTTTCGGCAGCGGCTTCGCCTTCCTCCACCACCGCGTCGCGAGCTAGGAATTCGGAATGTTTCGGGTGACCCTAGGGTCTACCGGATGTCATTGACCGGCCCGCTGAGCCGCCAGGAATTGCCGTCCCGGCGTCGGGTCGACGCCGAAGCGCTCGGCGTAGCGCTCGTGAACTTCCTCCCACTGATCCCACGAGCCGTGCGCCTCCGCCTCGGAGAGGTACCCGCCTGCGAGATGCGGCTCGAGCCGCGACAGGTAGGTCTCCCAGCCGGCCGCAGTCTGCGCTGCGATCGCTCGGTCACCGAAGACATGGATGAAGATCAACCGGCAGCCGTCTCCCTCAGCGGTCAGATCGAAGCTGTACTTCTCGCCGCCGAAGGTCCACGCCAGCCGATGGGGTGCATCGACCTCGGTCACCTCGCCGGTCGCGCCGTAGGCCTCGAAGGTCTCCCCCGTCGCCGGTGTCCACTCGGCGGCTGCGGGAAACCAGCGCTCGAGTTCTGCCGGCACGCTGACCGCCCGCCACACGCGCTCGATCGAGTGGGCGAGCGTGCGCTCGAAGCGCAGTGCCGGGCGACCATCGATCGTCTCCAGGGTTCCGTCGGTCATGGGTTCTCCTCCAGGTGTAGTTCGAGGGCGTCGAGGCGCCTCGACCAGAACGCGCGGTACGGCTCCAGCCACTGGTCGACCTCGGCGAGGGGTTCTGGCCGCAGCGCGTACAGACGCTGCTTGCCGTCCACGCGCACCACGACGAGCCCGGCCTCGCGCAGCACCTTGAGGTGCTTGGACACGCCGGGCTGACTGAGCGCGATGTGCTCCACCAGCTCTCCGGCGGGCCGCTCACCATCACGCAGCAAGTCGAGGATCTGTCTGCGGTGCGGCTCGGCCAGGGCGGCGTAGGCGCTCATGCCCTCATATTGCCAGACGGAAATATGAGCCGCAACCGTCGCTGCAGCCGTGACGGAATCAGCAGTCCCACGGGCACCGACTTGACACACCCGGGTGTGACACACAACACTTGCCCACACCGACCGAGCGAGTGATCGGTCGGCCGCTCGAATTCGGACATCCCGTTCGGACCGGAGCCGGAGAAAGGGGACAGCGGTGTCGTCGACGTTCACCAACGACGGAATCCAGGAGCCACCCGTGGCGACCACTCTCGACGCGTGGCGGTCGCGCGTGAAGGCCCATCCCGATCACCCCGCCGTGGCCTATTTCGATGGCACCCTCACCGCGCGCGAGGTCGACGACCTGTCGGATGCCCTCGCCGTCGCGCTGGACGAGTGGGGTGTGGGGCGCGGCGACCGGGTGGGCATCTACCTGCAGAATGTGCCGCAGTACGCCCTCGCCCTGCTGGCACTGTGGAAGGTCGGCGCAGCGGCGCTGGTGCTCAATCCGATGTACCGCGGAAACGAACTCCGCCGCCTCGTCGACGATGCCGAACCGATCGGCATCATCTGCGAAGACGTGAGCGCCGCGGCCACGGCCGAGACCCTGCGCGGCAGCAGCGTGCGATTCTCGATCAGCACCAGTGCCCTCGATTTCCAGACCCGCAACGATCCGCGGGTGTTCGAGTCCACCACGCGCGCCACGCCGGCAGCCGACGGCGACCTCGTCGCACTCCTCGCACGCTTTCGCGGCAGGCGGCCTCCCCTGATCGAACTCGACGGCGACGATCTTGCGCTGCTCACCTACACCTCCGGGACCACCGGCCCGCCGAAGGGCGCGCTCAACTCCCACGCGAACGTGCTGGCCACCGCACTCGACTTCGGTGACTGCGCCGGCGTCGTCGACGGGGACGTCGTGTTCGCTGTCGCGCCCCTGTTCCACATCACCGGTGCCGTGCTCAATGCCGGCGTGGCCCTCGTCCGGGACTGTGTGCTCGTCTTCGCGAACAGGTTCAACGCGGCCGTCGCACTGGAGACGTTCGTGGAACACCGGGTGACCTACACGATCGGCTCGATCACCGTGTTCAACGCACTCTCCGAGGTGCCGGGTGTGAGCGCGGACCACTTCGCCTCGGTCAAGACCCTCTACTCGGGCGGCGCGCCCATCCCGCCAGCGACAGTGGAGAAGTTCGAAGCCGGATTCGGCAAGTACATCCACAACGCGTACGGGATGACCGAGACCACGGCCGGAGTGATCGCGGTGCCGCCCGGCCTGCGGGCGCCGGTCGACCCGTCGAGTGGCTCACTGTCCATCGGTCTCCCGCTGCCCCGGGTGGACATCCGGGCCGTCGACCCGAATGGCGACCCCGTTCCGCCCCACACCGCGGGCGAGCTGGAAATCGCGGGACCGCAGGTTGTTTCGGGCTACTGGCGCAACCCGGACGCCTCCCGCGACACACTGCCCGGCGGACGGCTGCGCACCGGGGACGTCGCGATCATCGACGACGCGGGGTGGGTGTACCTCGTCGACCGGCTCAAAGATCAGATCAACGTCTCCGGCTACAAGGTGTGGCCCCGTGAGGTCGAGGACACCCTCTACGAACACCCGGCCGTGCACGAGGCCGCCGTCGTCGGTCAGCCCGACGACTACCAGGGCGAATCGGTGGTGGCCTACGTCTCGCTCCGCACGGGCGCGACCGCCACCGAGGACGAACTCGTCGCGTTCGCCCGCGACCGTCTCGCCGCGTACAAGCGGCCCCGGCTGGTGCACATCATCACCGACCTCCCGAAGACCCAGACGGGCAAGATCCGTCGCAGCGACCTGCGCTGACGACCCGACCTCTCCGACCTTTCGACTCCGCGACCCCGACGAAAGTGACTGCACGTGAACGTCGACCTCACTCGCCAGGCGCAGCCTGACACCCATTCCGGCCCCACCCTCGCCTCCCGCAAGAAATCGCTCCTCGCCAGCTCCGTCGGCAACGTCCTCGAGTGGTACGAGTGGAGCGCCTACGCGGTGTTCGCCCCGTTCATCGCGGCGGCGATGTTCAGCAACTCGGACCCGGTCTCCGCCCTGCTGTCCACGCTCGCCGTCTTCGCGGTCGGCTTCCTGATGCGCCCGCTCGGCGGGATCATCTTCGGCCGGATCGCCGACAAACGCGGACGCAAATTCGTCCTCGTCACGACCATGCTGATGATGGCCACGGGCAGCCTGATCATCGGAGTGATGCCCACCTACTCGACCATCGGCGCGTGGGCCTCCCTGATCCTGCTCGCGGCGCGCGTCATGCAGGGCTTCGCGCACGGCGGCGAGTCCGCGACCGCGTACTCCTACGTCGGCGAGATCGCGCCTCCGCACCGGCGCGGCATGTGGGGCAGCGTCGCGTTCATCGCGATCTTCGGCGGTTCGGTGCTGGCCTACACGGTCGGCGGCGTCGTCACCTCCTCCCTGTCCGACACCGCGGTCGGTCAATGGGGTTGGCGTATCCCGTTCCTCATCGGCGCGCTTCTGGCACTGTTCGCCCTGTATCTGCGCCGCAGCATGGAAGAGAGCGACGTCTTCGACGCAGCGCAGAACAACGACGATCTGCCGAGCATCCCCCGCCGCGCCGTCGTCCGGGCGATCCTCCTGATGATCGGGATGACCTCGGGCATCACGGCCGCGCACTACACCTGGACGTCGTACATCTCCACGTACGCGATCACGCAGCAGGGCATGAATCCCGACACCGCGTACTGGATGCTGGTGATCGCTCAGCTGATCGCACTGGTCTCGCTGCCGTTCCTCGGGTTGCTCTCCGACAAGATCGGCCGGCGGCCCATGCTGGGCGCCTTCGCGGTTCTGATGTTCGCCCTGCAGTTACCGCTGACGATGATGATCACGTCCGACGGGTGGACCCTGCTCGTCGCCACCACCGCCGCCCTGCTGATCGTCGCGGTCCCCGCGTCGATTCTGTCCTCCACGCTGTCGGAGAGCTTCCCGACGCGACTACGCACCCAGGCGATCGGATTCGCGTACTCGTTCTCCGTCGCGGTGTTCGGTGGCACCGCCCCGTACCTGAACCAGCTTCTCCTCGGACTCGACCTCGGCTGGGTGTTCGGCGTCTACATCATGGTGCTGGCTGTCCTCACCGGCGTCGCGTGCCTGTTCATGAAGGAGACCAAGGGCATTCGCCTCGAAGACGTGTGACCACGCGAAAGAGAACCGGCAGGTGCATCACCTGCCGGTTCTCACCCGAGCGAGTGACGGGATTCGAACCCGTGTGAACGGCTTTGCAGGCCGGTACCTCAACCACTCAGTCACACCCGCATCGATGATTACTGTGCCCGGCCGGTGCCCCGGGCGCGAGGGTTGCGCTCACGGTGATTCTGAAACCGACATGCCGGGGCGGGAACAAACCACGTGCCCTCGTTGCTGTGTTGCTTCGTGACCGATACCGAAGAACGCGCCGCCCCGACCGCCGACCGGACAACCACCCGTCCCAGCCTTCGGGTGATCCTGGTACTCGGCGCGATGGTGGCCCTCGGCCCCTTCACCATCGACATGTACCTGCCTGCGCTTCCGGACATCGGAACCGACCTCGGCGCATCGTCGTCCGCGGTCCAGCTGACCATCACCGGCACTCTGCTCGGCCTCGCGCTGGGGCAGTTGATCGTCGGACCGCTCGCGGACAGCCTCGGGCGCAGGCGTCCCCTCATCGCCGGTATCGGTGTCCACGTGGTCGCGTCCGTCCTCGCTGTCTTCGCGCCGACCGTCGCCGTGCTGGGTGTGCTCCGCGTCTTCCAGGGCATCGGGGCCGCCGCCGCAGCGGTGGTCGCGCTCGCCGTCGTCCGCGACCTGTTCTCGGGGAACACCGTGGCCGTCGTGATGTCGCGGCTGATGCTCGTGCTCGGCGTCGCACCCGTTCTCGCCCCGAGTATCGGCGGGGCGCTCCTCATCGCCGTCGACTGGCGCGGGATCTTCGTCGTCCTCGCCGTGATCGGCACCCTGACGGCGTTGATCGGGGTGTGGGGTCTGACGGAGACGCTGCCGCCGGAGCGGCGGCGCAAGAGCAGTCTGCGCGCCGTGCTGGGCACCTACAAGAGCCTGCTGGGCGACCGCGCGTTCATGGTGCTCGCACTCGTGTCGAGTGTGGCGATGGGATCGTTGTTCTCGTACGTCTCCGGTGCGTCGTTCGTGTTCCAGGACCAGTACGGCCTGGACGAGCAGCAGTTCGCGCTGCTGTTCAGCTCCGGCGCGATCGCTCTGATCGGCGCCTCGCAACTCAACGTCCGCGCCCTCGCACGGTGGTCACCGCTGCAGATCACGGTGTCGGCCCTCGCCTTCGCGACGGTGGCCGGGCTGGCGCTGGTCACCACCGCCCACTTCGAGTTCGGCGGGCTCGTCGGGTTCGTCGTTCCACTGTGGTTCCTCCTCGCCGGCGTCGGCTTCGTCCTGCCCAACGCCCCCGCGCTGGCTCTCGGCCGCCACGGCGAGGCGGCCGGTACCGCTGCCGCGCTGCTCGGCGCCCTGCAGTTCGGTGTCGGCGCGCTGATCGCTCCCCTGGTCGGCGTGCTCGGCAACACCGGCGTCGCTCTCGCGGTCACGATGACGGCGTGCGCGGGACTCGGGTTGGTGGCATTGGCGGCTGCCGCGAAGGCGGAAGCGCACTGACGACACGTTCGGCAGACTTTCGCGGCCCATCACCCGCCATGGGATGATCGACGCATGCCACCACCGTCACCACTTCATCTCGACCCCATCGAAGAGGCCCACCGGCAGTGGACGAAGCACGGCTGGGGTGATGTCGCCGACGGCATGGCCGCGGTGACCTCGGTGATGCGGGCACAGCAGATCATGATGGCCCGGGTGGAAGAGGTGCTCAAGCCGTCGGGGCTCACGTTCGCCCGGTACGAATTGCTGACACTGCTGACGTTCACGCGCACCGGCGCGCTCCCGATGGCGAAGGCCAGCGCGCGCCTTCAGGTTCACCCGACCAGCGTGACGAACGCCGTCGACCGGCTCGAGACGGCGAATCTTGTGCGACGTGTCCCGCATCCGAGCGATCGCCGCGCGACCCTGATCGAAATCACCGACGCGGGAAGGAAACTGGCCGTCGAGTCCACCGAGCGACTCAACGCCCAGGTGTTCTCGAGTCCCGGGGTGTCCGGCGACAAGCTGGAACAACTGGTCACGATCCTCGCCGAACTGCGCCGCGAGGCAGGCGATTTCGACACCGGAGACGCCCCCACCAAGTGGTGAGACGACTGTCGCCCCGCACCGGATCCCGGTGCGGGGCGACAGTCGTTTTCAGGGTTTCTAGCGGTGTTTGAACACGGGCGAACGCTTCTCGACGAACGCTGCCATGCCTTCCTTCTGATCCTCGGTGGCGAACGTCGAATGGAACACCCGACGCTCGAATCGGACGCCCTCGGTGAGGGTGGTCTCGAACGAGCGGTTGACGGCTTCCTTCGCCATCATCGCGACCGGAAGCGACATCTCGGCGATGGTGGTCGCCGTCTGCAGCGCCTCGTCGAGCAGATCCGCGGCGGGCACGATCCGCGACACCAGCCCGGCGCGTTCGGCCTCCTCGGCGTCCATGTTCCGGCCGGTCAGGCACAGTTCCATGGCCTTGGCCTTACCCACCGCGCGGGTCAGCCGCTGCGAACCGCCGATGCCGGGGATGACACCGAGCTTGATTTCCGGCTGACCGAACTTCGCGGTGTCGGCGGCGATCAGGATGTCGCAGAGCATCGCCAGTTCGCATCCGCCGCCGAGTGCGTACCCGGCGACGGCAGCGATCGTCGGCTTGCGGGCCGCGGCGAGACGGTCCCATGCGGCGAAGAAGTCGTCCAGGTAGACGTCCATGTACGACTTGGGCTGCATCTCCTTGATGTCGGCACCCGCCGCGAACGCCCGATCGGAACCGGTGATCAGAATGGCACCGATCTCCGGATCCTTCTCCAACTCCTCCACCGCCGACACGACCTCGCGCATCAGCTCGGAGTTCAGTGCGTTGAGCGCCTTCGGACGGTTGAGGGTGATGATCCCCACCCGGCCCTTGCGGTCGAGCAGGATGGTCTCGAAGTCGGTCACTGGTCTCCCTTGGTAGAACGGTCGCGGATGTCGTTGATGATGGCCGAGAAGTCCTGACCACCACCACCGGCGGCGTGGAACCGGCTGTACAGCTCGGCGGCACGCAGCCCGAGGTCGGCCTCGACGCCGTTGGTCTTCAGCGCGTTCGCGGCGAGACCGAGATCCTTGTCCATCAGCGCGGCCGCGAAGCCCGGCTGGTAGTCGTTGTTGGCCGGGCTCGTCGGAACCGGTCCGGGCACAGGACAGTTGGTGGTGAGCGCCCAGCACTGGCCGGACGCGTTGGACGCGACGTCGAACAGGGCCTGGTGGCTCAGACCCAGCTTCTCGCCGAGGACGAACGCCTCGCTGATGGCGATCATCGACACGCCCAGAATCATGTTGTTGCAGATCTTCGCGGCCTGACCGTTGCCCGGGTCTCCGCAGTGAACGACCTTCTTGCCCATCACGTCGAGCAGCGGCTTCGCAGACTCGAAGTCGTCCGCCGTGCCGCCGACCATGAACGCGAGCGTTCCCGCGGTGGCGCCGACGACGCCACCGGAAACGGGTGCGTCCACCGAACGGTGGCCCGCCTCGACGGCCTCGTCATGCGCCGCCCGGGCGTCCGCGACGTCGATGGTGGACGAATCGATGAACAAGGTGCCCGGCTTCGCGGCGGGCAGGATCTCCGCGTAGAGCCCGAGAACGTGCTTTCCGCTCGGCAGCATCGTGATCACGACGTCCACCTCACGCACCGCCTCCACGGCCGAATCGGCGACGGTGACACCGTCTTTCACTGCCTGTTCGAGAGCGGCGGGCGCGAGGTCGAAACCGACCACCGTGTGCCCCGCCTTGACGAGGTTGGCCGCCATGGGACCACCCATGTGGCCGAGTCCCAGAAATCCGACGGTAGTGCTCATAGCAGTCCCTCCTGGACGCGTGTAGCTGGTGGTCAATGCTGCGGCTGCGGGGCCGTCAGGCCGAGTTCGAGGTCGCCGAGTGGGGCGAAGAACGCGTCGACCTGCGCCGGGTCGACCTCCTCGATGGTGGCGGGCGACCACTGCGGGTTGCGGTCCTTGTCCACGACCTGCGCCCGGATGCCCTCGACGAGGTCGGGCGAGTTCAGGCAGG
>NZ_JAAXPA010000037.1 GCF_012396235.1 Rhodococcus opacus | reverse complement strand
CGCGGGCGGTGAGCTTGCCCTTGGCGTGGACCTTCTCGACCGCGGCGTCACCGCTGGGGTGCTGCGCTTCGGCCTGACGATTACGCAGGTCGGCGAGCTTTCCCGCCGTCGTGTGAATATCGGGCGTGACCGCCGAATCTGTGACTGTCATCTATGACTGCTCTTCCCGTCGAGGCTGTCGGAACCAGCGCTGCACCCTGTGGGGTACGCGGTTCGTGGGATTACCCACTCGGACGCCGCCACTTTAACGCATTACTTATCGATCGTTCACGTGCGCTGCGTCACCCTCGAAGCGAGAGTGTGATGCATCACGCTGCTGCTACTGGTCCTCGGTGCGGCCGTGGCGGCGCTCGTAGTCCTCGCGCGTGCGGTCGGCGCGACGCTGCGCCTTCGCGCCCAGGAGGTCCGGATCGAGGCCGTGACTGAGCAGACGGTGGCGACGGTAGATGTTCATCAGCGCGACCGCAAAGTAGAGCAGCGGGAGCAGCAGGAGGGCCATCATCGCCAGCGGAATCCAGATCGGACCAGGGATGAGGAGGAACAACGCCAGCACCGCGACGACGGGAAGCATGAAACGGAGGACGTACCGCACCGAGGCTCCCGGCCCGACGAGGTCGTTGCGGACCCAGTCCTGCATCGAATCGGGCAGCGTGCGACCGAAGAGATACCCGACGTACTGACTGGGGCTGGGACGCTGCGCATCGGACATGGTTTCAGGATAGTGCTGACAAACGGAGCGAACTCGACGACGGTGCGTGGTCGAGTTCGCTCAGTTCCCGCTACTGCTGCTCCGCATTCGCGACGATGACGTCCCGGACGTACTGCGCCAGACCGGGGGCGACGTCGTCGTAGTGCCGGCGAAAGCGGTCGTCGGCGAGGTACATCTCGGCGAGGTTCACCTGCATTGCGTGATCGCAGTCGTAGAACCGTTCGATGCCGGCGCGGTGTTCCTCGGCGAGTGCGTTGGCCCGATCGGACCCGGGTTCGACACCGTCGGCCATCGCTTGCGCGAGCGACGCCTCGAATGCGTCTCCCTCGGCCTTGATTCGCTTCCAGTCTTCCTTGCTCATCTTCGCGGACCGCTGCTGGGACTGCTTCCACGCGTCGGTGTCGCCCCAGCGCTCTTCGGCCTCGGCGGCGTACTCCTCGCCCGGCCAGTTGTCGCCGAAGATTTCGTTCTGCTCTTCGGGGGTGAGCTGAATGCCCATGCTTTTCGCCTCCATCATCTTCTCCACGGCAGCAGCCATATCGTGTAAGCGATCGATCCGTTCGCTCAGCAACGCGTGCTGTCGCCGTAGATGCGCGAGGGCATCGACGTCCGGGTCGTCGAGGAGGGCTGCGATCTCCTCGAGGGGGAAGCCCAGTTCGCGGTACGTCAGCACGCGGTGCAGACGTTCCACGTCGGCGTCCGAATAGCTGCGGTACCCACCGGTTGTGCGGTCGGACGGTGCGACCAGACCGATCTCGTCGTAGTGGTGCAGAGTGCGCACGCTCACTCCGACCAGCCTGGCGACCACGCCGACCGTGTGTTTCTCGCTCACGTCCTCTACCGTGCAGCCTTACGTCGCGTGAGGGTCAACTCAGTTGTAGAGATCTTCGAGTTCGTCGGAGAAATTGGTCATCACGACCTTGCGCTTGAGCTTCATGCTCGGTGTGATCTCGCCGTTCTCGACGGTGAGTTCCCGGTCGAGGATGCGGAACTTCTTGATCTGCTCCCACCGGTTCAGTCCGGCGTTGAGTTCCTCGACGTAACCGCCGATCAGGTTGCGGGTTTCCTGGGCGTTCGCGATCTCGGCGAACGATTTGCCGCCCAGCCCGTGATTCTCTGCCCATTCGCCGATCGATTCCGCGTCGAGGGAGATCAGGGCGACGCAGTACGACTTCCCTTCGCCGTCGACGATGAGTTCACCGACGTAGGGGCAGATGCCCTTGAACGTGGCCGCCACGGCGGAGGGTGCGACGTATTTGCCGTTGGACGTCTTGAACATGTCCTTCTTGCGGTCGGTGATCCGTAGGTAGCCGTCCTCGTCCATTTCGCCGATGTCGCCGGTGCGGAACCAGCCGTCATCGGTGAGCGCTTCGGCCGTGGCTTCGGGGTTCTCGTGGTATCCGCTCATGACGCCGGGACCCTTGATGAGGATTTCGCCGTCGTCGCCGATCCTGGTCTCGGTGCCCGGGATGGCCCAGCCGACGGTACCGAACCGGTAGGCCGACGGGCGGTTGACGAACGATGCGGCACTGGTCTCGGACAGTCCGTACCCTTCGAGGACGACGATGCCGACGGCGTCGAACCATTGCGCGACATCACGATTGAGTGCTGCGGAACCGGAGATGAAGAACTTCAGGCGTCCACCGAACCGTTCGCGAATCGTGCTGTACACCAGCCGATCCGCGACGGCGTGCTGGACCGAGTCGAGTAGCGACGGACTCTTGCCCGCCTGCTTGGCCTTCGACACCCTCAGCCCGACGCCGATGGCCCAGTCGAAGATCTTCTCCTTCACCCCACCTTCCTCGCGCACCGTGGAGACGATCCGCGCGTGCGCCTTCTCGAAGATGCGGGGTGCCGCGCCCATGAACGTCGGTTTGACCACCGCGAGGTTCTCGACGATCTTGTCGACGCGCCCGTCGACCGCCGTCGCGAAGCCGATCTGCAGGGGCAGGGTGAGCAAGACCTTCCCGAACACGTGGGACAGCGGGAGCCAGAGGTATTGCAGGTCGTCGGCGTCGAGGATGCCGGTGGCGTCGATGGCGGCCGCCACGTACGTCCATGCGGAGTGCGACAGCCGCACACCTTTCGGCCTGCCGGTGGTGCCGGACGTGTAGATCAGGGTGGCGAGGTCGTCGGGGCCGATCGCCTCGATCCGGTCGTGCACGGCGTCGGGTGTCTCGGCGAGCAGTTCTTCGCCGAGGTCGTGTAACTGGTCGAACGTGATCACCCAGTCGTCGTCTCCGGGGTCGCCGTCGATCAGGACGACCTTCTCGACGGCACCGAGTTCGCTGCGCTCCTCGCGCAGTTTGGCGAGCTGCGCGTGGTCCTCGGCGAAAACGATGCAGCTGCCGGAGTTGGCGACGATGTAGGCGACGTCGCCTGCGGTGGTGGTGGGATACACCGTGGTGGTGGCCGCGCCGGCGCACATGACGGCCAGGTCGGCGAGCACCCACTCGTAGCGGGTGGCGGAAGCCAGCGCCACCCGCTGCTCGGCCTGCACGCCGAGGACGATGAGTCCGGCCGCGAGGTTGCGCACACGGTCGCCCGCCTCGGACCAGGTGACGCTGGACCACTTCTTCGGGTCCGCCGCGTCGACGTGTCGGAACGCTTCGCGGTTGGGTGAGTGGGCCACCCGATCCACGAACAATGCGGCTACCGACGGAGCCCGATTCTCGATTTTGGAGCGGTCAATGACCTCGTCCGATGCGCGCTGAGCTGCCATGTATCGATCTTAGGAACCGGGACCGCTCGGGGGAGTGGTTTCGGGGCAGGTCAACCGTGCTCGGCCGCCATTGTGCGGGGTCTCGCGGCGATGGCCAGAGACATGACGGCGGCGATCGCGCACAGTCCGCCCGCGACGTAGAACGCGGAGTCGTAGCCGCCGAACTGGTCGCGCACCAGTCCCGCGAGGAACGCCACGATGCCGGCGCCGATCTGGTGCGACGCCAGCACCCAGCCGAACACGATGGGTGCGTCGCCGCCGAAGTGTCTGCGGCACAGTGCGACCGTCGGGGGTACGGTCGCCACCCAGTCGAGTCCGTAGAAGATGACGAACGCGATCATCGGCGGGTGCACGGTGTTCGCGAACAGGATCGGCAGCAGCATCAGCGAGATCCCGCGCAGTAGGTAGTAGATGCCGAGGAGCTTGCGTGAATCGAACCGGTCGGTGAACCACCCCGACGCGATGGTGCCGATCACGTCGAAGATCCCGATCACCGCCAGCAGGCTCGCCGCCGCCGTCACCGGCATGCCGTGGTCGTGCGCGGCCGGGACGAAGTGGGTTCCGACGAGTCCGTTGGTGCTCGCCCCGCAGATGGCGAACGTGCCGGCCAGCAGCCAGAACACCCGGGTCCGCGCCGCCGACACCAGCACCGTCACGGCCCGGCCCGCGGCGCCGCCGCGCCCGGTCGGGGCGGGTGGGGCCGCGACGTAGTCGGGTCCGGCGCCGTACGGCACCGTCCCGACGTCGGACGGCCGGTTGCGCAGGAATACGAGGACCAGCGGCACGACGGCGAGGGCCGCGAACGACACCGTCAGCGCCACGGTCTGCCAGTTGTAGTGCTCGGCGACCATTGCGAGAATCGGCAGGAACACCAGCTGTCCGGCGGCGCTGCCCGCGGTGAGGATGCCGGTCACGAGGCCGCGGCGGGCGACGAACCAGCGGTCGACGACGGTGGCCACGAAGGCGAGCGCCATCGACCCGGTACCCAGCCCCACGAGCACGCCCCACAGCAGCACGAGTTGCCAGGTGGCGGTCATGAAGACGGTCAGTCCGCTGCCGGCGGACACCAGGACCAGCGCCGCGGTCACCACCCGCCGCATGCCGAAGCGTTCCATGAGCGCCGCCGCGAACGGCGAGGTCAGCCCGTACAGCACCAGGTTGATCGACACTGCGGCGGAAATGCTTGCCCGCGACCAGCCGAAGTTCTCGTGCAGGGGGTCGATCAGGATCGAGGGCGCCGCCCTGAAACTGGCGGCCCCCACGAGGGCGAGGAACGCGACGGCGGCGACCAGCCAGGCGTAGTGGAGGCGCGGCGGGCGCGTGTCGGTGAGCGGCGCGGGCGGGCCGGGCGGCGCGATCTCGGAAGTCACCAGGCAAGTTTGGTGGGTGTGCCCCGCCCGGGGAAAGCTGCCAGAATGACAACATGCGAAAGAATCTGGCCAGGGCTGAACGTCATCGGGTGGTCGTGCTCGCCCTGGACGGTGTGATCCCGTTCGAACTCGGCATTCCGTCGAGGGTCTTCGGCCGAGCGCACGACGCCGACGGAAATCCGCTGTACGACGTGCAGACCTGCACGGCGGACGGACGGCCTGTGCGTTCGGACGCCGATTTCTCGGTGTCCGTCGATCACGGGCCCGAATTGCTGGCCGAGGCGGACACGGTGGTGATCCCCGCGTCCTACGAACTCGGCCCGGCCTACGACGACGGGCATCTGCCCCCGAACCTGGAGGCGGCTCTCTCCTTCGTCCGGCCCGGCACGCGCTACGTCTCCATCTGCACCGGCTCCTACATCCTCGCCGCCGCGGGGCTCCTCGACGGACTGCGTGCCACCACACACTGGCGCAACGCCGAACATTTCCAGCGCACCTATCCGCAGGTCCGCGTCGATCCCGACGTGCTGTTCGTCGACGAGGGGCACATCCTCACGTCGGCAGGCGTCGCGGCCGGACTCGACCTCTGCCTCCACATCGTGCGCCGCGACCACGGCTCCGGCGTCGCCAATCAGGTGGCGCGCCGATGCGTCGTCCCACCGTGGCGCGACGGCGGGCAGGCGCAGTACATCGAGCGGCCGATCCCGGAGACCACGGCCGAGTCCACCGCGGCCACCCGGGACTGGGCGCTGGATCGGCTGGGTGAGTCACTGACGCTGAGCCGAATGGCCGCGCACTCGAACATGAGCGTCCGCACGTTCACACGGCGGTTCGGTGAAGAGGTCGGCACCACCCCGAACCGCTGGCTGATCACTCACCGGGTCGACCGCGCGCGGCAACTCCTCGAGACCACCGACCTGTCCGTCGACGTCATCGCCCGTGAGGTCGGATTCGGGACGGCGGTGTCACTGCGTCAGCACATGGGCGCCGTGCTCGGCGTCCCACCGTCGGCGTATCGCAGAACGTTTCGGGTCCGGGCGCTCAAGACGACGGCACCGGCGTAGATCCCGAGTCCTCCTTCGTCCCGCTGTCCTCCGCGGTGGTTGTGCGGGCCGGGCGGATGAGCAGTTCGAGTGCCGCGAGCACGAGGAGGGCAATGAACACGATCCACAACACGACCAGTCCGGTGGGGTAGCGCCAGAACATCAGCAGCAGAGCTGCGACGCCGATGATGGCGCAGCGCAGCGGAATTCGGAGTTGGTACGCCCACCGTTCCACTTCGTTCGGCGGTCGGCCGGCGCCGGACTTGCGGGCGAAGTCCAGTGCCTGCCCATAGCCGCGACGCACGGCGGTCGCGGACGACGAGCCGCCGATGAGGAAGGCGCCGATCGCGATCACCAGACCGAGGACCGCGACCGCACGCAGACTTGTCCGCAGCGGTACCAGGACGGTGTCGATGACCGCTGCCGCCGCGTCGGGCGACAGGATGTCGGGTGGGACGCTGTCGAGGTAGATGGCGCGTCCGACGAGAATCCCGATCGCGAGGACGAGCATTCCCAGGGCGATGGACAGGCCGGCGAGGGAGAGCGCGCGCAGCCGTCGGCCACTGGGGGCGACGGCGACCGCGGCGGCGGCGCAGGCGATTCCCAGCCACGGCAGGATGGCCGACGCCTTGTCGAGAGCATTGACTGCGCGCTGCGCCTTCACCAGTTCGGGGGACTGGAACAGCACGAATTGTTTGTCGACCGCGGGGATCTTGTCGGCGAACGCGAAGCCTCGCTCGGTCAGCGCGGCCTTCACATTGTCGATGACGGTGCCCAGAGAGATGCTGACGGTGCCGCTCTGGTCGACCTCCACCGAGCTGAGACCGTAGTTCCCGGTCATCACCGCCACCAGCGCGTTGTGCGCCGAACGGTTCGCCTGGATCCAGAGGTCCTCGAACTGTTGGGACTGCACGAGCGAGCTGACGGTGTCGTGGACGAAGTTCTTTGCCTGGCTGGTGATCACCGGTGCGAGGCCGACCACGGCCGCGTCCAGCCGGGGAGCGTTCGCTGCGAGATTCGAGACGTCGGTCAGTGCCTCGAGTGCGTCCTTGGTGAGCCCCTCGACGTCGACTCGGGTGAAGATCTCGTCGGTGATCTGGTTCGTGATGTCCGCCTGGAGGGCCGGATTCGCACCGAGGGGGGCGACCGTGCTCACGTAGCGGTCGGTGTCGAGGATCTGACTTCTCGTGAAGCGTGCGGTGACCGACGCGAGTGCGAGAACGGCGACCAGGACCAGCAGAATCGTGACGGCCGTCCAGCGCAATCCGTTCCGGGGTGGGCGGGCGACCGGTTCTGTGGGAACACCGGCGGCGGCGCCCGCGGCCTGTCCGCGCAGCGTCGCCACCTCGTCGCGCAACCGGAGGAGTTCGGTGCGTTCGTCCTTGTCGAGTGGGCCGGTGCTCGTGCCGTCTTCCATTGCGGATCAGATCACTTCGGGGTTCCAGGTGGCGACCGCCCAGATCACGACGGCGTTCAGCGCGATGATCGTGATTGCCCACACGGGGTAGTAGGGCAGCCACAGGAAGTTGACGAAGATCGACAAGGCGCACAGCACCATCGCGCCGACACGTGCCCAGGTGGCCCCGGTGAACAGTGCCACACCGACGGCCGCAACGATCACGCCGAGCACGAGATGAATCCATCCCCAGGTAGTGACGTCGAATTGGTAGGTGTACTCGATGCCGACGACGATCACGTCGTCCTTGGCTATCGCGGAGATCCCCTGGAAGAACTCGAGCACGCCGACGGTGACGAGAAGAACCGCCCCGCCCATCGACGTTCCCTTTGCCACACCTTGCTTGACCAGCGATTCATCGGACATGACCGTTCCTCTTTCGTCACCGTACGAAATGAACTGGCGTAAGTAAGTATCCCCCGTCGGTTCACCCTTTGTCTGGAAGATGCCCGGACGTATGCATATTGACCTCGCTCTACGCGGCGACGGAAAATATTTGCAGGCCAATGTATGTCCGGGAAGGGGGATCGCGATGTCCGACGAGTCGTTGGTCAAGCAGGGGGTCGCGGCCGCGACGTCCATGGTGGCTGCGATAGTTTTGCTCACTATCGGAATTCTCCATGTGCTCTCGGGCGTCTCGGCGCTCATGAAGGACGACCTCGTCGTCGCCGGCCCCGAGTACATTTACCAGTTCGACACGACCGCGTGGGGCTGGATTCACCTGGTGCTCGGTGTGATCGTTGCGGCCGTCGGTGTCATGTTGTTCACCGGGGCGACATGGGCCCGTGTCGGCGCCATGGTGATCTGTGCTCTCTCCCTCCTCGCCAATTTCCTGTGGCTGCCCCACTACCCGTGGTGGTCGGTCGTGATGATCGTGCTGGACGTGTTCGTGATCTGGGCTGTCGCGACATGGAAGCCGGGCTACGAGGAGCGGCTCTAGGTCGCAACCCGTAGAGTGCCGGCTCGCGTTCCGTTGTCACTGCGCCGACGAGTCACGGGCGATCCCGGGTTCCGCCGCCAGCGAACCGAGGCTGTCAGCACACGGATGCCCAACGAGATCAGGATCAGATTGCCGATGATCTGTGCCGACACCACCGCCCGAGCGGCCTCCGTGGTGGCCACGATGTCACCGAACCCGACCGTGGCGAACACCGTCAAGGTGAAATAGAGAGCGTCGAGGCGGGTCAGGGCTTCGTCGAAGTTGTCCGGCCCCGAGTACGAGAGCAGAAAGTACGTCGTCGCGTAGGCGACGAGGTAGACCCCCACGGTGACGGCCAACGCCTCCACGGCCTGCGCGACCGGGTACTCGGCCCGCAGCACCCTGCGGATCTGCCAGACGTACACCGCGCAGACCACAGCGAGACCACCGATCACCAGGGACACGGTGCGCAGGTTGTCCACCGTGGTGAAGGGCAGCAGGAAATATGCGCTCACCAGCACCACCGTGGCGCACACCGGGCGCAGCACCGCCGGCACCAGCACACGCACCCGCGCACGTCGGGAGAAACTTCGCACACCGTCCTCGGCCACCGTCACCGCCCGTTTCTCGTCGTCGGCTGCGCTCTGATCCGTTCGGATCCCAGGTCGAGACCGCCGGATCACCACCCTCCAGTTTCCGCCGATCGCGGAGCCGACCAGAGCACATTGGCCGTCTTTGTACTCCGGAGCGCAAAGACCCGTCGATCGGCAGGGTTTCAGGGCAACCGAGTTCACACGCCGAGTTCGTCACCCGGATGCAACTCCACCGCAACGACACCCGCCTGCTCGGCGTGGTGGACGAACTCGGCGCCCGGACCGAAGAACAACCGGGGGCGCACGGCGTCGAGGCCGACCGGCCACAGTGTGCCGTAGTGGATCGGCACCGCCAGTCCCGCCTCCACCAGACGCGCGACGACCGCGGCCCGAGACGGGTCGAGGTGACCCTTGCCGAGTGTCGGACCCCAGCCCCCGACGGGTAGCAGCGCGAGGTCCACGGGGCCGACGTGGTCGGCGAGATCCGGGTACAGGTCGGTGTCACCGGCAAAATAGGACCGCCGGTCCCCCTCGACGACGTACCCGATCGCGGGCGCGAGCTCCGGGCCGCGCCGCGAGCGCCGTCCGTCGTGTCGGGCGGGCACGGCGCGCACGGTGACCTTGCCGATCCTCGTCTCGTCGCCGGGCCGCAGCAGCACCAGGCGGTCGGCGAACTGGCGCAGCGCGGGCAGGCCGTCGACCGCCCGCCACGGGGCCACGATCGGGACGTCCGGATCGAGCAGCCGCAGCGACGGCAGATGGGCATGGTCGGCGTGCAGGTGCGAGAGCAGGACGGCGTCCGGGTTACGCACGTGCGGTCCGGTCGGCGCGGGGCCTCGTCGGCGGCGTAGGTGCGCGACGCGGTCGGTCAGCACCGGATCGGTCAGGACGACCGTCCCGCGGTCCACGATCAGCGCGCTGGCATGTCCGAGCCAGCGCACACCGGCTGCGGCGGCATCCGGCCACGGCGTTGCGCTCACACCCTTACGATTCCAGATGACGAAAGGCGGTGCGATGCGCACGGTGGGCGGCGTGGTGCGGGTGCTCGTCGAGTTCTTCGTGCTCTGGGGGTCGTCGGCGCTCGCGCTCATCGTGCTCGACCGCATCCTCGGCGGCATCGCCCTGGACCGGTCGAGCTTCGCTCCGCTACCGGCACTCCCGGCCGCGCTGGTGCTCGCGTTGGTGTTCGGCCTGCTCAACGCCGCGCTGTGGCCGGTGATCATGCGGTTCATGTCGTGGATCGGCCCGGTGCTGCTGTTCGTCGGGGTATTCCTCGCCGGCGGACTGATCATGCTGTTGACGCTGTACCTGGTACCGGTCGCGTCGGTGGACCAGCTGAGCGATGCATTCGTCCTCGCGGCGCTGCTCTCGCTGTTCACCTCCGTGGTGTCGGGCGCGATCGCGTCCCGCTCCGATACCGCGTACCGACTGATGCAGGTGCGCCGACAGCGGTTCCGGTTGCGTCGCAACGCCGCCCTCGTGGACGCGACCCCGGGGCTTTTGTGTATCCAGATCGACGGCCTCGGTTACGACGTGCTGCGTCGTGCGATCGCCGACGGCGTGACGCCCGGGCTGGCGAAGTTGGTGCGCGAGACCCACCGGCTGGTGCCGTGGCACACCGACTGGAGCAGCCAGACGGGTGCGACCCAGCTGGGCGTGCTGCACGGTTCCAACCACAACGTGCCGGCGTTTCGCTGGTACGACAAGACGACCGAGCGTATTTCGGTGTTCAGCAACCCGGCCGACAACGAGCAGCGCGAACTCGAACGAACGGACATTCCCGGCCTGCTGGCGCACGACGGTGCGAGCCGCGGCAACCTGTTCACCGGCGGCGCGCACGACAACGTGCTCGTCGTCAGTCGCATGCGCGGCGCCCGCCTCGGCGGCGGTGCCGGCTACAGCGACTATTTCGCCGACCCGGCGAGCGCGCTGCGCACGTTCATCCGGATGTTCGCGGAACTGCAACGGGAACTACGCCAGTCACTGCGGCAGAAGCGAAAGGACATCCAGCCGCGGGTGCCACGGGGCGGGGTCTATCCGTTCGTGCGGGCGTTCGCGACCGTGCTCGCCACCGACGTCGCCGTCGCCGCGGTGGTCGGCGATCTGATCAAGGGACGCAGTGTGGTCTACGTCGACCTGATCGGCTATGACGAGGTGTCGCATCACTCGGGCATTTCCCGGCCGGAGACCCTTGCGGTGCTGACCAAACTCGACGACGTCGTCGAGATGGTGCTCGCCGTGGTGGAGCAGGCCGATCGGCCCTACCGCGTCGTCGTGTTGTCCGATCACGGGCAGAGTCAGGGTGCGACCTTCCTGCAACGGTACGGGGAAACTTTGGGGCAGTTGGTTATCCGGCTCGCCACACAGCGCGAACCGGCGGCGGTGAAGCGCCACTGGTACGAGCGCGAATCCGGCGTCTCCCACCAGCCCGGGGCTGAGGGGCGCGGCTACGCCGCAGCGAGCGTGCACTCGCCGACTGCCGGCGAGGAGGCCCACGCCTCTGCAGGCGAGCCGATCGTGCTCGGCTCCGGCAATCTCGGTCTGGTCTACTTCCCGCACCTGCCCGGCCGCGCCGATGTAAATGCCATCGAGGCTGCCCATCCCGGGCTGCTCACCGGGCTGCGCGAGCATCCCGGGGTCGGCTTCCTGCTCGTTGCCGCCCCGGGCGGGTCCGTGGTTTTCGGACCCCACGGCCAGGTCGACGTGACGACCGGCGAGGTCACCGGCGAGAACCCGCTCGCGGTGATGGGCCCTGACGCGCTGGCAAAGGTGCGACGCACCGACACCTTCGACAACGTTGCCGACATCATGGTCGGTGGCGCGTACTGGCCCGAGACCGACGAGGTCGCGGCGTTCGAGGAGCAGGTCGGGTCGCACGGTGGAATGGGCGGACCGCAGAGTACTCCGTTTCTCATCTACCCCGCCGACCTGCCCGCACCGCCCGACCCGCTGCACGGGGCCGAGGCCGTGCACACGGTGCTCGTCGGCTGGCGGGATCTTTCGACGGGACCGCGCGCACGCGACCTATCGGGAACCGGCCCTTGACGGCTGGCGAAGACCCGCAGCCCAAGACGTGCAATGTGCTGCGATCGCCTCCGGGCACGGCGGAAGATGGAACTACGACGGGAAGTCGGACCGTTGTGAGGAAGTACGCGCCGCCGTCGAGGGGGTAGTCACGTGAACAGATCAGGCATCCCCGATACCGGCGACCGTGGCCGGCGGTGGTGGGCCCGTGTGGCGTTCGTGTTCGCCGTCGGTGCGGCGGCAGTGCCCGTGCTGTTCGCCGGGTTGCTGGGCACCGTGGCGTTGCTCATCGTGGGGGCCGGTGGCGTCGTGGTCACGGTGGCAGCGTTGTACTGGTTCCTCACCCGGCGCGGGGTGCTCAGGTGGATCTCGCTGGGGGTGGCGATCGTCGCGCCGATCGTCGTGCTGACGCTGTTCATCCGCGCGCACCTGCTGTGGGTGGTGCTGCTCGCGTACGTGCTCGCTCTGCTGGCCGTCGTCTGCGCCCGCGCCGCTTTGCGTGGCAGACGTGCGGAGATGACCATGCCCGAATACCCTGCCCCGCCCGCGCAGCACCCGTTCCTGATCATGAATCCGCATTCCGGTGGCGGGAAGGTCGCGAAATTCGACCTGAAGCGCAGAGCCGAAGAGCTGGGCGCCGACGTCGTGCTGCTCGAAGGGCCGGCCACCGTCGACGTCACCGCACTGGCCCGGCAGGCGGTCGCGAAAGGGGCCGATCTGCTGGGGGTGGCGGGCGGAGACGGGACCCAGGCGCTCGTAGCGGCGGTCGCGGCCGAACACCACCTGCCGTTCCTCGTGATCAGTGCCGGAACCCGCAACCACTTCGCGATGGATCTCGGACTCGACCGCGCCGATCCGACCCGATCGCTGGACGCACTCCGGGACGGTGTCGAGCTGCGCGTCGACCTCGGCACCATCAACGGTCGAACCTTCGTCAACAATGCCTCGTTCGGGGTCTACGCCGAGATCGTGCGCAGCCCCGCATACCGCGACGACAAGGCCGCGACAGTGCTGACGCTGCTCCCCGATCTGCTCACCGGGCACGCCGGGCCTCGATTGGTCGCACGGATCGGTGAGACTGCCGTGGAGGGACCGCAGGCGGTCCTGGTGAGCAACAATCCGTACGGTAACGGTGATCTGGCGGGTCTGAGCCGCCGGGACCGTCTCGATCGCGGCGTCCTCGGCGCGGTCACCCTGTCGGTGGCGAACACCCGGCAGGCGGTCGGTCTGCTGCGCCGCACCAACGTACGCGGCCTGACGCAGGAAACGTCGATGGAGGTGGTCGTAGACGCCGACACACCGGAGATCCCCGTGGGAGTCGACGGCGAATCCCTCCTGCTCCGCACTCCGGTGCGGTGCACCATCGAACCGGACGCCTTGCGGGTGCGGGTGCCCAGGACGAGGCCCGGGGTGCGTCCCGCTGCACCGGCGTTCGACTGGGTTCGACTGTGGCGGACGGCGTTCCGACCTCACCCCCCGTCCGGGTCGGCGCCCCGAGACTGAATACGGGAGGTGGTTCTCGATCGTTCGGCAATGCCGTCGCTCTTCAGGATCACGTAGATCAGTGCCGACACGAACGGAACGAGGAGCAGGAAACACACCCAGAACGCTTTCATCCACCCCGAGGTCCCGTGGTCGCGGAACAGGTCGGCGCTGATCGCGAACAGCAGCAGGAGATACGCCAGGAACGCGAAGGCGATGGCACCGAGCCAGAAGATCGTCCAGAAGGAATCCATGCGCCGCGCCCCGTCCTGTGGTCGGTTCAGTCGTCGGTCGGATCGGCGGTGTGATCGGCTCGACTGTGGAATGCGGCCACGGCGGCGTCGATGGTGGGATAGAAGTGTGTCGCGTCGAACCTGTCGCCCACCCCGAACCGGATGAGCCGATCCTTGATCGGGCCCTTCATCTCCGCGAACGCCAACCGGATCTGTTTCCCTTCGAGATACGTGTCGAGGTCGACGAGTTCGTCGACGGCGGTGGTGTCGAGACCGGTGATCGGCTCGGCGGCCACGATCACCCACTCGACCGGGCTCGGCGCTGTCGCCACCACCGAGCGCACGTATTCGTCGAAGATCTCGCCGTTGGCGAAGAAGAGGGGAGCGTCGAAGCGCACCAGTACCAGTCCGGGGATGCGGAGGCCGCCGGGGTGGCGTTCGACGTCATGGAAGCCGGGGCGGTCGGTCGTCCGGACGAGTTCCGTGCGGTACGGCTGCCAGGCCTGCGCGACCACCGCGACGAAGGACAGCCCGATCGCGACGAGGATGCCCTGCAGCACGCCCACCAAAGCGACCCCGAGGAATGCCGCGACGGCGAGTCCGAACTCCACAGTGCTCATGCGCCACATCCGGATCATTCCACTCACATCGACCAGCGCCGTGGCGGCGACGATCACCACGGCCCCGAGTGTCGCGTCGGGGAGGTACGTGGTGACCCCGGGGGCGACGAGAACGAAGACCAGGACGGCGAGTGCTCCGACGACGCAGGCGAGTTGGGTGCGGGCGCCGCTCTGTTCGGCCACCGGGGTCCGCGACCCGCTGGCGGAGATGGGGAACCCGCCGAACAGTCCACCGGCGATGTTGGCCACGCCGACCGCCTTCATCTCCGTGCTGCCGTTCACGTCTTCACCGTGCCGGGCGGCGAACGTGCGGGACAGCACCCCTGTGTCGGCGAACGCGATCAGGGCGATACCGGCCGCGGGGCCGACGAGGTTCCCCACGTCCCCCCAGTCGACACCGCCGAACGACGGCAGCGGCAGGCCGGCGGGCAGGGCGCCGACCATCCCGATGTCGTCGGTGAGTCCGAGTGCGGCGGACAGGATGATCGCGCCGACCACGGCCACGAGGACGCCGGGGATGCGGGGCACCCAGATGCGGAACCCGATGATGACGGCGAGGGATCCGATGCCCACTGCGGCGGCGACGGGGTCGATGTTGCCCTGTACCACGGACTTTCCGATCTCCCCGATCTCTCCGATGAGGCCGGACGCGTCGACGGAGAATCCGAGCAGCTTGGGCAGTTGGCCGACGACGACGATGAGCGCGATCGCATTGAGATAGCCGAGCCGGATGGGCTTCGACAGCAGTTCGGTCACGAAGCCGAGATGCAGGAATCCGCCGACGAGGAGAATGAGGCCGACGAGGACGCCGAGGATTCCGGCGAGCGCGAGCGCGCTCTCCGGGTCGTCGGCCACGGCGAGAGGCAGTACCGCCGCGGCGATGAGCGGCGCGAGCGACGAGTCCGGGCCGAGCACGAGGATTTTCGACGGCCCCACCACGGCATACGCGAGGAGCGGGATGATCGTGGCGTAGAGGCCGGCGTAGGCGGGCAACCCGGCGGCCTCCGCGTACCCCATCCCGGCGGGGATGAGCAGGGCGGTGAGGACGAGCCCGGCGGTGATGTCGGGGCGCAGCCATTCGCGGTGGTACGCCCGCGCCGTCGCGATGCCCGGCAACTGCGCGAGGCTGCCTGTCCAGGACACGGTCCCGGCCTCAGCGTGCGCGCTGGGGGTCGACGGCGGCGGGGGCGGTCATCGGTGCGGGCGGCGCCGAGTGGAGGTGGCGCCGGCGCCGGAACGCCTTCTCCGCTTCGACGACGATCGGGATGATCAGTGACCACCCGAGGCAGGCGAGCCACTGGCCGCCGGTCAGCGACGTGGTCATGAGGAGGTCCTGGAGGAACCCGGCCTCGACCGCGAACACCGTCACGATGGTCGGGATCGAGAGGATCTTCAGTGCGCCGAGGATCGGTGGGGTGAGCCCGGATTCCGGGTCGCGTCGCATGACGAGCCCGGCGAGGATGGAACCGAACGACAGCACCACGAACGCCGTCGTCATGGGAACGTTCGCCTCGGTCGTGCTCATCTCGCCCGGCGCGAGGAGCATCGCGGCGAGCGTGACTGCGAACTGCAGGACGCCGTATGCCAGCCACTGCACGAACGCCCTCCGGTTGGCGATCGGCATCTGCGGGTCGCGGGGCGGCTTGTTCATCAGATCCGGTGCAGGCGGGTCGAGCATGATGACGGCGACCGGGAACAGCGTGATGAAGAAGTGCTGGAACAGCACCATCAGCGGGGTGAGCGCGACCCCGTCGTTGATGTCGAAAATGCTCGCGACGAGAAATAGCAGCACCAGCGAGAACAGTTTCGACATCTGGTACCGGATGTAGGACACGATCTTGTCGTAGATGTTGCGGCCCAGTCGGATCGCGGTGATCAGGGTCCCGAAATTATCGTCGGTGAGCACCATCTTGCCCGCCTGTTTGGTGACTTCGCTGCCCGAGCCCATGGCTACGCCGATATCGGCCTTCTTCAGCGCGGCCGCGTCGTTGACGGCGTCCCCGGTCATCGCCACGACGGCGCCGTTCTTCTGCATGATGTCGGCCAGGCGCAGTTTGTCCTGGGGGGTGACGCGGCCGAACACGTGCAGATGCGGGAGTGCGGCCGACAGTTCCTCATCGGTCATGGCCTGCAGTTCCGCACCACCGATCGCGCCTGGTCCGAGCCCGAGTTCGGCGCCGATCGCGGATGCCGTGATCGCGTGGTCGCCGGTGATCATGCGGACGTCGATGCCCGCCTCGTGGGCGGTGCGCACCGATTCGATCGCCTCCGGCCGAAGCGGGTCGATGATCCCGACCATGCCGACGAACGTGAGGTCCGCGACATAGGACATGGGGTCGGCCACCGCGGCCTCCTCCTGCCCGTCGAGGCGGCGGACCGCGAAGGCCAGCACGCGAAGCCCCTTCTCGGACATGGTCCGGTTCGCTGCCGTCAGTTCCTCCCGGACCTCGTCGAGCGGCACCTCCTGCCTGCCCGGCCGGAAGGCGGTCGTGCACCGCGCCAGGACCACGTCGGGCCCGCCCTTGACCAGTTCCACGAATTGGGTTCTGCCATCGACCTCGAGATGGTGGAACGTCGCCATGAACTTGTACGCGGAGTCGAACGGCACGGCGGCGACGCGCGGATACGTCCGCCGGGTCAGTGGGGCGTCGACACCGATCTTCGCCGCGAGCACCACCAGCGCGGCCTCCGTCGGGTCGCCGACGACCTCTCCGGTGCCGGAGACCGTGGCGTCGCTGTCGAGGCACAACCCGTACGCGAGCAGCGTGAAATCCGGGACCGCCTCGCCCGCGACGTGGGTGATCTTCCCCGACTTGGCGTAGCCCTCACCGTCGACGGTGTACCACCGGCAGTGGAAGTACAGCGACCGCACGGTCATCTGGTTCATCGTCAGCGTGCCGGTCTTGTCCGAGTTGATTACGCTGGTCGCGCCGAGCGTCTCGACGTCCGTGAGGTTCTTCACGATGGCTTTGGCGTCGGCCAGCTGCCGTGCGCCGTAGGCCAGCATCGCCTGGACGAACGTCGGCAGACCGGTCGGGATCGCGGAGACCCCCATGGAAATGCCGAGCAGCAGCAGCGTCGTCACGTCCTGTCCGCGAATCACCCCGATGATCACGATGATCGCCACCGAAGTCCACGCGATGACGCCGAGCACTTTCGTGAGCGAGTCCAGTTCGCGCTGCAGCGGAGACTTGCTGGGCGCGACCGCAGAGAGCATCGACGCGATCTGACCCATCTGGGTGTGCATGCCGGTCTCCGTGACCACCATGGTGGCGGTGCCGCGGGTGACCGAGGTGTTCTGGAAGCCCATGTTGCTGCGGTCGCCGAGAGAAACGTCGATGGTGCCGAGCGTCTGGGGGTCCTTCGCGACGGGTGCACTCTCACCCGTCAGTGCCGCCTCCTGGGTCTCCAAGGTGGCCGTCGTGAGAAGGCGGCCGTCCGCGGGGACGATGTCGCCCGCCTCGAGCTGCACGACGTCGCCCGGTACGAGCTCGGTGGCGTCGAGCTGGGTCAGAGCGCCGTCGCGGACCACCCGCGCCTGCGGTGTCTGCATCTTCGCCAGTGCGTCGACGCTGGCGCGCGCCTTCACTTCCTGCCGTGTGCCCAGCACGATGTTGAGCCCGACGAGAACCGCGACCACGATCGCCGTCGGGATTTCGCCGATGACGATGCTGACCACGGCCACCGCGACCAGCATCAGGTTCATGGGGTCCTTCAACTGCAGCAACGCGATCGACCACGTCGAAGGCGGCGGCTCGGAGGCGATCTCGTTCGGACCGTGCCGTCGGCGACGTTCGTCTACTTCGCCGGTCGTCAGCCCCGCCTGCCGATCGGAGGCCAGTGCGGACACGACGGCGTCGGCGTCCTGGGCATGCCAGGCCGTCTGCGCTTGCGTGGGTTCCGTCGAGACCATGACCGCTCGTCCTTTCGGCTCGGATCCTCAGTAGGGGGTGGGAATCCAGTGCAGTGGTTGCCTCGGCGCCTCGTAGCCGTGCGGGCCCCGCCGCTCCGGCAAGGTGATGTCGGGGCGTTCGAGGGGTTCGTAGGGGATCTGGCTCAGCAGATGGCTGATGATGTTGAGCCGGCCGCGCTTCTTGTCGTCGTTGACCGCGACGTACCAGGGCGCCCAGCCGGTGTCGGTGAAGTGGAACATCTCGTCCCGTGCACGCGAGTAGTCGTACCAGTGGGTGTACGACTTCAGGTCCAGGTCCGACAGCTTCCAGATCTTCCGCGGATCGTCGATCCGGCTCTGCAGGCGCAGCGTCTGCTGGTCCTCGCTCACCTCCAGCCAGTACTTCAGCAGGATGACGCCCGAGTCGACGATCGCGCGTTCGACCGTCGGGACGAGTTGGAGGAACTGCTGAGCTTCCTCCTCGGTGCAGAAGCCCATCACCCGTTCGACGCCCGCGCGGTTGTACCAACTGCGGTCGAAGATGACGATCTCCCCGCCGGCCGGGAGATAGGGCAGGTACCGCTGCACGTACATCTGCGACTTCTCGCGATCCGTCGGGGCGGGTAGGGCGACGACACGGAACACGCGTGGACTGACCCGCTCGGTGATCGCCTTGATGACGCCGCCTTTCCCGGCGGTGTCGCGACCCTCGAACACGATGCAGATTCTCGCGCCCGACGATTTCACCCACTCCTGTAATGCGACGAGTTCGCCGTGAAGTGGGCGGAGCAGGCGGCTGTACTCCTTGTTCTTCATCGGTGCGGCGGGCTCGGCACCGCCTGGCCGGGGCAGGTCGAGCCCGGACTTCTCGTGCTTCGTCTTCTTTCCCACGGTTTCTACCCCGGCCGCCGACTGCTCAGACCCGAGCCGGCTGCCAGGTCGACACGGCCCAGATCACCACGACGTCGAGCGCGATGATGAGCACCGACCACCACGGGTAATACGGCAGCCACAGGAAGTTGGCGAATATGGAGACTGCCGCGATCACGATCGCGGACACCCGCGCCCATCCCGCGCCGGTGAGCAGCGCGAGGCCGACCGCCGCAACGAGCACACCCAGCACGATGTGAATCCAGCCCCACGTGGTCAGGTCGAACTTGTAGACGTAGTTCACCCCCGACACGAATACTTCGTTCTCGGCGACCGCGGCGATTCCCTGGCAGAACTGGATGATGCCCACGGTCACCATGATGATGGCCGCCCCGATCGAAGTGCCTGCCGCGACGCCCTGCTTGACCGACGTTGTCTCGGGCATGACCGTCCCCTTCCCTACCGCGAGCCGGGCGGCCCGGTACCACCCATTGTCCGCCGTCTCCGCGTGGTAGTAGTCGTGAAACCGTATTTCCGGGCAGTACTCCGGAAACTGGAGTGATCCCAGAGTCGTGAATATTCACGGTCTTGACACCGAACCGAGTTGCTCGAGAGGCCATTTCGTGTCTTGACGGCGGTTTCGCAGCGGGACGACGATGAGTCGATGATCGGTGACGACGAGTTGCTTCAGGTCGAGCAGGTCATCGAGCGCCTGATGACTCGGTACCCGTCCGTCTCACCCGTGGACATCGAGCACGCCGTGCGCACCGTTCACAAGCGCTTCGCGGATTGCAGGATCCGGGACTTCGTCCCGCTCCTGGTGGAGAAGGCGGCCCGACGCGACCTTGCCGACAGTACGTTGCCGGCCGCCGATGGCGTCGTTCTCTAGCGGCGTCGTCCCCGGCTGGGTGATACTGGCAGCAAGCCGTGTGTGGCTGTCGCTGCTGTCTTCAGAAGAGAGGTCCTGCAGTGAACGACACCGATTTCGACGAACTCGGACCCATCGACTATCTCGTCGTCGAGTTCCCTGCCGACCGGAGACCCGACGGATCGGCGTTGCCGCTTCTCATCGACCTGGTCGACCGAAACATCATCCGGGTGCTCGATCTGGTCTTCGTCCGCAAGGAAGCCGACGGATCGCTCGCCGGTATCGCCGTCGAGGACCTCGGGTTCGAGGGCGGTGTGGACGTGACGGTGTTCGCCGAGGCGACGACGGGTCTGATCGACCGAACAGACCTCGAGGATGCGGCTGCCGTCCTCGCCCCGGGCTGTTCCGGGGCCATTCTCGTCTACGAGAACACCTGGGCCGCACCGTTCGCCTCCGCCCTCCGGCGCGAAGGCGCGCAGCTCGTGGCCTCGGGACGTATCCCCGTCCAGGGCATTCTGGCCGCGCTCGACACGCTCGACGCCACTAGTTGAGATTTCGAGGAGCACATCGTGCCAGGCCAGAGTCCTGGTCTCCTGACCGGAACACCGAGTGGACGGAGCGTCGAAAATGGAAGGCTTCTGGGAGTTCTTCTGGTTCATCTTCGTCTGTTTCGCCTTCGCGGCCTACTTGTCCGTGTTGTTCGCGATCATCTCTGACCTGTTCCGGGACCGCGAGACGTCGGGGTGGGTGAAGGCGATCTGGATCCTCTTGCTGTTCGTCGTTCCCTTCCTGTCGGCACTGGTGTACGTGATCGCCCGGGGCGACGGCATGGCGAAGAGGTCGATGGCCGCCGCCGAGCAACACAGGCAAGCGCAGGACACCTATATCCGGGACGTCGCCGGACAGTCTCCGGCTCAGCAGATCACGGATGCCAAGGCGCTGCTCGATTCCGGCGCGATCACCGACGCCGAGTTCCAGGCGATCAAGACGAAGACACTGGCGTAGCGTCCGCCGGCGGTCGGCCGGGCAGACTCGTCCGAATGCGAACATCCCAGGTGGGCTTCGGTGTTCACCGGACGTGATGTGATTGCGGATTGCTGTCGATAGCGACTCGGTGACGGCTACGCTTGCCAGGTGCCGAACGATGTGATCGATGGTGCACCCGAGCGCGAAGCCGGTCCCGTCCGGCCACCCGGGTATCGCCGCTGGCTTCCGGATCGCTATGCCTTCGGGGGGCTGGTGGTCGCGGTCCTGTTCGTGTGGCTGTCGTTGACGCCGACACTCCTGCCGCGCGGTCCGTTCTTCCAGGGATTGGTCACCGGCGTATCGGCGGCGTTCGGCTACGCCATCGGATTCCTCGGTTCCAAGTTGGTCCGCTACCTCGTGCAGCGGGAGGCGCCCACCCGTGTGAAGACGGTGGTGCGCCGGGTCGCGTCGGTGATCGGAATCGTCGGAACCGCGGCGATACTGGTGTGGTTCTGGGATTGGCAGTCGCAGTTGCGGGCGATCATGAGCGCCGCACCGTTCCCGTGGTTCGGCTATCTCGTCATGGTGGTCGTCGCGGTGCTGATCTACGTCGGGTTGGTGGCGCTGGCCCGGGTGCTGCTGCGGGCGGTGTGGTGGGTCGAACGCAAGATCAGCCGGGTGGTGCCGCGGCGGATCTCGGCGACGGTCATCGGCGTACTGGTGGTGGCGCTGCTGTTCGCACTCGTCAACGGCGCCGCGGTGCGCGTGATCATGTCGGGGCTGAACAATTCGTTCGCCGCCGTCAACCAGGAGACCAAGGCCGGTGACGAGCCACCGACGTCGTCGCTGCGTTCGGGCGGACCGGACTCGCTCGTGACGTGGGATTCGCTGGGGCGGCAGGGCCGTTCCTTCATGTCGCGTGGCCCGACCGTCGAAGAATTGTCCGCGTTCAATGGTGGGCGGCCCGCGGTGGAGCCGATCCGGACTTACGCCGGGCTGGCCAGCGGCGGCGATTCGATCAGCGGGAACGCCCAGCTGGCAGCGGACGAACTCGAACGCGCCGGCGGGTTCGATCGTGCGGTGGTCGGCGTGGCCACTACCACCGGTACCGGGTGGATCAACGAGAGTCTCGCCTCATCGCTGGAGTACATGTACAACGGCGACACGGCGATGGTCGGATTGCAGTACTCCTATCTGCCGAGTTGGCTGTCCTTCCTGGTGGACAAGGAGCGTGCCCATCAGGCCGGGGAGGCGTTGTTCGACGCGGTGTACGACAAGTGGAAGGTATTGCCACCGGAAACTCGTCCGAAACTCGTCGTCATGGGAGAGAGTCTCGGATCCTTCGGGGGCGAAAGTGCATTCGGCAGTGTCGACGATGTCGAGGCCCGTACCGACGGTGTGCTGTTCACGGGGCCGCCGAACGCGAACGAGATATGGACCGACGTCACTACAAACCGCGATCCGGGTTCGCCCGAATGGCTGCCGATCTACGAGCAGGGCGGGACCGTCCGCTTCGGAGCACGCGCACCGGAGGACCTGCCACGCCCCGACGCCCCGTGGGGACGGCCACGGATGGTCTATCTCCAACACCCATCGGACCCGATTGTCTGGTGGTCACCGGAACTCCTGCTGAGCGAGCCCGACTGGCTGAAGGAGGACCGTGGCTACGACGTCCTCGACAGCACGCAGTGGTTCCCGTTCGTGACTTTTCTTCAGGTGGCGGCCGACATGGCGGTGTCGACGGGTGTTCCCGACGGGCACGGACACACGTACGTCGTCGACATCGCCGACGCGTGGAGCGCAATCCTGTCGCCCGACGGCTGGACCCCGGCAGACAACGATCGCCTGCGGACGACGCTCGCCGAGATGGGGGAGGACGGCTGACCTCCTCGCGTGCGCCGACGGCTACGGCGCCGCGAGGAAGGAGCTGACAGCGGGCGCGAGATCGGCTGCGTTGGTCACGATGTCGAGGTGACCGCCGAGGTGCAGGTGCAGGGTCGCGTGTGGCAAAAGCGCGTTCATGATGTGGGCGTTGGCGATGGGAATGATCGGGTCGTCGGTGCCCGCGACGATCAGTGTGGGCTGCCGGATGAGCGGAAGTACCGGCAGGCTCGTCCACATCGCTCCCGCGAGGAGTTGATGGAGATAACCGATGCGGGAGCCCGTGTGCGTCTGTTTTCTGAAGACTCGCGCGACGGCTTCACCGCCGAGGCGCGCCGTGCCACCGTACAGGTCGCCGGCGATGGCAGCCGCATAGCCGGTGTCGGTGAACCGCCTCGGAGTCAGCATCTTCGCGAGCACACGCGGGTGGCCCGGAATCATCAGGGCCCCGGTCCCGGTGGCGACGAGGACGACGCGCCGGCAGCGCCGAGGGTTCTGGAGGGCGAACTGCTGGGCCAGCGCTCCGCCCCAGGACAAGCCGAGGATGTCGACGACATCGACCCCGATCTCGGTGAGGAGGCGGCTCAGGCCGCACGCGAGGGCGGGAATCCCGTACGGGACCGGGGATGCCGGCGAACCCCCGGTGCCGGGCACGTCGAAACTGATGACCGTCGCTGTCGGATCCATTGCGGCGACAAGCGGGTCCAGCACTTCCAGGCCGGCTCCGATGCCGTTGCACAGGACCAGGGGCACACCGGTCCCGCGGCGGATCCGCACCCGGATCCGCCTACCGCCGACCGGAACGACCCTGTCGTCGAACCGGTCGCGCCCACCGAACAATTCGGTCACGCTCACGTGTAGAGCACCACGACGTCCGCGATGCACACCGGACGCGTTCCGCCGTCGATCTCGTAGGTCAATCCGAAGACTGCCTCGATGCCGGCCGGTTTCCGTTGAGCGGCGATCACGGACACGGTGACACGCAGCGCGGAACCGACGGGAACGGGCGCCGGGAACCGCACCTTGTTCAGGCCGTAATTGAGGGCGGCGTGCACGCCGTCGACGGTGAGAACTTCGGCGAGGATGCTCGGGGCCAGCGACAGCGTGAGATAGCCGTGCGCGATGGTGCCGCCGAAGGGGCCACGGGCCGCGCGCTCGGGATCCGTGTGGATCCACTGGTGGTCCCCGGTCGCGTCGGCGAACAGATTCACCTGATCCTGCGCAATTTTGAGCGTGCCGGTGGTTCCGATGGTCTGTCCGACGAGCCCGAGGAGTTCGGTGGGCTGTGTGAGATGCATGGGTAGGAATGTCCCTCTGTGGTGTCGAGTGGGTCAGCTGTGGTGGACGTAGGTGCCCGGGGCGGGCCCGAGCGGGGGGAACTGCCGGGCGCCGAGGCCGCCGGGGGCGTCGATGTCGGGTCCGCTGCGCTCGGCGAGCCACCGGGCGTAGTCGGGCCACCACGAGTCCGGTGCGGTCTCCGCTGCGGCCAGCCACTCGTCCGGAGTCTCCGGGTCGGGCTGCCCGAATCGGAAGGACGCTCGCGGATTGCCCGGGGGGTTCACGAGCGAGGCGATGTGACCGTTCGACGAGAGCACGAATCGGGAGTCCTTGCTGCCGAGGAGGCGAGCGCTCCGGTAGGTGGACTGCCACGGGCAGAGGTGGTCGGCGGAGCCGCCGACGACGTACGCGTCGGCGGTCACGGTGGCCAGGTCGACGGGTGTGCCGAGCATGGTCGCCGCGCCCGGCGTCGTCAGCGCGTTGCGCAGTCCGAGCAGGACGAGATCGCGGTGCAGTGCCGCCGCCATGCGGGTGGTGTCGGAGTTCCAGAACAGCACGTCGAAGGCGGCGGGAGCCCGGCCCTGCACGTAGTTGTTCACCCAGTACCGCCAGACCAGGTCGGTCGGACGCAGCCAGGCGAACATCTCGGCGAGGGTGCGGCCGTCGAGATAGCCCTTGGCGGCCGAGGCTCGGATCGCGGCCGCAGCGGCGCGCTCGCTCATGACGGCAGCCGCGGTGCCGGCCTGGGTCTGGTCGAGAACGGTGACGGCCAGGGTGAGGCCGGCGATGCGGTCGCCCTCGCCGATCTCGGCGAGATGTGCCGCGACCATCGCCGCGAGAATCCCACCCGAGCAGGTGCCCAGGACGTGGGCGCTGTCGGTTCCGGCAATGCACTGCACCGCATCGAGCGCCTCCACGATCTCCGCGCCGTAGGTGTCGGCATCCCAGTCCCGGTGCCGGGCGTGGGGGTTGCGCCAGGAGATCGCGAAGACCTGCTGACCCTGCTGCAGGAGGTACTCGATCAGACTGCGGCCCGGCGCGATGTCGAGGATGTAGTACTTGTTGATGACGGGCGGGACGATCAACAGTGGTGTGGCGTGGACTTGTTCGGTCTGCGGCGTGTAGTGGATCAGTTCGAACGTGCGGGTCTGCAGGACCACGGCACCCTTCGTCGCAGCCACGTCCTCCCCGACGGCGAACGCGTCGGGTTCGACCATGGCAGGCACGCGAGGTTTGGACAGCATGTCGCGGACGAGCGCGCGGACTCCGCGTGCCGCACTGAGGCCGCCCGTGTCCACCATTGCCTTCCAGCCCAGCGGGCTGAGGAGTGGATTGTTGGTGGGGGACAGGCCTTCGACGAGGTTGTCGAGGACGAACCGCATCCGTTCGTGGTCACGCCAGTCGAGTTCGGCGTCGTCGAGCAGGGCCGCAGCGGTGTGCGACGTCGCGAGATACGCCTGCATCGCCCGGCGCAGGGCCGGATTCTGCTGCCACGCGGCGTCGCCGAAGCGTTTATCCGACTTCGCGGGAGTTCGATCCGAGGCGCCGACGGCGATGGCGCCGAGTTCGCGGACGAGGGCGCCGCCGCGCCGGGCAACGGTACCCGGCCGGCCGGCGAGGCCGACCCCGAGACGGGTCCACGAGCTGTCGGGGAGCATGCGGGCGGCCACGCCGCGGGTTCCGCTGGTGAGGAGAAGGTCGAGGGGAGCGGTGAGCTCGTCGGGGATGGTGGGGAGGGGAGTGTCGCTCACGCTTGTGCTTTCGGTATCAGAGTGCGGCCGCGGCGCGGCCGAGTTCGCGTTTGAGGATCTTGCCGGTGGCGGTCATGGGAAGGGTGGTGACGAATTCGACGGTGCGGGGGTACTTGTAGCTCGCCATCTGCTGCTTGGCCCAGGCGATCACATCGTCCGCGGTGACCTGTGCGCCGGGCTCGAGGATGACGTACGCCTTGATCTCCTCGCCGTGGCTGTCGTCGGGGACGCCGACGACGGCGGCGAGAGAAATGGCATCGTGGCCGAGGAGGACTTCTTCGATCTCACGGGGGTACACGTTGAAGCCGCCGCGCACGATCAGGTCCTTGGCCCGGTCGACGATGTAGTAGAAGCCGTCGTCGTCGACGCGGGCGAGGTCGCCGGTTCGGAACCAGCCGTCCCGCAGCACTTCTGCCGTGGCGTCCGGGCGGTTGTAGTAGCCCTTCATTATGTTGTGGCCGCGCAACGCGATCTCGCCGATGTCACCGGCGCCGGTGACGGTGTTCCAGTCCTTGTCGACGAGCCGGGCCTCGATTCCCCACACGGGGACACCGATCGAGCCGGGCCGTGGATCGCCGCCGGGATCGCTGAACGTCGCGAGCGGCGACGTCTCGGACAGTCCGTATCCCTCGAGAATCTGGACACCGAAGCGGTCGGCGAACCGGGTGAGGATCTCCACCGGCAGCGCGGCGCCGCCGGAGATCGCGAGTCGCATGTTGCCGGCGATGCGGTCGATGTCGGCGGGGTGTTCGTCGAGGGCGCCGAGCAGACCCCAGTACATGGTGGGCACCCCCGCGAATACGGTGATGTTCTCCCGTTCGATGAGATCGAGTGCGGCGGTGGCCTCGAACCGGGGCAGCAGCACGAGGGTCGCCCCGACCGAGATTCCGGCGTTGAGGGTGACGGTCTGGCCGAACGAGTGGAACAGTGGCAGGGTCACCAGGTACCGGTCGTGGGTGGCCGGTGTGCTGTCGAAGAGACGATTGGCGGTCAGCGCGTTGAGCACCATGTTGGCGTGGGTGAGCTCGGCGCCCTTGGGTTTTCCGGTGGTCCCGCTCGTGTAGAGGATGACGGCGGTGTCCCCGGGTTCGCGGACCTCGGTCTCGACCTCGGTGTCGCGATCCGCGACGGCGTCCGCGAGTGTTCCGATGCCGTCGATCGTGGCGGGAGCGTCCGGGTCGGCGGTGATGCGGAACATGGTGCGGCAGTCGGGACTCTGCGTGAACGCGGAGCGCCCGTACTCGCCCATCGGCAGGTCGGGGGTGCCGTCGTAGCACAAGTACGCCTTGGCGTCGGAATCGGCGAGGTGGTAAGCGATCTCGCGGTCCTTGAGGAGAACGTTGAGCGGTACGACCACGGCGCCGGCCTTGAGGATGCCGTAGTAGACGACGGGGAACTGGGGGATGTTGGGGCAGGAGAGCGCGACCTTGTCACCGGGTTCGATGCCGCACGACATCAGCAGATTCGCGACCTGGTTCGACCGGGTGTCGAGGTCGGCGTAGGTCATCCGTGCGTCGCCGAGAATCAAGGCGTCACGGTCGGGGAATCGGCGGGCGGAGTCTTGGAGAAGGACGGAAAGGTTGAGCACGGGAGACTTTCTCGTGGTGGGAGGGTGGGAGGAGCGCTACGACAGCGCCGCTGCGGTGGCGGCGCGCACCAGGTCTTCGGTGACCCCGGGCGCGCACTCGCGCAACACCAGGCCGGTGCCGGTGACGTCGACGACGGCCAGGTTGGTGATGATCCGATGCACGACAGTGCGTCCGGTGAGAGGCAGGGTGCAGCGTTCGACGATCTTCGGGGCACCGGACTTGTCGCAGTGCTCCATGACCACGATGACTTTGCGGGCGCCGTGCACGAGGTCCATCGCACCGCCCATGCCCTTGACCATCTTTCCCGGAACCATCCAGTTCGCGAGGTCGCCGGCCGCGGAGACCTGCATTCCTCCGAGGACGGCGGTGTCGATGTGGGCGCCGCGGATCATCCCGAAGCTGAGCGCCGAATCGAAGAACGACGCGCCCGCGTTGACGGTGACCGTTTCCTTGCCGGCGTTGATCAGATCCGCATCCACCGCGTCCTCGTCCGGATACGGGCCGGTGCCGAGGATGCCGTTCTCGCTGTGCAGCGTCACGTCGAACCCCGCGGGCAGGAAGTTCGGGATCAGTGTGGGCAGCCCGATACCGAGGTTGACGTACTCACCCGGCGACAGTTCCCGGGCGGCACGGGCTGCCATGTCCTCGCGGGTCCAGCCGATCGTCTCGACGATGGTCGTCATGTCAGTCCTTCCTCGCGGCGACGGTGCGCTTCTCGATCTGCTTGTCCTGAGCCCCGGTGTGGACGATCCGGTCGACGAAGATCCCCGGCAGGTGTACCCGCGCCGGGTCGAGGACCCCGGGCTCGACGAGCTGCTCGACCTGTGCGATACAGATGCGGCCGGCCATCGCGGCGAGCGGGTTGAAGTTGCCTGCGGCCTTGGCGAAGACGAGGTTGCCTTCGGCGTCGCCGATGCGGGCGTGGACGAGTGCGAAGTCGGCGGTGATCGACTCCTCGAGCACGTACTGGCGGCCTGCGAACTCGCGGACCTCCTTCGGCGGAGACGCGACGGCCACCGATCCGTCGGCGGCGTACCGCCACGGCAGCCCGCCGTCGGACACGGGCGTTCCGACCCCGGCGGGGGTGAAGAACGCGGGGATCCCCGCACCGCCGGCACGCAGCTTCTCGGCCAGGGTGCCCTGCGGCGTCAGTTCGACCTCGAGTTCACCCGACAGGTACTGGCGCGCGAATTCCTTGTTCTCCCCGACATACGACGCGGTGACGCGGCGAATCCGACTGCGGGAGAGCAGGATGCCGAGTCCGTGACCGTCGACGCCGCAGTTGTTGGAAAACACCTCCAGATCGGTGGCGTCACCGGCGGCGATCGCGGCGATCAGCTCGTCCGGGATTCCGCACAACCCGAACCCGCCGACCGCCAGCGACGCACCGGACGGGATGTCCGCGACCGCTTCGGCTGCCGAACCGAAGACCTTGCGCGTCATCGTCCACCAGCGTTCGCCAGCCCGGGAACGACCGTGCTCTCGATCAGTTCCCGGAGCAGTTCCTCGGCGTACGGCCAGTACCCGTAACCGGCGGCGGGATTGAGGTGTCCGACGGCACCCAGGTCGACGAGCTTGCTGCCCCACGACTCGGCCATCCCGGCGACCCGGCGGAATCGGGCCATCGGATCATTCGTGCTGGCGGCGACGATGCTGGGGAACGGCAGCCGGCGGCGGGGGACGGGATCCCAGCCACCCTGCTCGAGTTCCCCGGGGGTGGGATACCCCGCGGGTAGTGGTTCCTCGAGGTCCGGTGGGGTGGCCAGCAGGGCGCCCTGGACCGGGCGGGTGGACTGCTGGGCCCAGTGAACGGTGATCGCCACTCCCGCACTGTGAGCGACCAGCACGACCGGGCCGTCGATGTCCGCGACGACGGCGTCGAGTGCGGCGACCCGGGCCGCGAGGCTGAGCTTGTCCCGTTCGAGCGGCGGCACCGTCCGCACGGTGCCGAGTCTCTCGGCGAGCAACGTCTGCCAGTGGTCGGCGACGTGGTCGCGCAGTCCGGGCACGATCACCACGGTCGGTGCGGTGGAGGTGGAGGTGGTCACGGTCGACTCCAGTTCTTCGGAGGTGGATCAGGCGGGTGCGGCGGTGAGGGCGGCGAGCTTGCGGCGTCCGGCCGGGTAGGCGCGCTTGCCGAGGACGAGGGCGACGATCGCGACGATGTAGATCAGGGGAGCGATCTGCAAGGCAGTGACCAGGCCGAAGCGGTCGGCCAGCACCCCGACGACGAAGGGTCCCAGTGCCAGTCCGAGGAGGTTGTTCGCCAGGGTGAGCGTGCCGAAGGCCGAGGCGCGCACCGACGAGTGGGTGAGGTTCGCGACCATCGCGGCGATGGGGCCGGACGAGCCGGCAGAGAAGAAGGCTCCGATACCGATCAGGACCAGTTGGGGCGCGCCGGTCGGCAACTGGAACCCGGCGCCGAGGAAGACGAGGGAGATCACTCCGAAGACCACCGCGGTGGTCCATTTCCGAGCGGGATCGTTGCGGCTCACGCGGTCTGTGATGATGCCGCACACCACCATGCCGCTGCCGACGAGGAGGACGAAGATCGAGGCCATCGCACCGGCCTTGTCGAGGGCGAGACCGTAAGACCGGTTGAAGAAGCTCGGCAGCCACGCCAGAAGCACACCTGCGGTGAACATCTGGAGACCACCACCAATGTAGGCGAACACGACGGCGGGGGTGGTGAACAGGCTCGAGATCGGCGCCCGGAATCCGGCGGGGCCGGGTGCGTCGGCCGGGTCGTCGTCGGCCGCATGCTGAGCAAGTTTGCGTTCGGAGACCAGAGCCCGGAACAGGGCGACGAGCATGAGCCCGAAGACGGCCATCGCGGCGAACGACCAGCGCCAGCCGAGGTTGACGGCGATCACGCCGCCGAGGGCGACGCCGATCACGGACCCGAACGATCCGCCGCCCATGAAGGCGCCGCTGAGCGTGGAGTGCACTCGCGGGGCGAACACGCTGAGAACCACCGCGATGCCGACGCTGCCGTAGGCGGCTTCACCCACGCCGACCAGGAAGCGGGCCCCGAGCATCTGCTCGTAGCTGCTCGCCACGGCACAGAGCAGGGTGGCGATGCTCCAGAGCACGGCCATCAGGACGAGGCTCTTCACGCGACCCCACCGGTCGGCGAGCAGCGACAGCGGGAGGGTCAGCAGTCCGACCATCAGCGCGACGACGCTGCTGAGCGACGCCAGCTGGGAATCTGTCAGCGTCCATTCGGTTTTGAGGAGCGGGAAGACGGCACTGAGTACCTGCCGGGACATGTAGTCCGACAGCAGCAGACCGAAGGTGAGTGCGAAGACGATCCACGGATAGAACCGGGACCGAGAGGCCGGAGCGGTGCTCCCGGTGGCGGTATTCGGGGTGGTGGTGTTCAGGGCGGTGGTGGCAGGCAGTCCCATGAGGCCTCCTATGGCCGTCAGGAGTGATAAAGGGGTGGGGAGAGAGCCGGCCGTGCTCGTGTGAGCGGCGGTCTGTCCGGCTCTCTCCCCGGCGTGATGCAAAATCCCCCGGCGCCGAAAATCAGGCGTGGTGGGTGAAGCCGACCTGTCCGGGACGGCGGTTGGGCGCGTAGCCGAGCTTGGCGAGGGTCTCGTCGGCATCGGCGTAGGTCTGGCCGATCCGGTAGATGTCGCGGGCCTCCTTGCCGGTGGCCACCTCGCGACCCAATTCACCTGCGACGCGGACCAACTGCTCGACCTGCTGGACGGAGGTCATCTTCTCACCCTTGCGTCCCCAGATGGTGTCTTCGTTACCGCAACGGGGGTGCAGGCCCATCGCGATCGCCATCGCGTTGACCGGCAGCACGCTGCGCATCAGGGTCTCGAGGGTCAGGCAGGCGCCGTCCGGGACTCGCTGGATGAAGTTCATGATGTTGTACGGGTTGGGGCCGTCGAAGCCGCCGCCGATGCCGACCCAGGTCAGGTTGAGCGGACCGGTGTAGATCCCGCGCCGGATGAGCCGCTCGACGGTCTCGAGCTGGGGGATGCTCGACAGCTGGAAGTGCGGCTGAATTCCGGCCGCCTGCAGGCGACGCAGATGCTCCTCGACCCACGCCGGGCCTGCCGGGACCGTCATCTCCCGGTACGCCTCGGCGAGCTCGGGCCGCTCCATCGAGGTGCCGGCGATGTCGTCGGCGGTCATGAGTTCCATGATGTTCATCTGCGAGGTGTTGATCGCGATCGTCACCTGGTCGGGTGCGGGATCGAGGTCGGCCAGCATGTGCCGGGTGTCGTCCGAGAGCCACTTCGCATCCGCCCCTTCGCCTTCGGGTGCGAAGGAGATCGATCCGCCGACCTGCAGGATCATGTCCGGCACCGCCTGGCGCAGTCCGGCGAGCAACTCGTTGAACTTCGAGAGCCGCTTGGAGCCCTTGCCGTCGAGCTCACGGACGTGGATGTGCAGGACGGTGGCGCCGGCCTCGTAGCAGTCCACTGCCTTCTGGACGTGCTCGTCCATCGTCAGCGGCAGGTCTTCGCGGAAGTCGTCCGGCTCCCACTCGGGACCGTACGGGGCACAGGTGATGACCAGCTTCTCCTGGGCCTCGGGGAAGAGGGCGTCGTCGTGGAAGTGCATGGTGTTCTCCGTTCGAAATCGGATCTGATGAAAAGGGGCAGTGAGTAATTCAGAAGGGCCGGTCGCCGATGATGCCGGCGCGCTCCATCTTGCGGACGGCGGGCCAGTAGTCCTGGACCGCGTAGTGCTGGGTGGAACGGTTGTCCCAGATCGCGACGCTGTTCTTCGTCCAGCGCCACCGCACCTGGTACTCGGGAATCGACGCCTGGCTGATCAGGTAGTTGAGCAGGTTGCTGCTGCCGGGCGCGTAGTCGATGCCGTACCGGATGTGCTCGGGGGTGTGGTAGTTGACGAAGTGGGTCGCGAAAGCGTTGACGAACAGGATCTTTTCGCCGGTCTCGGGGTGCGTGCGCACCACGGGGTGCTCGGCGTCGGGGAACCTCTCGTGCAGCGCCTGCCGCTGTTCCGGCGGCTGCGCGGCACCGAACGACGCCTCGATGCTGTGCCGGGCGCGGAGTCCGTCGATCTGCTTCTTGACCTGCTCGGGAAGCTTCTCGTACGCCAGGGCCATGTTCACCCAGATGGTGTCTCCGCCGATCGGGGGCGTCTCCACGCAGCGGAGCACGCAGCCCATGGGCGGGTTCTCCCGCCAGGTGGCGTCGCAGTGAAAGGCGTTCTCGTAGTGCTCGGCCGGGCTGTCGAGGTCCTTGTAGATTTGCACCAGCCCCGGGTGGTCGGGGTCGCTCCCCACGGCGGGGTGGTCCTCGAGCGGGCCGAACCGTTCGGCCAGCGCCACGTGCTCGGCGCGGGACATGTCCTGGTCGCGGAGGAACAAAACCTTGTACTCGAGCAGCAGTTCCCGCAGTTCGGCGAACAGGGCGTCGTCGCGGGCGGCGTCACCGAGGTTCACGTCGAACAGTTCGGCGCCGATCGAGCAGGTGAGCGGTGCGAATCGGAAGGATCCGGAAGGGGAGAGGATCGTGTGCGGTTCGGGCGAGTAGGTCAGTTGCGCGGTGTCGGTCATGGTGGTGTCTCCGTCGGGGTGAATGTGGTGGCGCGCTGTCAGAGTCGGAACACGGAGGAGCCGATGCTGCGGCCGGATTCGAGATCGTGGTGCGCCTGGACGGCGTCCTCGAGCCCGTAGCTCTGGTTGATCTCGATCCGGATCCGGCCGGCCTCGACGTGCCGGAAGAGTTCACCAGCGAGTTCGGCGCGCTCCGCCGGGTCGGCGATGTAGTCGGCGAGCGCGGGTCGGGTGACGAACAGCGAACCCTTGACGGCCAACTGCATCGCGTTGATCGGAGGAATCGGTCCGGAGGCGGTTCCGAAGCACACCAGCAGTCCGCGCCGGGCGAGGCAGTCGAGCGAGATCTGGAAGGTGGACTCGCCGATGCTGTCGTACACGACGGGGACGCCGGCACCGTCGGTGATTTCCCGAACCCGCTCGGTGACGTTCTCCCGGGTGTAGACGATCACGTGCTCACACCCGTGGGCGCGGGCGATCGCGGCCTTCTCGTCGGTGGACACGGTGCCGATCACGTTGATGCCCAGCAACTTTGCCCACTGCGCGAAGATCAGGCCGACGCCGCCGGCCGCCGCGTGCAGGAGCACGGTGTCGCCCGCCTTCAGCGGGTGGATGCGCCGCAGCAGGTAGGCCGTGGTCAGACCGCGCATCGTCATCGCGGCCGCGGTGTCGAAGCGGATCGCTTCGGGCAGCGGGATCAGCGGTGCGGCCGGCATCACGCGTTCGGTGCTGTAGGCGCCGAGGGGGCTGCCCGTGTAGGTGACGCGGTCACCGACCTGCACGTGGGTCACGCCGGAGCCGACTTCCTCGACGACACCGGCCGCCTCCACTCCCATGCCCGCGGGCAACTCGGCCGGGTACAGGCCGGTGCGGAAGTAGGTGTCGGCGAAGTTCAGTCCGACGGCCTCGTGCCGGATCCGGACCCCGTGGGGACCGGGCTCCCCGACCTCGACGTTCTCCCACTTCATGACTTCCGGAGCGCCGTGCTCGTAGAACCGAACAGCCTGTGCCACAGTATTTCTCCTCTTCGATGTGATGATCGGTGCGGTGCCGCCGCCGGACCGGTCGCGGTCGGGCGGGGCGGGGGTGACCCGGTGTGGCGGATCACCTCTCCGACCGCTTCTGTGATGCACCTAACAGTACGGGCGCATCCGGTCGATTGCTTATCCTGACGGGACAGACGGCCTATCATTTTGGGACAGGGCATTGGAGGTGGCATGAAACCCCTTGCGCGCTACGCGTCGCTGAACGGATACCTCGAGCTGTGCCGGTCGCTCGGTGTCGATCCGGTGCCGTTGATGAGGTCCGCCGGCCTCGATCCGTCCGGCCTCGCACTGCAGGACCGATGGATCCCGGCCGCGGCGATCGCGCACCTCCTCGAGCAGTCGGTGGAGGCGTCCGGGCACGAAGACTTCGGGGTGCGCCTCGCCGAGCGCCGGCAGTTCTCCAACCTCGGCCCTCTCAGCCTCGTCGTGCGCGAGGAACCCGACGTCCGCAGCGCCCTGCGCGTGCTCACGCGGTACACGCACACGTACAACGAGGCGTTGCAGACGCGGATGTCCGAGTCGAACGGTCTCGCGACCTTGCGCGTCGAACTGGACGTGGGAGAGGCAACCGAGACGCGGCAGTCGGTGGAACTGGCGGTCGGAGTGCTGCACCGGCTGCTGCGCGGCTTCCTCGGGGGCGGCTGGAAACCGCTCGCCGTCTGCTTCCCTCATCCGGCTCCCGCGGACACGGCTACCCACCGGCGTCTGTTCGGGCCGGTGGTGAACTTCGACCACGAGTTCGCGGGCATCGTCATCGACGCCGGCGACCTGGCTGAGCCGAACAAGATGTCCGATCCACTGCTCCGTCGCTACACCCAGCAACTCCTCGACTCGTGGGAGCCGTCGGACGACGTGACGATCGTGAGCCGGGTCCGCGAGCTGATCGAACTACTGTTGCCGACGGGCCGCTGTTCCGTCGAGCAAGTGGCTCGCAGTCTGGGGGTCGACCGGCGAACGGTGCATCGCCGCCTCGCTGAGAGCGGGGAGACGTTCTCGACCGTCCTCGACGCGACCCGCGTCGAACTCGCCGAACGGATGGTCGCGAATCCCCGCCTGAGTCTCACCGAGATCGCGGACGTGCTGGCGTTCTCGGCGCCGAGCAACTTCTCCCGCTGGTTCAGTGGGCGGTTCGGGTGCAGCCCGAGTCGCTGGCGCGCTCAGCGTGCGGGCGACACCGGGTGAATCGGCCGGCCCTCGTCCAGGTCGAGCCTGCTGATGTAGTGGGCGCCGTCGTCGATCGGGTTGTCGGGTGGGAGGTAGCCCTCGCCGACGCGGCGGAAGCCGGCTTTCTCGAGCGCGCGCCACGACGCCCGGTTGGGGACGACGACGGGGACGACGATCGCGGTGGCGTCGGGTAGGTCGGCCCGGCACTTGGTGACGAACGCGCTGATCATCGCGGTTCCCAGCCCCTGGCCGGTGTGCTGCGGGCCGCCGACGTAGTAGTCGATGGAGATGCTTCCCGGTGGGATCTCGACGAGGGCGGCGAGGAGCGCGAGGTCCTCGGGATAGTCGGCGATCCGGTACCGCTGGATGAACCCGAACGGCAGGCCGTCTCGCCGGACGAGGAAGTCCTCGCAGGGCTCGGTGCCGTCGATGCTGCCGCCGAAGTCGCGCTCGATGTCGGCGTCTGCGGTGTCGTGGTTCCAGAACCGCGCGACGTGTGGTTCGCGGAGCCATCGTTGCAGTTGAGGGAAGAATTCGCGGGTCGTGCGGACGAACTCGAAGGTGACTGCGTCGGCGCTCACGGTAGGAAACTAGCAGGAACCACGTCGATTCAACTTCGGCATCGATAACGAGAATCTTTGACTTGGACATGTATCGAACATGCCTCTAGCGTGATTCCTATGACTCAGGTCACGCCTGGTAGCCGGGCGTGATCGGAGTCCTCCAACGTTCCCCGCACCACCAGCGCCAGCACAGAGAGGAGTCACCGATGACCCTCCCCCTCGCCGTTTCCCCGGCAGTCGACAGCGCGGTCTCCAAGATCTTCCGTCGCGTCGTCCCGCTGTTCATCGTCATGCTCATCTGCAACCAGCTCAACAGATCCAACATCGGTTACGCGCAGACGCATCTCGAGGCGGACGTGGGCATCGGCGCTGCGGCGTACGGATTCGGTGCGGGTGTCTTCTTCATCGCCTACGCGATCTTCGAACTCCCGTCGAACGTGCTCATGGAGAAGTTCGGCGCCAAGGTGTGGCTCACCCGCATCATGATCTCGTGGGGCCTGGTGTCCGCGGCGATGGCGTTCGTCAACGGCCCGGAGATGTTCTACGCCCTGCGGTTCCTCCTCGGTGTCGCGGAGGCCGGCTTCTTCCCGGCCATCATCTTCTACTTCACCCGCTGGCTGCCGAACAACCACCGCAGCCGCGCCACGGCACTGTTCATCGCCGGGTCCTCCATCGCGGCCGCCATCTCGGGACCGCTGTCCGGACCGCTGCTGTCCCTCGACGGACTCGGCGGGCATCACGGCTGGCAGTGGATGTTCGCGCTGGAGGGACTGCTGTCGGTGGTCGTCGGTTGCTTCGCCTACCGCCTGCTCGACTCGAAGATCGACGACGCGAAGTGGCTCACCGGCGCGGAAAAGCACGACCTGCAGGCTGTCATCGCCGAGGAAGACGTGCTGCGCAGTGAGGCGTCCGCGAAGCGTGGCGAGTCGGGCTCGCGCTGGAAGCTGCTCCTGCAGCCGCGGATCCTGGTGTGCTGCGGCATCTTCTTCGCGATCACCATGGCGATCTACGCCAACACGTTCTGGTTGCCGTCGATCATCCGCCGCATCCCGGGCACCACCGACGTCACCGTCGGACTGCTCTCCTCGCTGCCGTGGATCTGCGCGATCTTCGCGATGTACTTCTCCAACCGCTCCGCCGACCGCACCGGACGGCACAAGCCCTACCTCGTCGCCGCGCTGCTCATCGGCGGTATCGGCACGATGGCCGCCGCGTTCGTCACGCCCTGGCTGGCGCTTCCGCTGCTGTGCGTCGCGACGATGGGATTCAAGAGCGCGAGCCCGCTCTTCTGGTCGATTCCGCAGCGCACGCTCCACCCGATGGTGCTGGCGCCGGCGATCGCGATCATCAACTCGCTGGGCAACCTGGGTGGCTTCGTCGCCCCGTTCGGCTTCGGAGTGATCAAGGAGCAGACCGGCACGGTGACGATGGGCCTGGTCGTGTTGTCGCTCTTCGCCCTGGCCGCCGCCGCGGCGGTGACCTACTTCCGGCGAGACAAGGAAGACATCGACGACGTCGCCGACCTGGCAGAGGTGGGCTCCGACGAGCCCACCGTGGCAGCCAAGTGACCTCTCCCCGGCACATACGAAACGCAGACGAGAACTCGAGGACTTGAATCATGACAGCAACGGTGAACCGGACCGACGTGACCGGACAGATGATCATCGCAGGGAAGCCCGTTCAGGGTTCCGGCACGACGATCCACGGCATCGACCCCACCACCGACGGCCGGCTGGAACCCGGCTTCGCGCACGGTGACGAACGGGACGTCGACGCCGCCTGCGCCGCCGCCGCCGACGCGTTCGCGCCGTTCCGCGCCACGAGCAGCGAGAAGCGCGCCCAGTTCCTCGAGGCGATCGCCGACAACATCGAGGCCCTCGGCGAGACGCTCATCGCCCGGGCGTGCGCCGAATCCGGACTTCCCCAGGGCCGCATCACCGGTGAGGTGGGCCGCACGTCCGGACAGCTGCGGCTGTTCGCCGGCGTCCTGCGTGACGGCGGCTGGAACGGCGCCCGCATCGATCCCGCGATGCCCGACCGGACGCCCCTGCCCCGTGCCGACATCCGGCAGCGGAAGGTGCCGCTCGGACCCGTCGCGGTGTTCGGCGCGAGCAACTTCCCCCTCGCCTTCTCCGTCGCCGGCGGCGACACCGCGTCCGCGCTGGCGGCGGGCTGCCCCGTCGTCGTGAAGGCTCACGACGCGCACCCCGGCACCTCCGAACTCGTCGGCCGTGCCATCGCCGACGCCGTCGCGAGCACCGGCATGCCCGCGGGCACGTTCTCCCTGCTGTTCGGCTCGGGCCGCGGGCTCGGCACCGCACTCGTCACCGACCCGCGCATCAAGGCCGTCGGATTCACCGGATCACGTTCCGGTGGAACCGCTCTGGTCGCCGCTGCCGCCGCACGTCCGGAACCCATCCCGGTGTACGCGGAGATGAGTTCGATCAACCCGGTGTTCGTGCTCGAGAACGCACTCGCCACCCGCGGCGCCGACCTCGGTCGGGCGTTCGTCGCATCCCTGACGCTCGGATCCGGACAGTTCTGCACCAACCCCGGACTCGTCATCGCCGTCGACGGCCCCGGCCTCACCTCGTTCGTCGAGTCCGCGAGCGCCGCCGTCGCCGGGAGCACCCCCACCCCGATGCTCACCCCGAACATCGCCGGCTGCTACGCGGACGGCGTCGCAGCGCTCACCGGCGAGGCCACCGTGGAGGCCCGCGGCACCGAATCGGATGCACCCAATTCGTGCCGTGCCGCGCTGTTCAGCACCGGCGCCGACACCTTCCTGAGCTCGGAGGTGTTGCAGCAGGAGGTATTCGGCTCGTCCAGCCTGATCGTCAAGTGCCGCGACGCCGAGCAGGTGCGTGCCGTGGCGGCGAAGCTGGAAGGCCAGCTGACCGCGACCGTCCACGTCGACGACACCGATCTCGACGAGGCCGGACGCCTGCTGCCCGTCCTCGAGCTCAAGGCCGGCCGGATCCTGTTCAACGGCTGGCCCACCGGGGTCGAGGTCGGCCACGCGATGGTGCACGGTGGCCCACACCCCGCGACATCCGACTCGCGCACCACGTCCGTCGGCTCGCTGGCGATCGAACGGTTCCTGCGTCCCGTTGCCTACCAGGATGTTCCGAGCTCGCTGCTCCCCGCCGCCATCGCCGACGGCAACCCCGACCAGTTGTGGCGTCGCATCGACGGCCGACTCACCCAAGCCTGATTTTCCCTTCGTGAAGGAGTTCCCCATGCTCGACGGCGTCCTGTTCTTCCCCGTCACACCATTCACCGCATCCGGCGACGTCGACTACGACCGGCTCGCCGAGCACGTCGCCAAGGGTGTCGACGCGGGCCCCGGAGGTGTCTTCATCGCCTGCGGCACCGGCGAATTCCACGCCCTCGGGCTGGAGGAGTTCGGCAAGATCGTCGCCAAGGCCACCGAGGTCGTCGCCGGACGCGTCCCCGTGTTCGCCGGGGCCGGCGGCTCGGTGCAGCAGGCCAAGGAGTTCGCCGCCAGCGCGAAGGCCAACGGAGCCGACGGCATCCTGCTGCTCCCGCCGTACCTGGTGACGATGCCGCAGGCCGGGCTGGTGGAGTACACCCGCGCGGTCGCCGACACCACCGACCTCCCGCTCGTCGTCTACAACCGCGGCAACGCCCGGTTCGACGAGGCGGCCGCCGTGGAGGTGGCGCAGTTCCCGACCGTGGTCGGGTTCAAGGACGGCACCGGTGATCTCGACAAGGTGGGCCGCATCGTCCGTGCGGTGAAGGACGCGCTCGCCCCGTCCGGCAAGCCGTTCCTGTTCTTCAACGGCATGCCCACCGCCGAGGTCACCCAGCAGGCGTACCGCGCGATCGGTGTCACGCTGTACTCGTCCGCGACGTTCGCGTTCGCGCCCGAACTCGCTCTCGGGTTCTACGAGGCGCTCGAATCCGGCAACGAGGAACTCACCGACGCGCTGCTCCGCGACTTCTTCCACCCCTTGGTGCGCTTGCGTGACCAGGTGCCCGGATACGCGGTGTCGCTGATCAAGTCGGGGGTCGCGATGGAAGGTATCGACGCCGGGTCGGTGCGGCCGCCGCTCGTCCCGACGAGCGAGGCCCACCTGCGGGAACTCGCGCAGATCACCGCAGCCGGGCGCGCCGTTCTCGCCGACGCACTCGCCGTGCAGGCGGCGGTCTGATGACTGCCGCACCCATCCGGATCACCGGCGCACGGATCACGCCCGTCGCGTTCGTCGACCCGCCGCTCCTCAACACCGTCGGAGTGCACCAGCCCTATGCGCTGCGTGCGATCATTCAGCTCGACACGGACGGCGGGCTCGTCGGCCTCGGTGAAACGTACGCCGACACCGCCCACCTCATCCGGCTCGAGGCGGCCGCCGAAGCGATCGTCGGTCTGGACGTGTTCGCGCTCAACGCGATCCGCGCGGCGATCGACGAGAAGATTGCCACCCTGACCGTCACGGGCGGTGACGGGGTCGCGGGCATGATCACCACGGCCAGTACCACCGACCGCGTGTTCTCCCCGTTCGAGGTGGCGTGCCTCGACGTGCAGGGCAAGGCCCTCGGCCGGCCGGTCTCCGATCTGCTCGGCGGCAAGGTACGCGATGCCGTCCCGTTCAGCGCCTACCTGTTCTACAAGTGGGCCGGGCACCCCGGCGCCCAACCCGACGAATGGGGCGAGGCGATCGACCCCGACGGTCTGGTCCGTCAGGCGCAGAAGATGATCGGCGAGTACGGCTTCGAGGCCATCAAGGTCAAGGGCGGCGTGTTCTCGCCGGACGAGGAGATCGCCGGCATCAAGGCGCTGCGCGCCGCGTTCCCCGACCTGCCGCTGCGTCTCGACCCGAACGCCGCGTGGACCGTCGACACGGCGATCAGGGTTGCGTCGGAACTCGACGGCATCGTCGAATACCTCGAGGACCCGACGCCGGGCCTCGACGGCATGGCCGAGGTCGCACGTGAGGCGAAGATGCCGCTGGCCACGAACATGTGCGTCGTCGCGTTCGATCAGCTCGAGCCTGCCGTGCGGAAGGATTCCGTCCAGGTGGTGCTGTCGGATCACCACTACTGGGGTGGCCTGCAGCGGTCGCGGCTGCTCGCCGGTATCTGCGACAACTTCGGCCTGGGCCTGTCGATGCACTCCAACTCGCACCTGGGCATCAGCCTGGCCGCGATGGTGCATCTCGCCGGCGCCACACCGAACCTCACGTACGCGTGTGACACGCACTGGCCGTGGAAGACCGAGGACGTCGTCAAGCCCGGTGTGCTGAAGTTCGTCGACGGCGCGGTCCCGGTGCCGACGACGCCGGGGCTCGGTGTCGAGATCGACGAGGACGCCCTCGCCGCCCTGCACCAGCAGTACCTGGACTGCGGGGTGCGGGACCGCGACGACACCGGGTACATGAAGTCGGTGGACCCGACGTTCGAGAACACCTGTCCTCGCTGGTAGCTGTCTCACGAAAGGCGCCGACCGCGGTCTCGGTCGGCGCCTTCCGGGTGGGATACATTGAGTCCACCCCGAGGCAAAGGAGTGGATCGAATGTTCTCCCTCGCGCGGCTGTCGTGTTTCATCGCCGTCGCGGAGGAACTGCATTTCGGTCGCGCCGCGGAGCGCCTGCACATGACGCAGCCGCCGCTGAGCCGTCAGATCCAGCAGCTCGAAAGCGAACTCGGCGTGCAGTTGATCGACCGCACCAGCCGATCCGTCACCCTCACCGCCGCCGGTACGGCGTTCCTGCCCGACGCCCGGCGCATCCTGAGTCTGTCGGAGAGTGCCGCCCTGACGGTGCGGCGCGTGCCGGCCGGCGACCTCGGCACCGTCGTCGTCGGGTTCACCGGCGCGTCCGCGCACGCGGTGCTGCCGAGGTTGCTCGAGGCGGCCCGCGACCGACTGCCGGATGTGAAAGTCGTTCTGCGGGAGATGGTCACCTCCGTGCAGATCGAATCGTTGATCAGTGGTGAACTGGACCTCGGGCTGATCCGCCCCATCCTCACCCGCCCCGGCATCGACACGCGCCCCATCCATCACGAGCGGCTCGTCGCCGCGCTGCCGGCCGGTCACCCCCTCGCCGACGCCGAGCAGCTGGCGGTGGAGGATTTCGACGATCAGCCCGTCGTCATGTATTCGCCCGTCGATGCCCGGTACTTCCACGAACTGCTCATCAGCACGTTCACGATCGTCGGTGCCTCCCCGCGCTACGTCCAGTACGTCACGCAGGTGCACACCATGCTGGTGCTCGTCCGGTCCGGGCTGGGCATGGCCCTCGTCCCCGAATCCGCGCAGACGATGCACCCGGAAGGGGTCGTGTTCCGCCCCGTCTCCGCCGTCCGCGACCGGCCCGTCCAGATGAACGCCGCCTGGCGTTCGGACAACCGGAACCCCGCGCTGCGCAGGTTCATGGAGGACGTCCTCCCACAACGGGAGTGGGAATGAGAATCGGAGCGCTCAGAGCGTGAGCTTGCACGTCTGACCGATGTCGAGCACCCGCAGCACCCGGCCCGTCCCCAGCCACAACGCGCACGACAGCGCCAGGTCGGTCAGGATCTCGTCGGAGAAATGCTCGTGACACCGCGCCCAGAAGTCCTCGTCGTCGCGGAGCGCGGTGTGATCGGTGGCGAACCGGTGGGCGAACTCGGCCGCCGTCCGCTCCTCGGCGCTGTACCCCGGCCACGACTCCCACTCGAGAACGTGATCGTAGAAGTGCTCGTCGATCCCCGCATCGGCGCCACTCCTGTCGCGGGTGCCGAGGCACACGGCACACTCGTTCGCCTCCGCGACGGCCATTCGCGCGATCTCCCGGACCCGTAACGGTAACCGGTTCCGGTTGTACACGGCGTCCGTGAATGCCCCGAGTGCACCACCCAGCTCGGGTGAGATCGACAGCCAACCGGCCACGTCATCGTCACTGTAGCTACCTACTCGACTCATCCCCGAATGCTACAGCGGGAGGTGTCGCGGGGGATAGATCTGACACGTGTTCTATGTCAGTACTCAGTGGCAGGTGTTCGATGAGTCGGGATGCAGCACATTGCCCCCGGAGTTGGTCAGCGCATTCCGAGGATTCGGCGGACGACACCGCGTTTGCGCTTCTTCTCGATCGTCGTCGCCAGGCCGATCCGGCGGCCGGTGAGTGGATCGGTGGCGGGGGGACCGCCGAACCCGGCTTCGGACGCGGTTTCGGGTGCTGCGTCGCGGGTGTCCGTGAGGTACTTGTCGGGAAGCGAGAGCTTCGCGATGGTGCGCCACGACTTCCAGTACTGCACTGCGAGCGGGCCGGTCGTGTACGGCAGGTCGTACTTCTCGCACAGCTGCTTCACGCGGATCGAGATCTCGTGGTAGCGGTTGGACGGCAGGTCCGGGAAGACGTGGTGCTCGATCTGATAGCTCAAGTTGCCGGTCATGAAGTCCATGACGGGGCCGCCCGAGATGTTCGCGGAGCCGAGCATCTGCCGCAGGTACCACTGGGCGTGCGTCTCGTTGTCGACGTCCGTCTTGGTGAATTTCTCGGCGCCGTCCGGGAAGTGACCGCAGAAGATCACGGCGTTGGTCCACAGGTTGCGGACGAGGTTGGCGGTCGCATTCGCCTTGGCCGTGGACTTCCATGCCTTGCCGGTCAGCGCCGGGTACACGAGATAGTCCTTGAGGGTCTGCCTGCCGAGCTTGGCGAGCACTTCCTTGCCGCGCTTCCTGGTGAGTTCACGGTCGTCCCGGCCCCGGGTCACTTTGCCGAGCTCGAGCAGTTGGATGGCGAGGCCGTACTGGAACAGCGCCGCGAGGATCGCGTTGTAGGCGAGGTTGCCGAGGTAGAACGGCTTCCAGCGCTGGTCACGGGTGACGCGGAGCAGGCCGAATCCCACGTCGTCGTCCATGCCGAGGACGTTGGTGTATTTGTGGTGTGCGTAGTTGTGGGTGATCTTCCAGTGCGCCGACGGATCGGCGTTGTCCCATTCCCAGTTCACGGAGTGCACTTCGGGGTCGTTCATCCAGTCCCACTGCCCGTGCATCACGTTGTGCCCGAGCTCCATGTTCTCGATGATCTTCGACAACGAGAGCATCCCGGTGCCCAGCACCCACAGCGAACGCTTGCGGGAGCCGAAGAGCACCGCCCGGCCGCCGAGTTCCAGTCCGCGTTGCAGCCGGATGGTGTTGCGGAGGTACCGGGCGTCGCGTGCCCCGCGGGATTCCTCGATGTCCCGACGGATCGCATCCAGGTCGCGGCCGATGGCCTCGACGTCGGCGTCCGTCAGGTGCGCGTACTCCTTGATGTCCGATATCGCCATGCACCTACGGTACCGTAAGTTACGATCCCGTAGGTTACGGGCAAGTATTTTATGACGCGAATCACTTCGACTGGTACGCAGCGATTTTCGATGTCGAATGGTGCTCGGGACGAGCGAATATCGCGTGCTCGCGCCCGCGGGGGTGGGTCACTGGGTGAGGAACGTTGGCACGTGGTCGGTGTGGAAGCGGGGGAGGGTGGTGCAGACGGCAGACAGGTCGTTGCCGCTACTCAGGACGGTGCCGTCGGGCCGGATGACGGCGGCGCGGGCGCGGGCGCGGTGTAGCCAGTGGTGCAGATCGGTGCCGGGTCGAGCCAGCAGGACTGTGCCGCCGCGTTGTTCGATGTCGGTGCGTTGTGTCGGGGTCGGGGAGAGGGAGGTGACAACCGCGAACCGGCCTGCGACGACCTCGGCGAATCGGCGACCCTGGCCGAGGTCCGGATTCGGGATCAGGCGGCCCGCTCGGCTTCTGCGTAGTCGAGGTCGTTCTATCAGCGTGGAGCGGTGAAGGGCCGGGGTCTCGCCGTCCATGATCTTGTCGCCGAGGCCCGGGATACGGTGCAGCAGCGGTACGACGATGCGACGGATGAGGTTACCGAGTTCGCCGCCTTCGGTCATGGCCATCCCGACGAGCTTGGCGCGCCGGATCAGTGCGAGCGCGTGGGGTTTGCGTTCGATCTCGTAGGTGTCGAGTGCGCTTTCGGGTAGATCCCCGATGAGGACGCCGGCAAGTTTCCATGCGAGGTTCATCGCGTCGCGGATCCCAGCCCCCATCCCCTGTCCGATGAACGGCGGTGTGAGATGGGCGGCGTCGCCGAGAAGGAACACGCGCCGGTCGCGCCATCGGTCCGCGATCTGGGCTCGAAAGGTGTACTCGGCCACGCGGACAAGCGTCAGGTCGTCGACCGGTGTTTTCCGTGTCCACGGCGAGATGAGGGGTTGCAGTCGAGCCATGTCGCGATAGTCGTCGGCGGTCTCGCCGGGCTCGAGCCGGAACTCCCAGCGGTAGCGAGTGTTTCCGATCCGCATGTATGTTGCCGCGCGCAGGGGGTCGCACACCTGGTGGGCGCCCTCCCACTCGCCGAGGTCGGCGGTGGTCGCGACGTCGACAACCAGCCAGCGTTGGTCGAACTTCAGGTCCCGCATCGTTGCCTGAATCTGGTCTCTGACCAGACTGTTGGCGCCGTCGCAGCCGAGGACATATCTGGCCTGCACCGATTCCTGCATACCGGTGCTTCGGTCGGTGAAGTCGACGCGAACGCTGCCCGTCGTGTGGTCGGCCAGCCCGGTGACCGCTACGTTGCCGCGGAGAGAGACCCGGTTGTGCCGTTTCAGGTTGGCGCGCAGGATCTCCTCGAACTGCGGCTGGTCGAACATGTTGGCCTCGGGGTAGCCGTGTACGCCCGGGCCAGGGTCTCGGTGAAACTCGGTGAGAACGCGCATGTTCCGGTCGAGAAGCCGCAACCCGAGGCACGGCCGGGAGATCGTCGCGAACTCTTCGGCGATCCCGAGGTGCGCCACGATCCGGTGGATCTCACCGTCGAGGTGGACCGCCCGCGGCTGCGCATAGACGCCCTCCCAGCGCTCGAGTATCAGGCACTCGACACCGTACTGGGCCAGCAGCGTGGCGGCGGTCAGTCCGGTGGGCCCGGCACCGACGATGACGACCGGGACGACCCGTTCGCTCATCGGATCGATCCGAACAAGACTACGAGGTAGGCCACGATAGCTACGCCGACGACGATGGCGGGCGCCATCTCTCGCAATCCGTCACCGTTCCGTACGTGCGTCACGACGGCGCCCACCATCAGGAGCAGCAGCCCGATGCCGGCTGCGGCGCCGAGCGCCGGCACGAGTCCGCCGATCACGAGACCGACGGCACCGGCGACCTCGAGCGCACCGATACCCCGATACGTGCTGACGGGCATACCGACGTGGGCTGCTCGTTCCCGCATCGGCGAGGTCGCCGCTATCTTGCCGACGCCGAGCAGGAGGTAGAAGACTGCGAGGCAGAGTGCCAGAACTAGTGATGCGGTGGTCATGTGCGCACCGTGACCTTCCAATTGATCGCGTATCGGTCCAGGATCGCCTTGACCGTCGGTTCGCCGACAGATCCATCGATCTCGACAGTGGCGAGAATCGAACCGTCCTCGACGGACGCATGGATGCTGTCGATGCCTGCGACGGCGGCGAGGGCATGCTCGAGTTCGCGCCGTGTCGCGTCGGCGCGCAGTGCGAGCTTGTAGAGCTTGCCTACCGCCGTGACGGGCAACGCGGGGAGGATGGTGACCGCCTTGGGTGCCGCGGCCCGTTCGGGGACGCGCTCGCCCGCCCAGGCTTGTAGCTCGTGAGCGGTGATACCGGCGTCAGCGACAACGGTGACGTAGGCAACGGGCACTTCGCCGGCATGGGCATCGGGGCGTCCCACCGCGCTGACTGCGGTGACCTGCGGATGGGTCAGAAGAGCGTCTTCGATGACCGCTGGATCGATGTTGTGCCCGCCCCGGATGATAACGTCCTTCGCGCGTCCGACCAGGTAGATGAAGCCGTCGCTGTCGACGCGCGCCAGGTCGCCGGTGTCGAGCCAGCCGTCGACCAGTTTGCCCATGCCGTCGAGAACGGGTCCGTGTTCGTCGTGGCCGGAAACATAACCGGCGAACACCGTCGGACCGCTGATCGCCAGCACTCCGGTCGCTCCGGTGGGCAGGTCTTCCCAGGTGCCGTCTTCGCGGACGCGTACCACTTTGACCTGCTGATAGGGCATCCGTACCCCGACCGAGCCAGGACGTGGCGCGTCGGTGAAGCTGCGTGCAGTCGCGCAGGTTGCCTCCGTCAGTCCGTAGCCTTCGAGGAGGGGCACACTCGTGTGGTCCTGGAACTTTTCGATGAGCGCGGTCGGTAGAGGCGATGCTCCCACCATGGCGAATCGCAGACTACTGATGTCGGCATCGACCGGGCGCTGCGCGAGGGCCGCGTATACGGTGGGCACCGCGCTCATCGACGCGATGCGGTAGTGCTCGACGATCTTCCAGAATTCGCTGGACAAGTCCGGGTCGCGATAGCCGAGCGGGCCGGCCCACACCACACCCTGGCCCTTGAACAGCGGCGCCAGCAGCGTGACCATCAAGGCATTGACATGGAACAGCGGCAGGGCGGCGAAAACGACGGAGTCCGAGTCCCACGACGAGTTCGCGGCCAGCATCCAGGCATCGGCGACCTCGTTGTCGTGGGTGTGGGCGGCCAGCTTCGGAACACCGGTGGTACCACCGGTGTGAAACAGTGCGGCCACGTCGAACCCACGGGGGGGATCACCGACGAAGTCGGAGGAATCGATATCGGCCGCCAGCGCACTGAGATAGCCGATCCGCACTCCGTCGACCTCGGGCAGGTCCGCAGGAGCGCCGGCTGCGCCGGTGGGCCGCAAGACCAGCACGGCGTCCACCGTCCCGCTCACGGCAATCCGGTGCGCGGCCTCCCATGTCTCGGGCGCGAGTTCCGGTCCTGCCGCGACGAGTACCCGGGCACCTGAGCGGCGCAGCAATTCAGCGATGTGCTGCTGCGACTGCGCGGCGTTGATGGGAGCAGCGATGCCGGCAAGCTGTGCGGCGAGAGTCGCGGGGATCAACTCGGCGCAGTTGGGCGCCATCACGGCGACCGCGTCCCGGCGCCGTACGCCCAGACGATGGAGCAGGTTCGCGTAACGATGAACATCGTCGAGTAGTTCGGAGAAACTACGCTGCACCGGCTCCCGCCACCGTGCACCGTCCGGTAGGACGGTGAGCGCGAGGCGATCCGGCCACATGCGGGCCGCTCGGGTGAGCAACGCATAGGTGGACTCCGGAAGCCCCCGATCGCGCAGCGGCACGGCCTCGATCGTCGTCAGATCTGTGGGAACCGCGTAACGCGGCCACAGCAGGTCGGTGGTCATCGCGCGTACCTCACCACCGTGCGCTGGCGCCCCAAGTCGATGGTCCCGTCGTCCGTGAAGACGGTGGCTTCGATGAGGTCGCCGTCCTGCAGGTAGTTCGAGTTCTTGGCCTGGCCCGCGAAGAAGAGCTTCCATTTGACTGCCGGCGGCAGCAGGGCGGAGAGGATTGCGATCGGCTTCGGTGGCGCGCTCAGTGCCGTCCCGACCGGTGTTCCGGTCAGCAGTAAGTCCCCGGCATCGAGGCGTTGGAACCGGGTCAGCGCCTGCAGAGTCTCGGTCGGCTGGTAGATCATGTCGGCAACAGTCATGTTCTGGCGCGGCTCACCGTTGACCCAGAGCCGCAGGCGCAGGTCGGTGAACCGCTTCAGCTCGTCGCCGTCCAGCAGGACGAGGGCGGGGCCGACCGGGGTGAACGTCGGGTATGACTTGCCTTCGTAGAACTGCGTTTTCGGAAGCTGAATGTCGCGCGCGGAGATGTCGTTGGTGACGACCAGCCCGGCAACGTAATCGGCGAGAGTGTCTGCCGTGATCGCCGTCCCGACCGGGATGTCGCGGGCGAGGACGAGCCCGATCTCCACCTCGTAGTCCAGCAGTCGGACATGGGCAGGACGGATCACGTCGTCATTGGGGCCGCTGATCGACCCGGAGGACTTTCGAAAGAAGGTCAACGGAATGGTGTCGGGGTTCATCCCGGCGTCCTCGACGTGCGATGCGAAGTTCGTCATCTGTGCGACCACCCGGCAGGGGGCGGTGACCGGGGAGAGCAACGAGAGAGTCTCGACGGCCACGGTGCCCTCGCTGGACGCCGCTGCCTCGACGGCCGGCCGGTCGGCGAGCAGTTGGGCGGTGGTGGTGGCCTCGGTGTCTACCCGTGCGGCACCCGTGGGTGTGACGACCCACCAGGCGTCGACGGTGCGGAGGACGGAGATGGTCATGAGCTGGCAACTTTCAGAAGGCCGCGGAGGCGGTGGAGGTCGAATTCGTTGTCGGCGCGCAGCGCGTTGACAATGGCGCGCAATTCCTGGAGTGATTCCCGACCGGGGTTCAATCCGAGGAAGTCTTTGGTGGCGGGCGGCCCCCACTGGGCCAGTCCGGACGCGGTCATCGGTGCCCAGCCCGCGTCGAGTGTGCTGTCGAAAAGATCGCCGTCGCTGAAGTGCTCGACCATGAATCCGTCAGGGTCTCGCCAGTAGTCGAAGATTTGGCTGCCCTGAATGTGCCGGCCGATGCCCCAGGACCGGCGGTAGCCCCGGTCGAGCAGGTATTCGCCACCAGCGGCGAGGCAGTCGAGGTCGGCGACCTGATATGCCGAATGCACATAGCGGTTGGCCGGGCCGAGAACCATCGCGAGCGTGTGATGGTCGGTGGGCGTGGCGCCCCGGTCGCAGCGGATGAAGCTCATGATCGGGCCCCGGGCCCGTTGACCGGGGTAGTACAGGAAGTCGCTGACGATCAGTCCGAGGTGCTCGAGGTACCAGTTGAGTGTTTCGAGGTACGTCGTCGTCTGGAGCACGACGTGACCGAGCCGTTGCACGGTGGCCGGCGTGCGGGGTGGCCGCTGAGGGGCGTTCACCCGCTCGCGGTCGTGTCCGAAATTCAGTGGGAGCGGGGCCTGATCGGACAGCGCCGGCAACTCGAACGTGTCGGACACGACGCGGACTCCCAAAGCGCTGGGATCTGTGAGATCGACCGTGATCCCGCCCAGGCTCTCGGGGAGGGGCACGACCGCACCTCCGACCGCGTCCGCCAATCGCAGCACGTCGGTCGAGTCGGCTGCCCGGAAGGCTGGACCGACGAACCGCGACCGCGGGCCTCGGCGGATGAGCACGCAGGGCGAGCCGGGGTCTGTACCGCGCAACTGCAGTTCGTGTGCGGTGCGGAGCGCCGTCGTAAAACCGAAGGCATGGGCGAACGCCTCCGCCCGCTCGAGGTCGGGCTTCTCGAACTCCAGCCACGCGAGGTCATGCACCTTGATGATCGGCTCGGCGGCCCGCCCCCGGTGTTCGCCCGCCAGGGCGCCCTGCTCACTGTGCAGACCGGTATGCGGGTCATGGTGGACACTCATTGACCACTCCCTTCGATTTATGACGATATCGTCACTTACGACCATATCGTCAGTCAAGAGTATTTGAGGAATTCGTCAATATTGATGACGGGCGCTAGGGTGGGGCGAGGTCAGGCGGATCAGGAGATGAGCGCGCAGGCATGATCGAGCAGGTCGCCGAGCCACCGAAGCGCCTGGAACCGCGCACGGCGCGAACCACTTCCGGGCCGAGGAGGAGCTCTTTCACGCGGTAGTGGAGGAGGCCCTCGACCGCTACGGGCAGACGGTTTGTCGACGGGATACGAATGGCTGGAATGGGATCGGTGCAACGGTTGCTCGGACAAGACAGATTCCAACCGATTCGCGTGGTGACTGAAGTGACTGGCGGGGCCAGCGAGACGAATCGGGAAGAGATTCCCGTGGCGCATGTCGTCGCGCTCCTGCGGGAGCGTGTGTACGGCGCGATGACGTGTTTGGCGACGCTCGCCGTCCTCGTCCGCTATACGGCTCCCGAGACGAGCCCATGGGCGCGGGTCATGGATGTCGCGGTGGCAACCGGCGGGCTCTGGGCAGCGAGCCTGCTGGCCGACTGGGTAGCACACCTCGGCGCGCACCACCGTGCTCCGCGCGGACGGGCAGCGCTGCGGATGCTCCAGGCCTCCGGCCAGATCGTGGAGGCCGCGGTCTTGCCCCTGCTGGCATTGGTCGCAGCCGCCTTCGGACTACTGAGCACATCCACAGCGATGTGGATCGCGATGTGGATCCTCGTCGTCGAACTTGGCGTAATTGCTCTACTCGCCGTGCGAATGGCCCAATTACGTTGGTGGCAACAGCTGTTCACCGTCGCAGGTTTGGTCGGTGTGGGCGTTCTTGTGGTCGGGATCAAGATCCTCGGCCATTAGGCTGGACCGTCTGTGGCGGCTGCTCGCGGAGTGGAGTAACTGCCGGGTTTGAGGAATTCGTCAATAGTGATGACACGCGGGTAGTGTGGGGGAGGGTCAGACGGATCAGGAGAAGGGCACGCAGGCATGACCGAGCAGATCGCCGATGCACCGAACCGCCTGGAACGGCGCAAGGCGCGTACCCGCGCCGCACTCGTACGCGCAGCCCAGTCCTTCATGGCGGCAGGGAAGCTGACCGCCCCGATTCTCGAGATCACCCAGGCCGCAGATGTCGGAATGGGGTCGTTCTACAACCACTTTCAGACCAAGGAGGAGCTCTTCCATGCGGCAGTGGAGGAGGCCCTCGACCGCCACGGCGCGGTGCTCGACGAACTGACCGCAGATCTGGACGACCCTGCCCAGATCTTTGCGCAGAGCTTCCGTCTGACCGGACGCCTGCATCGCAGGAATCCCGAACTGAGCAAAGTACTGCTCCGCGACGGGCCGAGTCTGGTCAGCTCGGACAAAGGTCTGGCGCCGAGAGCTCGCCGAGACATCGAGGCAGCTGCCCGTGCGGGCCGGTTCACCGTGCGCGATCCCGAACTGGCCCTGACAATCACAGCGGGGGCCGCACTGTGTCTGGGTCAACTGCTGCACGACCACCCCGAACGTGACGACGCTGAGGACACCGACCACGTCACCGAGGACCTCTTGCGCATGTTCGGCCTCTCGGCCGACGAAGCCCACGAAATCTGCCGACGCCCCCTACCCGACGCCGACGATCAACCCCAAGGCGCAACCGCCACATAGCGTGTCCGCTTCGTCAGGATATGCGGACCGAACACGTCTCGAGATCCTCGACTGGCGCACGCCGGCACAGGTTTTCGCCGCCGATCCGGCGCCATGAACCGACGGTGCCGGCGACAAGCGCTCGAATCCGCTGCTCCGAGTTTCAAAGCGGGATGCTCGACTGGCTGTTGAGGCTTTCAGCGCAGTTTGAGCCCGTGTCGAGGGCCGAGGCTGGCAACGGCCTTCTTGAGCTTTTCGCCGATATCGTCGAGGCCCTCCGCTGCTGACGCGTCGACGGCCGCGCTGATCGCCGCAATCAGACTGCCGTCGGGTGCCAGCAGAGGTGTGGCCACGGCAAACGCGTCCGTGAGCGTGACTCCCCGGTTGAAGGCGAGTCGGCGGGACCGAATCTCGGGGAGTTCGGCGAGGAATTGTCGGACTTCGCCTGCCTGCTCGGGGGTGGCGAGGTCGAGGAGGCGGTACATCTCCTCGTCAGTGACGTTGGCGAGCACGGTTTTTCCGGCGGCGGTCGTATACAGCGGGCGACGGGCGTGGGTGCGCGCGACGAAAGTGAGGCTCGGTGATTCTTCACCCGCGAGGTCGGTGAAGACGATGGCGTCCCCGACGCGTACTGCGACGAGGACGGTGCAACCGAGGACCTCGCCCAGCTCGGCGACGAATTGGTGATCGAGTGAGAGCGCGGCCAGCTTGTTCGCGCGTGCGGCGAGGACGAACGGCCCCGGTCCGAGATGGAACCGGCGCTCCTCCTCGAGGAGATAGCCGCGGGCAAGCAGCCCGTTGGTCAGCTCCTGTACGGAGCTCTTCGCCGCGTCCAGGGCGGTTGTCAGTTCGGCCAACGTCACCCCGCGCGGGCTCAAAGACACGGTCTCGAGGATCTCGATCACGCGGTCGACTGTGCGATGCGGGCGAGCAGGCATGCGGGTGACCCTAGCAAACACCTCACACAGTCGGGCTCCACCTCTTGCGACGAGGCGTACGTCACAGTAGTCTTCACACACGATCCGGAAACCCGGTTCTACATCCGTAAATCCGTACGCATGAAGGAGTCGAACCATGACCGCACCAGTCTCGCCCGGGATGATCCGCACCAAGACCGGCGTCCCGCTGCCGTTGGTCGCTCAGCCGCAGGATGACCTCCTGACCGTCAACATCGATGAGATCCCGCTGCTCGAGGACGCGATGGGCCCGGGGATCCATATTCAGCCACTGCGCCTGGACCCCGAGAAGGGGCAGGTGGTGCTGATGGCCACCATGGCGCCCGGTTGCCTCCTGCCCGTCCACTACCACACCGGTACCGCCGAGGTGTGGACGTTCTCGGGCTGCTGGAAGTACGCCGAGTACCCGGATCAGCCGCAGGTCGCCGGCTCCTACCTCTACGAGCCCGGCGGCTCGGTCCACACGTTCTACTGCCCCGAGGACAACACCGAGGACACCGTCGTGCTGCTGTGGATGGAAGGCGCGCAAATCGGATTCAACCAGGACGGCACGTTGCATTCGATCAATGACGCGACCTCCATTCAGCACGTGACCGAGACGGTCGCGGTGGCTCAGGGCACCGGACCGGTCGGCTACATCCACGGCGGCTCCGCCGGCGTCATCAAATCCTGACATCTCCCTACCTCCACGGTTGCCGCCCGCGCGCGGCATCACACCCCGCGCAGGGCGGAGCCACCCGGGCCACCCGGGCCATCCCCCACGGCAGTTCGAGAAGGCCGAAAGACGGTGTCGTGCAGGTGAGCAGCTCCACGATCTTGTCGGGCGACACGTCGCGACACCGGCCGCGCTCACCTTGGCTGCCGCCGGCGCCCGGGGGATCAGCGGCCTCGGACATGGCCGTGCGGGTGCTGCTCGCCGCCAGATGTCTGGCCTGTGTGCAGTGCCGAGTAGGACCGCAACAGCGCATTTCATCGTCAGAAATCACGGAAACTTCTGCGCACCAGAGTTATTGGGCGCCACAGGGAAACAGGGAGGTGCTGCTCTGGTGACGACGCGCGCAGCGACGAGACCACCACTGCGGCGATGCCGCGGTCAACAACTCCTGATCGGAGAGGCAAACAATCATGTCCGCGTTTGACGGCATCCGGGTCCTCGAATTGGGCCAAATCTACAACGGTCCGTACTGCGGACTTCTGCTCGCACAGCTGGGCGCCGAGGTCATCAAGATCGAGCCACCCGGCGGCGAGCAATTGCGCTTCCGCTCACACCAGCCGGTCGAGTCCCACGAGTTCGTGATGCTCAACTCCAACAAGGTCAGTGTGGTGCTCGACCTGAAGACCGACACGGGTCGCCGCGCGCTGCTCGACCTGGTCGAGACCGCCGACGTGCTCATCGAGAACTTCGCGCCGGGCACCATCGAGCGGCTCCAGCTCGGCCCGGAACAACTCCTCGAGCACAATCCGCGTCTGATCGTGGCCCGCGGCAAAGGCTACGGGTCCACGGGCCCGTACGCACACATGTCGGCCATGGACATCACCGTGCAGGCGATGTCCGGCAGTGCCGCGGCCACCGGAATGCCCGACGGCCCACCGACCAAGGCGGGCGCCGCATTCGTGGACTTCTCCGGCGGCATCCACCTGTTCGGGGCGATCAGCGCGGCCCTGTTCCAGCGCGAGCGCACGGGGCGGGGGCAGCTCGTCGAGGTGTCGATGCACGACACCATCTACCCCATGCTGGCGTCCAGCCTCGGTGGCCTGCACAACAATCCCGACCGAAAGCTGCCCGAGCGCAACGGGAATCGGCACTCGGGCATGGCGCTCGCGCCGTACAACATCTACGAGACGAGCGACGGATGGCTGGCGATCATCTGCATCTCCGAACGGCACTGGCGCGGCGTCGCCACCGCACTGGGCCGGCCCGAACTGGTCGACGACCCCCGGTTCGCCGCGGAGAGCGACAGGGCCGCGAACATCGAGGCGGTCGACGACGAGGTGTCGTCGTGCACCAAGACCCGCACACGCGCCGAACTGGTGCGGGACCTGCAGGCCGCCGGTGTGCCGTGCGCGCCGGTCAAGTCGATCCGGGAGATCGACACGGACGAGCACCTGATCGAGCGCGGCATGATCCGGTACGTCGAGCACCCGGCGAGGGGTCGGGTGCCGGTACCGGGATGTCCACTCAGGCTCAGTGACTCGCCGGTAGGACCACTGCGCGCCGCCCCGCTGCTGGGGCAGTCGACAGAGGAGATCTTGGCGGAACTGTCCGGTGAGGAGCCCCAACATGTCCCCACTGCTTGAATCCGGCACTCCTCTGGCGGCGTACTACGCCCAGACGCGGTCGCGGACAGGAGAAGTTCTCGCGCGACGAAGCCTCGGCACGCTCGACGCGGTGACCATCGGCCGGTACGCGATGACCATCGGCGCAACCGATCCGAAACACTACGACCCGGCGCACGCACGCGCGGCCGGGTACGCCGATGTCGTGGCCCCACCGAACATGCTCGCCGCGATCGTGGAGTGGGGTCTCGGCACCCCCGAGGCCCGGCTCCAGCCCGACGGAACCCCGCACGACGGGGACATGCCCCTCGGTGACGGCGACCTCGGGCTGCGTGTGATGGGCGCCGGTGAAGAAATGGAGTTGGTCAACCCCGTGATCGCGGGCACGGAGCTGGTGCTCGAGACCACCCTCGAGGCGGTCACCCCCAAACAGACCCGGGCCGGCAGCTGCGTGTTCGTCACCACCATCAACACCTTCATGTCCGCCGAGGGTGCCGTCCTCAACCGGAACCGGCGCACCGTGGTACTGCGCAACCCCCTGCAGGAGTCCTGAATGTCCATCAGCTTCCAGACCGGAGACAGGCTGCCCCCGCTCGAGCACACGGGTACGCCCTTTCAGTTGTTCCGCTACAGCGCGGTCACCTGGAACCCGCACCGCATCCACTTCGACGAGTCCTATGCACGCGCGGAGGGCCATGACGGTGTCGTGCTGCACTCCCACCTCCGGGCGGCGCTCGCCCTGCGTTGCGTCACCGAGGGCCTCGGCCACGGGTGGCACGTCGCGAAGGTCGCCTACCGCCTGCGCAGGCCCGTCTACGCACCGGCGGACCTGACCTACACCGCCCGGGTGACGGCGGCCGAAAACGACAACTTGACCCTCGAGCTCATCGAGCAGCACCCCTCCGGTGAGGTGGGCTTCGAGGGGACGGCGTGGGTCAACAAGACAACAGGAGCAACAACATGACATCAGCAGCGGGACAACGTCCGATCCACGTCGGGAATTGCTCCGGCTTCTACGGTGACCGCGCGTCGGCGATGGCCGACATGGCCCGAGCCGGCGGCATCGACGTCCTCACCGGTGACTACCTCGCGGAGGTCACGATGCTGATCCTCGGCAAGGCGCGCGCCAAGGACAGCACCAAGGGCTATGCGACCACCTTCCTGCAACACTTGGACGCAGCACTGGATCACCTCGTCGCGAACGGGATCCGGCTCGTCGTGAACGCCGGTGGCCTCAACCCCGCCGGGCTGGCCGACGCAACCCGAGCCCTGATCGCCGGCCGCGGTTACGACCTGCAGGTCTCTCACATCGCAGGCGACGACATCTTCGGCAGCGTCGGCGAGCTGCAGCAGGCCGGCCATTCGCTGCCACACCTGACCACCGGCGAGCCGCTGTCGTCCTGGCCGCACCGCCCACTGACGGCGAACGCGTATCTCGGCGGATTCGGCATTGCCCGCGCCCTGGCCCGCGGCGCCGACATCGTCATCACCGGCCGCGTCGCCGACGCCGCGTTGGTCGTCGGTCCCGCCGCCTGGTGGTGGAATTGGGCCCCCGACGACTACGACGCGCTCGCCGGCGCCGTCGCGGCCGGACACGTCATCGAATGCGGGCCCCAGGCGACCGGCGGCAACTTCTCCGGATTTCGCACCATCGCCGACCTCGTGCAACCGGGATTCCCGATCGCCGAAATCGACGCCGACGGCTCCTCGGTGATCACCAAGAACCCGGGCACCGGCGGCGCCGTCACCCGTGACACCGTCACAGCCCAACTGCTTTACGAGATCGGCGAACCCGCCTACCTCAACCCCGACGTGATCGCCCAGTTGGACACCGCCGATCTCACCGGCCTCGGCGACGACCGCGTCCGGATCCGCGGCGTGCGGGGCTCGGCGCCACCGGCGACGACCAAGGTCGCGATCACCGGGGTGGGGGGCTGGGAGAACAGCATGATCCTCGCGCTCACCGGCACCGACCTCGACGCGAAGGCGGCCCTCGTCGAGCGATTCGTTCACCGCGAGATCGAGGCCACGGACGGGCTCGACGCGGTCGCGATCACCCGGATCGGTCAGGCTCGGCACGATCCCGACAGTCAGAATGCGGGCACCGCGCTGCTCCGGATCGCAGTGCAGGGGACCAAGGAGGCCGCCGGGCGCACCTTTTCGTCGCGGATGGTGGAGCTGGCCCTGTCCAGCTACCCAGGGTTGTACACCCTCGGCCCTCCCCAACCGGGGTCCGCGTTCGGTGTCTACTGGCCCGCACTGCTCGACCAGCGAATGCTCGACCATATGGTCCACCACCATGACGGCACCACCGAGATCATCGCACCCGGCACTCCACACGAGGTGGGCGTCGAGGTGAACCCGCCGGTCGAGCTCACCCCTGCGCCGTCGGTGCGAACGCCCTCGACCGACGAACCACTCGTCATCGCCTCACTCGGTGACATCGTGCACGCCCGCTCCGGCGACAAGGGCGGCGACGCGAATCTCGGCGTCTGGGTACGCGACCGGGACGCATGGGAGTGGCTCGAGTCGACCCTCACCGTGGACGAACTCCGACGCCTTCTCCCCGAAACACGCGAATTGGCCATCTCGCGTTATGAACTGCCCAAGCTCGGTGCGGTCAACTTCCTCGTCCGGGGGATGCTCGGGAGCGGTGCCACCTCGACACTGCGGCTCGACTCCCAAGCAAAGGCACTCGGCGAGTGGCTGCGCGCCCGCAACACCAAGGTGCCGCGATCTCTGTTCAACACGTCAGGAGCGCACTGGTGAGCGATCCTGACGAGAGCAACGTCGACGTCGTCCGCAAGGCAACCCGAGAGCTGGCTCACAAGTTCGGCTACGACTACTGGCGAGCGAAAGACAAACTGGCCCAGTACCCGTGGGAGTTCCTCACAGCGTTTGCCGAGGGCGGATGGCTCGGCGCGCTCATCCCCGAGGAGTACGGCGGCCTCGGGTTGGGCCTCGCCGAGTGCGGCGTGATGATGCAGGAGATCGCCGCATCGGGTGCCGGCGCGAGTGGCGCCTCGGCGGTCCACTTCTACCTGTTCCCACCCGCACCGATCATCCGCCACGGCTCGGAGGAGATGAAGCAGGAGTTCCTGCCCAAGCTCGCCCGGGGCGAGATTCTCATGGCGTTCGGCGTCACCGAGCCCACCGCCGGCGTGGACACCTCGCGCATCACAACCAAGGCCGAGAAGGTCGCCGGCGGCTGGGTGGTCAACGGCCAGAAGGTCTGGATCACCAACGCACAGAACGCCCACAAGATCCTGCTGCTGGCGCGCACGTCTGCCCGCAACGAGGAAAGACCGCTGGACGGGATGACGCTCTTCTTCACCGACCTCGACCGGAACCGGATCACGGTCCGCGAGATCGAGAAGCTGGGCCGGTCGGCGATCGACTCCAACGAACTCTTCATCGAGAACCTCGAGGTCCGCGACGACGAAGTCGTCGGTGAGGCAGGTAGGGGCTTCAGCTACCTGATCGACGGGCTGAACTCCGAGCGCATCGTGGTGGGACTGGAAGGGGTCGGTATCGGGCAGGCAGCACTGGAGCTGGCGACGAAATACGCCAACGAGCGTGTGGTCTTCGACCGGCCCATCGGCCAGAACCAGGCGGTCGCCCACCCGCTCGCGGATTCCTGGATCCGGCTGGAATCGGCTCGGCTGATGGCGATGCACGCCGCCGAGCTCTACGACAACCACCAGGACTGCGGCAAGGAGGCCGCCGCGACCAAGTATCTGGGCGCCGAGGCCGGCTTCGACGTCTGCGACCGGGCCATGTCCACGCACGGCGGCTACGCCTACGCGAAGGAATACCACGTGGAGCGGCTGTGGCGGGAGGCGCGCCTGCTCCGCAACGCACCGTTCTCTCAGGAGATGGTCCTCAACTACATCTCCGCGCAGGCGCTGAAGCTTCCCCGCGCATACTGACTGGCCGACCGTCGCGGGCGAGAACGACACGGGCATACGCATCGAGCACTGTCTTGTCTGCAGACCCGACACCCTGTACGACCGCGAGAAGGCATTCGAACACCTACTTACTCCCGCAAACCGCATGCGATGAATGCCGCCATTCGCTCCTTTCGGACACACACAAGCATGACGAAGAGGACAGCCTGCTCGAGTCGAATGACTCGTGGTGGAAGCAACATAGGAGGGAAGCAGTGTCGAATTCTCTAGTGCAAGGTGAGGTGCTGATGCCCGATCATCGCCACTTCAGCAGTCATTTGGCGCTCGTGATCGACGAGGATCGGGATCACCTCAAATCGATGAAACATACGTTCTCCGCTTGCGCACCGGAGAACAAGGTCTTCCTGGTCGACGCGTCTGAGGGGCGCGCGATCATCGCATCCATCGACGAAATCCTCTCACTGTATCGCGGGCCAGGAATGGTCGTGGTTCTCCTTCGCGCGGACCCTGCCAGCTGGACTACGGCCGCGGTCCTGGCAGGGATGCGGCACCAAACAAGCTTCGAACGAGTCGATGTCGTTGTGATGGCAGCGGGAACGCCAGACACACTCCCCGTGCGGATCACCGACCTTCTCGGATTGCGGATGGTGCCACCTGGCAGTCATTCGTGCGGCGTGGTTGCCAGGTTCCTCGAAGCCCGCTTGAACGATTCTGCGGGCACTGAACGCGTGCGCACGCGAGCTATCGACCACACGCGCCGACAATCCGCGGACGAAACCTGAACCGTCCTGGATGAGGTGGAGGCTGCTGACCCAAAAGGGCGAATGCTGGTATGCCTGCACCGAAGAAGTACGACGCAGAACAGCGCAGATCGCCAACCCACACGCCTCACCACTGACCAGATCATCGACCGGATCGAAGACGAAGCCGACGTCAACCACGCACGCACACTTCCCGCTGGACAACGCAAACGGAGGAGATACATGAGGATCGGATCAGAGGACGCTCGTCGACAACGCGCTGGGCTGCAGCGAGATGTTGAGCCCGCAGGTCACAGCGAACACGCGAAACGCCTTCGGCATCCCGACAGTGGTCACGCGATGAAGCCCGCCGAAATCGCCGACGGCGTGTTCTTCGTGCACTCCGAGATGGTCAACTGGGTGCTGCTCACCGAAGGCGACGCAGTGACCGTGATCGACACCGGCTACCCGGGACAGCGTGGCGACGTCGAGGAATCGATCCGGGCTATCGGACGGGACCCTCACGGCATCGAGGCCGTGCTCATCACCCACGCACATGTCGACCACATCGGAAGCGCACAGTATCTCGCCGAGACCTACGGGGCGCCGGTACTGGTACACCCCGCCGAGGCAGCTCACGCCCGGCGTGAATGCCACGAGGTCGCGACCCCCTGGGACGTGCTCAGCAACACCTGGCGCCCCGGAGTCCTGACCTGGGCGATCACACTGATGCGCCTGGGTGGCACCGCCAAGTACGGAATCGACTCCCCAACCCCGATGCCCGTAAACGGTGCCCTGCCCTGCCCGGGTGCCCCCGTTCCTGTTCTCGTGCCCGGTCATACCTCCGGACACACCGTTTATCACCTTCCCGATCACGGTGTGGTGATCTCCGGGGACGCCCTGATCACCGGGCACCCGACCTCACCCATCTCCGGTCCCCAGCTGCTGCCGCAGTGGCTCAACCACTACTACGGCACGGCCGCCGAGTCACTGGACATCATCGGAGAGCTCGACGCCGACATCCTTCTGCCCGGCCACGGTCCGATCCATCGCGGCTCCGTCGCCGAAGCGGCCGCGACCGCGACCGCGCGTGAGCGTGCCGGCCTCGCCCTGTGAAGATCGGGGCTCACACGTGGATCTGCGTGCCGCCTCTACTGACGTTTCCGCTCCACGACCCAGGCCGCGACCTGGGTCCGGGAGGTGAAACCCAGTTTGGCCAGGATGTGCTCCACATGTCCTTGTGCGGTGCGCGGTGAGATCACCAGTCGGTCGGCGATGGCCTGATTGGTCAGGCCTTCGGCGATCAGGCCGGCGACTTGGTGTTCCCTCTTGGTCAGTCGCACCGACGAATCTGTGTCGGGCGTGGAGGAGCCGGCCGGCTGCTCACGGAGGGCGTAGGCGATCGCTGCATCGAAACCGAGACTTCGGCCCTTGCTGTGGGCCGACGCAAAAACTCTGTCTCCGAGTTCCTTCCGGGCCTCCTGGTCGCAGTCCTGATGATAGACAAGCAAATTGGTATGTATGACCACAGCACTGCCCACCGATCGCGCCAGCCCGTCCGCGGCTCCCATCAGCGTTGCGGCCCGTAGTGCGTCGCCCTGTTGGCAGGTGATCCAGGCCAGCGCCTCGAGGCAGGCTGTGGCGACGCGGGGGGTGTGCACTTGCCGGGTCAGTTCGAGCGATTGTTCGAGGAGTCGGACCGCGCGATCGGTATCGCCCTGTCGCCACACGTCGATGCCCATGGCCCACAGAGAGTGCGCCCGGTACATCTTCTCGCCGTATCGTTCCGTTATCGCGAGGGCACGTTCGTGGCATTCGATCGCCCGGTCCGTCTGGCCGGACAGTCCGTAGGCCGTTCCCAACGGGTACAGGAGGCTGGTTTCGAGTGTGCGATCTCTCTGTTTACTGAACTCGGCGAGAGCGGATTCGAGGTGGGAGCATGCTCGGGCGAGATCGCCGCTGTAGAGGGCCAGCATGCCGTCGGCGCAGTCGCTGTACGCCCGCAGCACGGGTTCGCTCGTGTGCGCGGTGAGAGTCCGGGCCTTTGCGACGAGCGCCGCCCCTTTCTCGAGGTCTCCCTGGCTATTGGCCATCACGCTGTCGAAGCAGAGCGCCGTGACCCGGTCGAGGGGTGTTGCGCCGCTGTGGCGGTCGAGGAGTTGGTCGAGCCAGCGCCGGCCCTCGTTGTAGAGGCCTTGGGAGCTCCAGAACCAGTACAGTGCGGCGGCGGTGCGCAGGCCGGCGGCGGGATCGTCGTCGATGCCGAATTCGAGGGCCTCCCGCAGATTCGCGTGTTCCCGTTTCAGCCGGGCGATCCAGTCGAGTTGGCGGGCACTGATCCACTCGGCCTCCGCGGCGAGCGCCAACGCCTCGTACCAGTCCCGGTGCCGTCGACGCAACGCCACAGCTTCACCGGTCTGCTCGAGTTTCTCGTAGCCGTATTCGCGGAGGGTTTCGAGCATCCGGAACCGCACTACCGACCCGTGCTCCTCGCGGATCAGGATCGACTTCTCCACCAAGGACGTCAGCGTGTCGAGCAACTCGTCCGGGCCAAGGCCCTCGCCGCACACCCGCTCGGCGGCATCGAGTTCGAAGCTTCCCGCGAAGACCGCCACGCGACACCACACCAATTGCTCTTCAGCGGTGCACAACTCGAAACTCCAGTCGATGCACAACCGCAGCGTCTGTTGCCGTGTCGGCGCACCCCGGCTGCCGCGGGTCAGCAGAGTGTAGCGGTCGGTCAGGCGCCCGAGGATCTGCTCGGGTGACATCGCCCGCAACCGGGCCGCCGCCAGTTCGATCGGTAGCGGCAGTCCGTCGAGTTGGTGGCAGATTCCCGCCACGGTCGCCGCGTTTTCCTCGGTGAGCGCGAATCCGGGAACCGCGGCAGCGGCGCGTTCGGCGAACAACGTCACCGCATCGTATTTGGGCAACCCCCGCAGCGAGGGCCGCCGCTCGGGATCGGGGACGGTCAGCGGGGGGACCCGCAGCACCGCCTCACCGCCGATGACCAGGGGCTCACGGCTGGTGGCCAGCATCCGCAGGCCCGGGCACACCCGTAGCAGGGTCTCGGCCAGTTCCGCCACGGCATCCACCATGTGCTCGCAATTGTCGAGGACTAACAGGACCTCTCGCGGTGCGAGGAACTCGATCAGGACCTCCCGCACCGGCCGCGCCGAGTGATTCCGCACCCCGACGGCGGCGGCCACCACCTCAACCAGTGACGACTCGTCGCGCAGTTCGCCCAACTCGACCAGTCGTACCCCGTCGGCATACTCGCGCTGCACAGCCGACGCCACCCGCATCGCCAGCCGCGTCTTACCGACACCCCCGATCCCCGTCAACGTCACCAGCCTCGACCCGGCCAACAGATTCTTCGCCTCGGTCAACTCGTGCCGGCGGCCGACGAAACTCGTCAGCTCCAGGGGAAGACGTCCCGTCGCGCCCAGCGTGGAGGAAGGCTGCGGCAATCGCCCGCCACGCGAGGTCGGTTGCCGTCGGTTTCCCTGCGCATCGGCATCCGCACGAAGTGCCATCTCGTCGACCCGGAAGCCGTGGTCGCGTTGCAGCCCTCGCAACGCGTCTCCGAAGTCGGCGGCGGTGGCCGGCCGCTGACCGGGCTCGCGGGACATCGCCCGGGCGATCACCGCGGACACATCCTCGGGAATCCCGTGCTCACGCAGATCCGGCACCGCCTGCGTGGTGATCCGCAAAAACTGCGCAACCACCTGCTCACCGCTGCGACGTTCGAACGCGGCATGACCGGTCAGCGCACTGAACAGGGTCGCACCGAGGCCGTAGATGTCGGCGGCCGGACTCGGTGGTTCACCGCCCAGCACCTCCGGCGCGGTATACGCCGGGGAGCCGGTCACCGCACCGGTCGCCGTCTCGAAGCCGCCGGTGACATGCGCGATACCGAAATCGGTCAGTTCCGGCTCGCCGTAGTCGGTGAGCAGGATGTTCGCCGGTTTGACGTCGCGATGCAGGATGCCGAGCCGGTGTGCCGTCTCCACCGCGCCCGCCATCTTCACCCCCAGCCGCAGCGCCTCGCCCACCGGCAGCGGACCGTGGCGGCGGATCCGCACGTCGAGGGAATCCTGCGGGTGGTACGGCATGACGATGTAGGGACGGCCGCTGTCGGTGGCGCCGACCTGCAGAATGTTGACGATGTTCGGATGCCCGGTCAGCCGGCCCATCGCCCGCTGCTCCCGGAAGAACCGGGCCCGGTTCTCCTCGTCGAGTTCGACGGTGAGCACCTTCACCGCGACCGTACGATCCAGCTCCGCCTGGGTGCAGCGGTAGACCACGCCGAACCCGCCGCGTCCGATCTCCTGGACATCGCCGAAACCAGCTCCACCGAGTTCGGCTGCCGGGGGCGGCGGGTACCGCTGAGTGTCGAGCGGATCAGCTTCACCCATCGGACGGTCTACTCACCCCGTCGGCTCATGGTTTCGCGCACTGGTCCCGACGGCACGACCAGCGCAAATGCAACCGTGGACTCACCTCTCGATGGCGTCCTCTCAAGGATATCGCCGACACTCCGGGCACACGGAATAGCTGCACTTCGCCGCCATCGCCTGGCGACCATCGGTGTGGCCTGGTCGACGCCATTCAGTCCAACGGTTCAGAGTTCGCTGACGCAGAGAGGATCCAGGCGAGTCGCTACGTTTTCGCGCGGTCGGTCCAAGGTGGCGCCCCTCTCATGGCCGGCGTCACATCACTCCTAGGGGGCCCTCCGTAGGAAATCCTCGATGACGGGGCCGAGCGTGGCGGCGTTGGTGAGGAGGTCGACGTGGCCGCCGGGGTGGGAGACGAGGGTGGCGTTCGGCAGCAGCCGAGCCATGATGTGCGCATTGATGATCGGGATGATCGGGTCGTCGGTGCCGGCGACGATGAGGGTGGGTTGACGGATTGCCGGGAGGGCGAACAGGCTCGACCACACCGCCCCGGCGAGCAGCTGGTGCAGGTAGCCGCGGCGGGATCCGGCGGCGAGTTGGTGGCTGACGAGCTGGGTGACGGCGGCGTTACCGAAGTCGGCGCTGCCGCCGTAGATCGTCGCGGCGATGGAGGCCAGGTAGTCGCGGTCGACGAATCGGCGCGGGGTGAGCATCTTCGCGAGGACAGCGGGCCGGGCGGGTACCATCAGGGCGCCGGTTGCGGTGGCGGCCAAGACCAATCGTCGACACCGGCGCGGGTTCTGGAAGGCGAACTGCTGGGCCAGGCCCCCGCCCCATGAGTACCCCAGCAGGTCGACCCGGCCGTAGCCGAGTGTGTCGAGCATTCGGCCGGTCACCCATGCAAGGTACGGGATCCCATAGGGCGCAGGAGAAGTCGGTGACGCCCCGGTGCCTGGGGCGTCGAACCGGATCACGGTACGGCGTGCGCCGAGATGTGCGACCAGCGGGTCGAGTACCTCGAGGCTGGCGCCGATCCCGTTGCACAGCACCAGCGGCACGCCGGTGCCGTGCCGGATGCGTACACGCAGGTGCTGGCCACCGGTGCGCACCATCCGGGACTCGACCGACCGGTCCGGCGCGCGGTTCATCGGTATATGACCACTGGTTCGGCGACGCAAAGGGGCCGCACTGCGTCCTCGGACTCGAAGGTGACGCCGAAAACGGCCTCGAGCCCGGCCTCGAATCGCTGCACGGCGAGCTTCCGGCCGGTGCAGCGGACCTTCGTCCCCACGCGGGCGGGTGTGGGGAAGCGAACCTCGTTGAGTCCGTATTCGACGGCCTCCGGTGGACTGTCGATGGTGAGCAGGTCGCCAAGGGGCCGCGGGAGGAGTGAGAGGGTGAGATAGCCGGAGGCGACCACATTCTCGAATGCGGCGGCGGTGCGCGGCGGGGGGAACGGGATCGACCGGTAATCGCCGGTGGCGTCGGCGAACAGGTTCACCCGCTCGTCGGTGATCTGGCACCAGTCGGTGGTACCGAGCTGCTCGCCGACGAGATCAAGCAGCTCGGCCGGGCGCGTCAGGTATGTGGTCATGGTGTCCTTCGCTGGCGAGGTGGTGGGTCATTGTTCGCGGACGTAAGAGCCGGGCGCGGGCATCAGCGGCGGGAGATCCACGGCGCCCAGCATGGTCGGTGCGGTCTTGTCCGGTCCACTGCGCTCGCCCAGCCAGTCCGCATAGTCGGGCCACCAGGAGTCCGGCTTCTTCTCGGCGGTCTCGAGCCACTCGGCGGGGTGCGCGGTGCTCGGTGACGCCAATCGGTAGGAGGCACGAGGATTGCCGGGCGGGTTGACCATCGCGGCGATGTGTCCGCTGGTGGAGAGGACGAACCGGATGCTCTCGCTGCCGAGCAGGCGGGCGCTGCGGTAGCACGCCTGCCAGGGGCTGATGTGGTCGGCGATGCCGGCGATCACATACGAGTCCACGGTGACCTTGGACAGGTCGACGGGGGTGCCGAGCATGCTCACCGCGCCCGGCGTGGTCAGCGCGTTGTTCAGCCCCATCTGCACCATGTCCTTGTGGAGGGTAGCCGTCATGCGGGTGGTGTCGGCATTCCAGAACAGCACGTCGAACGGTGCCGGCGTGCGGCCCTGGATGTAGTTGTTCACCCAGTATCGCCACACCAGGTCGGTCGGGCGCAACCAGGCGAACACCTCGGCCAGTGACCGGCCGTCGAGGTATCCGCGCGCGGCCGAGACCTGGATGGCGGCCTTGGCGGTGGTCGGGTCGAGAGCGGCCGCCGCGAATCCGGCCCGGCTCTGGTCGAGCACGGTGACCGCCAACGTCAGGCCCGCGAGGCGGTCACGCTGACCGATGTCGGTCAGATGTGCGGCGGTCATCGCGGCCAACATCCCGCCCGAGCAGCTCCCCAGCAGGTGCGTGCGCGTACTGCCGGTGATCTTCTCGACCGCGTCCAGGGCGTCGACGATGGCCTGCCCGTAGGTGTCCAATCCCCAGATGCGGTGGCGGGCCTTCGGGTTGCGCCAGGAGATGGTGAACACCTGCTGACCCTGGCCGAGGAAGTACTCGACCATGCTGCGCCCCGGGGAGATGTCGGTGATGTAGAACTTGTTGATCACCGGGGGGACGATCAGCAGCGGCACCTCGCGCACCCTCGGGGTCCGCGGAGCGTATTGGATGATCTCGATTACCCGGTTCTGGAAGATCACCGACCCGGGTGTCGCCGCGACGGTGCCGCCGACGATGAACGCGTCCGGGTCCACCATGGTTGGCACCCGCGGTGCGGTGGCCAGGTCGCGGACCAGGTTGCTCATCCCGCGCACGACGCTGGTGCCGCCGGTGTCGATCACGGCCTTGTAGCCGAGCGGGTTGAGCAGCGGGTTGTTGCTCGGCGCGGCGGCTTCGACGACGTTGTCGAGGACGAACTGCAGGCGCTCGCGATCCCTCCAGTCGAGGTCGGCGTCGACGAGCAGTTTGCCCGCGGTCTCGGCAACGGCGAGGTAGGTCTGGATGATGCGGCGCAGTAACGGGTTTCCGGACCAGGCGGGGTCGGCGAAGCGTTGGTCCGCCCGGGCGGGTGCCCGGGTGGAGGTGCCGCGCGTGATGTCCGCCAGTTCCACCGCCAGCCCGCGGCCACGACCGAGAAGAAAGTGCGGTGCTCCGGCCAGGCTGGCGCCGAGCCGCAACCAGGAACGGTGGGGCAGCATCCGGCGGGCGATCCCGAACACCGAGTCGGTCAGCAGCAGGTCCAGCGGTGCGGCCAGCTCCTCGGCCTCGGCCTCGGTGGCGGCGACGATGGTGTCGGTCATGGTAGGTCCCCTTGTTGTTCGATCAGACGGTGTGCGGACGAGACATGGGTGGGCCGTGATGCGGACGGTCTGGATCCGGCGTGCGACTAATGTCATCGACATCCGTCCGGTGTGACCGTTGGTGGACGTCTCGGCGACCTCCAACGGCGGAGAATGACGCGCCGTCGACCTCCGTTCCGAATGAACCCTGGGAGCGGTCGACGAGGATGAGAGAGGGAGTCCGGCGCGAGCCGGACCTTGATCGATTCGCTGGTCGAGGACGTGGAGTGCGTCGCGGAGTTCGGGTGGTGCTTGGGGCTGGTCGCTGGTGCTTGGGGCTGGTCGCCGGCGGTGAGGTCTCGTTGGTGTGCGGGCGGATGATCAGGCGCCCAGGCGTTGCCGGGCGAGGTTGGTGATCGCGACCTTGTCCGATGGCAGCGCTTACATCCCGCATACGCGAACGTTCGGTTGCCTGTACGCATATTCGTCATCATTTGGAACACAGAAAGATGCAAATGCTTCGGCATGATGTGGCCATTTACTGTTACAGCACAACGTAACTGAGCTGGGAAACTCAAGTTCCCGCATCCATCGGCTCGAAGACAATCACGTGGCGCACGCCATTCCGCTTCATGTGGCTGTCATGTGCGGGCCACATCTCGATCAGCCTCGGCATGTTGCGCGCGACCTCATCCTCTGTAGCGGGTCGCGACAGATAGTTTGCAGCGGTGCCACCGATTTCGATACGTGCCTTTGGGTCGGCGAGCAGGTTCTTCGGCCAACTGGAGGCTGCTTCTAGCCCGAAGTTCTCGCAAGCAGCGACGAGATTCTTGCCGTCGCGCACATAGTGCAGCGGAACCGTTCGATCTTTGCCGCTTCTTCTGCCTGTCGTCGTTAGCAGCATCGTCGTCAGCTGCGGTCCGCTCATGGAGAGTCGGCCTCGGCTCGCGCGGATCAGTGCCCGGTCTACCTGTGAGCCGACGTGCTTCATGAACAGGGAGAACCAGCGGTAGTGACCGACCCGCCGTATCACGCGGAGATACAGCTCACTCATGGTCGGACCTCCGCGCGATCGCGGCTGGGGCTCATTAGGTGCGGTCATATGCCAAAGCTCCCGGATGTACGTATTTACAGGTTGCTAGACAGATATACGGATAACCCGGACTGTACTGCGACGCGTACCTCGCTGCAACACATGCCCGAACTGGTCGGCAGCGCATGTTTGCGATCTGGGATTCGGTGGTCAGTCAGGTTCTGCGCACCGCGCGAGTGCACGTGAGCCCAGTGCGGAAGGCGCTCCGGGCGGACGAGGGGCGTTGCACCGTCGATTGCCGTCGATTCGGGAGGAGGCCGGCCTGCCGGAGGACTCGGTATTACGGGGTGTTCGATGTGATCGCGTGGATGGGCGGGGGAGGACCGGGGCCTGGGGAGCGCTCTGGCCTTGGCAGATGACATGTCCCGTGTACTCGCTTGTGTCGGGTTCATTGTGCCGCTCATGCATGAGCTGTTTGTGGTGACGCACCGCATGCTGAGCACACCGTGCGTGATTTGATGGGCGGCTGGTTCGACTCGCGGCTGACGCCGGGGGCGTCGTGATGCCGGCCGGGTTGCGCGGGAGCTGCGGCGTCGCCGCGCGGAGGTGGGCCGGCCGCTGCGGATTGCGACGTCCGATCTCGCTCGCGCCGCGGAGACTGCGTGGATCCTTGCCGACGTGCTCGGTATTGGGGTGAGGGCGGATGCGAGGTTGCGTGAGATCAGTTTCGGGGAGGCGGAGGGGCGCACCGTATGGGCGCACCTCACACCCCACCCCTGACACCTCCCGAACTCCCCCGCAACTCCTCCTGCCCAGCACCTTCCAGCGCGGTGCGCGGCGACCACACGTAATGCGTCAAACATGCAGCGACGAAAAGACATTGGCGTTCCACTCTTCCTGCACGGCGCGCAGCCACATAGCCACGCCGTGCGGAGATCGTCGCGTTCCTCCGACGCCATCATGCGCGCTGAGGGTCGACGGTAGTTGGGCCCTCGCAGTGGAGGGCGTCGGGTGCGGTGATGGTGAGTCGGGTTTGGCCGGCGAGTTGTGTGTGCCATTCGTTGTCGCTGGGCGGTTTGGTGAAGGCGTAGTTCCCGGGGTTCTTCCCTGTCGGCCCGTGTTTGCGGAACAGTGCCGCGGTGTCGGGGTTGATGGCGCCGAGGTTGGTCAGTGCCCAGAGGTCCCAGAGGTCGCGGGCGGCGGCGCGGTCGCACCAGGTGGCGGTTTTGGAGGCGGCGAACGTGCGGTTGGTCGACTCGGCGGACCAGCGCTCCGTGAGGTCGAGTCAGCTACTCGAGGGTGGGGTGAAATGCAGCTGGAACCGCGTGGGTGGCCGGCCAGGCATTTCTTGATCGCTGGGGTCTCGTGCGTTGTGTACTGTCGCATGCCAGGTGGGAGTCCAACTCGGCAGGGGTGTTGGTGTCGATGGTTTTGAGGAACCGCAGGACTCCTGGTGTCGGTGGCGACGCTGGTGCAGGCCGATGACCTTGCCCGGTGGCGACATTCAACGCCGCATGTTGGACAAAGGCCACCGCAGGAAGTCGTTGATCGCCGCGCAGGGCGAGGAGGGGTCTCGGCCGGGGGTACGCGGGAAGGCGGCCGATGCGTCACCACGACTTTCCATACGGCGCACGGAAATACTCAGTGGTACCATACGTCGTATGGAAATGCGGCGGAAGGCACCACGGGGGACGAGGAAGAGGGACGTACCGCTCACCAAGGACGGCATCTACGCCATGGCGCTGCAGCTCATCGACGCCGACGACGTCGAGGCGCTCACCATGCGCAAACTCGCGACCGCGTTGGATGCCAACCCGATGTCGCTGTACCACCACGTGCCGAACAAGGAGGCGCTGCTGCACAGCGTGGCCGCGCGCGTCGGCTCGCAGTTCCGCACGGGGGAGCAGACGGACATTCCATGGCAGGAGCGATTGCGCCAACTGGCGCTCGACTTCCGCGCCTTGGCGCACCGCCATCCCAAGCTGATGGCGTACTCCTTCGCGCGCGCCGACTACGTCCAGCCGGAAGACCCCTTTTGGCGGGGACTCACCGACGTCCTAGCCGCCGCGAAACTGCCGGCCTCGGAGATCCCGCGCGTCGCTGCCTCCCTGTGCGCGGTCTTCACGGGGCTGCTGCTCAGCGAACTGACCGGAGCACTCCAGCGGTGGACCACCTTGCCGCCGGCACGACCCGGCCCCGACGGGGAAGACGCCCCCCCACCCCGGAAGGACGTGGTCGACGCGATGTTCAGCTATGCGCTGGACGCCACGATCGCCGGCGTGGAAAGCCATATCGCACGAACCCGCGAGGAGCCGTGACGGAGCGGAGCGGCTGTCGTGGGCACTGACGGACACTTCTCCGCTGCCCCAGTCCCTGCGCACTGAGGCGGCGAAGCGGCGGACGCACGCGGCGACGTTACGTCCCTGGTCCGTTACCCGCCCAGGCTCGACCGCACAGCGGTCGGTGGGCAGACCACCGCCTGGTCCGGCGCCTCCTGCCCTACCTCGCCTGATGCTGAGAGGCGTTCATACCGAGTACCCGGAGCCAGGCCGAACCGTTCGGTGTCGTCCAGGTCGAGTAGGTGGGTGGAGCGAGCGCACCCGGGGCTTCATCGGCCTCACACAGCGTCAACTGTCGCTGCGCAAAAGTTGGTAGCCGCAAGGCTCGGCCACGCGTCTCCAGGGCCGCGGTGGGACACAGGCCCGCCTTCCGAGCTGGCGGCAGCCATCGGGGGTGGAGGCTGTGGACACGTTCATGCACGGGTCAGGGAGTGTCGGAACGCCGTTCATGCCCCTCTGATTCATGCAGAACCTTCCCCACGTGGAGCGCAGCCACCTGTGGTGCTACGCCCGGCGGCGACGAGGAGCGCGGTCGCCGCAGCCTCACCCGTGGGATCCGCCCAGGTGGACGCGGCGTTCTCATCGAGGAGGGCCGGCATCAGCGCTTCCAGCGCCAGGGCGAGGACTGGGGCGGGAACATGGTCCGCGAACACGCCTTCCTCCTGACCACGTCGCACGGTGGCCTCTTCGGCCGCCGGTGCCAGGATGGCTCGGATGGCCTCATCTCCCCGATCCCGGCGCCTCGAGGAGATGAGCATGCGGTATTCGTCGCGCACCGCCCATGCCGCCAGGGCCGTCCGCGCCATCGCCTCCAGCGGGTCGGCACCTGGAATACGGGCCGCGGCGGGCGCCTGTTGAAGCGCTTGGCCTGCTTCCCGCGTCAAGGCGGCGACCAGCACTAGCCAGCTGGAGAAGTGCCCGTACCGGGTGCGCCGTGCGACGCCGGCCGCCTGAGCGATGCTGTCGAGACTCGTGTCGGGGTGGTCCCCCAGTTTCTGCCGAGCGGTCGCGAGAATACGTGCGGTTCGAGCGAGCAACACGGCGCCGCGGAGTGCGGCCAGGACATCGGACACCGGCATGACTCCCATCTCCACTTCCGAATCGTGCGCCGCCACGGAGGACGCCGGGCTCTGGCACCCGGCTACGAGTCGGCGGGTGCCAGGCCAGCAGATACCGGAAGGCCATGGGCGCCGGTGTCCCTCGGCACCGGCGCCCACTCACCCCGCCCGGGGTGGCTTTGATGTCCCACTGGAGAGGTGTCAGGGGACGAGGATGAGGCGGATCGGGTCGCCGATCTTGTTCTCCAGCCGGTGGACGGCGTCGGCGGCGTCCGCCAGCGGGATGTGGTCGGTGATGGAGGGGGCCAGGTCGAGGCGACCGCTGGAGGCCAGCTGCACCAGCTCGGTGACTGACTCGGGCGTGCCGCCGTAGTGGCCGCGTACCTGCTTCATCATGTAGTTGAAGGTCAGACCCTCGGTGATGGTGAGCGGCCTGGGCGTGATGCCGACCAGGATCAGGGAGCCATTGAGGCCGAGTACGGAGGCGGCCTGCTCGCGGACGGCGGGCACGCCGGCGCAGTCGAAGGCGAAGTCGAGGCCCTGCCCGGCGGTGGCCGTGCGGACCTGGTCGGCGAAGTCGGGGGCGGCCGGGTCCAGAGCGAGGTCCGCGCCGAATTCCAGGGCGCGTTCCCGGGCGCTGGGCAGCAGGTCGATGGCGATGATCGGTGCAGCGCCGACCAGGCGGGCGAGGCGTACGTTGTGTGCGCCGACTCCGCCCACGCCCCAGATGCCGACGGACTGGGCGGGGCGTACGCCGGCGGTGGCGACGACGGCGGCGTAGGGAGTGGAGACCGCGTCGGGGATGATCGCGGCCTGGTCGAAGGGGAGGCTGTCGGGGATGGGAATGAGGGTGTCCTCGCGGGCGAGGGTGTACTGGGCCCAGCCGCCGTCGTAGTCGATGCCGGCGGTGAGCATCTGGGTGCAGGGGCGGCGGCGCACACAGCCGGCGCACCGGCCGCAGGTCTTGCCGGCCTCCAGGGTGACGCGGGTGCCGACGGTCAGGCCTCTCTCGAGGTCGGGGCCGAGGGTGTGGATCACCCCGGAGACCTCGTGGCCGACGGTGACCACGTCGGAGGTGGCGAACAGCGGAACGAGGGAGCCGTCGATCAGGTGCACGTCCGAGAGACAGACGCCGGCGGCCCTGACTTCGATGAGTATCTCGCCCGGTCCGGGCACGGGGACGGGGACCTCTTCCACGACGAACTTCTTGCTGTCCAGGTGGAAGCGTCCGGCGAGCATGGTGTCCATGATGATCTGCTTTCTGTGAGCGGCACTCCCAGGCGGTTCGGGCCTAGGGGTGCTGGTGTCTGACGGGCTTGTGAGGGCCGGGACGCGTGCGGGGCAGCGGATGGGGCCGCAAGCCTCCCGGCGTCTTGGGGGGGTCAGGCGAAGACGTCCTGCTGGTAGCGCTCGTCGGCTTCGAGCTGGACGAGCCACTGCTGGGCGGCTTCGTCGTCGCCGCCGGTCCGCTGGCGATAGATCGCGGCGAGGGCCTCACGGACGGCGGGCGCCATGCGGCGGCCGTCACCACAGACGTAGATGTACGCGCCGTCCTGGAGCGCCTGCCACACCGTGTCGGCGGCGTTGGCGATGGCGTTCTGCACGAAACGGGCAGGGTGGCCGGTCACCGCGGAGAAGGCGCTGTGGACCTGGGCGATCCCGGCCTGCTCCCAGGTCTGCATCTCGTCCCGATAGAAGTAGTCGTGCTCCGGGTGGCGGCAGCCGACGAAGACCTGCGACAGGCCCACCTTCGTGCCGTTCTCGTGCTGCCGGGCGCGCTCCTCCAGGAATCCGCGCAGCGGCGCGATGCCGGTGCCGGGACCGATGAGGAGCAGCGGCGTGGCGGGGTCGGCCGGCGGGGCGAAGGTCGGGGAGGGCACGCGAACGTAGCCGTAGAAGACGTCGCCGGGCTCCTGGCCTGCGATGTAGGAGGAGCAGGTACCGCGGTACTGGCCGTCACCGGACAGGGCGGGCCCTTCGAGGAGACCGACGGTCAGGCGCACGTGGCGCGGGTCGGCCAGCGGGGCCGAGGAGATGGAGTAGAAACGGGGACGGATCGGCCCCATCATCTCCAGGAACACCCCCAGCGGCAGCTCCACCGCAGTGAAGCGCTCCAGCAGGCCCAGCACCGAGACCCGCTTGGCGAGGATTTCCGTCTGGTAGCGCTGCTCGGCTTCCTCGGCGTCCGCCGCGTACGCCTCCAGCTGAGGCCGAGTCCACGGGCAATCGGTGTGCTCGGCCAGGATGCGTACCTGGGTGCGGGTGGCCACGTCCTGCAATTCCAGGAACTCGGTGAGCAGCAGGCCTGCGGTGACGGGCGTACCGACCGGCAGGTGCGTCCGGCCGCCTGCGGGCTGTTCCAGGCGCAGGACCTGGTCGCGGTCGACGCCGAGGCGGGCGAGGGTTCGGTCGACCAGGGCCGGCTCGTTCTTGGCGAAGACGGCCAGATGGTTGCCGGTGTCGTAAGTGACGCCCTCGGGGAGTTCGATGGTGATGGACTTCGCCGACGGGCGCGGCGGTTCGATGCTGAAGTCCCACAGCCCGGTCGCATCGGCCACGAGTTCCTCGTTGGCGACCACCGTCAGGGGGTAGGCCTGCTCGGAGACGATGGCGGGGCGTACGTCCGCCTCGGTGAGCAGCTGGACCTGGTAGCGCGGTCCGCTCGCGTCGGAGGTGTCGGCGGCGTACTCCTCGGCCAGCGTGGCCCACAGGGTGTCCATCCAGCGGGAGGCCATGCCGTCGAAGTCGCCCGCGGCGTCCGCGATGCCCCGCTCGACCACCGGGGTCGCGCCGGCCGCCAGCAGCGCCTCCTCGATCCGCGTGGGGAACGCCTGGTAGGTCGCCACCCACTGGGTGTTGCCGGCGCCCAGCAGGGCGAACCGTACGTTCGACAACGAGCCCTCGGGCAGTCCGGCGGCGATCAGGTCGTCGAAGCGCTGGGCGTTGTCCGGCGCCTTGCCGTTGTAGCTGGCGGCGACGACGACGAGCAGGCCCTCGGTGGGCAGGTTGTCACCCAGCTCGTCCAGGCTCGTCAGCGTGGTGCCGAACCCGGAGCGCTCGGTGCGGTCGGCGATGGTGCGCGCCAGGTCTTCGCACGATCCCAGGCTGGAGCCGTAGGCGACGGTCAGGTGCACTCCGACACCGCTGACTGCCGCCGGCGCCGAGACGTCATCCGACTGCAGCTGTACGGCGCCGAACACGGTCCGCTCGTGCTCCTGTCGAGTCCGCACGACCAGCTCGAAGTCGCTCGGCTTGCGCGTCAGCGCCTCGTTGACGTCCATCTTGTAGTCGCCGGTGTCGGAGAACTTGAACTTCTGCAGCACCAGCGCCAGGGCCAGGCGGGCCTCGGTGAGCGCGAATTGCCGGCCGATGCAGGCACGCACACCGTTACCGAACGGCTTGTAGGCGTGCGGGTGGTGCTGGGCACGGTTCTCCGGCAGCCACCGGTCGATGTCGAACTCCTCCGGCCGCTCCCACGCCTTCGGGTGGGTGTGCAGCGGGCCTTCGAGGATGTTGACCCGCGTGCCCTTCTTCAGTTCGTAACGGCCGCCGATGACGGTGTCCGCTATCGGCGCCTTGCCGAATGCCGGGATGGGAGCCCACAGGCGCAGGGTCTCGTCCAGGATCCGCGGGATGACATCGAGCTTCATGATCGTGTCGTAGTCCGGGACCGTGTCGCCGGGCATCAGCCGGTCCACCTCGGCGTAGGCCTGGGCCAGCACGTGCGGGTTGCGCATCAGCGAGTACATGGCGAACGACAGCAGACCACTGGTTGTCTCGTGACCGGCGATCAGGAACGTCAGCACCTGGTCGCGGACGTTGTCGTCGGCCAGCAGCTTACCGGTCTCCGGGTCGGTGGCCTCGAGCATCAGACCCAGCAGGTCCTGCTCACCACTGCCCTTCCCCTGACGGCGCTCCTTGATCACGCTCTCGACCAGATTCTGCATCAGCCGGATGTTCTCGCGGTACTTCTTGTCATCCGCCTTGCGCAGCTTGGTCAGCATCGGCAGCTCCTGCGAGCGCCGCAGCGACTCCACCAGCGCGCCCAGCAGTGCGTTGAGGAAGGGGTGTAGCTCCTCCTCGTCGAAGGACTGGAACCGGTAGCCGAACCCCGACAGGGCAATGGTGTCCAGGGTCAGCCGGGTGTAGTCGTCGGTGATGCGGACCGGCTGACCCTCCCTGCGCTCCCACTTGCCCACCAGGTTCTGGGCGATCTCCAGCATCTGCCCGTAGTAGGCCTTCATGGCCCGCTGGCTGAAGGCCGGCATGAGGACACGGTGCGCCATTCCCCATTCCTCTTCGTGCTGGTGGGCCGTGAACAGGCCCGCCCCCGCGAAGTCCCGAACGTGATGCAGCGGCGTCTTCTCGATCTGCTTGAAAAACCGCGTCTCGTCAGAGATCTCGGCCACCAGGTCGGGGTCGTAGACGAAGACCTGCTCGATGCCAGCGATGTCCATGCCGTAGATGCCCTCGGGGAACTGCTTGGACAGCTCGCCGAAGTACTCCACGGGGTTGGTACTGGGGATCTGCGGCGTGTGGCCGAGGAGGGGTATCCCGCGTGGGGACCGGATGGGGCGAAGGTTGTTCGACGTGGTCATGGCTTGCTCCTTTGTGTGGAGAGGGATGGGCAAGGGCGCCGGTCGGTGCCGCGGTGCACCACGGAAACGTACGTCGTATGGAACAGAACCATACGTAGTATGGAACTTCAAGCGCGATCCGGGTCGAGGGAGTGTCTGCTCCGTCACCGTGGGGGTCGAGTCCATGTCCACACGCCGCAAAGAACCGATACCGTACGACGTATGAAAAAAGAGAAGCGACTGCCGCGGAGAACGAGGAGGAGAGAGGTACCTCTGACCGAGGCCGGGATCTATGCCGCCGCCCTGCGGCTCATCGACGCGGACGGGGTCGAGGCGCTCACCATGCGCAAACTCGCGACCGCGCTGGATGCGAACCCGATGTCGCTGTACCACCACGTGCCGAACAAGGACGCCCTGCTGCGCGGCGTGGCGAGGTTGGTCGGCGCCCAGTTCCGCACCGTGATGCTGGAGGACGCTCCCTGGCAGGAGCGCATCCGCCTGCTTGCCACAGATTTCCGGACGCTGGCGCACCGCCACCCCAACCTCATGGCCTACTCGTTCAGTCAACCGGACTTCATCCAGCCCGAAGACCCGTTCTGGGCTGCGCTCATCGCGACACTGGATGCCCCAGGGGTGCCGCATTCAGCGATCCGGCGGGTCGCCGCTCTTGTGTGCGCTGTCGTCATCGGCGTCCTCATCGCCGAGCTCAATGGCGCGCTTTGCCAGTGGTCGAACCTCAAGCCCCCCGCCCCCGCCGCCAGCGAAGAGCCCCCGGACGCAGGCCCCGATCAGGAACGCATGTTCCGCCTGGTGCTCGACACGATCATCACCGGCCTGGAAAGCCGGCTCACCGCCGATGGTGACGGCAAGGGCGTCGGCCGAGGCGATGCGCCCGAGGCGGCCCCGTGGACGGGCGAGCTCGGACTGCAATGCATAGGGAGGTAACCATCACATCCGGGCAGGCCCTGTCGACGCGGCCGCCCAAAAATTCAGACTCTGATCGGGATGACCTCGGCGCGGGGGCGGGTGTGGCATTACTGAACCGTCCTGGACGACGTGGAGGCCGCTGATCTAGCAAGGAGAATGTTGGTCATGCCTGCACCGAAGAAGTACGACATTTAGACCCAGGAGCGCGCAGTACGGATGTATCGGGACCGAATCCGCGAGCACGGAGGCCCGAAGATCGCCGCCCGTCGCCATGTCGGCGAGCTGCTCGATATCGCGCCGGCGACGCTGCGGAACTGGATCGAACGGGAGGAGACCCACCCCGCTCCCGGAGCATCGTCTGCAACACCCGACGTGTCGGACGAGGTTGCCCGCCTTCGCCGAGAAGTAGCCGAATTACGCAGAGTCAACGAGTTTTTGAAGACCGCGAGCGCGTTTTTCGCGGCGGCGGAGGTCGACCGCCGACTGCGGTGATCATCGACTATATCGACACTCACCGTTCCCGTTTCGGGGTCGACCCGATCTGCGCCGTGCTCACCGAGCACGGCATCAGCATCGCCTCGTCCACCTACTACAAGGCCGAGCAGCGCGGACGCATCTCGGACACCGAGCTGGCCGACGCCTACGCCGCGAGCGCCGTCCACACGGCGTTCGTCGCCAACAAGCGTGTCTACGGTGCCCGCAAACTCTGGCGGGTGATGAAACGCGCTGGTCAAGACATCGGGCGTGATCAGGTGGTCCGCCTGATGCGGATCGCCGGCATCGCCGGGGTCGTCCGCGGCCGCCGCCGCACGATCACTACCCAGCGCGATGATTGGGCGCCGCGGCACCCGGATCTGATCGAGCGGAAATGGGACGCGGCGCAGCGTCCGGACCAGAGGTGGGTCGCCGACTTCGCCTACGCGTGGACGCTGGCCGGGTTCGTCTACCCCGCGTTCTGCGTCGATGTCTACTCCCGCCGGATCCTGGGCCGGCGGGTGATGACCACCAAGGCCACGCCGCTGGTCAGCGCGACGCTCGAACAGGCGTTGTCCACCCGCAAGAGAGCCGATTTCCGTTTCACCGCAACAGATTTAGTACATCACTCGGATGCGGGCTCGCAAGGCGGATTCAATCGGTCGTCGCAACACCTGGCTGTTGCAGTGAGCGTAGCTGGTCGGCGAAGACCTCGGCGGGGGTTCGCCAGTCGTGGATCTTGCGGGGCCGGTTATTGATCGCCAGGACGACGGC
>NZ_JAAXPA010000036.1 GCF_012396235.1 Rhodococcus opacus | reverse complement strand
CGACCGCCCCACCGTGTTCTTCGAACTCATCGAACGCCACGGCTCCCTCGGCTTCGGCATCGGCAACTTCAAAGCCCTCTTCGAAGCCATCGAACGCGAACAAGCCGCCCGCGGAAACTTCTGAGCGAGAGGATCACTCCGCGAGACCGGTGAGCGGGAACCTTCGTCGACGATTGTGCGGCGACTTTCCCGCCGGATCGGTGCCGTCGCGAATACGATGACGCCATGAGCCCTACCGAGGCAGTGGTGGCCGGTGCCGGTCCGACCGGGCTCACGCTCGCGCTGGAACTGGCGCGACGGGGCGCGGAGGTGCGGATCCTCGACAAGTCGCCCGAGCCGTTCGCAGGTTCGCGGGGAAAGGGATTGACCGCGCGCAGCCAGGAAGTGATGGACGATCTCGGCATCGTCGACGAGATCGTCGAGGCGGGGTTCCGGCACCTGCCCAGCCGGGTCGCGGTGCGCGGCCAGGTGGTGCGCGACAGCGACCCGCACGCGGACCTGAGCCCCACGCCCGATCGGCCGTACGACGGCGGTCTGATGATCCCGCAGTGGCGGACCGAGCAGATCCTGCGAGAAAGACTGTCGGAGTTCGGGATCGACGTGGAGCGCGGTGTCGAGGTGGTCGGCTTCGAGCAGACCACCGACAAGGTGACCGTCCGGCTCGCCGGCGGCGGGACCGTCATGGCGCGCTACCTGGTCGGCTGCGACGGCGGGCGCAGCGCGGTGCGCAAGGCGCTCGGGGTGTCGTTCGAGGGGACGGGCGGCATCGAGGGCATGCTCCTCGGCGACGTGTCCGTCGACGGGCTGGTCCCCGATCGCTGGTACCAGTGGACGCACCCCGAGCGGGGGTTCGTCGCGTTGTGCCCGTTCCGTGGAATCAACTCCTGGCAGTTCCAGGGAGTGCCGTTCGCGGACTTCGACGAGGAGGGCAACCTGCCCGAACCGTCGCTCGAGTACTTCCAGCGGGTTCTCGACGACATCGCCTGCGGCCCCGGCGTGCGATTGTCCGAACCGACGTGGCTGTCCACCTGGCATGTGAACGTGCGGATGGTGGACCGCTTCCGCGACGGCCGGGTGTTCCTGGCCGGGGACGCGGCCCACGTTCATCCGCCGTCCGGTGGGCTCGGGATGAACACGGGAATCCAGGACGCCTACAACCTCGGGTGGAAACTGGCTCTCGTCCTGGCCGGCTCCGCGGACCCGTCGCTCCTCGACACGTACCAGGAGGAACGATTGCCGCTCGCGCGCTGGACGCTCGGGGTGAGCAGCGCGGGACTGCAGAAGGTGGCCTCGAACCTCGGGCGCGAGGACTCCGAGGGGTTTGCGGGCGCGGTGACCGAAGACGGCCAGCAACTCGGTCTGGGCTACCCGTGGAGTTCACTGTCGCGGGATGGGGACGTGACGACGGGTCTGCGCGCCGGAGATCGCGCACCCGACGCGCCCTGCCTGAGCCCCGACGGCACGCCGCTGCGACTGTTCGACGTGTTCCGGGGGACACACTTCACGGTCCTCGGGTTCGGCGGCGGCTCCCGGCACATCCTGCAGACCCTGGCCGAAGATGCGCCCGACGACGTGAAGTACGTGGTGGTGGGCGATTCCCGCGGTCCCGGCGTGGACGTCGTCGACGACCGCGGTTTGGCGCGCAGCGCATACGGGGCACACGGTGGCACGCTGGTGGTGGTGCGGCCCGACGGGTACGTCGCGCTCACCGCCGCGGCCACCGCGGCCGACGACGTCATCGACTATCTCGGTCGACTGGTGGGGAGGTCGCCCTGACGAAAGGCTGAATGATGCGACACACGGACGAGGAACGGGACTACGACGAGGCCGATCTCGAGGTGCGGCCCCCGAAGGACCACGCGGCAGGCCCGACCGCTGTCGCCGTGTCGATGAAGCGCGCGCTCGAGCACATGGGCGTGGTCCGTACGGCCGAGACGTTGCTGCAACTGAACCAGGCCGAGGGGTTCGATTGCATGAGCTGCGCGTGGCCCGATCCGGAGCCGGGCCACCGGCACGCCGCGGAGTTCTGTGAGAACGGCGCCAAGGCGGTGGCGGAAGAGGCCACCCGCGACCGCGCGACACCCGAATTCTTCGCCCGCCACAGTATCGCCGAGCTCGACTGCCACAGCGAGCACTGGCTGGGGCAGCAGGGCCGGATCACGCATCCGATGGTGAAGCGGCCCGGAGGAACGCACTACGAACCCATCGAATGGGACGAGGCCTTCACCCTGATCGGGGATCAGCTGAACGCCCTGGACAGTCCGGACGAGGCGATCTTTTACACGTCCGGCCGGGCGTCCAACGAGGCGGCGTTCGCGTACCAGCTGTTCGTCCGCGCGTTCGGGACGAACAATCTGCCCGACTGTTCCAACATGTGTCACGAATCGACCAGCATCGCGCTGCAGGAGTCGATCGGCATCGGCAAGGCCAGCGTCACGATGGACGACGTCTATCAGGCGAAACTCATTGTGCTGCAGGGTCAGAATCCGGGAACCAATCATCCGCGGATGTTGTCGGCGCTGGAGAAGGCCAAGCAGAACGGTGCGAAGATCCTCTCGATCAACCCGCTCCGTGAGGCGGGCCTGGTCAACTTCAAGAATCCGCAGACGCCCCGCGGCATGGTGGGCCCGGGCACCGACTTGTCCGACATGCACCTGCCTATCGCACTGAACGGCGACCTGGCCCTGCTCCAGGCGTTCGGCTCACTGCTCGTCGAATGGGATGCCCTCGATCAGGAGTTCATCGACCAGCACACAATCGGATTCGAGCTGTGGAAGCAGCACGTCACCGACATCGACTGGGACGTCGTCACCCGCACGACCGGGCTGTCGCGGGAACAGATCACCGACGCGGCCCGGCTCCTGCGGGATTCCGACGCCACCGTGTTCTGCTGGGCGATGGGACTCACCCAGCACCACAACTCGGTGGCGATCATCAAGGAAGTCACCAATATCGCTCTCGCCCAGGGGAACATCGGAAAACCCGGTGCCGGGCTGCTGCCGGTGCGCGGGCACTCGAACGTGCAGGGCGACCGCACGATGGGAATCTGGGAGCGTCCGCCGCGGCACTTCCTGGACGCGCTCGCGAAGGAATTCGACTTCGATCCGCCCCGCGAGAACGGTTACGACACCGTCGATTCCATCCGGGCGATGCGTGACGGCAAGGCGCACTTCTTCCTCGGGCTGGGCGGCAACTTCGTCCAGGCCGCCCCGGACACCGACGTCACCGCCGCCGCACTGCGCAAGACCCGGATGACGGTCCACATCTCGACGAAGATCAACCGCTCGCATCTCGTGTGCGGTGACACCGCCCTGATCCTGCCGACGAAAGGCCGCACCGAGCAGGACGTCCAGGCCGGCGGGCCGCAATTCATCTCGGTCGAGGACTCGACGTGCTCGGTCCACGCCTCCCGTGGTCCATTGAAACCGGCCAGCCCGCACCTCGATTCGGAGGTGGGGATCGTCACCCGCATCGCGGAGGCCACGATCGGCGACCGCTACGGTCTCGAGTGGAAGAAGATGCGGGACGACTACGCGAACATCCGCCTGCACATCTCACGGGTGGTGCCCGGTTGTGAGGGGTACGAGGTGAACGTCCGGCGACCGGGTGGATTCGTTCTGCCGCACCCGCCGCGCGATTCCCGCACGTTCCCCACCCATTCGGGGCGCGCCGAATTCGCGGTGTCCCCGATCGAGGTGCTGCAGGTGCCCCCGAGGCACGTGATCCTGCAGACGATCCGCAGCCACGATCAGTTCAACACCACGATCTACGGGCTCAGCGATCGCTACCGCGGAATCGAGGGCGGCCGTCGCGTGATCTTCCTGCACCGCGACGACATTGCCGCCCTCGGATTCGATGATGGCGACATGGTCGACCTCTTCACACACTGGGCAGAAGACGACCGCGTCCGCTGCGCCCACGACTTCCGGATTGTCGAATACGACACGCCCCGGGGTTCGGCCGCCGCCTACTACCCGGAGACCAACCCGCTTGTCCCACTCGATTCCACGGCGGCCGGCAGCAACTGTCCCACGTCGAAGTCCGTCGTCGTCTCCCTGGAACACGCCGGCAAATACAGCGCCGAATGCCCGCCGGAGGCGAGCCAGGACGAGGTCGGATCGGACCGATTCCACAAGTCGACCCCCCAGCCGAAGCATCTCTCCTGACGTGAGTGGCATCGTGTGCCCCGGCACGCTTTCCCACTCACCTGCGCAGGTGAGCGGCGATGTGTCCGGGAGTGCGCTTCGGCGCTCACGTCTCGGGGCGAACCGGACATTCTGCACTTACAGTGAATGACTGTGACCGACTCCGTGCTGTCGCTGTTGTCGCGTTGCCGCTCGGTGCCCGGTTCTCCGGGCGCACGGTCACACGCGCCGACTGGCTGTGGGCGTCCGCCCTCACCGCGGCGATCGCGGGGCAGTCGGCCTTTCAGGTCGGAGCGCTGCAGGCGTCGCTCCCCGCGACCACGGTGATGGAACCCCTCGTGGCGTCGCCGCTCGGTTTCGTGGTGCTCGGCGAATACCTCGACGCCGACCGGAAGGTGACCGCCGTCCTCGTCGTCGCCCTGATCGCCGTCGTCATGGCCGCGGTGGCCCTGGCGCGCGGAGCCGCCGTCGTGGAGGACACCGGCACGGATCCGGCTCAGCCCCTGTCCCGATCGCGCAGATAGCCCGCCAACGGTTCGTGGCGTTGTATGCGTGACATTGCGATTCGACGTGCCGCGACCCACATCAGCGCGGAGATGACGACGGCGAGGGCGACGCACAGAGCGAAGTCCGCGGTGCCGATCCGCGTGTGCACATCTCCCGGTCGCACGAGGCGCCACAGCACGACCGGGACCATGGCGATCGCCACCGACAACGCCGGGAACACCCCGTACGGCACCACCAGCAGGATCAGCCACCGGACGACGACGGTGCGCCACCGGGCGCGTTGCTCCCACCGCCACCGCAACGACCGCTGGTGGTACGGGAAGAACACCCCGACCAGACTCGACCCGGCAAGTGCACCGAACGGGCACAGCGCCACCGCGACCACCACCACCGCCGTGAACAGCCAGTCCTGCTCGACGACACCCACGGCGATCGCGATGGTCGCGCAGATCGGGGCGATCAACATCCACAGCGCCACCGCCTTGGCGGCGAGCAACGCACCCAGCGCGTCCCGGTCGTCGAGTGCGGCGAGAACGCGCTCGCGGTCCGGTGCCAGCACGTTGGTGGCGGTGACGTCGGCGTACATCCAGCCGGCGAGGGCCAGAGCGAAACCCGACGGTCCGGTCCACTCGAACAACCAGTTCCGGGGGAGCAGGAACCAGGCCCCGATCATCAGGACGGCGTTGAACGCGACGGTCGCAAGGGTGTCGGCCGGGTTGCGCCAGATCCTGATCCACTCCGCGCGAAGAGCGGCCATGCCGTTCAGCGTAAAGCGTCGGGCGGACCGTCGTAGCCGTGTCGACAGGATCCCGGACGGTCGGGACGCCGGTCCCTTCCACCTGGGACATCGGGTCGGCGACAGTGGTGCGATCCGAGAGAAAGGCCTGTCGTGACCATCGACGACGAGGACGCGGCCGGGGCCGTCACCCTGATGGACAGCCTCCCCGACCGCCACCGGACGGTGCTGCGACTCCGGCTCGCGCACCGCCTCCCGGCCGTCGAGGTGGCACGCATCCTCGGGACGAACGTCGAGGCCGTACTCCTCCTCCAGCATGCGGCACTCAACCTCCTCCGGCGGCAACTCGCCGCCGGGGCGGTGGTCGACGGCGACCGTCCGGCGAGCGGATGGCAGTGATCGACGCTGCGGGATCCCGCGGTGCCGCCTCTTTCACGTCGTCTCGGCGGTGTGCCGCCGCATTCGTGGAGTTTGCCGACCCACAGGTTCATTCTGAGGAGGGTCGGAAAGGAGAGCCACAATGATGACAATCATCACCAGAGTTGTGCTTCGCGACGAGGGTGCCGGGCGATGGGACCGCGCAATGCATGAGCGGGTTGCTGCGGCGCGTGAAAAGCCGGGGTGGATTTCAGCGCAACTTCTCAAGGGGGTCGATGAGCCACTCGAGCGCGCCATCGTCGGTGTCTGGGAAACGAGAGAAGACTGGTCGGCCTGGCATCATGACGAAGCCTTCCGCGCCACTCGTGACGAGCTTGTGGGACTTGAAGCCGGCCAGATGGATTCCACGTGGTTCGAGGTGGTCCAGAACACTGCGACTGAAGAAGACTGATCGGGGTGTCGGTAGCTACCGGCTGGAACAGTGCACGTGTGGTCCGGGCGTGCTGATCGAGCCGCGCCCGGACCACCAGGGATCCGGTTGTGCCGGACTTTCGGTTCGGCGGTGCAGATCCGGATTCGTCGAAGCATGCTCCGTTGAATGTTCGATGAAGTGAAAAGGATTTCCGTCCCTCACGAACTCGTGTTCGGAATGTGACGCTGCTACACCGCCATCCATGCGTTGGCATGCGCAACGGCATGGACGCCAAGGCTGCAAATTCTCATATCGTCGCCTGCCCGCCCCGCAGGTACACCGTGGTGGTGTGGGTGAAGAACTCCCGCGCCGAGCGGCCCTGCTCCTTCGGACCGTATCCGCTCTTCTTTGGGCCGCCGAACGGGACGTGGGGGTCCGCGCCGGCGGATTCGGAGTGAATGTGCAGGATGCCGACGTCGATGTCATCGATGGCGTCGAGGGTGCGGGTGAGGTCCTGGGTGGCGTGTTTACCGAATCCCGTCCGTTGGACAGGCGGACGTGCGCGGCCTCCGCGGCCGTGGACCGGGGGCGTCCGCCCGCCCTGACGCTGTGACCGTTCAGCCCAACGCTGCGGCGACCGCTTCGGCCGCGGCGAAAGCGGCGTTGTCCAGTTCGTCGTTCACCGGTGTCGGGCAGGACGACAGTTTCACGACGACGACGCCCCGATCGATGTCGATGTGGATGAACTGACCGTAGATTCCCAGACACAACAGCACACGCCGATCGGGGTGGGGAATCCAGAACTGATTTCGGTACATCCCGCCCGGGAACGGCGCTCCGGTCGGCGATTGAGAATATGCCTCATGCGAATCGGGCGCGCCACGTAGGGAATCGTCGATCCAGTGCAGCGGCACGACCTGTTCGGCGCCGATGCGTCCGCCGCGGCGGAGCATCTCACCGAATCGCGCAACGTCCCGGAGCGTCGCGGCGAGGCCGCCGTCCGCGAAAACGGCTCCGGCACGGTCTACCCCGGCGTCCAGGTCGTCGGCGGCGAACTTCGACCACACGAGCCGCGACAGCAGCGCCGGCATACGGTCGGCGGCGGCGCGTTCGCACACCCAGCCGAGTACATCCGTTTCGCACGATCGGTATTCGAACGGGCCGCCATGGGGGCGAGCCGCTTTCAGCATCGGAAGGAACTGGTAGAGCGACGGCGGTACCCAATCGTCGACGCGCGGAATCCAGCCCACGGCCTGATCGAGGTGCCGCACCTCGGCGCCCGGTTCCAGGTATTCTTCGGAGAATCGGATGCCGGAACGCATGTCGAGGATATGGCGCACGGTGGCACCCGCGTAGCCGGAGTTCGCAAGCTCCGGAATGTACTCGGTGAGGGCGGCTTCCGGGTCCAGCAGACCGGCTGCGATCAAGTTCGCCGCGACGGTTCCGACAATTGACTTGCTGACCGAGAACAGCATGTGCGTCCGGTCGGGTTCGAGGTCTCCGGGGTACAGCTCGGCGCGGACGCTGCCGTTGTGGAGGACCATGAATCCGTCGGTGTAGGTGCGTCGAGTATTGAACGGAGCGCTTCGGTGCCGACGGGGAGATCGAGATCGAGCGGGTCGCCGTCGGTGAGTCGCAGTGGCGCCGATCCGGCAGCCACCTGTGCCGTCGGCACGACTTGCCGCATTCGGCCGAAGGTGTACCGGTTGATCGGTGGGTTCTGCCAATCCGCAAGGCTGACAATCGTCTTGGTGTCGTCGATCATTTCGCGGCCTCGCTGCTCTGTTCGGCGGCGACGATGACCGCCTGCTCCTGGGTGAAGCTCATTCGGGCGTCGGCCGGCGGAAGCCGCGTGTGAGCCAGACGAGGTAGACGATTCCGATTGCCAACCAGGAGAGTCCGGAGATCAGTGCATGTTCGCTGAGCTGGGTGATCATGTACAGCGTCGCGACGGCGCCGACGAGCGGCATGACCACGAAGCGGACTGCACTCAACTGCCGTGCGGCGTAATTTCGCAGGTAGTACACGATGACGCAGAGGTTGACTGCGGTGAAGGCCGTGAACGCGCCGAAGTTGATGAATCCCGTCGCGGTTTCGAGCGGCATGTTCATACCGAGGAAGCACATGCCGCCCGTGACGAGCACGCAGAACACGAGAGTCCGGGTACGGCCGTTGAGCTTTCCGAACAATCGGCGAGGAAGAACACCGTCGCGGCCCATGATGAACAGCAGACGGCTCGAGCTGAGCTGGACGGCCAGGCAGGATGCCGATCCTGCGATGATTCCCGCGAGATTGGTCCAATCGGCGAAGAACTGACCGCCGACCTGCACCGACATCGCGTACGACGCGGCCTGCGCATCGTCGAAGATGTCGCCGGGGTGGACGAGCTGCATGACATATGCCACGACGAAGAAGATGACGCCGCCGATCGAGACGATCCAGATGATGGCCCGGGGGATGTTTCGCGCGGCGTCCTTGGTCTCCTCGGCGAGTGTGGTCACCGCATCGAAACCGAGAAACGAGTACGCCGCGATCGCCGCTGCCGCGGAGATGCCGGCGACCGTGCTGTTGGAATTCCAGAACGGTTCGCCGTAGGAGGCGACCGGATTGCAGACGAGGAACCTGATGCAGTACGCGAAGAAGAGCAGTACCAAGAAGGTGGAGACGGCGAGTAGCAGCCGGTTGAGACGATCGGCGAGTGCGATCCCGATGACGTTGATCGCCGTGGTCAAGCCGGCGTTGATCAACATCCACAGCCAGATCGGAACCGCGGGGAACTGTGCGTTGAGCAGGATCGACTGCGCCAGCCACGCGACCATCGGCAAGAACAGGTAGTCCAACAGGATCGCCCATCCGACCAGGAACCCGGCCGCCGAGCCGAGGTTGCGGCGGGCGTAGAAGTACGCCGAACCCGAGACCGGGTAGATGCGCGCCAGCCGTGCGTAGCTTAGTGCGGTGAGCAGCATCGCCCTGATCGCGACCAGAAACGCCGTGGGCGCGGTGCCGGCACTGACGACCGCGATGACGCCGAAAATGATCATGACCAGGCTCGGTGCCATGTAGGACACCGCTCGCGCCACACCGCCGGCGCGGACGACGCGGCGTGAACGCAAGGGGCTGCAGCAGGAAGCCGCGGTGAAGGCCGCCTTCGAACTCGCTCAGCGTGACGGCGCAGCCGGGTTGACCATGCGTCGCCTCGGCGAGGAACTGAAGGTCGATGCGACGACTCTGTACCGGCTGTTCCGCGACAGGGACGAGTTGCTACTGGCCGTCCACGACCATGCGACCGCGGTCGAACTGGAGGAGATCGGGGAGGTGCCCGACAGCGAGCACTGGCAGGACACCTTGCGGCGCATCGCCGATCGGATCTGGGCGACCGCGGTCCGCTCACCTGCCATCGCGGCGCTGACGTTCGCCCGCAGCACGGGCGGTCCGGCAGAGCGCCGAATGGTCGAGCTGATCCTCGAGACGTTCGCGAGGTCGGGCCTATCACGCGAAGCCACGGTCCGGTACTACCGGGCATTCGCCGACGCCACGCTCGGGCTCGCCGGGCAGGTCGCCGTACTCGCCACCCTGGCCCCCGAGATCCAGGCGAAGGACGCCGCGTCATGGACGCGCATCCACGCGCATCTTCCCGACCCCGAGTATCCGACGGCCCGCGCCCAGATCGCGGAGCTGACCAGCATCGATCGTCGGACGATCTACGATCTGGTGGTCGAGGCTGTGCTGGCGGCCGCCGAGCGCGAGAGCGCCGAGTCCGCCTAGCGAATCGTGAGCGGGCTCGAACGACACCGTTCGTTCCGCCACAACACCCATGGGGTGGTGAGCGATGCGGACGCGGATGCCGTCATCGAAGCCGTGTACGACCGCGAGCACGCCGACGACATCGGTGGGTGCATTACCGAGCGGACCAGTTCGTATCGGACGGCTTTCCTCTGCCCAGCGGCTCCCCTTCTTGGCAGTGCCGAGTTCCTCCAGGTCAATCCCCCCGACACCCCCCCGCCTACCTGCGTGGCGTTCGGCTCGGCCAGGTTCATCGCGAACTCGATTGCGGCGCAGCGGCTCTGCCACCGATATCGCGGCGACGTGGAGTTCTTCCATTCCGGTCGGTTCGCTCAGTAATACCGAGCGCGGTTCGGATTCCTACCCTCGGAAACGGTGCAGCGCGCACGGCGCTGAGAACGGAGACGGGCGACAGACCGCGGATCAGCCCGCGTTCGCCGCGTCGTCAGCATCCCACAGCCCGCGCTGCTCGAGTCCTTCGATCAGGTGATCCGCGCCGTCCAGAATGTGTGATTCCATGAGAGTCTTTGCTCTCTTGCTCGCGTGTTTGCGCAAGGCTTCGATTAGGGCGGGATGCTCCTGCTGCGTGGTGGTGATCTTGCCCTCGATGGTGGCGTAGAAGCGGTCCGGAAGATTCGTGACGACGGAGCCCAGGAGTCTGGCGAGGCGAGGAGAGTCCGCGGTCAGGTTGATCTTGCGGTGGAACGCGTGACCGAGGGAGGCGACACGTTCCGTGTCGCCCTGGGCAATGGCGTCCTGGTGCTGCTGGAGGATTCCCTCGAGTTCGGCGATCTGCTGGGGGGTGATGTTCTTCGCGGCCCTGTTAGCCAGTTCACCGGCCAGTTGCGCCTGAGCCCAGAAGAGGTCACGCACGTCTTGCTTCGTGAACGGGGCCACGACGAAGCCTCGACGGGGGACCAACTCGACGAAGCCTTCGCTCCGGAGTGTAAGAAGCCCCTCGCGGACGGGCGTCGTGCTGACTCCCACGGCTTCGGCGATCCGCTCGATGCGGAGGAAATCGCCTGCACGCACGTCGCCGGAAATGATCATCTCGCGTACATACGAGGCAACTTCCTCCGGAAGTTGCTGTCGCCTTGATCTGTCATGCAGCGGCATCGGCGGTCGCACCTTCCCGGATATGAGACTAGACATAATATACCGTCAGTCTAGTGTGATTGCGATCTTGTGAAATGGGGCGGTCGCAGGCCTTCAATTTAGTTGCGCATCTAGTCGACCGGCCGTGGCCTGGGTGAACTGCGTGGCCGCTAGACTCGACTGGTGGACATCCGGGACGCCGAGTACCTCGTCGCCGTGGCCGAGCACGGCAGCATCACCGAGGCCGCGCGGGCGCTGTTCATCGCGCAGCCGTCGCTGTCGCAGGCGATCCGGACTCTCGAGCGCGATCTGGGTGTCGAACTGTTCGATCGTGGAGGACGGAAGCTGCGGATCACCCCGGCGGGCACGTCGTTCGCACATGCGGCGCGGCAGGTCCTCGCCGATGTGGAGCGGGCGCGGGCCGTCGTGCACGACGTCGCCGAACTGCGGTCCGGCACGCTGACGATCGCAGTTCTCAATTCTCTTGCTGCCGATCCGCTTCCGCGTATCGTCGGCCGGTTCCATCGGCAGTACCCGCGCGTGGTCCTGGTCACGGTGTCGGCGGACGTTGCGGACGGTGTGGGTCGCGCGGTCCGGTCGGGTGAGTGCGACCTCGGGCTCACCGAACTGCTCGTCGACCACCAGGGGCTCGAGTTCCGGATGGTGGGGGAACAGGAAATCGTGCTCGCGCTCCACGCCGATCTGGCGATCGAGCTACCCGATCCGGTGCCCGTCGACCTGCTTGCCGACATTCCCATGATCGTCGAGATCGGGTCGCGGCCACGACTGCCGGTGAACAACATCGCCGTCGAGTGTGCGCATCGTCAGTCGATGTGGGAACTGGTTGTCCAGGGTGCGGGGGCGACCCTGCTGCCGCGGCGCGTCGCCGAGCAGGAACTGCCGGGGGTCGTGGTGCGCTCGCTCGCACCGCCGGAGGTGCGCACCATCGGTCTCGTCCATCGACCGGATCCGCTTCCGCCCGCGGCGGCGGCGTTCATCGCCGCGCTCGACGAGGCTCAGGGCGCGAGCGTATCGAGGAACGCGCGTCCGGCCGGAGATAGCCGGGCTTCGTCGTAGATCACCCCGTACGGGACGGTGATCGGCGGGTCGAGGGTACAGATCCGGGCTCCGCCGACCGCGGCTCGTTCCGCGAGGGTGCGTTCCATGAACGACATTCCCACGCCCTCGACGACGAACGCACCGACCGCTTCCCGCTGCTCGACGACGGCCGACATGATCGTCCGGCTCCCAGCGGCCTGCAGTGCCTTCTCGATGACGGTGCGCGACGACGACTCCTTGGGCAGCCCCACCACGGGAATATCCGGAAGGTCGTCGAGGGGGAACGGATCCCGCCAGTCGATCTCGGCGTCGTGCGGCACCACCAGCCAGTACTCGTGGATTCCGAGGACGCGAGTCGTCAATCCGGCTGCAGCGAAGGGGAAATGACTGAAGGCGATCTCGCAGTGTCCGTCTCGGATCAGCGAGGCGATGACGTCGACCGGCCGCAGGTCGGCGAGCCGGACGACCACGCCGGGATACTGCTTGCGGAAGGCCCCGATCAGTTCCGTGACAGGGCCTTCCGCGACGTGCGCCGACGCGCAGATGTCGAGTCGGCCACGCGGCAGTCCCGAGACGTCGACGAGTGAGCTCTCGGCGGCCACCAGGTCTCGCACGATCTTCCGCGCCGGACCGACGAATGCCTTTCCCGCCGCACTGAGCACCAGGCCGCGGCCCACGCGGTGGAACAGTTCGACGCCGAGGTCACGCTCGAGATTGCGCAGCCCCTTCGACAACGACGGCTTGGTGACGCCCAGGGCCTCGGCCGCGAGCGCGAGGCCGTCGTTGTCGACGGTGGCGAGAAAGTACTCGACGTGACGCGACTCCACCAGTGCAGACTACTGCGTACGACCCGTCGATCCGCCGGATGTCAGATGTGACGTCCGCCGGTGACTTCGAGGACGGTGCCCGTCATGTAGCTGGACAGATCGGACGCGAGGAACAGGGCGACGTTCGCGATCTCCTCGGGCTCGGCACCGCGGCCCATCGGGACCTCCTTGAGCTTCGCCTCGATGATGTCGGCGCGCAGGGCGCGGATCATGTCGGTGTTCACCACGCCGGGCTGGATCGCGTTGACCCGGACCCCGAGGTGGGCGACCTCCTTCGCGGCCGCCTTGGTCAGGCCCACCATGCCGGCCTTCGCGGCGCTGTAGTTGGTCTGCCCGACCATGCCGACCTTGCCCGAGATCGACGAGATGTTCACGATCGAACCCTTGCCGGCCTCCCGCATCGCGATCGACGCGATCTGGGTGCCCAGCCACGCGCCCTGCAGGTGCACGTCGATGACGGAGCGGAAATCGGCGAGTGACATCTTGCGCAGCGTCGCGTCGCGGGTGATGCCGGCGTTGTTGACCCACACGTCCATCGCGCCGAACGCGTCGAGCGCCGTCTTTCCCAGGTTCTGCATCTGATCCGGATCGGTCACGTCACAGGCGACGGCGACGGCCTGGAAGCCGTCGGCCTCCAGCTTTCCGGCAGCGGCCTTGACGTTCTCGGCGCGCATGTCGCCGAGGACGACCGACGCGCCCTCGCTCGCGAACTTCCGGGCCATCTCGAAACCGATGCCCTGGGCCGCGCCCGTGACGACGGCGACCCGTCCCTCGAGAAGTGTCATTGATTCTTCCTTCCTCAGTTGTACGAACGCAGCAGCCCGCGGCTGATGATCTGTTTCTGAATGTCGCTGGTGCCCTCACCGATGAGGAGGAACGGTGCCTCCCGCATGAGGCGTTCGATCTCGTATTCCTTGGAATAGCCGTAGCCGCCGTGGATCCGGAAGCTGTCCTGCGTCACCTCCGAGCAGAACTCGCTCGCGAGGTACTTGGCCATCCCGGCCGCGACGTCGTTGCGTTCCCCGGAGTCCTTGAGCCGCGCCGCATTCACCATCATCAGGTGTGCGGCCTCGACCTTGGTCGCCATCTCCGCGATCCGGAAGGCGATCGCCTGGTGTTCGGCGATCGGCGAACCGAACGTCTCCCGAGTCTTCGCATATTTCACGCCGAGTTCGAACGCGCGCTGTGCGATCCCGCACGCGCGGGCGGCGACGTTGACGCGGCCGACCTCGACGCCGTCCATCATCTGCCGGAAGCCGCGGCCCGGGTCGCCGCCGAGGATCGTGTCTGCCGCGGCCTGGTAGCCGCTGAACACCATCTCGGTGGTGTCGATGCCCTTGTAGCCCATCTTGTCGATCTTCCCGGGGATCGTGAGCCCGGGCAGCACCTCGCCGAACCCGGCGGGCTTCTCGATGAGGAACGCGGTGAGGTTGTCGTGGGGCTTCGCCGCACCCTCCTCGGTGCGGACCAGCACCGCCACCAGTGTCGACGACCCGCCGTTGGTCAGCCACATCTTCTGGCCGTCGATCACGTAGTTGCCGTCCGCTGCCCGGGCCGCCTTGGTCCGGATGGCGGCGACGTCGGAACCCAGTTCGGGCTCGGACATCGAGAACGCGCCGCGCAGTTCACCCGTCGCCATGCGTGGCAGGTAGTGGGCCTTCTGCTCGGGTGTGCCGTGATTGGCGATCATGTGCGCCACGATGAAATGGGTGTTGATCACCCCGGACACGCTCATCCATCCCCGCGCGATCTCCTCGACGCACAGTGCGTAGGTGAGGAGGGATTCCCCGATGCCGCCGTACTCCTCGGGGATCGTGAGCCCGAACAGGCCCATCTCCTTCATCTGCTCGACGATGGCCGTCGGGTACGTGTCGGAATGTTCGAGCTCCTGCGCCTGAGGAATGATCGCCTTGTCCACGAACTCGCGTACCGCCGAGACGATCTCGCCCTGGGTATCCGTGAGCCCGGCGGTCTGCGCCAGTCGTGTCATCGTTCCACCTGTCCCGTATTCATCATTTCTCCGTACTCTGCTCGGCGTGCACGTCGTTCAAACGGTCGCGCAACGCGGACCGCAGGACCGCACCCCGGGGGGACAGCGGCAACTCGTCGACGAAGACCACCTCACGCACCTTCTTGTACGGCGGCACCGTGGCCGCCACGAACTCGATCAGTTCCTCGGCGGTGATGCGCGCCGTGGTTTCTGCCACCACGAATGCGACGGGCATCTCCCCGACCCCGAGAACGGAGCGGCCGACCACCACGACGTCGAGAATGTCTCGTCGTGACAGCAACAGCTGTTCCAATTCGTGCGGATCGACGGTGTAGCCCTTGTAGAGGAGTGCGTCCTCGGGTTTGCCAACCATGTCGAATATCGAGTTCCATCTCGCCGGGAAATTTCATTGTTCGTGAATATGCCCGGTCAATTCCTCCGGACACTGACACCTATTGAAGTGCCTCGGGCCGCCGTGGTCAAAGACGCTGTAGGAAACCGACAGTTTCCCTCTTCCTATGGGTCGTAAATGCCGTCTGCGCTGCGCGTTCTCGTTCGAGGCACTCGCTTGACAGCGAGGCCGGGTTGCTGGATATTCACCTTCATGGCTGAACGCGAAGTGAGTGACGAAGACTTCAAGGACATTCTCGCGCAGACGAGAACCTTTATTCAGAAGGAAGTAATTCCCAGGGAAAATGAAATCGCGGAAAAGGACCTGATTCCGGACGACATTCGGCGCAAGGCGGCGGAGATGGGTCTGTTCGGGTACGCCATCCCGCAGCAGTGGGGCGGGCTCGGACTCGACCTCACGCAGGACGTGGAACTGGCCATGGAGTTCGGGTACACGAGCCTGGCGTTGCGGTCGATGTTCGGCACCAACAACGGGATCGCCGGCCAGGTGCTGGTGAATTTCGGTACGGACGAACAGAAGTCGGAATGGCTCGAGCGTATCGCGTCCGGTGACGTGGTCGCGTCGTTCGCGCTGACCGAGCCGGAGGCCGGGTCGAACCCGGCGGGCCTGACCACCCGCGCCGTCCTGAAGGACGGCAAGTGGACGATCAACGGCACCAAGCGGTTCATCACCAACGCGCCGTTGGCCGATCTGTTCGTGGTCTTCGCTCGCACCCGTCCTGCCGACGAGACCGGCACCGGCATCGCGGTGTTCCTCGTTCCCGCCGACACCGCCGGTGTCGTGGTCGGGCCGAAGGACAAGAAGATGGGCCAGGAGGGTGCCTGGACCGCGGAGGTCGCATTCGACGACGTCACCGTCCCCGAAACCGCCCTGGTCGGCGGCAGTGAGGAGGCCGGCTACCGCGCCGCCATGACGTCGCTGGCCCGGGGCCGCGTGCACATCGCCGCCCTCGCCGTGGGCAGCGCTCAGCGGGCGCTCGACGAGTCCGTCGCCTTCGCTGCGGTCACGAAGCAGGGTGGCACCCCGATCGGTGACTTCCAGTTGGTGCAGGCCATGCTCGCCGACCAGCAGGTGGGGGTGTCCGCGGGCCGCGCGCTGGTGCGGGACGCGGCGCAGAAGTATGTCAGCGGTGAGGATCGTCGGATCGCCCCGTCCGTGGCGAAGCTGTACTGCACGGAGATGGCCGGCAAGGTCGCCGACCTCGCGGTGCAGGTTCACGGCGGCACCGGTTACATGAGAGACGTTCCGGTGGAACGGATCTACCGTGAGGTCCGCCTGCTGCGCCTGTACGAGGGCACCAGCGAGATCCAGCGCCTGATCATCGGCGGCGGCCTCGTCCGCGAAGCGAAGAAAGCGCTCTGAGCCCATGTACGAAGCAGTGATCTGTGAACCCGTCCGCACCCCCGTCGGGGGATTCGGCGGCATGTACCGCGATATCCCCGTCACCACCCTCGCCTCGACGGTGTTGAAAGGCCTGATCGAGCGGACGTCGCTCACGTCCGACGACATCGACGATGTCATCTTCGGTCAGGGCTACGCCAACGGCGAGGCTGCGGCCATCGGCCGGATCGCTGCGCTCGACGCCGGCCTCGACGTCACCGTGCCCGGCATCCAGCTCGACCGCCGCTGCGGCTCCGGGCTGCAGGCGGTCATTTACGCGGCCATGCAGGTGCAGACCGGAATGAGCGATCTGGTGATCGCGGGCGGCGCCGAGTCGATGAGCCAGACCGAGTTCTACAGCACCGGAATGCGCTGGGGCGTCAAGGGCGCGTCGGTCGAATTCCACGACCGACTGGCCAAGCCCCGCACCAACTCCGGCGGCGTCAACTTCCCCGTCGAGGGCGGCATGATCGAAACCGCGGAGAACCTGCGCCGCGAGTACTCGATCAACCGCGCGGAGCAGGACGCGTACGCCGCCGAGTCCCACGCGCGGGCGATCCGCGCCCAGGACGGCGGCCTGTTCGACGCCGAGACGATCCCGGTGACGGTGCCGGGCAAGCGCGGTAAGTCCGACGTCGTCGTCACCACCGACGAGCACCCGCGCCGGGATGTCACGGCGGAGTCGTTGTCGGCGTTGCGGCCCATCCGGTCACGCGTCGACCCGGAGGCGACCGTGACCGCGGGCAACGCGTGCGGCCAGAACGACGCGGCCGCCGCCGCGATCGTGACCACCCCCGAGAACGCGGAACGTCTGGGCCTGCGCCCGTTCGCCCGGCTCGTCAGCTGGGGCGTCGCCGGAGTGGAGCCGAACCGGATGGGCATCGGCCCGGTCCCCGCCGTCGACAAGGCCCTCACCCGGGCGAAGCTCACCCTTAACGACATCGATCTCCTCGAGATCAACGAGGCGTTCGCAGCGCAGGTGCTGGCGTGCGCGCGGGAGTGGAAGTTCGACGAGTCCGACATGCGAGACCGATTCAACGTCAACGGATCCGGCATCTCCCTCGGCCACCCCGTCGGCGCCACCGGCGGTCGCATCCTGGCCAATCTGCTCCGTGAACTGGACCGCCGCCAGGCCCGCTACGGCATCGAGACGATGTGCATCGGCGGTGGGCAGGGCATCGCGGCCGTATTCGAGAACGTCAACCTCTAGCCGTTTCCACTTCCGCCCGGTACCGGGCCGAACCGAAAGAGTGTCATGCGCGTATTCCAGGGAATCGACGACGTCGAATCCGCAGTCGGCGAACAGCTCGGCCACAGCGATTGGCTCGAGATCACGCAGGAACGCGTGAACGGGTTCGCCGATGCCACCGAAGACCACCAGTGGATCCACGTCGATCCCGAGCGTGCCGCCCAGGGCCCGTTTGGGGCCCCCATCGCCCACGGTTACCTCACGCTGTCGTTGCTGCCGAAACTTGGCGCCGAACTCATGCGCATCGACGGCGTGAAGCTGGTGATCAACTACGGCCTCAACAAGGTTCGCTTCCCCCAGCCGGTGAAGGTCGGGGCGAAGGTGCGGGCCGGCGGCGAGATCGTGTCGTTCGAGCGCACCAACCAGGGCGCGCAACTGGTCGTCAAATACACCATCGAGATCCAGGGTGAGGACAAGCCGGCGTGCGTCGCCGAGACCGTCCGCGTCCTGGTCTCCTGAAAACGAGGAACAACATGCGTAGAGCAGCACTGGTCGCCCCCGTCCGCACGGCCGTCGGCCGCTTCGGCGGCGGACTGCGTGACGTGCCCGCCGAGACCCTGGCGGCGACGGTCATCAAGGAGACCGTCGCGCGGTCCGGTATCGACCCGGAACTCATCGAGGACGTCGCGATGGGGCAGTCGTACGCCAACTCCGAGGCCCCGTGTATAGGACGGTGGGCGGCGCTCGAGGCGGGACTGCCGATCTCGGTCGCCGGACTGCAGACCGACCGTCGCTGCGGCACCGGGCTTCAGGCCCTCGTGACGGCGTCGATGATGGTGCAGACCGGCGCAGCCGACGTCGTGCTCGCCGGCGGCGTCGAGTCGATGAGCAACATCGAGCACTACACCACCGGTGCCCGCTGGGGCACCCGCGCCGGATCGCTCAACCTCTACGACCGTCTCGACCGCGGCCGTGAGCGCTCCCAGCCGGAATGGCGGTTCGGGAAGATCAGCGGAATGATCGAGACTGCGGAAAATGTCGCGTCGCGGTGCGGAATCAGCCGCGAAGAATCCGACGTTTTTGCCGCCGGCAGCCACGCCAAGGCTCACGCGGCTTGGGAGGCAGGCAAGTTCGACGACGAGGTGATCGAGGTCAAGATCACCGACCGCAAGGGCAACGTCTCCGTCGTGTCGCGGGACGAGGGTATCCGTCCGGAAACCACGCCCGAAACCCTGGCACGCCTGCGGAGTGCTCTCAAGGACGGTGTCGTCACTGCGGGCAACGCGAGTCAGCAGAACGACGCCGCGTCGTCGATGCTCGTCGTCGCCGAAGATCAACTCGACGAACTCGGGCTCGAGCCGATGGGTTTCCTCACCGGGTGGTCCGCCGCCGGGTGCGAACCGGCACTGATGGGGCTCGGGCCGGTCGCGGCCACATCCAAGCTGTTCAGCAGGACGGGTGCGAGCTTCGACGACTTCACGCTGATCGAACTGAACGAGGCATTCGCGTGCCAGGTGCTCGGCGTCCTGAAGGAGTGGGGATTCGAGGACCGGGACCGCCTCAACGTCAACGGGTCCGGGATCTCGCTCGGACACCCGATCGGCGCGACCGGAGCGCGAATGACGACCACCGCGCTGCATGAATTGCGGCGACGTGGCGGCGGCAAGGCGCTTCTCACGATGTGCATCGGTGGCGGGCAGGGAATGGCCGCCATCGTCGAAGGTGCGTAGGGCGTGTCTCCCGATCCCCATTTCGGCGCTCCTGAGGGATCGGGAAGCACGCCCTATAGCCGACTGATACGCGCGTCCGCCGGCTCCGACAGCGGGGTCGGCGGACGCGACATCACGTGATTGACGAGGAGTGCGACGAAGACGACCGCGCACCCGATGGCACCGACGGCGAGAGCGAGCCTGATTCCGTTTTCGGTGGGAAGTAGGTCTGGTGCCAGGTTGGCGGCGAGCACCGCGCCCGCGATGGCGCTGCCGAACGAGCCGCCGACGGTACGCAGTACCTGGTTGAAGCTCACTGCGCTGCCGAGTTCGGTGTCGGCGACGCTGCGGGCGATCAGGGCCGGCATCGCCGCGTACGTCATGCCCATCCCGGCCCCGAATCCCAACATCCCGATCAGGATTTCCCACAGCGCGTTGTGGGCGACCCAGAGGAGCATGCTCGAGGCCGTCACGAGGCCTGCACCGACGAGCAGCAGAGTCCTCATGCGGATCCGGTGCGAGACCGCGCGGACGAGTCGATTCGCGCCGAAACTCGCCACCGACAGGGGAAGCATCACGAATCCGGCCCAGAACAGGGGCAGCGCGATCCCGTAGCCGGTGGAGGCGGGCGCCTGGGCGATGAGGCTGCCGATCGAGAGTCCGATGTACATCGCGGCGCCGAGGCCGATCGCGGTGCTGTTCGCGACCAGCACGTCACCGTTGCGCAGTACCCGCAGGTTGATCAGCGGGTAGGGGGTGCGCAGTTCGACGAGGGACCACGCCGTCAGCAGTGTGGCCGCCCCGGCGAAGAATCCGAGGGTCCATGGCGATCCCCAGCCCCACCGGGAGCCTTCGCTGACGGCGATGAGGAGCGACGCGAGTCCGGTACCCACCAGCAGTGCGCCCGGTACGTCGAGGGTGTTGCGTGGTGCCTGCTCGTCGGGGCCTGCGGGAACGACACGCCACACGACGAGGATGGTGGTGATCAGGAACAGCGCCGCGAACCAGAAGGCGAAACGGAACCCGAGCAGATCGGCGAGGATGCCGGTCAGGGGGTATCCGAGTCCCAGGCCTGTCGTCACCGTCACCGACAGGCTGGAGATGCCGAGCCGGGCCTGGTTCTCGGGGAGATAGCGGCGGGCCAGAGCGATCGTCACCGGAACGATTCCGTAGGTGAGTCCCTGCAACGCGCGTCCGATCAGGAAGACGGTGAAGTTGGGAGCGGCGGCCGCAACGATCGACCCGACGAGGATCGTGGTCAGGGAGAACAGGAGCAGGCGCTTCTTGTGGGGGCCGTCGCTCAGCCGGCCCATGATCGGTGTTGCGACCGCGCCGACCAGGAGGTTGACAGTGAGCATCCATTGGCCGGTGCTCACCTCGACGTGCATGTCGTGGGAGATCGTGGGCACCAGGAGCATGCCGAGTGAACTGACGATCGCGGTCGTCAGGGCGGCATACGCCAGGGCCGGCAGTAATCGGGGACGCGTGGTGGAATCAGTCGACTGGGGCATCGTCCACCAACTTGCGCAGAATCGGGACGACGGAGTCGAGAGTCTTCTTCTCCTCGTCCGTCAGCCGTTCCGCGATGGCGTGTTCCAGCCAGTCCAGGCCTTGCGACCGCTCCTGCGCCAGCCTCTCCCGACCGGCATCGGTGAGTTCGATCCAGATTCGGCGTCGATCCTGCTCGTCGGGGGTGCGCACAACCAGGCCGAGACTCTCGAGTTCGCGCACCGCATTGGCTATTGCCTGTGGGCTGATCTTCTCGGCAGCCGCGAGTGTCGAGGCAGACGTTTGTCCGTGCTTCGACAGGTAGGCGAGCACGCCGATCTTGCCGACCGAGATCGACCTGCCTGCGGTGAGCTGTCGCCAGATCGGGCGCAGTGCTTCCCGCAGGACCTGCGCGGTGGCCTGTTCGGTGATCATGAGCAAAGCGTACAACCAAATTGATCAATTTGATTGACTAAATGGGAAGGCTCACACCGGCAGCGGCCAGGATCGCCCGCACCGATCACCGTCAGCGATATCCTCAGAAGGACGCCATCGAGAAGTGAGTCCACGGTTGTATCCGCGCTGGTCGTGCCGTCGGAGCCAGGGCGCGGGATCGATGAGCCGACGGGGTGAGTAGACCGTCCGATGGGTGAAGGTGATCCGCTCGACACTCAGCGGTACCCGCCGCCGTCCCCGGCCGCCGAACTCGGTGGAGCTGGTTTCGCTGACGTTCAGGAGATCGGCCGCGGCGGTTTCGGCGTCGTCTACCGCTGCACCCAGGGGGAACTGGATCGCACGGTCGCGGTGAAGGTGCTCACCGTCGAACTCGACGACGAGAACAAGGCCCGATTCTTCCGGGAACAGCGGGCGATGGGGCGGCTGACCGGGCACCCGAACATCGTCAACATTCTGCAGGTCGGTGCCACCGACGGCGGCCGTCCCTACATCGTGATGCCGTATCACCCGCAGGATTCGCTGGAGGCCCGGGTCCGCGAGGACGGTCCGCTGCCGTTGGATCAGGTGCTTCGGGTGGGGGTGAAGATGGCCGGTGCGGTGGAGTCGGCGCACCGGCTCGGCATCCTGCATCGCGACGTCAAACCCGCGAACATCCTGCTCACCGAGTACGGCGAGCCGGAGTTGGCCGATTTCGGTATCGCGCACATCAGCGGCGGGTTCGAGACGGCCACCGGTGCCGTCACCGGGTCGCCGGCATACACCGCGCCGGAGGTGCTCGGCGGTGATCCGCCGAGTCCGGCCGCCGATGTGTACGGTCTCGGTGCCACCCTGTTCAGTGCGCTGACCGGTCATGCCGCGTTCGAGCGTCGCAGCGGTGAGCAGGTGGTCGCGCAGTTTCTGCGGATCACCACGCAGGCGGTGCCGGATCTGCGTGAGCACGGGATCCCCGAGGATGTGTCCGCGGTGATCGCCCGGGCGATGTCCCGCGAGCCCGGTGCGCGTCCGGCCACCGCCGCCGACTTCGGCGAGGAGCTGCGAGGTCTGCAACGCGCCCACGGCTTCCCGGTCGACGAGATGGCACTTCGTGCGGAGGCCGATGCGCGGGGGAACGGAGAGCAACCGACCTCGCTCGGCGGGCGATTGTCGCAGCCTTCCTCCACGCTGGGAGCGACGGGAACTCTTCCCCTGGAGCTGACCAGTTTCGTCGGCCGACGCCATGAGCTCACCGAGGCGAAGAACCTGCTGGCCGGGTCGCGGCTGGTGACGTTGACCGGGATCGGGGGTGTCGGCAAGACCCGGCTGGCGATGCGGATTGCAGCGAGTGTGCAGCGTGAGTACGCCGACGGGGTTCGCCTGGTCGAGTTGGGTGAACTGCGTGACGGGTCGTCGCTGGTCGATGCGGTGGCCTCCGCCGTCGGGGTGCGGGACCATTCGGCACGGCCGTTGCGTGAGGTCCTTCTCGAGCACCTGGCGGTACAGGAAATGCTGTTGGTTCTCGACAATTGCGAGCAGGTGGTGGATGCCGTCGCCGAACTCGCCGCCCACCTGCTGCGGGTGAGTCCGCGGTTGCGGATGCTGGCCACCAGCCGCGAACCTCTCGGCATCGGCGGGGAGGCAGTGCTGCGGGTCCCCCCGCTGGCCGTCCCGGATCCCGACCGGAAGCCCTCGCTGCGGGGTTTGCCGAAATACGATGCGGTGACGTTGTTCGTCGAGCGTGCCGCTGCCGCGGTTCCGGGTTTCGCGGTCACCGAGGAGAACGCGGTGGCGGTGGCGGGGATATGCCGTCGTCTCGACGGGTTGCCGTTGCCGATCGAGTTGGCGGCGGCGCGGTTGCGGGCGATGTCGCCGGAGCAGATCCTGGGGCGGCTGACCGACCGCTATACCCTGCTGACCCGGGGCAGCCGGGGTGCGCCGACGCGGCAACAGACCCTGCGGTTGTGCATCGACTGGAGTTTCGAGTTGTGCACCGCCGGTGAACAACTGGTGTGGGGACGGGTGGCGGTGTTCGCGGGAAGCTTCGAACTCGATGCCGCGGAGCAGGTGTGCGGCGAGGGACTCGACCCGGACGAACTGTTGGACACGCTGACCTCGTTGGTGGAGAAGTCGATCCTGATCCGCGAAGAGCACGGGTCGGTGGTGCGGTTCCGGATGCTCGAGACCCTCCGCGAGTACGGCTTCGAGAAACTCGAGCAGACCGGTGAGGCTGTGGCGTTGCGTCGACGGCACCGGGACTGGTACGAGGCATTGGCGCTCGATGCGGAAGCCGAGTGGATCAGCGCCCGCCAACTCGACTGGATCGCCCGGCTGAAGCGGGAACACGCGAATCTGCGGGAGGCCCTCGAGTTCAGCGTCGACGACGACCCCGCCGCCGGCCTACGCATCGCCGTGGCACTGTTCCTGTTCTGGAGCTCCCAAGGCCTCTACAGCGAGGGGCGACGGTGGTACGACCAACTGCTCGTCCGCCAGAGCGGCCCGCCCACCCTGGATTCGATCAAGGCGCTCTACAGCCACAGCGTAATGGCTTTCGCTCAAGGCGACCTTCAGGCCGCGACAGCGCTCGTCGAGGAGGCGCGGACTCTCACCGCCGACACGAGGGATCCCCTCCTGCGCGCCTACGTCGACTGCGCCGACGGCATGCTGGCCCTCTACAGCGGTGATCTCGCGCGAGCGTGCTCGCAACTGGACATCGCGCTCGCCGAGTTCACCGAACGCGGAGATCAACTGCTCCAAGTAGCCATCCTGTACCCGTTAGGTCTGGCCTATGGACTGTCCGGCCGGACGGACCAGGCGATCGAGTGCCACGAACGTGCGCTCGCGATCACGGAAGCGCACGGTGAGACGATGTACCGATCGCATTCGCTGTGGGCCTTGGGAATTGCTGTGTGGAAGCAGGGTGATGCAAGTCGTTCGGTGCAGCTTATCGAACAATCACTGAAACTGACCAAGCAGGTGCGCAGCCCCCGCGTCGCTGCAGCCTGCCTCGAAGCGCTCGCCTGGATCAGCTTCGAACGTCGCGATGCACTCCGGGCCGCAGTTCTGATGGGAGCCGCGGACGGGCTGGCGCGGTCGATCAGCAGTACGGCGGTCATACATACCAATCTGATTCTCTACCAAGAAGAATATGCACAGAAGGCCCGGAAGGAGCTCGGGGACAAAGCATTCGGCGCGGCCCACCGCAAGGGTGAACAACTCGGCTTCGACGCGGCCATCGCCTACGCCCTCCACGAGCAACAGGCCGACACCTCCACACCCGCCACCGCCGCGTCGACGCGACTGACCAAGAGGGAACGCCAAGTCGCCGCCCTGATCGCCGAAGGCCTGACCAATCAGGCCATCGCCGACCGCCTGGTGATCTCACCCCGCACCGCACAAGGTCATGTGGAGCACATTCTGGCGAAACTGGGTTTCACCTCCCGGACCCAGGTCGCGGCCTGGGTCGTGGAGCGGGCGCACGACTAGGCCGCGCGGGAAACGGGAACTTTGCCGTCCGATTACCGCTCGAAATAGGTTCGAGCGGGCTCTGCCAACGACGATGGCCGCGTTGCCGATAGCGCTGCGGAAATCACCAGTTCCCGCAGGGAGTCACCGAGGAAGCCATTTCCACGGCTTGTCCCAGTGCCCGGGTGGCGGCACGAACGGAAGCTGCCCCAACTGGCCCGGCGGTGGGATGAACGGCAGCTGTCCCAGCTGTCCGGGCGGTGGAACCACATCGGGTACCGAGATACCGGGAATCGGCGGTGGCCCTGGATCAGCATCTGCCGTGCCAGTGCCGAGTCCCAGTGCGCTGAAGCCCAGCGCACCGGCGATCACGGCTCCCGCCACGGTCTTCGTCGAATTCATCGTGAACTCCTTCCGCGGCTGCTCTACCTCGTGCTGTGGAGGGGCGCGCCGTTTGCACCCTTCTATTGTGCGCACTTCTGGGGATGCTGTCGTCCGCCCGGGGCGGAAGTTCCGGTGTACTCACGCGCAGCGCGCGGATCCAACTGCCGAATCCCGCTCGCCGGACGGACACTGCGGCTTACGATTGAGATTCAAGCCCCTGCGGCTTTCCCTCTGGTCGCGTGCCCAGCCGAGTACATCCCACGGAATCCGACAGCCGGTCTCGCCAACAGAGCGAGTAGCCGGTGCGTCGAGTATCGGAGGGATGCAATGAGTGCAACACCCACTTTGAAGAAGGCGCTGAGCCAGCGGCAGCTGACGATGATTGCGATCGGCGGGGTGATCGGCGCGGGCTTGTTCGTCGGCTCGGGTGTCGTCATCGGCGACACCGGTCCGGGGGCCTTCATCACCTATGCTCTCGCCGGGGTCTTGATCATCATGGTCATGCGGATGCTGGCGGAGATGGCGGTGGCCAATCCGTCGACCGGGTCGTTCGCCGATTATGCCCGCGCCGCGTTGGGCAACTGGGCCGGCTTCTCCGTCGGCTGGTTGTACTGGTACTTCTGGGTGATCGTCGTCGGGTTCGAGGCGATCGCCGGCGCGACGATCATTCAGTACTGGATCGACATCCCGTTGTGGTTGTCGGCGTTGGTTCTGATGATCCTGATGACGGCGACGAATCTGTTTTCGGTGTCGTCGTTCGGCGAGTTCGAATTCTGGTTCGCCGGGATCAAGGTGGCCGCGATCGTGGTGTTCATCGGGCTGGGCTCGCTGTTTGTTCTCGGGGTGTGGCCGAACAAATCGCTCGACTTCTCCAACCTGTGGAGCCATGACGGGTTCCTGCCGTTCGGCGCCATGGCCATCACCGTCGGCGTGGTCACGGTGATCTTCTCCATGGTTGGCGCCGAAATCGCGACGATCGCCGCCGCGGAGTCGGCGGACCCGGAGCGGGCGGTGACCAAGGCCGCGAACTCGGTGATCGTGCGGATCGCCGTGTTCTTCGTCGGCTCCACGTTCCTGCTGGCGACGATCCTGCCGTGGAACGACGAAGATGCGGCCGCGTCCCCCTTCGTCGCCGCGTTCACCGAAATGGGGATCCCGTACGCCGACCACATCATGAACGCCGTGGTGTTGACGGCCGTGTTGAGCTGCCTCAACTCGGGTATGTACACCGCCTCCCGCATGTTGTTCGTGCTCGCGGCGCGCCGGGAGGCGCCCGCACAGCTGGTCAGGGTGACCCGTCGCGGGGTGCCTGCCACCGCGATACTCGCGTCCTCGGTGGTCGGTTTTCTGTGTGTGATCGCCGCCGCAGTGTCACCGGACACCGTCTTCGCCTTCCTGCTGAATTCCAGCGGTGCGGTCATCCTGTTCGTCTACCTGCTCATCGCCGTCTCCCAGATCGTGCTGCGGTACCGCACCCCGGACTCGGAGCTACGGGTGAAGATGTGGCTGTTCCCGGTGGTGTCGATAATCACCGCCGTCGCGATTGTGGCGATCCTGGTGCAGATGTATCTGCAGGAGGATGTGCGATCGCAACTGGTGCTGAGCCTGCTGTCGTGGGCCGTCGTCATCGTGTTGTTCCTCGCCAACAAGTGGTTCGTGGGCCGGCGGCCCGTCGTGGAAGGGGTCACGGCGACGACACGGCCACACCGTGTGCTGGTGCTGGCGAACCAGACCGTCCAGTCCAAGGAAATGCTCGACGAACTCCGCCGTATCGACGCCGATCGGGATGCCACCTACTTCGTGGTCGTGCCGGCCAGCCCGATCGAGACCGGAACCGCCGCCACCCACGGTCCACTCGACGTCGCGGAAGCGACCCGAGAGGTCGCACAACGGCGGCTGGACGACACGCTGGCGACACTCCGCGCGGAGAACCTCGAAGCCGACGGCGCGTTGGGCGACTACCGGCCGCTGCGGGCCCTGGCCGCCGCCGTCGACTCGTTCCGTCCGGATCAGATAGTCATCTCGACACTGCCACCGGAAGAATCGATATGGCACCGCTTCGACGTCGTGGACCGTGCGCGCGCCGAGCACGATGTGCCGGTGACGCACGTCGTCGTCGCCCCGGTCGCCGCAGAGGGATCGCCACGATGACGATCATCGCCGGCTTCAGCTCGAGCCGTCAGGGCACCGCGCCCCTCAACCTGGCGGTGCAGATATCACGCTGGACCGGCGACAAGGTAGTGGCCGCGGCGATCGTGGAACGGCCGTGGCCGGCGAAAGACGACCCCATCGAACGCGAATACCTGGGCTACGTCACCGAGCAGGCTTCGCACGCACTGGACAGGGTGGTCGGCCAGCTGCCCGGGGGCCTGGACATTCCCCGCATCGTCCACCAATCCGATTCCATTCCAACAGGTTTGATCGAACTCGTCACCGCCCACGACGCGCGTCTCGTCGTTGTCGGGTCGTCGTCGTCCGGGTTGCTGGGCAGGGTGACGCTGGGCAGCGTCACCGAACGGCTGGTCCACACCGCGGCAGTGCCCGTCGCGATCGCTCCGCGCGGCTACCCGCCGGTGCCCGAGTCCATCCGCCGGATCACCGTCGCGTACGGCGGCGAGGCCGACGTCAACGGTCTCGTTGCCGCCACCGCCGAACTGGCCAGGCAGTGGCCGGTGCAGTTGCGGATCGTGTCGTTCACGGTGCGGCCGATGACGATGTTCGGCGGTGCGATCGAGCGATCGACGGAGGACCTCGTCGTCCAACAGTGGGCACGCCGGACGCGCGACGATATCGTCAAGCAGCTCAACGCAGTTCGCGCCCGAATCCCGGTTCCCGACGTGGACGTCGTGGTCGGTAGCGGCCACGACTGGCGCGAAGCGGTGGAGGCCGTCTCCTGGGAAGCCGGCGACATGCTGGCGCTGGGTTCGGGCGCGGCCGGACCCGCGGCCCACGTATTCCTCGGCTCGGCCGCCTCGAAGATTCTGCGTCACGCTCCGGTGCCCGTGCTGATCGTTCCCAGAAACACGGTGACGGCCTAGGCGTCGGTCGTGCTGCCCCGTCCGGGAGAAAACATGCTGCTTCAACGACTAGGACGTTCGTTGTTGGGTACTACTTCCGTACCAATCCGTGTCGCAGGGGAGGGACCATGACAGCCGAGAACCAGGGCGACCGCACCGACGTCGACAAGGCGTTGCTCGGGCACACCACCTATCGCAGCCTCGGCGAACAGCAGCTCTCACCCGCCGAGGAGCGATTCGAGAAGGGCCGCCGCACGATCGGGCTCTTTCTGGCGCCGCTGATCACGCTCGCGTTCCTCGCCCTGCCGATCGACATACCGCCCAACCAGCAGACGTTGGCCGGCGTGCTGCTCGGCGTCATCGTGCTGTGGGTGACCGAGGCGGTGCCGATCCCGATCGGCGGGCTGCTCGGGGTGGCGATCGTGGTGTTTCTGGGCGTGGCGCCGGCCGACGAAGTTCTCGCCGCGTTCGGATCGTCGACGATCTTCACGTTCATCGGAGCGTTCATCCTCGCTCAGGCGATGCTCAAGCATGGCGTCGCACGGCGCTTCGCGTTTCGGATACTGACCCTGCCGCGTGTCGGCCAGTCCACCACCGGTGTGATCGTCGCGTTCGGCGCGATCACGTGCGGACTCTCGGCGTTCGTATCCAACACCGCGACCGTGGCCATGCTGCTGCCCACCGCCCTGGGCATCCTCGGCGTCATCGCGAAGCTCATGCAGCGCCGCGGCGTCGTCGCCGAGGACTTCGACCCGTTGCGCGTCAGGGTGGGCGCCGCGATCATGCTGATGCTCGCATACAGCGCAAGCGTGGGCGGCCTGCTGACGCCGGTCGGGAGCCCACCCAATCTCATCGGACGCGGGCTCATCGAGGAGGCCACGGGGGAGCGGATCAGCTTCGGGCAATGGATGGTGATGGCCATCCCGATCTGCCTGCTGATGTTCATCGCGCTCGCCATCATCCTGCTGCGCATCAACAAACCGGAGATCCGTCGCATCGAAGGCGTCGCCGACTACCTGGCGGAGCAGCGCGCGGAAATGGGTCCGCTGTCGCGTGCGGAGAAGAACACGCTCATCGCGTTCGGAGTCACGGTGACGCTGTGGATCCTGCCCGGTGTCGTCGCGGTGATCGCCGGCAACGACTCGGATCTCTACAGCACGATCAGTGACCGACTCGACGAGGGCATGGTCGCAGTCTTCGGGGCGGCGTTGCTCTACCTTCTGCCGACCGATTGGGAGAATCGCGAGTTCACGCTGACCTGGCGGGACGCCGCAGAGATCGACTGGGGCACGATCGTGCTGTTCGGCAGCGGCATCATCTTCGGCGCACTGCTCGCCGACACCGGACTCGCCGAGACGATCGGCACCTCCGTCGCCGACTCGCTGGGCCTGACGAGCGTCGTCGCCATCACCGTGTTCGCCGTGCTGCTGGCCATCGCCGTATCGGAGACGACGAGCAACACGGCGTCGGCGGCGGTCGTGGTGCCGATCGTGATCCCGGTGGCGTTGGCGGCCGGGGTCAACCCCTTCGTGCCTGCGCTCGCGGCCACGTTCGCCGCGTCGTTCGGCTTCATGCTGCCGGTCTCGACGCCGCAGAACGCCGTGGTCTACGGCTCCGGAGCCGTCCGGATCACCACGATGATCCGAAGCGGAATATCCTTCGACATCGTCGGCGCGATCCTGATCATCGTCTTCCTGCCCTTGATGATCGCCGTGGTCGGCCTCGGCGGTGGGTGATCAGGCGGTACGGACTCCCAGTACCCGAAGGGCCAGTTCCTCGATTTCGTCTCGGTAGCGCGGTCGGGTGTGCAGGTGCCGCAACCGGGAAAGGTCGTTGACCAACCCGATTGCGGCGAGCACGGTAGTCCGGGTCTCGTGGGTGTCGGTGCCGAGGAGATGTACCCACTCGTCGATGTACTCGCGTTGAGCCGTGCGGGACTGCGACTGTGCCTCTTCGGGTAAATTCGTCGACTCCTCGATGAGGATGCCGATGGCACTGTCGGGTGCCGACACGGCCGAGGCGTACGAGTGCACCACCAGAGCGAGCGCGTCCTCGCGGGAGCGCGCACCGGCAAGCGCCTGGACCAACCCCATCCGCAGGGACTCGGTGCCTCGGACGAGGATCGCCTGGAGCACCTCGGCCTTGCCGGCGAAGTAGGTGTAGATGCTCGAACTCGCCATCCCCGCGGCGGCGCCGATGTCGTCCATCGTCACCGACTGGTAGCCGCGCCGCCGGAACAGGGAGATGGCGGCGGTCAACAGGGTTTCACGACGGGAAGCGTGAGCGAAGCCGGAGACGTATGCCTCCTCGGCAGGTATCTCCTCGTCGTGCCGGATCGGAGCGCTCCGCAGCCGTTCGCACAGCTCCAGCAGCAGGCTCTCCAAGCGTTTGCGCGGCAAGGTCGTTCGGTGCCGGGCTGGACTGAGGGCGACGCTCGACATGGCCCAGGCCAGCAAGTCGGCGTCCGCAGTGGTGAGGTCGGGGCGTTCGGAGCGGAGGGCGTCGGCGATGCGTGCCGGGACCGACTGAACGGCCGTCCGCACCTCGGCCCGGCGTTCGGGAGCGAGGTGGCGGGCTTCCTGGTCGAACAGGACAGCGCGGAAATCGTTGTCGAGGCAGTAGCGGAACAGGGCCAGACAGTTCGAGGCCGAGTCCTCGGGGTCGACGTCGTCGAGGGTGGCCGTGATCGACGAGGCGGCATTGAGTATCGCCTGTGCCAGAAGGTCCTGCTTGTTCGGGAAATGGCGGTACAGCGCCCCCGCGGTGATTCCCACCGCGGAGGCGATGTCCTCCATGTTCACCCCGTGGTAGCCGCGTCTCCCGAATTGCTCTCGGGCCACCGTGATGATCTGCGCTTTACGGTTGCGCGGCCGCGGCGTCTTCTTGGCGGACGGCTCGACAGCAGGTGTGTCGTCCGATGTGTCGATCGTCATTGCAGCCTCGGGGTGTCAGTGCGCGGTGCGGTCGGCCAGGTCGGAGAACTGCCGGCGGAGTTCTCTCTTGAGTATCTTGCCAGCCGGCGAGACCGGCATCTGCTCCACGATCGTGATGCTCCGTGGCGACTTGTACCCGGCGATCAGTTTCTTGGCGTGGGCTCGCACGTCGTCGCAGGTCAGTGACGTGCCCGGTTTCATCACCAGAAACGCGTGCACCCGCTCGCCGAACCGATCGTCGGGAACACCGATCACCGCACACTGCACCACATCGGGATGAGAGGCGAGAGCATTCTCGACTTCGGTCGAGTACACGTTCTCTCCCCCGGAAATGATCATGTCCTTCAGTCGGTCCACCACGAACAGGTAGCCGTCCTCGTCCATGTAGCCGCCGTCGCCGGTGTACAGCCAGCCGTCGCGCAGCGCCGCCGCGGTCTCTTCCGGTCGATTCCAGTAACCGGTCATGATGTTGCCGCCACGGGCAATGATCTCGCCGACCTCGCCGCGGGGGAGTTCGTTGCCTCGGTCGTCGACAACCCGCACCTCGACGTGACCCATCGGCCGACCGGCCGAATTGAGCCGGGTGGCCGCGTGGTGGTCGTCGGCGCTGAGCGAGGTGAGTCCGGGGCCGGCCTCGGTCATCCCGTAACCCTGCACGAAATCAGCTTTCGGGAAGGCGCGCTGGGCCTGGCGTAGCAGGGTCTCGGAGATCGGGGACGCGCCGTACTGAATTGCGGTGATGCTGGACAGGTCGCGGATCTCGCGCTCCGGATGGCGCAGCAGCATCTGGATCATGGTCGGTACCAACAGCATCGAGTTGATCCGCCGCTCTTCGATCAGTCGCAGCGCCGCGGCCGGTTCGAACGACGGCAACATCACCAGGATGCCCCCGGCGATGTTCTGGCCGTTCCAGCTGGCCAGTGCAGCGAGGTGGAACATGGGTGCGGACAGCAGGGCGCGGCTGCCTGCGACGGCGGTGTGGTTGGCGGCCAGCGACCCGAGGCTCGCGGTCATCAGGTTGAGGTGGGTGAGCATGACGCCTTTGGGGCGGCCGCTGGTACCACCGGTATAGAAGATCCCTGCCAGGGTGTCTCCGCCCACGCGCAGGTCTTCGACGGGTTCCGCGGTGGCGACCAGGTCTTCGTAACGGAGAAGCCCGTCCGGTGTCGGTTGGTCGCCGCAGTGCACCACTGCTCGCAGCGACGGGAAGAGTGTGCGCATCTCGTCCAGCAGCGGTACGAAGGTGTCGTCGACCAGCAGTACCGTCGTCTGTGAGTCTTCGAGGGCGAACGCGATCTCGGCGGCGCTCCAGCGGGTGTTGAGCGGGTTGACCACGCCGCCTATCCACCAGGTGGCGAAGAAGTACTCGTGGTACCGGTCGGAATTGAGCGACAGCATGCCGACGCGGTCGCCGACCCCCACACCGAGACCGAGCAGAGCGCCCGCGAGGCGGGCGACCCTGTCTCCGGTCTCGCTGCTGGTGTGGATGCGGTCCCCGCACACGGTCATGGGCTGGTTCGGGCGTTGCTGCACCGCGCGATGCAGTGACTGAGTCAAGTACATGGGGACCCCTCCTGTCGGGGATAGTTAGCGGCTGCCGCCGTCGCAAACCAGGCACTGGCCGCTGACGTAGTCGGTCTCGGGCAGGCACAGGGCGAACACTGCGCCCGCTGCCTCGTCGGGACGGCCGGCCCGGCCCAGCGGGATGGACCGCTCGGCTGCGGCGAGCAGCTGGGGGTTGACGCCGACCTTGATCTCCCGGCCTTCGACGTCGATGGTGGCGTTGCCGTCCGCCGACGCCTCCGTCAGGCGGGTGTTGATCAGGCCGTAGGCGACCGCGTTGACATTCACCCGGTAGCGGCCCCACTCGCGGGCGAGGGTCTTGGTCAGTCCGATGATGCCGGCCTTGGCGGCGGCGTAGTTGGACTGGCCGGCGTTGCCGACGACACCGGCGTTGGAGGAGATGTTGACGACCTTGCGGTGGTAGTCGGTCGGGTTCGCCTTGATGTACGGCTGCGCGGCACGCAGGATCTGGAACGGTGCCTTCAGGTGCAGATCCAGGATGGTGTCCCACTGCTCGTCGGTCATCTTCTGGATGACGTTGTCCCAGGTGAAGCCGGCATTGTTGACGATGATGTCGAGGCCGCCGAAGGTGTCGACGGCGGTGGCGACGAAGCGGTCCGCGAAGCCTTCCTCGGTGACCGAACCGATACTGGCGACGGCCTTACCGCCGGCTGCGACGATCTCCTCGACCGTCTCCTTGGCCGGGCCCGGGTCGAGGTCGTTGACGACGACGCTGGCGCCCTCGGCCGCGAACTTCATGGCGATGGCACGGCCGATGCCGCGGCCGGATCCGGTGACGATGGCTGTCCTGGTGTCGAGCTTGCCCATGAGCGGGACTTCCTTTCGGTGGTGTGGCGAAGGTCAGGCGGCGACGACGGCGTCGCCGCGGAGGGTGACCGTTCCGTCGGCGAGGGTGACGGTGAGGTCCAGATGGGCCAGGCCGTCCTCGACCTTGGTCACGGTTCCGGTGCACGTCGGCTTCGCGTGCAGCGGGGTGATGGCGGCGAATCGTACGCCGTAGGAGCAGAGTCGTTCCTGAGGAACGTAATTGGTCAGCAGTCGGCCGAGGTAGGCCATCGACAGCATGCCGTGGGCGAACACGTCGTCCATGCCACCGGAGCGCGCGACGTCGAGATCGATGTGCATCGGATTGTGGTCACCGGACGCGCCGGCGTAGAGCGCGAGCGTGGTGCGGCTGATGCCGGCGAGCTGCAATTCCGGGAGGGAGTCGCCTGTTTTCATTTTTCCGCCTTCGGGTTTCGGACGACGAGGGTGTTGGTGAGGCGGGCGATCGGCTCACCGTCGCGGGTGACGTCGACCGTTCGGACGAGGAAGTCCAACGCTCCGTTCTTCTTCGAGTACACGTCGGTGACTGTGCCGTTGTAGGCCAGCGTGTCGCCGGCATAGGCCGGCGAGTGGTACTTGAACGCCTGCTCGCCGTGCAGCACGTACCGCATGTCGATCCCGAGTTCGCGGATGAGGGCGAACGGGTCCGGCTTCTCCATGTCCAGGCAGAACAGGAAGGTCGGCGGCACGAGTACATCGCGGTGCCCGGCCGCCTTGGCGGCCTCGGTGTCGAAGTAGATCGGGTTGGTCTCGCCGATGGCCTGCGCGAAGAAGCGCAGACGTCCGCGCTCGACGACCACTTCGTGACCGGGGATCACCTTGCCGACGACGGCGGAGTCGAGAGCCATGTCAGCCCACCTTCTTGAAGACGCTCACGACGCACGCGCCGCCGAGACCGAGGTTGTGCTGCAGGCCGATCCGCGCACCCTCCACCTGACGCGCCCCCGCCTGACCGCGGAGTTGCCACACGAGTTCGGCGCACTGGGCCAGTCCGGTGGCGCCGAGCGGGTGGCCCTTGGAGAGCAGACCACCCGAGGGGTTGGTGACCACGCGGCCGCCGTAGGTGTTGTCGCCGTCGAGGATGAACTTCTCGGCGGTGCCCTCGGGGGTCAGACCCAGTCCCTCGTAGGTGATGAGCTCGTTGGCGGAGAAGCAGTCGTGCAGTTCGACGACCTGTACGTCCTCGGGGCCGATGCCCGCGGCCTCGTACACCTGGGCGGCGGCCGCTGCCGTCATGTCGTAGCCGACCACCTTCATCATGTCCCGGTCCTCGAACGTGCTGGCGGTGTCGGTCGTGAGGGCCTGCGCCTCGATCACCACGTCCGCCGCAAGCCCGTGCTTGCGGGCGAACTCTTCGCTGCACACCACCGCCGCTGCGGCGCCGCAGGTCGGTGGGCAGCACTGGTATCTGGTCAAGGGGCCGAAGATGTGGGGCGACTCGAGCACCTGCTCCTCCGTGAGCAAGTCACGGAAGACGGCATTGGGGTTGTGGGCAGCGTGCTTGCGGGCCTTGACCGAGATCTTCGCGAACGTCTCCGGCTTCGTGCCGTACTTCTGCATGTGGGAAACGCCCGCGCCGCCGAACAGCTGGGCCGCGCGCGGGGACGTCTCGTCGACGCCCTGAATCTCCGTCATCAGGTTGTCGAATCGGAACATCGGCGCCGGGCGGTCGTCCCAGACCCGCTTGAGCGCACCGGGTTTCATCTGTTCGAACCCGACCGCCAGAGCGCACTCGACGGCACCACTGGCGACGGCCTGGCGGGCCAGGTACAGCGCCGACGAACCGGTGGCGCAGTTGTTGTTGACATTGAAAACCGGGATTCCGGTCAGGCCGACTCCGTACAGCGCGGCCTGGCCGGCCGTGGAGTCGCCGTACACGTACCCCACGTAGGCCTGCTGAACGAGGGAGTACTCGATGCCGGCATCACGCAATGCTGCGCGGGCAGCGGTCTCACCCATGACGTTGTAGTTCTCGCTCTTGCCGGGCTTGGTGAACGGGATCATCCCGACTCCGGCGACGTGGACCTTGCGAGTCACATCTGACTCCTCTCTGATCGAATCGATATTTACTTAACACGACCCGACAGATTCTGTCCACCACGCTCGGCCTGCCGTCTTGCAGCAGCTTTTCCAATTCACAGGCGTGACCGCGAGAAGTGGTCGACGTCTTTCAGTGAACTATTGCCCTTTGATGCCGGATGATGATTTACTTTTTCGAATCGGGGTGGTTCGCGTCACAGTTCGCTTCGAGCCCCCGAGCCCCCGAGCCCCCGAGTCTCCGCGCCGCGCAGCCGTCGCCATTGCCCGAGAGGATCGATGAGAATGACATCGAGCAAGCAGGACGTTTCCCCCGTTGTGTCACCCGAAGTAGGAGGGGAGTCCCGCGTGCGGGCCTGGGGCCTCACCGGAATTCTGGTGCTGTTGGTCGTCGTCAACTGGGCCGACAAGGCCGTCTTCGGGCTGGTTGCCCAGCCGCTGGCCACAGAGTTCGGTCTGACCTCCGCCCAGATCGGGCTCGTAGGCAGTGCATTTTTCCTGGCATTCACCGTTGGCGGCTTCTTTGCCGGGGTGTTGCACAAGTGGATGTCGTTGCGCTGGCTGCTACTGCTGTTGTGCCTGGCCTGGGCAGCGTCGATGGTGCCGCTGGTGGTCGTTGCCGGCTTCACGATGCTGTTGATCAGCCGGATGGCGCTGGGATTCTTCGAGGGGCCGTCGGGGGCGCTGATCCATACCGGCGCCTACTCCTGGCATCCCGTAGAGAAGCGTGGGCTGCCCGGCGCTTTCCTGGCTTCCGGTGCGTCGATCGCCAAGATTCTGATCGCTCCACTGATGGCCCTGGCCGTCGCGAACTGGGGGTGGCGATCCACGTTCCTCATCCTCGCCATGGTCAGCGTGGTCTGGTCCGTCGTGTGGCTCGTGACCTGGCAAGGAGGGCCCTACGGCAAGCGCCCCGTCAAGAAGGCCGCCGCGAACGTCGACACCGCTGCGCCGACCGCCGACCCCAAGGTGCCATGGTCCCGGATCCTCCGGACACCGACATTTCTCGGCGCGCTCGCCGCAGTCTTCACCATGTACGCTCTCGTCACCGTCGTGCTGACGTGGTTGCCGTCCTACTTCGAGGTCGGCCTGGGGTATTCGCGGGTGCAGGCCGGCACCATGTTCGGGATCCCCAGCATCGCTGGACTGTTCTTCATGTTCCTGTGCACCTCGGTCAGCGACCGGCTGTTGGTGCGCGGCGCCAGTTCCCGGGTGCTGCGCGGCATCGTGCCGGGAATCGCACTGCTGCTGTGCGGCATCGCACTGATCACCATGCCGTACATCCAGACGCCCATCGTCGCGGTGATGGTCGTCTCGATCGGCTACGGTGTCGGCACCGTCATCATCCCGCTGTTCAATGCCGCGATCTCGGAGATCTGCCCACCGCAGCAGATGGCAGGCGTGCTGGGCGTGTTCATGGCGATGATGGCCACCGGCGGCCTGATCGCCCCGTACCTCACCGGCGTCATCGTCGACAATGCAGCCACCCCCGCCGGCGGCTACGCCTCGGCCTTCCAGATCTTCGGCATCGCCGCCGTCATCGGCGCGGTGATCGCCCTCCTCACCGTCAACTCCGACCGCGACCGCGCCCGAATCCTCGGCTGACGCGGCCACATTCCCCAACACCCATCCACGCTGGTCCGCACAAAAGAAGGAAAAGACATGCAGCGCATCGTGTTCAACCAGGAACATGAAGACTTCCGCAAAGTCATCCGTGACTTCATCGAGTCGCAGGTCACGCCGAACTTCGCCGACTGGGAGCGCGAGGGCATGGTGCCGCGCGACTTCTACCGTCAGCTCGGCAAGCTGGGCGTGCTCGGAATGACCGTACCCGAGTCCTACGGTGGAGCCGGCGAGACCAGCTTCAAGTACCAGGCGGTGCTCTCCGAGGAGACCGCCCGCGCCGCAGTCAGTTTCGGTGCATTCGGTGTGCACACCGGCCTGGTGCTGCCCTACCTGCTCACCTACGGCACCGAGGAACAGAAGCAGCGCTGGCTGCCCGGGTTCGTCAGCGGCGACATGATGACCGCCATCGCGATGACCGAGCCGGGCACCGGCTCGGACCTCGCCGGCATCAAGACCACCGCCCGGCTGTCGGAGGACGGCACCCACTACATCCTCAACGGCGCCAAGACCTTCATCACCGGAGGCGTTCAAGCCGACCGCGTCCTCGTCGTCTGCCGCACCTCCCCGACCACCGAGGAGAACCGCCGCGCCGGCCTCAGCATCCTCGCCGTGGACACCACGAGCGAGGGCTACGAGGTGGGTCGCAAGCTCGAGAAGATCGGTATGCGCACCTCCGACACCGCCGAGCTTTCCTTCACTGACGTGCGGGTTCCTGTCGAGGATCTGCTCGGCGAAGAGGGCGCGGCGTTCGGCTATCTGGCCAACAACCTTCCGCAGGAGCGCCTGATGATCGCGGTCACCACGACCGCCGCCGCCACCGGTGCCATCACGTTCGCCTCCGACTACGTGCGTGACCGCAAGGTGTTCGGCAAGCCCGTCGCCGACTTCCAGAACACCAAATTCGTCATCGCCGAATGCATCGCCAAGGTGGAGGCAGCGCAGGCCATGGTGGACCGGGCCATCGAGCTGCACGAGACCGGCGACCTGAGCGTCGCCGATGCCGCCAAGGCGAAGCTGTTCTGCACCGAGAACGCCGGCGAGATCATCGACAAGTGCCTGCAGCTGCACGGCGGATACGGCTACATGCTCGAATACCCCATCGCCCGGCTGTACGCGGACACCCGCGTCTCGCGGATCTACGGCGGCACCAGCGAGGTCATGAAGACGATCATCGCCAAGTCGGCCGGTTTCTGATCCAGTCCCGCAGGAGCTTTCGCCCTCACGAACAGGAGCATTCACGTGATCGATCCCCGGGTCCGCACCCTCGACTTCGAGACGTACCGGCAGGTGATTCGCGACTTCACCGACGACGAACTGATCCCGCGGGAGAATGAGATGGTCGCCGCCGGTGCGGTGCCCCCGGACCTCGTCCGACGGATGAGCGAGCTCGGTCTGTTCGGCATCACCCTGCCCACCAGCGTCGGCGGCCTGGGGTGGACGGTCGAGCAGCAGGTGCTCCTGACGTTCGAGTTCACCCGGTCGTCGGCTGTGTACCGGTCGCGGTTCTCGACGAGCATCGGTCTGGCCTCACAGATCCTGCTCGAATACGGCACCGCCGTGCAGCGCGAGAGGTACCTCCCCGCGATGGCGGCCGGGGAGTGCGTGATGGCCTTCGCGCTCACCGAGGAGAACGCCGGGAGCGACGCGTCCGCGGTACGGACCACCGCGACCCGGACGCGTGGCGGCTACGTCATCGACGGGGAGAAGCGCTACATCACCAACGGCGGGTGGGCGGACGTGCTGGTGGTGTTCGCCCGCACCGAGGACGGCGGTGTCTCGTCGTTCCTGGTGGATCGGGACACTCCCGGCGTGCAGACCCGGTTGCCCGAGTTGATGAACGGTCACGCCGAGGGGCCCGTCGCCGAGGTCAGTCTGCGTGGGGTGCGAGTAGACGCAGACCGGCTGATCGGAGGGGCGGAAGGCCTGGGAATGACGCACGCCATGCGCGGGATCAACCAGGCCCGCACCCACGTCGCGGCCACCGCCGTCGGTCAGGCCACGCGCTTGCTCACCGAGGCCGCGCGGCACGCCGGTGAGCGGGAGCAATTCGGGCAACCCCTGGCCGAGTTCGGGGCCGTCCAGGCCATGCTCGGTCGCAGCTACGCAGAGCTCGAGGCGGGACGGTCGATGATCCTGGATTGCGCCCGCGAATTCGACGCCGGCACCCCGCCGCGGCATCGCATTTCGGCGGCGAAGCTCTATTGCACCGAGATGGCATCCGTCGTGGCCGACCGGGCGGTCCAGGTGCTCGGCGGAGCCGGCATCGTGGGCGAACACTCGGTGCCGCGCATGTGGCGTGACGTGCGGGCGCTGCGCATCTACGAAGGTGCCTCGCAGATCCACGAGCGCAACCTCGCTCGGGCACTGCCCACCCTGCTGTCCACCACGCAAACCGCTCGAGTCGGCTGAACATTCAGCGTCACAGCACGTTCCATCGCCCAGAGGTAGAGGGAGAATTCATGGCGACCACCACCGGCACCGGGCCACTTACCGGTGTCCGCATAGTCGAACTCGCCGGCATCGGTCCCGGCCCGCACGCTGCGACGTTGCTCGCCGACCTCGGCGCCGACGTGGTCCGCGTACAGCGCGCCGGCCTGCTGCCGACAGCCGGGCAGCCCCGCGACCAGACCCACCGCGGCCGCCGCGTCGTGGAAGCGAACCTCAAAGACCCCGCCGACATCGAACTCGTCCTCGGCCTCATCGAACGGGCAGACGTGCTCATCGAAGGCTTCCGCCCCGGCGTCACCGAGCGCCTGGGGCTGGGCCCGGACGTCGCACTGGCGCACAACCCGCGCCTGATCTACGGCCGGATGACCGGCTGGGGGCAGGAAGGTCCACTCGCCCAGACGGCCGGCCACGACATCAACTACATCTCGCTGACCGGTGTCCTGCACGCGATCGGCAGGAAGGGCGAGCGCCCGGTGCCGCCGCTGAACATGGTCGGCGACTTCGGCGGCGGCTCGATGTTCCTCGTGTTCGGCATCCTCGCCGCGCTGATCGAGCGTCACACGTCGGGCAAGGGACAGGTCGTCGACGCGGCCATGGTGGACGGCACCCTGGCGTTGTCGCACATGATGTGGAGCTTCCGCGGTATCGGCCGGTGGTCGGACGAGCGCGGGGTGAACATGCTCGACACCGGTGCGCCGTACTACAACACCTACGAAACCGCGGACGGCCGATACATGGCCGTCGGTGCGGTCGAACCACAGTTCTACGCACTGCTGGTGGAGGGTCTGGGTCTCGACCCGGCCGATCTGCCGGCCCAGAACGACCGGAGCGGCTGGCCGCAACTGCAGAAACAGTTCGCCGAGGTGTTCCTCACCAAGACCCGCGACGAGTGGGCGGCGATCTTCGACGGCACCGACGCCTGCACCACCCCGGTGCTGACCTTCGCCGAGGCACCCCAGAACCCGCACATCGCCGCCCGCGGATCCCTCGTCGAACTGGACCGCGTCACCCAGCACCGGCCCGCGCCGCGATTCTCCCGCAGCGAACCCGGGCTACCCGGCCCCCCGGCCACCGAAGCGGTCGACGCCGCCACGCTGTGGAACTGAAAGTGACAGCCGACGCGCAGCTCGACGCGGAACAGGCGACCAGATCGGCACACACCGCTCAACCGTTCTTCGCTCGTGCAGGTTCGGGGTACGAGCCGAGGGCGGCCGCCATCAGCGGGTGGTCGGCGGACATGGTGTCCGGTCCGGCGGTGCTGGGTTTGCTTGCCCACGCCATCGAGGGTGAGTACAAGCAGGATGAATTCTTCGCCACCCGAGTGACCGCGGATCTCTTTCGTCCGGTGAGGATGGGCCGGATCGATGTTCGCTCACGGATCATCCGGTGGGGAAACCGAATTCGACTTGTCGAAGCCGAATTGATTCAGTCGGATGAAGCCGTGGCCAGGGCCACGGTTGCTTTCTACCGAAAATCGAGGAACGCAGCAGGAGCGCATTGGGTCGACTCCCGCGTCCCTGAGCCTCCCTCGCCGACCGAGCATCTCGGCGAGCGGTTGATCGGCACCAGTGGGGAGAATGCCGACTGGGGGCCGTTGCCGCACGGAGGACCGGCGTGGCGAACCTCTGATCGGAAACGGATCTGGACGACAGGGTGGTCGGCGATCGCAGGAGAAGCGACCACCCCCCTCGTGCGTGCGGCAATGATCGCCGACTTGACCAATTTGGTAACCAACATGGGCACCGAGGGCATCGGATACATCAACGGTGACGTCACGCTGGCGCTGACCAGACTGCCGGAGGGGATCGAACTCGGACTGGAAGCCGACAGCCACCGCGCGTGCGACGGAGTCGCGGTGGGCTCGGCAACCATGTTCGACCGCGACGGCCCTCTGGGGATCTGCACCGTTTCCGCCATCGAGAACGACCGCAGAACGCTACAGCGACCCGAAGAGGGTCGTGCGCTCGCCGGCGAGTCCCGAGTACAGGACATATCTCGGCTCATGACCGACCCGGAGTCCCTCCACGACCCCGCTACACCATGGCGCATTCGGCGCCCTGCCCGCTAGCTTTGCTGCATGGATCTGCGTCAAATGGAGTACTTCCTTGCGGTGGTCGATCACGGAGGGGTCAACCGTGCCGCAGTCGCGCTGCGAGTGGCCCAGCCGTCGCTCTCCCAGGCCGTCCGCAAGCTCGAGAAGGACCTGGGATCCGAGCTGTTTCACCGAGTGGGCAGAGGTCTTGTCCTCGCGCCGGCCGGCGAGGCCCTGATCGGCCCGGCTCGCATGATCCTGCGCGAGGCGGAAGCAGCGGAGAATGCAGTGCGGAGCGTCGGGCAGGGGCGCAGCGGGCGGATCGATATCGCGGCACTGTCGGATATCTCCACGGACCCACTATCGGTGTGGGCGGCGGGGTTCCGCGCCAAATTTCCCGAAGTGCGTTTTCGGATCGAGGAGCGTGACGAAGCGGCGGATCTGGTGCAGCTCGTACGATCCGGTGCCTGCGAGGTCGGCTTCTCGGCCATGCCGATTGCGGGGGAGGAACTAGTGAGCGAGGAACTGGTCGATCAGAAGTTCGTCCTCGTCTGTCCACCTGGCACCGAGTCGTTCTGGCCCGATCCCACCCCAGTCGAAAGTCTGTCCGGGGTCCCTTTCGTGATGGGCGAACACGGCACGGCAACAAGAGAGTACATCGAGAACTCGTTGCGGGAGCATGGTGTCGAACCGCGGATCGTTGTGGAGGTACCACAGCGCGGCGCGGTACTGCCGATGGTGCTCTCCGGAGCAGGCGCGGCAATCATTCCGCTCCGGATTGCGCTCGACGCCCGTCATCGCGGCGGTGTGGTGCGCGAGCTGTCCCCGGGGCTTTCACGACGAGTCGGAATGATGTATCGCAGGGGTCGAATGACGGTGGCAACCTCCGACTTCCTGGATTACTCGAAGCGCTCGATGCGGGCCTGGCTTCGCAGTATCGACCGGCACACGGCCCGGGGACACTCGTGGATCGAGGGGGCCTCGCTGACAGCACTGACGGCAGATCACCGGGTTCGCGAACGCAATTACCGCGACTCGGAGGTACGCCCATCACCGGATCGATAGGAAATTGCAGTTGATTCGGCCTACTTTCGGTCTTTGACGTGGTCGGTCGCTGCCTCTTGAATGAATGTGCGCCAGTTCACAACTGGTGAACGTCAATCGAGGAGGAATCATGAGCGGCCACGTTCACTGCGCGATCGAGGATGCCACAGCAACCGTGGTCCTCGACAACCCCGGGCGACGAAATGCCGTTTCCTTTGCCGTACTCGAAGAGCTTCGCGCCGTGATCACAACGCTCGCGCGCTCACCCGACGTACGAGTGGTGATCCTTTCGGGCCAGGGCTCCGATTTCAGCGTGGGCGCTGATCTTGCCGCTCCTGCCGAATCCAGGACCTTGCGGCGTGACTCGGTCGTGGCGGATACCGCACGTTTGCGCCACGTCAGCACCACTCTGCTCGCTTTCCATCAGATACCGCAGGTCACGATCGCCGCTATCGACGGTGCCTGCGCTGGAGCAGGGCTATCGCTCGCTGCCGCAGCAGATTTTCGGATCGCTTCCGACCGTGCCGTGTTCAACACCGCATTCATCAGTGCCGGACTGTCCGGTGACCTCGGCGGCGTCTGGCTGATCAACAAGATGCTGGGCGGCGCGCACGCCCGCGAATTATTTCTCACCCCAGGCAAACTCACCGCCGAGCGCGCCCACCAGCTCGGACTGGTCAACTCGGTAACCTCCGCACAGTCGCTCCACGGCACCGCCCGCGAGCTTGCGCACCGTCTCGCGACCTCCGCCCCCCTCGCCCTCCGTGCGATGAAACGGAACCTGCTCCACTCTTCCACCGCGCCGCTCGGCGACTACTTGCTCGCGGAAGTGGATCGCATGGTGCAGTGCTTCCATTCCGACGATGCTCGCGAAGCGGCCGAGGCTTTCCTGCACAAACGCGAGGCCGCGTTCACAGGCCACTGACGGCTCGTGTCACCCCATCCACTCTGCATGTTCGGAGCCCTTTATGACAGACACTCGAGCACAGCCCAAAGCTGTTGTCGCACCGCCCTCATTGAAGCGTGCATGGCTGATCGCCATGTTGCTGTTCACCTTCCTCCTTCTCAACTTCGCGGACAAGGCTGTACTCGGCTTCGCCGGCGTTCATATCCAACACGATCTGGGAATCACACCGCAGCAGTTCGGCCTGCTGCAGAGTGCCTTCTTCTGGTTGTTCGCCGCCGGAGCGATAGTCCTCGGAGCGCTGTCTTCCCGCATCGGTCTGCGCTGGTTGCTAGCCGTGCTGATGCTCGTCTGGATCGTCACGATGGTGCCCCTGCTCGGCCCGGTGAGCTTCGGTGTGATGCTCGCGTGTCGCATCGTCCTCGGCTTTGCCGAAGGGCCGGCGTACGCGCTGGCCACCCATTCGGTGCACTCGTGGTTTCCGCCGGAGAAACGGGCCCTGCCGGGTGGGGTCGTCACCGCGGGCGCCTCGGTGGGCCCGCTTCTCGCCGCGCCCGTGTTGACCTGGGTCATCGTCACCTGGACCTGGCATGCGGCCTTCGGTGTGCTCATCGTCCTGGGCGGACTGTGGGCAGTGGTCTGGCTCGTCTTCGGCAAGGATGCGCCCGCGCACACACCGGTGGGAACGGCCCCGGGCGCCGCGGAGTTGGTCGATGCTCCGTACCGGACGTTGCTGACCACCGGAACCGTCGTCGGCATTGCTCTGCTGACGTTCTTCTCGTATTGGTCGACCACCTTGAAGGTGGCCTGGCTGCCGGTCTATCTATCGGATGGGTTGGGCTACGACACGGTCACCGCCGGACGGTTGATCATGCTTCCCTATGCCTTCGCCGCGGTCGGTGCGATCGGTGCCGGCTGGTTGTCGAATTGGTTGACCGCGCGAGGGGTGTCCCGGCGTGTTTCGCGGGGGTATTTGGCGGGCGGTCTGATCGTCGCGGCCGGCCTGTCGATGTTCGCATTTACATTGCTGTCGGCTGGTCTGCCGCAGATGGTCTTCATCACCTTGGCGTTCTCGCTCAATACTGCTGCGTATGCCGTCGCCTTCACCGCCATCGCCGATGTTGTGCACCCGCGTAAGCGTGGTCCGGTCCTGGGGTTCCTCGTGGCGTTCTACAGCATGGCCGGCGTACTCGCGCCGCTGGTACTCGGGCATTTCGTCGGCACCGCAGCCGACAAGATCACCGGCTACGGGCACGGTTTCGCGCTCACCGGTGTGCTCATGGCCATCGGCGGCGCCGCAGCCACCTTCCTGGTGCACCCGGAACGTGATGAGGCCAAACTCAATACCCATCTACAGGAGAACGTGCAATGAGCACACCATTGGACGGCGTCCGCGTCGTCGACTTCGGACAGTTCATCGCGGCCCCGGCCGCCACCCAGGTCCTGGCCGACCTCGGCGCCGACGTGATCAAAGTCGAGCCGATCCACGGGGAATCGTCGCGATCGATCGGCATTTACGGTGACGCGATCCTGCGGAACTACAACCGCAACAAGCGCTGCATCGCCCTGGACCTGAAGGACGTCCGAGGACAGCAGGTCGCCCGGGAACTGATCGCGGGCGCAGACATCGTCGTGCAGAATCTGCGGCCCGGGGTGATGGATTCCTTCGGCCTCGGCGCCGAGCAGGTCCGCACCGCGCACCCCGATCTCATTTATGCCACTGTCACCGGATTCGGGCTGCACGGGCCGTCGAAGTACCGCGCCGGCCTGGACATCGCAGCGCAGGCCGAAAGCGGCATCATGTGGGTCACGGGCGAAGCCGACCGAGAACCGCAACGTGTCGGCTTCCCCGTGGTCGACGCGGCTGCCGCGCACGTGTTCGCTCAAGCCATCCTGGGCGCCTACATCCGGCGGTTGCGCACCGGCGACGGCGACACCGTCGAGACCTCGCTGCTCGAGGTGGCGGTGCATCTGCAGGGCCCGAACTGGGGCGAGTATCTCCTGACCGGCAACGATCCCGTGCGCAAGGGAAACGGGCAAGCCACCGTGGCGCCCGCCGCGGACGTGATGCCCACCAGGGACGGCGCCATCGTCGTATCTGCCTACTCGGTGGTGCATTTCGACCGGCTCTGCAACCTGCTCGGCCACCCCGAACTGGCCTCCGACCCGCGATTCGAGACCAACGAGAGCCGCGTGCGCAACCGCCCAGCACTACTCGAGGAACTCCGGTCCGAGTTCGCCAAGATGACCAGCGACGAAGCCATGACACTGTTGACACCGAACGGTGTCGTCGCCGGTCGCATCAGTTCCTACCGCGAGGTCCATAAGAACCCGGACGTCGAGGCCGCCGGCATCTTCATCGACGTCACCGACCCCACTGGGGTCGAGCACACCACCCTCGGCTCGCCGTGGCACCTCCACAGCATTCCCCGGTTCTCCACCACCGGCGCCCCGGCGCTGGGACAACACACGGTCGAGTTGCTGACGGAACTCGGCTACACCGCTGCCGCGATCGACGACCTCGCCACTACGGGCGTCGTCTGCAGCCGGAAGGCATGACGGAAGCACCGCAGCACCGCCGAGCTTCGTCGGTGCTGTCGTATTCGGCCCTCCGGCGTCGGACGCCGAGGGCACGGGCTTCTCTGAGCGCCGACCAAGAACCGGACTACCGGTTCACTCTCGCCAACGAACGCACGTTCTTGGCATGGATGAGGACCGCACTGGCGCTCATCGCGGGTGGCGTCGCCGCTCGTGAGTTCATCGACTCCCTCGAACCAGTCGTTCTGCGCGGCCCACTTGCCGTGACTTGTCTTGCTACCGCGGCATTGATCGGAGGCGGTGCATTCCTGCACTGGTTCCGAGTGCAACAGGCCATGCGTCGCGCGCAACCACTGCCGAATTCATGGTTGATGCCAGTTCTCGCCGGCGGTGTCCTCCTCGCTGCGAGCCTTTGCATGTGGGGGATGCTGACGTGACGACGGCGTCGGGACATGACAGGGGACTGCAGGTCGAGCGGACGGTCCTGGCGTGGCGTCGCACCGCCTCGACCGCCGCCGCTGCGACCGGCATTCTTGTTCACCACGCCATCGCCACGCCAGAATTCCAAGGCCGTGACGTCCTGTCTGTCGCCGGATTCGCGTTGTCCACTATCGTTCTCGCTGTGCTGGCTACGCGACGCTGGAGAGAACTCCCCGACCAAGCGCATGCGGCAGCGGGTCGGTACATCGCGATAATCGCGATCACGATAGTCGGGCTCTCGCTGGCCATCGGCGGCGAATCCCTGGTCCGATTCGATTGATGTCCGGGCGACCCCCGTCGGTCGGCGAATCGTAGGTTGTGGGCAGCGCGAGGGACGCGCCGCCACCGCGGATCTCGGCGATGACGGGCGTCGGATCTGGCGGCCGATCCTGGGGACGCCGGGCAGGTCAATTCGGGTGGATGCCGGAAAGAGCTGTCAGTCGCTCGCGATGGCGACTCATCGGGCCGAGGAGGGTTTGGACACTCCGCGCGCGGCGGTAGTAACGATGAGCGGAGTGCTCCCACGTAAAGCTGATTCCGCCGTGAACACGCATGCTCTCCTGCGCGCAGAAATCGAGGGCGTCCACCGCTGCGATCAACGCGTGAGTGGTGTCGAGCGGACTGGGGACGCCGTGTGTCTCGAGCGCCCGGGACGCTTCCCCGACCAGGGCAGCCGCTGTTTCGACTGAGGCCCACATCTCGGCGCACCGGTGCTTGACCGCCTGGAAGGCTCCGATCGGCTGCCCGAACTGACGGCGGCTTTTGGCATACTCGACGGCCGATTCGAGGCAGCGGCGGGCAGCGCCGGTGGACTCCGCTGCGAGGGCCAGAGCGGCGTAGTCCTGCGCGCGTCCCAGAGCCTCCATCCCTCCTTGGGCCTCGCCGAGCAACACGGCGGGCACCACGTCAAAGGTCAGTGACGCCTGACTACGCGAGAGGTCGATGGTGTCCATCGGTGAACGGAGAAGCCCTGGCGCAGTGCCTTCGACGACGAAAATCGCTGTCTGTTCACCGAGACGAGCAAGGACGAGGAGGATGTCGGCGCTGTATCCGTCTATTACGTGTGTTGTGTGCCCCGACAGGGCGAATTGCTTGCTTCCTGCGATGCGCGCGTGGACACCGCGGCTCGACCGATCCGTCGGATTTTCCAACCAGGCGACCGCAGCCGTCGAGGCTCCCGAAGCAAGGTCGGGAAGCAACCTTGTCGCGGTGCCGGCATCTGCGGCAAGGCGTATCAACGGTGTGGCGAGGCCGACCGAACTCAGCAAGGGTGAACCGTAGAGTACGCGACCAGCTTCCTCGAATACCGGAAGCAGGTCGGAGAAGCCGAAGCCCACTCCGCCGACATCCTCGGGAATCGCCATTGCCGGTACGCCGATACTTTCGGCGAGGAGCTGCCAGATGCGGCGATCGAATCCGTCTGCGGAGCCGGTGTCGTCCTCGCTACGCGACGACACATGCTGGTCGAGGAGCCGCCGGATTGCACCTGCGAGTTCGGTACGCTCCGGTGTCTGTTGCATGAACGGGGATGTCGTCACTGCTCTCCTGCCTTTCCTGTTGATTGCGAGGATGATTGATGCCCGACCGCAGTTCGTCGGTCTCGGGGGTCGACCGCCTGCTCGCGAGGAAGCCCGAGAATGCGTTCGGCGACGATGTTCCGTTGTATGTCATCGGTGCCGCCACCGAACGCCATCCCCGGCGAATTGAGGATTTCGTAAGCGGTTCCTGCGTACTCGTCACCGATCCACGCGCCACCACAAGGCAGACCGAATTCGGTGGCCAAGCGCGCGTTCCTGAAGGCGTTGCGAGTTCGATGCATCTTTCCGAGGGATGTTTCCGGACCCAGCGGCAGTCCTGAACGGGCTTGTACTGTTGTTTGACGCGACAGAATGGCGGCTGTGCGTTCCCCCATCCAGGCGTCGAGAAGGGAACTCTGCACGTCGGGCACGGAGATGGTGTCGTGTCTGGTAACCAGGTCGACGAGTGCTCGGACCGAAATCGGGTTGCGAACCCCGACTCCACCGCTTCGCGATATCGCCAGCCGTTCGTGCCCGAGTACAGTGCCGGCCACCTTCCATCCTCCGCCGACGGTGCCGACGAGCCGATCCGCCCGAACGAAGACGTTGTCGAGGAATACCTCGTTGAACTCGCCGTCGCCGGTCATCTGCTTGATGGGTCTGACTGTGACCCCCGGTGCGTTCATATCAATCAGCAACATCGTCAACCCCGAGTGTTTCGGTGCCTCGGGGTCGGTGCGGACCAGCGCAAGACCGAAGTCGGCCAGATGCGCGTATGAGGTCCAGACCTTCTGGCCCTGTACGCGCCACCCGCCGTCGACTTCGGTTGCGCGCGTCATCACCCCGGCTAGATCGGAACCTGCATCAGGTTCGGAGAACAACTGACAGGCGATGGCGTCCGCACTCAGAATGCGAGGGCCGACCTCGGCCACGAGTTCGGCCGCTCCGACATCAATGAGGGCGGGAAGGATGACGTTGACGCCGAGGAACGCAGGTCGGTCCGCAGTCACGGCGAGCGTTGTGGCTTCGTCGGTGACGATGTCCTCGTGGTCAGCGGAAAGGCCTCTTCCCCCGGCAGATTCGGGAATTGAGACACCTGAGAAGCCGGCACGGTGAAGCGCCCCGCGCACTGCCCGCGCGCGATCCACCGGCGCGTCGACGCCGTGAAGGACTGCGGGAACCTCCCTCGCGAAGAACTCGCGGGCCTGCGTGCGGAAATCCTCGAGATCTGGACGTTGAATCATGCTTCTCCCTTCAAAGGTTGGATACGCCACCGCACGAACCGGCGTGCGACGATCGGGAACCCGAGTCGGCAGCTGTCACCAGTCCCGGGCCGGCGACGGCACCTGAGTACGATCTAACGGTCGTTGAACGACTACGTCAAAGACACACTTTTGGATGTATTGACTGTATTTGCCTATCTATCTGTTTGTTCCTGAAAGCGTTCACGCCTGTGGCCGGATGTCGGACCGAGAACGCAGTCGAGGTGATGAGGCGCCACATCAGCACAACCGACCGTATTCCGTCGTTACACACCCAGCCGTTCTTTCCGGGTGACGTTTTGGCTCCCCTAGGGTGCCTGGTGTGCGTGGCGGCACGACCACATTCTTGAAACCGATCACGACGATCCCGGTCTCGATCGACCGGAGTCACGGGTACGCAACCCGGTCGGGTTTTCGGAATGGAGGAATGGATGTCGCCGAATTGTCATGTCGTTTCTGCGCCTGTAGGTGGGAACACGGTGGAAGGCCGTGTCGACCGGAAGCGGCTGGGGGAGGACGGCTACGTCGTCGTCCACGACGTACCCGACCGCACCGCTGCAGCGGAAGTGGTTGGCTCGCTGGGTGATCTGGTCCCGCAATACAACGGTCTGCTCACCCACGAGGTGACGTACCGCCCCGGCAACGATCATCGGGCGTACTCGCAGAGCGCGAACACGATTCTGGCGCACACCGAGGCCCCCGGCTGGGATCCCAGCCCGGCGTACCTGGCGCTGTTCTGCCACCGGCAGGCACGCTGCGGCGGCGGCCACACCGATCTGCTCGACATCCGGCGGCTCGTCGACGCCCTGGAACCGGCCGAGGTCACCCTGATGACGGACGCCGAACTGACCTTCCCTGGCCCGGACGGGGGTGTACGCACCACGATGCTGGGCGCGGACGACACCGGCCGCACCGCCCTGCGCTTCAGCTACAACCTGCTCACCGCGGCCGACTACGACCCGCACCACGAGTCCGACGTCGACGACTCCCGGCTGCCGCTCGGCCGGGCCGGTCGCAGGTTGGCGCATCGCGTCAGCGACCTGTTCCACGAACTGCGCACCCGCGTGCTGATCCACGAGAATGCACTGCTCATCTGGGACAACCAGCGCATGCTGCACGCGCGTTCAGAGTACGCCGACCGCGCCCGTCACCTCACTCGTTTCTGGGCCGGCGACCGGACTCGCGCATGATCATCGACGACCTGCAGTGCTCCGACGCCGACGGGCTGGTCCACCTCCCCGGACTGCCGTCGTTCGACCCCGCCGACGAAGCCGAGAACGCCGTCATCAGCCGCCTCGCCGGCAATTGGCACCGACGGTCGACGGTGAAGCGCGACGAGCCCGACCTCGACGAGTTGTTCGACGCCGGCCGGGCCGACTACCCCGAGGCAATCGTGCCGTTCCGCGACCATCCGACGTGGCAGGCGATGCCCGACGCGCTTCGGTCGCGGCTGCTGAGCTGGGCCTGGATCGCGTACAACCGGCACACGGTGCTCGCCGAGCAACGCGTCGCCAACCCGGCGTTCGCGCTCGTGATGGACGGGGAGTTCCCGGGTCTCGGCGGCCAGGACATGGATATCGCACTCGCCCAGGCCATGGTCGACGAGCAGTACCACACCCTGATGCACATCAACGCGAGCGCGCTGACCAGACGCAAACGGGGGAACCCGTTCCCCGACAGCGCCTTACCCGAATCCCACACCTCGCGGGCCCACCGTCGGCTGCGCGCCCATGCCGCCGAACGCTGGCAGCGCAGCCTGACCACGCTGGCCTTCGCCACGGTGTCCGAGATCTCGATCAACGCGTATCTCGATCTGCTCGCCGACGATCACGACATCCAGGTGGTCAACTCCACCACCGCGAAGCTGCACAACCGGGACGAGTACTGCCACGCATCCATTTCCGACGAGATGGCGAAGCTGGTGTACGACGTGCTGGACCCCGTCAAACGCCGCTTCTTCCTGGACATGCTGGTCGCCGGACTGGAAGCGTTCGTCGCCACGGACTACTCGACGTGGGAAGCGATCTTCCGCATCGAGAAGGTCACCGGATGGGAGAAGATGCTCGCCGACGTGCGGGCCGAGAAATCCGGTTCGCGGCTCGTGCGCGACTACAGCGGTCTGTATTCGCTGATGTCGGACATGAATGTTCTGGGCGAGGTCGACTTCGACTGGGGCTTGGCGGTGACGGACAAATGACCCTGCTCGATCTCGACACCCGCACAGCCCTCGCTCCGCGATCGATCAGCGGCGACCGGCTCCGCAAGCTCGTCGCCGAGCGAACCGGCGACCCGATCCTGGGGCACGAGGCACACGTGGTGTCCCAAGTGCTGCCGTTCAAGGTCAGCAGCTACGTCGTCGACGAACTGATCGACTGGGGCCGTGCGCCGGACGACCCGATCTACCGGCTGACCTTCCCACACCGCGACATGCTCGAGCCCGAGCACTTCGCGCTGATCGAACAGGCCGTGGCACAGGGAGATCGGGGCACCGTCCGGCAGGCCGTCGACACGGTCCGCGCCGCACTGAACCCTCATCCCGGTGACCAGCTGAGCATGAACGTTCCGCAGCACGACGACATCGACGGTTCGGGCATGCAGCACAAGTACGCCGAGACCCTGCTGGTGTTCCCCCGCCAGGGGCAGACCTGCCACAGCTATTGCGGCTACTGCTTCCGCTGGGCGCAGTTCGTGGACACCCCGGACCTGAAGATGGCCATGTCCGGGCCGGAGGCGATGACCCGGTACCTCGACCTGCACCCCGGCATCACCGACGTGCTGTTGACCGGCGGCGACCCGCTGGTCATGCGGACCGAGTTGCTGGCCTCCTATCTGGAGCCGCTGCTCGAACCGGGGCGGGACCATGTCGAAACGATCCGGATCGGCACGAAGGCCGTCTCGTTCTGGCCGTACCGGCTGTTGGCCGGGCCGGAAGCCGACGACCTGCTGCGGTTGCTCGAGCGGCTGACCGCCGCCGGCAAGCACGTCGCGATGATGCTGCACCTGTCGCACGTCGCGGAACTGCAGACCGATGCCGCCCGGACGGCGCTGGCCCGGTTGGCGTCGACCGGCGCGGTGCTCCGCGCTCAGGCCCCGGTGGTGCGTCACGTCAACGACGACCCGCGCACGTGGGCCGACCTCTGGCAGGCGCAGGTCCGCAACCGGGTCGTGCCGTACTACATGTTCGTCGAGCGGGACACCGGTGCGCGACCGTATTTCGGTCTGCCACTGGCGCGAGCGGTCGACATCTACCGCGAAGCGCTGCAACGGGTCTCCGGACTCGGGCGGACCGCGCGGGGACCGGTGATGTCGGCGTCGCCGGGGAAGGTCGTGGTCGACGGCGTCGTCGATCTCGACGGCGGACGTGCGTTCGCGCTGCGGTTCCTGCAGGCACGCCGGCCGGATCTGGTGGGCAAGCCGTTCTTCGCGAAGTTCGACGAGCACGCGCAGTGGTGGGACGACCTCCGCCCGCACGGCCCGCGCGACCGCGAATTCTTCGGTGTCGGAGGCACCACGTGAGGGTCACCGCGCACGAGATCAGCTTGACGCAACGGCATCTGTGGCGCTCCGCCAGAGAAGCGATTCCGGTGCAGCGGGGACTGGTGGTGGAGGTGGAGCAGGACGGTCTCGCCGGGTTCGGCGAGGCATCCGCGTTCATGACCGACCACTACAATTCGGGCCTGGACCGGATGCACGCGGACCTGCGGCGGATTGCGCCGTTGCTGATCGACCTCGGTCCCGACGACCCGTTCGCGGTGTGGCGAGCGCTGTCCGCGGAGCTGCCCGATTCGCCGTTCGTCCTCGCCGCCCTCGACACCGCGGTGCACGACCTGCGGGCACGGCTACTCGGTGTGCCGCTGTGGCAGTCTCTCGGGCTGGAACGCCCGCGGGAGTTGCGCTCCAGCTTCAGTATCGGGCTCGACGAGACCGAGGTGATGGTCCGCAAACTCCGCGAGCGGCCCGGATGGTCGGCGTACAAGATCAAGCTCGCCGACCCGGGAGACCTCGCCGTCGTCAAGGAACTCCGCTGCCACACGACCGCACCGTTCTACGTGGACGGCAACTGCGGCTGGGAGCTGTCCCGACTGCTCCCCGTCCTGCCCGGCCTGCAGGAACTCGGCGTGCAGCTGATCGAGCAGCCGTTTCCGCGCTCGGCGTGGCGCGACGCCCGGATCCTGAAGGAGCGCAGCCCGATCCCGGTGATCGCGGACGAGAGCATCGCGTCGCCGCAGGACCTGGACGCCTGCACCGGCGCGTTCGACGGAATCAACGTCAAACCGATGAAGGCCGGGGGAATCACCCCGTCCCTCGCGCTGCTGCGCCGAGCCCGTGAACGGGGTCTGCTCACCATGCTGGGCTGCATGCCCGAATCCGCGGCCGGGGTGTCGGCCACGGCCCACCTCGGGGGATTGGCCGACCACCTGGATGTCGACGCAGTCGATCTTCTCGCGGTGAACACCGGCCGCGGACTGACAGTCGATGGCGCCGGCCGCGTCACCCTGCCGGATCGTCCCGGTTCCGGTTACCTTCCCGATCCGGCCGCCCACGGCTGGCGGGTTCGGCCGGTGTCCGCCGCCGACGTGCGACCGATCCGCCATACCGTGCTCCGGCCCGGTCAACCGGCCGAGACCTGCGTCTACCCCGAGGACGCGCACGTCGGCACCCGGCACTTCGCCACACTCGTCGCGGGGCGCCCGATCGGCGTGGCCTCGCTGTATCACGAGGATCCACCCGAAGCGCACGCCGTGCCGGGTCTTCTCCCCGGCCGGGGTTGGCGCCTCCGCGGTATGGCCACCCTCGAGGAGGTTCGCGGTACCGGTGCGGGGACCACACTCCTGCGCACCGTACTCACGAACGCCGCGCTGGCCGGCGCCGACGCGGTCTGGTGCAACGCCCGCACCACCGCCGCCGGCTTCTACGTCAAGCAGGGCTTCCGGATTCTGGGCCCGGAGTTCGACATCCCGGGCATCGGCCCCCACGTCTTCATGCATTGGAGTACTTCATGATCCACCAGACACCGAACCCTGGTTCGCTGATCGACGAGCAGGAGGCCCGTTGGCTCGCCTCGATCGCACTCGTCGAGGCCGGAGTGCCGGAGGACGACGCCGATCAGGTGGCTGTCGCGCTCGTCGACACGTCCCTGCGCGGCATCGACACCCACGGTCTGCGGTTGCTGCCGCAATACCTGGACGAACTCGCGACGGGCGTCGCAAATGCAGCGGCGTGCCCGACCGTGGTCCGGGACCGTGGGGCCGGGTTGCTGCTGGATGCGGACGGCGCACTCGGCGTGCTCGCCGGACTCGCTGCCGCCCGCCTGGCAGCCGACCGGGCCAAGGCTTTCGGCGTCGCGGCGGTGGGCGTGCGCAATTCCAACCATTTCGGCGCGGCGTCGGTCTACACCCGGCACCTGGCCGGGCAGGGGATGATCGGTATCGCAGTCACGTCCGCCGCGTCCCGGGTGGCTCCGTACGGCGGGGTCGAGCCGCTGTTCGGCACCAACCCGATCAGCGTGGCCGCGGGCACGGGGGATGACGGGCTCGCCCTCGACATGGCCACCAGCCAGGTGTGTTTCGGTGAGGTGAAGCACCGCCGGGCCGAGGGACGACCGCTGAACAGCGGCTGGGCCACCGATCGCGACGGGCGGCCCACCGCGGAACCCGACGAGGCGTACGCCCTGTCGCCACTCGGCGGCTACAAGGGACAGGGCCTGGCAATGGCGGTCACTCTGCTGGGCGCCGTGTTGACCGGGTCGCCGCCCGACTGGCAGCTCGAGCAAGTCGGTGAGGGAACCCCCGGTCGCAGCCGAGGGGTCGGCCACTTCATCCTCGCCCTGGACCCCGGAGCGTTCAGTGGGCATGCGCACTTCACGGCCGGGCTGGCGGATCTCCTCGGCACCGTCCGCGGGGCGACGCCCGCCACTGGGACGCCGGTGGTGGCCCCGGGCGATCCGCAACGCGCCCACGAGCGCGAACGACGGGCGCGGGGGATACCGCTGGACGCCCGGACCGCGGAGGTCTTCGCCACGCTGGACACAACTTTCGATGGATTCGCCGTGACGAGGAAGGAAGCTTCTCGATGATTCTCGTACTGATCAGCCCGCGTGCCGCCGGGTTGCCCTTCGCCCAGTGGCTGCCGGAGAAGCGCGGACGTCTGGTGGCGGTCTGCGCCGAGGGAACGGATCCGGGTGAGGGATTCGCCGAGATCGTCACGGTCACCGACTATCACGACGACGACGCGGTGCTGGGCGCCGCTCGGGAACTCGCCGGACGGCACCGGCCGAAAGCGGTCGTCGCCCTCGCCGAGGTCGATGTGGAGAGGGCCGCCACACTGCGCGGCGAACTCGGCCTCCCGGGCCTGGACACCGCCACGGCGGCCGGCTACCGCGACAAGATCCTGATGAAGGAAATGGCGCAGGCCACGGGGCTTCTCGTCCCGGTCTTCGCGCCGGTGCGCCACCCGGCGGACATCGTCGACTTCATGGCAGGCAACCCGGGCCGGGTCGTCGTCAAACCGCGCAGTGGCTCCGGCTCCACCGGCGTCTACGTGCTCGATTCGCGCGCGCAGGCAACCGGACTCGCCGACATCGTCACGGCGACACCGTACGAAGTCGAGGAGTTCGTCGACGGCGCGGTGCACCATGTGGATGCGTTCCGCGTCGCCGGAGACCCGGTGGCCGCCATCGCGTCCCGCTACACCGGCCAGGGGTGCCTCGAGCACTGGACCGACGCCCCGTTCGGCTCCCGCTCGGTCGACACCACCGACCCGGTCTGCGCACGCCTGGTGGACGAGACCTGGCGGCTCGTCGATGCACTGGGCTCGCCGCCCACCGTCTGCGTGCACGCCGAGTTCTTCGTCACCGCGGACGGCGACATCGTGCTCTGTGAAGTGGCGGCACGGATCGGCGGCGGACCGATACCGACGATGCTCCGCCATGTCCTGGGCATCGATCCTCGACATCTCTGGGCGCGGGTGGAATGCGGGCTGCCGACCGACCTGGATGCTGTCCGGGACCGGGTGGCGACCGCCCCACACGCAGCGTTCTACGGCGTGCCGCCGCGCCGGGGCCGGGTGGTGCGACTGCCGGACGCTCCGCCGGGCGTGCACGACTTCACGCTGAACACCCACGTCGGCGACGACTGGACCCCTGCCCGGTACAACGAGCGCAAGTCGGCGGACTTCCTCGCCTACTGGGTGGTGACCGACCCCGATTTCACGGCGCTGGGCAATCGGCTGATCGCCACCGCCGAACAGGTGAGCGCCGGATTCGAGTGGGACCGTGCCGAAAGCGAGGACGCAGCATGACCGCCATCGATGTCGACGGGATCACCGGCCACGTCCTGCCCCGCGGCGCCCGCCCCACGGCCGCCGACTTCGCGGGCATCGCCGACCCGGACACCATCTGGGAGGACGCGCGGTGGTGGCGATTCACCGAACGCACCGACCTGCACGAGGTGCGTTACCTCGAGGTGCGCGCGGACGGCCGCACCGTCGCGGTCGCGCCACTGCTGTTCACGGCGCGGCCCGGGGGCCTGCTCTTCTACGACCCACCCCGGCTGGCGGGAACCGCAGGGCCGATGGCCGAACCGGAGTTGCTCGATCACCCCGATCGGCTGCGCTGGGCCGAGCTGACCGAGGCGCTGTCCGGTGCCCGCGAGGATCAGTACCCGTCGCTGGCGCTCGCGACGTTCGGCAACCACCACGGTGTCGCGCACGCGCCCGGCCGTTCGCACGATCAGCGCCGCGCGGTCATGGCGGCCCTGCCCGACCTGCTCCATCAAGCCGGCGACGAACTCGGCTGCCGCAGTGTGGCATTGCTGTACGTCGGTGCGTCCGACGCCGAGGAGGTGGACGGTTCCGCATCCGGCGCCGGGTACACGGCGGCCCTGCTGGGCGCCGAGGGTGTGCAGGACCTGAGCGGCCACAGCTGGGCGGAATACGTCGCGAGCCTGAGCAAGCGCCGTCGCGTCCGGCTCCGCAAGGAGGTCGCCGACTACACCGAGGCCGGCCTGCGCACAGTGGTCCGCTGGGGTCCCGCGGCGATCGACGACGACGTCGTCGCCCTCCAGGTCGCGCACCGGGCCAAGTACGGGCTGCCCGGCGGCGAGGACCGGGTCCGACGCGACTTCGACGCCGTCCGTGAGGAATTGGGCGATTCCTGTGTGGTGCTCGGTGCCGAACTCGACGGTCGCCTCGTGGGTTTCGTGCTCTACCTCCGCACCCCCGACACGTTGTTCGCCAGGACCGCCGGCTTCGCCCCGGGGATTCGTGGCTGCTACCTGACCCTGACCTACCACGAGACCGCGCACTGGGCGGTGGAGCACGGCATCCGTCGCGTCCACTACGGCCTCGCCGCCTACGAGGCCAAGATCGCCCGCGGATGCGAACTGCGACCCCGCTGGGGCTGGTTCGCATTCCGCGGCGAAGGCGCCGACAAGTATCGCGAGGCTCTGACACTGCAGTCGCGCAGCATCGAGCGGCGGCTGGACCTGGTCGGTGCACCGGCAGTCCCCGTCCCGTCCCGGCGGCCCGCCGCCACCGAACCGAAAGCAGAACAATGGAACTGATCCCCACCAGCACCGTCTGGATGGACGGTGAATTCGTCGCCTGGGACCAGGCGCAGGTCCATGTATTGACACCGAGTCTGCACTACGGATGGGGTGTCTACGAGGGCATCCGGGCCTACGCGACCGACCGCGGTCCGGCCGTGTTCCGGCTGCGCGAGCACCTGCGACGGCTGCACGACTCGGCACGGGTGTACCTGATGGACCCCGGGTGGTCGGTGGACGAGCTCACCGAGATCTCGCTCGAACTGCTCCGCCGCACCGGCCTGGACTCCGGCTATCTGCGACCGATCGTCTACCTCGGCTACGGCTCGATGGGGGTCGCGCCTGCGCTGGACACCGCCCGGGTGGCCATCGCGGCCTGGCCGTGGGGTTCGTACCTCGGCGAAACCGCGGACCAGGACGGCTGCCGCCTCGTCGTCAGCAGCTGGCAACGCAACGGCGTTCACTCGGTCCCGCCGCTCGCCAAAGCGACGGGTGCCTATGTCAATTCGGCTCTGGCGAAGGTCGGCGCGCTGCGCGCCGGATACGACGACGCACTGATGCTCACCTCCACCGGGCACGTCGCCGAAGCATCCGCCGCGAACATCTTCGCCGTCCGCGACGGTGAACTGATCACCCCGCCGGTCGGCGACAACATCCTGCCCGGTCTCACCCGCGACACCGTGATCACGCTCGCCCGTGACCTGGGGATCACGGTGAGGGAGCAAAGCCTGACCCGCAGCGAGCTCTACGTCGCCGACGAGGCGTTTCTCACCGGCACCGCCGCCGAGGTGGTCCCGGTGGCGTCGGTCGACGACCGCCCGGTGGCGGCGGGCGGGTGCGGCCCGATCACCAAGCAACTGCGCGACGTCTTCCACGACGTGGTCCGCGGGCGCGAGCCCACCTACCGTCACTGGCTGGAGTTCGCATGAGCACACGTTTACTGTCTTCGGCCGCACCCGATCGGGTCGCGGCGGTCTGGGATGCCGAAGGCCTCGGAATCCTGGAGGGTGCCGTCACCGGATTCGCGAGCGCGGCAGACCTGCTCGACGGCAGCGCGTGGGCGAATGCGCGTCGCGAGGAGATCGCCGACCGGGTGGTCGACGTGATCGCCGTCCGGGCCTGGCACGCCCTTCCGCAGCTGTCGCACGGTCGCGCCCGGAGGGTGGCCCGGCGCTGCATCGCCTACTCGCTTGCAGCGGACACAGTCCGCGCCGACGGGAGCGGCACCGCCCGGGCCGACTGCTGGACCCTGACCACCCATGCGTTGGAACTGCTGACGATTCGCGAACACTTCGACGCGGCTGCCCACCGGTCCAGGGAGCTTCTCGGAGTCGCTCCCCGGGGAAGGTTGCTGGCGGCCTGGCAGATGGTAGACGACGCGCTCGGAGCCCTCGGCACCACCCGCCACGAATGGGTGGGTGCAGACCCCGCGACCGTCGCGGCCGCCGGGTGGGTGCTGGTCGACCGGATGAGCCGACTCCTCATGGCGGCGGCGCTGGTCGCGCAGTCCGCGGCAGCCTCGGCTGGGGATGCCGAACTACTCGTCAACGCGGCCCGTCGGTACGCCTGGAACCACCTGCGGCGTCCGGCGCCCGAGGCGGCGACACCCACCCACGTGCAGCGGTCGGCCGATCTCGTGCACGCCTTCCTGACGCCGGGGAGCATCCCGTGAGCGCCCGCCTGCGGCGGCTGGGTGATGCGCTGCTTCCCGACAGCGCGGCCGGTCGCACGCTCGCCGTCGGCGCCGGCGTCGACTCGCTGGGTACCGGGATGTTCTTCGCGTCGTTCACCCTGTACTTCATCGGCGTGGTCGGTCTCACCGCGAACCAGATCGCCCTGGCCACCACGATCGCGGGTGCGCTCGCGCTTCTCGCCCCGGTGCCCCTGGGCAGGCTGGCCGACCGGGTGGGGTCCGGCCGGTTCTACGTGGCACTCCTGCTGTTGCGAGGCATCGGCTACGGATGCTTCGCGCTCGTATCCGATTTCACCGCCTACCTCGTGCTCACCGTGCTGCTCACCGCTGCCGACCGGGCGAGCAGCCCGATCCAGCAGGCCGTCGTGACGGCGGTGATCGGCGGCCACGACCGGACCCGGACGATGGCGACCATCCGCGCCATCCGGAACGTGGGTCTCACCGCGGGGTTCCTGCTGGCGGGTGTCGTCTTCGTGACCGGCACCTCCGCCGCGTTCACGGCGCTGTTCCTGGGCAACGGAATCTCCTTCGTGGTCATCGCGTTCGCCGTCCGGCTCGTACTCCGAAGGACGGGAACGGTCGTGCAACGCACGCCGCTCCCCGCTGGTCCCGGGCCGGCCGAAACCGCGGTGCGCTCGCCGTTCCGCGACCGGTGGTTCATGGTCTTCACGGTCGGCAACGGTGTCCTGTCGCTGTACGACACCGTGCTGATCGTTCTGCTCCCGATCTGGGTCATCGAGTACACGTCGGTGCCGCTCGCATGGGTGCCGGTGCTCATGGCGGTCAACACCGTGCTGACGGTGGTCCTGCAGGTCTACGTCGCCCGGTTCGCCGAGGGCACGTCCGCGGCGGCGCGACTCCTGACGTGGACCGGGGCGCTGATGGCCTTCTGCTGCGGTGCACTCGCCGTCGGCCAGATGGCCGACACCGTTCCGGCGATCGTCGCCGTTGTCGTTGCGGTGGTGGCACTGTCGGTCGCCGAGAACATCCACTCCGTGGCCGCCTGGGAACTGTCGGCAGAGCTGTCCCCACAGCCGGCTGTGGCCCGCTATCTGGGCGCGTTCAGTCTCGGCATGACGGGCCAGAAGGTGCTCGGCCCCACCATTCTGGTCGTCGTCCTGTTGCCGGCCGGTCTCCTGGCGTGGCCCGTCCTGGCCGGGACGTTCGGGGCCGCGGCACTGGTCTCCCGGACGGCGGCGCATCGCAGTCTCGCGGAACGCGCACGGACGAAGGAACGCCCGGCCGGCGACCTTCCTGCACTGTCTCCCTTCTCGATACTCGAGGTGAAGAAATGACCGAACACGTCCTCGTCGTCGGCAGCGGCCGCGACCTCCCGGGCCGGGTCCGTGACGCCCTTCCCGGCACACAGACCTCGGTGATCTGCCGACTGGAATTCGTCGCCAAGCTTCGCCGTCTGACCGAGCACTCGCGGGTCATCGCCGTGCGGTACGACGCGCCGGACGAGGAGTGGATCGCGTTGGCCGCGGCGGCGCATGCGCAGCATCCGTTCACCCGGATCGCCACGTTCGGCGAACGCGACCAGGACCGCTGCGCCGCGATCGGGGAGGCCCTCGGCCTGTCCACCCACTCGCGCCGCACGGTGACGTCGGTCCACGACAAGAACGCCATGCGCGCCGCGCTTCGCGAATCCGGCGTGGACGCCACCGCCTCCGCCGTCGTCGCCGACGTGGATGCGTTGCGTGCCTTCGCGTTCGAACACGGCTTTCCCTGCGTGGTCAAACCGGTGTGTGGCGCGGGCAGTGCCGGGGTGGCCGTGGTTCGGGAGGAGAGCGCACTGGCCGCGGCGTTCGCACGCGCCGGGGGCGACTTCGACGGCCTGACCACCAGCGGGGTGCTCGTCGAGCGGTTCCACGAAGGCCCGCAATTCAGCGTGGAGGCCTTCTCGGAATGCGGCGAACACCAGATCGTCGCCGTCACCCGCAAGTTCTCCGACCCGGCGAACTTCGTCGAACTCGGGCACGTGGCACCGGCAGCCCTCGCCGCGGAGCAGGAAGAACGGATCCATACGTACGTGACGAGTGTGCTCGACGCCGTCGGTGTGGAGTTCGGTGCAACCCACACCGAGATCGTGCTCACCCCGACCGGTCCCCGGGTGATCGAAACCCACGTGCGGATGGGCGGCGACGAGATTCCGGCCCTGGCCCTCGACGCCACCGGTGTGGACCTCGCCGAATGCGTCGTGCGGCAGACCGTCGGGGAGAAGGTCCTACCCGGGATCCGGGCCGTCCTCGCCGAGGAGCGGCCGGCCCGCTGTTCCGCGATCTGGTTCGCCGCCGCACCGGTCGCGGGTGTTCTCACCGACGTCAGCGGCATCGACGACGCCCGGAAGGTCGACGGCGTGACCGATGTGCAACTCCTGGTCCGCCCGGGTGGCGCGGTCACCGTCCTGGAATCGTCCGATTCACGTGTCGCGTACGCACGCGCGGTCGGGGACACCGCCGAACAGGCACTCGACGCCGCCCGGGAGGCCATGGCACGCCTCGAATTTCAGGTGCGCGTGGCCGCCGCGGACACGGTGACGGTGTGAGCGCGCAGATGCTCCGCGGAGGTCACAGCCCGACGGCGGTCTCGAGCAGGTCGAGTTCGGCGTCGAGGTGATCGAGCATGGGGTGCAGGTCGGGGACGGTGCGGCGGCAGCCGGTGAGGCCGAAGACGATCTGGTCGTCGCTGCTGGTGCAGGTGATGTTGAGTGCCTGCCCGGTGGTGGGGATGGACAGCGGGTAGAGGGATTCGAGTCGGGCCCCGTTCCAGTACAAGGGGGTTCGGGGGCCGGCGACGTTGGAGATGACGACGTTGAAGGGTGGTCGCAGCGGACCGCGGCGGCCGAGGAACATCTCGACTCCTAGCGGGGCGGCGCCGAGGGCGCTCATCGCGAGAACCTGGGCGGGACTCATCGCCTGGAGGGCGGCCTTGCCCTCGTTCATGCAGTTGCGCACGGTTTCGAGTCGGTGCGCGGGGTCGGGGAGGTGGGTGGCCAGGTTGCACATGAGCACGCCAACCCGATTGCCGCCGGCCCCGGTATTCGGCGCGCGGAGGGAGACGGGGACCATCGCGATCAGGGGGTTGTCCGGCAACGCGTCGCGGGTGTGCAGGTAGGCCCGGAGGGTGCCCGCGCACATCGTCAGCACGATGTCGTTGATGGTGGCGTCGGCGTGCTTGGCCAGCAGGCGGATCCGTTCGAGGGGGAAGGACCGGGCGGCGACGTGCCGGGCTCCGCTGATCGGCACGTTGAACAGGGTGTGCGGTGCGGTCAGCGACACCGCACCGCCCTTGCCGTGCAGGGCGCGATCCACGGTGCCGACCGCTGCGGGCAGGAGTCCGGCCACCTCGCCGACCGCCGCGCGGGCGGCGTCCCACGCCATCGTGGGCAGTGCCGAGCCGAGCCCTCCCGACACCGCGACGCCCGCGTCCGGCACGGCCGTCAGCGGGTTTCGGGGTTGCCAGGGTGTGGGCATGTTCCGACGGTGGGGGTCCTCGCTCATGCTGTCGCGGAGCAGCCTCATCGCGGACGCACCGTCGGCGAGGGCATGGTGGATCTTGGTGTAGATCGCGTAGCGGCCGTCGGCGAGGCCCTCGATCAGGTGCATTTCCCACAGGGGGCGGCTGCGGTCGAGCAGGGTGCCGTGCAGCCTCGACACCAGGGTCATCAGTTCTGCCATTCCGCCCGGCTGGGGCAGGGCGTCGCGGCGCACGTGGTGTTCCAGGTCGACCTCGTGGTGCGGAAGGGTGTCCCAGCCCCACTGGCCGAGCGACGTCACCGAGCGGCGGGCCCGCTTACGGAACGGCGCCGCCACCTGGTCACCGATCAGCGCGGCATCGAACATCGCGCGCACATCGGCCGCCGACGCCCCCTCGGGTGGCGTGAACACTGCCAGGCCGCCGACGTGCATTGGATGCTCGCGGGACTCGCCGAGCAGAAACAGTGAATCGGTCGGTGCCATCGGCAACAGCATGTGGTGTCCTTACCGTTCCCGAACCCGGATCCACCTGCGCGGATCCGCTCCCCCCGGAACTGTTGTTCATGTCTGTGTAGTGGTGTCGCAAAGTAACGTTTAGATGTGGTTCATATCACAAACCGGTCTCGCTGTTTATGTTCTACAGCACAACCACGCTTTCCGCCACATGCACAAATGTCCAACAGGACGTATGGGACGGCCCTCCCACACGCTCACGGATGCGGTCGGATCAGACGCCCGTGTCAACGGTCTTCCCCCAGGTGTAGAAGTCCACCGCGCTGCGACCCTGCTCCCGGAACGTGTTCGTGGACGAATCCTTCACCCCGCCGAACGGCACATTCAGGTCGAGCCCGGCGGTCGGGCGGTTGATCTTGACGACGCCGGCCTGCGCCCGGGCCGCGAAGTCCGTCGAGCGAGCGAGGCTGTCGGTGCAGATCCCCGCGGTGAGTCCGTAGCGGGCAAGGTGGGTGGCGGACAGGGGTGTGAGTTCGGCGGGCTCGAGCGCCACCGTGTTGCCCGAGACGATTGTTCGCGGCGGGTGGTGACGCTGGTTCCGGGCAGTCCGCTGGGGAGCATCTCGCCGGTGGCCGTCCACCCGAGGGAACCGAAGAACCGCAGCACGTCCACGGCGCGCGTGACTTCGCCGCGGGCTTCGGCGAGGGTCTTGTCTTCTTGGACGAGGTCCGCGGCCACAACGGAACCACGTTCCTGCAGCAGGTTCGCCGCCGTCATGAGGATGGCGCCCCGGGCCGGTGCGGGGAGGGCGGCCCACGCCGGCTGGGTTGCGGCGGCGGCCGTGACGGCGGCGTCCGTGTGGACAAAGCACCGCGTGGTGCTGCAGCTGCCTCGAACAGTGCGGATCGGCGGTATGTGGGGCGGTGTCTGCTGCTCAGACCGGTGAGCTACCGCGCGTTGTGGGTGCTGCCCAGTGTGGCCGCCGGCGCGGATAGGTGGAGGAAAGCGCACGGACGAGATGCGGATCGCAGGGAGTACCCTGCACTACTGCCCATAGCCTGTCGACGAACTGGTGCTCGGTGATTCCGAATGTCTGGAAGACAAGCTCTGCGGGAACCCTGCCATAGGGAATCCATTGCCGAGCGAGGGTGATGAGTTCGCGTGCTTCGCGGGGTAAGTTCTGGCAGTCACTCATCGGGCGTCTTCCTTTCTGGAGCCGTCGCTGTCTCTCGTGTAGAGGCCGCCAAAGGCGTCGACCGGACTTCTCGGCTCAGGTGAGGAAGCCGGGCTGGTCGTGGCAGTCCAGAACTCGAACTCTCGCGCGGCTACACGAGTGTGCGCGAGAACGCGAAAGACTTCCGTAATTCTCCGTGCAAGTGCGAATGTCATTCGGCACTACTCAATTCATTGGTCATTGGCGGCCGGAAGACTATGCGGTGACGAGGCACCACAGGTTCTGTCGGCCTGCCGTGATGGATGCGGTGGTGAGCATGTCGTCCCAGTGGTGGAGGGAGCCGAACTCGGAGCGCCACGCGAGGGCAGGTTGGGTGAACTCGTGCAGGCGGTGCTCGCGGGTGGTGCCGATCGCTCCGTGCACCTGGTGGGCATTGCGGACGACGGTGGATGCGGCGTGGCCGGCGCAGGAACGGGCAACGGCGACAAGGACGTCGAGGTTCGGTGCGGACCAGTCGGTGCGGACGGCTTCGTTCAGGGCGGCTTCGGTGGCGGCCCGGGTGAGTGCGGCTTCGGCGGCGATATCGGCGACGAGGTTTTGTATGGCCTGAAACTTCGCGAGCGGTCGCCCGAACTGGGTGCGTTCGGTGGTGTGCGTGATTGACAGGTCGAGGATGCGATCGAGCGCGGCGCTCGTCTGCACGGCTCGGATCAGTGCGCCGCGCAGGAGTAGTTGGTCGACGACCGCGTCAGCTATCGGAGTGCCCGAATGGGCGCTGTCGATGGTGACGGTGTCTCTGGGTTCGCCGGCGATGTTGGCGTCCGGCGTGATGGTGAGCATGTTCGTCTCGATGTCGGCGACAACGTACGTGTGGGTGTCGCGCCAGACCGTGACGATCTTGTCGGATTGGGCGGCCCAGGGCACCCGGTGGGCAGTTCCGGTGTGATCGAGCAGGCAGACGGTGCGGCGGGCGTCGTCTGCGGGAAGCCCGGCGGTATCGAGCAGCCAGCCGGCGAGCAGGTCGTGTTCGGCCAGCGGGATTCGGACGCCGTTGGCCGCAGCGGTGCGGAGCAGTTCCGCGGCTTCGAGCCATCCGGCTCCGCTGCCGCCGGATTCCTCTGGTCCGGTGAGGCGGGTCAGGCCGAGATCGGTGAGGTGGGACCAGAGGATCGGGTCCCACGTAGCGGTATCGGCGTCAGGTTCCTTCTGGTCGCGGTAAGCGACGAAGACCGCAGACATCATTTCCACAAGATCGGGGTCGACAGTGGTCGGGGTCGTCATCAGCGCATTCCCAATCCCCGCGCGATCACGCCGCGCAGAACTTCGTTGGTGCCGCCACGAAGGGTGAATCCGGGGCGTTGGGCGGCGGCGTCATCGATCATTGCTCGGTAGCGGCGGGGGGTCGGACCGGTGTCACCGGTGATGACGTCGGCAAAATCGGCGATGTCGCCTTCGGTGGTAGTTCCGAGGACTTTGACGACGGCCGCGGCGACGTCGGCGGGTTCGTGGCGTCCGAGGGCTCCGGCGACCGCGGTGGACATCTGGTGCAGCCCCGTTGTTCGGGCGAGATACCGGCCTAGGTCGGGGTGTCGGGGTACTGCCCCTGTCCGCATCTGTTCGGCGGTGTCGGCGAGGAGGGGAAATGTGGACAGGAAGCGTTCGGGTCCGCTGCGTTCGAAGCTCAGTTCCGAGGTGACCTGCTGCCAGCCGCTGCCGATGGTGCCGAAGACCATGTCGTCGGCGACGAAGACGTCGTTGAGGATGACTTCGTTGAAATGGTGCCCACCGTGCATCGAGACGATGGGCCGGATGTCGACGCGGGGTGAGCACAGGTCGACGATGAACTGGCTCAGTCCGTCGTGCCGATGTGCGGGGTCGACGGGGGTCGTGCGGGCGAGGCAGATGAATGCGTGGGCATGGTGGGCGCCGGACGTCCAGACCTTGGTGCCGCTGAGGACCCAGCCGTCGTCGACGCGGGTGGCTTTGGTGCGGACGCTGGCGAGGTCGGATCCGGAGTCGGGTTCGCTCATGCCGATGGCGAAGTAGCACTCGCCTCGGGCGATCTCGGGTAGGTACTTCCGTTTTTGAAATTCTGTGCCGTACAAGAGGAGTGACGGTGCAATCTGGCGGTCGGCGATCCAGTGCGCGGCGACCGGGGCGCCTGCAGCGAGGAGTTCCTCGGTGACGACGAAACGTTCGAGGTGGCTGCGACCGTGGCCACCGTACTCGATTGGGATCGTCATGCCGACCCATCCCCGGTCGGCGAGTGTGCGCGAGAAGTCCTCGTGCCAGCCGGTGAGCCAGCTGTCGATCCGCGGAGTGATGCGCCCATCAGCGAACTGGGCGTCGACGAATTGCCGGACTTCGGCGCGTAAGTCGTCCATGTCGTGTGGGTCCGACGCTATGGGCGGAACCAGTCGCGGATCTCTCATTGGAGAATCCCTTCGGTTGTGGCTGAGTCGGTTTCGGGTGTTGCGTCACGTTGCGTACGGTGCCTGCGTGTGCGTCTGCAAACCGGTTGGAATGTTGGTCGAGAGGCTGATCGCCGTATGTCTTGATTACGCACTATGGCAAAAGTGGGCGATATACGCAATGCTGGTAGGTAATTCGGCGTAGGCACCGGGATCTTCCACTCGAGTGCATCTTGATGCTTGACGTACCGACCGGGCGGTACTAAGTTTTCGTGAACGGTAGCCGCTCGGCAAACTGCTTCGAGTCGGAGTTCCGCAATGAATTCTCGAAAGGTGTCCCATGGCCGGACTGTGGTTCGATGACGTGGAAATCGGAATGACGTTCGAGACTCCGCGTCGCACTGTGACGGAGGCGGACGTGGTCAACTTCGCCGGAGTGTCCGGTGATTTTCATACTCTGCACACTGATGCGCAGACTATGCGCGAGAGTCAGTTCGGCGAACGGATCGCTCACGGAGCGCTCGTTCTGTCGATCGTGACAGGCCTTCGGGGCCGGCTCGGAATCTTCGACGACACCCTGGTGGCGTTCGCCGAGATTCGTCGCTGGCGCTTCGTGCGTCCGGTGCTCATCGGCGACACGATTCGCGCGGCCAACGAGGTCGTGGAGCTGACTCCTACGTCGAAGCCCGACCGTGGCGTCATGGTCCAGCACGTGCAGGTTCTCAACCAGCACGATGTCGTCGTACAAGAAGGAGAGATGGTGGCATTGGTGAAGCGGGAGGCGAAGGTATGAGGGTCCGCGCGGACAACCCGCAACTCAAAGAGGTGTTGACCGGCGCCGGCCGTGCGGGAACAGACCCCCGTGACGGTCTCGTATTCGTCGCACGGACTGGTCTTCGTGAATGGGCGGAGACCGAGGACGAACTGGCTCAGGCGTTCGACATGACCCGGGAGACAGTCGCGGCCGGTGGTGCAGTGGTCTACGTCGTGCGCTCGGCCGCACTGCTGGGACGTACCGAACCGCTGGACGCGGCTGTCGCAGCCGGCCTACTCAGCGGCGCACGCGCACTCGCGCTCGAGCGCCGAAAACACAACGGCTACTCGACGGTCGTCGCCGTGGCCGACGATGTGGAACCGAAGTCGGTTGCCGATGCGGTGGATCTCCTCGTCGCCACTCGCGGGGCCAACGGTCAAGCCTTCGTACTCGGCGAGGAACATTTAGGAGCAGCTCTGCCATGAAGATTGCAGTGGTCACAGGCGCGGCCCGGGGTATCGGCTTCGAAATTGCCCGGCGCCTGACGAAGGACGGCTACCGCCTGGTCCTGGTAGACGTGGATCCGAGGGTCGGGGACAGCGCAGCATCGATCGATGCCACGCCAGTGAAGGCCGACATCGCCGATCCGGAGGGCCGTGCGCAGATTCGCTCCGCAATACGGTCCGAAGAGGGGCAGCCGACCCTGTTGGTGAACAACGCCGGTATCACGCGCGATGCTCTGATCGGCGACATGACCGAACCGAACTTCCGACTCGTCAATCGAATCAACCTGGGCGCGACCTTCGAGTTGACGTCCGAACTGGCCGACGAGATCGTCGATGGTGGCGCGGTGGTCAATATCAGCTCACGCGCATACCTCGGCAACGTCGGCCAGTTCAACTACGCCATCTCCAAGGGCGGCGTAGTCGGTCTGACCCGGTCACTGGCGTTGAGCCACGCGCCGCGCTTGCGCGTCAACGCCGTGGCACCGGGCTTCATCGCCACCGACATGACCGATGCGGTACCCGCGAGGGTGCGTGACCGCATCATCTCGCGCATTCCGCTGCAACGCCCGGGCAGGCCCATCGATATCGCCGAAGCCGTCGCTTGGTTGGGCTCCGACCAGGCGGCATATGTCACGGGACAGGTATTGCCGTGCTGCGGAGGTCGCAGCCATGGCTGAAGGCGGTCATGGCAGATACGTAGTGCACAGGTAGTGGATAGGTAGTTTCCCGCTGGCATCGGGGCTGGCCCCGCAGGGACCCTCGTGTGATGGTCGTCACCGAAGGGCGCGGTGTGATGTCAGCCCTCGAAAACCGGTTGAAGAAACGACGGTCGTTCTCGTCGGGAAGCGGCGGTCGGCCACAGAGACTTGGAGTGAAATATGAAACTGGATTTGCTGTATGCGTTGACGAATCGTTCGGGCGAGTTGTCCTGGCATGAGGTGCTGGAGGCGACGCGGCGACATGCCGTGATGGCGGACGAGCTCGGATATGACCGTATTTGGTTGGGGGAGCATCACTTCGATGTCGACGGGACCGATGCGAGCCCGAATCCGATCATGCTGGCGACGGATCTGGCCGCTCGGACGAGCCGCATCCGGTTCGGGATGGCGGCGGTATCGCTGACCCTGTGGCATCCGCTGAGGGTGGCGGAGGATCTCGCCATCCTGGACCACTTCAGTGACGGTCGTCTCGATGTGGCGTTCGGTCGGGGAATTCTGCCGATCGAGGTGATGAACCTCAATCCCGAGGCAAACCGCTGGAACGGCAGCGAAAACAGTTACGGGATCTTCGACGAAAACCTCGCGATCGTGAAGGGGATCTGGACCGACCGCCAGTTCAGTTGGAAGGGGCCGCGCTACACATTCCCGGAGCCGGGGACGAAGTTCATCCACTCGCCCGGTGCGCCCGATCCGGAAGGCTGGGTCGGCGATGACGGCATGCTTCAAGCGTTCGGGATCACTCCGCAGCCGTACCAGCAGCCGATGCCGCCGCTGTTCGCGGTCACCGAGACTGTCGAGGGCTTCCGGCGCGCCGCTCAGAAGGGTATGAAGCCGATCACCTGGTACCCCACCGGTCAGGTTCTCCACAACCTCTGCGAACTCTATCGCGACGAGCGGGCCAAGGTCACCGGCGTCACCCCGGCACTCGGCGAGGATGTGGGCGTGCTGCGCATGGCATACGTCGCGGACACGGACGAGGAGGCGCGTCGCATCGCTGAGCCGGCGGTGGTGGAGTTTTTCGAGCTTATCTGCCGGGTTCGCGGTATCGGGGTCTTCCTCGACGCCGACGAGGACCCGAATGATCCCAAGTACAAGGCGATGGCTCCCTGGGATCTCATGTTCGATCGTGATCACCTCTTCATCGGTTCGCCGGACACCGTGCTCGCGAAGATGACGCGGATGACGAAGTCGCACGGCATCCAGAACTGGCTGTTGCAGATGGGCGTGCCGGGCATCGCACACGAGGACATCGACAGATCCCTGAAACTCTTCGCCAGCGAGTGCATGCCGGAACTCCGCACACTCGATTCCACGGCTGTCGCCGCGAACTGATCCACCGGATCCCACCGAAGGAATACTCATGACGGAATACCTCAACCCAGGCAACCTTTCCTACCCTCGATTCGGAATGAATCCGGGTGTGGCGACCAAGGACTACGTGTTCTGCGGCGGCATGGCGCTGGATCTGGAGACGCTGGCGCGTAAGCCGGAGGCCGACACCATCGCGAACGAGACGAAGATCGCGCTGGAGGAGATCCAGGGGATCCTCGAGACTGCCGGCTGCACGCTCGGGGACGTGGTGAAGACGACCTGTTACCTGGCCGACGATTCGTATCGCAAGGAGTTCTGGACCGCGTACACCGAGGTCTTCGGGGAGGGCCCGTACCCGGCGCGCACGACGCTCGTCGTCGGCATCGCCGGCGACTGCCGCGTCGAGATCGACGCCGTCGCGCTCCGGCCGAAGAGACAGGGATAGCCGCGATGCCCGAGCGCCCGTTCACCGACTGGCACACACACATCTACCTGCCCGAACACCTGGGCCCGGTATGGACCGACCGAGGAACCGAGCTCGTCGGGCGGCCGGGCTTCGGCCGCGCGGACCTCGCCGAGCACACCCGGGTGATGGCGGAGTCCGGTGTCGAGAGGTTCCTGGTCCTCGGCCTGCAGGTGGCCCGGATCGGGATGAAAGTGCCGAACGACTATGTCGGCGAGTACCTCGACGCCAACCGGGAACGGGCGATCGGGGTCGGCAGCGTCGACCCGACCCAGCCCGGCGCGGCGGACGAACTCCGCCGCGCCGTGCGCGAATACGGCCTTCACGGGGTGAAACTCTCACCCCCGTATCAGGGTTTCCATCCGCACTGCGACGAAGCCTACGAGGTCTATCGCGCTGCCGCTGATCTCGGCATCTTCCTCATGTTCCACCAGGCGAGTGTGTTCGCGCCCGACGGGTGCAACGAATACGCGTACCCCATGTTTCTCGACAAGGTCGCCCGCGAGTTCCGGGACACGAACATCCTCGTCGCCCACTTCGGGAAGCCGTGGATGAACGAGACAGTCGAACTGATGATGAAGAACCGCAACGTCTTCGCCGACGTATCGACGCTGCCGGTGAAGACCTGGCAGCTCTACAACGGGCTCCGACTCGCCATCGAGGGCCATGTCACCGACCGCCTGGTGTTCGGCTCCGACTTCCCGTCATTCTGTCCGAAAGAGTCCGCCGATCAGTTCCTGGCGATCTCGGAACTCGACATGCCACTCCCGATCCCACACGACGTGGTCGAGGACATCCTCTACAACCGGCCGCTCGACATCATCCTCCCGAAATAGCCCCCACTCAGCGGGCCGATGTGATCACCAGCGATCCACCCCCGCCCCGAATCCGGAGACCGCAATGAGTACTCTCGACGGCACTTCCTCCCCAAGGGCAACTACGGACAGGCCCAACGACGATCTTGTTCGCCAACGGCGCCGCGTCTATATCGCCAGCGCGATCGGCAGCACGATCGAGTACTACGACTTCCTCATCTACGCGACCGCGGCGAGCCTGGTGTTCGCTCCCGTGTTCTTCGCGGGATCGTCGCCGGCCGTGGCGCTGATCGCCTCGTTCGGCACGCTAGCCGTCGGGTACCTCGCCCGCCCGCTCGGTGGAATCATCTTCGGCCACTTCGGCGACCGGTTCGGCAGGAAATCCTCGCTCATCTGGACGCTGAGCATCATGGGGGTGGCAACCGTGTCGATCGGATTGCTGCCGACGCCCGACAAGATCGGCGTGCTCGCCCCGATCCTGCTCGTGGCGCTCCGTCTCATGCAGGGAATCGCCGTCGGCGGTGAATGGGGCGGCGCCGTGTTGATGGCTGTCGAACATGCGAACACGAAGTCCCGCGGATTCTACGGCAGCGCAACCCAGATGGGAGCCTCGGCCGGACTCCTACTGTCCTTCGCGGCCTTCGCAGCGCTAGGCGGGCTCTCCGAGGACCAGTTCCTGTCCTGGGGTTGGCGTCTACCCTTCCTCGTGACGGTCGTCCTCGTCGGAATCGGCATGTACATCCGGGTCGGCGTACGCGAGAGTCCCGTCCTGCTGGCCGAGAAGAAGGAGCGTAGCGAAGAGGAGCCGCGCCGCGCGCCGCTGTTCGCGCTACTTCGGGAACGCCGGGGTCGCGTGCTGCTCGGAATCGGCGTCTACGCCGGACCGTTCATGGCGTACGCGGTGGCGACGTCACTGCTGGTGACGTACGCGCACAAGGACTTCGGGATCCCGCGCCAGACGCTGCTCAACGCGATGATGATCGGTACGGCTGGCATGCTTCTCACTGTCCCGTTGTTCGCGTGGCTCTCCGACCGATACGGCCGGCGACCGGTCTACGTCACCGCAGCCCTGCTCACGGCGATCCACGCGTTCGCGATGTTCCCATTGGTGACGTCGGGAAGCTTCCCACTGATCCTGCTCTCGTATGTCATCAGCATGACCGTGCTCAACGCGGCGGCGAACGGCCCGGTCCCCGCACTGCTCGCGGAGCTGTTCCCGACGGCGTCCCGCTACACGGGCGTATCCCTGTGCTACCAATTTGCCGGAATGATCGGTGGCGGACTCGGCCCGCTCCTCGCTGCAACCTTCATCGCGCCGGGAGGCCCGGGCAGCATCGCGGTTTCCGTGATGATCTCCGCGCTGTGCATCGTGGCCGCGCTTTCTGTGAGCGCACTCGGTGAGACCCGGACCGTCGATCTACGCAATGCGTGATCACTGCAACCGAATCGTACAAACGAAAGACGAGGTCGAAATGATCGACTACTTGAATCCAGCCGACCTGGGAGATTTCAGTCCGCAGGGGCTGTCGTCCGGTACCGCGACCGACGTGTTCGTCTATGCCGCGGGCCTGGCGATCGACCCTGAGACCATGGCGAGACGTCCGGAGGCGGAGTCGATCGCCGACGAGACCCGGATCTGCCTCGAGAACGTCGCCAGAATCTTGGCGGACGCAGGCCTCACCCTGCGCGACGTCGTCAAGACCACCTGTTACCTGCAAGACGAGGCATATCGCTTCGAGTTCCTCGATGCGTACAAGGGCGCTTTCGGTGAGGGACCGTACCCGGCGCGGTCGACATTCGTTCTCGGTATCGCCTCGAACCTGCGCGTTCAGATCGAAGCCGTAGCGGTACGCCCCGATGCCGGCTGAGTCGACCGGAACCTCGCAGAAAGACTGGGAAATGACAGAATTCGACAAGATTCGCATCGAGCGGCACGACGACGGCGTCCGGGTTCTCGTACTCGACGATCCGGAGAAGCGGAACGCCATCGGCCCAGACATGCGACTCGAGCTACTCGAAGCGGCGGAACAGCTGTCCACCGACACTGAAACGCGGTGCCTGGTGGTGACCGGATCCGGGACCTCGTTCTGTGCCGGGGCGGATCTCATGGCGATCTTCGGCGTGAACGGCGCGACTCCCTCGAGCATGCGGGCCCGTCAACTGTCGTACTACGAGAGCTTCCTGTGGTTGCGCGAGCTTCCGTATCCGACGGTGTCCGCCGTCAACGGTCACGCGATCGGTGCCGGGTTGAATCTCGCGCTGGCATGCGACATCACTATCGCCGGACCGAACGCCAGATTCGGTGCCACCTTCGCGAAGTTGGGACTTCATCCGGGAGGCGGATGCACCTATTTCCTGACGGAGAGGCTGGGGCGGGGACGTGCACTGCGCACGGTTCTCCGCGGCCGCACACTCGACGGCGCGCAAGCCCATGACGAGGGACTCGCAGACGTCTACGCCGATGACCCGCTCGGAGAAGCGTTGACTCTCGCACATTCGGTCGCGGATCTGCAGCCGTCACTCGCTCGTGACATGAAACAAGCCGTGAATCTCGCCGCCGAGAATTCCTTTGACGTGACGGTGGGATTCGAGTCCTGGGCTCAGGCAGCCAGTGCGTACAACCCCGGTGTCCAGGACGCGATTCGCGCCGCGGGCCGCACCACGTCATCCCGATCCAGCTAGGAGAAACGAACGATGATCGACCTGGGCAAGTTCAAGGACATCATGGCGTATGCACCAGGCCCCGCCACAGTCGTCACCGCCACCGGTGACGACGGCAGGCATCAGGGTTTGACGATGTCCGCGGTGTGCTCTGTCTCCCTGGATCCCCCGCTCGTCCTCGCATGCCTCGACCACGGGTCGAACACCCTGCAGGCGGTGCGTTCGTCGGGATCGTTCACCGTCAACTACATCGCCGACGGCCACGAGAGCGTCGCGCTGGCCTTCGCGGTCAAGTCGGACTCGAAGTTCGACGGACATGCATGGTCGGCCCCGGACGGAGGACTGGGCGGGCCGGTGCTCGCGGAGAACACCGCGGCGTTCGCAGTGTGCCGGGTCGAGCAGATGGTCGAGGCCGGCGATCACACGATCGTGGTCGGTGCCGTGGTCGACGGGGGAGTGCGCGAGGATTGCCATGCCTTGGCCTATGCACGCCGGGCCTTCTTCACGGCCGTCGGATCGCAGGTATGAACCGATACTCGTTGACGATGAATCGAGGAGAGTCCATGGCGCACAGCGATATCACAGTCGGTGTTCTGGTCGGAAACCCACGGCCGGCGTCACGCACGGCAACCGTCGCAGCGGAAGTGGGCCGACAGGTTGCCGATGCGGTCGGAGGCAGGGTCGGCCCTGTCGTCGATCTGGCGATGCACGGCGGGGCCGTTCTGGACCCCGACTCCGCGACGGTGCAACGTGACATGGAGCTCGTCAGCGGAGTCGACATCCTCATCGTGACCTCGCCGACCTACAAGGCGACCTACACGGGCCTACTCAAGGGCTTCTTCGACCGTTTCGGCTCCGTCTCACTCGACGGTGTCTCGGCGGTGCCCGTGATGGTGGGCGGTGCTGCACACCATGCGATGGCGGGCGAGGTCCATCTCCGACCGCTGCTCGTCGAACTGGGTGCCGTCGTGCCCACTCGGAGTCTCTACGTCGTGGACTCCGAACTCGACCACCTCACGGACACGGTCAGCACCTGGCTGTCCCGAGAAGGCGCCCCGCTGGCGAACGCGCTGCGCACCGCGCCGGCGCAGTGAGCACGGGACGCCCAGGCCCTGCCCGAGCGGCACTCGGTTCGTTCGCTCCGAAACTGGCAGAACTCACCGACGACACCCTGTTCGGCGACATCTGGACACGACATGAACTGACACCTCGGGACCGAAGCCTCGTCACGGTCGCTGCCTTGATCGCGCTCTACCGCTCTGACCAGCTTCCCTTTCATCTGCGCACGGCACTGGACAACGGCCTCACAGTCGAAGAACTCGTGGAGGTCGCCACTCACCTCGCGTTCTATTCCGGCTGGCCGACCGCCATGACGGCAGTCCAGATCCTCCGGGACCTCCCCGACCCCGAAGACTCTCGATAGGTTCGTCGGACGGTAATATCATGCCGACTGGTACGGATGTATACTGCGAGAGTGCGTGAGGCGTTGTGCGGTGCGCCGGCGTGCCCGTAGCATCGCGCCTACCCGCTTCGTGCAGAGTGCTCGAGATGGATGGCGCACTCGGCGATGAATGGCGAGCTGAACAGCCAGGGAGGAAGTTTCGTGGCGAGGCCGAAGGTTTCGAGTGGCAAGACGAGCGGCCGTAGGGTCCGCGACCCCGAGGGGGCTCGGCGTGCCCTGCTCGAGAACGCGGTTGCGCTCTTCGAGAGGAACGGGTACGCGGCAACGTCTGTCCAGAGCATCGTCGATGCAGCGGAGCTGACCAAGGGCGCCTTCTATCACCATTTCGAGAGCAAGGAAGACCTGCTCTACCGGGTGCACGACGAGTTCATCAACTATCAGCTGGGGCGTGCGCGCAGTGTCATGGCAGACAAGGAACAGAGTCCGGATCAGATCCTGCGACGACTGATCACCGAGGCGTTACTCGAACCGATGTCGATCTACAAGGCGGAGATCACGGTGTTCATGCAGGAACGGAAGTTCCTGCCCACGGATGTCTTCGCCGAGATCCAGCAGAAGCGTGACGAGTTCGAGCGCTTCTTCGTCGACGTGATCGAGCGCGGCATGCAGGAGGGTGTGTTCCGAAAGAAGGGCCCGGCACGACTGGTGGCATTCGGGATCATCGGCATGGGGGCGTGGACACACGTCTGGCTGGACCTGAAGGGCTCGGTAACCCCCCGCGAAATCGGCACCATCTACGCCGACATCCTCATCGACGGACTGATCGAGCGACCAGCGGACGCCTGAGCTGCACTCCTCGACCACCCGGCCTCCACGAATGTCCCTTTGTGGAGGCCGTGCTCGTTAGCGCCTACCGTGATGCGGCGGGTTCGCGGTATCCGGGTGAACCGCGGTCCCAGCGGTATCGTCGCGATCTCTTGACCCCCTGACGCGTAGTGCGGTAACGTCATCTCACAACGGTACGTACCGCCCGGTTAGTATGTAAGCACAGATGAACTTCGTTTTATCTGTTGAGCCGGCGTCGCGCTTCCTGGCTGGAAGGCGTTCCTCTGTTGTCGAGAAGCCTCACGCACCGGACGCGCTCCAGCCTGAATCAGTGACTTCAGGCGGTCGTTCCCCGAGATATCCGAGATCGGCGCTCCCTTCTCGAGAACGATGAGAGCCCCTCTATCCGTACGACATTGAGGATGGATCATGTCAGCAGAACTGCTCGGTGAAGTTCCGAACGCGAATACCGTGACGGCAGGCGCGGTGCAGCCGGTCGGGGTCGGGCGGTAGAGCATCATGGACTCCTACGACTACATCGTCGTCGGCGGCGGAACCGCCGGGTGCATCCTTGCCGCGCGACTCACCGAGGATCCTGAGGTCCGGGTCCTGCTCCTGGAGGCCGGCGGCTCCGAGCGACGACCAGACATCGAGAACCCAGGTTCCTGGCCGAGTTTGGCCGGCAGCGAGCTGGATTGGAATTACGCGACGGTTCCGCAGAAGGCTCTCGGGCGGACGGTCCCCGCGACCCGCGGCAAGGTCCTGGGCGGCTCGGGCTCGATCAACGTCATGGCGCACCTGCGGGGACACCGAGTCGACTACGACTCGTGGGCCGCGGAGGGCGCTGAGGGTTGGGACTATGACTCGGTGTTGCCCTACTTCATGCGCTCCGAGGACGTCCCCGACGGCGACCCCCGATTCCGGGGTCGGGGCGGACCACTGGCGCCGCGGCCGATCGACTCGCCCCACCCGTTGTCACTCGCTCACGTCGAGGCCGCGCGGCAGGCGCAGCACGCCGTCGCAGCAGACCTCAACAGTGGCGAGTTACTCGGGGCAGCGTGCCATGAGTTGCTGATCAGCGGGAACCGGCGACAGAGCACCGCGAGTGCCTACCTCAGGCCGGCGCTCGGCCGGACAAATCTGACAGTTCGCACCGGGGCGATCTGTCGACGCCTCGTCATCGTGGGCGATCGCTGTCGTGGGGTGGAGTACACCTGGGACGGTCACTCGATCCGGTCCGCGTCGGCCGGCGACGTTGTATTGTGCGCCGGTGCAGTCGATTCCGTGCGGCTGCTGCTACATTCGGGCGTCGGACCGGTCCGAGACCTCGAGTTGGTCGGCGTGCAACCGGTGATCGATTCGCCGGAGGTCGGCCTGAACCTGCAGGACCACATCCTGCTGGCGGGAGTCCGGATGCGCGCGGATCGACAGCTGCCCCCACCGAGTGGCAACTACGCCGAGTCGACGCTGTTCGCGAAGACGAACCCGTCTCAGACCCGGCCGGAGCTGCAGATCGTGCAGATCCAGGTCGACTACCACACGCCGTGGCAACGGCCAGCCGAGAACAGTTTCACCTTCGGGATCGGGCACATGCGCCCGCGAAGCCGCGGAAGCATTCGCCTGGCGTCTTCCGACCCGGAAGCGCCGCTGCTGATCGATCCGAAATACCTCAGCGACCCGTACGACATCGAACAGCTCATCGCCGGAATCGAGGTGGTGAACACACTCGCCGAGACGAGCGCATTCGACGAATGGGGTGGCACTTCCGACGCCCCCGCACTACTTCGCCTCGACCGCCCGGAGTTGGAGAAGGCGATACACGACAGTGTCAGCAGCTTCTTCCACCTTTCGGGAACCTGTCGCATGGGCACTGACGCGACGGCGGTGGTCGATCCGCACCTTCGGGTGCGCGGCGTCAGCGGGTTGCGCGTCGCAGATGCGTCGGTCATGCCGAGCATCGTCTCGTGCAACACGAATGCTGCGACCGTGATGATCGGTGAGAAGGCCGCCGATCTGCTGTGCGGCAGACCCGCGGGGTGATCCCGGGCGCGGTCCCACGAATCAGCTGATTCGACGGTGATTTGCCTCTGGCGCCCCGAGGTTTCGGCCGCTACACTGCATACCAACCGGTCGGTAGGACCGATCGAACTACTCGACGAAGGAGGAGAGATGCACACCGGCATCACTCTCGTATTTCAGAACATCGACGGAAACGTCTCGGACGCGGAGACCTACCGCAACGAGCTGGATCTCGCGCTGCGGGCAGAGTCCGCCGGATTCGATTCGGTATGGACGCCGGAACATCACTTCACTGCTTACGGCATGACACCCGATGTCCCGCAGTTCCTCTCATGGCTTGCGGCCAAGACATCCACGGTCAAACTGGGGACGATGGTGTCCGTTCTTCCCTGGCAGGACCCGGTTCGGACCGCCGAGAACTTCATCCTGCTCGACCATCTCTCGGGCGGCCGCTCGATGCTCGGCATCGGCCGAGGACTCGGCCGGGTAGAGTTCGACGGCTTCCGGGTGGAGATGGGCAAGTCCCGCAGGCTCTTCGCGGAGTATGCCGAAGCGATCCTGAACGGTCTCGAGTCCGGCGTCATCGAAGCCGACGGCGAACTGTACAAACAGCCGGCCATGGACCTGCGCCCCGCGCCGTATGCGTCGTTCCGCGGTCGCACCTTCGCATCGGCGGTGTCTCCGCAATCAATCGACCTCATGGCAAGTCTGCAGGTCGGGCTGATGGTCATCGCGCAGAAGCCCTGGGACAAAGCCGAAGCCGAGATGCGCGACTACCGTGCCCGTTACCTCGAGATCAACGGCGAGGAGCCGGCCAAGCCGATCATCTGCGTCTTCGTCGGAGTAGGAGAGACAGAAGCCGAGGCCCGGCAGATGCGCGATGTTTACCTCCGGCGCTACGCCGAGTCGACCGTCGAGCACTACGAATTCGACAACGTCGGATTCGCGAAAATTGAAGGCTACGAGTACTACGCAGGGCTGAGCCGCAACATCGAGAAGCACGGAGTCGACGGCTTCTGTGACTTCCTCGCCGATCTCCAGGTGTGGGGAACGCCGGATCAGGTCGTCGACCGGATTCTCGAGTATGTCGATCGACTGGACGCGGGCGGGGTCCTGATCGCACCGTCCTTCGGAGGCATGGCGCCCGAAGTGTCATCCCGAAACTTCGAACTGCTCGCCTCCGAGGTGCTTCCGCGCCTCAAAGCCCACGATGTGGGCGGCGAACTCGGTGTTACCTACGGTGTCGACCGAACACTGACGCCGACGTCATAGCAACTCATCGGCTTCTCGGGGCCGAACCGTCCATACGTGTGCGTCGAGTCGGCGGCACCTACCAACGATTTTCGAGTAGTGAGGGTTTGAATAGTGACAATGACCGATGTGGATTTGACGGCTACGTGTTTGATTGGTGGTCGGTGGGTGCCGGGGTCGGGAGCGGATGCCATC
>NZ_JAAXPA010000035.1 GCF_012396235.1 Rhodococcus opacus | reverse complement strand
GTCGGCGACGCAGGCGAAATCGTCTCCATCGAGCACTTCGGCGCCTCCGCCGACTACAAGACCCTGTTCCGCGAGTTCGGCTTCACCGCCGAAGCCGTCACCGCCGCCGCACAGCGCTCACTCGCACACGCCAAGCGCTCTCTGCACGCTCCGCCTCCGCTGACGAGCAGTCCTACCGCAGCGACCAGAGCGAACTGACTACGCACACAGTGCCTGACCCCACACGCAAACCTCTCAGTTCTGGTCCGTTGGTCGTGAATGTGACTTGGTGGAGCGGGGCTCCATCGAGATGCTCGGGGCGGAATCAGAGGTGATGAAAGGCCCTCGAGCGTGATTACCTGCCCGTTCAGTTCGTGGTGGTACCAAGGACCACATCATTGCTCGCCATGGGTGAACACCCTCGCACTGGTTCCGGACCCGCCGGGAACCCGTGAAGGCCGGCCCGCTGTTCCGTACCCAGCAAGCACCGTCAGGAATACCCTGGCAAGTACATCCCCTTTGCACCTCCCGGAATCTGCACCGCCCGGAATCGGACCGCCATGAACGATCGCCCGCCGAGTGATTCGACGGTCGCGTCTGGGCCGCCCACCGAACTGGGTCAGGACACTCAGCTGCCGTCGACGACGACGTCGGGCGCCGAATCGGTGTTCGTCGTGGAAAGCGGGGTCGAGCGCCTGGTCGCGGATTGGGAGTCTTCCGGTTCGCCGGCCGAGCTCACCGAATATCTCCCCGACACGGCTGCGATCAGGCGGGCCGCGCTGATCGAGCTGATCAAGGTCGACCTCGAGTACCGGTGGCTGCGGTCGGGGAGCCCGAAGCGCATCGCCGACTACTGCCTCGAATTCCCGGAGCTGCTCGCGGAACCACTGCCACCGGAACTCGTCTACCTGGAGTACCGGGTCCGCCGTCAGAGTGGCGCCGACGTCGATCCCGCCGAGTACGTCGCCGAGTATCCGCAGCAGGCGGCCCGGTTCGAGACCCTCCTCGAACACGACCGCCGCATGGACCGGCGGACCATCACCGCGGAACTCGGTCCGGGCGACGACCTCGACGTCGGTGAGCGCCTCGACGATTTCGACCTGATGATGGAACTCGGTCATGGCGCGTTCGCGCGGGTGTTCCTCGCCCGGCAGCGTTCGATGCAGCGGTGGGTGGCGTTGAAGATCTCCCGCAACATCGGCAACGAGCCGCAGACACTCGCGCAGCTCGACCACCCGTACATCGTCCGCGTCTACGACCAGCGGGTGCTGGAGGACCGCCGGCTGCGGGTGCTGTTCATGGAATACGTCCCCGGCGGCACGCTCCTCGACGTGGTGCGGCTGGTCCGCAAGACCCCGCCCGAGCAGCGATCCGGACAGCTGCTGCTCGATTCGGTCGACCGGATCCTCGAGGAGAGAGGCGAGATCCGGCCCGAGTATTCGAGTGTTCGAGACGAGATCGCCGCACTGTCGTGGCCGGAGACGGTCGCGTGGATCGGGTTGCGGCTCGCCGACGCACTCGACTACGCCCGGGCGCACGGCGTCCTGCACCGCGACATCAAACCGGCGAACGTACTGCTGGGACTCGAAGGCATCCCCAAACTGGCCGACTTCAACGTCAGTTCGAGCGACAGCGTCGAGAATCGCGGCGCCGGAGGATTCATCGGCGGCTCCGTCGCGTACATGTCGCCCGAACAGCTCGAGGTCATCGACCCGGGCACCCACCGAACCGCGTCCGACCTCGACACCCGCAGCGACATCTTCGCGTTGGGCGTCATGCTGTGGGAAATGCTGACCGGGGCCCGGCCCTTCCCGGACGACGACGGGACCACGTCCCCGCCGACGCCTCAGGCTCTTCTCGAGTCCCGACGCCGGGGCGTGGACCCGGAACGATCCGCGCTCCCCGAGGACTGTCCCGCCGCGCTGCGGCGCATCCTGGTGAAATCGCTCGCACCCGACCGGGACGACCGGTGGTCGAGTGGCCGGAAGCTGACACGGCAGTTCGCGCTGTGCCTCGACCCGCACGCCCGCGATCTCGTCGACCCGGCACCGGGAAGCCTGCGGTCCAAGATGTGGCGGTGGGCGCTTCCGATCGTGATCGCCGCCGTCGGCATCCCGAACCTGCTGGCAGCCGGATACAACTACTACTACAACAAGGTGCTGATCATCGCGACGCTGCCCGTCGAGGCGCAGCAGGATCTCGAGTTCGTGCACCTGGTGATCGGCGGGATCGCATTCCCGCTGGGCGCAGTGCTCATCGTCTACTGGTGTCGACTCGCGCTCACGGTGCCGCGAGGACTCCGAAACGGCAGAACCTACAGTTCCGAGGTGCTGGAGAAGGCGCGAGCCACGACGCTCGGACTCGGCCATCGCGCGGTCGTGGTCAGCTTCGGGTTGTGGGTCGTCGCCGGCGTCGCCTACCCGGTCGCCCTGGAGATCACCGCCGGCGGGATTTCGTTGGGCGCATACACGCAACTCCTCGCGTCCCTCGCCGTGTGCGGGGCGGTCGCGCTCGCCTACCCCTTCTTCATCCTGACGTTCTACGCGGTGCGGTGCCTCTACCCGATCCTGCTGTCGCACGGCGAGTTGCGCGGAAGCGACGGCCGCAACATCCGGGCCCTCGGCCGAGGCATGCCGCGGTACCTCGCCGTCGCGGCGGCCGTCCCGTTGATCGGGGTCGCCGGACTCAGCTTCGTCGGTGGAAACACCGGCGACGCCGTGAACGCGACGGTGCGCGCGCTGTGTCTGGGCGGCATCTTCGCCTTCATCGCCGTGTACCAGTTGTTCCGGCGGATCGAGAGCGATCTGCGCGCGCTCGAAAGGGTCGTGTGGCTGGAGGTGCCGGGTCGCCGACCGGGCGGCGGCGGTAGGAGCGCAAAAAGAAGGCCCCTGACGCTGCCGGGTCGGGGTCCGACAGCGCCATGGGCTCACTAGGTATGTCTCCCGAAGCCCCCTCCGCGTTACACCCCGCGTGTCGCACGCCCGGCGAGGCCGCCCATCGTCATGTCGTAGAGGACGGTGGCCAGCTCGTTTCGCCGGTCGCGGAGGTCACGGCGGAGGTATTCGAGGCTCACCTCCCGGTAACTGACGGTGAGCACCAGCAGCAGCGCGTCGAGGTCGACCCCCGGACCGATCGCGGACGGATTCAACGTCACATACGTACGCAACAGGTCGCGGCACCGTTCCTCGATGCGGACCGAACGGTGAGCGGTGAGGGCCACGTGCGGCGCGTCGTTGAGCAGCGAACCGAGGATGTCGCGATACCTGTCCAGGACTGCCAGAAGCTGGGACTGCAGGGCCGCGTCCTTCAGGAACGTGCCCTTCGCGACGGCGTGCTCGAGCTGCGTCCCGAACGTAGCCGTGGTTTCCTCCATGATCTTGTCGATCAGGACCTCGATGATCTCGTCCTTGTTCGCGAAATACTGGTACACCGACCCCTTCGAGATGCCGGCGGCCTCCGCGATGGCGTTCGTGCTGCAGCCGGTGTACCCCTTGGCCCGCAAAACCTGACCAGTTGCCGACAAGATGCGCGCGACCGTCTCCTGCGACCGCTGCTGAGAGGGGTCTTTTCGCTGGCCAGTGCCCATTCGCTGAACCCTCCCGATCTGCCCCACAATGCGACTTGTACCCGTCCGATTAGGTGGGGTGAACTGTAACTCACAGCCCCTCGAGCGGGGGCTGAGGCACAAAGACGCCCCCCTTCTCGACTACCGAATCGAGTGCACCGCAATGACAGAAACCCAGTCCCGGGAGTCGGCGCCCGGCTTCTCCGACTTCACGCCGCCGCGGCGGTTCGACATGGACTCGGAGTGGGGTCGCCGCTCGATGCGGACGCTGTCGCGGTTCGTGCACGGCGACCCGACGCCCACCCCGGCGGAGCGGGAACTTCACGCCCGGGCGGTGGTCCGTCAGGACGAGATCGGTGCCGCACTGGCGCGGGCCGTCCTCGTCGACAAGACCGTGACGATGGCCCAGTTCTCCCAGGCACTCTCCGACGGCATCGGCAGCGTGCCCGACGCGGCGCCGCCGCTGGTCGCCTTCTTCGACGCAGTGGACCGTCGGCCGTCGTGGGTCGACGACCGGCGCCTCGAGCACGGGGCCGCCGTCTGCCTGCGCAGCGGAATGACCGGACTCGACCTGCTCGCGACCGGTTCGCTGATGAACGGCTACCGCAGCGCCGCCACCTCCCGCCAACTCGTGGCCACCGGCAGGTTGGTCGGGGACGGCGCCGGTCAGCGCGTGGCCGAGACCGTGCGGTGGTGGTACGAGTGCGTCCTGCCCGGCGGCATGGATCGCGACCGCCGGGGCTGGCAGTTGTCCGTCCACGTGCGGTTGATGCACGCGTTCGTCAATCTGACCCTGCTGCAGGACGAGAGCTGGGACGTGTCCGACTGGGGCATGCCGATCAACCAGTCGGATCAGGCCGGGACGCTCGCCCTCTTCTCGACGACGTTCCTCGTCGGACTCCGGTCGCTGGGGGTGTGGGTCTCCGCCGACGAGGGCCGCGACGTCATGCATCTGTGGCGGTACATCGGCTGGCTGATGGGCATCGACGAGCACTGGCTGGTCGACGACGAGAACACCGGACGCCGCAACATGTGCCAGATCGGGATGTTCGCTCCCGGCCCCGACGAGAACTCGAGGGTGCTGGCCGACTCACTGCAGAAGTCGTGGGCCACGTTCCACTACCCGCACGCAGAGTCCCTGCGACGCCGGTTCAACCGCCAGCGCCTGCTCAGCATCCAGCGGATGTTCTCCGGCAAGCGCGGCATGCGAGAACTCGGATTGCCGGTCGTGCCCGCCTGGTTCGCTCCGCTGGCGCTGGTGGGGAACGGGACGCTGCACGGTGCGGCCCGAGTGAGTCCGGCCGTCCGCGAACGCGTCGGCCGACGCTCCCGGCGGCGAGTGGAGGCGTGGCTCGCCGCCAACGAGACGTCGTCGCGGGTTCAGCGGCGCTCGTAGATGCCGCGGACGTACGCCGCCTGCCCGGCATGCTGCAGATCGTCGGAGACGACGCTGATCAACCGGACACCGAGAGTGACTGGCGGATCCCAGTTCTCGTCGACGATCCGGTCGAGGTCGTCCGGCCCGATCGACTGGACGTAATCGACGGTGCGGTCGTGTACGGCATCGTGATACCCCCGCAGGAGGTCGGCGCCGGTCCGCACCTTCGCCACCTCGTCCGCGGAGTGCCCGTAGCCGATGTCGGCAACCGGGAACGGGAGGTCGAGGCGCTCCACCCACCCGCCGGACGTCCACACCTGCGCGGTGCCCGCGACACCGGCGACGTGGTCGTCCTGCACTCGCGTCAGATGCCAGATCAGCCAGGCGATGGTGTTCGCCTTCGCGTCCACCCGAAACGTGAGGGCGTCGGCGGGGAGATCGGCCAGCGTGGAATGCACGGTCTCCTGAATGCGATCGAAGGCGTCGGTCAACAGCGCGCTATGGTCCACGATCTTCCTTTCGTCGTGTTCACATCACGTTCCACTATGACCCCCCTCGGGCTCACAGAACCGGCACGACATGTCCCCAGTACCCCGGGCGGCCGCTGACCACCACGGCCGGGCTACGCCGGTGACGATCCGAACCGCCGAGCGTCACGGCTTCCGGAGAACGCGAGATCGCCCCCGCGAGCGGGAGGTACCCCCAGGATTGTGGGCCGGCGACGGCGGCGAGGGATATGGAACGAGCACAGGTTCCTTTCCGGAGTTTCGTGCTGCTGCCTGAGGTTTTCCCACTGATCGGCGTGTCGTTGATCTTCGACGTGTAAGCCCGCTGTCGCCGTGTCCGCGGGGGTCGATGTGCAGATCCCGAAGGCAACCCCGGCACCGGGTGTGGTGACGTGGTGGCGGCGATCGATGTCGCGGCTGCCGCGGTGGTGGATCGGTTCGGTGTGGGCGGGTTGGGCGGAGGTGTGAGGGTGTCGGCTGTGGTCGGCTTCTGTGTTCGGCCTCGAGTAGGGAGCTGAAGGCTCGGCTGCGGAGGAGATCGTGGCGGTTCCGTTTTCATGACACGGACCTTGCGATCACGGCGTCGAGGTACCGGCTCGCGGCGCCCTCGACGCGGGCGCCCTCGGCGACCATCGGCCACGCGCCGTCCATGCCGCCGACAATGGCCGCGCGGGAGAGGAACCCCTCCCAGAACGCCGGTGACCCGAACTCGCCGCGCCACTGCAGGGCGGGAAGGGTGACCCGGTGCAGGGTGTGCTCGTGGGTGGTCCCGATCGCGCCGTGCACCTGGTGGACGTTGCGCACCGCCACGGCCAGGGCCTGCGAAACGACGCTGCGCGCGACCGCAACGCGGAACTGGGACAGCTCGCCGTCGAGGTCGTCGGTGAGGGCGTCGGCGAGCGCGGTGTCCACGGCAGCGCGGGCCAGCACGGACTCGGCGGCGATGTCGACGACGAGGTTCTGCACGGACTGGAACTTCGCCAGGGCGCGACCGAACTGGCTGCGGGCGGTGGTGTGCTCAATCGCCGAGGCGAGCATGCCGTCCATCGCGCCGACGCACTGCAATGCGCGGGCGAGCGCGCCGCGCAGGACGTACGCCTCGACGGCCGCGGTGGATACGGGTGACCAGGAGATGCCCTCACCGACGGTGACAGAGCCGGTCGGCACTGCCGAGATGCCCTCAATGGTAGTGATCGTCAACCGGTCGGTTGGCACGTCCGCGAGCTCGTGGGTATCGCCGGCGGGGCGCACGCACACGACGGTGGCGGTGGCACCGGCCCACGGGACACCGTGCGCGGTCCCCGAGGAATCGAGCAGCGCGACGGTGGCGGTGGAGTCGGACGAGTCGTCGATCCCGGCGGCGCGCCGGAGCGGCCCGGCCAGCAGGTCAGTCTCGGCGTACGGGACGGCCACACCGGCGGAAGCCGCGGTGCGCAGGAGCGCGGCGGCTTCGGCCCAGCCGGCTCCGCTGCCCCCGGCGTCCTCGGGCGCGGTGAGCCGGGCGACGCCGACCTCCCGCAGTGTCGACCACACGGCGTCGGCGTCGGGCCGGACGTCGGGGCCGGAGAAACCGGAGACGACGTCGGAGAGCATCGCCTGCAGGTCCTCGTCGACGGAGAGGTCGACGGTCGTGGCGGTGGTCATCAGCGCATCCCCAGTCCCCGCGCGATGACGCCGCGCAGAATCTCGTTGGTGCCGCCGCGGAGCGTGAAGCCCGGGCGCTGGTGGAGGCCCGCGCGCAGCAGGCCGTGGATCTCGGCGACCGCGGCGGTGCCGTTCGTGCCGGCGAAACCGGGTGCCAGCTCGTCGCCGAGCCGGGTGGAGGCGGTGTCGACGATGTCACCCTCGGTGGCGGTGCCGAGCAGCTTGACGAGGGCTGCCGGGGTGTCGGCGGGTTCACCGCGCTGCAACGCGCCGGCGATGTTCTGGCTGAGGTTGTGCAGTCCGGCCATCCGGGCCACGGTCCGGCCGAGGTCGCTGCGCTCGGGCAGGGCTCCGGTGGAGATCGCACCGATCTCCGCGGCGAACAGGCGGAACGAGGAGAGGAACCGTTCAGGGCCGCTGCGCTCGAAGGCGAGCTCGGAGTTGACCTGTTCCCAACCGTTACCGAGGGTGCCGAAGACCATTGAGTCCGCCACGAAAACGTCCTCGAGGACGACCTCGTTGAAGTGGTGGTCCCCCGAGAGGGAGACGATCGGCCGGATGGTGACGCCCTCGCTGCGCAGGTCGACGATGAACTGACTCAGACCCGCGTGACGGTGCGAGGGGTCGAGCGGTTCGGTGCGGCACAGCGCGATGAAGGCCTCCGCGTGCTGGGCCCCGGAGGTCCACACCTTGGTCCCGGTGATCCGCCAGCCGCCGTCGACCTGAACGCCCTTGGTGCGGACACTGGCCAGGTCGGAGCCGGAGTCCGGTTCGGACATGCCGATGCCGAAGCAGCACTCGCCGGCGGCGATGCGGGGCAGGTACTCGTGCTTCTGCTCCTCGGTACCGTAGCGAAGCAGGGACGGGGCGATCTGTCGGTCGGCGACCCACTGCGCGGCGACGGGGGCGCCCACGGAGAGCAGTTCCTCGGTGACGACGAAGCGCTCGAGGTGGGTTCGGCCGCGGCCACCGAACTCCGTGGGGATCGTCATCCCGACCCAGCCGCGTTCGGCGAGGCGTCGGGTGAAGTCCTCGTCCCAGCGGGTGAGCCAGGTGTCGATCCAGGGTATGAGCCGCCCGGCGTCGACCTCCTCGGCGAGAAACGCGCGTACCTCGGCACGCAGGGCGTTCATCTCATCGGTCGCCACCGTGGTAGGTGGCGCGAGAGTCGAACTCATGGGACCTCCTGATGAGTCCTGCCCGGGCGGCGCCCGGGCGATCGGGGTCGACTGTGCCGCTGTTCGGGGAGTGCGCACAGTCAAATCAAGGGTCAGTCCAGACCGCGGGGTCGCCCTGCCGCGGAGGATGCCCCGCATCACTTGGAAAGTGTCCCAGAAACGCCAGAGATACACAATAGCGAAGCAGACTACGTATATACGCTATCTATTGAGCTCGGATGCCATTGCTACGCTTTCGCAATGACGGAAACTTCTCCGGCCGCCGGAGCCGTACCTTTCGAGCAGGTTCCCGAGCGTCCCCGCCATCGCATGATCGACCGGGTCGCGGCAATCCTCGAGCTCGTCGCCCGCTCCGGTGCCGGTCTCACCCTCACGGCCGTGGCAAAGGCTCTCAACGCCCCAGTGAGTTCGGTGCATGGGCTGCTCAACGGTCTCGTCGCCGTCGGCTACCTCGACGAGCGCGACCGTATCTACACCCTCGGTACAGCGCCCTACCTGCTCAACGTCATCGCGGGACGCCCCCCGGTCACGTCGATAAGTCACGAACAGCTCCAGCAAGTGCACGCCGAGGCCGGACTGACCATCGCGCTGTCCACCTCGGTGGGCGACGACCTGTTCTACGTTGACCACGTCTCCTCTGAACCGGAGTACGCGTACCTGGCGGAGAACCGCCTGCGGCGCTCCCTGCTGCGCACGTCCGCGGGGTGGCTGCTACTGGCCGACCGCGAGCAGCGCGACATCTGGGCCTACCTCAACTCCCGCCCGGTGGCCGACGCCGACTACATCGAGCAGTTCCTCTACGCCCTCGAGGCACTACGGGCCACCGGCGTGTGTGCAGCCCCGGGCGTGGCTGTCGAACGCGGTGACGGCGTGTCGGTGGCTCTCCGGGAACGCGGCCGAACCATCGCCACACTCGGTGTGGTCGGCGTTCGCGAGACGATCATAGAGCGGCGCGACGAGCTCGCTAAGATCTGTCTCCGGCACGCCGAGGAGTGGGGCTTTCGCTGACCGCTAGGCGCGCGACTCCGTGCGAATGCCGAGTGCACGAACGTTCTCACACACGTAGGACGAACGCGATCTCTCGTGTCGACGCCCCTGATACTTGCCGGCGCGTTTGCCCGGTGGACCTCGGTGTGATGCGCGAGCGCCCACAGAGCGGCCGACAGCTCGAGAGCAGTGACTCCAACGGCTGGTGCTGGGGCTCCCCCAACAGGAGAGCTTCGTGCCACTGAGGTCGTTCCCGGTGCGGCGAAGAACGCGCGGGGCGAGGCGACCCGCAGGTTAGTCGAGCACATCGGGTTCGCTCATACCGAGGGCGATCTCACGACGTTGATGGCGGTGACCAGGGGCAGGATCGACGCTGATCAGACGCGTCTCGAGCTGGAGCCGGAGTCGCAGGCCCGCGCGGCGGGGATGCGGTGGTGCGCTCGCGCTCCAGCGAGGTCCTGTGGGCCGACCTGGCCGGGACGTACTAGGCGCTGGGGTTCGATGAGATCGGCGATGAGACATTCAAAGTCGCTAGTGTGCGCCCGGACTGATCGAGCCGAACAGCAAACTCGACACGACCGGGCGCTCGAAGACATCGGCGTCCAGGCACCCCCCCGAAACACGATCAACGCCAACCTGCGGGGCTGTCGTTCATCGTCGCCTCCCGAACCTCCAAGGCCACCAGGGAACTCGAGGATCACTTCGGCCGCCGCGGTAACACTATCGCCGAAGGTGACACCGCGGAGCTGACCCGCTCGATGGGCCAGGGCCCTGACCGGCGCGACCGCAGGGTGGTGTGGCACTAAAAGTGGCAGCGCGCCAACGCGACCGGCGCACCACTAACGCGCAGATCGACCGCACCCAGTGCGTAGGCGACCGGGCAGAACCACTACGAAGGTAACGATCCGTCAAGGTCACCGGACAGAGCGTCATCCTGGATGAGGCATCAATCGAGCGGGCCCGCCAGTCCGCCGGCCACAAGGGCTACGTCACCGACATCGAGCCGACCGCGATGGTCGGAAAGGCGGTCGTGGCCGCCTATCACACCCTGCGGAAAGTCGAGCAGTTCTTCCGCCTCGCCAAGTCCGAACTGAAGGCCTGACCGGTCTTCCACCGCACCCGCGAGTCGATCGAGGCGTACCCGACCATCGTGCTCGCCGCTCCAGCCATCGCCCGCCCGCGCCGCGCGGCCAACGCAGCAAAACACTACTGAAGCGTCCGTGTTTTACGTAGTTATGAATTATTCTCTTTAGTTGCGGACTTGAAGGCTGAAGCCTATGGTGTACACCACATCCCAAGCGAGACTTGGTCGCAGTCACACAGGTTCCAGGTCTCGCTCCCCTCCAGCTCGTTCGGTCCTCTAATCACCTCCGATCAGAGGGCTACAGCGAGCGGCAACCCTGCCCCATCTCAGCGTTCGAAAGGTCCAAATCGATGACCGCAATCCACGCTCCAAAGAACGACCTGGCACAGTCTGCGGAAACACCTACCTATGACGTCATCGTTGTCGGTGGTGGTTTCGGTGGCATCTATCAGCTACGCCATCTTCGGGACCGGGGATTCTCTGTGATCCTCCTTGAAGCCAGTGGCGGTTTCGGCGGGGCATGGAGCCTCAATCGCTATCCGGGAGCAAGGGTGGACAGCCACGCACCGGTATATCAGTTCACTGACGAATACCTCTGGAAGGATTGGGACTTCTCGCAGATGTACCCCGATCATGAGGAAATGCGTAGCTATTTCAATTATGTTGATTCCAAACTGGACCTGAGCAAGGACAGTCGATTCAACACTAAGGTCGTGGGCGCGACGTTCGACGAAGAGCAGCGGATGTGGAACCTCGAAACACAGGACGGAGCCACTTTCCGGGCAAGGTTTGTGGTGTTCGCGACAGGGTCGACCACGGAACCCTACACACCATCCATCCCAGATATGGATGCGTACCAAGGAGAACTGGTTCACACCGCCCGATGGCGTTCCGATCTGGACATGACGGGAAAGCGCGTCGCGATTATCGGAACTGGCGCAAGCGCTGTTCAGGTAGTGCAGGAAGCAGGCCCAGTAGTCGAAAACCTCACGGTTTTCCAGCGCACTCCGAATATTTCGTTGCCTATGCAACAGAAGTACTTGGATGATGAGGAACAAGCCGCCCTCAAGAACAAAATGCCCGAGGTTGCCGCGAAATGTCGCGAAACCCACGCAGCGATCGACTACGACTTTGACCCCCGGAGCGGTGTCGAAACCCCAGAGGACGAGCGCAATGCTGTCTTTGAGCGCCTATGGAATCAGGGCGGATTCGCATTCTGGCTGGGAAATTTCTCGGACTATCTATTCAATGACAAAACAAATGCGCTGACATATGAGTTCTGGAAGAACAAGATCAAGCCCCAGATCAAAGACCCAGTCAAAGCAGAGCTGCTGGTCCCAGAAATCGCCCCTCATCCCTTCGGAGCCAAGCGGCCGGCCCTCCATCAAAACTATTATGAGGTGATGAATCAGACGAACGTCTCTCTTGTCTCCACCAAAGAGACCCCGATCGTCGGATTCACCGAAACTGGGATTCGCACAGCCGACGGAGTCGAGCACGGCGAGTTTGACATTATCGTTCTCGCTACAGGCTTCAACAACAACACCGGCGCACTAACCTCGATCGACGTTCAGAACGCGAATGGCGTCACTTTACGTGACAAATGGAGCCAGGGCGTAGACGCGTACCTCGGAGCAGTCACAGCCGGGTTCCCGAACGCCATTTTCGTCTACGGCCCCCAGAGTCCTGCTGCATTTGCGAACGGGTCCACGAACGCCGAGCTTCAGGGCGAGGTCATGGTCGACTTTTTCGAATTTCTTCGGTCAAACGGACTCACCCGTTTCGAATCGACAGTTGAAGCGGACAAAGCTTGGACCGCGCACATCAACGAGACCGACGACACGGCGCTATTCAATCGGGCGAAGTCTTGGTATAACGGGGGCAACATTCCGGGCAAGAAAATGCAGATGCTGCAGTATCTAAACGGCGTGCCGACATACTTGCAGTTCTGGCAGAAGGAAAAGGAGTCCGGATATACCGATGGGCTGACCGTGTCATGACTTTTCATCACTTGGTCGCTATATCATGGACCCGGCCGATCGATGACTCGAATATATCGGCTTTCGCAATTGCGCTTGATCAGCTGTCCGCCGAATGTGCAGAACTGCTACATGCCTACGCTCATGGAAGAGACATCAGTTCGCGCGACGTGAGCAGCGACTACGGGATTTCCGCTGCGTTTCATGATCCAACAGGCTATGCCGAGTACGACGTGCATCCTGCTCATATTCGCGCAAAGGAGCTGCTCTCCAAGTTCGCGGCGAAATACACCGTAGTGCAATTTGAGGCGTGACTAGCGCCTAGGTCTACCACCGAAAGGACAGGCAATGAAGAACCATTCACTGCAGACAATATCCAGTGGGCATGGCTACCTCGAAGCACCACGCTGGCACGATGGTCGACTATGGGCCAGCGACTTTTTTGGCAAGCACGTCCTTCATTTCGAAGAGGACGGCAGCCACACTGCATTCGCGACGCTCGAAGAGTCACCGTCTGGGCTCGGTTTCCTACAGGATGGATCGGTCTTAGTGGTCCTCTTGGATCCGACGAAGAAGAAGGTTGTGCGAATCGCGTCCGACGGATCCGTCAGCGAGTACGCCGATATCGCGCATATCGCCCGCGGAATGGCAAACGACATGCTGGTATCGCCGTCCGGACATGCCTACATTGGTAACTTTGGCTTTGACCTCGGGGCTGAGGATCCGAAGGCAACAACTTTGGCCCACGTAACACCCGAGGGCAACGTAAGCAGAGTTGAAGGCGATGCGACATTCCCGAACGGAGCTGCTCTTAGTGCGGACGGTCGAACTTTGCTCCTCGCGGAGACTTTCGGTCACCGGATTGATGCTTTTGACGTAAACGCCGATGGTTCTTTGACTAATTTCCGAGTGTGGGCACAACTCGACGAGAGCATGCACCCTGACGGGATTGCACTGGACACCGAAGGTGGCGTCTGGTTCGGCAATGGCCTGACCAACGGTCCGGAGAGCGGCTTCTATCGCGTTGAGGAGAGCGGCGAGATCACCGATTCCGTTCTGGTGCCTGACGCCTGGGCTGTTGCGTGCACGTTCGGCGGATCAGACCTGGATGTGCTGTACATGTTTTGCAATGCGACCACTCTCGAGCAGTTCGGTGAAGGTAAGTCACAAGGCACCGTCCGCACCGCGCAGGTGAATCGACGTGGCGTCGCACAGTAGGCCGGCCTGATCTCCCTAGATGTGGGCCGTCCGTACGGAGTTCGATCGGGCCCGAGACGGTCCGATCGGTACGGTGCCGAGCAGTCATCTAGTCATTCGCTTCAACTGTAGACGCTCCAGCGCTTTGCCCTTCGTTTGGCTGCCGCAGCGTATTGACCGTAATCGTCTTTCGCAAGCAACCTTGGAAGACAAGGTATATGACCACTTTAGAGAGGTTACATTATGCCCCCAGCCGGTGGCGCCGACCGCAGACAGTTTTATATTAACGGTCAGTGGCGAGAAGCTGTCGACCCAGAATTATTTACTATTGCAGAAGCAGCAACCGAGCGGCCGCTGGGCGTTGCCGCAATGGGTGGTCCTTCGGAGATTGACGAAGCTGTTTTGGCCGCGCGGGCGGCACTCGACAACGGCCCCTGGGGGCGTTCCACCCCGCACGAACGGGCCGAGACTATGCGGCGGTTCGCCGATAGCCTCGAGCGCCGAGGAGAATCCACCGCGCGCTTGGTCAGTCAGCAGAATGGCATGATTAGGCCTTTATCGATTATCAGTAACGCTGCGGCCCCGGTAGCGATACTGCGTTCAATGGCTGAGCTCGCCGAGGCACGGCCTTTTGAGACTCGCCGCCCCAGCAAGAAGGGGCACACCATTGTGCGGCAAGAGCCAGTCGGTGTTGTTGGTGCAATCGTTGCGTGGAACTATCCTCAGTTGCTGGCTATGGCCAAGATCGCTCCTGCTCTCGCCGCTGGGTGCACTATCGTTTTGAAACCAGCCCCCGAAACTGCGCTTGACGCCTACGTGCTCGGGGAAGCAGCGGAAGATGCAGGTCTGCCGCCTGGAGTCCTCAACATTGTTGCTGGTGGCGTCCGCGCGGGCGAGGCCCTTGTGGCTCATCCGGGTGTGGACAAGATTGCATTTACCGGGTCAACGGCTGCAGGGCAGGCGATAGGCGAGGCGGCAGGCCGGTCCCTTAAGAGGGTATCGCTCGAGCTCGGTGGCAAGTCGGCGGCCGTTGTGCTCCCTGATGCGGATCTGGATGTCTTCGCTAGGAGCCTGGACGACGCTGTGTTCAAGAACGGGGGGCAGACGTGCACCACAAACTCCCGTATCTTGGTTCCCCATAGTCGTTCCCGGGAAGTTCTAGATGTCCTGGCTGCCTATGTGGATGATCTGGCGATGGGGGACCCGCTTGACGACGCGGTCACTTTGGGCCCGATGGTGAGCGATCAACACCGAGAGCGAGTTAGAAACTATATCCGGCTTGGGGAGTCTGAGGGATTCCAGCTTGTCCGTGGCGGCGCCGAGCCGCCTGATGGCCTAACGCGAGGGTGGTTTGTTTCGCCTACTATTTTTGGAGGCGTGGACAATAACAGTCGACTGGCGCAGGAGGAGATATTCGGTCCTGTCATCTCCGTTATCCCGTACGAGTCCGAGGATGAGGCCGTTCGTATCGCAAATGACACCGTCTTCGGTTTGGGCGGGGTCGTCTTTACTGAGGATCACGAGCATGGCCTAGATATCGCGTCACGTATCAGGTCTGGCACAATGGGGATCAATTATTTTTCGATGGACATGGGCTCCCCCTTCGGTGGCGTGAAGCACAGCGGAATTGGGCGAGAATTCGGCCCTGAGGCGCTGGATTACTATCTTGAATACAGGTCCATCTATGTCTAGTCGCCTCGGAGCCTTCCGACCCCACTCCCTGTTCAATTGGATGCCTAGAGGCGTCATGATTTACCTTCCCCCTCGGCCGGCCCGACCCTTCAATACCCACCAGAATGAGCAGCCATGACCAACTCGACAGTCAACGCCCTTTCGGCCGACGCCTGGGACGCCTCTTCCAATTCAGCCGCGCTGCCTCCGCGGACTGGCGCGCTCACAGACATTCGCGTCGTCGACCTGTCGCGGGTGCTCGCCGGACCACTGTGCGGGCAGATGCTCGCTGACCACGGTGCGGACGTAACGAAAGTAGAGCCACCAGCCGGCGACGAAACCCGCGGTTGGGGCCCGCCGTTCGTCAGAGAAGACCACAGCACGTACTTCGACGGGCTCAACCGCAACAAGCGCAACATCAGCGTCGACCTACGAATCGAGGAAGGACAGCAACTCCTGCGCCGAATGCTCGCCGAGGCCGACGTCGTGATCGAGAATTTCAAGGCCGGGACGCTCGAGAGGTGGGGCCTGGGCGACGAAGTACTCGCCGCGGAGTTCCCGCGCCTCGTACACTGCCGGATCACCGGGTACGGTACCGACGGGCCGCTTGGTGGCGCGCCCGGGTACGACGCAGTGCTTCAGGCACTGTCCGGGCTGATGAGTATCAACGGCGAAGCTGACGGCGAGGCGATGCGGATCGGGATCCCGCTGGTGGATATCATCACCGGCCTCAATGCGATGAACGGCATCCTCATGGCGCTGCACGTGCGGCGCGAGACCGGGCGCGGGCAGCTTGTCGACCTCGCGCTGCTCGACAGCGCGGTGTCGATCCTGCACCCACACGCCGGCAAATGGTTCGCTACCGGCGTCGCGCCGGAACGCACCGGCGTCGCCCATCCCACCATCTGTCCTTACGAGACGTTCATCTGCAGTGACGGACCGTTCTTCATTGGTGCCGGCAACGACCGGCAGTTCCGGTCGCTCGCCAACGCGTTGGACGCGCCCGGGCTCGCCGAGGACCCACGGTTCACGACGAATACCGATCGTATGGCGAACGCAGTACAGCTGCGCAAGGTCCTCGGCGGACTCATCGGCGGTTGGCAGCGCGAGGCCCTGGCCGCCGCACTTCGACTGGCCGGTGTTCCCTCGGGGGCCGTGAACAACGTCGGGGAGGCACTCAACCTTCCGCAGGTGCGGCACCGAAAGATGGTGATCGAATGCGACGGGTACCGAGGCATCGGCGTACCAGTAAAGCTGTCCGAGTCCCCCGGTTCGGTGCGATTCGGCCCTCGCCACCGCGGCGCCGACACCGACGCTGTTCTCGCCGAGCTCGGACTTTCCGAGAACGAGGTTGCGTGTCTACGCGGCTCCGGGGTATTGCCGGAGTAGCGGGGCCGATTACTCGACGAGGGGAGCCCGCTGGCACCGTTCCCCAATGCGGGCCCTCACCGGTGAGCTCGCAAGGTCGGTGGGCTTCACTGACATGGTCGCCGCCCGAACGGTCCTAGCGTCCTTGAAGTCTCCGATCACGACCCTCGCTTCGAGCTGACTCGTCCAGTGATTGCGGTTGAGGCATTCCTTCCGCAGTCGGTTGTATAAGGATTCGATGTGTCCGTTGTTCCACGGTGTCCCTGGCGAGATCTAACAGGTACCGATCCGATCGGCAGAACTGTTGCAGCACAGTGGATACGAACTCCGGTCCGTTGTCCATCCGCAACACCAGCGGGGGTCCGCCCCACAGCGCGAACGCCTTGTCCAACTCGATCCAAGCGAGCCATCGCACCGGCCTGGAAGGTAAGCGATCATTGAAACCTTCGTCGCCCCGCACTGCCCATTCGTGGTCCCCGTCGAAGACACCGAGCAGCACCGCATGCTCGGGAGGCTCGAAGTAGCGGTCGGAGCCCGGTTCCAGCAGCACATGCTTCTCCGTGAGACGAACCTGCCCGAGCCCGTTGACTCGCAGAAGTCGCGCCGTCGGCCACCCCTCCCGCAGCGCCTCGGCGTCGTCGCGCAGTGCGGCGGGGCGGTCGAGGCCACCACGTGGAGCCGCGGCCAGTCGCGATCGAGTTCGATCATAGATTCACGCCCAATCTCGTAATGGTGTTTCACAATTGCTCAGACAACTCATGTTCGTACCGCGCGCTTTCGCCCATCAACCCTGAAGGCCCCGGAGAAGATGGTCTTATCCACAATGAAGAATGGCTATCTGACACTTACTTGACTGCAAGCTAAAGTGACACGACACACCAACCCTGTATCATCATATTCGTTGCACCCCAACCTTTTTAATCGATACTCAAGGCTGTTACCCTTGGCCGTGGCACGGTTCCCGCCGATCAACTGATCTCGATTAGCGAAGTGGTTTGTCGAGTGCCTTTCCCAACAAAAACCCTCAAGGAGCACGCTATGCCGCTGTTGCATGTGACCCAGACCCCCGGCCAATCCGCCGAAGCGAAGCGCGAGCTATTGAAAAAGCTGACCGCTGCATACGTGGATGCGACAGGAGCGAAACCGGCAAGTGTCTGGGTGACGATCGAAGAAGTGTCGAAGGACGATTGGGCCATCGGCGGTGAGACTCTGACCGAACGAGCCTCGAAGCCGGCCTGACTGACGTTCGGCGAGCGACTCCGACTTCTCGTTCGGCCACCTCGGTCGCGCGAGAGGCCGGAACCCACCCTCCGTTCTCACTGAACGTCGGCGCCCCGATCAACTGGACGTGGTGCCCTCCGCTCACCTGCTGAGCGTAGGGCACCACGTCGACTCGGCGGACTGCCACTGCGGCCTGGATCTAGGAGGAGATTCGACCTGAACCGATGAGTAGGTCTCAGCCATCGCCGAGACGAACTCCTCGGCAAACCTCACGTGGTCGGGATGTGTCATTTACGCGCGAAACTCGTCGATGCCATCAAATGTTGCGGAAACGGCGTAGTCGGCGTTGCCGTCCTTGATTCCGAGATCTCGGCCGTGCCGATACTGAACAATCTGCGGACGGCAGCCGAAGTCGGGACCAACAACTATAAGTCAGTCATCGTGACTGATTGACCCTCACACAAGGAGCAACTTTCATGGATGATCCCGTTCTCGTCCAGCGCGACGGTGTTATCGAGACCTGGACAATCAATCTGCCCGAAGAACGCAACCCGATCTCCGGTGAGGACGTGATCGACGCGCTCGTAGCGTGCGTGGCCGCTGTCAATGCCAGCCATGAGACCAGAGCAGTCATCGTGACGGGCGCCGGTTCCGCGTTCTCGGCCGGCGGTAACGTGAAGGACATGGCGGAAGGCCGCGGGCTCTTCGGAGGCAAGCCTCACCAGCAGCGCGAGGGCTATCGGAAGGGAATTCAACGTATACCTCGGGCGATGTACAACTGCGACGTCCCCCTGATTGCGGCGGTGAACGGCCCCGCAGTGGGCGCCGGCTGCGATCTCGCGCTCATGTGTGACATGCGGATCGCCTCCGACACAGCCTTCTTCGCAGAAAGTTTCGTCAAGCTGGGCATTATTCCCGGGGACGGTGGAGCGTGGTTGCTGCCACGCGCGATCGGCGCGGCTCGCGCTGCCGAGATGACGTTGACCGGGGACCGCGTCGACGCGGCGACTGCACTGGAATGGGGGCTGGTCTCCCGGGTCGTCGCCCCGGAGCAGCTGCTCGACGAGGCGCGCGGGCTGGCGGAGCGCGTAGCGGTCAATCCGCCGAACTCGGTGCGGATGGCAAAGAAGCTTTTGCGTGAATCCCAGCATCTGAGTCTCGATAGTTTGCTCGAGTTGTCCGCTGCCATGCAACCGCTGTCCCATCACACCGCCGACCACCGGGAGGCCGTCAGCGCGTTCTTGGAGAAGCGTCCGGGTTCCTTCACAGGTGAGTAGCACCTGCATCGCTCGAGGCTGGGTCGGTATCACCGGAGAATGACCGCCCAGCCGCCCGCGAGCTCAGTATGAGAACCACAACGAGCAGGATCTATCGAGGTTGCCAGGCCGGCTCCCGTCTCCCAGAGCACCTCGTGTTTGAGTAGCGGTCCCGACTTGATGGGCGAGAAGTTGGCGGCGGCCGGGTCGCCGAAGGCCCGCCACACCCAGTTGCGGCACACCGTCATCGGCAGGTGCCTCCCGGGAACGGCAGCGGCCCAGACGTTCCGGACACCGCGCCGGCAACTGATCGGACATCGGGCCGAGGGCATGGGGATCGGCGCTGGCGGTCCTACTACCCGATGAGGTGGTCCCGCTCTCTGTGTCAAAGCCGAACCTGTGGCTCCGGTTGTAGGGTGGAATTTGGTGGGTCAGGGAAGTGACTGGTCCGGTGTGCGGGGTGTCAGCCTGCCGCGCAGGGCGATAGAGCCGCCCCCAAGTGTCCTCCCGGGTCTGCCGCCAACTCTGTCGCCGAGTCGCGGAGAAGCTGCCGACAGGCGACGTCCGAGAGCCGCCTCTTCCAGCAGCGCAACGCTTCCCTGTGACTCTTTCCGGCGGCGCGTTTCCGTTTGGCAATAACGCGCGGCCGGGTGTGTCTCGACCGATCTGCGTAATAGCCATGGTGTGCAGGGCGCAGTTCGGTTGCCGGTCTCCGGCGCGGGAAAGACGGTGGCGCACGACGTCGCCGGAGAACGCCTCGATCGGGGCGGTGCCGGTGTAGCCGGCGAACGTGGCGGCGTGCCCACACAAGGGCTCGGACTCCCAGCTAAAGCTAGAGGGTCCGCCAGACCACCCCAGTTTGCCTCAAGAAGTAGCGAGCAAACGCAGGTCGACAGGTTGTCCGTCTGAGGGGAACGGCAAGGACGTGAAGTTGAGTGGGGCGACGTAGTCGGCGTCGACGTGCCAGTCGAAGCGCAGGAGGAGGTGATGCATGATTGCTTTGATCTCGGCGCCGGCGAAGTGCATTCCGAGGCATTTGTGCACGCCACCACCGAAGGGCTCCCAGGCATATCGGTGCACCTTGTCTTCACGTCGATGTTCCGCGAAGCGTTCGGGATCGAAACGCTCGGGTTCGGGCCAGTACTGCGACATGTGGTGGGTGAAATGTGGCACTACCGCCGCGTAGGTTCCCGCAGGCACGAAGTGCCCTTGCACCTGGGTGTCGTGAACCGCTCGGCGCGCCATGACCGGCACCGGAGAGACGATCCGGAGGCATTCCTTCATGACCAGATCGAGGCTGTCCAGTCCGTCGAGATCGGCATAACTCGGCGCCGGGGTCCCCAACGCGAGCGACTCCGCCCGGCATCTGTCCTGCCACTGCGGGTGTTGACCCAGGTACTGCATCATCGTGGAGATGGTGATCGTGGAGGTGTCGTGCGCGGCCATCAGGAGGAAGATCATGTGATCGACCACCTCTTCGTCGCTGAAGCGTTGTCCTGCTTCGGATTCGATGTGACAGAGCACGGAGAACAGGTCGTCCGTTTCGTGTGATCGACGCGCCGGTAGGTATTGCCGGAAGAAGTCTTCCAGGACTCGGCGTCCGTCTAGTCCTCGCTTCCACCTGGTCCCCGGGACCGGATAGCGGACCACTGAGGTTGCCGCCTGCACGCAATCGACGAAAGCCTTTTTCACCGAGGAAATCTCGCTCTCGGTAGACCCTTCCGCGCCACCCATGAAAATGTCGGTGGCGAGATCGAGAGTGAGCGTCTTGAGCGCCGTGTAGGCGCGGAATCCGTCGGCGGGAGTCCAGGCGTCGAGCGCCGAATCGATCGCCGGGTTGAGAACGTCGACGGTATTCTCGAGGCGCGATCGGGTGAAGGCTTGCTGCATGATTCGACGGTGTCGTAGATGTTCTTCCGAATCGAGAAGCATGAGGCCACCGTGAAAGAAGGGGCCGATCAGCACCGACCAGCCGTCACCGTTGACGAATGCCCGATCTTTGTTCTGCAGCACTTCCTGGCATGCGTCGGGTCCGAGGACTGCGACCCAACGCCGACCGACCATCGAGAACCAGGAGACCTCGCCGTAACGGTCCCAGTTCTTTTGCATCAATGCGAGTGGATCTCGGATGTATTCGAGTACGTGCCCGACGCCGGGCAGCCCCGATCGCCCCGAGACCGGTTGCAACTGCGACTGTGCGGGTGGAACGGCCAGGATCTTGGACATGACGAACCTCAACTCCCGTCTCATCTGACAGCGCGTCCTGTCAGATGAGCGTAGTCTGCGACATCGAGATCACGTCTGTCAATATCGATCCATGACTCCCCCTACGCCCCGTCGATACGCTGGCCTGAGCGGCGACCAACGTGCAGCACTGCGCCGCGAGAGTCTGCTCGAGGCGGGATTGGACGTGTTTGCAGCCACAGGCAAGGGCGGCGCCACCATGACCGCCATCTGCGCGCACGCCAAGTTGACGGAGCGATACTTCTACGAAAGTTTCACCAGCAGAGACGAACTCCTACAGAAGATCCTGGACGGCATCGCCGACGAGGTCCGTCAGGCCGGACTGGATGCGCTTCGAGCGAGCACTGGGACGATCGAACAACGCGTACGAAATGCCATCGCGTCGTTCGTCACCATCCTCACCGAAGATCCACGCAAGGGACGTGTTGCGATGATCGAATCCGCCGCGTCCGAACCTCTGCGCACCCACCGACGCGCAGCACTGCGGGGCTTCGCTCAGATGGTGGCGGACGAAGCCACGCGCATGTACGGAGACCGAGCGTGGCCACCACATCAAGGTGAAATCAACGGACTGCTGTTTGTGGGCGGCTTGGCCGAGCTGGTCACCGCATGGTTGAACGACGAGATCTCCATCACGCCCGGCGAGATCGTCGATGCGGCAACATATCAATTCACCTCCACCGCACACCGATGAGGGCGCGGCGCTTGGGCTCGTAATGTTGGCGACGGGACACAGATTGCGCAATCCGGCTTTACCTATCGAGGCAGACGCCCTCGATGCACAGGAAGGTCAAGGTCCTGACGCTGCGACGAAATGCTGTACACGGGGCTACCCAACACTTGCACTATGCGGCATCGATCAGTGTGCAGGGCCAGCGCTTGGGGCGCACTCGCCGACGGAGGTGCCTTTTCACTCCTTCAGAACGACCGGACCGTAGGTGTCGGCGTATTCGAGCGCGAGTTCCAGCTTCAGCCTGTTCGGTCCGACGGGGCGGCCGAGCAACTCCTCGGCGCGCTGGATGCGGTAACGCACGGTGTTCTTATGCACGCCGAGCGCCCGAGCGGCCGCGTCCGGACTGCGGTTCACGGTCAGATAGCCGCGCAGCGTGCGGCGCAGCATTGCGGAGGCTGCATCGGTACCGTCTAGGCCGCGCAGTTCACGGGAAACCAGCGCCCTCGCCGCGTCGGGATGGCCGTCGAGCAGGTGGACAATTTCGACGTCCGCATAGCAAATGAGGCGAGTCTCGGCCGGTCGAGATTCCGAGATATGTTGAGCAGCAATAGCTTCGGTGTGACTCTGCCGAAATCCCCGAATTCCCTTGCCCGGGTTACCAATCGCGATCCGGATCCCGTCCGGGATATCCGGACCGATGTCCAATGCGGTGAGATCCGGCTCGACTTCCGCCGCCAGCCATGCCCAGAGCCCTCGCGATCCGGACGGCACAGTAAGCATTTGCCGAGCCCCGATCGTGGCCGCAACCGCACGGGCGGCGGAGTCCAGAACGCCGATCCCGTCCTCGGCCTGATTCGACTGTGTGTCCTCGAGCCACAGCACAAGTGCGGTGTTATGCCCGAGCAAGGGGTAATTCAAACGATTCGAGGCTGCCACGGTATCGGCGATCTCGCCTCGGATGATCGCCTGCACCGTTTCTGCCTGCCGGGCGAACGCGCCGCTCAATCCCCGCTCTCGTTCCTCGCTGTAGGTATCCGCGAGTACCTCCAATGAGACGTTGAGCCAGTGATTCGCCCGCTCCAGTAGCCGAATCAGGACTTTCGGTTCCAGTACCGGGTCGGTGATGCGCTCACTTGCTGTTTCCGCGGCGAATCTCAGCAGAGCTTTCTGGCCGACTCGGTAGATCTGCATCAATACCCTCAGATGTAGGCCCCGTCGGGCGATTGTGCGCGCGAGACCATGTGCCGCGGGTGGGAGGTCCACCTCTGCGGAGTCTCCGGTGAGCCAGACCAGCAGTGCGCGCCCTTGGTCACGGGTGCTGGCATCGAGGTCCCGTCGCAACTCTCGGTCCGCGGAAACCTCGGGAACCTCGGCCACTATCACGGCGTCGAACCTCGCGACGAGACCATCCAGGGTGCCGGGCACCAGCGCCTCCGCAGCGAACTCCCGGAGCCAGGCAAGCACCATGTCGTCAGCGGACACGTCGATACCTCCTTCTAATTGGACCCAGAGCACAAATGACGAGGGCCCAATTGGCTGATTTCGCTAAGAAACGTGCGGATTGGTTGTGCAATTCTAATAGGAAGTGTCGTGCATCATAGGAGGCGGGGTTCACATGAGATCCGGAAGCAAGGCGCACACGAGGTGCGACGACATCGACGTGCACTGCCCCGCCGACGGCCGCCTCGTCGCGCGTGTACCGGACGAGAGTTCCGAGGCAGTGACCGATACCGTCCGTCGACTGCGCGCCCACCAACCCGAGTGGGAAGCGCTGGGGCCGAATGGAAGGGCCACGTGGCTGCGGAAGCTGCGGGACTGGCTTCTCGACAATGAGCGCCACCTCATCGACGTGCTGCGGTCCGAGACCGGGAAGCCACGCGCCGAAGCAGCCATCGAGCCTGCGCTCGCGTGCGACCTGATCAACTACTTCGCGGACAACGCCGGCAAGTTTCTCGCCGACGAGCGGGTGAAACCGCACGGGCCGCTGTCGATGACAAAGCGACTGATCAAGACCGTCCGCCCCTACCCGGTGGTCGGTGTGATCACCCCGTGGAACTTCCCGCTCGCGATGCCGGCGATGGACATCATACCGGCGCTGCTCGCTGGTGCGGCGGTGCTGCTCAAGCCGTCTGAGGTAACGCCGTTGTCAGCCGTCGAACTAGCTCGGGGATGGTCGGAAATCGGTGCACCCCTGGTCTTCTCGGTACTCACCGGCCGCGGCGACACAGGTGCAGCGGTAGTGGATTCGGTGGACTTCGTGCAGTTCACCGGCTCCACCCCGACCGGTCGAGCGATCGCCGTGCGGGCCGCAGAGCGGCTGGTGCCATGCAGTCTCGAACTCGGCGGCAAAGATCCGGCCATCGTGCTGGCGGATGCGGACCTGGACCGCGCGGCAGCCGGAATCGCTTGGGGCGGAATGTTCAACGCCGGACAGGTGTGCGTGTCGATCGAACGCGTTTACGTCGAGGCGCCCGTGTACGACGAATTCGTCGCGCGACTGGTGGCACTCGTCGGCTCGCTCCGACAGGGTGACGACGGCGACGGGTACCGGATCGATGTCGGTGCGATGGCTACACATGCCCAGCGTGACCTCGTTGCCCGACACGTCGCCGACGCTGTGGACGGCGGCGCCACGGCGCTGACCGGCGGCAAGGCCGGGAGCGCTGGCACCTTCTTCGAGCCGACGGTCCTCGTCGACGTGAACCATTCGATGGCCTGTATCCGGGAGGAGACGTTCGGGCCCACGATCCCGGTGGTGAAGGTCGCCGACGCCGACGAAGCCGCGCGCCTGGCCAACGATTCCGAGTACGGCCTGTCCGCGACGGTGTGGTGCGGAGATCGGGCCCGCGGCGAGGCGATCGCGCGCCGGCTCGAAGCCGGCGCGGTGAACATCAACGACGCCTTCTCCAACCTGTTCGCGCTGGGGTTACCGCACGGGGGATGGAAGCAGTCTGGTCTCGGCGCGCGATTCGGTGGTGAATATGGAGTTCGGAAGTACACCCGGCAGCAGGCGATCACGGTGCCGCGCGGACCCGCAATGAAGCGGGAGTTGCTCTGGTATCCGTACGCACCCGGCCGCGGTCGTTTCGTCGGCCGGGTGCTGCGCGCCCTCGTCGCGCGCGACCCGCGCCGCCGCCTGTCCGTGACAAGCCGCTCGAATCCCTGTAACGACGACAGAAGGACAGAAGGAAAATGACACAATCTCTGCACGGTCGCGTCATCGCGATCACCGGCGGTGCCCGCGGAATCGGGTTCGCGACCGCCACGGCCCTGACCAGGCTCGGCGCGAAGGTGGCGATCGGGGACATCGACGAGGTCAAGCTGAAGGAGTCCGCGACCGAACTCGGCCTGGTCAGCTACCGGAAGCTCGACGTGACGGACCCCGAATCGTTCGGGGCCTTCCTCGACGACGTGGAAGCAACGCTCGGACCTATCGACGTGCTCGTAAACAACGCCGGCATCATGCCCGCCGGCCGAATCGCGGACGAGCCCGATGCGGTCACCCGCCGGATCCTCGATATCAATGTCCTCGGGGTGATCACCGGTTCCAAACTGGCTGTTCGGCGAATGCTGCCGCGCGGCCGTGGGCACGTGGTCAACATCGCCTCACTCGCAGGCGAAATCTACACACCAGGGCTGGCCACCTACTGCGCCAGCAAATATGCCGTCGTCGGCTTCACGGACGCGGCCCGGGTGGAGCACCGCGGAACGGGAATCGAGTTTTCCGCGGTGCTCCCGTCTTTCGTCAACACCGAGCTGACTGCCGGCACCAAGGGGCTCCCTGGACTCGAGAACGCCGAGCCGGAGGACATTGCGCGTGCCATCGTGGCATTGATCGAATGCCCCAAACCGAAGGTGCGGGTGACCAAGCTCGTCGGTGCCCTCGCCGCGAGTCAGAAGTTCTTCCCTCGTCGGATCAGCGAAGCGCTCACCCGTGCGCTCCACACGGACAGAGTGTTTCTGGAAGACGTCGACATCACTGCCAGGCAGGCCTACGAAGAGCGGGCTCGTCACAGCTGAGCAGAGTTTCGGATGCAGGTCATGCAGGTCTCGAAGCCCCGGCCATGGGACGACTATCGGGTGTTGAGTGTCTCATCCGTCGTCGTCGACGGCCGGGGCGGCCTGGGAAGCCTTGCAGTAGCTCCGAAGCAGTTAGGAGATGCACACCACGGAGGCGGCGATTGGAGGGATAGTTGGCGAAGAAGAGGACGACCGGTCCGGAGCCGCCCGGGCGATCGCCCTCGACACCATCGCCGACCGATCTTCGACACCAACCCGTCTACGTGCGCGTCAACAGCTTCGGCACCGGACGCTCACACCGAGACGTGTCATCTTTCCTGGTCAGCGCGCTCTCCGAGAGCACGGTTTTTGCCGTCCATCCACCCGATCGCATGACCACACGGAGCGCTGAGATCTTTGGGGAGGCCGGCCTCCTTCCGGATCGACAGCAAACCGGCGGCGTAGCGCTGCGTCGTCGGCGCGCAGCGCCTCCCGGACGGGGTTCAGATGTGCTCGCTCAGTGCCCAGGACGGTGCCGTGTGGGGTGGCGACGGTGACGGGGTCGCCGTGGGTCGCAGTAGAGCGCAAGGTCACGTTCACGTCTGTGAGATGCGAACAAACGGCGAGAATGTTCCCGTGCGATCCGTTCGACTCGTGGCGACGCCGCGACTCTCCGGCGCCTCCAGCGCGCTTCCCTGCCGTTCGCGCAGACTTGCGTGACCTACGTAACAAGGGGCCGAAGCGGACTTCGCAAATCTGCCGAGCGGACGCTGACTGGGCGGTGAGCGACACAAGACCCTCGCGGGTTCCGTGTGCCGGCGAGGGGCTTGCAGAACCAGTGTGGTCCTGGCGAACTAGTTGTACTGACCACGGACGTTGGTGACGGCGTGCCGAGGTGACACAGAGTAGACCTCCGAGTGAAGTGCGAGCTGTCTAGGAACGCATCACTCACTCAGGAGGTCTTCGTGGTCCACCGTAATGCCCCGTTGTCCGAAACGGGTCGTCTGCGCCTTGCTCAATGTGTCATTGATGATGGGTGGCCGCTGCGGCGGGCTGCTGAACGGTTCCAGGTCGCGGTCACCACCGCAGCACGCTGGAGCTCTCGTTACCGCGCCGAGGGGCCGGCCGGGATGGCCGATCGCAGCTCACGGCCACATCGCAGCCCGAACCAGACCCCGACGCGCACCGAGCGGCGCATCATCAAAGTCCGCGTCATCCGCCGCTGGGGTCCGGCCCGAATCGCGTATCTGCTGGGTTTGAATGTATCGACAGTGCACAAGGTCCTGAGCCGCTACGGGTTGGCTCGACTGCGGTGGCTCGACCGCCCGACCGGACGGGTGATCCGTCGCATGCACTCACCGCACTGCGGCGATCTCGTTCATGTCGATGTCAAGAAACTGGGCAAGATCCCCGCGGCGGCGGGGATGGCGGAAGGTCGGTCGCTCCGCAGGCAGCCGCAATGCCCGAGCCGACAAAAGCAGCGGCGAGCTCGACAAGTACTACCGTCCGGTCCGCGGCTACCACTTCCTGCACACCGTGATCGACGCACACTCACGGTTGGCCTACTCCGAACTGTTGGGGCGACGAACGCAAAGCCACCGCCGCCGCGTTCTGGCTACGCGCCAACGCATGGTTCACCGAGCACGGCATCACTGTTGAAAAAGGTGTTGACCGACAACGGTTCCTGCTACCGATCACACGCGTTCCGAGACGCACTAGGCGAGATCAAGCATCGCCGAACCCGCCCCTACCGACCCCAAACCAACGGCAAAGTCGAACGCTTCCACCGCACCCTGGCCGACGAATGGGCCTACGCCCGCCTCTACACCAGCGACCTCGAACGCTGTGACGAGTTCCCGCGGTGGCTGCACACCTACAATCACCACCGCGGCCACACCGCACTCGGCGGCCAACCACCCGCCACCCGCATACCCAACCTCTCAGGTCAGTACATCTAGTCGGCACCATGACCATGGTCGTGTCGTGGACGGATCAGCATCATGAGTGGGCGACCGATTTCCGCCCGATCAATCTCCCCTGTGCCTGCCGGGCCTTTCTTCTGCTGTCCCCGGCTTTGGAGCGGAGCGGTCCGTGCTGGGATCGATGGTCAGGTCCGTGGTGTCGGCGAAGATTAGTCGACCATCGTCGAGGGCGATTGCCCATCGGTGTGCCGGCGCCCATTCGTGCCCGCGGCCCCCCGGCTCGGTCAGTGCCGCATAGTCCTCGACGACCTCGCCGGTAACGTCGGCCTCGGCGTTTCTGCGGACAAGCACCCGAGTGCCGATAGCCAGAGTGGGGCCGATCACCAGGCGGTTGCCGTTGTTCGTGGCCATTCTTTCGCACCTTCTGCTCGACGGACCCGGGCGATGGCTACCGCGGAGTCGGTCACAACTCTGATCCTTTGCTCCCACAGCCTATCTTGTGACCTCGAAGTAGTCTGTGGGAGATCGGGAGAGCGGGCATCCCGCGAGCCGATCCTCGCGGGATGCCCGCCGTCTACGGGGCGATCCAGATTGCCGGTCACCCAGCTGGGTCTGCGTCAGGCGATTTCGAATCGGTCGAGGTTCATCACCTTGTCCCAGGCGGAGACGAAGTCTCGCACGAACTTCTGCTGTGCGTCGTCGGAGGCGTACACCTCTGCGAGAGCGCGCAGTTCGGAGTTCGACCCGAACCCGAGGTCGACGCGGGTTCCGGTCCACTTCACCTCACCGGTGACGCGGTCGCGGCCCTCGTAGATCTGCGAGTCCGTGGACCTCGGCGCCCATGTCGTTCCCAGGTCGATCAGGTTCGCGAAGAAGTCGTTGGTCAGCGTTCCCGGCTTCGAGGTGAAAACACCCTCCTCCGACCTGGTGTTGTAGTTCGCGCCCAGCACCCGCAGGCCGCCGACGAGGACCGTCAACTCGGGAGCGGTCAAGGTCAGCAGGTTCGCCTACGATCCCCCCGAAAGTGCGAGCAGAGCAACGACCAGCATCCGCTTCTTGCCGACCTTGTCGCCGATGCGGCCGACGATTGGTGTGCACACCGAGGCGGATAGCAAATATGCAGTGAGAACCCACGTCACTGTGGCCTGGTCGGTGTGTAGCTCTGATTTGATCTCGCTCAGTACGGGCAATACGAAGGATTGCAAGAGCGCGAACACAAGAACTGACACGGACAGGACCACGAATGTGATGCGGTGGCGGGGACTGCTGTCGGCGGTCACGACGCTCCTAAGTACGGCGACAAGTTTTCACCGTACGCCGCCACAGCCTTCTGGCCCAGTACCTTTCGGTTCCGTTGCTGCAATGATCGTCACAGGATCGTTCCATTTCGAGCCGGAGCCAGCCACACCCCGCCGCTCCACCCGTTGGTTCAACTTTTTCGGCAACCAGAAACAGTCGCTAGTCTCGGAACTCACCTCACGGCAATGTGCTCACAGAATATTGCTGGCGTCGGCTGAATCGTGCCCTCAGCACGCCCATACCTTCAGCTCGAGGGTTCTGGCTTCAGGGGCACGCCGCTCGAGAGGATCGCTGAGGTCAGCGCGGCCGCCGGCTGCTCCGGCGCACGAGGATTGGGCAGTAATACCAGGTCGAGAGCAGGCAGCGCCGGAAGCCCGGTCGACGCGGGCAACTCCACAATGTCCGAGGACAGCAGTGACCGCGCGAACACCGCGATGCCGAGCCCGGCCCGAACCGCTGTGAGAATGCCGTTGACGCCTCGCGCCACACAAGTGATCCGACTGCGCATGCCTGCCGCCTCGAGCGCCTGCAGCTCGCCAACGGCCTGAGTCGTTTTCGGGGCCTTGGTGGAGCGGACTGTCGGGCACCGGTGCACTCGATGGCAAGTTCGCGAAGCACGCTTCCACGCGACGGTTGCGACTCCTGCGAATGACGGTCTTTAGCCAACCATGGTTATTCGTCACGCCGCCGACCCGATCGTGCCGATGGCATCGGGGTATTTAGAAGAGCATTCATCGAGCACGCAACAAGCTCGTCGGGGAGCTCGGCGTGTCGTGAAAGGTGCGGAATACGGACAAGATCGTTGAGTGCTGTGCGAACCGCATTCACCAGCGCGAGTGCGTCTGCCTCCGTGACTTCTGAACGTGAGGTTCGTAGCCATTTGACCCATTCGGCGAGGTCGTCCTGGCGGATTCGCCGATCACGCTCGGCAGCACTAGCGGGGAGGTTGAGGGCTTCGGTAACTGAAACCGCGAGCAGATCCGTGGCTTCGGTTGCGATACGAACATAACCTCTCACGAGGCCTTCGATGACCTGTTCATCGGAGGCGCTGTGATGCATGGCCCTGGAGCTCTCCAGGGCCATCCATTCCTGTACTCGGATGATCAAGGCGGAAAGGATGTCGGCCTTGCTGTCGAAGTACCTGTAGACGGCAGGGCCTGCGATGCCGAACTCGTCGAGGCTGACTCCACCGAAACCGCGCTCCCGGAACGCGCGCGCCGCTGCTGCGATGATCTGTTCGCGACGTGATGTACCTGGTCGTTCATTTGCGACTGGAGCCTCCGCCGCTGGCGCATCGCGGGACTCGGGTGACGCTGACGCGCATTCGGGGGTATTGATGGCTGCCAACGCAGCAGACACCAGCAGTGGGGACAGGCGACGCTGTGACAGTGACCGGTCGTAGTGCCCTGGGCTGGTGATGATGCTCACCGCCATCCACGCGCGTACGTCGGCACCGAATCTGCTCTTGGAGGGATCGGCTTTTTCAATGGCCCTTCGCACCGCGCCTCCGATGCGACGAGTACCCTCGCGCACTCGCTCGAAGTCATCGGCGGTGAGGTGCCGTGCTTCTCGCTGCCATAGGGGGCCGAGTCGAAGGCTCTCCAGTGATGCCTCGACCATCCGCGTCAATAACTCCTCTAAGCTGCAGACGCCGGTTTCGGAGCGCTCGGCGGATTGGGCTGCCATGAGCAGTCGGTCCTGGTCTTCGAGGACCACCTGCGACAGTAGATCCTGCTTGTTGGCGAAGTGCCGGTAGATCGCCCGTGCGGTGACGTCGGTTGCCTCAGCGATGTCTTCCATCCGCACGGCGTGAAACCCGTATTTCGTGAACAGTTCACTGGCGTTGTGGAGTATCTGCGCACGCCGGTCACGGGGTCGCCGGCGCGTGGCAGTGGACGCCTTCACAGTTTGCGATGCGGTCACGACGCCCCTTTCCTCCTCGAGGCCCATATGGGATGGACACGATGTCCGGACTGGCGGCGCAGCCGTTTAATACAGCCTTCTGACGATATACCGGCGGCGGACGGTCCCCCGGAGTATCCCGCACTGCCGCCGTTCGAGGGCCGATCGGACACAACGCCTCCTCCCACGCGGGGCGGCGCAGGCGCACTGCGCCCGAGCGTAGGTGAAGTCTCCACTACGGCCACAGTCCGAACAGTACACACAATTTGCGATAAGAGTCATGGACAATTTCCGTTACATGATGCTACCTGCTTGATTCGATGAAAGATACGTTCACCTGACATTTTCGGCTCAACACTCAGCGAAGCGCCCCTCGCGCACTGCCGCGGTTCACTCGCGGATCGGCAGCTCTTCTTGCTTGATCTTTGGGGCCTCAACAGGTCATATGCTTCCGAATGAACGAAAGATCAACCATGCATCCTCTGAGCTCTCCGGCTCTGAGCAGTTTCACATTTTCAGATACGAGCTATTGACATATCTACGGAGTGGGGCCTACTAATGTGAGCAGCAGCACACCAGTTTGGTGAAGCGAACCACTAGGGATCAAGGACATGCCGCCTCACGGAGGCGACCATCCGCACCCGGCCGGTCACAGCTTCTGCTTACGCCCGTTCGAACAAAGGAACTTCGATGAAGGATCTGCAATTTCTGCAATGGAAGACCGATCAGAAGGTAGGCACGGTCTGGCTTACCCGCCCGCCGGTCAACGCGGTCACCCGGGAGATGTACGCAGAGATCAAGTGGTTCTTCACCCACACGGAGGAGTACCTCCCCGAGGCTCGGGCGATCGTCTTGACCGGCGCCGGCAAGCACTTCTGCGGCGGCAACGATCTCACCGAATTCCAGACGATGACGCCGGAAAACGCCGGTGAGCGCATGCTTGCGGTCCGTGAAGCGTTCTGGTCGATCTACGATTGCCCGTTGCCGGTGATCGCAGCTGTCCACGGAGTGGCCGTGGGCACCGGATTGGCCCTGGCAGCGTCGTGTGATCTGGTCGTGGCAGCCAAGGGCGCCACATTCACGCTTCCCGAGGTCAACGTCGGTGTGATGGGCGGCGCCAAACATGCCTCACGCCTGGTACCGCAGCAGTTGGTCCGCTATCTGCACCTCACCGGCGAACCGCTGTCTGCCGAGGAACTCGCGCAGCAGGGCGGCGTCTTGAAAGTCGTCGATCCCGATCAGCTACTCGACGTAGCCTACGACGTGGCGGCCAAGATGGTCCGGCACTCCCCGGTCACGTTGCGGTTCGCCAAGCGCAGCCTCAATGCGATCGAATACCAGGACCTCAAGGGCGGCTACGAGTTCGAGCAGGGTCTTTCCGGCGAGTTGTCCGCTTACTCAGACGCCAAAGAGGCCGTAGCAGCATTCTTCGAGCATCGCGCACCGGCCTACACGGGAGCATGAGATGAATGCTGTTTCACCTATGCCGGTCGAGCAGATCACCGAGATCGCCGATCTGCGGCGCGAGGCTCGGAGGTGGCTTGCCGAAACAGAGATCCCCACCGTGCCGTTGGAGCTGGAGGAACGGTTCAACGTCCTTCGTCGATGGCAGCGCACACTATTCGATGCCGGATGGATGGGGCTGGGATGGTCACGTGAAGCCGGCGGACGTGGCCTCACCGCGCGGCACCAGCAAGTCTTCTCCGAGGAGCTGGCGCGCGCTCATGCACCCGCCCCGATCGGATTGATCGGCCTCGATGTGGTCGGCCCCTCGATCCACCGGTACGGTTCGCCCGAGCAGCGCTCCCGTTTTCTGCCGCCGCTGCTCGCCGGCGAAGACATCTGGTGTCAGGGGTTCTCCGAACCCTCTGCCGGCTCCGACCTCGCATCACTGCGGACCCGCGCTCTTCGCCACGGGGACAAGTACGTCGTCAACGGACAGAAGGTCTGGACCAGTTGGGGCAATCAGGCCAGTTGGTGCGCACTGCTGTGCCGCACCGACCCCGACGCCGAACCCAAGCACGCCGGCATCTCCTACCTCATCGTCGACATGAGTTCCCCCGGAATTACCGTCCGTCCACTCGTCCAGATGACAGGCGATGCCGAATTCTGCGAGGTCTTCTTCGACAACGTCGAAGTCCCGGTCGGCAACCTGGTCGGCAAGGAAAACGACGGCTGGCGAATTGCCCTCGACACCCTGTCTCAGGAACGTGGCAACTATGCAATGCGCCGACAGGTGGAGATCGGCTGGGGTGTCGAGAAGACGATCGACGGACTACGAGGCACCTCCCCGGAATCGACGACCAATCGTCGGATCAGCACCGCCATCGGAGAGTCACACGTGGCGCTGCGGGTATTGGATGCTCAGATCCGCCGAACTGTGCAACGCCTGATCGACGAAGAGGGACCACATCCGCTCGACTCGATCGACAAGCTCGTCCTCAACGACGCAGAGCAGGTAGTCGGTCGCGCCCTCGCCGATCTCCTCGGACCGTTCCGCCTCGACACCGAATCACAACCTCTCGGACTGAACGCCGCGCAGTTGATTCACGATCACTACTTCTCGCGTGCCGCATCGATCTACGGCGGTACATCACAGATCCAACGCAACATCGTTGCCGAGCGGCTGCTCGGCCTACCCAGGAGCTGATGATGAGTCTCACCGCACCTGACGTGGACCTCGTCACCCCGATCCGCGAATTCTTTGACCGCCGTGTCACATCCGACTACCGTCATGCCCTGCTCAGCGGCGGCGGCTGGGACCCGGATCTGATGGCCGAACTCGACGACCTCGGCTGGTTCGAGCTGACCCGCCCCGAAAACCGCGGTGGTCTAGGAATCGACCTGACCGCGGTCGCCGGTCTGATCGCCTTGGTCGGTGATCGGCTCGTACCCGGCCCCCTGGTCGAGCAACTGATCCTGCCGGCGTACCTCGACATTCCCGAAGGTTCGCTCGTCGCCTTCGCCGACCCTGCCGTCACCCTCGACTGGGCATCCTCGATCGGTTCCGTGCACATGGAATCGGGGCAGATCCAGGGAACGATCGAACTCGTACGCTTCGGCGCCGAGGCCGACTCGCTGGTACTGGCAGTCGACGGCCCGGACGGACCGGCGCTGCTGCTCCTACCGGGCAGTGACCCGGCGCTGGCGCTCACGCCGATCACCAGTTCTGATCCCACATCGCATTACGTGCGCCTGGAGATCGCATCGCGAACTGTCACCGACGCCGAGATCCTCGCCACCGGAATCGAAGCGGCCACACTCCTACGACAGATCCGGGCATGGTTCCGGCTTCTCACCGCGTGCGAAATCAGTGGTATCGCCCGCCGTATGCTCGAGAAAACTGTCGAGTACGTCGCGCAGCGCCAGCAATTCGGCAAGCCCGTCGGATCCTTCCAAGCCGTGAAACACATTGCGGCGTCGATGGCACAGGCGGCCATCTCGATGGAGGCACTCTGCGAGGCAACGGTTTCCGATATAGCCTCTGCTGAGGTTGATTTCGACATCGAGATGGCAACGTGGACGGCCAAGGCCTATGCCGCCGGCGCCGGACGACAGGTGGTCGAGGACGCCTTGCAGTTGCATGGCGGGATCGGCTTCACCACCGAATACGACCTACACTGGTACTACCGCCGCGTCCTCGCCCTGCGGACCTGGTATGGGGACGAGCACGAACTCCACGCACTCATCGGTTCGCGGCGCCTGACCGACGGAGTCGACCGATGATCACCGCAACTCACACCGATTCCGCGCGCCGCGACCGCTACCTCACCAGCGGCGAGTGGAGCCACAGCACGATCGATTCTGCTTTGGCCGAGTATGCACACCATCACCCCGATCGGCTGGCTGTGGTCGATGGCGATCGTCAGGTCAGTTATGCCGAACTCGACGCCATGATCCGCAGGTTGGCCGGAGTGCTACTCGAGCGTGGGATCCGGCCGGGCGACTCGGTGGTCTGGCAGTTGCCGAACTGGCTTGAAGCGATCGTCGTACATCACGGTGCGCTGCGGATCGGCGCCGTCTCCACCCCGATCATCCCGATCTATCGACATCGCGAAGTGCAGTTCATTCTGAAGCAATCGCGAGCGCGTATCGCGTTTGTGCCCGGCATGTTCCGCACCTTCGACCACCGCGGGATGTTCGACGAGCTGGCGCCCACGCTTCCCGACCTCGAGCATGTGATCACCGTTCGCGGTTCCGACAACGAGTTCGACCACCTCCTCTCGGGCGCAACTCCACTCGACAATCCCGTCGAGCACGCCAGCACCGATGTCGCATTGCTTCTGTACACATCCGGAACCACCTCCGATCCGAAGGGTGCTCTACACACCCACGAAAGCCTGGATTACGAGAACCGGAGCATCATCGAACTCTTCGATCTGACCGGCGAGGACATCGTGTACATGCCCTCACCGGTCGGTCACATCACCGGCATTCTGTACGGACTGCAGTTGCCGTTCATGCTCGGCAGCCATGTCGTGTTCCAAGATATCTGGGACCCCGGCGCCGGCCTGGAGTTGCTGCAACGCCGACGCTGCACGTTCGTCATCGGTGCCACACCCTTCTTGCACGGACTGGTACACCACCCGGATCGCGCCGAGTACGACATCGCCCTGCGGGTTTTTGGTTGCGGTGGCGCCGACGTACCCCCCGAACTGATCCGGCAGGCCGAGGAGCAGCTGGGCTGCACCGCGACCCGCATCTACGGATCGACCGAATTCCCGACTCTGTCCGGCGGAAACGCGAGCGATCCGCTGGACAAGCGCGCCACCACAGACGGGCGTCCTATCGGGTCCGCAGAAGCGAGGACTGTCGATGAGCACGACACTCCGGTCCCCCCGGGCGCGGTCGGCGACCTGCAGGTTCGCGGCCCTGACCTGTTCACCGGATACCTCGATTCGAGACTCAATGCGGATGCCTTCGCCTCGGATGGCTGGTTTCGGACCGGTGATCTGGCGGTGATCGACGAGGACGGGTACATCCAGATCACCGGTCGGCGTAAGGACATCATCGTCCGGGGCGGGGAGAACATTTCCGCCAAGGAGATCGAAGACCTGCTCTTCGAATATCCCGGTATTGCCGACATCGCGGTGGTCGGCATGCCCGACCCGATCATGGTCGAACGCATCTGCGCCTATGTGGTACCGAGCGACCAGGCGCATCCACCTGCGCTGGACGAGCTTACGTCGTTCCTGCGCGAACATCGGATGGCTACCCAGAAGCTGCCCGAGCGGCTCGAAGTCGTCGAACAACTACCGCGGACGGCGACAGGCAAGATCCAAAAGTTCGTCCTGCGTGACCGAATCCGAGTCGCTCTGACCTCCGACAACGCTGTCTGATCGCACTCCCCCATCTCCCTCGTACCCCTTCCGGAAGGAAATCCCTTGAACACCACACTCCTCGAGGAGCTCGACGTCCTCGTCATCGGCGGCGGCTTCTCCGGCGTCTACCAGCTCGACCGGCTGCGCACCCTCGGCTACAACGTCAAGATCTACGAGGCCGGCACCGGACTCGGCGGCGTCTGGCATTGGAATTCCTATCCAGGTGCACGCGTCGATACCTGGGCGCCGGTCTACCAGTTCTCGCGTGAAGAGCTCTGGCGCGACTGGAACTGGAGCGAGATGTACCCCGGTCGTGACGAGCTGGTTCGCTACTTCGAATACGTCGACGAGAAGCTCGACCTGAGCAAAGACGTCCGCTACGAGACCCGCGTCCTGGCAGGCCGATTCGACGAAGAAACCCATACGTGGACATTGGTTTCCCGCAACGAGCGCACCGGTGAGGAATTCACCACCCAGGCGCGGTTCGTGATCATGTGTCTCGGTGCCGGCTCCAAGCCCCTCTTCCCCAACATCCCTGGCCTCGAAAAGTTCGCGGGCGACTGCTTCCACACAGCACGCTGGCCACTGGAGGGCTACGACCTTGCGGGCAAGCGGGTCGCCGTCATCGGCACCGGAGCCAGCGGCATCCAGGTAATCCAGGAGGCCTCGAAGGTCGCAGATCATCTGACGGTGTTCCAGCGCACCCCCAACACCGCGCTTCCGATGAATCAGCGGGCGCTTGGTGAGGCGGACAATGCCGAGATGAAGAAGACCTATCCGGAGCGATTCGCCAATCGCAAGAACACCTGGGCCGGTTTCGATTATGACTTCCTCAAAGAGAACATCCAGGATCTGACCGAGGAACGTCGCAACGAAATACTCGAGGAACTCTGGACCAACGGTGGACTGCAGCCCTGGCTGGGTGGCTTCCTGAATGTCCTGTTCGACAAGGACGACAACGACATCCTGTACGCGTTCTGGCGGGACAAGACACGTCAACGTATCACCAGGCCGGAGCTGGTGGAACTGCTTGCACCGACCGAGCCGATCCATCCATGGGGCGTCAAGCGTGTCTCCCTGGAGCAGAACTACTTCGAGAGCCTGTGCCGTGACAATGTCGAGCTCGTCGATACCTCTGCCAATCCGATCCGGGAGGTCGCCAGTGACGCCATCGTCACCGCGGACGGTACCCGACACGAAGTCGATGTCATCGTGCTGGCCACCGGCTTCGACTCGGTCACCGGAGGCTTGACTGCCATCGATATTCGCGGCACCAGAAATGAGACCTTCGAGGAGGTGTTCCGCGGCGGCAGCCGGACAGCACTAGGCAAGGCGACAGTAGGCTTCCCGAATCTCCTGTACGTCTACGGACCCCAGAGCCCGAACGCATTCTGCAATGGTCCGACATGCGCCGAACTTGAAGGCGAACATCTGATCCAGATCGTCGAGCACATGCGGAACAACGGCTACACCCGTATCGAGGCCAAGCCGGAAGCCCAGCAATATTGGGGTGCGCATATCGCAGAGCTGACCTCGGCCACCCTGTTCCCGCTGGCCAAGTCTTGGTACATGGGCGCCAACGTGCCCGGCAAAACCGTCGAAATGCTCATGTATCCCGGCGGTCTTTCGGTATACCTCGAGATCCTCGAGAAGGCTGCTGCCGGTGGATATCAGGAGCAGTTCGAACTCGTCTGATCTCACCTGACCAGCCACCCCGATCGGAACCCGAGGGTAGACATGCTCATACATGTCGTGACATTCACCTTCAAGCCGTCCATCTCGACCAGTGAAATCGACGAATTCCAAAAGGATTTCAAATTTTTCGTCGACCAATACCGTACGCGCGCAATGTCCGACACGGTATCGACCTCGAACGCGACCGAACAACGCCAGCTACGCACTGGTTGCCCATTTCCAGGACGAAGCCGACTTCCAGCAGTATCTCGACCACCCTCTCCACAAAGGAGCCGATCCAGTCCACAATCGTGCCCAAGTGTGAATCCTGGCTCGGGACCCAATTCCTGACAGCCGAGTGACAATCACCCAGTACCTCAACCCGCACGGACTAAGGAGTTCACGCGATGGCTACCTACCAACCCACAGTATTCTCGACCGGGCATCAGTTTCTCGAGGCACCTCGCTGGCATGACGGAAAATTCTGGGCCAGCGACTTCTTCAGCGAACAGGTGCTCACCTTCGCCGAGGACGGCACCGCAACGCCGATAACCAAAGTGCCCGGCCGACCGTCCGGACTCGGTTTCCTACCCGACGGGACCCCCCTTGTCGTCTCGCAGAACGAGCGGTCGGTGTATCGCATCACCGCCGGCGGCAAGCTCGAGCAGTATGCCGACTTCAGCGCACTGGCTGGAGGGATCGGCAACGACCTGTATGTGTCACCGGCGGGCGACGCTTATGCCGGCAATTTCGGATTCGCGCTCGGTGAAGAGGATCCGAAGCCGACTCACCTCGTCCACATCCGGGCCGACGGCAGCGTCTCGCAGGTTCCTGGAGATCTGATCTTCCCCAACGGCTGCGCACGTACCCCCCATGGCACCCTGCTGGTCGCGGAAACCTTCCCGCACCGCATCAGCGCGTTCGACATGGCGGAAGATGGCGGTCTGACCAACCACCGAGTTTGGGCGCAGCTCGACGAATCGTTTCATCCCGATGGCATCGCCCTGGATAGTGACGGCGGCCTCTGGTTCGGGAACGCGTTGACCCTCGGCGCCGACAGTGGCTTCTATCGGGTCGTCGAAGGCGGCCAGATCACCGATAAGGTCGAGGTCACCGACACGTGGGCAGTGGCGTGCGCATTCGGCGGAGAGAACCTCGACACCCTCTACCTCTGCTGCAACACAACAACGCTCGAAGAGTTTCACGAAGGACGCTCGACCGCTCATGTTGCCGTCGCGCAGGTCGGGCGCACCGGAGTTCCGGCGTCCATCTGAACGTGAGGAGACAGGCGTGAACACCACGATCGTCACAGAAGGCCGCGGCGGGATCGGGCTTGCGACAGCGCGTACCCTTCAGAAGATTGTCCGAAGCGCCAGGTCGTCCTGGTGGACCTCGACGCTGGCGAGGCCCCCGGCCTACACCGATCGAGTCCTCGCGGCGGCCGGGTTCATCGCGGGCGATCTTTTCGACCGTCGATGCCGCTCACGCCGACCCGCCCGAAGCCCTCTCGTCGGGTATCCACCGACGCCGTCGCCCGATGTCTGCCCTCGAACACCGCCGGAGAAGCGCCGGATTACCGTCCGGCCAGTCAGGCAACATCTCGATCCCGGACGTGGCGGATCAGGCGCCCACGCCGGTCGCCGACGACGCTCGCGAACGAGACGGCGGATGTGATGACAGTTACTTTCGAGCGATACGCTTCGGTATCGTTCGCCATGTCGCTACCATCAATTGCACACCGTTTACAACCTCGTTAGAGGTGACCGAGTGTGGATCATCCGGGTTCGTCCCGGTCCCACCGATGTCGAGCCCAGGCATCAAATACACCGACACGCCCTGCGGACGTGGTGCCGCACCGATCATAGTCCCGGACCCAGGTCTGTCGCTGCCGCTACCCGACTGCCGCCTCCCGGGCATCAGAAGTGACACCGCGATGTGTCGAGGGGTCATGTCGCACAACACCTTCGGATGAAATGAACGACGCCGTGGTTGTTTCCCGGGAGGCCACGCCAACCCACACCGATCCGCCTGGCATACCGCGGCAACAAACCCACGTCCGCCAGCCACACCCGCGCGACCGCCCTTGCCGACAGATTTGGCCCTCCGCTCCACTCCGAAAGCGACCCATCCCGCTGTGCCTGATCATTTCCGCCACTCCCCCGACCGGGACTGGCAGCACCGCGCGTCCTGCCGCAGCACCGACACCAACCTGTTCTTCTCCCCCGACGGTGAACGCGGCCCCGACCGCGCCCGACGTGAGCGCGCCGCCACACAGATCTGCCAGGACTGCCCCGTACTCGCTCAGTGCCGAGCCCACGCTCTCACCGCCACCGAGGCATACGGCATCTGGGGTGGCATGTCCGAAAACGAGCGCACCCGCCACACCCGACGCACCCGCGTCCCAGCCCGCCACCGCGACGCCACACACGCTCCGGCACCACACCACCACCGCTCTCCCTGCTCGTGCACGTGACGAACACGTGCGCGGTGACATCGATCCCCCCGTCACGGCTCCGCCTCCGGAACCTGTGAACGTCTCTCTGCGAACCGGCAGACGGCACTCCTGAAGTCCCTATCCTCGACAAGGGACGTTCTCCCGCAAAGGAGTGACCATGAGCGGATCGATCGAATCATCTCCGCACGACGGTGCCCGTGTGCTCGTCGTGATCCTCTCCGCGGTGGTGGCGGTCGTGGGTTCGATCATCGGCTCAGGGGCGCTGGTGGGAACCCCGATCTCCCAGGTCGCCGACGGCGCCCTCGCCACCGACGCCACCGCAGTGGCCCCCGGCGGGCCCGCCTTCTCCATCTGGACCCTGATCTACCTCGGGTTCCTCGCGCTCGCGATCTGGCAGGCACTGCCCGCGCACCGCACCGATCCTCGGCAACGCCGCGCCGGGTGGTGGCTCGCCGCGGCGATGATCCTGAACGCGGCATGGATAGCCTGCGTGCAGTTCGAACAACTGTCGCTCAGCGTCCTGACCATTCTCGCGTTACTCGCAATGCTGGTCGTCGTGTTCGACATCCTGACCAACACGAAGCCGTCCAGTCGTGTCGAGGCGATCGTGGTCGACGCCACCGCGTTCGTGTACCTCGGCTGGGTGTGTGTCGCGGTGGTCGCCAACATCGCCGCCGCGCTGGCCGCCGCCGAGATCGATCCGTTCGCTCTCGGGGCCGATACCTGGGCCGTGCTCGTCCTCACCGTAGTCGCCGTGGTCGCCGTGGTCCTTGCCGTCGCCGGTCACGGACGCTTCACCGTCACAGCAGCCATCGTCTGGGGGCTCGTATGGATCGCCGTCGCGCGGACCACCGGCGACGGTTCCACCTCACAGCCCGCCGCCATCGCCGCGCTGGCGGCCGCCGCGCTGGCCATCGTCGCCACCGCGATCGCCCGGCTACCCCGCGCACGTTCCGGCGAGCCCACCGTCACGAACCCGTAATCGTGTAGTGCTTGGCAGGTCGACCACGAGCGATCCGTAGTGGCCGACAGGATTCCCCGATCACACCCGTCCTGACCGCCCCACAACTGCGCCCGCATCTTCTCCTCGAAACACTGGTCTACGGACGCCGAACACGGAACGTCCCCGACGAGAACGAAGTCGTCCTGTGCGGAGGTCAACCAACCAGGGGACGGTAACTCTCGAGCTCGAGAAGCGACGGCACGCATCCCGCTTCCGCCACGGCCGTCACCTCATCGAGGTAGGCCAGGACGGGCCGGATCGGCGGTCGAGGTCGTGCCCGGGTCGCAGAACTGGACCTCCAGACGATCACCGGCCGTGGTCGCCTCCCTGCTGACTGCACCGACATTCGAGTTGTACCGCGCAGTCCCGCTGTGCCGTTAATCGAGCCAGGCTCGGCTGCGCGACCATGAGCGAACAGGCAGACATCACGCTTGCGGCATTCGCCGAGCGCGCTCACATACGACTCGAGTCCAATTCCGGCTCCGCAGAGACGTTCTCGTCCGGTTCCGGTGCCGACGCGAGCTTGCTCGGCCACCAGATCTTCTGCCCGATGTCGACGGTGAGGGCGGGCACCAGGAGTGACCGCACGAGGAGTGCGTCGAGGAGCACGCCGAACGCCACGATGAAGGCGATCTGCGCGAGGAAGATCAGCGGAATGACGGCGAGTGCCGAGAAGGTCGCCGCCAGAACCACTCCCGCCGACGTGATCACTCCGCCGGTGACGGTCAGGCCGCGCAACGCGCCGCGCCGGGTTCCGATGCGCCGGGCCTCTTCCCGGACCCGGGTCATGAGGAAGATGTTGTAATCGATTCCGAGGGCGACGAGGAACACGAACGCGAACAGCGGGACCACGGGATCGGCACCCGGGAATCCGAAGATGTGCTCGAAGACCAGGGACGAGACGCCCAGCGTCGCAGCGAAGGACAGCACCACCGTTCCCATCAGCAGCAGCGGCGCGAGTAGCGAACGCAGCAGCAGGCACAGGATCGCGAACACCACGAGGATCACGACGGGGATGATCAGCGTGCGGTCACGCGTCGACGTGGTCTTGGTGTCGAGGTCCGTGGCGGTGGTGCCGCCGACCAGGGCGTCGGCGCCGTCGATCGGGTGGACGGCCTCACGCAGGCGGACGATGGTGTCCTCGGCCGCGAGGGAATCGGCCGGATCGGTCAGGGTGGCTTCGATCGCCACCCGGCCGTCCACCACCAGCGGGTCCTGCGTGCCGGGGGCGGACAGCACGGTGATGTCGCCGACTCCCTCGACCCGGGCAGCGTCGGCTACCGCATCGCGGGAGCCCTCGTTCGCGATGATCACCGCCGGCGAACCGGAGCCGGCGTCGAAGTGGTCGCCGAGAATCTGCTGGCCCGCAACGGAATCGACGTCGAGGAGGAACGTCTCCGACTCGGCGACACCACTCGCTTCGAACTGGGGCATCAGGAGCGCGAAGAGCACCAGCACCAGGCTCGACGCCACCCAGAACCGGCGTGGGTGCGCACCGATCCGTGCCGCGAGCGCGGCCCAGAACTTGTGGTCTGCGGCTTCGTCCTTCTCTGCGTGCCGTGCGTCGAACGCGGGCCGGCTCGGCCAGTACGCCGTCCGGCCGAGGAGTACGAGCACCGCGGGGAGGTATGTCATGGACGCGACGAACGACGCCGCGATGCCGATGGCCGCCACGGGCCCGAGTCCGCGGTTGGAGTTGAGATCGGACAGCAGCAGGCAGAGCACGCCGGCGATGACGGTGCCCGCGGAGGCGGCGACGGGTTCCAGCGTCGCCCGCCACGCGGTCCGCATGGCGCGGTACTTGTCCTGCTCGATCCGCAGTTCCTCGCGGTAGCGGGACACGAGCAGCAGGGCGTAGTCGGTCGCGGCACCGAAGACCAGGATGAACAGGATTCCCTGACTCTGGCCGTTCAGCGCGATCACACCGGCGTCGGCGAGCAGGTACACGAGGAGGCTCGACAGTCCCAGCGCGAAGACGGCGGAGGTGATCACCGCGAACGGAAGGATCGGACTGCGGTAGACGACGATGAGGATGAGGATCACGACGACACCCGCCACCAGGAGCAGCAGTCCGTCGATTCCCGCGAACGCCGAGGACAGATCCGCTACCTGACCGGCGGGTCCGGTGACGAGGACGGTGAGACCGTCCGGTGCGGCATCGAGCGCGTCCCGGAGTTCCGTGACACTGTCGCCGACCTCGCCGGCGCTGTCGACGGGCACGAACAGCTGCAGTGCCCGGCCGTCGGCGGACGGGATCGGCGGTGACACCTCGTCACCGAATCCCTCCGAACCGGCGAAGGAGTTCGCGGTGCCGGCGAGGAACTCGGTGTCGGCCGCGGTGATCCCCGACGTCCGTTCGGCGACGACGATCGCCGGCACGAACTGCGTGTCGGTGAAACCCTTCTGCGGCGCCGAGACCTCCGTGGCCTCGGCCGACGCGGGCAGGAACGACGTGCTGTCGTTCTGCTGGACCGAGGAGAGTTTGCCGGCGAACGGACCACCGAAACCGCCGACGGCCAGCCAGACGATCACCAGCAGGGCTGGCAGAATCCACCGCAGGCGACGAACCGGGCGCGGGCGGGCAGTTGTGGTCACGTGCTCTCCAATGCTGGACAGTTCGACGTCCGGATGTCCGGATTGCGATGTTCCTATTTTGTTCAGCCTGCTGAGCAAATTGCAAATGGAGGCGAAGAAATGACGGGCGACAGCATGGACGAGTGGCCTACCGGACGGCTGTTGTCCACGGCTGCGCGGCTGGTCGAGCACTCGTGGGAGGACATTCTCCGGTCACAGAACATGACCCACGCCGGCCTCATCTGCCTGCACACGATCGCCGACCGGCCTGCCTCGCAGCGGGACATCGCGAAGGTCTCGCGGGTGACGGACCAGACCATCAGCCGCACCATCGACCGCCTCGAACGCGCCGGGTACGTCACCCGGGAAACCGATCCACTCGACGAGCGGCGCAAGCGGGTCGCGATCACCGAGCCGGGCCGCGCGATCTACCGCCGCCTGCTCACCCTGGAGAAGGAGGATGCGGCCCTCACCGCCGCCGTCGGCGACGTGGGGCCGCTGCGCGAACAACTCCTGCTCCTCGTCCGGTCACTGGGACTTCCGCCCCGGGACTGATCGCCGTCGTCACACATTCGCAGGAAGGGCGATGACGACCTCTTGCTCGTGCGCCGGCAGATAGTGGACCGTCACCACCCGGCCGACCTGGACGTGCCCGACGCTGCGCGGCGGCAGGAACTTCTCGACACGGGTGGTGAACGTCGTGCCGTCGGGCCGGGAGACCGCCAGCCCGAGTTCGACCTTCGAATTCCCGTTGCGGATCTCGCCGGGCACGCTGAGCGACTGCACCACCGCCGGCGCGGGGATGCCGCGGGCCGCGATGTCGAGCTTGCCCGGGGTGGTGATCCCCTCACGAATCATGGATCGGTTCAACGCATCCTGGGCCGTCGACATGTCGCCCGAGCGATCGATCTCGACCTTGTCGGTGCGGTCCGGAAGATAGCGGACGGGCAGGACGACCCCTGGACGGAGAAGCGCCAACTCGGTCAGCGGCACGATCATCCTGGCGTGCGATTCGAAGATCCTGCCGTCGGCGCCCTCGACGCCGAGGTCGATCCGCACTTCCGGTTGATCGTTGAGCGTCATGCCGGTCTGGCGCACCGACCGCACCGTCCCGATCCCGACCGCGCCGTGCCGGAACGCGGCACTGTTCCGCCCCGTGAACACTGCCAGCACACTGTCGCCGGTGACGGCGAAACAGACCACGACCACGCTGACCGCGACGATCGGCCAGATCATCTGCGGGCCGACCCACGACAGCGCGTCGATTCCGTAGTTCGTCCGCCCCCGATCGCCGAGGCCGTACCACAGGTAGTAGCCGACCGACCCGACGAGAAACACCAGGGCGGCGGTACGCACGATCTTCTTCACGATGAGTCCTCTCCGTGCCTGAACTGGGTGGAAGAACGGGTGGGACGCGCGCGAACTCGACTCCCGCGCGCGTCCCGGGTGAGCCGGCTCAGCCGCCCACGACGGTCGAGCATGCGAACGTGATGTCGAACTTCGACGAACTCGGCGCGGTCGGGATGCTCATGTCGGGCGCCCCGACGCCTTCGCCGGTGATCGTGTAGGTGTCGCCGTCCTTCACGACCGTCGCGGAGCCACCGGGCATTCCCTGGCCGAAGCCGAGGGCGTACGGGAGGCCGTTCGACCCGCCCTTGCTGCCCGCGATCCCGACGGCCTGCACGGTGTCGGTGCCGGTGACGGTCGCGGAGACCGCCAGGTCGCCGTACGTCGCGTTGGCGGTGTCCGCCAGCGCCAACGCGAGGGTGTCGCCCTGCTTGGCGCAGGTGGCGTCGAAGTCGGCTTCCAGTGCCTTGCCGTCGACCGCGGCCGAGGACGCGCCTGCCTCGGACGCGGCGGCCGGGGACTGTTCGGAGCTTCCACCGCCGGAGTCGCTGTCGCTGGTGTCGCTGCAGCCCGAGACGAGCAGGGCGACAGCGGCCGCCGCCACGATGCCGGCGGTGTAGACGCGCTTCTGAGTCCGAACGATCTTGTTCATGATCCGTCCTTCACGTTTCGTGAGGGGCGCTCGGCGCCCGTCGTCGATTCCTTCGGCTCGCGGACTGGAGCCGATGTGAGAAAGGTAGGAACGTCTCGCGCCCTACCGATCCCAGATTTGTCGACGGGTCGACGGGGCATCCCTGCGGTAACCTGCTCGAATGCGGACTGGATCGAGGAGCTCAACGGCTGCTCGGCGACCGCGCGCGATGGTCCTCGACGAGCTGTGGCGCGAGCTGGACGGCGTCGAACCGCTCAGTGGGCCGGACGGCGGACCACTGAGCCGCACCGTGAAACTGATCCTCGATCCGCTCGTCATCCGCCCGGTGCAGAACCCGCTGTGCGCCGGGCCGATCGTCACGGCCGACGGGGCGCAGCTGCTCGCCACCCGGGTGCACGCCTCCGCCGACGTGCTCCGCGCCACCGCCGCCTGGTTCACGCTGCTCAAGCGGGTTCGCCGAGCGCTGCGCATCACCGACGGCAACCCCCAGGACCTGTACTTCCAACGCTGTTTCGAACTTGCGTCCGGCTCGGGCTCACCCGACCCGTTCCGGGACGAATCCGTCGCCGAGGACACGCTGCGCGACGTGCACGATGTCGCGGCCGGCCGCACCACTCAGGCGTTGAAGGCCCACGTCACCGACCCGGAACGGGCACGGGAACTGAACGCCCTGATCGACGTCGCGTGGGGACGGCGTCCGCTGTCGGGCGCGGCCACCGGCGACCACGCCGCCGCGATCGACGCGGTCCTCGACGCCTGTCCCGGCGCGCGCCTCGAGCAGGACGGTGACGACGGACGGCACGCACTCGACAGCCTGGTCGCCGGGCATGAAGGAACCCACCACGGCATCGCACTCTGGACAATCGAGGTCACGGCCCACCGGCTCGGCCTGACAGCGCATCCCGTGCCCGTGCCGCCGCGGCTGGGGTCATCGGCGTCCACGTCGACCCTCGGACTCCCGTTCGACCGATCCGTCTACGAACGCGTCTTCACGGTGCTCCGCGCGTCGACCGACCGTACGGAACTGCCACCGATCCACGAACTGGTCACCACCGAGATCGCCCGAAGTTGCTCGCCCTGGGCGCTTCTCGACGAATCCTTGCGGGTCGCGGCGACGACGGGTGCCGCGCTGGCGACCGGTCTCCGTCCGATCGGAACGCCGTCTTCTCCCGCGGCCACGGACACCACCGCCGTCCGGGTGATCAATGGTCGCTGGCAACGGGAGGCGTACGTCCTGCAGGCACGCCGCCTCGCGGTGAGGCCCGACGCCGCGTCGCTGCCCGCAGCGAATCCACTGACGGCCATCGCCGCCGAACTCCTCGAGCCGTGGCGGCCCTACCTCCGCCGCCTGTGGGTCCGCCTCCACGGCCGCGACGTGCGCGAGTTCGCCGTCCACGAACCCGACGAACTCTGGGACCTCCTCGACGGCGTGGCGCGATCGGTCATCCTCGACCACCGCACGCGGGTCAAGCAGGCGCTCAGCGCAATTCCGCTCACAGACGCGGCGAATGCTCCCGAATCGAGGGCGAGTTGACTACCGGCACCGTGCGGATCGAGCGCGCGCCCGACGGGGTCTGGATCATCACCCCCGACGACGCACCGAGCGTCCTCGACGACACCGCAGGCATCGACGTGGCAGTGCTGGAAGTCGTCGGCGGGCACCTGTCATGGAGTGTGCTCGCGGACCATACGGTCCCGGTCGCGGTGCTCGACGACGTTGCCTCGGCGCAGGACTGGGTGTGGGCCGTGTTCGGCGAGGAGGTGGCGCTCGCCGTGGCGGCCGGATCCGGACGTGACGTCACGGTTTCCCCGGCGCGCCCTCGGGTGGCCGACGGTGCACGGCGACTCGCGTACGCGCACTGGGCGGCGAGGTGGTGGCCCACCTCGACGATCGACGCCGTCCCACCACTCGACGAGGGGCTGTTGAACGGCGAGATCGCCACGCTCGTCGAGGAATGCGATCTGCTCGTCGACGGGGACGACTCCGTCGCGGCGACCGGCCCGGCGCTCGCCGACCGTCCCGGCCGGGCAGAGGACTACGCCCTCGCGGCCGGCGCCGCGGCGACGCTGCCGAGCACGCTCGTCCTGGCGCGGGGTACCACCGGATCCGACTGGCGCCGGTACCCACCCGGACTCGTCGACGCGTCCGAGCGTGCGGTGTCGTGGGTGATGGTGCGCGCCGCCGGGAACACGACCGTGCGGGTGAGCGTCGTTGCGGCACCGGGCCTCTCCGAACCCGTGCCGGAGCATGTGCGTCCCCACGCGCAGGTCGGCACGGCATCGGGCGCTGTCGATGTCGCGCTGCAACTGTCCGGGGATGCCTGGTTCGGCGAGTCGGCCGCACCGCAGGGCTCGGAATCGGGGGTGTCCGTGGACGTGTATCTGCCCGGGTTCGGTATGGACGGGCGGCCGGACGGTGGAGGTTCGGAGGTCCGGGAGCGGGTTCGGGCCCTGGTCCGCCGGCGGCTACGCCGGGCTGCGGAGACGGCGCCGGACGACGGGCCGGACTCACCTCTGCTCGCGGAGATAGCGGCGGCCGCCTCGGATTCGGACTTCTGACGTGGGAGATCAGACGCTCGGCCCGGACGCGGCGCGCGACCTCCTCGCGGCCGGCGCGGCAGCGTACTCCCGTGGAGAGGTCGCCGAGGCACTCCGGACGTTCGAGCGGGTCGCCCGCTCGACCACCGGCGATCTGCGGACGAGCGCGATCATCAACGCGGCCAGCATGTCCGACGAGCTGGGCGATCACACGAGGGCAGTCGACCTCTACCGGGAAGCCCTCGCGGTGATGCCGGCCGACGCGGCCCGGATGCGTCCCGCGGCGCTGGTCAACCTGTCGCAGGCCTTGCAGCACCTCGGCGACCTCGACGGTGCGCAGGACGCGCTCGAGCAGGCGCGGGGACTGCTCGCGGCAGCCGACGATCAGGGCGACCTGCGGGTCGCGTGCCTGCTGTCACTGACCGCGGTCGCGATGCACCGGCAGCAGTGGGCGCACGCGGCCGACATTGCCACCGAGTCCCTCGACGCGGCGCTGCGTTTCGCCCCCGCGCTGGCGGGCCACCCCCTCATGAACCTGGCCGCCATCCACTTCGAGACCGGGCGCTTCGACCTTTCCGACGACTTCGCCGGCCAGGCGCTCGACGCGTTCGAGACGGCGGGCGACGTCAACGCGGTCGCCGAATCACAGCAGAACCTGGGCATCATGCACGTCCGCTCGGGGCGGCCCGACGACGCCGAACCGCTGCTGCTGTCGAGCCAGACGTATTTCGAGCGCGCCGGGATCAGCCACCGGGCGGGAATCGGGTCGAAGGTGCTGGCCTTCCTCGCCGAGGGCCGCGGCGACACCGAACGCGCGTCGACACTCTATCGCTGCAGTCTCGACTACTTCCGGAGTTCCGGAGCGGTACTCGACGTCGCGGACGTCGAGACCCGCCTCGCCACCGTCGCCTTCGGTGAAGTGCGGCCCGACGAGGGAGAGACACTGCTCGCCGCCGCGTTCGACACGTACCGCGGGCTGGGGCTCGGGCTGCACTGCGCGCAGGTCGACTTCTGGCATGCAGCCCTCCTCGAATCCGCGCTCGCGGTGTCCGGCACCCCCGACAGCGCGGTGCGGGCACGAGCCACCGCGCTCGCGGTGCCCGCGGCGATCGCCATCGACGCCGTGCGGTGCACACTCCCGAACGGGCGTCAGCGCGAGCAGTGGAACCGCGAGATCGCCGATCCGGCGATGCAATTGGCGTTCCGTCTCGCCTACGCGTCTGGTGATGCGCACCTGGTGGCCGAACTCGTCGAAGCGCAGTGCGCGGGGACGACGGTGGACGTCGGCCGGGCCGGGCACCGCACCCCGGCGCGGCTCCCTCTGCAGTTGCCGGACCTTCCCCCGGCAGGCGCGACCGGCACCGAGGGTTCGTTTTTGCTCGGCGCCGCACTGGCCGGGGTCGCGGCCGGTGCCGGTCTGCCGGTGCCCCTTCCTCCGCGACTCGTCACGCCGGATGGACGGAATGTGCTGGGCACCGCAATCGCGGTCGCCGAGGAACGCTATGGGCGCGACGTCCGGGACAGCCGGGTGGTGCCCGCACGGTGACCTCGCCCGGGTGTCACGGTCGTCACACCGCACGTCCGGCGACTACCTCGGGCGGTGTGGGTGGAGTGCGGCACTGACCTGCAGCGCTGCCGATTCGGCGACCATTGATAGCCCCACCCAATCTATGGAATAGGTCTCATAGATTGGACCTATTCCAATGTGCTGGATAGCCTCGTCGTGTCGGCTTCCCCGTATCCACCGAATAGAGGTTTCAATGGCCCTGATCAACACGCAGATCAAGCCCTTCGCCGCCAACGCTTTCAAGGACGGCGCGTTCATCACCGTGTCCGCGGACGACATCAAGGACAAGTGGGCGGTCTTCTACTTCTACCCGGCCGACTTCACCTTCGTCTGCCCGACGGAACTCGGCGACCTCGCCGACCACCACGAGGAACTGCAGCGCCTCGGCGTCGAGGTCTTCTCGGTGTCCACCGACACGCACTTCACGCACAAGGCATGGCACGGATCGTCCGACACCATCGGCAAGATCAAGTACGCCATGATCGGTGACCCGACCCAGGAGATCAGCAAGAACTTCGAGGTCCTCCGCGAGAACGAAGGATTGGCCGACCGCGGCACCTTCCTCGTCGACCCCGACGGTGTCATCCAGTTCACCGAGGTCACCGCAGAAGGCATCGGGCGCAATGCCGCCGAGCTGGTTCGCAAGGTCAAGGCAGCTCAGTACGTCCGGTCGCACCCGGGCGAGGTCTGCCCGGCCAAGTGGGAAGAGGGCGAAGAGACCCTCGCCCCGTCGCTCGATCTCGTCGGCAAGATCTGACGCAGCCCAGTCGTACCGCAGGCACGGGCTCAGGTTTCCTGAGCCCGTGCGGGCGGTTCCCGGTGCTCAGCTCCCGTGGGGGCAATCGGTGTCGCACCAACACCTTCCGGACCACCTGAACCAGAATTTCCGGTTTCCGATCCCTTGTCCTCCCGATCGATGGAGTAGATCCTCATGCTCGAAGCCTCGCTTGCCGGCCAACTGAAGTCCCTGCTCGAAAAGCTGACCCTGCCGATCGAGCTCGTGTCCTCACTCGACGACGGACCCAAGTCTGTCGAACTCGCCGAACTGCTCACCCAGATCGCGGCGATGTCGGAAAAGATCACCTACGAACGCCGCGACGACGACACGAGACGTCCGTCGTTCGCGGTCCGCCGCAGCGGCACCGACATCGAGGTCCGCTTCGCCGGCATCCCCCTCGGTCACGAGTTCACCTCGCTCGCACTCGCTTTGCTCCAGGTCGGCGGCCACCCGTCGAAGGAGGCTCCCGAACTGCTCGAGCAGGTCCGTGACCTCGACGGCGACTTCCACTTCGAGACCTACTTCTCGCTGTCCTGCCAGAACTGCCCCGACGTGGTGCAGGCCCTGAATCTGATGTGCGTGCTCAATCCGCGCATCAGCCACGTCGCGATCGACGGCGCCCTGTTCCAGGACGAGGTCGACGGCCGCCAGATCATGGCTGTCCCGACGGTCTTCCTCAACGGCGAACTCTTCGGCTCCGGCCGGATGAGCCTGGAGGAAATCGCCGGCAAGCTCGACGTCGGTGCCGCCGACCGCGCCGCCGCGGCGATCGCGCAGAAGGATCCGTTCGACGTGCTCGTCGTCGGAGGCGGACCGTCCGGTGCCGCGGCCGCGGTATACGCCGCGCGCAAGGGAATTCGCACCGGCATCGCCGCTGAGCGCTTCGGCGGTCAGGTGCTCGACACCATGGCGATCGAGAACTTCATCTCCGTCCCCTACACCGAGGGGCCCCAGTTCGGGTCGGCGCTCGAGAATCACGTCCGTCAGTACGGCGTCGACATCATGAACACGCAGCGTGCCGCGAAGCTCGTGCCGGCCGCCACCGAGAACGGTCTCGTCGAGATCGAACTGGAAAGCGGCGCTTCTCTTCTCGCTCGCACCGTGATCCTGTCGACGGGTGCGCGGTGGCGTTCGATGAACGTGCCCGGCGAGGACACGTACCGGAACAAGGGTGTGACCTACTGCCCGCACTGCGACGGACCGCTGTTCAAGGGCAAGCGCGTCGCCGTGATCGGTGGCGGTAACTCCGGCGTCGAGGCCGCCATCGACCTCGCGGGCATCGTCGAGCACGTCACACTCGTCGAGTTCGACTCGGTGCTCCGCGCCGACGACGTGCTGCAGCGCAAACTGCGCAGCCTCCCCAACGCCGACATCCTCCTGAGCACGCTCACGACGGAGGTCCTCGGGGACGGTAACAAGGTCACCGGTCTGACCTACCAGGACCGCACGACCGACGCCTCGCACACGCTCGACATCGAGGGTGTCTTCGTCCAGATCGGCCTCCTGCCCAACACCGAGTGGCTGGCCGGGTCGGTCGAGTTGTCCGACCGCGGCGAGATCGCGATCGACGACCGCGGCCAGACGTCGGTGCCCGGCGTGTTCGCTGCCGGCGACTGCACGACCGTGCCGTACAAGCAGATCGTGATCGCCGCCGGTGCCGGAGCAACGGCAGCGCTGAGCGCGTTCGATCGGCTCATCCGAACGGGCGTACCCGCCGAGGATTCCACCGCCGCAACGGTCGGATAGCTCGGCCGAGGTCGACGAGCCGTGCCTGCATGTCAGGCACGGCTTTCGGCTTTCGGCTCGACCCGGGTGCCCGGTACGCACACCAGCGCCCGGGTGGTAAGGGATGCTGTGACAGTGCCGACTCACCTGTCTCACCCGCCGACCGCGATCGTCCGGATGGCCGACGCCGGCGATCTGTACACGTCGTGGCGGTGGACCCACGATTCTCACCCCGGCGGTGTCGGCGTCGCACCCGCCGTGCAGGTGGACGAAGCCCTCGCCGCACTGGCCCGGGCCCTGCCCGACCTCACGGATCCGCAGGGGCTGCACCACGCGCTGACGGCGGGCGGTTTCTCCGCTTACGAGCCGGAGCACGATCTGGCTCAGCTCCTTTCACGCACATTCCTTCCGTTCGGCCTGGCGCAGCAATTGCACGAGCTGTTCACCCGCGGTGTGCGCCCCCACCTCCGGATCCAGCCGTCGCCCCGCGTCGCGCAGGTGCCGTGGGAACTGATCGCACCCGACGCCGGGCTGCGTCTCGTGGACATCGCAGACGTCAGCCTGCTGGCTCCGCTCAGCATCGTCCACTCGCCCGGCCGACCGGTCCGAGCCTGGACGCACACCCGACAACTCCCCGTCGTCGCGGTGCTCGACCCCAGGGTTCCGGGCTTCCGCGCGGATTCGGCGCTCGGCTCGGTCCTGGGACGGATGGCCGCGGACAGTCCGCTGTCGCAGCGGGTCGCGACCTACGCCGGGGAGGGCCGGCTGCTCCCCGCCGTCGACGGACCGACGGAGTGTTTCCGCCGCGAAGACGTGGACCGGGAGTGGCTCGGCGCAGCGTTGCGTGACGGTGCGGGCCGCCTGGTGTACGTCGGACATGTCACCGCGGCGGCACCCGGATCCGGTCAGAGCGAGCACGCCGAACTACACCTCGCCTGCGCCGCGGACTCCGTCGGGTTCGCGGAGCCGACCCGTGCCCACCGGCCGTTGTCCGCGAAGGACCTGCTGCTGGGAACGCACACGCTCACGGCCGAGCCGATCCGCGGCACGGACCTGTGGCCGATCCCGAGCAGGGTTGCACTCATCGCCTGCGAGAGCGGTGGCGACCTGCGGTTCAGCGAGGCACTCGGATTGGTCTCCGCGATGATCGCCGGCGGGGCCGAACTCGTCACGGCCAGCCGCTGGGCCCTGCCCACCGACCTCGCGTTCCAGCGCATCGCCGGCGCCACATCACACTCGTGTCCTCTGCAGGACGCAATCTGCTCGATCGACGCGGCGCACGAACTGCCCGACGCGGTCGGCGCGCTCTGCGACTGGCAACGCGACCGGGTGGCCGCCTGGCAGGACGAGCGGACGATCGAGCACTCGCCGGTGCTGTGGGCGGCGTTCGCGACGGTCTCGACGCACTGATCCGCCTCGGCCGTCCGTTCCCCACAACGTGTCGGCCAGTCGTTGTACCGTCGTTGCTGTCGGTTCCGGCACGAAGAAGGAGCATGTCCCATGACCTCTCGGCTCAACCCCTACATCAGCTTCGACGGCAACGCGCGGCAGGCAATGGAGTTCTACAAGGACGTCTTCGGAGGCACCCTTGCATTGAACACGTTCGGTGAATACGGTGCGCCGGAGGGCGAGGGCGCCGACAAGATCATGCACGCCATGCTCGAGTCGGACAGCGGCTACACGATCATGGGTGCAGACACCCCGCCCGGAATGGAACACAACCCGGGAACCAACATCGCGGTGAGTCTGAGCGGAGACGACGGCGACGAACTCCGCGGCTACTGGGCCAAGCTCGCCGACGGCGGATCCGTGTCCGTGCCCCTGGAGAAGCAGATGTGGGGAGACGAATTCGGTGCCTGTACAGACAAGTTCGGCATTTCATGGATGGTCAACATCGCCGGCACACCCGGCTGATCGCAGCGCCGGGTAGTCCTGCAGATCGATGTCGGTAGCGAAGGAGTCGGTCAGCTTCATCATCAGGCCGAACAGGGTCTTGGAATTGAACGTCCAGTTGCGCAGCCTGATTCGAGTAGCCGACTTCGGCGCGAGAAACGGTCCGGCGCTGCCCTTGCGGGCGATCTTCGCGTACCCGTGCATCTGCTCGTTGTAGCGTCCGAACGCAACGCGGTGGTCGCCGTCGGCGGCGGCAAGCTCACCCGCCAGTACATACGCACCCACGAGGGCGAGTCCGGTCCCGAAGCCGCCCAGCGTGTTTCCGTACGCGGCGTCGCCGACCAGGGCCACGCGGCCGGCGGTGTACGTATCGGTCTCGACCCTCGCGATCGAGTCGAGGTAGAAGTCGGGCGCGTCGTCCAGGTGCGCGAGCAGCCGGGGCACGCGCCACCCCGAATCGGCATACGCGGTGGCCAGCATTCGTTTCTGCTGGGTGAGGTCGCCGCGGTCGTACTCGATCCGGCCGGAGGCGAAGACGAACAATTCCGGAGCCTTCGGTCCGCCGACGACGGCCATCCGTCCCGGCTCGTTGTACATCAGCCCCGTCCCGCGTTCCCGGTCCGGCGAGGTGTCGCTCGCCGAGCCGGTGGTCCCGACGACGGCGTAGTAGTACCCGAGGAATCGGACGAATTCGTCCTCCGGCCCGAACCGGTGACGTCGGACGGCCGAGTGGATGCCGTCGGCGCCGAACACCAGGTCGAACCGGCGTGCGTCCGACTTCTCGAACGTGACCTCGACACCTGACTCCGTGTCGACCAGTGCGGTGACGGAATCGCCGAAGAGGTACTCGCACGAATCCGCGGTGTACCGGTAGAGGATCTCGGTGAGGTCGCCCCGCAGGATCTCGATGTCGCCGCCGACGAATTCGCCCGGGATGGTCGCCAGGTGCTTGTCGCGTTCGTCGACGATCAGGAGGTCGGTCTTTCCGGTCTGACTGCGGAGCACGTCGTCGAGAATTCCCATCCTCTCCAACACTTTTCGGTGAACCTCCCCCTTGAAGTCGACGGCCTGGCCGCCGAGCTGGAGGTCCGGTGCCCGCTCGACGACGGTGACGGCGTATCCGCACCGACTGAGCCAGAACGCCAGGGCGGGCCCGGCGATGCTCGCACCAGAGATCAGGACGGTTCTGTTCGGCATGGGAGGCTCCAACGGATTAATTGTGTCTGACGGACACAATTCAGTGTATGGTAGACACTATTCCGGATCAAGAGTCGGCCGGAGGAGCGCAGATGGTCACCCAGCCCCGTACCGCCGAGCTGCTGTGGGGATCGTCGGAGAGACCGAAGCGGGGTCCGAAACCCGCGCTGAGCCTCGAACAGATCGTCGCCACCGCGATCTCGATGGCGGACGCCGAGGGCCTCGCCACGCTGTCGATGCAGCGCCTCGCCGAAGACCTCGGGTTCACCAAGATGTCCCTCTACCGCTACACCCCCGGCAAGGCCGAGTTGACCGCCCTCATGCTCGATGCCGCTCTCGGACCCGCGCCCGACCCGTCCGGGATCGACGGCGGCTGGCGCGGTGCGCTCCACGAGTGGGCACTCCGGATGTGGGCGGGCCTCCGGCGGCATCCGTGGGTGGTGGACGTCGCCGTCGGTCCGCGTGTGCTGGGCCCGAACGAACTGGACTGGCTCGAAACCGGCCTCGCAGCGCTGCGCGACACGGGACTCACCGGCGCGGAACGGCTGGACGCGGTGGTCCTGATCACCGGACACGTGCGCAGCCTCGTTCAGCAGGCAACGGCACCCGGCGCAGAAACCGACACACCCGAGAAGTCCCTGAACGCGATCATGACGGACATCCTCGCCGACCACGCCGACCGCTACCCCGAGGTGACAGCCGCGTTCGCGTCGGCCGGATCCACCTCCGGGCACGACGACGCGCTCGAGTTCGGCCTGGCCCGGATCTTCGACGGTCTCGCCGCCCTCGTCGCGGCCCGTGCCGAATAGCAGCGCGCGGGGCCCTCAGCTCGCCTGCGGTTTCAGGTCGCCGTAGTGGGTGTGCGCCTTGCCGGCGAGAAGCCACAGAGGCGCCGACGCGTCGTCGTCGGTCAGGTAACCCTTGTCGCGACCGTCGGCCAGGTACTGGGAGCGCACCCATTCCTCCATCGCCTCGTTCGACTGGTCGGGCAGACCGTAGATCTGCGCGACGGCGCGGTGAAGTTGTTCATCGTCGACGGTCATGCCCTGCGGCTGCTTTCGCAGGTTCAGCGCCTTGTCCGTCTCCCCCGCTCGGTGCAGGTGGACGATGTGGAAGGCCATCTCGCACACGAAAGGCTGGTTTCGGTTCACGATGCTCCTCTCCGTTCGTCACCCTCGATCGTCCCGCCCGAGTCCGTCCGGCGCCAGTGCGAACTATCGGCCGGTCCGCGCTCCCCGTCCGCCCCGCCGGTGTCCGGGGCCGAATAACGCGTTTCCACGGCGGATCTCGGTTGTGCTCGTGTGACGCCGACGGCGAATCAACGCGCGCAGTGTGGCCGAGTTCTGGTAGCCCACAGCGGACGCGATCGTGTCGACGCTCTGCTGCGTCGTGCGTAGGAGGAATATCGCCTGGTCGAGTCGGATCTCCTGAACGAACTCCACCGGCGACATGCCCAGCACTGAGGCGGTGGTGCGTTGCAGCGTTCGTTCACTCACCCCGATCGCGTGCGCGACCGAGTTGATCGGCAACGGTTCCGCGAGGTGATCGCGAATCCACCGTTCGAAGGCGGTCATCGTCGGATCGGCGGTGGCGAGCAGGGACGGCACCGCGAAGATCGCCTGCGAGGGCCGGTCGCCGATCAGAAGGTACCGCGCGACGAGATCTGCCAGCGCCGGGCTGTGCTGCTGGACGATCGCCAGCGCGAGATCGATGTGCGCGAACGCCGCCCCGGCCGTCGTCACCCGGTCGTCGTGGATGAGGGTGCGCCGCTCGTCGAGGTCGACGCGGGCATAGCGGGCTCGGAACGCCGGCCCGAGCCACCAACTCGTCGTCGCGGTCAATCCGTCGAGCACCCCTGCCTCGGCGAGGAAGAACGTGCCACTGCACGCCGCGGCGAGGGCGGCGCCGGAACCGCGACCCGCCGCGACCCAGTCGAGGGCGGGATGCCCACGCACCACGTCGACGATCCGATCCGGCGTCTTCACCCCCACGGCGGGCATGACGAGGACATCGGGCGGCACGGTGATCTCCGTCAGCGGGGTGGTGGCCAGCACGAGTCCGTGACCGGTGCGGACCGTCGGTCCGACCGCGACGGGGATGACGGTGAATGCCTGGTCGCCCGCCTCCGCGTCGTCACGCAGGGCATCGGCCGTCGCCAGGACGTCGAGCATGACGCTCAGACCCGAATCGAACATGCCGTCCACGGCGAGCACCGCGACACTCATGACGGAAACGGTAACAAAGGTGGCGCTTCCGCCGCCCCGCGTGCCGCTCGACGCCCATAGCGTCGGAGTTGAACGAAGTCGTACATCGACCGAGGAGGAGACATCATGACGATCGACAGAGGAATACTGGCACTGCTCGAGGCCAAGCCGGGCAAGGGCGAAGAACTGGCCGCGTTCCTCGAGCAGGGGCGCGCCCTGGCGGCGGAAGAACAGGGCACCGTCACCTGGTACGCGTTCAAGGTCAGCGACACGACGTACGGCATCTTCGACACATTCGAGAACGAGGAAGGCCGGCAGGCGCACCTGACCGGAGCCATCCCCCAGGCACTCGGCAAGGTCGGGCCCGAACTGCTCGCCACGGATCCCGACATTCGTCCCGTCGACGTCATCGCCGTCAAGTAGGGACGCCCCCGTCGCACGGTTTGCCTCCATCCCCCGTCGGGCACCCGAACACGGACATCGACCGACGAGAGGTGTGGTTCCCAGTGCGAGCAGTCACGTGGCAAGGCAAACGAAAAGTCAGCGTCGACACCGTCGCCGACCCGAAGATCGAACACCCGACCGACGCCATCATCAAGGTCACGACAACGAACATCTGCGGCTCCGATCTGCACCTGTACGAAACTCTCGGCCCGTTCATGGGAGAAGGTGACATTCTCGGCCACGAACCGATGGGGATCGTCGAAGAGGTCGGGACGGAGGCGGGCGACCTGAAGGTCGGCGACCGAGTGGTGATCCCGTTCCAGATCTCGTGCGGCGACTGCTTCATGTGCAACATGCAGCTGTACACGCAGTGTGAAACGACGCAGGTTCGCGAGCAGGGCATGGGAGCGGCATTGTTCGGCTTCTCCAAGCTCTACGGCGAGGTGCCGGGAGGACAAGCCGAGTACCTGCGTGTTCCTCAAGCCCAGTTCACCCACATCAAAGTCCCCGAGGGCCCGCCGGATTCCCGTTTCGTCTACCTGTCCGATGTGCTGCCGACGGCGTGGCAGTCGGTCGAATACGCCGCGATCCCCGAGGGCGGGTCGGTCACGGTGCTCGGCCTCGGACCGATCGGAGACATGGCGGCGCGCATCGCCCACCACAAGGGCGCCCGGGTCATCGCGGTCGACAACGTCCCCGAACGCCTGGCTCGCGCCAAGGCCCGGGGCATCGAAACCCTGGACCTGGACGAGCACGGCGGCGATCTCGCCGACGTCATCCGCGACGCGACCGACGGTCGCGGCACCGACTCGGTGATCGACGCGGTCGGCATGGAGGCGCACGGTTCACCGATCGGCAAACTCGCCCAGCAGATCGTCGGGTACCTGCCCGATGCGGTCGCGGCGCCGCTCATGCAGAAGGCCGGTGTCGACCGTCTCGGTGCGCTGTACTCGGCGATCGACATCGTCCGCCGCGGAGGCACCCTCTCCATCATCGGCGTCTACGGCGGCATGGCCGACCCGATTCCCATGCTCACCTTGTTCGACAAGCAGATTCAGGTGCGCATGGGCCAGGCCAACATCAAGAAGTGGGTCGACGACATCATGCCGCTCCTCGGCGACGACGACCCGCTCGGCGTCGACACCTTCGCCACTCACGAACTCCCCCTCGAACAGGCACCCCACGCCTACGAGATCTTCCAGAAGAAGCAGGACGGGGCGGTGAAGATCCAGCTCAAACCCTGAACGACGAAGACGCAGGCGGCGATGGCCGGGATCCCGTGACGGGTGGCCCGGCCACCGCCGCCGTTTTGCGCAAACCGGATAGACCTCTCCGTGATAATCCCGCTGACCAGCACGGATGCCGGAGAAATCCGCATCACGCCGGCGCAGAGCGGATTGCTCCTTTTAGCGATGCCCCTCACACTCATAAGCGAGGAAACCTGATATTCAGCGACCAGCTGTCGCAGGTCTTGCGTACGACCCAGCCCCAGTGAGGTGTCAAGGAGAGTCTTCGAACCGTCCGGTCGGGTAGTACCCGGACCGGCGCGTCCGGGGGCATACTTGGCCGACTCGGGGGTGTCCGCAGACGATACGGAGAAACTGATGCTCGACCGGCTGTACGCCGCTGTCCTCGCCGTCGCCGGGCTCGGCTACGGGGGATACATCCTCCTCGACGAGCTGACCGGAGGCTCGGACACCCCCGGAGAGGAAGACCATCACCTCCGCCGAGAACCCTCCGAGCAGGTGTCCACGGCATAACCGCACCTTCGTCACGGAACGCCGATGGACCGCTGCGGCAGGCAGTGGCCGGCTCACTGGTCGACGGTGAGGCCCTTCGCTTCGAGCACCTGGGCGAGATTGCTGACCTGGATCGGGGTTTCACCCTTCTTGTACCGCTCGATGTAGGCTGCCTCGGCGGCGTCGCGCTCACGGGAGGCGTCGATGGCGAACTGGACCTCGTCGCGCCGGACCACCACCACTCCGTCGCAGTCACCCTTGATCACGTCGCCGGGATAGATGATCTGGCCGCCGAACACCAACGGCTGGTTGACGGGACCGAGGGATTCCTTCACCGTTCCCTCGATGCACACGTGCTTGGAGAAGACGGGAAACCCGAGTTCGCGGATCTCCCGACTGTCCCGCACTCCGCCGTCCGTGACCAGTGCGCTGATGCCTCGGGCCACGCACGCGTTGGCCAGCACGTCGCCGAACTGGCCTGCAGGCTGGTCGCCGGAGGACACGATGAGCACGTCGCCGGGTTGCGCGTAGCTGATGGCGACCTGGAGCATGATGTTGTCGCGCGGATGGCAGACGACCGTGAAGGCCGTTCCGCAGAACGACATGTCGCGGTCGATGGGCTTGATCCCCGAATCCAGTGCACCCTTGCGCCCCTGGGCTTCGTGGATGGTGGCGGCCGAGAAGGCGCCCAGTCGGTCGATCGCGGCCTTGTCGGCGCGGTCGATCTTGGTAGTGACGTGAACCATGATGTCTCCGTTGGTCGGGTAAGAGCGGGTGGGATCAGCTGAGCGACGCGACGGCCTTCTCGACCGCGGCGACCGCATTCCGCAGAACGTCCTCGGACGTGGCGAACGAGACGCGGAAATACGCCTGGGCGCCGTACGCGGAGCCCTGAATGGTGGCCACCGACGCGTGGTCGAGGAGGAAGAGCACCACGTCCTGATCGTTCTCGAGCAGCGTGCCGTCGGGAGTCCGCTTGCCCACGAGGCCGGAGCATCCGACGAACAGGTAGAACGCGCCCTGCGGCAGTATGGGTTCCAGACCCTCGATGCGGGAGAACAATTCGAAGACGACATCCCGCCGTGCGCGGTAGCTCGCGACGGACGTGGTGACGAAACTCTGATCGCCGGTGAGCGCCTCGGCAGCGGCGGCCTGACTGATCGACGACGGGCAGGAGGAACTCTGCGACTGCAGCTTGTTGATCGCTGCGATCAGGCCCTTGTTCCCGACGCCGTACCCCAGACGCCAGCCGGTCATCGCGTAGGCCTTCGACACACCGTTGGTCACCAGGATCCGATCGCGGAGGTGCGGCGCGGCCGACAACAGGTTCGGAAGGGGTGAGTCGGTGAAGACGATCTCGTCGTAGATCTCGTCGCAGAGGACGTTCACGTGCGGGTTACGGTCAAGGACAGCTGCCAGGTCCGCCAGTTCCTGCTCGCTGTACACCGAACCCGTCGGATTCGACGGGGCGTTGAGGATCACCCATTTCGTCGCGGGAGTGATGGCGGCGGCGAGCTTCTCCGCGGTGAGCAGGAACCGGTCGGATTCCGGGCAGTCGACGACGACGGGTGTTCCGCCGTGGACGGTCACCATGTCGGGGTACGACACCCAGTAGGGCGCGGGCACGATCACCTCGGTGCCCTCCTCCACCGTCGCCATCAGCGCCAGGAAGATGACCTGCTTGGCACCTCCGCCGACGGTGATCTCGTTGTCCGCGAACTCGACCCCGGTCCGGGCGAGCATCCGCTTCGAGATCGCTTCCCGCAGTGCGGGAATACCGTTGACGGGGGTGTACTTGGTGAGACCGGATTCCATCGCTGCGACGGCTGCCGCCTTGATGTGGTCCGGCGTGTCGAAATCGGGCTCTCCGACCGTCAGGTCGAGGATCTCCCGCCCCGACGCTCGAAGCTCGCGAACCCGTTGCGCAGCTGCCACACTCGGCGACTCACGCATCTGGTCGACTCGTGCTGCAGGGACGAAGGTGGACATTGTTCCTCCTGGTAGAGGGCGTGGGAACGAAAGAAGCCGGGAAGTCGGGCGGTACCTTCACACCCAGGCTATCGGGGGCACATCACGCCTGTACAAGACCGATTACTTGTCGGGTGATAGCCGTTCGACATGGCTGGAATCAGAACGCCAGCAACACCTTCGCGGACGTGGACGCGTCCTTCGCGACGGCGAAGGCCTCGAGGCCGTCCTCGATGCCGAACTCGTGACTGATCACCGGTTCGACGTTCAGGCTGCCGTCCGCCAGAGCGGCGAGCACCGAATCGATCTCGTCGTTGAATCGGAAGGAACCGACGAGTTCGAGTTCCCGCGTGATGACGAGCGAGAGCGGCGCGGGCTGAAGACCGGTGGGGAGCAGTCCGAGCATGACGACTCGGCCGCCGCGCGTCGCGCCGCGAATGGCCGATTCGAGCCCGAAGCGGTTACCGGAGCATTCGACGACGACATCGGCGTCGACGGCCGCGATGCTCTCGGAGTCGGTGGCGTCGAGGGTCCGGTCCGCGCCGAGCGCCCGTGCAACAGTGAGGGGATACTCGTGCACGTCGACTGCGGTGATCTCGCGCGCACCGGCTCGGCGCAGGACCGCCACCACGAGGGCGCCGATGGGTCCGCATCCCACGACGAGTGCGCTCTTCCCCGACACGTCGCCGGCGCGGGCCACGGCATGCCACGCGACGGCGGTGGGTTCTGCGACGGCAGCGGTGCGCAGTGGAAGGTCCGGCGGCAGCGGCCGCAGCATGCGCGAGGGCAGAACTGCGTACTTCGCGAATGCCCCTTCGGTGTGGGGGAATTGCGCCGCACTGCCGAGGTACGTGCATCCCGGTGAGAGGTTCGGGCGGTCCGCGGGGAACCTGGCGCCGCGACCGCCGGGGGTGGCGGGGTGCACGGCGACTCGTTCACCCGCTGCGGGGCCGCCGCCGTCCGCCGCGGCCTGCACCACCGTTCCCACCACTTCGTGGCCCAGCAGCATCGGTGCCTTCAGAATCGACTCACCCGCCGCCCCGTGCGTCCAGTAGTGCAGGTCGGATCCGCAGATCCCGCCGTAGGCGATCTCGACGACGGTCTCGGACGGCTCGGGCCGGCGCAGCGGCACCGATTCGATGCGCAGGTCTCCCGCGGCGTGCGCCACCACCCCGAGGGTTTCGGCCGGAAGCGGGGCGCCGAACTCGCGCTGTGCAGTGTTCACCGCGGGTCTCGATCGTTGCGCCGGATGAAGTCGAGTCCACCCGGTACCTGGAACGTGGGCATGATTTCGATCAGGCCGAGATTGACGTGGCCCGGGGCGTCGATCGCGAACTCGATGGTGTCGGCGATGTCCTTGGTCGTGATGGATTCGAAGCCTTCGTAGTACGTCTCCCACGCCTCCTTCATCGCCTCCGGCGACCCGCCCAGGTTGCGTCCGAAGATCTCGGTTTCGACTCTGCCCGGGCAGATCTCCGTCACGCGGATGCGCTTGCCGATGGTGTCGTTTCGCAGCTGTCGCGAGATCTGGTGCACCGCAGCCTTCGTGGCGTGGTAGGCGGTGTGGCCGTAGAAGTTGTACAGGCCGGCGATGGAGCTGATGTTGACGATGTGGCCGAGGTCCCGCTCGACCATTCCCGGCATCAGCAGCCGGCACAGGTGCAGCACCGCACGGAGATTGACGTCCACCATGGCGTCGACCGAATCCGCGGAGGCGTCCAGGATGTTGCCGGTGGCCGACACTCCCGCGTTGTTGATCAGCACGTCGATCTCGAGCCCCTCGACGGCGGCGCTCAGTGCGTCGATGTCCGTGATGTCGACGGCGAGCGGGATCATTCCCGTCTTGTCCGCGACCTCGTCGAGCCGTTCCTTGTTGCGGGCCACACCGTAGACGGTCAGTCCGCGCTTGGTCAGGATCTCGGTGACCGCGGCACCCATTCCGGTGTTGGCGCCGGTGACCAGTGCCGTCCGGTAGTCGTTGAATGGCATAACGCTCCCTTGCCTTGCTGGTGGTGAAAGTTGGTACAGCCCGGTGGTCTTCGAGTGGTCAGGAGACCACCGGGCCGAGTCTGGATCCGTCAGAGCGTGTCGCGGAGAGGCACGTGCGCCCGGTCGGTGATGGTGCTGACGGCGATGAGGGTGCCCACCGCGGTGACGACGGCATAGACCGCGGGAACGTAGATTCCGAACTGAGGAATCAGCCAGGTCATGAGCAGGGGCGCCGTGCCGCCGAAGACCGCGGAGGAGATGTTGTAGCCCAGCCCGTACGCCGAGTACCGCACCCGGGTGGGGAAGAGCTCGACGATGAGGATGTGGATGACGGCGGTGTGACCGGCGAAGATCACCGCCATGATGCATGCGCCGACCACTGCGAGCACGAAGTTGCCGGTCGCGATCAGGGCGTAACAGGGGATGGCGCCGATGGCCATGGCGATCGCCGCGCCGGCGATGACCTTCTTGCGGCCGACGCGGTCGGAGAGAGCACCCATGAACGGAATGGCGATGCAGATCGCCACGAGGCTCGCCGCGGTCACGAGCAGGGCGGTGCCGGTCGAGAAACCGATGTTGTCGCCCTTGAGGAACGTCGGCATGTAAGAGAACAGCACGTAGTAGCCGGAGCCGTTCATCAGCGGGATGAACAGCGCGAGCAGCATCGCCTTGCGGTGCTCGGGGGTCGCGAACGCTTCCTTCAGCGGGTTGCGGGACAGTCCGCCTTCGGCCTTGAGCTTCTCGAAGTTCGGGGTGTCGCTGATGGCCCGGCGGATGTACCAGCCGATGATGCCCATCGGGATGGCGACGAGGAACGGCACACGCCAGGCCCAGCTGGCCGGTCCGCCGCCGTTGATCGCGGCCTCGTTGAGCCACGGTGACATCGCGAACGCCACGAGCGTGCCGGTGAGCAGGGCCAGGAAGGACGCGATCTGTGCGTAGCTGGTGATGAGTCCGCGCTTGCCCTCCGGCGAGTGCTCGGCGAGGAAGGTCATGGCGCCCGCCGCCTCACCGCCCACGGAGAATCCCTGCAGGATGCGCAGGAGGATCAACAACGCGGGTGCGGCGACGCCGATCGCGGCGTAGGTCGGGAGAATGCCGATTCCCGCGGTGGCGACGCTGATCAGCATGATGACGAAGACGAGCATCTTCTGCCTGCCGATCCGGTCGCCCAGGATGCCGCAGACGACTGCACCGAGAGGTCGCACGAAGAACGAGATCGCGTAACCGGCGAAGACGAGCATCAGCGCGTCACTCGACTTGGAGACGTCGAAGAAGACGATGGCCAGGGCGGTCGCCATGAAGGCGAAGATGCCGTTGTCGTAGAGCTCGACGAAGATGCCCACGCAGCCTGCGAGAACGACTTTGCGTAGCTGGCGGGGTTGCACCTCGTGTTCGGACGTGTGCCCGGCCGTGTCGGGTGAGATCGCGTTGGTCATGCTGACTCCATCTGGGGTACCGAGCTGTGCTGGGCGGATGTCGTTTCTGTGTGAAGGGGGATCCGAAGACTGGCGAACGCGTTCGCCACACGTGAGCGGAGGAGATCGATCGAGCGTCGTTGTGACCGGTACGCGTCCACGGCGTCGGGGACGGTCACCTTCCTGAACCGGACCTCCTGGCCGGGGCGTGCCTGGCCGAGCTGGGACAGAGCGGTGGCGGTCACGACCGCGAGCACCGGGTATCCGGCGGTCACCCCTCGTCCGCGATGCAGAACGAGGATCTCGTCGCCGGCGGGAACCTCGACCGCGCCGATCGGCACGCCGCGGGAGAGCACCTCCGTCGACCGGTCCCGCCGAGGGACGGGGCTGCCCGGATCGGTCGGCGTGAGGCGGAGACCGATGTGGTTCGAGTTGCCGCCGATGACGAAGGGGGTGTCGAACAATCGGGCGGAGGTCGAGCCGAATTCGTGGACGTCGGGACCATCCGTCACGTCGATGGTCCAGCATCCGGTGAAGGCCGCGGGCCGGGCGCCGAGCCGGAACAGCGGCATCCGGAAGTGCGGGTGGTCGATCGGCGGTCCGTCGACGTCGATGGCGACGGACTCGCCGACCGTCAGTTGCCGGCCGAAACCGAGAACCGAGTCGGGGGCGCAACTACCGAGCAGGTAGGGCGCGTCGATCGTTCCGTGCACGGCGAGGTAGACCCTGAGCCCGTCGCGGATTCCGCGGACGGTGAGTTCTTCACCTGCGGTCCACACGAACGGCTCCCACTGTGGGCGGGTGACACCCCCGACCTGCACCTCCGCCGGCGCTCCGGTCACGGCGACGAGCAGGTCGATGCTCGCGACGGCGCCGAAGTCCATGGCGACCAACTCGAGCAGGGGTGCCGTACGCGGGCTTCCGACCAGTGCGTTCGCCACGTCGGCGCTGTACTGGTCCGAGGCGCCGCCGGTCATCTGGCCGAATCGGGATGCTCGGAGCCGGCCGAGGTCCTGGATCGAGGTCAGGCCGGGTGTCGTGACGGTGATCGATTCAGCCATGACGGACCCCCTCGTACGTCGACCACTCGGCGGCGGTGATCGGAACGAAGAGGAACGTGTCGCCGGGCCGGAAGTCGGACAGTGGGTCCGTCGCCGGATCGACGATGGTCAGCGGTGTTCGACCGATCACCGGCCAGCCTCCCGGCGCGGGACGCGCGGACACGACGGCCTGCCTGCCCGCGACAGCGACCGCGCCGGCCGGCACGTGCGGCCGCGGAATCGTGCGGCGTGGGACGGGCCGCGGGAAGGCGGGGCCGTCCAGCATCGGGGCGCCACCTGGGGAACCGAAGCAGCGCATGGTCAGTGGGCCTGCGCCGTGCAGTCGGATCACCTCGGCGGGTGAGAGTTCGAGGTGTGCTGCAACCTCGTCGAGGTCGGGGCCGAATTCTCCCCCGTAGACGACGGGGATCTCGAACTGCCGCGGGCCGCGCGCCGCGGCATCCGCGGGGAGCTCGATCAGCCGTTCGACGTGTGCACGGATGGCGTCGTGGGTGGTTGCACCACAATCGAATTCGACCAACAATGCGTCGTACGTGGGGATGATGCCGGTGACCGCGACCTCGTCGCCGCGTGCGTCGAGCGCGGCGGCAACCGTGTGGACCACATGCCAGCGCTCCTCGGCATCCGCGGACAGCGACGTCAGACGTACCGCGGAGTCTCCACAATCCGAGAGGACGAACTCCCGGTGCGGCCGGATGCACGTCACGCCGGACACGACGCGGACTCCTTCTCTTCCTTGCCTGCGAGGACCTCGGTCACCGGGGCGATGACAACGCCCGCACGCAGGAGCGCCTCCCGGATCGCTCGCGCGTTGCGTACGGCGTCGGCGCCGTCACCGTGCAGCAGCACCGTGTCGGCCTCGATCGGGATGCGGGTGCCGTCGACGGCCTCGACGACACCCTCCGTCACCATCTGCACGGTGCGCGCCACCAGAGTGTCCTGGTCGTGAATCACGGAACCGGGTTCGGATCGCGGCACCAGGGTGCCGTCCGAGCGGTACGCGCGGTCGACGATGGCGACGATCGCGACGCGAACCCCCCGCTCACGGGCGTGGTCGGCGAGTTCACCGTCCTGGGCGAGCACGATCAGCCTCGGGTCGAACGCTTCCACCGCGTCGACGACGGCACGTGCGTAGTCCGCGCGCGTCGCGACGAGGTTTCCCAACCGACCGTGCGGTGCGATGTGCGAGAGCGTCGTGCCGTGTGATGTCGCGAAGGCATGCAGCGCGCCGAGTTGGTACAGAACGTCCGTGCGTACCTCGTCTGCGGTGAGGTCCATCGCGCGCCGGCCGAAGCCTGCCAGGTCGGGAAAGCTGGGGTGCGCGCCGATGCCGATTCCGCGGGCGACGCATCCTCGGACCGTCGCGTCCATGGTCCTGGGGTCACCGGCATGGAATCCGCACGCGACGTTGGCGGACGTCAGCACGTCGAGCAGAGCGTCGTCGTCGCCCATCGTCCATGCGCCGAAGCTCTCGCCGAGGTCGGCGACGAGATCGATCTTGACAGTCACGGTGCCTCCCATGGGGACCTGCAGTGGAACCGCTGGTGCAGTTCCTGTGAACTTTCGATGTAAACGGACGCTACGCAGGATCCGGTTCGGGCGGTTAATACCTGTTTTACGTGAGGCGATAACGAACGTCTATGGTGTTTGAACAGCGGCGATGCAAAAGGGAAGAACAGCGCCTCGCATTTGGCTACGGCGGTGTTTCCGCCCGGCAACCTTGTCGAAACCGCGGCGTGCTTGCGTCGCCGCATCGTCAGAAAGGCAGATCGCTCGTGGATACCCGACGCTTGTTCTCATTCGTCCGCATCGTCGACGCCGGAAGCATCACGCGGGCGGCCGACATTCTGCACATCGCCCAGCCGGCACTGAGCCAGCAGATGACGGCACTGGAGACGCACTTCGGTCAGCAGCTGCTGATCCGCAGCAAGCAGGGCGTGGAACCCACCGATGCGGGGCGCGCGCTGTACCGGCACGCACAGGTGATCCTGCGGCAGGTGGAGAGCGCGCAAGCCGAGGTGAGCGTCGTCGGTCGAGAACTGGCGGGCGGTGTCTCCGTCGGGCTCGCGCCCTACAGTACGGTGAGTTCCATCGCGTTACCGCTGCTCACCGCGGTGCGGTCGCGGTACCCCAGCATCCTTCTGCACATCAACGAGAACTTCGGCGGTGTGCTGAGCGAGGCCATGATGACCGGCCGCATGGACATGGCGCTGCTCTACGACGCCGGGCCGATCAAGGGCGTCAACTTCGAGCGTCTTCTCACCGAGGAGCTGATGGTCGTCGCCCCGGCAGGCACCGGTCTGCCCGGCGACACCGGGACGGCCGTCGCCATCAAGGACCTCGTCGACCTGCCGCTGCTGCTGCCGGGCCCGATGCACACCATCCGCAAAGTGGTGGAGCAGGCCTACGAACACGCCTTCGAGCACGCGCGAGTGGTCGGCGAGGTGGAATCGGTAACCCTGATGGCGCAGGCGGTCCGGAACGGTCTGGGCGCGACTGTATTACCGTTCTCCGTGGCACGCCGCATCATGAATGTGGAGAACCTGGAACTCCGCCGCATCGAACCGACCATCGAAGTCCAGGTCTCCCTCGGAACACCTGCCAATCAGCCGCTCTCGGGACCTGCCGAGGCGGTACGCGAGGTGTTGCGCAGTGTCGTCGCCAACTACATCCGGACCAGTTCGGAAGCCGACCGAGGCCTTCAGTAGCCCCGGCTCGGGTCGATCGGCGCCATCAAAGGCGCTCCGGCAGCGAAGCGTTCGACGTTGGTCGCGACGTGATCGGCAAGCAGCCGCGTCAGACCGGTCGCCGGATTCGCGACGTGCGGGGTGATGATGGCGTTCGGCAGGGTCCAGAGCGGGTGTCCGTCGGGAAGGGGTTCGGGGTCGGTGACGTCGAGTGCGGCCCCGCCGATCGACCCGGCCCGCAGTGCGTCGACGAGCCCCGCGGTGTCGACGAGGGAGCCGCGCGCCACGTTGACGATCCACGCCGTCGATTTCATCTGCGCGAGCGCGTCCTTGTCGACGATCTGCGCGGTCGCCGCCGTCGCCGGTGCGGCGATGACGAAATGATCTGCTCTGGACCAGACTTCCGACGCACGATCGGACGGCAGCGTCTCGACTGCACCCGGGACCGGGGTTCCCGAACGGGTCACGGCGAGCACCTGCGCCCCGAACGCGTCGAGCAGCGGGATCATCGCGCGACCGATGCCCCCGCACCCGACGATGGCGACCGTCGCCCCGCGCAGCGTGCCCACCTGCGGGTCGAATTCGGCCTTGCGCCAGGAGGTCGCGCGCACCTGCTCGGGGAGGGCACGGACCCCGGCCAGGAGCAGCAGGACTCCGTGTTCCGCGACGTTACCGGCGTAGGCGCCGGCCGCGGACGTCCACGTCCGCTCGGTGTCGACGATCCCCGCGGAGATCCACGGCTCCACACCCGCCGAGGGGAGTTGCACCCAGCGCACCGAATCCGGCAACTGCGCCGGGAACGTGTCGGGGCCCTGCGCCCACACCACGGCTTCGGCGTCGTCGAGCGGGGCGAGTATTCCTCCGCCCCGCTCGATCCCGCGCATCAGGGCGGTGTCAGGGTTCGGTCCGAGGTGAATTCGGGGCGTTGCGGTGTTCTGCATCATGGTCTTTCGAGTCGGTCGGGTGGGGATCACACGACGGCGGTCAGGCCGCCGTCGACGTACAGGATCTGGCCGTTGACGAAGTCCGACGCCGGCGACGAGAGAAAGAGCAGTGCGCCCACGAGTTCCTCGGTGCGCCCCCACCGCCCGGCGGGCGTGCGTTTGGTCAGCCATGCACTGAACTCGGCATCGTTCACGAGCGCCTCGGTGAGCTGGGTATCGAAGTATCCGGGCGCGATGGCGTTGGTCTGCAGCCCCAATGGTGCCCAGTCCGCACACATTCCGCGTGTGAGCATCTTCAGCCCGCCCTTGCTCGCGGCGTACGGGGCGATGCCCGCCCGGCCGAGTTCACTCTGGACGGAACAGATGTTGACGATCTTCCCGTGCCCGCGCCCGACCATCGCCCGCGCGAACTCGCGGCCGACGAAGAAGGCGCTGCTCAGGTTGGTGTCGAGCACGCGACGGAAGTCGTCGTCGCCGGACTCGAGCAGTGGGCTGCGGTGCTGGACGCCGGTGTTGTTCACGACGATCTCGACGGGACCGATCTCGTTCTCGACCCGCTGCGCGGCGGCGGCGACCTCCTCGGGAGCGGTGACGTCGAAGGCGCAGGTGTGGACTGTCGCACCGGTGGCGCGGACGATCTCGTCGCGGCTGCGTGCGAGGGCGTCGGCGTCCCGCCCGTTGAGCACGACCTCCGCACCGGCCTCGGCGAGTCCGTTGGCGAGTGCGAAGCCGATTCCTCGACTCGACCCCGTGACGAGCGCGATCTTGCCCTCGACATCGAAACTCCCGTGCGAACTCACTGTGTGACGACCTTTCGTTCTTCGTGCAGGTATTCGACGGCGGCCCGTGCGATCGCGTCCGGCGCCGGAGCGACGTCCAGGACCACTCCGAACTCGTCGGCGTCGAGCGGCTCGAGGAGCGCGAACTGGGAATCGAGCAGGGCAGGTGGCATGAAGTGCCCGTTCCGCGCCTGCATCCGGCCGTGGATGACCTCCCGCTCTCCCGTGAGGTGGACGAACAGTACCGGGTCGGAGACGTCGCGGAGGATGTCCCGGTAGCTCCGCCGTAGCGCCGAGCACGCCACCACACCACGGCGTCCCTGATCGGACAGTTCCCGCAGTCGGTCACGGACGACTGCGAGCCACGGCGCCCGGTCGTCGTCGGTCAGCGGGATACCGGCGGCCATCTTCTCGACGTTCGACGGTGGATGCAGATCGTCGGCGTCGAGGAACCGGTGGCCGGTCAGTTCGGAAAGTTGCTGCGCGACTGTCGTCTTCCCGCAGCCGGTCACCCCCATCACCACGATGTGGGGTCGCTGATCGCCACTCATGAAATGTTCCTGTCCGCCGGTATGGAGAGATGCAGTTCGAACATGCCCGACCGGACAACAGCTTGGCAATGGCGGAGGGGATACCGGTTGACGTTGCCGTCATAGCGAAGCGCGAGGGATACGGATGCTACCGGCTCACGAGTTTGACCGCCGCGGCCTCGATGGTGTCCTCCGAGAGCAGGACCTCGAGTGCGGCATCGCCGAGCGGGATGAAGCTGTCGTCGCTCGTGACGCGTGCGAGCGGCCCGGTGAAGCCGTCGTCGACCAATGCCGCGACCACGCCTTCGGACACTCCCCCCGATGTGCGGGTCTCGTCGACGACGAGCACCCGGCCGGTGGCGTTCGCCTCCCGGAGGATGTCGTGCACGGGTAGCGGTGCGAGCCACCGCATGTCCACCACACGCACGGCGATGTGTGCCTTCTCGAGCCGGCGCGCGACCCGCAGGCTCATCCGGACCCCGTTGCCGAACGTGACGATGGTCAGGTCGGTGCCGTCACCGTACGTGCGGGCGGAGCCGATCGGCACATGGTTCTCGGCCCGCTTCGCCGGATCCGGATACGCGGCCAGCCACTGCTCGTCACCGTCCTCGTACAGATCCCGGGTGTGATACAGCGCAATGGGTTCCAGATACACACACACCGCCCCCGCGGTCCGCGCGGCCGCCGCGCACGTGTGCATCATGGCCGCGGCGTCGTCGGGGCGAGCCGGGGAGGCCACGACGATGCCGGGGATGTCGCGCAGGGCGGCGACGCCGTTGTCGTTGTGGAAATGCCCACCGAACCCCTTCTGATACCCGTATCCCGCGACCCGCACCACCATCGGATTGCGGTACTGACGGTCGGAGAAGAACTGCAACGTCGCACCCTCCCCGCGGATCTGATCGGCGGCATTGTGTAGATACGCCAGGTACTGGATCTCCGGGATCGGCAACAGTCCGGACACCCCCGCGCCCAGCGCGAGTCCCAGGATCGCCTGCTCGTCGAGGAGCGTGTCGAACACGCGCGCCGACCCGGCCCTCTTCATCAGACCCCGGGTCACCCCGTAGACCCCGCCCTTGCGGGCCACGTCCTCACCGAACACCAGCGCCTCGGGGTAGCGGGCCAGCACGTCGAGCAGTGCGCGGTTGATCGCGAGACCGGTGGTGAGCCGACCTTCATCCTCGGGAAGCGGGGATCCGAAGAAGTGCGCGCGACGGTCCGAGTCGACGCGCTCCGGCACGGCCGCGGCCGCCTCGACGGCACTGTCGGTGAGCGGTTTCATCACCGCCGCGGGACTGTCCAGTTGAGGTAGCTCACCGACCTGCTCGGCCAGTTCGAGGACCTCGGCACGCTTCTGCTCGTAGAGGTCGAGGGCATCAGTGGGGCTCAGGTGTCCTCGCTCGACCAGCAGTTTCGCCGTGCACAGCACTGGGTCGCGGTCGAAGTCGGCGGCGATCTCCGCTGATGTCCGGTACGCGGTCTCGACATCGGAGCCGGCATGCCCCATCAACCGGACGGTGCGCAGGTGCAGGAACGCGGGCTTCCGGTGCCTGCGGACCCAGTCGGCGGCATCTCTCGCCGTCGCGTACGCCGCCGGCAGGTCGGAGCCATCCGCCTCGAAGTACTCGAGCCCTGCCCGGTCACCGAAGTTCGCGGCGATCCAGCCCTGCGGAGTCCTGGTGCTGATCCCGATTCCGTTGTCCTCGCACACCAGCAGCAGCGGCAACGGCAACCCCTGGTAGGCGGCGTGCACTGCGGTATTGATGGCACCGACGGCGGTGGAGTGGTTCGCGGACGCGTCCCCGAAGCTACAGACGGCGACCGCGTCGGCCGACCACGGCGAGGGCACGTGCAACTTCTCCGAGCGGGCGATGGAGAAGGCGACACCGACAGCGCGCGGGAGATGCGAAGCGATGGTCGAGGTTTGGGGAATGATGTTGAGGTCGCGGCGGCCGAACACCTTGTGCCTACCACCCGAGATCGGCTCCTCCGTCGCGGCCACGAGTCCGAGGAGGACGTCGCGCAGCGGATCGCTGCCATCCACCTGCTGCGCCCGCGCCAGGAAGAAACCGCCCGAACGGTAATGCAGCAGAGCGGGATCGGTGGGCCGTAGCACAGCCGCGACGGCGGCGTTGCTCTCGTGCCCGGACGAGCCGATCGTGTAGAAACCCTTGCCCCGCGACCGCAACCAGCGGGCCGCCAGATCGAGATGCCTGCTGCCGAGCTGGGCGTCGAAGAGGTCCAGAGCGCCCCGCACCGACAACGGGAACGGCGGCTGAATCGGATCCTCCGGACCGACGCCGGGGCGGCTCTCCCCGGGGATCAGCCCCGACACGACAGAGGTGAAGTAGTCGTCGATCTGTTCGGCCATCCCTAGATCATCCTGTGGCGCGGATCAGCGGGCAAGAGTCGCAGAATCAGAGTCTCGATGCCTCACCGAAAGGTCGACTGGTCCTTGCGCCGGGTCGCGACCGTCACCATGACGAATACTGGGGTCGCGGTGTCTCTGCGGGCGCTCCGCCTCCGGCTCCGATGTTCGAGCACATGACGTTCGGCGACACTGGAGTGGAGTCGCGGGATGGCAACATGTCATCGGCAGGTAGTGGGCGCGCGACGGCACCACTATCTGCCGGGACAGACCTCCGGGTCCGACTCCGCGAACCTACTGCACATTCGAGAGGCCACTGTGATCATGACCAATTCCCCCGCTGGTGAATACACGCTGGTGCGCGGTCGATGATCACGACGAGAACCAATGTCGCCGTAATCGGTACCGGCACCATGGGCTCCGCAATCATGTGGCGACTGTCGGAGCGCGGTATTCCTGCCGTCGGTCTCGAGCAGTTCACTCCCGGGCACGATCGTGGCTCCGGACACGGCGAGTCGCGCATCTTCAGAACTGCATATCATGAGGATCCCGCGTATGTCCCGATGCTCCGAGCCGCACTCCGAGGTTGGCGGGAACTCGGTGAGCAAACCGGCGAACCCGTCCTGACGATGACCGGGGGCCTCAGTATCGGCCCGTCGACCGGCGTGATTGTGGGTGGCTCCCTCGAAGCGGCCAAGGTGCATGCCCTCACACAGGAGATTCTCGACCCGGCCGAGTTCAGTGCCCGGTTTCCCACTCAGCGATTGCGTGAGGGAGATACGGCCATCTGGGAGAAGGACGCCGGCGTGATAAGGCCGGAGTTGGCAATCACCGGTGCCGTGCGCCGTGCGTGCGAACTGGGTGCCTCCGTGCGTCCCGAGAGCCGCGTCCTGGGTATCGAGGACGGTCCCGGTGACACGGTGCTCGTGCGGCTCGACGAAGAAGTCATTCGAGCCGACCGCGTCGTGGTCGCGGCCGGCGCCTGGATTCCCGGCCTTCTCCCAGAAGCCCAGCTCCCCATGACTGTGGAGCGCAAGATCCTCGCATGGTTCCCAGCCGAAGATCCGACGCAGTTCGGGCCGGACCGGTTCCCAATATTCCTGAGGGACAGCCCGGAGGGTACGTGGTACGGCTTCCCCACCATGGACGGCAAGACGGTTAAGATCGCGCTCCATCTCGGCGGGCGCGAGACCGACCCTGACGAGCTGGATCGGGTGGTCCATGACGAGGACACCGCTCCGTTGCGGGACCTCGTTCGTCATTACCTGCCGGGATTGAGTTCACGCCCCGTTCGGGCCGCGGTGTGTATGTACACGAACACACCCGACGGGCACTTCGTCATCGGAAATCCACCCGCCTACAGGAACGTGACAGTCGTTTCCGCGTGCTCTGGTCACGGTTTCAAATTTGCACCGGTGATCGGGGAGATCGCCGCCGATCTCAGTTGTGGCTCGACCCCCGAATTCTCCTTGGAGCTGTTCGACGTCAACCGATTCGCGGATTGACGCACCGGAATCAGGCGTTCGCGCGGTTGCGATCGAGGGGGGAGGGCCGTCGGCCCTCCCCCCCTCGCCGGCTAGGCGGAGAAGTACACCGGGGGTGTCGTCGAGTCGAGTGCCAGTGCCACAGCCGCGCGGGCAGCGACGGGACCGACCAGGTTTCCCGTCCCGTTGTACCCACCGATGGCGATGACACCGGGAAGAACCTCGGAGCAGAGGGGTCGACCGTCGGTGGTGTAACTCACGGACGCACCCCATCTCCGAACGACGTCGACGGGCTTGCCCGCCATACGTTCCGCTACTCGTTCGATGTAGCCCTGGACATCCGGAGTGGGTGAAGTGTCGAATGTCCACTCGGTGTCGACGAAACGGTCTCGCCCGCCCCCGACGAACAGGCGCCCATCCTTCGCTTGCTGCGCGTAGTCGTATCCCCAGCGTCCGTACACAGGACACGGCAGGCGTTCGGGCAGCCCCGGCGCCGTCCCGAGCATTTGCAGGCGTGCCGTCCGGACGCGCCCCTGCAAGACCGGGAGGACCTGTTCGAGTTTGCCGTCCACCGCGACAATGACGACAGGCACACTGACCGAACCGTGTTCTGTTGTCACCCTTCCACTTTCCACGGCGGTGACAGCCGAATGCTCGTACAGGTCGGCCCGCCCCCGAAGGAGTGACGCCAACCCCAGAGCTCGACGGGAGGGGTTCATTGCCGCGTCGTCGGGCAGAAACAGGCCGCGCCCGAGCTCGCCGTCGTATTCTTCGACAGCGATGTCGTTGTCACGCAGCACCGTTTCCAGTGCTGCGCAATCCGCGAGTTCCGCCACACGGTCGGCGGCCTCGGCGTCGTCGACAGGTTCGCCGGGCAATCCGGCGAGGCGAATGGAACCCGTCCGTGCGATGACCTCCGGACCCAGCAACTCGGCAAGCCGGTCCAACTCGAGAAGAGTTGCGCGATAGAGATCGACCGACGACGTCCCCCAGGTCGTGAGGGACGAGTGGAGGAACGTCGCCGGGCCGCCCAGGAGGAAGCCGCCGTTGCGCCCCGCCGCGCCTGCCGCGACCCGCCCGGCGTCGACGCCGACAACCTGCAGCCCCCGTTCGACCAGGGCGCCGATCGCCGCGAGACCCGACCCGCCGAGGCCGACGACACACACGTCGGCCGTGACGTTCTGTTCCAACACCGGAAGACCGTTCCACGACGCGACCACCGGGTCGTCGTCCCAGGCGCTCACCGAGTCCCACTGGGTGACGGGTCGAAAATTCATCATCGCATTCCCTATCCTTCATCTCGCGACGTTCCGATGTCCGAGGAAGTTGACGCCTTGCGCGAAGCCACGACCGGGCAAGTCTATGTGGCACTGCGGGCGACGAGATAGTCACAGACGACTTTTCCAGCGGGGCAACGGTCGCAGCCGGGACCGGTGTCACGAAATGTTGCGGCGGTGTCGCTCGTCGAACCGGTGGATCTCGTCGATGACGGTCTCGACGATGCGTGACCCGGCACCAGTGACGGAGGTCGCGACCGCGAGTACGCCAACCGCACTGGGCTTGTCGGCCGGGTGGGGTGTCCACGCGGGGACCATCCCGCGGCGGCGCCGTCGGACCGGGAGCAGCACATCAGATTTCCGGCGTCGTCGACGACGCTGACGGCGACGTCGGCGTCGTCGACGACGCTGACGGCGACGGCCGTGTCGAGTGTCGCGGCATGGCGCCGCGCGAGGTCGAGGGCGAGTTGTGCACGTGCTGCGGTGAGTGTCATGGCGTTCTCCGATGATGAATCCGCGGACGGTGCGGCTCAGCTCACCTTCTTGATCAGGTCGGCGAGCTCGGCCAGTTCGACGGCGTCGAGGTCGGTCAACGGCGCGCGGACGGGGCCTGCGGGTCGGTCGATCACCGTCATGCCTGCCTTGATGATGCTGACCGCGTAACCCTGCTTCTTGTTGCGCAGGTTGCAGTACGGGATCACGAACTCGTTGAGCGCGTTGATGACGAACGCGTTGTCTCCGCTGCGGAGTGCGTTGTAGAAGTCGAGCGCGAACTTGGGCACGAAGTTGTAGATGGCCGAGGAGTACGTGGTGACGCCGAGTGCGAGATAGGGCAGTGCGAACATCTCGGCGGTGGGCAGTCCGCCGATGTAGGTGAGCCGGTCGCCGAGACTCGCGTAGATGCGGGTCATCTGCTCGATGTTGCCGACCCCGTCCTTGAACCCGACCAGGTTCGGGCAGCTGTCCGCGAGTTCCGCGACGGCGGCCTCGGTGTAGACGGCGTTGGCGCGACTGTAGATTGTCACACCGAGAGTGGTTGCGGCACACACCTCTTTGACGTGGGCGACGAGACCGTCCTGGCTCGCCTCGGTGAGGTATGGGGGCAGCAGCAGGATGCCGTGCGCGCCGACACTCTCGGCCGACCGGGCCATCTGCACGGCGGTCGCAGTGCCGTAGCCGGCGGGCGCGATCACCGGGAGACCGTCGGGTGCCTCTTGCACTGCGGCGCGGACCACCTGCTCCACCTCGGGCGGGGTGAGCGAGAAGAATTCGCCCGTGCCGCCCGCGGCGAACAACCCGGAGGCGTCGAACTGTCCGAGCCAGCCGATGTTCTCGCGGTACGCGGCCTCGTCGAACGAGTGGTCATTCTTGAAGTGGGTGACCGGGAACGACAACAGACCGGAGCCGAGCTTGTGGGCGATCTCGTGGGGGGACGCAGTGGCCATGGGTTTCGTTCTCCTCGTTCGCAATCGCGTCACCGTCGGTGCGCGCTGTGTCCCCAAGGCTAGGAGCGTCAACCATTCAAGTCCAACACTAGTTCTGGATCTTTTGATACCCAAAAGGTATTGCGCTCCCTGGACGAACGGGAAGCTCGTTCGATCTGACGCAACGAGCGTCCCGTTCGTTCAGGAGAGGTCGAGGGCGGCGCGGACGATGCTGTCGGTGTCGATGCCGTGGTAGCGGTAGACGTCGTCGAGGGAACCGACCTGCCCGAACTTGCTGACACCGAGCGCAGCACAGGGAACGTGGTTGATCCCGGTCAGGTACGCCAGGGTGTGCGGGTGCCCGTCGAGGACGGTCACCATCGGTGCCGCCCGGTCGGCGGGGAACACCTGGTCGAGGATCCAGGACGGGCCGTCGGCGAGTCCGCGGCGGGCCTGGACCGCCTCGAACAACAACCCGGGACTGGTCACGCACACGACGTCGGCCGCAATCCCCTGTTCTGCCAACCGGTCGGCGGCGGTGAGGGTTTCGGTGATCATGGCGCCCATGCCGACCAGGGTGACCGCCGGATGGTCGCTGTGCCGGAGGGTGTACGCGCCGGCGACCACCTGACGGCGGCGGCGCTCCCGGGCGGCGGGATCTGACGGCACCGCGGCCAGGGTCTGATCCACCGGGCGGGTCGACAGCCGCAGATACGACGAGGTGCCATCGGGCCGGCCCAGCCGGCTGATGCTGTCGAGGAGCGTCCACTCGACGTCGATCGCGAACGCGGGTTCGTAGCTGACGCAGCCGGGCTGTTCGAGGCCGATCGACGGGGTCTTGATCGACTGATGCGCCCCACCCTCCGCGGCGAGGGTCACCCCGGACGGGGTGCCGACCAGGATCGACTGCCCACCCGCATAGATCCCATAGGACCAGGGCTCGAGGGCGCGTTCGACGAACGGGTCGTACATCACCCCGATCGGGAACAGCGGCTGCCCCCACCGGCTCCATGTCGCGCCGAGCTCACCCATCAGCCCGACGAGGTTCGTCTCGGCGATGCCGAGTTCCATGTGCTGCCCGGTGGGCTTTTCCCGCCAGTGCATGATCGTCTCGGCGTCGTCGTCGAACCAGTTGCGGCGCTCGTGCGGCGACCACACCCCGACCTTATTCAGCCACCCGGCAAGGTTCGTGGTCGAGGACACGTCGGGGCTGACCGTGACCACCCGTTTCGCAGCGTCGGGGGACTCCCGGGACAGGTCCAGCAACGCCCGGCCCAGCGCGGCCTGGGTGGTGGACGTCCCCGACGGGGTGCGGCCGATGTCCGCCGGGACCGCGGGCGGTGTGCCGAATTCGACCTTCTCCCGCCTCAATCTGTCTGCGGTCGCGGCGCACACCCGGCCCGCCGCACTGCCGGGCTCGAACCGGGCCCACGGGTGCGCCGGGTCCATGCCCAGCTCGGCGGCCAGCTGTTCGTACTGCTCCACCGTCAGCAGCGACGAATGGTTCTGCGGATGCCCCTGCGTCGGCAGGCCGCGGCCCTTGATCGTGTAGGCGATGATCACCGTCGGGCGGGTGTCGTCGATCTGCGCGTACGCGGCGCGCAGGGCGTCGAGGTCGTGGCCGCCGAGGTTGCGGATCGCCCGCAGCAGGGTGTCGTCGTCGAGGTCGGCGATCAGCGACGCGATCGCGGCCGCATCGGGGCCGTCCCCGGGCAGCCGCACCCGCACCTGCTCGGCACTGCACCGCAGCAGCCGCTGGTATTCGGGGTTGGGCATGTCCAGGATCCGGGTCCGCAGTGCCGGCCCGCCGGTCCGGGTGAACAGCGACTCGAGCAGGGTCCCGAACTTCACGGTGATCACCTGCCACCCGGCGGCAGCAAACATGGCCTCGAGCCGGCCCGCGGCGATGTTCGGCACCACCCGGTCCAGGGACTGCCGGTTCAGGTCGACGATCCACACGATCTCACCGAGTTCGGCGACGGAGGTGTCGAGGATCGCCTCCCACACCGCGCCCTCGTCCAGTTCGGCGTCACCGACGAGGGAGTACTGCCGGCCCGTCCCCGCCGAACCGATCTGGGTGTTCACGTAGCGGCGGGCGATGGCACCCCAGATCGGGGCCGTCGCACCGATCCCGACCGAACCTGTCGAATAGTCCACCGGATCAGGATCTTTCAACCTGCTCGGGTACGACTGCAGGCCACCGAACTCCCGCAACGTCGTCAGATACTTCTCGTCCAGCTCACCGAGCAGGTAGTTGATGCCGTGCAGCACCGGCGAGGCATGGGGTTTGACCGACACCCGGTCACCTGGCCGGAGCTGCTCGAACCACAACGACGTCATGATCGAGACCATCGACGCGCACGACGCCTGATGGCCGCCCACCTTCAATCCTGTCGGATTCGGGCGAACCCGGTTGGCGTGGTGGATCATCGATGTCGACAGCCACAGCACCCGCTTCTCGATCTCCACGAGCGCTTCCGGGGTGGCCGCGCGCGGGGTGAGCTGCGCCGTGTGGTTGTCGATCGTACGGGCGTCGTTCATTGCTTCGTCCTTGCCTGTGAGTTCCTGGCACCGAATCCGATCCTCCTCGGCCCAGTTCGTGAGCGAGGCGGATCGGCGGTGACGGGCAGGCGGACCTGTGGGAACCGACCTCACCGCATCTTCGAGGTCTCGTGTGCAGATCTCACACAACAGTCGACCACCGGAACGCACTTTGAGCAATACCGAGCGTCACGTTTGAGCATCCTGCGCATGTTCGGAGCAGCCGCCGTGGTCGGCGGTTGGCAAAATGCCCAGCACGACCGCCGCCGCTACCTCCGGCGCTACCCTGACCGGGAGGGCACCGCACCGCGCACACCGACCCAGGGGGAAAGCTTGACCACCACACCAGACCGTGTTCGCACGGCGTTCCCGGAGATCAGCTCGCGTGCGTGGGAGCACCCGGCGGATCGGGCGGCGCTCGTCACCCTGCGCACCTTGAAGGGGTTCGACACGGTCTTCCGGACCATCTCGGGTCTGTTGCAGGAGCGCCAGCACCGGCTGATGTACCTGGCCACGTCCGTGCGCGTCGACGAACGGCAGTTCAGCGATCTCCACGACCTCCGCAGCGACTGCGTGCGCATTCTCGGCGCCGACGAAACGCCTGAGCTGTTCGTGCTGCAGACCCCGGTCGTGAACGCTTTCACCATCGGCATGGACCGTCCGTTCATCGTGGTCACCACCGGACTGCTGGACGTCATGAATTACGAGGAGCAGCGGTTCATCATCGGCCACGAACTCGGGCACGCGCTGTCCGGGCACGCGGTGTATCGCACGATCCTCATGCATCTGATGCGCTTGGCCGGGACCATCGGCTGGATTCCGATCGGCGGGTGGGCGCTGCGCGCGATCATCGCCGCGCTCATGGAATGGCAGCGCAAATCGGAACTGTCCGGCGACCGTGCCGGATTGCTGTGCGGGCAGGACGTCCACACAGCCCTCCGCGTGCAGCTGAAACTGGCAGGCGGCTCTCGGGTGAGCGAGATCGACACCGACGCCTTCCTGGCCCAGGCCGCGGAGTACGACGCCAGCGGCGACCTGCGCGACGGTGTCCTCAAGCTCCTCAACATCGAATTGCTCACCCATCCGTTCTCGGTGCTGCGTGCCGCCGAGTTGAAGAAGTGGGTGGACAGCGGCGCCTACGCAGCCATCCTGCGTGGCGAATACCCGCGTCGCGGCGAGGATGACGATGCCAAGATCAGCGAAGAATTCCGTAAGGCCACGAAATCGTACAAACAGAATTTCGACACCTCGAACGACCCGCTGATCCGCATGCTCCGCGAGATCGGCAGCGGACTGGGCACCACCGTGGACGCCGTCGGAAACGGCGTCGGTGACGTCGCGGCGGACATCAAGGAGCGGTTCACGCACTGGCGCAGGAATTCCGACGGCAACAAGGATTCCGACGGCGACAGCTAGCCGCGAATCCACCGGAGGTAGGGCGCGGTTTCGCGCGCCCGACCGATCCGGTCAGTCGGCCATCGCCTCGGCCAGCTCCTCGACCTCCTGGATGACCGGTTCGGGCACCCGCACGGGGCCGGGCGTGTAAGTGACCGACCGCAGTCTGCCGGTGAATCGGAACGTTCCGCGGCGTTCGCGCAGATCCCACACGACGGGTCCGCGGGCGTCGACGCCCACCGAGATCCCGGTCCACGGCGCCATGCCGACCAGCTGGAACTGGTCGTCGAGGGTGGCCACGCCGGTGGTGACCCCGGCCGAGTCGGTGAGGGCGACGGTGAAGTTCCACCGGACGGATTCGGTGGCCTCCCCCCGCACCTGCACGCCCACCAGTTCCGCGCCGAGGGGCGCGGAGGTGTGTGCGACGCGGCCGTAGCTGTTGACCGCGAATACGATCCGGCCGTCCTCGACGTAGAGGACGTATCCGCCGTGCGGGTCACCGTGGGCGACGAGGACTCCTTCGTCGCCTGCGGCGATCGGGTGGGTGGCGACGTCGATGGTGAAGTCGCGGTACTGAATCAGCACACTGGACCGATAGCGTTCCAGAGTCGGCGTGCCTGCGAGGATCTTCACCGGCTCCGCGAGGCGACGCTCGTCCGGTCGCCGCTGCACGGCCTTGCGGTCGTTGAGGATCGGGAACACGGTGTTGTGCCACGCCGCCCGATCCCACGCCTCGGCGAGTTCGCGCACCTTCTCGGGGAAGAGATGCGCGACGTCCGCGGTCTCGGCCGGATCGGATTCCACGTCGAACAGTTGCCATTGTGGATCGTCGACCCGGGTCGGATCCGTGTGCAGCGACAGCAGTTTCCAACCGTCTCGGTAGAACCCGCGGTGACCGCCGAACTCGGCGTACTGCTCCGTGTGGGGTGTGGGCTGCGCAGCGTCCCGCAGGATGTCGGCGATGCTGACACCGTCACGCTCCTGGGCGGGAAGCCCGTTCCGGTGGCTCGGAGTCTCGAGTCCGGCGAGATCCAGGAGGGTCGGGGTGATGTCGGTGACGTACGAGTAGTGCTTGCGCAATCCGGTGTCACCGTCGGCGCGCCCGAGACCGGTAGGCCAGGACAGCAGGAACGGCACCCGGACACCACCGGCGAACGTCTGACCCTTGTAGAATCGGAACGGGGTATTCGACGCCTGTCCCCAGCCGCGCGGGTAGTGGACGCCGATCTTCTCCGAGCCGATCAGTTCCTCGTCGTGCGGAACGTCGCGCACCCAGTCCGACGGGACCGGCCCGTGCACGAATTGACTGAAGTACGACCGTGTTCCCGCTGCGCCACCCTCGGCGGTGCCCCCGTTGTCGGACGTGAACACGATGATGGTGTTGTCGGTCTCGCCGAGTTCGTCGAGGGTGTCGAGTACCCGGCCCACGCTCTGGTCGATGCTGTCGACCATCGCGGCGTAGACCTCCTGGTACCGGGCGAACCGCAGCTGCTCCTCTTCGGTGAGCTCGTCCCACGGCGGCGCGTCGTAGCCGGGTTCGGTGTTGCGTTCGGTCATCTGGGTGCCGGGCGGGAAGAACCCTGCCTCGAGCTGTGCGTCGAAGCGGTTGCGTCGCACTGTGTCCCAGCCCTCGGTGTAGCGGCCGCGGTACTTGGCGAGGTCTTCGGGCTTGGCCTGGTGGGGTCCGTGCATCGCGATGTGCGAGAAGTACAGGAAGAACGGCTTGTCGGCGTCGTGGGCGCGCAGGCTGTTGATGCGCGAAATGGCCTTGTCCGTGATGTCGTCGGTGACGTAGTAGTCCGACGGATACTCCTCGACGTCGACCACGGAGTTGTCCGAGATCAGCTCGTTCGGGTAGTAGAACGAATTCAACCCTTCGAGCGAACCGTAGTAGCTGTCGAATCCACGCTGCAGGGGCCAGGAGTCGCGGGTGCGGCCCGGCGCGAGGTTGGTGTCACGCGCGAGATGCCACTTGCCGACCGCGTGCGTGGCATACCCGTTCGCGCGCAGAATCTCGGCGAGGCTGAGCGCGTCGTCGGCAAGTTCCATTCGCAGTCCGGGGAAGCCGGGATCGAAGTTGGCGACGCTGCCGTAGCCGGCGCGGTGCGGGTTCAGGCCGGTGAGCAGCGCCGCGCGAGCGGGTGAGCAGACCGAGGTGGTGTGATAGTTCGACAGCCGGTAGCCGCTGTCGGCGAGCCGGTTCAGGTTGGGGGTGTCGATCTCGGAGCCGAACGGTCCGATGTCCGAGTAGCCCATGTCGTCGATGAGGATGACCACGATGTTCGGTGCACCGGCCGGGGCTTTCGTCTCCGGCGCCCACCACGGCGTCGACTCCGCACTCGTCCGCCCGACATACCCGCCGAATCCGTCGTACCCTCGCGCACCCGGAGGGAGCTGCTGCTGACCTGCAACACCACGGATTCGGTCACTTTCCACTTCGGGCACGCGTGCAACCCCTTCACTCACGGAGACAGATTCCCCACATATGTGGGGAAATCGTACGGTCGCTCGTGATGGCGGTGAGTGGTTTGAATCACGAAGATTTCAAGCCACGTTCAGCAGTCGGCTGTGACCTGAATCGCCCGAAACCAGATGGAAAACGTGATCTGCGCTATGAAAGCGGCGACTTTTACACCGGCGTAAGAAATCCAGGACAAGCTTTGCGAAGGCTTGTCCACCGGCGGTCGTCGGTGTCGGCAGGCTCTACAGAATGTGCTCCTGCCCACGTGTGACCGTCCAGAAAGCTGTACCACTGTGCTCCAGCTCATCTCGATACTCGCCTTTCTCCGAAGGGTCGGCTCCACCGCTCTGCCGTCAGTGCACGCCGCGTTGCTTCGCTTCGCGGGGTACCTGGTGCCGATCGCGCAGACGGCGGTCACCGCGGGGGCGGCGTGGTGGGTGTCGGTCGAGGTGGCCGGACACGAGCAGCCGCTGCTGGCTCCGTTGGCGGCGGTAGTGTGCCTGAGCGTCGCGCGGGGTGCCCGCAGTCGTCGGGCCGGCGAGTTGATCGCGGGTGTCACCATCGGAACGATCGTCTCGGACGTCGTCGTGCGGTACATCGGCAACGGGCCGTGGCAGATCTGCCTCGTGGTGGCTGTGGCGATGTCTTTTGCGGTGCTCCTCGACGGTGGTTCGGTGATCGTCCTGCAGGCAGGTTCGTCGGCGGCGTTGGTCGCGGCCATGGCATCCGCGACCGCCGCGCACCCGTTCGACCGTGTCGTGGACGCACTGATCGGGGGTGCGCTCAGCCTGGTGGCGCTGTCTGTGTTGCCCACCGACCCTGTGCGGCGGACGCGCCGGTGCGCCGCCGCTGTGCTGGACAGCGTGGCCGCAGCCCTCCGGCAGACGTCGAAGGGACTCGCCGCCGGCGACATCTCCGCGCTGGAGGATGCTCTCGCACTTGCCCGTTCGACGCAGTCGACCATCGACAGCATGCGCGTCGAACTCCGCTCCGGATCCGAGGTGGCCCGGATCTCACCGATTCACTGGCGGGGGCGACGCCGCATCGGCCGGCTGGCATCGATTGCCGACCCGATCGACAACGCCGCACGCAACACCCGGGTCCTGGTGCGGCGCGCCCTGATCGCCACCTACGACGGCGAACGAGTCGACCCGCAGTTGGCGGACGCCATCTCCGAGCTGGCGCACCTCGCCGACCGGATGCGGCTGATGATTCTCGCGACTCCCGCGAAGAAGCCCAACGAAATCCAGATCAGCGACGAACTCGAGCGATTCGCGCGCTCACTGCCGCAGCAGGAGATCTCGGCAGGGTTCTCCGCAGCGGTCGTCTCCGCGCAGGTCCGGTCCATCGTCATCGACTTCTTCGAAGTGTGCGGCATCCCCCGCGCCGTCTGCCGGCCGATGCTGCCCCGCCCCGCCCACTACGCGGGCGCCGCGTAGAGCAAGACTCAGGACATCTCGAGCCGGCACTGTTCCGGCGCGCGAGAGTTGTCGATGACGCAGAACCGGTTGCCCTCGGTGTCCTCCAGCACGACGAAGTCCGATTCCTCGGGGTACCGGTCCCACGGCACCCGCTGCGCGCCGAGACCGACGAGCCGTTCGATTTCCGCGGCCTGATCCGTGCTGTCGCGGGCGTGCAGGTCGAGGTGCAGTCGCGGTTCGGGTTCCGCGTCCTGTTCGCTCTGCTGGATCGCCAGCAGTGACCGGCCGTCGGGCTGCGTCAGGTTGGTGAAGCCGTTGTCGCCGACGGGCGGGAGCGCAGTCAATCCGAGTGCCTCGGTCCAGAACCTGGTTGCACGCCGAACGTCGCGTGCCCCGATCACGGTCGTTCCCAAGATGAGCATGAACCGAATTTATCCGCTGTGCCGGGCCGGGGGTGGACGATGTGGGGTGTGGATTTCGAGGACCTGACATTGCGACCCCTTGCCGAACGGTTGTGCCGCGTCGACGGCGTCGTCGGCGTCACCCTCGGCGGCAGCCGCGCCCGAGGGACACACACGGCGGAATCCGACTACGACCTGGGCGTCTACTACCGCGGGGCCCTCGACACCGACGGGCTGAACGACCTCGCGCGGGAGTGGGCGGGCGTCTCGGCATCGGCGACCCGGACGGGTGAGTGGGGACCGTGGGTCGACGGTGGTGCGTGGCTGTCGATCGACGGCCGGGCGGTCGACTGGCTGTACCGCGACCTCGACCGGGTGACCGCGGTGTGGCAGGACACCCAGCAGGGTGTGTACGGGTTTCACGCCCAGACCGGTCACCCGTTCGGGTTTGCTGACTTCGCCTACGTGGGCGAACTCGCGTCGGCGGTGATCCTCGCCGATCCGTCCGGACGGATCGCTGCGCTCCACACCGACATGCAGCACTACCCGGACCTCCTGCGTGAAGCCCTGGTGCGGCGACTGTGGGAGGCGGACTTCGTCACCATGCTGGCCCGCAAGGCGATCCCGCGTGCCGATGCGACGTATGTGGCGGGTTGCCTGTTTCGCGCGGTGTGCCTGTGCGCCCACGCCTTACACGCACATGCCCGGCGCTGGGTGATCAACGAGAAGGGCGCCGTTGCCGCCGCCGGTGCCCTGCCGAACGCACCCACCGACTTCACCGCTCGCGCTCACGCCGTCTTCGGTCGGCTCGGAACGACGCCCGACGAACTGACCGCCGCCCTCACCCTGGCCGAACAACTCGTCGACGACACCCGGAACGCCTGTCCCCTGACGTGAGCGTGCGAACCCTCAACCGTTCTCCCCGAACCGCCCGCGGGCCTCGACCGGAATCAGCGGCTTCTCCGCCCGCGCCTTGATCTGCTGGACCGCCCACGTATTGCCGTCGGGATCGGCGAATCCGAAGAAAGTTCCCCCGTCACGCTCGTCGAACACGGTGATCTCGCTGACCTCGACACCTCGATCGAGCAACTCCTGGCGGGCCGCGGCGGCGTCCGCGACCACCAACTGCAGTCCCCTCATCGATCCCGGTGCCATCTCCGACTGAGACGGGAGATCGCCGATCACGATCGAGCAGCCCGAACCGGTGGGGGTCAGCTGAACGACGTGCATGTGCTCGTTGGCGGTGTCGTGGTCGAGATGGAAGCCGAGCTTGTCGCGGTAGAACGCGACGGAACGATCGATGTCGCTGACGGGCAGCACGACCACTTCGAGTGTCCAGTCCATGATGCGAGTTCCTCCGTATCGGTGGGGAGCGAATTGCTCCGCATCAGATGGTGGCGCATCGGGGACGTCGTTGCCGTCGTTCTGCCCAGAACTCGGGGTTACCAGCCGCGCAACCGGTCCGGGGTGACGCGGACGAGCGTCGAGTAGTCCTGTCGGAACTTCTCGGGCGTGTAGTCCAGACCGGCCATGTGCTCGCGGTACTTCTCGACGTAGGTCTCCCACTCCTCCGGCGACGGACCGTCCGCGTCGACGTGGGCCTTCCCGGTGAACACCGACACGTCACCACCCGTGGGGCTGCTGTTGAAATTCAGCGCGACCTGCGGATTCCTGCCGATGTTCGCCAGCTTGGCGGTAGCCGGTCGACTGAAAATCAGGAACTCGGTGCCCGACCAGCTGAACCACACCGGGGTCGGAACCGGCGTGTCCTTGCGACCGATGGTCGTCAGCCACACGATGGCTTCGTGGCCCAGCCGGTCGGCAACGGATTCGGTGATCGCGGACGCTGAAAGAGTCATTGCGTTCTGCTGTGTCGTTTCCGATGTTGACTTCCTCTCGGCCGTGAACGACCGAGAATCCCCTCGGGACTCGCGTCTCGAGGTTCCTGTTTCACCGACAGTCGCCTCCCCGCACGTTATGTGCGGGGCGGTCTCACACCGTCTCCGCAGGCTGCCACCGTCAGTCCGACGGCCAAAATGTTCCTTGCCGCGTTCACATCCCGATCGTGAACGGCGCCGCATCGGCACGTCCACTCCCGCACGGTCAGCGGCATCGTCGAGGCGATTGCCCCGCACACCGAGCAGGTCTTCGACGACGGATAGAACCGGTCGATCACCACCACCCGCCGCCCGCACCAGTCGGCCTTGTACTCGAGCATCGACCGGAACTCGGACCAACCCGCATCCGAGATCGCCCGAGACAACGACCGATTC
>NZ_JAAXPA010000034.1 GCF_012396235.1 Rhodococcus opacus | reverse complement strand
TCTGGACGCTCTCGGAGAGGTCCGGCCAGATGAGGACGATTTCCACCGCGAGCACGACGACGAGCAGGCCGCCGATCACCCATTCGACTCGACGCCTGCGGGGCGTCGGGCGGGTGTCTTGGGCGTCCGTCATACGCGTCCATTACACATGGCCGGTGATCACACCGTGTATCCGCCGTCGACGTCGAGTTTCTGTCCGGCGAGGAAACCGCGGTCCCTGTGTCAGGTGGCCAAGACTCCTGTCGCCGATTCAGTGGTGGTTCTCAGCATCGAACTGACACCCCTGTTCCCCAGAGTTCCGCGAGGTGCTGCGGTTACCGACTGCGATGCGCCAGCCCCAACAGGTGAGGTCCGCCCACACGTCGACGGCCTTTGACAGTTGCACCCCGCCGGCAGGATTACGGCAACTCGCTGCCATTCCCTGACCCTGTCCGGTGACCGGTGAGTTCGACGTTCTCGCCCACTGAACTATCGAGGGTGGGCAGGAACCATCCGGTGACGATGCCGAGCACTGTACCGGCCGCGATCCCGGTGATCGCGGAGAGCGCGGCGACCGCCACTGTGGGCCAGCCACTTTCCGGAGTCGTCGCACCGATGAAGATCACGGCCATCGTGGGCGGCCAGGCAATGGTGTTGGCTAGCACCCAGCGCGTCGGACGAGGAACGAGACGGCGCACCGTCATCGCCTGAGCGGCACCGAGGACCGCACCCATCACTGCACCCAGACCGAGCGCGGCGGCCACGACGACGAGAAGTGCTGGCTCCGCATCACTACCACTGTCGCCGGAGAACATGCCAGGGGCCGAGGCGGCTGCCCAGCCCAACCCCGCCACCGCCGCCGTGACCACGAGCCATCGGCGCCGATTCAGCCGTGGAATCAGACGCCGCAAACCACTCGCCTGCAATGCACCGAGCGCCGCCCCTTCGACCAGCCCACCTGCCACCACCAGAAGTAGCGCCAGTGCCGCATCCCAGCCCCTCGGCTGACCGCCGACAACGTGCTGGGACAGCTTCGCTGCGACGGCGGCAGCGGTCATGCCGACGGCCTCGGCACTCGCGCACAACGCAATCCAGCGCTTTCCCGACAACCCACGGGCACCACCTTCGAACGGTGTGTGGTCGGTTCGCTGTCGACCCCACCCAAATGCCGTCATCGCCGCTCCCCCCGGGGAGCCTCCGCGCGGACGGCGCCGGTCATGATCGACCGAGTCGAGCCCCGCCGTGATGCGTTCGGCGATCCCTCGTGCCGAACCCGTCGCGCTCGCGGGCCCGTCGAGTATCTTCATCGTCTCGTCCTTTGCATGGTGTGCAGCAACGAAGTTGCGGGCTTGTCCAGTGCGCCGGTAGCCGATCTGGTCATGTTTCTCTGGAGCGTGCCGTTGAGGGCTGTGGTGATCGCGTCGCCGCCACCGAACGCAATGTCCCATCACGGTCACCGGCAGTGGGAGCCCTATCGCTGGTCGCCTGCCAGCCGGGGCAGGGTCATTCGTCGCCCGGTGACGTGCTCGATGTCGAGGACGAGGTAGCAGTCCGAGGACCGGATCGTCCACGGGGAGGGACCGGAGTGGTCGAACCCGGACAGATACTCCGAGCCCGTGGCGGTACGGGCATGGCCGAGAACGACTACGCTCCACCCGTCGCGGGACCCCGGTTCGATGTGGCCGGCCTCGAACGCGACGAACGTCCGGTCGAAGCGGGCGAACCAGGACTCGTTGTCGGTCGCGATGATGATCTCGGTGCGGGGGGCGGCGAAGGTCACCAGCCGGACCGCGGGCAGGGCGTCCTCGGTGTAGAGCAGAAGACCCGTGGGCACCGACCGCAACGCGTGGAGGCATTCGGTCGGGGTCAGGGTGCCGTTACGGTCGGAGGTGCGCATCACGCTGTGGTCTTCTTTCCAGGCGCGTCGGTCGGGTGCGTGCGTCTACTCCGTCAGCATGAGCGTTTGTTCCCCTCGTGGTTAGAGTCCTAAGTCGTTCGCCTGCCGCGGCAGAGACCCCAACCACGAGCATCGCCCACCCGTCGCGGGGTTTGACCTCGACGACAAGGGGATATCCTCGGGGTGTACGCGCCGCCGTCGGCTACGTCGCCCGCGCCTGTACGGCGGGCGAGTCAGTAAGCGGCGCAGAAAGCTGGTAGACGATGCCAGGAGACGACGAATCGCTCCTGCTCGACACTCTCTCGCAGTTGCGGCTTCGTCAGATGCTGACCGAGCGGCAGGACCGCATCGAGCAGATGACCACCTCCCGGGAACACTTGGACGGACTGCTCGAGGCGATGCTCACCGTCTCGTCCGGCCTCGACCTCGCTGCGACCCTGCGGCGGATCGTCGACGCGGCCATCAGGCTGGTCGACTGTCGATACGGAGCCCTCGGCGTGCTCAACCACAGCGGAGACCGATTGCAGGAATTCGTCTACGCGGGCGTCGACGACGAGACTCGCCACCTGATCGGGGAGTTGCCGACCGGGCATGGGCTGCTCGGCCTGCTCATCGACCGCCCCGCACCGCTACGCCTGGACGACATCACCGGGCACCCCGCGTCTGCGGGGTTTCCCGCACATCACCCGCCGATGCGCACCTTCCTCGGTGTGCCGGTCCGCATCCGCGGGCAGGTCTACGGCAACCTCTACCTCACCGACAAAGCCGCAGGCCAGTCCTTCACCGAGGACGACGAAGACCTCATCCAAGCCCTCGCGGCGGCGGCCGGGATCGCCATCGACAACGCCCGCCTGTTCGAACAAGCCCGTCAGCGCCAGCAGTGGCAGCAGGCCACCAGCGAGATCCGCGGCGAACTGCTCGCCGCCATCGACCCCAGCGAGGTGCTCGACCTGATCGCTCGCCGGGCCCGCCACCTGGCCGGCGCCGACCACGTCCTGATCGCCCGACCGGACGACCTCGACCAAGTTTCCGCCGAAGTTACCGCCCTTACCGTGACCGCGTACGCAGGGGACAATCCGAGCGTGCCCGGGTTGCGGATCGGTGTCGACGACACGGCTACCGGGCGGGTCTACCGCACCGGGAACCTGATCCAGGTGCCGGAGATCAGCGATGCCGGCCCGCATGGTCCGGCTTTGCTGCTGCCGTTGCGGGTATCCGCGGACTCGGTGACCGGGGTTCTCGCCCTCGTCCGCAATCGCGGCCGGGAACCGTTCGACGACCGCCAACTGCCGTTGGCCGCGGCGTTCGCCGACCAGGCCGCCCTCGCGTTGAAACTGGCCGACGATCAACGCCAGCTGGCGGCCGTGTCGCTGATCGCCGAGCGGGACCGGATCGCCCGGGATCTGCACGACCACGTCATCCAACGGTTGTTCGCGCACGGACTGCACCTGCAAAGCGCCCAGGCCCGCAGCCGCGTCCCCGAGGCCCGGCGCCGGTTGTCGGAGATGATCGACGATGTTCAGGACATCATCACCGATGTCCGTACCGCCATCTTCGACCTGCACGGCGGGGAGGACGACGGGTTCGCGCTGCGCCCGGCGTTGACCGCGATCGTCACCGAACAAACCGGTGAGAGCGGGTTGCGCACCACGATGCGCATGTCCGGGCCGTTGAGTGTGGTCACCGGACCACTGGCCGACCATGCCGAAGCAGTGCTGCGGGAAGCACTGAGCAACGTCGTACACCACGCCCACGCCCACCAGGTGGATGTCACTGTCTCCGTCGACGACGACCTCACCATCTGCGTCACCGACGACGGCATCGGCATCGCCCCGGCCGTCACGCGCAGCGGCCTGCGCAACCTCACTGCCCGCGCCGAACAGGCAGGCGGCACCTGCACCCTCACCACCCCCACCCCCGGCGGAACCCGCCTGACCTGGACCGCACCCCTGCCGGAAGTGCCAGGGGCAGAGTGAGTTTCGCCCGTTCCGCGTTCAGGCGCGCGTAGGCTCAATGATGTGCAATGTCGCACCGGGCCGCGGCCCTGGGCCGAGCAGTTTCGGGCCCGAGCTCGTCCCGCGATCACTGCGGGCTATCGGGTGCCGCACTCGGAAGTGTTCACGGCACGATGACCGCGCGCCCGCGTAGCGTTCCGGTACCCCATGGGGTATGTGGAGTGTTTGTCGAAATGCCCGACGCGGCGCGTCGCGACGTGCGGTGTCGGTGTTCGGTGGGGCCTGGGAGGCGAACGGGTCAGCCGGTTACTCTGCGCGCGCAGGTCGAACTCGGCGACCACTTCGTCCCGCTGGCTGGGTGCGAGGCACGTTCAGTGCGCGCACTGAACGTGTGCGTGTGCGACTCGGCCGCTTGTGGGACATCCTGCGTGGTCAGGCTTGGGTGGCGCCGTCTCAATGCTGCGTGGTCGGCCAGATCCTCGGCCAGGAACTCTCGGAGCAGATCCACTGCCTGCACGACCTTTTGGCTGCGCAGCGAGCTGAAGACGTTGCTCTTGACGCGGCGCATCGTCACGATGCCTCCCTCGCGCGGGATGGTGTGCGTTGGGCTGGCAGATGCCGGTTTGCTCGCAGAGTTCTCCGACGCACAGTTCACGGTCGGAGGGCGTTCCGGTCGCCGAGGGTGTCGACGAACCTGTTCAAGCAGCCGATCGTGAACCGGTGGCGGAGAATGCAGAGGCCGGGGCCGTCAGCCGCGGACGAGTCTCCCCGCTCGGCAAGTTTGCACGTCCAGAACCCAGGCGGGCGCCACCGTGGTCGGCCGCCAAATCGGCGATCACGACGCGGCGGGTAGGCGAAGGAGCATGCGAAAGACCGGTGTGGCCGTCGTGGCATTCCAATCCTCGGCGGAAAGGAGTGACGAGTCCGCCCTCGAGAAATGACTGGCACCACCGACGGCAATCCCGGCGTGATCGAATCCTTCGAGCCGCTGGGATATGAGCCGCCGAGCGGCCCGTCTCCGGGAATCATTGACCCATTGTGCTCGACAATGGAACCGGGAAACCGGGGGCCGCTCTAGCTGGTGGTGACCGTGTTCTCGGCTCCAGCGAGCGCGGAAAGAGATTCTGTTCCGATTGGTTCGGCCGGCAACATCGGAACGATCGCATACCGGCTGTGTGTCCGAGTGATGGTGTCGATCTCGTCCCGCTCGGTGAACGACCTTTGCTGGAGCAGTTCCGATGTCGGGTTTGCTGCAGCGAGGGAGTTGTTGACCACCCAGGCCCACGGCTCGATCCCGGCGCGTTGCAGGTCGGCCTGCAACCCTTCGGCTTCGAGGCGCGGGGTGGTTTCGGCGAGCGTGACGAGCAGGACCTTCGTCTCTTCCGGGTTCTGCAGCCGCATCAGCGGGGTGGTGAAGTTTGTGTTGTCACCCATCTGCCGGGCGATCTCCCGGTGATACGAGCCGGTGGCATCGAGGAGCAACAGGGTGTGCCCGGTGGGGGCGGTGTCGACGACGACGAACTTCCGCCGGGATTCGTGGATGACCCGGGAGAACGCTTGGAAGACAGCGACTTCCTCGGTGCACGGCGAGGCCAGGTCCTCGGCGAGGGTGGCCCGACCTTGTTCGTCCAGTGCTGCACCCTTGGTGGCCAGAACCCGGTCCCGGTACTGCGCGGTGGCGACGGCGGGGTCGATCCGCGACACCTGCAGGCCGTCGAGGTTCCCGGCGAGGGTGTCGGTCAGATGCGCGGCCGGGTCGGTGGTGGTCAGGTGCACCTGGTGGCCACGCTGGGCGAGGGCGACGGCGATCGCGGCGGCGAGGGTGGTCTTGCCGACCCCGCCCTTGCCCATGCACATGATCAGCCCGTGATCGGCGTCGGCGAGTTCGTCGATCAGGGCGGACAGCGGCGCATCCGGCAACGGTGCCGCATCCTCGGCGAGGGCCTGGGGTGTCGGGGCAGGGTGCGGGGTGAACAGGTTCTCGAGTGCGCTGATGCCGACCATGTTGGTGGCCTTGAGCTCGATCTCGTCGAGCGGCAAGGTGCGCAGTTCGCGGGGAAGATCATCGAGGGCGGCCTGTTCGCGGTCGCGGATCGCGGCGGCGAGTTGGTCGCAGTCCTCGGGGGTGGGGAGGACACCGTTGACGACGACGTGCTGGTGGGTGAGCCCGATGTCGGCGAGTTCGGTGTAGGTGCGGGCGATCTCGGCGAGCGGGGCGCTCTGGGCGCGGGTGACCAAGACCAGGCGGGTGCGCTGAGGATCGGCGAGGGCGGCGACGGCGTCGGCGTAGATGGTGCGCTGCTTCTCGAGCCCGGACATCGGGCCCAGGCAGGAGGCGTCGCCCTTGCCGGCGCTGAGGAAGTCGGTCCACGACCCGGGCAGCTGCAGCAGCCTGATGGTGTGCCCGGTGGGGGCGGTGTCGAAGAGCACGTGGTCGAAGTCTGCAAGGGTGTCGTGGTCGGTGAGCAGGGCGGTGAACTCGTTGAACGAGGCGATCTCGGTGGTGCACGACCCGGACAGCTGCTCGGTGATCGACGCCAGCTCCTTCTCCGGCAACAAACCCCGCACCGGTCCGACGATGCGTTCGCGGTAGGCGTCGGCGGCCTGCTCGGGGTCGATCTCGAGCGCCGAGAGCCCGGGCACGGTGAGGACTTCGGTGACGGTGTTGCCGATGGTCAGTCCGAAGACCTGCCCGACGTTGGAGGCGGGGTCGGTGCTCACCAGCAGCACCCGCTTGCCCGCGCGGGCAAGTGTGATGGCTGCGGCGCAGGCGATCGAGGTCTTCCCGACCCCGCCCTTACCGGTGAAGAACAGGAAGCGGGGCGGGGTGTCGAGAAACTTCATTGCGGGCAATGCCTTTCAGCAGCAGCTGGTGCTGCCGGTGTCGGTGGGGGAGCAGCAGGATCCGGCGTCGGTAGTGTCGGTGAGCCCGAGCATGGTGATGCCGGCCGGTGCGCCTGCGTCCGGGGTGTCGGTGCCGATGCCGGCCCACTTGGCGAGCTGGGTGCGGTCGGGGTAGCGGCCAGTCTGCGCGGTGACACCGTCGACGAGCACCAGGGGCAGTCCTTCGGATCCGGAGACCTGCAGGAACGCCTTGACGGGTTCGCGCTCGGCGAAGGCGAGCGGTTCGCTGGCCAGGTTGAACCGGGCGATGTCCCCGCCCTGGGAGCGGACCCAGTCCATGTCGGCGGAGAAGGTGACCAGACCCTGGTCGACGTCGTCGCCGCAGACGCCGGTGTTGCAGCACAGGGCGGGTTCGAAAATTTCGATGGTGCTCATGGTGTTCTCCTCGGCCGATCTCAGGACTGGTGGGTGGTGCGGAGTTGGGCGGCGAGCTGATTCACGCGGGCGGCGATGTCGTCGCGGACCAGCCGCATCCGCTCGATCCCGTCGATGCCGCGCTCGGACGGCTCAATGGTGTCCCAGTTCTCGAACCGGGTGCCGTCCACCGGGTCGACGTAGGCCTCGCGGCCGAGGATGACGACCACATCGACATCGCGGACCAGCTGCGGGTCGATCAGCTTCGGGGTCTCCCCGGTGATGTCCACTCCGACCTCGAGCAGCGACTCCGCCGAGAGGGCGTTCACGCTGTTGCCGGGTTTGGTGCCGGCCGAATACACCTCGACCGCGTCACCGGCGACCTTGCGCATCAGTCCGGCGGCCATCTGCGACTTGCCGCCGTTCTTCACGCACACGAACAACACGGAGGGCCTGCTCATCGTCTCGTTTCCGTCTCTCAGGCGGTGGCGGGGACGAGTTCGGCGATCAGCGCCTCGACCCGGCTCCGGATTTCGTCGCGGATCGGACGGACCGCGTCGACGCCCTTGCCGGCCGGGTCCTCGAGCGCCCAGTCGCGGTAGCTGACCCCGGGGAAGACGGGGCAGGCGTCGCCGCAGCCCATGGTGATCACCACGTCGGAGGTCTGCACGGCGTCCGGGGTGAGGATCTTCGGGGACTGGGCGGAGATGTCGATCCCGATCTCGGCCATGGCCTCGACGGCGGCGGAGTTGATGGTTGCGGCCGGGGCGGACCCGGCGGAGCGGACCTCGACCCGGTCACCGGCGAGGTGGGAGAGGAATCCGGCGGCCATCTGGGAGCGGCCGGCGTTGTGGACGCAGACGAACAACACGCTCGGGGTGGTGGACATGAAGAAGTCCTTTCGGTGGAACGGGAACGGAAGTCGGTGGGGCCCGACCGGTTCGGTCAGGCGGGGACGGTGGTGAGCTCGCGCAGCAGCTGGCGAACCCGGGTGCCGAGGTAGTGCGGGTGATCCGCGACGGGGTGTTCCGGTTGCGCCCGCTGGATTTGGAAGCGCAGTTCCTCATCGAGCGGATCGGACATCAGGACTCCTTCGTCACGGATGCGGAGGCGGAGGCGTCGGTGAAACCAGCGGAATGCGAGAACCGGTTGCGCAGCGCCAGGGACACATAGACGAGCCCGACGAGAACGGGGACCTCGATCAGCGGTCCGACGACACCGGCCAGGGCCTGCCCGGAAGTGGCGCCGTAGGTGGCGATGGCTACGGCGATGGCGAGTTCGAAGTTGTTGCCCGCGGCGGTGAACGCCAGGGTGGTGGTGCGTTCATACCCGAGGCCCATGGCCGCGCCGAGGGCGTAGCCGCCGCCCCACATGATCGCGAAATAGGCGAGAAGCGGGATCGCGATCCGGACGACGTCCCACGGCTGGGAGGTGATCTGCTCACCTTGGAGAGCGAAGAGGATCACGATCGTGAACAGCAGGCCGTACAGCGCCCAGGGCCCGATCTTCGGGATGAACTTGGTTTCGTACCAGGTACGACCCTTGGCTTTTTCGCCGAAGCGGCGGGTGAGGTAGCCGGCGAGCAGGGGGATGCCCAGGAAGATGAGCACCGACTTCGCGATCTGCCACGGCGAGGTGTCGATGGTGGTCTGCTCGAGGCCGAGCCAGCCGGGCAGCACGGACAGGTAGAACCAGCCGAGCACGGCGAACATGATCACCTGGAACACCGAGTTGATCGCGACCAACACGGCGGCGGCCTCGCGGTCACCGCAGGCGAGGTCGTTCCAGATGATGACCATGGCGATGCAGCGGGCCAGGCCGACGATGATCAGACCGGTGCGGTACTCGGGCAGATCCGGCAGCAGCAGCCAGGCCAGGGCGAACATCAGGGCGGGTCCGAGCACCCAGTTCAGCACCAGTGATCCGATGAGCAGCTTGCGGTCGCCGGTGACGGTGTCGAGTCGGTCGTAGCGGACCTTGGCGAGCACCGGGTACATCATGATCAGCAGGCCGAGGGCGATCGGCAGCGAGATGCCGTCGATCTCCACCGCGGACAGGGCATCACCCAGGCCGGGAATCATCCGGCCGAGGAGCAGTCCGGCGACCATGGCGACGCCGATCCACACCGGCAGGAACCGGTCCAGGGTGGAAAGTTTGCCGACGATGGCGGGGTGTTCGGTGGTCGAGGCCTTGCTCATGCCGGAACCTCCGTGGAGGTGCAGGTCTCGGACGGGACGACCGGTCCGCTCTCGGTCAGCAGCACAGCAGACAGTTGCTGCAGTGCCGACGGGATCACCCAGTAGTACACCCAGGTGCCGCGACGCTCGCAGTCCAGCAGTCCGGCGGCGCGGAGAACCTTCAGATGATGCGAGATCGTCGGCTGCGACAGGTCGAACGACTCGGAGATGTCGCACACGCAGGCCTCACCACCGGCGTGGCTGGCGATCAGGCTCAGCAGGCGCAGGCGCACCGGATCGCCGAGCGCCTTGAACATCCGGGCCAGATCCCCGGCCCAGTCCTCGGTCAAGGGTTCACGTACCAGCGGCGAGCAGCACGCGCCACCGTCCGACGATTCCTGATTCGACATACGTCGATATTGACAGATGTCGAATCAGGGTGCAACGCGTAGGACGGCCGGGGCGCGGATCAGGCCGAGCGTGTACTACTCGGCACGTCCGGACGGGAAGTGCACCGACCCGTCATTCCCGATGCAACCACCCTGGACGGGGCCGCTGCCGAAGAAGACGCCGTTGAGTTGCCCGCTGCCTCCGGGGGGATTCGATCCGACTCCCGCGCCGCCGACGCCGATCGCCCCACACTGGTAGCTGTTGTTGTCCATGGGGTGGTCGTTGTGGACGTGAAGCTGTGTGCCGGGGGTGTTCGGGTCTCCATGAAATGCCGGTGCCGCCGTCGCGACGCCCGAACCGAGCGCAAAAAAGGCGGCGATCGCAGCCGATGTAATCGCCGTGCGCAATGCGAACGTGTTCATCTGATGTCACCTTTGATTCGATTGTCGCCCGGCTTCTCACCGGTCGATGATTCTCGGGTTACACATGATTTCGGTGTATCCGTTTTCCAGATGAAACAATTATGGTCCGAGCCGTTGGCGGAAATCACCCCTTCGAGCGGCTTATCGGTGTTTCCAGCGCGACGTCCGCGGCCGCTCGCCGTCGCCGACGAAGCCCTGGTTGTGACCGCGTGCGTGCCGCCGCACCGAAACCACGTGACCCCGAGGGGTTCACGTGGGAGTTCCGGACGACCGCTAGCGTTGGAGTGCCCGACATCCGTACGTCCGAGGGGAAACTGCCACGCATGACCGGTGACGAGATTTCGGAAGGCAACGACGCGCACCCGACCGCGACGCCACAGTTGCGCCGCCGGTTGGGGGTGTTCGACTCGGTGATGATCGGCCTCGGGTCGATGATCGGGGCGGGGATCTTCGCCGCGCTGGGGCCCGCCGCGTCCGCAGCCGGAGGCGCGCTGCTCGTCGGGTTGGCCGTGGCCGCGGTGATCGCGTACTGCAATGCCCACTCCTCGGCCCGGCTCGCGGCGCTGTACCCGCAATCCGGTGGAACCTACGTCTACGGCCGCGAACGCCTGGGACCGTTCTTCGGATATCTGGCGGGCTGGGGTTTCGTGGTCGGGAAGACCGCCTCGTGTGCCGCGATGGCCCTGACCGTCGGCGCCTACGCTTGGCCCGGCCGCGAGCATCTCGTCGCGGTCGTCGCCGTCGCCGCCATCACCGCGGTGAACTACCTGGGTGTGCAGAAGTCCGCGCTGGTCACCCGGGTCATCGTGTTCGTGGTGCTCGCCGTCCTCGCCGTGGTCGTCGTCGTGTGCCTGACCGGTTCCGACACCGGCTTCGACGGCCTCGCGATCACCTCGGGTCACGGCGTGGCCGGAGTCCTGCAGGCCGCCGGCCTGCTGTTCTTCGCGTTCGCCGGGTACGCCCGGATCGCCACGCTCGGCGAGGAGGTGAAGGACCCGGCCCGGACCATCTCCCGGGCGATCCCCATCGCTCTGGCGATCACACTCGTCGTGTACCTGTGCGTCGCGGTCGCCGTCCTGCAGGCTCTCGGCGCCGACGCACTCGCTGCCGCGACGGATCCACTCGCGCAGGCCGTTGCCGCTGTGGGGTTCGGCGGCCTCGAGCCGGTGGTCCGGGTGGCTGCGGTGGTCGCCGCGCTCGGCTCACTGCTCGCCCTGATCCTCGGGGTGTCGCGGACCACGTTCGCGATGGCACGGGACGGCCATCTGCCACGTCTGCTCGACGCCGTCCACCCCCGGTTCGCGGTGCCCTATCGGGCCGAGTTGGCCGTCGGTGTGGTGGTGGCCCTCCTCGCCGCGACCGCGGATCTGCGCGGCGTCATCGGGTTCTCCTCGTTCGCGGTGCTGGTCTACTACCTGATCGCCAACGCATCGGCCTGGACCCTGTCTGCGAAACCGTGGTCGCGGCTGGTGGCCGTCGTCGGCGCCGTCGGATGTGTCGTTCTCGCCGCGTTCCTCCCCCTGGCCTCGGTGATCTCGGGCGTGATCGTCCTCGGAGTCGGGTCCGCGATCTACGGGATCCGTTCGTCCCGCCGGGCCTGACTGTCGAGAATGTACTGCGACCCCGCACAGCATTTCGACGATCTTCCGACGGCAATTCGCCTCGGGCAGTCGTCTCGCGTGGGAGTCTTCAACGACTATCCCAGCGCCGGGAGAAGGTGAGAATGTTCGTCCTGGTCCGGCATTCCCATGCGGGCGAGAAGAAACAGTGGCACGGCCCTGACGTCGAGCGTCCGCTGAGCCCGCTCGGGCATAAGCAGGCCCACGGTCTCGTCGCGGCGCTGAGCGGCATCGAGATCGAGACACTGCTCTCCAGTCCCACTACCCGTTGTCGCCAGACCCTGCTGCCGCTCGCGCAGGCGCGCGGTCTGCCCATCCACGACGAACCGCTGCTGGCACCGGACGCACCCCCCGACGAACTGTTCGCCGCGCTACACAGACCCGACGCCGACCGGGCGGTTTTCTGCACCCACGGGGAGATCCTCAACGCGCTGGCCGAGTTCGCGCAGTCGCGCGGAATACCGGGCCTCCCTCCCTCGGGCGCGACCGCGAAAGGGGGCGTGTGGTTCGTCGACTGCGGTGCAGGTCCGCCTCCGGCGCTGCGGTACCTCGCGCCGATTCCGACCGGCTGACCTCGACTTCTAGGCCGACGCGAGCCGGGCGGCGTCCTCCCGGGCCTGCCGCGCATTCTGCAGTTCCAGGCCGTACAACAGGCCGAATGTGAAACCGTTCTCGCCCGGTGTCGTGCCGGCGCGGGCACCGAGCGTCCGGAGCGTCTCCGCCGCGACGACGCTGTCCTGGTGCTCGCCGAGGACCGTCTGCATCCTCTTGAACCGTGCCGCCTTCTTCTTTGCCGACTTTCTCCCCAGAATCGGTGCGGCCAGTTCGGCGGCGTAGCGGGCCCGTTTGGCGGCCTTCCGCGCGCGGTGCAGGGCGGCATCGTCGTCGCCGGTAGTCGCGGTGGCGACGCGCGTGAGCGCCTTGCGTTCGGCTTTCCGCACCAACTTGGCGATCACGCGGGGATCGTCGCCGGCCTCGGCAGTCAGCGGTGGCGTGGTGCGCCACCGCGCCAGCGTGGCCAACAGCGCACGGTAGCGGTCACCGTCGAGGGCTTCCATTACTTCCTTCGTACGACGGAGTTGCTCGGCGAGCAGATCGTTCTCGATGCGCGCGGCGACCGGGCCCATCACCAGTTCGGAAGGCAGGGCCGCGAGGGCGTCCGCGAAGCGTGCGCGTTGCACCTGCCGATCCCGCACTTCCCCCAGCAGTCCGGCGTACCACGACAGTTCCGCGTCGAGTTCTGCCCGCGCGGTCTGATCGAACAGGCGCCCGAATACCCGCAGCGTGCTGCGGAAACGCCGGATTCCCACGCGGGTGGGATGGACCGGGTCCAGTCCACGACGCAACCACACGTCGCCGGCCACGATCGCCTGGACCTGGGCATCCAGGTAGTCGACGAGCACCGCTTCCACTGTCGTCCGGGGCGTGTCGCCGCCGTCGACCGCGAGGTGCGCGGCGCTGAGCACCCGGCTGAGCTTCGACGGATACCGCGACGGCTGCGCTCCCCGGCGGGTGAGGCGTTTACCGATCTTCCCGAGCAGTTTCTCGTCCCCGGCATCGCCGAGTTCGACCTCCACCTCCCGCCACTCGCTCAGGACTGCGCGATCGCCGGCGACGGCACCGCGCACGCTGTCGTCGGCCACTTCCGCCAGCAGACGGTCGTCCCGGTCGAGGAGTCGCTGCGTGCGTCGCACGGTTTTCAGCGTCGCCACCGGGTGCACGGGTTTGCCCAGTGCGACACCCGCAATCATGGTCGCCAACTCGTCGGGAACCGCGTCACTCTCGCCCGGAGGCATCCGAATCTCGGTGCGGGCTTTGTCGGCGGGGACCTTCAATTGCCATCCCACATCGGCATCCCCGCTCCGGCGGCGGAACGTGATCTTCTGACGGAGCAGATCGCGGTCATCCGTGTCGAAGTAGACGCTGTTCAGATTTACCGTGCCCTGCTCGATCCGGCCCCCGGCAGGTATTACGTCCTCGAGATCCGGCAGGACGAAATCGAGCCCAACCTCGTACTTGTCTTCCCGCTCGCGCTGCGTCGACACCATGGATCCAGTCTGCACCCACAACGGCCGTCCCGACCTCCGGCGCGCGATCGGCGCGGAGTGCAGTTGATCTGTCAGCGGTGCAAGTGTCGATCGCACCTCGTCGCCGGAGCCGAGCGTTGCGAAAATCTCTCCGCAACTAGTTCTTTCACGCGGCTCATCGGGTCGCCCGCGTTCCCAGTGCCCTGACTGTGCTCGGTCTTCCAGAGGGGGATGACTCCGCATGTGCACACCGAACAGGCATCACGACCTCGCGCACCCCGCACTGGGACTCGACTGGATAACGAGGGCTCGGTGTCGAGAAGGAGACCCGGATCGGCTTTTCGTCACCGGCGCCGCGCAACGCAAGGCCGCCGCACTGTGCCGGCACTGTCCGGTGCTGATGGAATGCGGCGCGTACGCACTCGACAAGCGAATCGAATTCGGCATCTGGGGTGGGATGCCGGAACGTCAGCGCCGGGCACTACTCGTGGCGTATCCCGGGGTCCGCTGGTCCGAGCGCTTCACGAGCCCTCCACCTGTCGGGTGAAGAATGATCGATCCTCGTCACGAGGAAAGACGTACCGATGGATAGTCAAGTAGTTCGAGTTTAGTCCTCAGTACGGTTACACCCTGGTGGGCCATGCCATAGCGTTCCTCTCATCAACTGGCGAGTGCGATGCCGCAGCGGTCTCGTACTCCCGGGACGTCTATCGAGAGGATCACCATGACGACCACCGAGAACATCGTCGAAACCCGCCCCGCCCCCTTCACCTGGGCACAGTCCGCCCAGTACAGCCAGGGCACCAAGGCCGGAGACCTGGTGTTCACGTCCGGTCAGGCCGGCTACGACGACGCCGGCAACCTCGTCGACGGCGGCTTCGAGGCCCAGGCCCGCCAGGTGTTCCGCAACATCGAAAAGATCCTGCACCAGCACGGCGCCTCGATGTCGTCGGTGGTCAAGCTGACCGCCTACCTGGGCAACCGCGACGACTTCGACGCATTCAAGAAGGTCCGCGCCGAATTCTTCTCCAGCCCATACCCGGCGGTGACCGCGGTACAGAACTCGTTCCTCGTCGAGGGCATGCTTTTCGAGGCGGACGCTGTCGCCGTGGCCGGTGCCCAACGGGTACTCGCCGACACCGACGCCAGCTAGCTCCCGGCAGAACTCCGACCCTTTCCACCACCAGTACAGAACTGGGATTCCATGTCTGACACGCTTTTTCCGACCCTGTTCTCCCCGCTGCAGGTCGGTGACGTCACCCTGAAGAACCGGATCTTCTCCTCCGGTCACGACACCGTGATGGTGCACGACGGCGCGGTCACCGACCAACTCGTCGAATACCACCGCGCCCGGGCAGCCGGCGGTGCCGGGCTGATCATCATGCAGGTCGCCGGTATCCACGAGACCGCGCGGTACACCTACCACGTGCTCATGGCCACCGACGACAGCTGCATCGAGGGATACCGGCGCGTCGCCGGGGCCGTCCACGAGCACGGGTGCGCCGTGTTCGGCCAGGTGTTCCACCCGGGCCGGGAGATCATGGAATCCCAGGACGGCGCGCTTCCGGTCGCGTATGCCCCGTCGGCGGTCCCGAACGAGCGATTCCGGGTCATGCCCCGGCCGATGTCCCAGGCGATGATCGCCGAGGTCGTGGCCGGATACGCGGCCGGAGCGCGCCGCCTCCAACAGGCCGGACTCGACGGCGTCGAGATCGTCGCCAGCCACGGCTACCTGCCCGCCCAGTTCCTCAACCCGGAACTGAACCTGCGCACCGACCAGTACGGTGGCGACCTCGACAATCGGATGCGGTTCCTGCGCGAGATCGTTTCGGCCGTCCGAGAGGCGGTCGGACCGGGGTTCGCGGTCGGCGTCCGCGTGTCCGGCATCGAGCACTCCTCCGTGGAGGACGAGCCCACCGACATCGTGGAGGTGTGCCGCAGGCTCGACGCGGACGGGCTGCTGGACTTCCTGAACGTCACCGAGGGCACGTCCGCCAGCCGGTCCGGGTCGTTGCATATTGTTCCGCCGATGAGCGAGGAGGCCGCCTACACTGCACCCGCCGCCGCGAAGATCAAGGCGGCGGTGTCGATTCCGGTGCTCGTCGCCGGGCGGATCAACCAGCCGCAGGAAGCCGAGATCGTCGTCGCCAAGGGGCAGGCGGACGCCTGCGCGATGACCCGCGCCCTGATCTGCGACCCGGACATGCCGGCCAAGGCGCAGGCCGAGCGGCCGGACGACATCCGGGCCTGCATCGGGTGTAACCAGGCGTGCATCGGTCACTTCCAATCCGGCTACCCGATCTCGTGCATTCAGCGCCCGGAGACCGGACGCGAACGCGAGTTCGGCACGCTGGTGATCACCCCGAAGCCGAAGGACGTCATGGTCGTCGGCGGCGGGCCCGCCGGGATGAAGGCGGCCGTGGTCGCCGCCCAGCGCGGTCACCGGGTGACCCTGTACGAGGCCAGTGGTCGAGTCGGCGGGCAGGTGTTGCTGGCCGAGCGGCTTCCCGGTCGGTCCGAGTTCGGTGGCGCAGCAACCAATCTGCAGTCCGAACTCGACCGCTACGGGGTCATCGTGAAAACCCGCGTCGAGGTGGATGCGGCGATGATCACCGCGGAACGTCCCGACCACGTCATCATCGCGACCGGCGCCACCCCGTATCGGCCGCCGCTCGAGCTGGACGGGGACATGCCGGTATTCGAGGCGTGGGATGTGATCGGCACGGGCGGCGGCAACACCCCCAAGGGTGAGATCGTCGTGGCGGACTGGAGGGGCGACTGGACCGGGCTCGGGGTCGCGGAAATGCTCGCCCGGGAGGGGCGCAAGGTGACCCTGTGCGTCAACGGCTACGCGGCCGGTGAAAACCTGCAGCAGTTCACCCGTATCGCGATGCTGCGGGCGGCTACCGAGGCGAAGGTTCGGGTGATCCCACACGCACGCCTGTTCGGAGCGGACGACGACACCGTCTACCTGGTCAACACCCTGACCGGCGAACCGATCATCCTCGACGGCGTCGACGGACTCGTCCTCGCCCTCGGTCACCAGCAGAACGACGCCCTGCTCGCCGAGGTCGAATCCACCGATATCCCGTTCACCGGAGTCGGTGACTGCCTCGCTCCGCGCACCGTCGAAGAGGCCGTCCTCGACGGGCTCAAGGCCGCAACTGCCCTCTAGAAGTCCCGGCCCAGGTCGGCTGATGTGGAAACGAACCTCCGGTGGGGGGTGGGTCTCGAAGGCCCGCACCCTGCCGGAGATTCTTCCGAACGCGAGAGTGGTCCCCGTTCAGTCGGTGAGTGCGCTCGCGTGGGCGCGTGCGCGAAGCGCCAGCCACAGCATCGCGATGTCCGATGAGGCCTTCAGGTTTCGTCCTGTCACGGACTCGATCTTCCGGAGCCGAAAAGCCAGGGACTGCCGGTGGATTCCGAGCCGATCGGCAGTCACGGTCCAACTTCGGTTGTGTGTGAGGAAAGTTTCGAGGGTCTCGACGAGGTGTGACTCGTGTCCCCGGTCGTAGAGGAGGAGATCGCCGAGGATTGCGTCGGTGGCATGCCGGGCGTCGGTTCGGGTGCGCGGCACGAACAGTGGCGCATCGGTGGAGTATCGGGCGACGGGTACACCGGTTGATCGGGCGGTGTCCAAGGCCCAGCTCGCCTGACGGGCGCTGTCCGAGATCTGTCCGATCGCGGTAGCCGAGGGTGACACTCCCATCGCCCGGGTCTTTCCGCTGAGCACGTCGATGGTCTCGGAACACCTTCCGGTGGGGAGCAGCATGTAGGCGCGCTCGTCGAGTATGGCGGTCACGTTCGGAACGCCTCGGTCTCCCGCTATCGTTCGCGCAGCGGGAAGGAAGTCGATATCGAAGCTCAACACGGTCCACTCCGGCGCGGACAGGTCGAATTCTTCGAGGAGTGGTGTAACGGCTTCGGGTGCGTCGGAGCCGGCGAGGATTCGCCGCAGCAGGCCTTCACCGACTTCGTCGGCGTACTCCCGCTCCCTGGTGACTTTTTCGACTTCGACGCCGATCAGGCTCCGCACGTGCAGCAATGCAAAGGCATCGACATCCGTCGCCGGGCTTCCCTCCATGACCAGCATGCATTTGCGGTGAGTGGGGAGCGCATGGGCGGTCATCACATAGTCCGCACCTTCTCCGAGCGTGAGGTGGGCGGGGAGGCGGTCGAGGGTCCCGGCGACGCGCGACGTCAATGACCGGATGGTTGCGTCGGACAGTGGATTGTCCGTGGGAAGAACGTCGGTACCGTGCTCGACGTCGACGACGTGCAAGGTGTATTGAAGTTCCCGAGAAAGCCTGACCAGGAGACTCGTCTCCGCCAGTGAGGTTGAGCGTGCGTGTTCGTAGAGTCGGCTCAGTCGTGCGACCCTGCTGACTTGAACGCTCTGACTCGCCAGGGCCACGGTCCGTCCGATGGCCGCGAACGGGGTGGTGTGGCTGCACCGAAGGATGGGGAAGTTCAGTCTGTCGGCATTGGCCAGCATTGCGGCCGTCAGCGGTGGCGCTGTCACATCGTCTCCGATGATGACGCCCGCCAATCCTTTTTCGTGGAGGCGTTCGACGAACGTGCACTGTGCCCGTTCGTCCGACGGCACACACAAACCGGCAGTCATCAGCAGCTCGTCCGCTCCCAGCCAGTCCCAGGGGTCGAGTTCCGAGGTGTGCGCCCACACAATCCGTCGGTCGAGTCCCCCCATGCCGGCAACGGCAGCGCACCCGAGCTGATCCATCGCGATGAGGTCACCGACGGTGAGTCTCGACATTGTCTTCCTCTCGTCTCGCGGGCGGGTGGGCCGTAGTGCGCTGTAATGGGCGCTACGAGGGTCAGTTCTGGCCGGTACTGATCCGGCGGGTGATCAGTGCCATCCAGAAGTCGGCGATGTCGGCGGAGCTCTTCACGCTCCGGCCGGTCAGACCCTCGATCTTGCGAAGTCGGTATCCGAGTGTCTGACGATGAATGACAAGCTTTTCCGCAGTTGCCGACCAGTTTCGGTCCATGGACAGGAATACATCGAGAGTCTCGATGAGATCACTGTGATTGGCCGCGTCGTAATCGATGACCTTCCCCAGCACTGCCCGCGTCGCGAAATGTGCTTCGGTCAATGTGCGGGGAAGAAACAGGGGTGCCGCGGTCGAATACTCCGCGAGACCGCCGCCGGCCGCACGCGCGGCCTGGAGAGCCCACCGGGCCTGACGAACGCTGTCCGGCACACGCCCAGACGTCGCGTTCCGTGCCGACATGCCCATCGAATCGATGTGGTGGTCGAGGAGATCCGCCGCTAGGTCGGCGTCGGCGCTGGGGACCATCAGATAGCCCTCCTCCCCCGCGGAACACGACAGGTAGGGGAATCCACGGTCTCCGATGAGCGTGCGAGCGGTCTGGAGGTGAGTGGCGTCGAATCCGATGACGCACCAGTCCGTATCGGCCAATCCCAGTTGCCCGAGCCGAGGGGTGGCGGCATCCGCGCTGATCGATCCGGTGATCATGTGCTCGAGCAGCTCCGCCCGCACGGTATCGGTGCGTTCGCGTTCGCGGGTCACGCGCTCTACTTCCACGCCGACCAGACTCTGAGCGTGTAGCAGCACGAAGGCATCGACTTCGAGGTCGGTGTTCCCGGCCGCGACGAGCATGCACTTGCGGTGGGTGGCGAGGGGGAATGCCGTCGCCGTGGTTCCGGCACCGGTCTCGATCGCCATTCTCGGCGGAAGACGGTCGAGGCGGCCGTCGACGCAGGTGCGAAGCTGATCGACGAGTTCGTCGTCCAGCGGATGTGCATCACGGAGCACCTCGCTTCCGAGCTCGACATCAACGACATGGAGTTGGTGTCCGAGTTCCGCCGACAGTCGATCGAGCAGCGATGTCTCGTCCTCTGGCGCCGCGTGCGTAGCGTCATAGAGCCGGCTCAGGCGGGCGATTCGACTGACCTGGACGCTCTGGGCTGCGATGGCGACGGTGCGGCCGATCGCCGCAAAGGGTGTGGCATGACCGACCGACAGAACGGGGAAGCTCAGGTCGTCGGCTTCGGAGAGCATGTCTGGCGTGAGCGGGGGTGCTTGCAGGTCGTCGCCGATCGCGATACCGGCCAAACCTGCCTCGCTGAGACGTCGAATGAACTGCGTCTGTCCGTCAGCCGCTGCCGGCAGGCTCATCCCGGTGGTCAACAGTAGGTCGTCGGCACTGAGCCAGTTCCACGGATCGGGCAACTCGCACACGTGCGCCCACACCACAGTCCGTCCTGCACCGGCCTCGCCGGCGACCACGCTACACGCAAGTTGCCTCATGGCTACCAAGTCGCCGATTGTCAGGTTCGACACGAATCACTCCCGGTATCTCACGCCGGTACAAACATCGCCGGCAGAATTATACGTCCGTATGACTCCTCGGCCGCCCGTCAGGGGATGAGCACGACGGAACCGGTCGTCTTCCGGTCCTCCAGGTCCCGGTGCGCGTCGGCGGCGCGTTCGATCGGGTACTGAGCGCCGACACGGACGGTCAGCGAACCGTCCGCGATGGCCCCGAACACTTCTCCTGCCCGCCATGTCAGTTCCTCGCGGGTGCGGACGTAGTGCGCGAGGGTGGGACGAGTGAGGAATAGCGAACCTGCGGGATTGAGCCGCTGCGGGTCGAACGGCGGCACCAGGCCGCTCGCCGCGCCGAAGAGTGCGAGGGTGCCACGGATCCGAACGGAGGCGAGGCTCGCGTCGAAGGTAGCTGCGCCCACACCGTCGTAGGCGGCGGCGACACCCTCGCCGTCGGTGAGTTCGCGTACCCGAGCGGCGATGTCGTCGTCGTAGCGGAGCATCTCGACCGCGCCGGCCTCCCACGACAACTTCTCCTTCGCGTCCGACGAGACGGTGGTGATCACTCGCGCACCGAGTTTCGTCGCGAGTTGGGTCAGCAGCAGTCCCACTCCACCGGCACCGGCGTGGACCAGCACGGTGTCGCCGGACTGCACCGGGTACGTCGAGTACGCCAGGTAGTGGGCGGTCAGTCCCTGCGCCAGTGCGAACGCCGCCTGCGGCGCAGGAACGCCGTCCGGCACCGCGATCGCGATTTCGTTGGGCACCACCACCTTTTCGGCGTAGTTGTCCGTCGCGCCGCACCAGGCGACGCGGTCGCCGGGGGCGAAGTCGCGGACATCGGCGCCGACGGCCTCGACGACGCCGGACCCTCGTCGCCGGGAACGTACGGCAGTGGGTACGGGTACACGCCGGTCCGGAAGTAGGTGTCGATGAAGTTGACGCCGATCGCGTCGGTTCGGACGAGAAGATCGGTTGGCCCGGGCTCGGGATCGGGAATCTCGGTGAGTTCGAGGACTTCGGGGTGGCCGAGGCGGGCGACCTGAATTGCGCGCATGGGCTATGTCTACACGCTGTTCCGAAATTGAACACACCGACCAAGGGGTGATTTTCGCTCGGTGACTTCTTCGTCGCGCTGGAGAGGCCTCTTCGGCCTGCGCCGCGAAGAGCGCACGCCTCCGCCGCACTTTCCGGGCGGTGAAAGCCGTGGCACCGATCCCGGCGGTGCACGAAATGAGGTATTGACGCCCGCACATTTCACCTCTTACAGTGGTGTTCAACACATGAACTAGGTGTTCATAAAGTGAACGGAGATAGACAATGGCGTCTCAGCGCATGCGACTTTTCGCTTTCGACTACCAGGGCCCGGCGCACCTGTCGGCCGGCCTCTGGCGGCATCCGAAGGATCAGGGCGCGAACTACACGAACCTCGCCTACTGGACCGAGTACGCCAAGCTGCTCGAAGAGGCCCGATTCGACGGCATCTTCTTCGCCGACAACGTCGGCTACCACGACATCTACGAGGGCACCGCCGACGCGGCCCTCGCCGACGCCGCGCAGATTCCCGCGCAGGATCCGTTCATGGCCGTTTCCGCGATGGCCGCGGTGACGAAGAACCTCGGATTCGGGTTGACCGGGTCGACCTCGTACGAGCACCCGTACGCGCTGGCCCGCAAGTTCAGCACCCTCGACCACCTCACCGACGGCCGCGTCGGCTGGAACCTGGTGACCTCCTACTCCGACAGCGCCGCCCGCAATCTCGGTACCGGACAGCAGGTTCCGCACGACGAGCGGTACGACATGGCCGCCGAGTACCTCGAGGTCTGCTACAAGCTGTGGGAAGGATCCTGGCAGGACGACGCGGTCGTCCGCGACGCCGAGCGCGGCATGTACATCGATCCGAGCCGGGTGCACAACATCGAGCACGAGGGCAAGTACTTCTCCGTTCCCGGCTTCGCGCTGTGCGAGCCGTCCCCGCAGCGCACCCCGGTGATCTTCCAGGCCGGCGGCTCCTCCAAGGGTCGCGCCCTCGCGGCCGCCAGCGCCGAGGCGGTGTTCGTCAACGCCGTGTCCATCCCCGCGCTGAAGAAGCAGGTCGACAGCCTGCGCACCCTCGCCGCCGAGGCCGGCCGTGACCCGCAGAACGTCAAGGTCCTGCAGATGCTCAACGTTGTCTGCGCACCGACCGACGAACAAGCCCACGCGAAGTACGAGAGCTACCGCAAGCTGGTCAGCTACGCCGGGGCGATGGCCCGCTACAGCGGCTGGACGGGATTGGACATGTCCCAGTTCGACCCCGACGTGCCGCTCAAGCACGTCAAGACCAACGCCGGGCAGACCATGGTCGACTTGTTCTCGAAGATGGATCCGGACAAGGAGTGGACCCCGCGCGACATCGCCGAATTCATCGGTATCGGCGGCACCGGCCCCACCATCGTCGGCTCCCCCACCACCGTCGCCGACGAGCTGACCCGGTGGATGGACGAAACCGGTATCGCCGGCTACAACTTCGGGCACGCGGTCAAGTACCAGGACATGGCGGACTTCATCGAACTGGTCGTCCCCGAGCTGCAGCGCCGCGGCACCGTGTGGAGCGAATACGAAGGCTCGACCCTGCGCGAAAAGCTGTACGGCAAGGGTGCCGTCCGGCTTCGCGACGATCACCCCGGTCTCCGCCTCGGCAACCGCACCGTCGAAGCCGTCTGATATCGGTCACCCCGACGTGACCTCACCGACCGGAAAAAGGACACCCATGCAGACCACCGAACTCCACGATGTCGCGACCACCCTACGGACCGCACGTGTGAACGGTGCACCGATCACCGCACCGACCAAGACCTGGCCCGCCCTCGACGCGGACTCCGCCTTCGCCGTCCAGCGCATCAACGTCGAGCACGCGATCGCAGGAGGTGACCGCCTGGTCGGGTACAAGCTCGGCAACATCGCGAAGGTCATGCAGGAAGCCTTCGGCCTCGGCCAGCCCGATTACGGATTCTTGCTGGCCAGCATCTTCGCCTACGAAGGCACCACCCTCGAACGGGAAAACTACATCGAGCCGTTCGTCGAACTCGAACCCGCCTTCGTGCTGAAGAGCAGTCTGCGCGGACCCAACGTCACGGTCGCCGATGTCATCAACGCCATCGACTACGCGGTGCCCGCCATCGAGATCATCGACTCCCGTGTCCAGAACTGGGCCATCGACCTTCCGGACACGCTGGCTGACAACGGATCCACCGGAGCGGTCATCCTCGGCGGCACCCCCCGCCGCATCACCGACCTGACCCTCCGCGACATGCGCGGCTCCCTGCATTTCAACGGGCGCGAGGTCATCACCGGCAACACCCGCAACATCCTCGGCAATCCCCTCGCCGCGGTCGCCTGGCTGGTCAACCGCCTTGCTGCCTACGACGTCGAGTTCCAGGCCGGCCAGGTCATCCTCCCCGGCAGTTGCCTGCAGGCAGTGCCCATGAACCAGGCCGGCCGCTGGGTCGGTGAGTACGAAGGCTTCGGCGCCATCGAGTTCGACGTTTCCACTGCCACCAACTGACCCCCCCGTCTTGCCTGATCGACCCCACTACGAACACCCTTCGGGATCGTTCAGGCGAGCGGCACCCCTCGACGGAAACGCTGTGCACCGTCGAGTCGGTCCACGAGAAATCTTCGCGGGGAGAGCATTCCCCCGCGGCAACACGTTCGTTCAGGAATCAGGAGCGCCTTCTTGACTGAACGAACTGCGCGGGTGCCTGACCTGATGTGTCGGCGTCAGGCACCCGCTCTCCACGTGCGACGCACCGCCGTACCCGGCCACGCCTGACTGCCGGTTACGGCGGTGCGTTTGTCGTAGGACTGCCGATGCCGTCGGTCGGCGCACTCCGCCGACCCTCGCGCGGCTTCGGACCCACGCACCGTCGACCCCGAGAAACCGAATGAACATTATTGAGCATCCATCCGACCGTCCACCGGGCTGGGACTGGCGACATGAGGGATCGTGCCGCGGCACCGACACCGACATGTTCTTCACACCCGACGATCACGAACAGCGAACCATTCGCGCACGGCGCGAACGTCGCGCCAAACAGATCTGTCAGGACTGCCCCGTGCTCCCGCAATGCCGCAAGCACGCCCTTACCGCCGCAGAACGTTACGGCATCTGGGGCGGCATGTCCGAGACCGAACGCGCCCGCCTCGGCCGACGGCACACCCAGCGGCTTGCCCGCTGACATCCGCCACCGCGCCGCTGAACCATCCGTGTCGATCAGTGATGAACACGAGTACCGGTGGAATATCCGTAACGGCGGGCAGGATCGGCCCCGCCGCGACCGGTATCTCGGGTCACCGACGAATCAGACTGTTCCCCTGTCGAAGTCTGCGGTCCACACCTGACCGGGACTCGGCCAGTTTCGGACCGGACACGCCGAGCACCCCGTCCGCGGAACCTGGGTGCGGGTTCGCGGACGGGGTGCTCGGGTGGATTCTCGCTAGTCGGTGACGCCTTCTGCACGAGCAGCGGCGGCGACTGCCTCCGCGACAGCGGGGGCGACGCGAGGATCGAGCGGGCTGGGAACGATCTTGTCCACAGTCAGCTCGTCACCGACGACCGAGAGGATTGCCTCGGCGGCGGCGAGCTTCATGCCTTCGGTGATCCGGCGGGCACCGGCATCGAGCGCACCCCGGAACACACCGGGGAAGGCAAGTACATTGTTGATCTGGTTCGGGAAGTCCGAGCGTCCGGTGGCCACGATCGCCGCATGCTTGCGGGCGATGTCCGGGTGGATCTCCGGGTCCGGGTTCGACAACGCGAACACGATCGAATCCTTGGCCATCGTCGCGATCAGCTCCTCCGGCACGGTTCCGGCGGACACCCCGAGGAACACGTCCGCGCCGTTGAGGGCTTCGGCGGTGCCGCCGCGGCGGCCGGCCGGGTTGGTGCGCGCGGCCAGGTCGACCTTGACCTCGTTCAGGTCCTTGCGGTCGGCGGAGACGATGCCCTTGGAGTCGAGGACCGTCACGTCGGCGATCCCGGCGGCGAGCAGGATGTTCGCGCAGGCGACACCGGCGGCGCCGGCGCCGGAGATGACCACCCGCAACTGGTGGAGGTCGCGGTCCTGGACCTTGACCGCACCCTTGAGGGCGGCCAGGACGACGATGGCGGTGCCGTGCTGGTCGTCGTGCATGACCGGGCAGTCCAGGGCCTCGATGACGCGCTGTTCGATCTCGAAGCAGCGCGGCGCGGAGATGTCCTCCAAATTGACCGCACCGAAACTCGGGCGCAGCCGGATCAGGGTTTCGACGATCTCGTCGGGGTCCTTGGTGTCGAGGACCAGCGGGATCGAGTTCAGGCCCGCGAAGTTCTTGAACAGGGCGGACTTGCCCTCCATCACGGGCAGGGAGGCGCGGGGGCCGATGTCCCCGAGGCCGAGCACCGCGGAGCCGTCGGAGACGACGACCACGAGGCGGCTGGTCCAGGTGTAGCGGTCGGCGAGGGTTTCGTCGGCGGCGATGGCGCGGGACACCTGCGCGACACCGGGCGTGTAGGCGATGGACAGATCACGCTGCGTATCGAGCGGGGCGGTCAGTTCGACGGACAATTTGCCGCCGAGATGCCCGGCGAAGATCTCCTCCGCCGTCAGCTCGACCTTCTGCGGTGTGGTGGGTTCGGACACGACAGTCACGGCTGTTACTCCAAAGGTGGTGGGCGGGACTCGGTGGTGGGATTCAGTGCACGGCGGCGAACCGGACCGCGGGTGCAGGTGCAGGTGCAGAGAGCACCTTGCCGGACCAGCTGTGGTGGGCAGGGTCGGCGAGAAAGACGAGGGCAGTGTCGAAATCAGGTGTGATGTGCTGGTCGGCGAATTCGGGCGAGGGGAGTTCGTCGATCAAACGGATGGTGTTGACCTGTACGGTTCGCGCGCTGATGTCGTGTGCCGCGGCGGCGGTGAAGGCCTCGATCGCGCCGTCTATCACCTGACGGGCCAGGGTGGATTCCCGTGTGTCAGCGGCTGATCGGTCCACGCCGACGACGGTGACGATGGATCCTGCGCGGTTGCGGTCACTCATCGACTGCATCGCCCGGCGCACGGTTGTGAACAGCATCCGCAGGTGAGCGTGGAGGAATCGGTCCCAGTCGTGGGGGTGGATCGACTGGAGCGGCATGCCGGTGGATTCGGGTCCGGGGATCCAGGCGGCGTGAATGACGGTGTCGATCTGGCCGTGGGTGTCTTCGATGCCGGTGAAAAGCCGGTCGACCTCCCATTGGATGGTGAGATCGGCGACGGCGGCGGTCGCGTGGCCACCGAAGCCGGTGATGTCGTGGGTGATCCGCTCGGCCGCCTCCGGGGTGAAGCTGTGTGCGATGACGTCGAATCCGTGAGTGCCGAGAGTGCGGGCAGCATAGGCGCCCTCAGGATGTTCGACACCGGTGACTAGAGCCAGTTTGGCTCGATTGGCTGGAGTCTGCGGGTTCAGCGGAATGGAGTCCACCAGGATAGTCCGTCCTTCTGGGATACCTCGATCGTCAGCGTGCGTCGGTGTCGGCGAGTACCCGCTGGGCACCGGCCACGGCGACGGCGTCCGCTTCGAAGAGCATGCCCTCGACGAGGAACGAGTTCTGTACCGCGGTCACCGCCGGGTATGGGCTGGAGAAGAATTCGGCGCGGACCTTCTTGAATGCGTCGAAGTCGTCGCGGTTGCCCAGGTAGGCGGTCAGCTTGACCACCGACGACATCGAGGCGCCGTGCTGGTGGAGGATCTTTTCGATGTTGCGGAACACCTGGCGGGCCTGGGCTTCGAAGCCGCCGTCGACGAGGTTGCCGGCGTCGTCGTAGCCGGCCTGACCGGACGTGAACACCAGCTCCCCGGCCTTGGCGCCCTGGCTGTACTGGGCGGACTGTGCCCAGGTGAAGGGGGCGGGACGGGTTTCGACGATGTTCTCGGTGGTCGTCATCGACTGGTCGTCCTTTCGGTTCAGGTCCCGGTACGGGACCCGGGGTGGGTGAGGTGTGGCGCAGCCTTCGTCGGGTGACGGGTTGTCAGCCGAGCCGTTGCAGGGTGTGCCCCATGCGGTCGCGTTTGGTGGTCAGGTAGGAGCGGTTGTAGGCGGTCGGTGAGGACTCGTGTGGGATTTGTTCGGCGACGGTGATGCCGTGATCGCCCAGGGCCCGAACCTTGTCGGGGTTGTTCGTCATCAGCCGCACTCCGCCCACCCCCAGGTCGTCGAGGATTTCGCAGGCGACGCGGTAGTCGCGGCTGTCGACCGGCAGGCCGAGGCTGACGTTGGCGTCGATGGTGTCGAGGCCCTCGTGTTGCTGGAGTTCGTAGGCGCGCAGTTTGTGACCCAGGCCGATACCGCGGCCCTCGTGTCCGCGCAGATAGATCAGGACGCCGGCGCCGGCCTCGGCGATCGCGCTCATGGCGGATCGGAACTGGGGGCCGCAGTCGCAGCGCAGGGAGCCGGCGAGGTCACCGGTGATGCATTCGCTGTGCAGCCGGACCAGCGGGGCGTCGACGGCGGCAACGTCGCCCATCACCAGGGCCATGTGCTCGACGCCGTCGCCGGGTGCTTGATAGGCGAGCGCGTCGAACGTGCCGACCTCGGTCGGCAGGGTGCTGCGCCCGGACCGCAGGACGGTGTTCTCGGAGCGGGCGGCGTTGTGGCGCAGCGGTGTCACCGTGCGCTCGGTGCGTGAGCGCCACATTCCATCGGTGCGTGAGCGCCAGGCACGCAGTTCGGCGATGGAGATCATCGGGATCGAGTGTTGTGCGGCGAGTTGTTCGAGGTCGTCGCGGCGCATCATCTCGCGCCGGTCGGGGGTGACGATCTCACAGAGCAGGGCGGCGCCGCTGAGCCCGGCCATGCGGCATAGGTCGACTCCGGCTTCGGTGTGCCCCGGGCGCTCGAGGACACCTCCGGGCTTCGCGAGTAGCGGCATCACGTGACCGGGCCGGGCGAGATCGGCGGAGTGCAGGGCGGGGTCGGCCAGGGCCCGGATGGTGGCACCGCGATCGCCCGCGCTGATTCCCGTGGTGGTGCCGTGCCGGTAGTCGACGCTGATCAGGAATGCAGTTTTGTGGGCTTCGGTGTTGTCGGGGACCATCAGGTCGAGGCCGAGCTTGTCGGCGCGGGCGTCGTCGATGGCGACGCAGAGAAACCCGGATGTGTGTTCGAGGAAGAACGCGACCGCATCGGTGCTCGCGTATTCGGCGGCCATGATCAGGTCGCCCTCGTTCTCGCGGTCCTCGTCGTCGACGACGAGGACCATTCCCTTGTTTGCCAGTGCGGTGACCGCGTCCGAGATGGTCGACATGATCGCTGGCTCCTTCCTTGGCGAACACACGGAGTGTGGTGGGACGTTCTGGGTCGAGGCGGAGTCGCGGGCTGACATCGTTGTCGGCCCGACGACTCCGCGCTCGGGATTGTGGGGTTTACCGCTGGTGCGGAGCGGAGGTTTCGCTGAGACTGCGGCCCATCGTTTCCGGGGCGAGGACCTGGGAGACCGAGGCGCCGACGACGCAGATGCCGGCGGCGATGAGCATCGTGATCCCCGCGCCGAGGTTGTGCATCGACCACGGCAGCAGGAACGTGCCCAGGCCGGCGCCGACACGGCTGAACGCGGTCGCGAAACCGGTGCCGAGGCCCCGGATCTCGGTCGGGAAGATCTCGCCCGGGTAGACACCGGTCAGCGCGGTGCACATCGCGTTGGCGAATGCGAAGACCAGGAAGCCGATGAGCACCAGTACCGGCGGTGCAGAGGTCCACAGCCCGATGGCGGCCAGGACCGCGGCGCAGACCCACTGCTGCGGAATGGTCAGGTTTCGCCGGCCCACGCGTTCGATGAGCAGGACCGAGACCACCACACCGGCCAGGGCGAGGCCGTTGACCCCCAGGGCACCGACGAGTCCGTCCCCGAGACCGTAGTCGGCGAGCACGCTGGCTGCGAAGGTGGCGATGGCGAAGTACGGTGCCACCACGCAGAACCAGAAGACGGAGATGAAGATCGTCGCGCGCCGGTAGGCCGGGGAGAACAACATCCCGAACGTGCCCTTGCGGGTTTGCTCGTTGGTGATGTCGAGGACGTCGGCGGGGTCTTCGAGATACGTATGGGCGATCTCGGTTGCCTCTTCGGTTCGGCCCTTGTTCATCAGCCAGCGCGGGGATTCGGGCATACCCAATCGGGCCAGGAGCAGGATGACGGCGGGCAGAGTGCTCGAGCCGAGCACGATGCGCCAGTCGAGAGACCATACGGCGGTCATCAGGAAGCCGGCGATAAAGGCCGTCATGAATCCGAAATACCAGGCGACCTCGTTGCAGGCCATCAACCGGCCACGCAGACGGGCAGGAGCGAATTCGGCGAGCAGTGGCCAACCGACCGAGTAGTCGGCGCCGATCGCGACGCCCATCAGCAGCCGGACCAGGAACAGTTGCCACGTCGAGTCGACGAAGAACTGCAGTACCGAACCAACGGTGAAGATCACCAGGTCGATCGTGAACAGCGGCTTGCGACCGAGTTTGTCCGCGAGCCAGCCACCGAGGGGGCCGCCGATGAAGATGCCGATCAGCGCGGACGCCCCGATCAGCCCCTCCCAGAACAGCGACATGCCGAGATCGAGGGTGATGGCCCCGATGACGGTGCCGATGATGCCGAGAATGTAGCCGTCGATGAACATGCCGCCGGCGATCACACCGGTCAGCTTGACCAGGAAGCGCTTCTTGTCGACTGACTGCTCGTCAATGTTCACGGGGTAGTTGTTCGTGATGGTCATCAGCCCTCCTCGCTCGTGCGCGTCGACGTGGCGATCACGACCGACGACGGTGGGCAATCACCGTGCGCAGTGGCGGATAGGCGGGAAGCAGATGTTCGCACGTGATGTCACAACCTTCGTGAAGTGGTGCACGGCCGCGGAATCCGAGGGATCACCGGCGACTGCGGGTCGTTGGGATGGGCTCTATCGGTAGGGCGCTGCAGCTCAGCCACGCCACGTGTTCATAAACTGAACGATGTGGTCAAAATTGTGACATGGGACTCAAGGCCCGTCAAGAGCGGCTCGCGCCTCGGCCTGTCGTCGGGTGCGAATTCGACACCCTTGCCGCAGGTCGGCAACGCCTGGCGCCGCGCGGTCGCGGCGCGAAGCCACCCGTCGGCAGTCGTAAACCCGATCGGCCGCACGCCGGGCGGCCGAAACTCTTGACAGATTGTGACCTACGGCTCAGGATCAATACCAGCAATTTTGAACGAGACGTTCAATTTGTGAACGATAGGCGTTCGGAGGGCGATGATCCCTCACCTGAGTTCCCGGCGTTAAGGAGAGGCAATGGCAGACAGCGCCCACCAGCATCGAGAGGCCGACGTCGTCGTGGTCGGTGGCGGCATCGCCGGACTGATCACCGCCCGGGAGCTGTCCCGCACCGGACTGCGTGTGGTCGTGCTCGAGGCGCGTGCGCGGCTCGGCGGGAGGGTGTGGACCGACCACCGCCTCGGCCGGGACCTCGAGATCGGCGGCACCTGGATGCACTGGGTGCAGCCGCACGTGTGGGCCGAGATCACCCGATACGGACTCGAGGTGACCCGCGGCCCCCGCGCGGAGCAGGCGTACTGGCTCGCCGGCGACCAGGTGCGCACCGGCACGCTCGATCAATTCATGGCACTGATCGATCCCGGCATGCGCCGAATGCTCGCCGACACCATGCGAATCATCCCCCGCCCCGACATGCCGACCACCGCGCCCGAGCTCGCCGACATCGACCGGTACAGCGTGCAGGACATGCTCGACCGGTTACAGCTGAGCGAGGACGAATACCAGGCGAACGAGGCGGCCTGGGTCGGACACTTCAACGGACCCCTCACCGAGGGAGCCTTCACCACCGCCCTGCGGTGGACCGCTGCCGCCGCCGGCTCGTGGCATTTGATGCACGAGGCGTCGGCAGTATTCCGCCTTGCCGACGGCACCCAGTCCCTGGTGGCGGCGATCGCCGACGACACCACCGCGGAACTGCGCACCGGCGCGGAGATCTCCCGCATCGAACACGACGCCGAACGCGCGCACGTGCATCTGGCCGACGGTCAGGTGATCACGGCGCACCGCGTGGTGCTGACCGTGCCGCAGAACATCCTCGGCGACCTCGACATCACCCCACCGCTCAACGACGGCAAGCTCGCCGCAAGCAAGGAGAAGGCGGCTTCACGCGGCGTCAAGTGCTGGATCCGGGTGCGCGGTCCGATCGCCCCGTTCTTCGGGTACTCCTCCGCCGCTCATCCGCTGTCGGTCGTGCGCACCGAATACCTCGGCGACGACGACGCGGTCCTGGTGGGTTTCGGCGCCGACTCGACACGGCTGGATCCGAACGACCGCGACGCAGTCCAGCAGGCACTGACCGTCTGGCGTGACGATCTCGATGTCCTCGAGGTGACCGGACACGACTGGATGAGCGATCCGTACTCGCAGGAGACCTGGATGATGAACCGCCCGAACCAGGTCACTCGTTACCTGGGCGCGCAGCAAGCTACCGAAGGCGTCCTGCATTTCGCGAGCAGTGACATCGCGAACCTATGGGCCGGATTCATCGACGGCGCCATCGAGAGCGCATTGCGCGCCGCACGCGCCATCGCCGCCGAATTGCACCCCGACCACTCCGCCCGCGCCGCTGCCGGGTCCGGCACCACGATCTGACAAGGAGCCCTCTCATGTTTGCTTCCACCATCGACCAGGCGCACTACCGCAACGTGATGGGGAACCTGCCCACCGGCGTGGTCGCCCTGTCGGGCATCGGCGTGGACCCCGAGTTCCCGTGCGGGCTGGTGGTCGGCACCTTCCAGTCGTTGTCGCTGGATCCGCCGTTGGTCAGCTTCAGTGTCGCGCACACCTCCACCAGTTGGCCGAAGGTCCGCGCCGCCGGACGGTTGTGTGCCAGTGTGCTGGCAGCGGGCCAGGAGTCGGTGTGCCGCGCCTTGTCGAGCAAGCAGCCGAACAAGTTCGAGGACGTCGAGTGGTCGCTGTCGGAGGCCGGATCGCCGCGGATCGACGGGGCGCATGCGTTCGTCGACTGCGAGGTCACGCATGAACTCGACGGTGGCGACCATGTCATCGTCATCGCTCGGGTGTTGCAGATGGACGCCGGCCACGGCGAGCCCCTCGTTTTCCATCAGGGCCGACTCGGCGGAATCCGGCAACTCACCGCCGCCTGACCCACAACCCCGGCTGCGCCGCACCCCGGCGCGAGCCTCGAATTCAGAAAAGGATTTCGCACTTCATGACTGACACCACTCATTCGATAGAGCAGGACACCACCGACGCACAGCTCGACCGTCTCCTCGACGCCGCGGCTGCCGCCGCACCGCTCTGGGAGGACCGCACCCCCCACAGTCGCGCCGCTGTGCTCGTCGCGATCGCCGACGCCCTCGAGGCGCACGCGGACGGGCTGGTCGCCGAGGCCATCAGCGAAACCGGGCTTCCCCAGGCCCGGTTGAGCGGTGAACTGAACCGCACCTGCGTGCAGTTGCGGATGTTCGCCGAGGAACTGATCGACGGCACCTTCCTGGACGTGATCATCGACCGCGCAGATCCCGACTTCGTTCTCGGCGCCCGCCCGGACCTGCGCCGGTACCAGATCCCCGTGGGACCGGTCCTGGTCTTCGCCGCCAGCAACTTCCCCTTCGCGTTCTCCGTCGCCGGCACCGACACCGCCTCCGCGCTGGCGGCCGGCTGCCCGGTGGTGCTCAAGGCCCATCCCGGCCACCCCCGCACCTCCGCCGCCACCGCCGAGGTCGTCGCCGGGGCACTGTCCGCGGCCGGCGCCCCTGACGGCACGTTTGCGCTGATCAGCGGTTTCCGGGCCGGCACCCGAGCCCTCGAGGACCCGCGGATCGCCGCTGCCGCCTTCACCGGGTCGGTCGCCGGTGGCCGTGCCCTGTTCGACATCGCCGCCGCCCGACCCAACCCGATCCCCTTCTTCGGTGAACTCGGCAGCGTCAACCCGGCCGTCGTCACCGCCGGTGCACTCGACGAGCGTGCCGAGGCGATCGCGTCCGGCTTCGTCGATTCGTTCACCCTCGGAGCCGGACAGTTCTGCACCAAACCCGGCATCCTGCTGGTGCCTGCCGGATCGCCGGTCACCGAGCAGATCACCGCCCTCGCCCAGCAGGTGCCCGCGGCGCGGATGCTCACCGCGAAGATCGCCGAGGGTTACCACCATCGGATCGAGGAGGCCGCCGCGGCACCCGGCGTCGAGGTCCTCGTCAAGGGCACCGCCTCGACCGGCGAGAGTGGGGTACCCGAGGTCACTCCGACGCTGCTACGCACGACCGCCGAGCAGTTGGTCGCCCAGGCGGACACGCTGCTCGAGGAGAGTTTCGGCCCCGCCGCGATCATCGCGGAGTACGGCACCGAGGACGAGGTGAACCGAGTCCTGAACGGTGTCGACGGCACTCTGACCGTGACTGTGCACACCCGCACCGAACCGACCCCCGACGAACGCGACCAGCTCCGCAGGATCACCCGGATCGCCGCCACCCGCGCCGGTCGACTGGTGTTCAACGGCTGGCCGACGGGCGTGGCGGTCACCCCTGCCCAGCACCACGGCGGTCCCTACCCCGCCACCACCGCGGTCTCGCATACCTCGGTGGGCACCACCGCGATCCGTCGATTCCTGCGCCCGGTCACCTACCAGGACGCCCCGGAGGTGCTCCTGCCCGCACCGATTCAGGAACGCAACCCGCTCGAGATCCCCCGTACGGTCAATGCCGCCGGCGAATCGTCCACTTGGGGCCGCGCCCAGTCCTGACCATCGGCGAGCGCACGGTATGCGCTCGATATTTCGCCACCCCGTACCGCCCTGGCGTTCACTATATGAACGCCGGGGCGGTAGAGTGGTCGTGGAAGCGCGTTACCCGAAGGATGTGGGTGCGCACCGACACGACAAAGGGGTGGCATGAACGAAGTACCCGAACCGACGGAGATGACGAACAAGTCGGTGACCAAAGCGGTTCGGCTGCTACGGGAGTTGGCCGCGCACCCGCGCACCGGCGCCACCGTGACCACGCTCGCGAAGGGGGTCGGGATCTCCCGGCCCACCGCGTTCCGTCTGCTCTACAGCCTCGAACGCACCGGGCTCGTGGACCGAATCGACAACAACTACATCCTCGGCTGGGAAATGGCTCGCCTCGGACGGCGCGCCGACCCCTACGCCGGCCTCGTTGCGCGCGCACAACCGCTGCTTCAGGAGTTGGCCGACAAGTTCAACGAATCGGTGACGCTGTCGGTGCCGAATTCGCACGACGGCCTGGACCTGGTCGCCGAGGCCGCCGGGTCGCACGTGGTCGGGATCATGAGCCGCATGTCATCGCACATGGTCGGCCAACAATATCCGCTGCACGCCAGCTCCACCGGCAAGGTGCTGCTCGCCGAGATGCCGCTGGACAAGGTGCTCGCGCTGCTGCCCGAGAAGCTCGAGGCCTTTACCTCCCACACCATCACCGATCGTGCCGTTCTGCTCAGGGAACTCGACCAGGTCCGCGAGCAGGGGTTCGGCATCATCGACAACGAACTCGAAGAGGAGCTGATTTCGTTGTCGCGGCCGGTGCGGGACTCCTCGGGCACGCTGGTGGCGATCTTGACCCTCAACAGCCCCCGCTACCGCTTCGGGCGCGACCGCATCCCCGAAGCGCTCCAGCAGATGCAGGCCATCGTCGACCGCCTCGTCGACGTGTTCTGGCAGGACTCGGCCGGCGAATAATCCCTCCTCGGGCTCCGGAACCCGGCGGCCGCAGCACCGATCTGCGGCCGGGACCCCTCCTCCGAGGTTTCGGGGATCGGCAATTCGCGTGCACGCACCGGAAGACCGGAGCCCTGGTACGGACTCCGGTTTCCGGGGCTGCGCCCACGTTCTCGCCATCCCGCGATCGCCCGCGAGAAGGCGAATCGGTCACGTTCGCGCGGGCTGACCGCCGCGCGGGGCCGAGGTTTCGCTGAGGTTGCGGCCCATCGTTTCCGGGGCGAGGACCTGGGAGACCGAGGCGCCGACGATGCAGATGCCGGCGGCGATGAGCATCGTGATCCCGGCGCCGAGGTTGTGCATCGACCAGGGCAGCAGGAACGTGCCCAGGCCGGCGCCGACGCGGCTGAACGCGGTCGCGAAACCGGTGCCGAGGCCCCGGATCTCGGTCGGGAAGATCTCGCCCGGGTAGACCCCGGTCAGGGCGGTGGACATGGCGTTGGCGAACGCGAAGACCAGGAAGCAGATCAGCACCACCGCGGGCGGCGCGGACGACCACAATCCGATGATCAGCAGGACCACCGCGCAGACCCACTGCTGCGGGATGGTCAGCTTCCGGCGGCCGACGCGTTCGATCAGCAGGACCGAGACCATGACACCGACCAGGGCGAGGCCGTTGACCCCGATGGCGCCGACGAGTCCGTCACCGAGACCGTAGCCCTCCAGCACGCTGGCGGCGAACGTGGCGATCGCGAAATACGGTGCCACCGCGCAGAACCAGAAGACCGAGATGAAGATCGTCGCCCGCCGGTAGGCCGGGGAGAACAGCATCCCGAAGGTGCCCTTGCGGGTGCCCTCGTTGGCGATGTCGACGACATCGGACGGGTCCTCGAGGTAAGCGTGGGCGATCTCGGTTGCCTCTTCGGTGCGGCCCTTGTTCATCAGCCAACGCGGCGATTCGGGCATACCCAACCTGGCCAGGAACAGAATCACTGCCGGAACGGTGCTCGACCCGAGCACGATCCGCCAGTCGAGGGACCACACGGTGGTCATCAGGAAGCCGGCGACGAAGGCGAACATGAAGCCGACGTACCAGGCGACCTCGCAGTAGGCCAGCAGCTTGCCGCGCAACCGCCGGGGGGCGAATTCGGAGAGTAGTGGCCAGCCGACGGAGTAGTCGGCGCCGATCGCGATGCCCATCAGTAATCGGACGGCGAACAGTTGCCAGGCCGAGTCGACGAAGAACTGCATAACCGATCCGAGGATGAAGATCGCCAGGTCGATCGCGAACAGCGGCTTGCGGCCGAGTTTGTCGGCGAGCCAACCGCCGAGAGGGCCGCCGACGAAGATGCCGATGAGCGCGGAGGCGCCGATGAGCCCCTCCCAGTACAGCGACATATCCAAATCGAGGGTGATGGCACCGATGACGGTGCCGACGATGCCGAGGATGTAGCCGTCGATGAACATGCCACCGGCGATCACACCGGTCAGCTTGACCAGGAATCGCTTCTTGTCGACCGGACCTTGGTCGGCCTTCGTGCCGACGGGGCCGTCCTCATACTCTCCGACGGAATCCGTGTTGGTAATCGTCACCAGGTCACTCCTTGCTGGTGCGCGTCGACATGACAGCCGACGTGGACGGTGCGAATGCCGTCCGGGGCGGGGAAAGGCGGGGATGAAGTGTTCACGTGCGTCGGCAGAACGAAGTTCCATCACCGACACCACGTACGTTCAATAAGTGAACGTCACGATCAAAAGTGTGACATGGGCCTCACGGCCCGTCAAGACCCCATTTCACGCCACTGCGACGAACCTGCCATTTCCAGGGCAGACGCGAGGTCGAGCAGGATCCACCTCGGGCACGATCCCCAAATGGTGCACTTCGGCTGTGCAATTCGAGACGGCCGCAAACGGGGCGCCCCCACGCGCCGACTGCCTGCGCGGGCCCCGCGACGTCCGCGCCGTGCCCCCGCCTTGACAAGCTGTGATCTACACCGCACTATCATCAACCACGCACAATGAACGAACTGTTCAAATAGTGAGGAATCCGTTGGCGGTCGCGCAGAACGTGCAACCGGCGCACGGAACGGCCGGCGGTACCGGATCGGGCTCGTCTACGCGCTCACGGTGTCCAGACGGGTCCGGGGAATCGCGACCCGTCAGCGGCCGCGGCACATCGGTGCTCGATCAGCGGGTCGATGCGATCCCCACAACCGCGCGCACAGGTCACGGTTCGCCGGACAATCGCGTCCCCCGTCGACGGAATCGAAACACGCAGAGCACACAGTGGGAGAGTTTCAGGTGCGGTTGATCAATCTCGATGGCCGCCTACAGGTGTCGACGCGAAACGGCCTCGTCGATGTCGAGGCGGAAAGCCACGGCTACTTTTCTGCCGAACCGCAGAAGATTTACGAGCGGTGGGCGGAGTTCGTCACCTGGTACACGGGTAACCGCGACCGGGTCACCCCGACGCAATGCGGCGGAATCGACCCGGGTCGGCTCGGGGCGCCGGTGCCGGCTCCGCGCCAGGTGTTCGCCGTCGGATTGAACTATGCCGACCACGCGGCGGAATCCGGGGTGGAGCGGCCCGAGTCGCCGGTGATCTTCACGAAATTCGCCTCGGCGATCTCCGGCCCGGTCACCACGGTGTCTCTTCCCTCGGAGACGGTGGACTGGGAGGTCGAACTCGTGGTCGTGATCGGCCGGGGTGGACGCAACATCCCGGCCGATCGGGCATGGGAGTCCGTCGCGGGGTTGTCCATCGGACAGGATCTGTCCGACCGCGGCCGGCAGTTGGCCGGACCGGTTCCGCAGTTCAGCCTGGCCAAGTCGCATCGCGGGTTCGCCCCGATCGGACCGGCGCTGGTGACGATCGACGAATTCGACGATCCGAACGATCTCACGCTCGAGGCCGGCATCAACGGCGAACTCGTCCAGTTCGGACGCACTGCACAGATGATCTTCCCGGTTCCGGCGTTGATCGAGCACTTGTCGCACACCCTCGAGCTCTACCCCGGCGACGTGGTGTTCACCGGCACGCCTGCCGGTGTGGGGGTGGGCCGGACACCGCAGCGGTTCTTGGGCCCCGGTGACGTGCTGCGTAGTCGCATCACCGATATCGGCGAACTCGTCCAGACCTTCACCTCCAGCGAACCGGTCGCCGCGCTGGTGTGAGGGTGCGCCGGGCGGCGCACTCTCACAGACCGCGGAGCTCTCGCAGGCCGAACGCCACAGTCAGAGCAGCACATCCCAAGAAATGCCGAAGGAGCCAACCTTGTTGCCGGAAGACATGACCGCAGTTCTCCTGACCGGCCACGGAGGACTCGACAAGCTCGAGTACCGCACCGACGTTGCTGTTCCCCAACCCGATCGGGGCGAGGTGTTGATCGAAGTCGCTGCCGCCGGGATCAACAACACGACGACGAGTTCTACGGACGAACCCCGTCGACCGCACCGACGCCCCCCTCGAAGGGAAACCTGCGGCTGGTCCACGACCACATTGTCCACGACCACATCATGCAGGCCGACCAAGGCTGCGACTTCGACTTCATGCTGGCCGACGGGGCCGCGCAAGACCTGGCTCCCCGTTCCATCCCAGCCGGCTGGCACGGAGGAGGGTGGCAATGCGGTCACCGACGGTCCCCAATAGATCCATCGAATGGAGTGCAACAGAATGACTTCGACCTCGCCTTCGCTCGGCGCTTGGTTGACGCTCGACTCCGTCTTCGCTGCCGAACTTATGGTTCGAGCAGGATTCGACTGGGCCGTCATCGATTTGCAGCACGGCGCAATCGGAACAGGCTCCGTCGTGCCCTTGCTCTCAGCCGTGCAGGGTGCCGGCGTTGAGGCCTGGGTACGTACGCAGGCGACGAACTACGCGCAAGCCAACTGGGCACTCGACATGGGGGCCGACGTCGTCGTCGTGCCGCAGATCGGGTCGGCCGCCCAAGCACGCGAGGCAGTGAGTTACTGCCGCTACGCCCCCAAAGGTCATCGCTCGTGGGGCCCGGTTCGGGCGGCACTGCGCCCAGCCTCGGCACCCCCTCAACGGGTCTACCTGATGATCGAGGACACGAACGGCCTGGCCGAAGCTGACGACATCTGCGCAACGGCCGGACTCGACGGGATCCTCATCGGTACGGCAGACCTCACGCTGTCCCTCGCCGGTACCGCCGCGGATGTTCTGGGGGGAACTACCTTCGATGCCGTTCGCAGAATCGCCGAGGCATGCACTCGTCACGGACTAGATGTCGCTGCCTACGGGGGAAGCCAGGAGATGGTCGCGTCCTGCGCCGAAAATGGAATCCGGACCGTAGCTCTCGCCGCGGACTACGAATTGCTTCATGAAGGAGCGCAGGCGGCCTTGAAGCTGGCCCGCGGCACAAATGCTGCACAAGGTGCCCGCTTCTGACATCTGTTCGCCGATGTCACTCGTCTCGCCAAGGGGCGGCGTGCTGCCAAGGACGATGCGGACGGTGAGCTGGTCACGGCCTAGCTCGACCAGTCAGAGGCTCTCACTTCTGAACGAACATTGTGGTGGAGATCGTTGCCCCCGCGTCTTAGCGCGGGGTGGAAGATTCACGCCGAGTGGGTCCCAAAGCACCCGCCGCGCATGGTCACATACCGAACGTTTCGGTTGAAGGTGTGACATAGGCTCCTTGGTCATCAAGGCCACCTCGGGCCAAGCCTCATCAGCCACCACCACGGAGGCCAGACGCGCCCCCAGGCAGGCCGGCGCCACCACGATGCCTGGCGCGCCGCGACAACACCCGAGTCCTCGCGCAATCCTGCACCCGCAGCAGCCTGAGCGGCAAAAGCGTCGCCACCAGCACCATGGCAGCCGAGACGACTGGCGAGCGAAGATTCACGACCGTGCGGTGCAGATGGATTCGAGCACATAGTTCCCGCACTCGGGCGGTCACGGACCGGCGTGGGCGCCGACGCACAGATGTTGGACCGGTCACCGTTGCACGCTTGACAGAGTGTGACCCAGGACGCAATACTGATACCAGTTTGAACAGTTCGTTCACATTATGAACGTAATTGAGTCGCATTCGCTCTGACCTGACTGTCGTCAGCGAAATGACCCGAAGAGGAGCCACCATGCTCACTGTCACCATCGACCAGGCGCACTACCGCACCGTGATGGGCCACCTGCCCACCGGCGTCGTCGCCCTCTCCGGCATCACCCCCGACGCCGAATACCCGTGCGGCCTGGTGGTCGGCACCTTCCAGTCCCTGTCCCTGGACCCGCCGCTGGTCAGCTTCAGCGTCGCCCACACCTCCACCAGCTGGCCCAAGGTCCGCGCCGCCGGACGACTGTGCGCCAGCGTCCTCGCCGCCGGCCAGGAATCGGTCTGCCGCGCACTTTCGAGCAAGCAGCCCAACAAGTTCGCCGACATCGACTGGTCCCTCTCCGAGGCTGGATCACCCCGGATCAATGGGGCCCACGCCTTCGTCGACTGCGAGGTCACCCACGAACTCGACGGCGGCGACCACGTCATCGTCATCGCCCGGGTCCTGCAGATGGACACCGGACACGGCGAACCCCTCGTCTTCCACCAGGGCCGACTCGGCGGAATCCGGGAACTCACCGCCGCCTGACCCACACTCACAACCTGGGCATGACCTCAGCTGGGTCGAAAAGGATTCGGCGCGAGCAGATTTAAACGATTGGGAAAACCGAGTAGACGTGAGTTGCATCCCGCCTGAGATGGGATGCGCCGAAGAAATCGGGGTGCCATGAGCGAGCCGAAGGCGACCACACTGATCGCGGTGAAGACCAGCGAGCCGGCGGAGATCGCCAACAAGTCGGTGACCAAGGCGGTTCGCCTGCTGCGCGAGCTTGCTTCCCGACCCAAGACCGGTGCAACGGTGAGCACCCTCGCCAAAGCGGTCGGGATCTCCCGTCCTACAGCGTTCCGTCTGCTCTACAGCCTCGAGCGGACCGGCATGGTGGACCGCATCGACAACAACTACATCCTCGGCTCGGAAATGTCCCGACTCGGACGGCACGCCGACCCCTATGCCGGTCTGGCCGCCCGGGCTCAGCCACTACTGCGGGAGCTGGCCGACCAGTTCAACGAAACGGTGACGTTGTCGGTGCCGAATGCGAAGGACGGGCTCGACCTCATCGCCGAGGCCGCCGGTTCACACGTCGTGGGCACCACATCCCGGATCTCCCATCACATGATCGGCAAACAGTATCCGCTCCACGCCAGCTCCAGCGGCAAGGTCCTGTTGGCCGAGTGGCCGATCAAGAAGATCGCCGGTCGGCTGCCCGAAAAGCTCGACGCGTACACCGCGCACACCATCACCGACCGCGCAGCGTTGCTGGCCGAACTCGACCAGATCCGCGAAAATGGCTATGGGCTTATCGACAACGAATTCGAGGAAGAACTGATCTCCCTTTCTCGTCCCGTCCGGGATTCGTCGGGGAATCTGGTGGCGATCTTGACGCTCAACGGACCCCGGTACCGGTTCGGCCCCGACCGCATTCCCGAAGGCCTTCACCAAATGCAGCAGCTCGTCGAGCGTCTCGTCGATGTCTTCTGGCAGGATTCGACAATCGCTTGACCGGTACCGCGACAGATATGCCCCTGACGCAGCACGTCAATCATCACGAAACGGGAACGTACTGAACGGGATACATGCAATGCTCGAGACCGACAACACCAATTACCTGCTCACCTTCGCTCGAAAGTGGCGCCACCGGGGTGGCGGATCCGGGGAGGACATTCTCGTCGAATTCGGACTCTCCCAGCGCGAGTACTTCCGGAAACTGCTGTCGCTACTCGACCAGCGAATCGGCGCTGCCGCGGATCTCCCGTTGCCGATCCGGCAGCAGCTCACCCAAATCTGCCATCTACGTCTCCGTGATCGACGCGCTCAACGAGGTCAGGATCGCACAATCTGAGGGACCGCGGTTACAACAGCACAACCACTCGGAAGTATCGGGAATCGCGACGGAAGGTCGGTGTGGTGACGCCGTACCGCTCGACGAACTCGTGTTGTTCGACGAACCGAAGGTCACCGGACGTGCCGGGCGTCGAGTACTGCCGATTCGGCATGCGCCAGGTGCCTGTGTCGGGTACGTCCCACATCTGCACGGTGTCGGGCAACAGTTTCCAGCCGTGGTCGGTGTGCAGTTCGAGGTTCGCGACGACCTCGATTGTCGCGACCACTCCGTTCACGGACCGTATGGGCTGAGGGGAGAACCCCGGGTACCTGTCGACGTAGAAGACTCCTCGGCCGGCACCATTCGGTCGAATCTCGACCTCCTCGGCCAGTGATCGAAGCTCGGCGGGAAGCTGCTGCTCGTCGAGCCACGAGAGGGCGGTGGTCACGGTGTCACCCGGATGCCAGACGGAGTTTGCGGAGACAGGCTCGTCGTCGACGAAGACCGTGAGAGTCTGGGGTGAGGCATGTTCGGGCATCGTCAGACCCCGCGCAGTAGGCGGACCGATGGGCGAAGCCATCGGGTGCGGGGTTACCTTGCAGCAGACGATACGCGCTTGCAGCAGACGATACGCGCCTGCAGCATCGGTTCGCCCGCCGCTGCCGCACTGGACGCGACAGCGGCGCCGGCGGAGGGCCGTCCGATCGATGCGAATCAGTACGGCAACGACGAGCAGCTGGGGCGGTCGACGACGGCCTGACCCTCGCAGAGCATGGCCTTCTCGTCGTCGTCGAAACGGTCGCGCCGATCGCGGTCGCGGGCATCGCGGTCCGACTGCGAGACCACTGCGACATCGGTCCCCGACGAGGCGGGCATGGCGTGCGCGATTCCGGCGGCGCCGGTGACAGAGAAAGCAACCGCGGCGAACATCAGGCCGGCGCGAATGGCGGTGTGGCGAAACATGCGGAGTCCTTGGTGGTGTGTGGTCGAGTATTCCTTGGCCACAACAACACTGCCGTCCGGACGTGCGGTTCGACAGACACCCTAGGGTGCGTGTTGCCCACCCCTGTGCGCTGACGCGCCCGTGAGTACTTGTTAACCGCCCGCGGTTAACAAGTACTCACATCCCCGCCGCGAGCGCGCGGCTCGTGCGGGCGTGTGCCAATGTGCCCTGACGGCCCGCCGCAGGCTGCGCCCCTCTTACAGGTGTCATTCGAACGTATGACACCGGGCGAGCAGGATGTCTCAGCACAGGTTCGAACTCCAGCCGGTCGCACTCTCCGTGCCGGACTGGGATTGGCGGATGCACGCGCGATGCCGGTCCATGGACACCGCGCTCTTCTTTCCGTGCGAGGGCGAAGGGCAGGGCGCACGCATTCGTCGAGAACGAGCCGCGAAGCATGTCTGCGAGCCCTGCCCGGTCCGGACCGAGTGCCGAAATCACGCACTGATCACCGGTGAACAATTCGGCGTCTGGGGCGGCACGACGGAGAAGGACCGCCGGTATCTTCGACCGCCGCGACTCGGTCGATACCGCTCATGACTGAGGGATGTCCGCGGCGTCAGCGCTCGCCGCGTATCGGCTCAACGCTGGTCCGCGCGCAGCGCGGTTCGGAGTCCCGCGCGCCGTCCGGTGCCTCCGTCCGCGGGCGTGGTGGATGCTGTGCGGAATTTCAGTTCGGACGCGGTCTCGGGAGCATCATCGGCGGTCGCGGACAGAAACCGGTCCGGGAGCGCCAGCTTGTGGATGGTGCGCAGGGTCAAAAGGTATTGCTTGGCAAGCGAACCGGTGGTGTAGGGCAGATCGTACTTCTCACACAGTGCGCGGACCCGCGTCGCGATTTCCGGGTAGCGGTTGCTGGGGAGGTCGGGGAACAGGTGGTGCTCGATCTGGTAGCAGAGGTTGCCGCTGAGGAATGCCAGCACGGCGCCGGCTCGGAAGTTTGCGGTGCCGAGCATCTGGCGTAGATACCATTCCGCCCGGGTCTCGTTCTCCAGTTCGGCGGGTGTGAACTTCTCGGCGCCGTCCGGGAAGTGACCGCAGAAGATCACGACGTAGGCCCACAGGTTTCGCAGCAGGTTGGCGGCGAGGTTCGCCTTCAGCGTCCGCCGCCACCGCCGCCCGCTGAGGGCGGGAAAGAGCACGTAGTCCTTGCCCGTCTGCCGCACGATTTTGCCGAGCAGGGCTCGTGTGTGGGCAGATTTCTCGGTGCCTGTGCCGGCGCGCGCCTGCTCGGAATACAGACCGTGCAGGGCTATTCCCCATTCGAACGTGGCCGCCAGCAACAGGTTCCGCAGCGGTTGCAGCAGATTGTCCGGCTTCCACGGCTGGTCGCGGGTGATGCGGATGACGCCGAATCCGAGGTCGTCGTCCATCCCGACCACGTTGCTGAACACGTGGTGGCGATAGTTGTGGGAGTACTGCCACTGGGACGACAGACCCGCCATGTCCCATTCCCAGGTGCTGGAGTGGATTTCCGGGTCGTTCATCCAGTCCCACTGGCCGTGGGACACGTTGTGCCCGATCTCCATGTTCTCCACGCTCTTGGCCACAGCGAGAGCCGTGGTCCCGAGAACCCACCCGGCTCGCGCCCGGCTTGCGTGGATCACCAGCCGCGCAGCGGCATCCAGCCCGCGCTGGAAGGCGATCGTTCGGTGGATGTAGGTGGCGTCTCGCTCGCCGAGTGAATCGGTGACGTCCCGCCTGATGGCGTCGAGTTCGGCACTGAGCGCCTCGACGTCCGCGTCGGTGAGGTGTGCGTATTCCTTGATGTCGGATATCGCCATGATCGACTCCAGTTTCCGGTACCACCCCGGATCGGCTGTGCGTCAGTAGTAGTGGCTTCCGGGAATGATCATGATGACGGCCTGATACCGGGACGGGGCTGAGTGTCGGGCAGTGTGCAGTGCGGGTCAGTGTTTGAAAATGTTCTTGATCTTCTGCCCTGCCTGCTTGATCTGGTCGCCGGATTGCTTGAGCTTGCCTTTGGTTTCCTGTGCGCGTCCTTCGGCCTCCATGCGCTCGTTTCCGAGTGCCTTCCCGACGGTCTTCTTGGCGACGCCTTCAGTGGTTTCAGCCTTGTGTCGAAGCTTCTTTCCGATGCTCATAACCAAGTCAACGCCGGACGCGACCCTCATGTCAACACTGTATATCTACGGTTTAGGCCTACAGTTGGAAATGAGGGAAGGTGTCGTGATGGCGAAGGTGCCCGAGCGTCGTTCGATCCACTCCGACGGTGGCCCGATCACCCGTGAGCGGATTCTCGAGTGCGCGCTCGAGATCATCGACCGTGACGGAATCGACGGGCTGTCCATGCGCCGCCTCGGTAAGGCACTCGGCCGCGACCCGATGACCCTGTACCGCCACGCCCCGAACAAGGCCGCACTTCTCGACGGGGTCGCCGAGCTCGTCTTCGAAGAACTCGAGGTCGACACCGACGACGGCGACTGGGCCACCCAGCTACGGGAGGTCGCGCGGGGGTTCCGCCGGTTGGCCCTCGCCCATCCTCAGGTGGTGCCGCTTCTGGTGACCCGGCCGCTGTCGACGCCGCTCGGGCTCAGGCCGCTCGGCACCCTGCGTCCCCTCGAGAACATCCTGGCCCTGCTCACCAAGGCGGGTTTCACCGACGCCGATGCCTTGCACGTCTATCGGGCGTTGTTCGGCTTCCTCTACGGCCACGTCCTCAACGAGCTGCAGGAAGTCGTCGAGCGTCCCGACGAGTCCGACGACCTTCTGCGCCTCGGCCTTCACCGCCTGCCGATCGGCGAGTTCCCTCTACTCCGGGGTCTGGCGCCGGTCCTGGCGTCCTACGACGGCGCCGCCGAACTCGAACGCGGAGTCGACATCCTCCTCGCGGGCTTGACCGCGACGCTGACGCACCCCGGCCCTCCTCCCGGCCGGTGATATAGAGCGCTGGAACATCGACTTGGGCGGGCCGACGGTGCTGATATCGAAACCGATCGGGCCGAAGAGTCGAGATAGGGTTGGCTCGTTCGTCATTCTCTACAGCCGACTTGTTGCGGGTGAGAGGAGCGACCTGTGCAGTACATGCTGTTGATCTACAACTGTGAACCGCCCGAACCGGGCGATCCGGGTTTCGCCGAGGCGTTGGCCCGGGTGAACGCCTTCGCCGACGAGTGCCGCCGCCGCGGCGTCTTCGTCTCCGGGCACCCGCTGCAGCCGGAACACACCGCCACCACCGTCAGTGTTCGGGACGGTCGGACGCTGACCACCGACGGCCCCTTCGCCGAGACGCACGAACACCTCGGCGGCGCCTATGTCCTCGACTGCCGCAATCTAAACGAAGCCCTGGAGCTCGCGGCCCTGTGCCCGTTGGCCGAGCTGGGGTCGATCGAGGTGCGGCCCATCGTCGATGTGCCGGGCCTGGACCACCGTCCGGCGAATGTGACGGCCGGCGGCGAATGAATGTCGAACCGGGGCTGCAGCAGGTGTACCGGGAGCACCGGGCCCGGATGCTCGCAGCCCTGATCCACGTGCTCGGCGACTTCGAACTCGCCGAGGATGCGCTGCAGGATGCGTGTGCACTCGCGTTGCGCAAGTGGGGCGACACCGTTCCGAGCGACCCCGTGGCCTGGCTGCTCACGGCTACCCGTAACACGCTGCGGTGTTGCGGGTTTTACCGTGTCCCACACCGACGCTTGTGGCGCAGGAACAATCCTGGTCTGGTTCACCCCCACCGGCGGTGTCGCGGCGGGAGCACTACGACGGACACAGCGATGCCGCGGCCTGCTCGGAGTGGGACCCTTCTTGTCGCGGCATCGGCGCACCGGCGCATGCTCGATCACCCGGATCTGCGGACTCTCCCCGCGCTTGCGAACGGCTTGTCCGCGTCCCAGCAATGCCCGCTTGGCCAGGTTCACGCCCGCCACATGGTCACGATGTCCGCCGACTTTGCACCGCGCACACCAGGCCCGGTGGTAACCGCCGGGACGAGCCAGTGGTTCGTTGCAGCCCGGACACAACGCCGAGGATCCGCGTGCCGGTACGGACACCACCGTCACACCGACGCCGGCGGCAGTGTGTGTGAGAGCGTCGACGGCTTTGCGGCGCGCTGATGCGCGGCCCGATTGTTGTTGACGCGCCCGTGCCCGCGGGTCTCGAGGGTGGTGAGGTCTTCGACCGCGATCACCGTCGCGCCCGCTGCAGCAGAAATGGCGCCCACATAAACCCGAGGAGCGCCGCACGTGTGCGAGGAGGATCACGACGAGGATCGTCGAGGTCTTCGATCCACTCGTTGACCCCGCCCGTGGCTCGGCGGAGGATTTTCTCATGACGCACGATGAAGAGTTGCTGCACATCGACCAAGTCATCGACCGTCTCGGTACGCGGTTCCCGGGCCTGCCCCGGGAGGGCATCGAACAGGTGGTGCGCTCGGCGCACGAGCACTTCGCGACCGGGAAGGTGCGGGACTTCGTTCCGCTTCTGGTCGAGCGGCTCGCCCGAGAGAAACTTCAGGGGCTGGTGCCCGTCGTTGCCGTCGAGCCCGAGGCGGCGCCGAAGGCCAGTTCCGAGGTGATCGGTTCCGAGGTGGCCGGTTCCGAGGTGATCGCGTGCCGCCGGTGGTGGCCAGGCTGGCTGCGGGGCTGGTACCCGGACACCCGAATGTCGATCGCCGCGGCGGCCGCGGAGTAGGCGTTTCCGGCTCGGATCGACCCTGATCGTCCGGTCCGGGTCACCGGTCCTCGAGGTCGTGACCGTCGCTGAAGACGAGCCGACCCTCGTCCAACGCGACGGCCCACCGCCGGACGGGCGCCCAGTCGCGGCCCAGGTGCGCGTTGGCGGCGACCTCGTCGCCGTAGTCCTCAACGACCGTGCCGGGTAGCCGGGCGATGTGGTCGCCGCCGGCACCGTCCCGGAACCACACCTTCGCGCCGACCGTGAATCGGCCGGGTGCGCTGCTGTTCGGCTGGTCGGGCACGGATGTCATTCTCGCATGGAAGAGGCACGGCGGCCGCCTGACTGCCACCATGTTCGCGGGGCAGCACACCCCGACTTCCCGCGCAATCCGGCTTCGGCCAAGGGGCGTGGCTCTGCCGACAGGGCAGTGCACTTCGGCTCCCCCCGGCGGATTCTCGTCCATTACGAAAGAATGGGGCGGCCGGGCTCGTGGTTCGGATGCGACAACACCGAGCATCGCGACAACATGGCCGAAGAGTCTCGGGCCGGGTACGGATGGAGAGGAGACCCTGATGGGGGTTCCAGGAGTATCGCGCGGACGATCGGATTCGTACTGGGAGCACCGGGTGGCGATCGAAGCGCGCCGCGCTGAGTTCATCGTGCGTGCCGAATCGACCCCGTCCGATGAAACAGGCGTCGATCGTCGACCACTACGACCAGTCCGTTCGGGCCGGCCAAGCCGCCGACACCGTACCCGGGGAGCAACGCGACTGATCCGGGCGGTCGACCCCGCTCAGCCGCCGTGGTGATCGGCCACGCCCCCGGGGAAACGTCAGAAGCCCTGTCCCGCCCGGGCAACCAGGCCACCATCACGGCCGGGATTCCCCCGCGAGAAGGACTGTTTTCCCCGGGAGGGGGTATTCCCGGGCAGCGTGCCGCCGAGCGGTGCTCGGACAGCGGAGTTTCGATCGGAGAGGGAATCCGGGACGATGCGGGAACACTTCGACGAAGAACTCGCGGAGATCAAAGATGACCTCGTCGAGCTGTGTGCCTTGACGGAGGTTGCGATCGATCGCGCCACGCGCGCTCTGCTCGATACTGACCTGACTGCGGCGGACCGGGCCGCCGAACTGAATGCGGACATCGACACCCGGGGTCGGGAACTCGATCATCGCGCGCTCACCCTGATTGCCCGTCAGCAACCGGTGGCACTGGACCTGCGGGCCCTGATCGGCGGCATGCACAACATCGCGGACCTGCGACGGATGGGTAGCCTGGCGGCGCACATCGCCGAGGTGGCGCGGCTGCACCACCCCGAGCCGGTCGTTCCCTTCGAGCTACGAGCCATCATCTCGGACATGGGCGTCGCGGCGGCGGCGCAGGCGGCGGCGGCCCGGGAGGTCCTGCGGACCCGAGACGAGGCGGCCGCGTTGGACCTGATCTGGGCGGACGAGCGGACCGACGAGCTGCTCCGCCGGCTGTTCGCCGCCACCAAGGGCGACGACTGGCTGTACGGGGCCGCGTCCGCGGTGAACATCACGCTGCTGGGCCGGTTCTATGAACGGTTCTGTGATCACACCGTCGAGATCAGTCGCCGCGTCATCTTCGTGATCACCGGAGAATTTCCCGACGAATGACTATTCGGGCTGGTGGGTCCTCAGGTCGGGTTCGTGCCGGGTGTCGCCGGCCGGGTCGGCGTGGCCCATCCGCTCGAGGTGGGCCTTGATCCATTCGGTGGTGTTCACTCGCGCGGGGCACTCGACCGGTACGTCGGTCATGGATTGCCTTCCGTCGTTGATCGGTGTGGTCATCGGACAGCGGCGGTGGGGACCATTCACCGGCCGCCGATCGCTCCGCTCGATGCGGGCGGGCGCGGGCGATCAATACCGCACCGGCGGCGAGGAACCCGGCGGTGGTCACCGCGATCAGGATCATCGCCGGCGCGGTCAGCACACCGATCCCGAACACCAACGCGGCCCCGGACACCGCACCCAACGCCAGGCAGACCACCCCCGCCGACACCGTCACGACCCCGGCCACGCTCACCCGCCCGATCCGGTTGCGGGCACTCACCGCGGCCGTGCGGGTCGCGGATGTGGTGGGCCGCCGGGGTGGTCGGTGCCGTGGGTGGCCCGTCACTGGACGCGGGGATCGTTCTCGGCGCCGCGGCGGGGAAGCAGCCGCCCACCGGTGAGGGCCTCGGCCACGCCGGCGATGTCGGTCGTGGACCGGCGGTTGTCCGGCCGAGGGTTCGGGATGCGCTCAGGGGGTGGGTGGCGGGGCGAAAGGGTCGTCATCAGCGGGAACCATCCGGTTGATGTGTTGGGTGCGTCACCAGCGTAGGCGGCGTGGAGCAACCACCGCGTTTCCGGGAGGTGAGGTCGTCGTGACTTCTCAGGGCGGGCGGACGACCCGACCCACCGTCGATGCTGCGGTTGGTCGAGCGGCGTTGCGGCGTGGGGCGGTGTCTTCGTCTGCTGCGGTGTTGTCGCTCCGGAATTGGGGTGACTTCAGTCCCGGTAGGTGGGGGCAGGCGGATCGGGGGGCGGGCCGAGTGCGGTCAGCCATCGTCGGTAGAGGGTCGTCCACGTCCCGTCCGTGCGCATCCGTTCGAGGGTGCCGTTGACTCGGCGCACCAGGTCGGTGTTGGTCTTGTTGATGCCGATGCCATAGGGCTCGGGTTCCAGTGGTAGACCGACGATTTCGAGGGTGGGGTCCTGGGCGGCGAGGCCCTCGAGGATGGTGTCGTCGCTGCTGGCGGCGTCGGCCTGACGCTGTTGGAGGGCCACCAGGCAGTCGGCCAGGTCGGGGACGGCGACGATCGTGGCCTGCGGTTGGATTCGGCGGATGGTGTCGAGGGAGGTGGTGTCGGCGGCGGCGCACACGCGTGCGCCGACCAGGTCTGCGGGCCCGGAGATCGCCGACCCCTCCGGCACCAGCAGGCGTTGGTGGGCCTCGAGGTAGACGGTGGAGAACGCCACCCGCTCGGCCCGCTCACACGTGATGGTAGTGGTCTGCGCGACGATGTCGACCTCGTTCTTCTCGAGCGCGTCGAAGCGGCCGGCGGGGGTGAGGGGCCGGAATTCGATCTTGTCCGGGTCGCCGAGGAGGTCGCGTGCGACCTCCCTCGCCACGTCCACGTCGAAGCCGGTGATGGTGTCGGTGGTGGGGTCACGGAAACTGAACAGGTTGGTGTCCTGGCCGACCCCGACGATCAGCCGGCCCCGTTCGAGGATGTCGGCGACCAACCGTCCGGGTGGCCGGGCGCCGGTCAGGACGGGCGGGGCCGGGCGCAGGCTGGCCAGCGCGCCGCAGGTGGACGGCGCCGGTGGCTCCGCGGGGGCGATGCCCGCGGGTGGGATGATCTGCGTTCCGGTCGGCAGGGACAGCTCGGTGTAATCACCGGTGACGGCGGGCGTGACGGGTTCGGGGGCCGTGCACCCGGCGAGGACCACCCCGGCGGCCAGGAGTGCGCCGGCGAAACGGCCGGCCCGGGATGTTCGACGCCCGTGGTCCGGCTCGAGGCGCGGGCCGATCCCTGGCCCCGTCTCCATTCCGCGCCGGGGCATCAGTGGTACTCGTTCAACCTGGGCCAGATGCCCCCGCCGACGGCGAACCCGCAGAGCACGCCGAGCGCGAGTGCCCCCACGGGCAGCAGCGACGTGGCGCGGTACGCGTCGTCGGTGGCTTCGCGTTCCTCGTCCCGCAACTTGTCGATCGCCGACCGCAACGCGTCATCGAGTGCGGCGAACCGGGCGGTGGACGCGTCGTCGCCGGGGCCGACGGCGAGGGCGGCCGCCCCCGGATAGTCTCCGTTCCCGAGTCTGTCCTGCACCACCGTGTGGGTGTCCCGCCACCCGTCGAGCGCTGTGGCGGCGTCGGCGACCGGAGCGTCGGCCACCCCACCTCGAGAAGTGTTCCGGTGTTGGGCGAGTATCTCGGACAGCACGGTCGAGTGCCGGGAGAAGTCGACCTCGGATTGGGAGTCCGACCCTCGCCGCAGCATGCCGAGCATTTCATCTGCCCGCGCCTGCTGCGCCAGGATCCGGGCGGTCACGAGCGCGCTGAGCGGTTGCGTCCCGGCCGTCCGGGCGCGCTCGGCCGCCGCGGTGGACACCATGAACGCCGCCACCGACCACACCAGCAGGCCGGCCATCAGCAGCGCGGCCACGACCAGGCCGGGGTTGATCAGCCGCCGGCTCTTGCGTGCCAGGTACACCTGCGCCAGCACCAGTCCGAGCAGAGCGGACGTCGTCACCGCGAATGCGAGCACGGGCAGCCGGGTTGTGCGCGTCTGCGTGGTGGCCACCGATGTCCACTGCTCGGTGCACAGCCGGTGCGCCAGCGGCAGGATGGTGCCCTGCAGCATGGAGGAGGCGTTACCGAGGTAGGTGAGTCCGACCGGGTTTCCGGAGCGGTCGTTGGCACGCGCGGTGGCGATCAGGCTGGTGTACTCGGCGAAGCGCCTCGATATCTCCGACAGCAGACCGACTGCTTCCGCATCCGCCGCGGAGACGCCGGTCGAGGCGGTCACCAACGTGTTGGCGGCGTCCCCGACGGCCTGGTTGTAGCGCTCTCTCACCCCAACTGGTTCGGACCCGCCGAACAGGAAGGACGTCGTCGCGGCGGCGTCCGCGATCGACAGCGAACTGTAGAGGCTCTGGGCCGCGTCGGCCGGGGGCTCCGAGTGTGTCCGCAGGGTGTCGATCTCCCGCTGACGCGCGTCGGTGACCGCCAACGCCACCACGCCCGCCGCCAGCGCGGCCGCGACGAGGACCACCGCCAGCACCGAAAGCCGGCCCGGTGTGGAGGCCAGGAAGGTCCGCCAGAATGGGCGGCGGGACTCGGGCTCGACGAGCATCGACTCGTCCAGCTCGTGTACGTCGCGGGTGAGGGTGCTGCCGCGGTGGAACACCTGATGCCCTCCTCCCCGCACCGATACCGAGCGTTCGATGCGGTGCGATCAGACCATCAGCGCGACTCAGTGCGGATGGTCGTTCGGCGTGTCGTCCGTGATGGCCCAGCCGCCGGCCACCAGATGGGCGCGGACCCGCTCGACGTCCACGTCGAGGGGTATCTCGTTGGTGACCTTGGTGATCATCATCTGGATGTCCGGCTTGCCGATCGGGAGGTCACCCTGGTCGACGAGCGCCGCTGTGATCTCGCGAACCTCCTCGTCGGACAGGCGCCGGCGCAGCAGGGCGATCAGCGGGATGTAGTCGTTCTCCGGCACACCCTGCGGATAACCGGCGCGCAGCCAGCCGATGATGCTGGCCAACAACGGGGGCAGGGCCTTGACCAGCGGGGTTTTCTCCGCGAGCGCCGACTCGAGCGGCCAGCCGCCCGCGGCCAGGCGGGAGGCCACCCGGGTGATGTCGTCGTCGTCGGGGTGTTCGTGGACCAGGTGGGCGATGGCGTCCTCGATCTCGGCGCGGTCGATCCTGCCGTCCTCGAGGGCGTGCCCGGCCGGCGCCGACAGTTCGTCGACGATCTCGCCCACCTCGGTCTCGGTGAGGTGGCGATGCAGGACGGCGAACAGTGCGACGTAGTCCTCCCGGGGGATCCCGTGCGGGTAGCCGCCGCGAACCCAGGCCAGAACCTTCGCCGGGACTGCGGTGATCGATGTCCGATGCACGACAGGTCGTCCTTTCTGTGCGTCAGGAGATGTGGATTCCGAAATCGTGGGCGAGGAAGTCCTTCATGATGAAGAGTATTCCGGCGACGATCGCGACGAGGATCACCGCGAAGCATGCCAACCCGGCGAACAGAGCGGCCGGTGTGCGGGTGACGCCGTTCCGTCCGCGGTCGTCGTGGCCCCCGGCAACAGGAACCGGATTCCGAGCGCGAAGACGGCGGGCAGGCCGGCACCGAAGAGCAGGCCGATGAGCACGACCTGCCAGAGCGAGTCCACGGTGTCCATGAACACTCCTCGTTGACGTTCGAGGTGTCGATCGGGTTGCGGCGCGAGCGCAGGTACAGGGCGGCGGCCGCGATCAGGAGCAACGCGAACACCACGAGGACGCCGGGCAGCCCGCCGATCACGTCGGCGATCAGCCAGCACACCGCCCCGACCACGGCGGCGGAGGGCAGGGTGAACAGCCACGCGACCGCCATCCGGCCGGCCACACCCCACCGGACCTCGGCCCCGGACCTGCCGATCCCGGTGCCGAGGATGGATCCGGTCGCGACCTGGGTGGTCGAGAGCGGGAGGCCGAAGTGGCTGGAGGTGAGGATGATTGCGGCCGAGGACGCCTCGGCGGCCATCCCCTGGGGCGAGGTGATCTCGACCAAACCCTTCCCGAGCGTGCGGATGATCCGCCAACCGCCGAGGTAGGTGCCCAGGGCGATCGCGAGGGCGCACGAGAGTTTCACCCAGAACGGCATCGCGGTGTCGGCGGTGATGCTGCCGTACGCCACCAACGCCAGGAAAATGATGCCCATCGTCTTCTGAGCATCGTTGGTACCGTGCGCGAGCGAGACCAGCGAGGCCGACCCGATCTGCCCCCCAGCGGAAACCTTGTTCCTTCGCGTTTTCCTCGACTCTCGCGGTGATGCGGTAGATCAGCCGGGTGCCGGTGGCGGCCACCAGGCACGCGACCACCGGTGCGAGCACCGCCGGAACGAGGATCTTGCTCACCACCCCGGACCACTCGACGCCGCCCATCCCGAGGGCGGCGATGGTCGCCCCGATCAGGCCGCCGAACAGGGCGTGCGACGAACTCGACGGAATGCCCAGCAGCCACGTCAGCAGGTTCCACAGGATGCCGCCGACGAGGCCGGCGAAGACGATGATCAGCAGCGCCTGCCCACCGGTGTCACCGAGGTTGACGATCCCCTTGGCCACCGTCGCGGCGACCTCGACCGACAGGAACGCGCCCACCAGGTTGAGAATCGCCGAAAGCGTCACCGCCACCTTGGGTTTGAGCGCCCCGGTTGCGATCGAGGTGGCCATGGCGTTCGCGGTGTCGTGGAATCCGTTGGTGAAATCGAAACCCAGTGCGGTGACGACCACGATAAGAAGAACGACAAATTCTGCGTTCACTGTTCCAGTCTGGTCGGTGCGGACCCGGCGAACCACCCCCACCTGGGTGCGGGCGTGCGTCAGCGCGGTGTGCGGACTGCCGACCGACGCGGTTTCGGGGTGTGCGATGACGGGACCTGCACCGGACATCGCGGCCTCCTCGATGGGTGGGTGCCCCGCGCGATATGGTGCCCTGATCGAATGGCTCCGGAGCTGTCGACGCCCGGCGGCCGCCGACTCCGGCGGCGGCTGGGGCAGGTTGGCGGGGCGGGAACTCACTGCTTGCGGGTGTACCTCGGTCGGCGCCGGTGCAAACGCGGTTGTGCACATCGGTTACGGCGACGCGGTCTCCGGCGACTGCGGTCCGGTGGGTGAGCGGGTGTGTGGCTCGGAGGCCAGGACCTGGCCCGCCGCGATGACGAGGGCGACGGGCCAGTCGATGATTCCCAGCGCTGCGAGGGCGCCGAGGTCGGTGAAGAAGGCCAGCTGCTTGGGGCGGGGGATGCTCACGCGCCCCAGGATCGGCAGTGTCACGGCGAACCGTTCGCCGCGGCGTACCCGTTCCATCGTGTCCCGGTGCGACGAGCGGGTGTCCGTTTTCTCGGTCACGGCGGACCTCCTTACGAACTGCGTTGCGCCGGAGGCGAACAGGGCCTGCAGCTCGATGCCGGTCAGCGCGGGGACGAGGCTGCGTGCCTGTCAGTATCCGGGGGTGCTCAGGGGTGGTCGGCGTCGGGGCCGGGCCATCGCTTCTTCTCGCCCGCGTGCGCGTGACGGACCAGGACGAACATGCGCACCTACTCTCCGCGACCACGGCCATCGGTCGGCGATGCCGTGTTGCCCGGAGCCAAGTTACCCACCTTGTGCACCGATTGTTCATTTTTCGTTCACCGAGGATTAGGCTTGCGGCCGGGGGAATTCGGCCCACGCGTCCGAGTCGCGGTGGGCATTGATGCGACCAGTGAAACTGGGTGGATGTCATGGGGATTGTGCAAGGTACGACGCGGTTGGTCACGGGAGCGGGTGAGGCCGTGACGGCCACCGCCGGTGCCGTCGGTGGTGCCGCGGTGGGAGCGGTGGCCGGAAGTATGCGGGGCGCGGCGACAGGAGTGCGCGAGGGGGTCAAGGTCGGCAGCCACTCCACACCCGCCGCGTTGTTGACGATGGGGGCGATCGGTGCGGCGGGATTGGTCGAGTGGCCGATCGTCCTGGGGGCGGGCGGCACCGCGCTGGTGCTGCACCAACTGCACGCCGCACGGTCTGGCAAGACGACTGCGACGACATTGGCGACCACGTCGACCGCCGGAGATCGGGGCGCCGCCGAATCCGCGGCGGCATCGGTGGAGGCTGCGGGACCGACCGACAAACCCGCCGCTGCGCCCGGCCCAGCCGGCACATCCGGTGCCGGAAAGACATCGTCGACCGGCTCTGTGAAGGCGCGGCCCGTTCGGTCGACGCCGCAGCCGTGAAATCCTCGAGCACGAGCACCGCACCCGCACTTCGGTGAGGCGGTGTCGATGTTCGCGGTAGTGGTGCTGCCGGGTGGGTCTGTCGTGAGTGCGACAGCAGTGGCCAGGGGCCTGGCGGCCATCCCGGGCCGCTGCCTGCGGGCCGGGACCCGGGCTGCGGGTGTCGGCGCCGCGACGGCCCTGGACACCACCGTTGTGGGGGCGGCGACCGTTCTCGGTGTCGGGTCGGTGCTCCTGCGGGCGCCCTCATCCGTTGCTGCGGGGTCGCCGTCTCCTCGGGCGGTCGCGCGTGCGGCTGCCGGTGGTCTGCGTGAGGCGGCCGGGGGGAGCCCGGCACGGCGATTCGGGTCGGGTTCCGAGCGCACTTGGGTCGAGGTGCGTGGGCTGGTCGGTCCGCAGGGACCGGAGGTGGCCGACCGGGTGCTGTCGGCGGTCCGCACCCTTCCGGGTGTCGAGGCCGCCGACGTGCATCGTCCGTGGTCGCGGATCGTGGTGTCCGCCGGGCCGGACGGTCCCAGCGAGGAGACGTTGTGCCGGGTTGTCGACGACAACGACACCGCCACGGCGACAAAGATTTCGGATCATCGTCCCATCGATCTTCCTGGCGACGACGTGGTGCTGGTCGCCCGGGCGGTGGGTGCCGCGGCCGCGACCGTGGGCTTGGGTGTCGCGCTGGCCGGGCGATTTCTGCGTCTGCCCCGGTTGCCGACCGCCCTGGCATCGGGGGTGGTCTCGGTCGACTACCAACCGCGGCTGCGGGGATGGGTGGAGAAGGCGGTGGGCCCAGGTGCCACCGATCTGCTGTTCGCGACCGCGACCGCGACCGTATACACGCTGACTCTGTCGCCGGATTCGCTTGCGCTTGACGCCGCGCTGCGGGGCGCGCTGGTCGCGGAGACGTGGTCGGCGCGGCGGGCGTGGCAACGCGTGGAGCCGGCTCTGCATGCCGCTGTCGACGGCCCACCCGCATCCCTGCCACGACGGGTCGCACCCACCGGCCTGGTTGAGCGCTACGCCGAACGCGCCGGCCTGGCGGGCCTGGTCGGCGACGTGGCACTCGGCGCCGTGACCCGCAACCCCGCCAGCATCGGGATCGCGACGCTGGTGGCCGCCCCCAAGGCGACCCGGTCCGCGCGGGAGCTGTTCGCCGCCACCCTGGGACGGGGGCTGGCCGACCGGCACGACGTGTTGCCGCTGCACCCGGAGGCGCTGCGCCGCCTGGACCGGGTCGGTGCGGTGGTGATCGACCCTCGCGCCCTCTACACCCCGCAGCTGACCGTCAGCCGGGTGCTCGGGGTGCGCGACGGGGATCGCACCCGGGTGTGGGAAGCGGCCCGCACCGCGGTCAATCAGGGCCGGCTCGCCGCGGGGTGGCATCCGGTGACCGCCGTGCCCGGCGTCGCGGGTACCGCCCTGGACGACGCTTCCGATGACGGTCCTCGGGTCCTGGTCAGCCCGGTCCACGACCCGTACGCGTCGGCGGTCGTCGCCGAGGCCCGCCGCGCCCAGGTCGAGGTCGTCTCGGTCGACGACGACGCCCTCCGCTCACTGCGCAACGGATTCAATCGCCTCGTCCCGCTGGCCGGCTCGATCGACGACACCCTGCGCGAGGCGGTGACCCAGCTCCAACGAGACGGTCGAGCAGTCGCGGTGGTCGCGGCGGGGGCACCCGAGACCCTCGTGCGGGCGGACGTCGGAGTCGGTGTCACCCGCGACGGTGCTCCACCGCCGTGGGGTGCGCACCTGTGGGCCGCCGACCTGACCGGGGTGTGGCGCATCCTGCACGCGATCCCGGCGGCGCGGACAGCCAGCCGCCGGGGTATCGAGATCTCTGCGCAGGCGTCGGCACTCGGCACCCTGCTGCTGCTGCCCGGTGTTCCCGGCAGCGGACCGGAACCGGTCACCGCCGGGGCGGCCCTCGGTCTGTGGGTCGGTCGCTCGAAGGCCCGGGGCGTGCTCACCGCGCCGCTGCCCGCACCACGGCCGGGACATGAGTGGCATGCGATTCCCGCCGCCGAGGTGCGCGAGCTGCTCCCCACGCCGCGCAGGGACGACCACACCTCCCAGATTCCGAAACGCCGATACTCCGGGTTCGCCACCACCGGACCCGTACGGGCAATCGGTCGCATCGGCGTCCGGCCCGTCACCACTACGTGGCACTTTCTCCGCGCGGTGCGCGACGAACTGGACGATCCGCTGACCCCGATCCTCGCGACCTGCTCCGCGGCGAGCGCGGTGCTGGGCTCACCGATCGACGCCGTACTCGTCGGGTCCGTTCTCGTGCTCAACGCCGGCATCTCGGCAACCCAGCGACTGCGCGCCGAAGAGGTCTTGAATCGCCTTCTCGCCGTTCAGGATGCGCCGGCACGCCAGCTCACCGAGCTCAAAGACGCCTACGACCCGGTGGATGCCGCCGACTGTGGGGCCGACCGCCGCTACGTCGACATCGCGGCGGACCGGCTCCGGCCGGGCGAGGTCATCGAGGTCCGCCCCGGCGAGGTGGTCCCCGCCGACGGACGACTCCTCGCCGCCGAGGGGGTCGAGGTCGACGAGTCGGCGCTGACCGGGGAATCGCTGCCGGTGGTCAAACAGACCGATCCCACACCGGGTGTGCCGCTGGCCGAGCGCACCTGCATGCTCTACGCCGGAACCACGGTGCTGACCGGGACCGCCGTGTCGCTGGTGACCGCGACCGGCCGTACCACCGAGACCCGGCGTGCCACCGCCCTCGCGCCGGCGAAGGTGCGGGAGGTGGGCCTGAACGCACAGCTGAGCCGGTTGACCCGGCGGGCGATGCCGGTCAGTTTCGGCGGCGGCGGCATCGTCACCGGAATCGGTCTGCTCCGCGGCGCCGGCGTGCGATCCGCCGTCACCAGCGGAGTCGCGGTCATCGTGGCGGCGATTCCCGAAGGACTGCCGTTGGTGGCCACCCTCGCGCAGATGTCCGCCGCCCGCCGGCTCACCCGGTCCGCGGCCCTGGTCCGCGTCCCGCGGTCGGTCGAGGCGCTCGGGCGGGTCGACGTGGTCTGTTTCGACAAGACCGGCACCCTCAGCGAGAACCGGCTGCGCGTGTCCGCCGTGGAACCGGCACCGGGATTCACGCGGAAACAGGTACTGTCCTACGCCGCGCGCACGGGGTGGTCGTCGAACGGTGGACCGCCCGATCACGCCACGGACGTCGCGATCGTGGACGCCGCCGACGCCGAACACGCGCACGAGGGCGAGGGCGACCGGACCCGGCAGGCCTACCTGCCGTTTCGTTCCGGCCGGTCCTACGCCGCCGCGGTGTCCGGCACCCATCTCGCGGTGAAGGGCGCACCCGAGGTGATGCTCGAGTCCTTCGGCGAATCCGACGGTTCGCTCGCGGGGCGGGTGCACGGGATGGCCTCGGCAGGTTTGCGGGTGATCGCCGTCGGCCAGCGTGGGCTCAGCACGGACGAAGCGGCAGCGGCCGCCGAGGACCCCGACGCCTTGGCGCGACTCGCTGAACGCGAGCTCGAGCCGGTCGGGTTGCTCGGCCTGGCCGACACTCCCCGCGCCGACGCCGTCGGCCTGCTGCCCGCGCTGCTGGACCAGGATGTCGGTGTCCGCCTGATCACCGGGGACCACCCGGTCACCGCCATCGCGATCGCCGACGAATTGGGGATGCCGGTCACCCCGGAGCAGGTGATCAGCGGCACCGACTGGGACGACCTCTCGCACCGCGAACAGGAGCGGGCAGTCGAGGACCGTCGGGTGTTCGCCCGCATGTCCCCCGAACACAAGGTGCAGATCGTGCAGACCCTGGAGCGGATCGGCCGGGTGTGTGCCATGGTCGGCGACGGCGCCAACGACGCCGCCGCCATCCGGGCGGCCAGCGTCGGCATCGGAGTGGCCTCCCGCGGCAGCGCTCCCGCCCGCGGCGCGGCCGACGTCGTCCTCCTCGACGGCAAGGTCGGGGCCCTGCTCGACGCACTGGACGAAGGTCGCCAACTCTGGCGGCGGGTGCAGGCCGCAGTCGCCGTCCTCGTCGGCGGCAACGCCGGTGAAGTCGCCTTCGCCCTGATCGGCAGCGCCGTCTCCGGGCGCTCCCCGTTCAACCCCCGCCAGCTGCTGCTGGTGAACATGCTCACCGACGCGCTACCGGCCGCGGCCCTGGCGGTCAGCCCCACCAGCCACAACGGTGTCGCCACCCGGGGACCCGACGAGGCAGCGCTGTTGCGCACCGTCGCCTTCCGCGGCACCACCACCGCCGCCGGCGCCACCGCGGCCTGGGCTATGGCCAGCCTGACCGGCGGACCCCGGCGGGCCTCCACCGTCGCCCTGGTCGCACTCATCGGCACCCAGCTCGGGCAGATTCTGCTGGACTCGCGCAGCCCCCTCGTTCTGACCACCTCGGTGGGGTCCCTTGCCGTCATGACGGTGTTGATCAGCACCCCCGGAGTGAGCCAGTTCCTCGGCTGTGTGCCCCTGGGCCCGCTCGGCTGGGCGCAAGGCTTCGGATCCGCCGCGGCAGCCACTGCCACCGCGGCCATCGCACCCGACCTGATCGCCCGGAGACCGGGGCTCAGCCCCACGATCCGCGAACTACTCCACACCGCAGGTAACCACGACCGCACACTGTCCTTCTCGGACAGTCCCGTCGACGTCCTCAGCGGCGGGTGGAAGGAGTGAGGTTCGCTCGATGATCTCGATTACGCCCACCCGCACCAGCAGCGCGTACAGCTCCCGCAACGGCGGCGTGAATACCCGCGCCACCACGGACACCACCGGATCTCCACCCACATCGACCACAGAGTTCGCCACGCTGCCACCCTGCGCACCCGAAACGAACCCCCGGTAAACCCCACATAGTGCGGAGGCAAGCAATGACCGACAAATCACCCACCAATCCGTCCCACCGGGACACGGTCGAACGCGTGCGCCACGCCGACAGCTTCGCTGTGAAGCTGCCGATCGTGGGGAGCGTCGGCATCCCCCGGCCCGAGCACCTGGCGTTCTACGCCGCCCTCGGTGTCCTCGCGGCACTCGAGGTCATCGAATGGCCCGTCGCCGTGATCGTCGCCGCCGGGCATGTCATGGCCGCCGAGGAACACCACCGCACCCTGCACGAGGTCGGCGACGCGCTGGAGTCGGCCTAATACCGAAAAGGTCAGTGACCAACGCCCGAGCTGTGTACCCGGAGCCTCCGTGCGTCCACCGTTCCTCTATGGTTCTGTCCCCCAACAGGTCACGGCCGGGCTGCGATCCCGCGCGTGACACTCGGCGCCCTCCCGATGTCCTCCTCCGCTTCGAATATCGGCTCGTCCGCCTCCCCCTGCAGTTGGTCGAGAACATCGCGGTCACCCACCTCGACGAGCAGGGGCCGGTTGCGACTTGCCTACCAATAGTTGCTTATCGGCTGCGACCGCGCCGCCGCCTACCTCCTCGACGACGAGAATTCGGCTGCACGTGCCGCCGCACTCAAGCGACAGATGGCCGGCGTCCGCTTGCTGATCGCGCGCGAACAGCACCGCACTAATCATGCAAAGGTGATCGTGCTGGACCGGCAGCGGGCACGGTTCACTGAACGTCATTGCCACGAACGGGGGCCAGACCCGGACCCGACCTGAACTCTCACGCGATAGCGGGTGCCTGCTTCCGCGGCGAGCCGGCTCCGAGCGACTGTTTGACAGGTTTCCCTGACCGCACCGGACCATGCCAGCGCGATGGGTGTCCCCGCGGACAACAGGAATGAAAAGGTGAGCGCCTAACACTCAATATGGTTCTTGACCAGGATGTTCTGTAGGGAGAAAATTGCGTCTGATGCACTCAAGCTAGGTTGGTGCCGTCCACGGTTGGTTGCAGTATTCGAGGCCGGGCCCCACCTGTCGAGGAGGCCTCATGGCTCGAGCCGTCGGCATCGACCTCGTTACAGCGATCTCGGTCGTGTCTGCACAGGAGGCCGGCGAGCCCGTACTGCCGGCCAACACCGAAGGCTCACGCACCACCTCGTCGGTCGTCGCGTGCGCCAAGAACTGCCACGTGCCAGTCGGCCTGCCTGCCAAGAACCACCCCGTCACCAACGTTGACCGCACCACCCGCTGAGCGCGGGAGGAAGGAGATGGCCAGTGACGCAGCGGGAATGGTTGGAACGCGACTTCTATGCCGACCTGGGCGTCCCTTCGAACGCGTCGGTCGAGCAGATCAAGAAGGCCTATCGCAGGCTCGCCCGCGCTCTGCACCCGGATGCCAACCCGCAGGACCCCCGAGCCGAGGACCGCTTCAAGACAGTCAGCGAGGCACACGCCGTGCTCTCGGACCCGGTCAAACGCAAGGACTACGACGAGGCACGCAGGCTGTTCACCGCCGGCCCCTTCGACCGCACCCGATTCCACCCCGGCGAGCGAAGCGCCGGCGTCAGCGGCGATTTCGACTTCGGCAACCTGTTCGCGCGAGGCTCAACCTCCTCCACCGCGGGTGGCGGAATAGGCGACCTCTTCAACCGTGCCGGCAATCGGACCACCGGCACACGACCACGGCGCGGCAGCGACGTCGAGACCGACACCCGGCTGCCCTTCCGTGACGCCGTCCGAGGCGTCGTGGTGCCACTTCGAGTGAGCACTACTTCCACTTGCACCGCATGTCACGGCAGCGGCGCCACGCCCGGCACCACCGCGAGAGAATGCCCACGCTGCAACGGGATGGGATTGGTCACCCGGAACCTGGGGGCATTCGGGTTCAGCGAACCCTGCGACGACTGCCGTGGCACCGGCACCCTCATCGACGCACCGTGCCCGGACTGTCAGGGCGCCGGCATCGGGAATCGCACCCGCACGATCAACGTCCGGGTGCCGCCCGGCGTGCGCGACGGTCAACGCATCCGCATCCCCGGCCGGGGCGAACCGGGCCTGCAGGGCGCACCTGCGGGCGATCTGTATGTGAGCGTGCACGTCAACACGGACCCGGTGTTCGGCCGCGACGGCGATGATCTCACCGTCACGGTTCCGGTCACCTTCAGCGAACTAGCCTTGGGTGCAACGATCTCCGTCCCCACCCTCGACGGCCACGTCGGAATGAGGATCCCAGCCGGCACGGCAGCGGGACGGACCTTTCGAATTCGCGGTCGCGGAGTGCCCGTACGCGGCGGCACGGCGGGCGATCTGTTGGTCAGAGCCGAGGTCACGGTGCCACCGAAGCTGGACAGCACGGCAGCCGAAGCCCTGCGGGCCTACGCGCAGGCCGAGAAGGCAACAGGATTCGACCCCCGTGCCGGGTGGGCAGGCAAGAGATGACTTCGACATCCGTCCGCAGGGGAGGAACTGCCGTTCACCGATCCCGTTCGGTGTGCGGTTCGGTCGGCTGCCACGCTCCACAAGCGGATTGAACGAGGCAATGCGCAGTGAGGTGTAGGACACGATGACTCCCGGGTGGACTTCGGACAACACAGAAGGCGGCGGGTGGTGATGTCGGGGGCGCCGATGAGATCGCGGGCCCGCGGTCAGCAGCCTATCGGTGTGCAGGCGGGGGAACGGCCGAACCCGCCTGTGCACCGCGCAACAACTGTGCATTCGAAGCGAAATGCATTGGACTGCAATTTTATTGGCCGAGTTTATGTCGGTGATGCGCAACCGATCGTTCACCGAATGCGAAGGAACACAACCACACCCGTACATACGACATTCTCCATGTCGCGCGCACGCACACACGCCACGGCCGACGGGATGATCGTCGTGTGCAATCACATCGACGGGTGGTCTCTCCGTCTCGACGAGCGGGAGGCGGTGCGACTGGCCTGTGAGCAGTTCCTCAGCGAAGCGACCGCGCGACTCGCCGGGGATCATCGACTGGTCCGTCGCCTCGGTGATCGCGGCGGGGCAGTTCGTGGCCTCCGGGCCGCACCCGCCGAATCGGAGGCGCCAAAAGTCGGCGTGGCGGTCATCGAGCGGATCCTCGGCGCACCGCGGCGCCACCATCGGCGCCGTCATGGATCCCGACCCACCGACCGTGACACCCGACACCGACGAGGAACACGCCGCGTGGCAGGCGGCGCAGGACGGAAAGCCCGGACTCGCCGTGGTGGACGCCGACGGCCGGTTCCGGGGTCTGATCGCACCGCAACAGCTGCTCACGGTGCTCGCGCACGAGCACGACGAGGACCTGGCCCGGCTCGGCGGGTTCCTGCACTCGGTCGAAGCGGCCCGCGCGTCGAGCGTCGAGACGGTGGTTCGTCGGCTGTGGCACCGGCTGCCCTGGCTGCTCGTCGGACTGCTCGGCGCGATGCTTTCGGCGGGTTTGATGGCGGGATTCGAGAAGCAGCTGGACGCCAACCTGGCGGTGGCCTACTTCGTGCCCGGCATCGTCTATCTCGCCGACGCCGTCGGCACCCAGACCGAGACCCTGGCGATCCGCGGGCTGTCGGTCGGGATCGGGATCCGGCGCATCGTTGGGCCGGAAGTCCTCACCGGGTTCTGGGTCGGCACCATTCTCGGCGTGGTGATGGCACCGATGGTCGCGCTGATGACCGGGGACTGGGAGCTCGCGGCCGCGGTTGCGGTCGCGGTGTTGTCCGCCAGTGCCATCGCCACGACGGTGGCGATGGCACTGCCCTGGTTGCTGCATCGGCTCGGCAGGGACCCGGCCTGCGGCTCCGGGCAGCTGGCCCCCGTGCTCCGGGACCCGCTGTCGATCGTGATCTACCTCGCGGTCACCACGTTCCTGACGTGAGAGCGCCCCGGCGCCGATCGGCCTCCACACACGGCGGACGCATGCCACGCCCCATCCGGCCGGACGAGACGACATGAGTTCCATCGCAGGAACTGATCGGTCACCAGCTCATCGACCCGTTCGTCCGCCCAGATCAGGTCCGATGCGGCCGCATGGTCTCGGGCCCGCAGGACGTCCCGCGCCGCCCCCGCCCGGCCGTGGCGGCGCCACCCATGTCCGAGATGCTGCCTCGCAGCTTGTGGGAGCGACCGGCTCGGGGTGGTGCAGCCGCGCCCCTCGGCGATGTGAACTGAGTGACGGCCTCCCACACGGTTACGTCGGCACCAGCGCCTGGAGTTTCTCGCGGGCGAGTCGCTCGACCAGCAGGGGAACGAAGTCGCGCACCTTCCTGTTCGCGAAGTGTTCGTGCGCCGAGTGCACCGCCTGCTCGATGCTCTCCCGGGGCAGATCCGGATACCGGACGTTGGCGGTCGATGACGTGGTCGATGTGCAGCAGCCTTCATCGCGCGTCATAGAAAATCCTCCGCCCCGGCGAGCGGCGGGGTCGAAGAGGGGATCGTCTTCTTCGCACCTTGGCCACGACAACGCCGATAGGCACACCTCACACCCGTTCGGTGCCGGGGTCGTCGACTGCCGGGGCGGGCGACGGGTCGGGGTGATCCATTCGCTCGAGATGGGCCTTGATCCATTGGTATTGACCCGCCCAGGAGGGCGCGTGGGCGAGTAGTCGACTGGTACGTCAGTCACGGATACTCATTTCTTCCGACGTCGGTGCAGTGCGGGCGCATGTGGCGGATCCCGAGAACGACCGAGACGCGAACCGCACCTGCACCGTGCCCCGCGGCGGGTGCTGCGTCAAGGCGCACGGGTGCATCTTCGCCCGGTGCGGCGATCGGTGGCCAGGCTGTGTACTCGGTCTAACCACGGTCTAACCAGCTACGCCCGCCGCGCTGCGGCCTTCGGTGCGGCCGGTGTTTACGAACGGGACCAGGGAATTTCGTGCGGGCACACCGTTGCCGCGGCCACGGCGAGGATGCAGCATTGAGGCCGTGCGCCGATCACGCTGGCCCGCGATCGCACCGCCGACGTGCGGCGGTGTCCAGGTGCACGGCCACCGGCTGCTGGCCGCCGATACTCACCTGACCCTGGACCTGGTCCGCATCGTGGCGTTCCCCGGTGGCCTCGGTGTCCACCTCACCCTGACCCCCATCGGCCGGCCCGCCGAGCGGGCCCGGTATCAAACCCGGACGCTGACCGATCCCGCCGACCGATCGGCCAGCTGGTCCTACCTCGCGGTGCGCGCCGGGACGGGTCACCTCGCCGTTGCGGACCCGTACCTGCCAAAACCGGACGTCCACACCCGCGACCAGGGGCAGTGCATCTACTGGTGTGGAACATCGTCAACCGCCTTGCCAACGCGTTCGGCTTCACCCTCCGGGAAGGCCAGTTGCACAGCGGTACCCGCGCCCTGCACCGTTTCGGCTACCGCTTTCCCGGCTTCCTGCTCGCAGACGGCGAGAAACCCGACGACAGTGACGATGTCGTGGCCAACCTCCGCCACTCGGTGTTGAACAGGCCCGCCGTCACCGACCCGGGCCTGCGCACCGCCGCCGCGGCCGGCCACCCGCTTCCCGAACCGTGGCAGGCCTACGCCGCGATGGTCCGCGACGCCTCCTACACGATCACCGATACCGACATCGGCCGGCTCCTCGCCGCCGGACCCACCGAGGATCAGGTCTTCGAGGTCACCGTCGCCGCGGCGGTCGGCGCGGCCCTGGAGAGTTTCGATGCCGGAATGTCCGCACTGGGACACAGGTCCACGAGCTGAATCGAGCAGATCGTCGGGAGAAACCTGACACAGGATGTCAGGGTCTCGGTGCGAGCATGGTGTCACCGTTCGGCGCCGGGCCCCGGATCGACATCGACACAGACAAGGACCTCCATGCGCGAAACACGAGAAGAGCTCGAAGAGCTCCAGACCCTCCTCGACGCCTCCCTGTCCCGCTCCACCGCACATCTGCGTTCGATCATCAACACCGAGAGCACCCTGACCGCAGAGCAGCTCACCCAGATCGTCACCGGCATGTGCACCCTCGCCCTGTCCACCGTCACGGCCAAGGGCGAACCGCGGATCAGCGGTGTGGACGGGCACTTCCTGCACGGGAAGTGGCACTTCGGCACGGCGCGCGGCGCCGCCAAGGCCCGGCACCTCGCCGCCCGCCCGGCCGTCAGTGCCGCGCACATGCGCGGTGAGGACCTGGGCGTGTTCACGCACGGCACGGTGGAGACCCTCAACCCCCGGGACGGCGAACCGGCCGCGGACTGGCCGGACCTGCTCGCCTACTTCAAGAGCTTCTACGGCGAAGACTTCTTCGACTGGGACAACGACGTGGTCTACTACCGGCTGCATCCGCACTGGATGACCGTCTACGCCGCCGATCTCGACGCGGCATCGGTTGCCGGGTGACGCGGTACCGTCGGCCGTGTGGCTCTCATCCATCACGCTCAACTGTCTCCGTCCAAGGCCGAGATGCTCGGCGAGTGGGTTCCTCGCCAACCGTGGATCGGGTCCGCCGACGCGTCGTCCCTCGAGGTCGTCGGTGCGTACCGGTTCGACGATCCGGCCGGGGAGGTCGGCATCGAAACCCACCTGGTCCGGACGGCGGACGGGCAGGTCGTGCAGGTGCCGGTGACCTATCGCGGTGCCCCGACGGCCGGTGCGGAGGCGTCGTTGATCACCACGATGCAGCATTCCGTGCTGGGTGAGCGCTGGGTCTACGACGCCTGCGCCGACCCGGTGTACGCGAGTGCGCTCGCGACGGCCATCCTGACGGGCGGGACCGAGGCGGAACTCCAGTTCGCCGCACCCGCCGAGCGCCGAGAGGTGACCACGAGGGTGTCGGGTAGCGGCTCACCGGGCTCGACCGTGCCGGTCGTCGGTGCCGTGACCTGTGCGAATGAGGGAACGGCCACCGTCATAACGGCGGCCGCTATCGGCATCCGGGTGTTCCGGGTGATCGATCCGGATCGGGTCGCGGACCTCGGCTCGCACACTCTGGAGGGCACCTGGCCGGGCCGAGGTGCGCCGGCGCTGCTCGCGATCGCGCATCCGACGGCTGACCACGACGTGTGACGCGGGACGGGCGGAATATCTCCGAGGACGGTACAGTTGAACCCGTCGACGGTGTCGGACATACCCCGGGTACCACATTAAAATTGTCGCCGAGAGCGACCACTTGCCGAGAGGCGATATGACGGCACCGTCGCAGAGGCCGCCGGCACCATATGGTGTCGGCGGCTTTTTTCTGCCGTGGACCTCACCCGACGGGCTCGAATCCGGCCAGCATCTGCTCGAGTGCGGCCTGGTCGGGCCCGATGAAGGGGTCTGACTTCGGTGCCTCGGCGAGCATGTCCAGAAACTCGGCGGTGCGGCCGTCCGCCGGGGGGAGGTGGGTGCTGAGGATCCATCGCGGGTCGAGCGCCCGGACCGCGGCGACGGTGCGCAGGAACTTCGTCTCGTCCACCAGGTGCACCCAGGGACTGTCGACGGTGGCCCACAGGTGCTGCGCGGCGCGGACGGCGCCGGGTGCGGAGTACCCGACGTCGTTGGCGGTGGCGAGTTCGGCGGTCTCCATCGGCGCCCCGAAGCAATCCGACGAGAAGCAGGCCTCGCTGCGGTCGTCGTAGAAGCCGACGGTGCTGGGATTGTCGAACAGCGGGGGCCGCAGCGCCGTCAGTGTGCGATCGCCGACGTCGAGGGATTGACCTGGATTGAGGAGGTAGACCCGGTCCATCGGGACGGGCCGTGCGCAGGACATGATGCCGATGCCCGCGAACGTCGTGATCAGGCGGGCGCGCGGCGCCGCGTCGAGAAGGTCGAACAACGCGCCGGTGTGATCGCGGTCCGGATGCGTCAGCCAGATCCACTCGACGTCCGCGGGGTCGAGCACTGATCCCAGGGCGTCCATGAAGCCGCGTCCGGGCAGGCTGAGTCCGGTGTCGACGACGACGGGTTCGGCGGCGTGGAGAACGTATGCGTTCACCGGTAGGTGCCCGATCCCCGGTACTTCGAGTTCGTCGCCGAGTACCGTGATGTCGCGTCGGATTCTGTTGATACGCATGGGATTGCCTTTCGCTCTTCGGGGCCGTCGCGGTGTGGAACCTGTCACCGACGCTAGGAGCGGTGGAGCGGGCGCACCATTCCACAATTCTGGTATTTCCGGCGCCGATCCGCGCTCGTACGCTTGACTCGTGAGCGTGGATTCCGTGCAGTGCGCGGCAGACAAGGTCGCACGATTGTGCGCCGCACCCCGCGGCCTGGTGTCGCTGTGGCGGGACGCGTCGGACGTCGTCGCCGGTGTCGTCCCGTACTACTGGACGCCGTGCTGGTTCACCCTCGACCCCGTGTCCATGCTGATGACCAGTCACTATCACTTCGGCATGGACGAATTTCCCGGAGAATGGCTGGCCGCCGAGTACTACGAGGACGACGTTCAGTCCGTCCCCGACGTAATGCGGTCCGCCGAAGGGATTTCCACGTTGCACGAAGCCGCGCACGGTGATCCGTCGGGAAGTCCGCGCTGGCGCCGGAACCGGACACTCGGTGGCGACCAGGAGTTGATTGCGCGGTTACGCACGCGCTCGGGAGAAACCTGGGGAGCGCTGAGCCTCTATCGCGACGAGGGGATGCCGATGTTCTCGGAAACCGAGAAGTCGTTCGTGCAGGAGATCGCGCCGGTCCTCGCGGGCGGTGCCCGCCGCGCACTGCTGTGCGGGCAGGCCGAGGAACCGGAGTATGCGGATTCGCCGGGTCTGCTCGTCCTCGACGAGAAGTGGAACATCGAATCCGCGACGCCCGGGGTCGACCGGTGGATGGTGGATCTGCCGGGCGGGGACTGGGATCGGGGGGAGTTGCCGGCCGCGGTGATCACTCTCGCCGGTCGCGTGTTGCGGTGTGTGGAAGACCGCGACCGGCTGGGCGACGTGGCCATCTCGCGGGTGCTGTCGCGGTCGGGGGCGTGGCTGGTGCTGCACGGGGCATGCCTGACGTCGACGGGCAGGCGGCGGATCGCGGTGATCGTGGAGCCGGCGCATCCGAGCCGTCTGTATCCGCTGCTGATGTCGGCGTACGGGCTGACCGAGCGCGAGAAGGAGGTTACGTCGATGGTGTTGCACGGGGCGTCGACTTCGCAGATCTCCGCCGAACTGCACGTGTCGGCGCAGACCGTGCAGCAACATCTGAAGAGCATCTTCGACAAGACCGGTGTGCACAGCCGACGCGACCTGGTCGGCAAGGTGTTCTTCCATCACTACGAGCCGCGGTTCCGTGACAACGAAAAGCGGACCGCCGCGGGCAGGCCTGTCCGCGGCGGTCCCTGGCCGACGCAGAGGGGTTGAGTTCCGATCCGGGCCGGTAGGGGCGGAGGCCTACTGTTCCTTCTTCAGGCGGGCGGCCAGCATGGCCTTGCCCAGATCGCCACCCTTCCGGCTCACGGCTTGGGCGCGGCGGAAGAAGTCGGCCAACTCGGCGTCACCGTCCATGTCGGCGTCCGAAATGTAACCCTCGAGACGCAGAGCGTTGCTCAGTGACGCTTCGACGAACCAAATCAGGTTGTAGTCCTTGTCCCGAACACCCGTCACCGAACGTGCATCTTGTTCGCTCATCAGTGCGTCCTTCCCGAGAAACGGCCGACTGTCTTGTGGTTCCTGCCTACCCGTGTGGTTGCATCGTAAACGTGAGGCGCGCCGGGCTCAGGCGAATGCCCAGTTCATCAGGGCGACATACAGCCCGGTTCCGACGACGATCGAGAGCACCGCATTCTTGCGCCACAGGTGCACCGCGGCGGTCGCCCCCACCGCGATCAGTTCGGGGATCCCGTGCGACGGGGCGGTGACGGAGACGTTCTTCAGCGAGTACGCCACCAGGATCAGCATGATCCCGGCCGGCAGGTAGACACCCAGGTAGCCGACGAGCGCGGACGAGCGCAACGGCATGACGATCGCGAAGGGGACGGCGCGCAGGGCGAACGTGACGATCGCCATGATCGCGATGGCCGCGAGGATGTAACCGGCGTCAGGCATCGGTGGCCACCTTTCGGCGGGCGAGGAAATAGCGGACGACGAGCAGGCTCACGAAGGCGCCCATCGCTATCGGCAGCATGTGTCCGGGGTCGACGAGGCGCGCGATCAGCGCGCACATCACGGCCATCGAGGGCACCGCGATACCCCTCTGGGACCGGATGGCCTCGATGGACAGCACGACGAACAGCGCGGTCAACGCGAAGTCGAGGCCGACGATGTTCTCCGGGATCCATTGCGCCGCGGTCGCTCCGAGCATCGCTCCACCGATCCAGTACGCGTGGAGATACAACTGCGAGTACACGACGACCCGGCCGGACATCGACTTCCGGTCGCCGGTGACCGTCATGGCGTACGCCTCGTCGGTCAGCGCGAACATGCTGTAGAAGCGGGCGAGCCGGCCCTTCACCCTGTCGAGGGGAAAGCTCAAGGCGTAGAACACGTGCCGGAAGTTCACCAGCAACGCGGTCAGCGCGATGTACGGGAGCGGCGTCATCGCCGCCACCATGCCGACCGCGATGAATTCGAGGGAACCGGCGTAGATCAGCGAGGTGAAGACCATCGCCCACCACGGGTTGAGGCCCTGCTGGACGACGAGCACCCCGAGGGCGATCCCCAGCGGAACCAGCCCGATCCCGACGGGAAGGGAAGCCTGTAGGGCGCGACGCCACTCCGGGGCGTGCCGGGGGTCGGAGTCGACGACTGCGGTCGTCGAGAGGGTTGCTGGATCGATCACCACGCAAATCTATAGCAACTATCCCGGTGCGCGATTGCGAGCAAATGCCCATTCTCCGCACTCTGCGCAATAATAGTTCAATGGATGACATCGATCACGCAATTCTGGACCACCTGCGGAATGACTCCAGTCTGACCAACACGGAATTGGCGGATCTGGTGGGTCTGACTCCCTCCCCGTGCCTGCGCAGGGTCAAGAAGCTCGAGGCGGACGGAGTCATCACCGGCTACCGCGCCATCGTCAGCCAGGAAGCGCTCGATCGGGGTTTCCAGGTGATCGTCACCGCCGAGATCGGTGTGAACGACCAGGCGACCATCGAGCAGTTCGAGTCCCGGGTCGCCGCCTTCGACGAGGTGATCGAATGCCGGAGGTTGTTCGGGATCCCCGACTACTTCATCCGGGTGGCGGTCCGCGACCTCGCGACGTACGAGAACTTCATGGCCACCAAGCTCAGCGGGCTCCCGGCGGTGTCGCGGGTCACCTCGTTGATCACGATGAAGACCATCAAGAGCGCCGACTGAGTCAGCGGTGCGCCGCGACCTCTCGGTAGAACTCGAGATGTTTCTGCGCGACGTCGTCCCATCGATGTGAGCGAGCGAAGGCGCGCCCCTCGTCGAGGGAGGCGCCGTCGGCAGGTTCGGTCAGGGCGCGTGCCATCTCCTCGTGGGTGGACGCGTACCGGACCGTCCCGCTAAAGACCTCCCGCAGGACCGGCAGGTCGCGTGCGACGACGGGAACGCCCGCCGCCAGGGCTTCCATCGCGGCCAGCCCGAATCCTTCCTTGGTGGAGAGGAAGGCGAACGAGTGCGCCTGGGCCACCAGCGAGGGGAGTTCGGCGTCGTCGATCGTTCCGAGAATGGTCGGTGTCACACCCAGCTCTGCGGCCCGCCGGTCGAACTCGTCCCGGTACCCCCGGTAGTCGAACAGGGTCTCGCCGCCGGCGAACACCAGCCGCAGGTCCGGTTGCTCCTTCGCGAGCAGGGCGTAGGCCTCCACCAGGTCGATGCTGCCCTTGCGTGGTTCGATACCGCCGACCGCCAACACGTAGTCGCCCAATTCACCGGCCCACCTGCGGCGACGCCGGGTGTCCTCGCGTGCTTCCTCGAATCGGGCGGCGTCCACGCCGTTCGGAATGACGGCGCAATCGAGACCCCACCCGGCCGAAACTTCGGCGGCGACGGCGGCGGACACGCAGATCCGCGCGTACGGATCCACGATCGCGCGCTCGTGGCAGGCGGCCAGCGCGGGCGTCGTGAACTGGTCGAGATGGTGGATGGTTCGCACGCACCGCCCGACGGCGTTGGCGCTGATGCAGTCCTGCGCGTGGACGATGTCGTAGGCCCCCGGTGGGAAGGCGGCGCGCATCGTCTCGATGGATCGGAGGATCCGCTCACCGACGGTCTCGTCGTCGACGTGTGCGAACGGCACCACCCGCACGGTGACAGTCGGGTCGACCGGACGGAAGAAGGCGGCGTCGCCGTGCCTGCCCAGAGTCCAGACCGTCACGTCCGCGCCCTGTCGGGCGAGGGCCTCGGCCAACGCCAGCGTGTGCACGACTCCCCCGCGAGGTTTGGTCGAATAGGTCAGCAGAGCGATCCGCACGTCAGTGTTCTCCTCGGTCCAGCATTCTCCGGTAGGTGTCGATGCGGCGTTCCTCCAGGTGCCGCAGCACCTTCCTGGCCCGGTTGACCTCGTAGTCGACGTCGAGTTCGGCGACGGCGAGGCCGCCCTTCGTCCCCGTTCGCGCGAGCACGTCGCCGCCCGGGCCGACCACCTTGGCCTGACCGAGAAACCGCAGGCCACCCTGGATTCCGGTCTGGTTGGACGACACGAGGACCACCTGGTTCTCGGCGGCCCGGGCCGAATCGTAGAGATCGAACAGGCGTGATTGCCGGTCCTGCATCATGCGCGCCGCCCGGTCCGTGATGCTGGCAGGCCACGCGGACAACGCGGCGATGATCCGCGCGCCGTCGAGCGCAAGGGTGCGAGCGGATTCCGGGAACGTCTTGTCGTAGTCGATCAGCATCCCGATCCGGCCCACCGGTGTGTCGAAGGCGGTGAAGGAGTCACCCGCGGCGTACGCCAGGGATTCCCCGGCCGGCTGATGCACCTTGCGGTGACTGCCCAGCACTCCGTCACCGGTCACGCAGGTGGCGGCGTTGTATCGCACCCCGTCGCACAGTTCCGTGTACCCGATGCAGACCGTCATGCGGCCCGCCATCTTCGCGACGGCCTTCAGTTCCGGGCTGTCCGCGGCGAGCGCGGGCGGAAGCTCCTCTGTGTCCGGCCGCCGGAGATCCGAGATGTAGCCGCCGAGGCAGGCGTCGGGCAGGACGAGCAGGTCCACCCCGTCGTTCGTCGCACTCTCGATCAGCGCCTGCAACTTCAGGAGCGCGCGATCGATGTCGCGGCCGAAGTGCCCCGCCAATGCTGCCAACCGTGTCGTCACCATAGGCGTCAGGCTAGTGTCGCCGTCGCCGGCAACACACCCGCTTCGAGTTCGATGCGGTCCGCCAGATACTCCGCGTCCCGCGCCACTCCCGCGAACCGTCCCGAACCCCACGTGTGCTGCCACGGAAGGCCGAGGAAGTACAGCCCGGGCACCGCGGTGACGCCGCGGTTGTGGGTGGGATGGCCCTCACCGTCGAACACGCCCGCGCGGAGCCACCGGTAGTCGGTCCGGAAACCGATGGACCACACCACCGACGTGATGCCCGACGTCGGCAGCTCCAACTCGGTGACCTCACGGTCGGGACGCCAGACCGGGACGTACCGTTCCTCGCGCGGCGCATCGATGCCCACGCGGTCGATGTAGGCGTCGATGGAATCCTTGATGCTCTCGCTCACGGCGTCGGCAGCATCCAGCGACGACTCCAGGGTGGGCGCGAACCGCAGGGTGCCGTCCACGACGTCGAGCAGCCGCCCGTACAGGCGCATTCCCGCGAGCGCGAACGCACGGAGGTCGATGTCGCGGCCACCGTCCCGGCCGGTGACGTAGTGGTTGGTGTTCTCCCGCTTGCCCAGACCGCCCGGGTGATCGGCGATCGAGACGTCGTAGGTGCCCATGTCGTGCAGCCAGGCCACGCAGTCCCGGCCGCGGTAGAACCGCGCGACCCGCGGCGCCCCACCGGTGACGAGGTGGACGGTGCGACCCGCGAGATGAAGATCCTCCGCGATCTGGGCGCCGGACTGGCCGTTGCCCACCACGAGAACCTCGCCCGCGGGCAGCTCGCCGGCGCTCCGGTACTGCGACGAGTGCAATTGCGTGATGTCGGCGGGCAGCCGTTCGGCGAACCGGGGAACGACCGGTGTGTGGTACCCGCCGACCGCGACGACGACGTGGTCGGCGTGCATCGAGCCTTCCGTCGTGTCCACGTCGAACCCTCCGGAACCCGACTGCCGGACCCCCACCACCGTGACCCCTTCGCGCACAGGGGGATCGAAGGTATCCGCGTACCCACGCACGAACTGGTAGGTCTCCTCGCGGTTCATGAACCCGTCGGGATCGCCGCCCGAGTAGCTGTATCCCGGAAGGGTGCACTGCCAGTTCGGAGTGACGAGAGTGAAGCTGTCCCAGCGGCTGTCGCGCCACTCGTGCGCAATCGACTCTCGCTCGAGCACCACGTGGTCGATTCCACGCTGCACCAGATGCCAGCTGATCGACAGGCCCGCCTGGCCGCCGCCGATCACGACGACTGTGTGTTGTTCGGTCATCACGACTCTCCGGGGAGTGAAGCCGGGTTCATCTCGAGGACCCGGACGAGGGATTGGGGGTCGAGGGTGCGGCCGGCGCGTTCGAGTTCCTGCATCTGCTCGGACGCGGACGTGCAGTACATCCCGAACTTGGCACGGACTCGCTCACTGGCCTCGGTGAGCGCCGTCGTGGTGCGTGTGAGGAAATCGGCGACCGTGTAGTCCTCACCGGCCACCAGGTGGTCGTGCATGACCAGCGACGGCGAGTAGCAGGACTGGGTGCTTCCGTCCGGCCAGCGCACCGTGAACGTCATCTCAGGCATCGACGGGCTCCAGTTCGGCTGTCGTGGTGCGGAGGAACGACGGTCGCGCCGTCGCGTCGAGCCGGGTGCCGCTCACCCGGTTCTCCGCGACGACGTCTCCGTACAGTTCCGGCCGGCGGTCCCGGAGGTTGTACATCCCGCCGCTGCGAATCGCGTCCAGTTCGGCCTGCACATCCAGCGTGGCCGAGGCGAGGCCGGGTTCCACGCCTGTGGTGGCGAGGATCTCGCCGCCCGGGCCGACGATCTTCGCGCTGCACACGAACCGGAGCGACCCGAACGTCCCCGCCTGATTCGACGCCACCCAGACCACCTGATTCTCCGTGGCCCGCGCGCGGTCGTAGATGTCGAATCTCTGCTTCCACCGGTCGTCTTCGGGGTTCTCGACGCGGTTGGTGCGGGCGGTGGGCCACGCCGACAGCGACGTGATGATCTCCGCGCCGTCGAGGGCGAGCGTCCTCGCGGCCTCGGGAAAGGCTTTGTCGTAACAGATCTGCATGCCCATCCGTCCGACCGGGGTGTCGAACGCTTCGTATTTGTCGCCGGCGCGGTAGCAGAGGTTCTCCCCCAGCGGCTGGTGCACCTTGCGGTACGAGCCGAGTATCCCGTCGCCGTGCAGCGTCACCGCGGCGTTGTACCGGTCGGCGCCGTCGGCCTCGCAGAATCCGAGGGTGATCACCAGGTCGCCGGCCATGTCGACGACCCGCCGGACCTCGGGCCCGTCCAATTCCAGTGCGGGCGGGAGGCTGCGGAGCCGACGCTGCCGCTGCTCCTCGGTTTCGTCGCCTCCGCCCAGGCTGGGCAGGTAACCGCCCAGGCAGGCCTCCGGAAGCACGAGTAGCGAACTCCCGGCTGTCCGCGCCTGCTGGATCAGTTCACCGATCGTGCGATACGCCTGCTCCATGTCGCGGCCGAACTCGGCTGCCGCAACGGAGATTCCGATGTCAGTCATGCTCTTCCCAATCCTGTGACCGTGGAGTGCACCACGCGTGTCGTTACGCCGTCGGGCCAGCGAAGGCTGACCCCCGGCTCGTATGTCAATTCCCCGCAGACGGCCGAGGTGGCCGGTCCGGCGGGCGCCGGCGCGCTACCGCTCCGATCGGCGGTGATCATCGCGAACCCGGGAAAGCACGTCATCCAGTCACCCGCCGTCGTACCGGGCGGCCTGGGGACCGATGCGACGTCGAGGACGGCGCCGAGTCCGCTCGCCTCGGCGAGCATCCCGGTGGTGCCGGCGATCCCCGCCATGCTGATGTCCTTCGCCGCGGCGGGGCGGGTACGGGCGACGAACGAGGCCATGTCCCGCAGTTCGTCCGAGCTGCGATGGGACGTCGAATCCCACTGCTGTCCGGTGTATCCCGGCCGCCACCGCCCGTCCAGGTCTGCTGTCAGCGTGAGCTCGTCGCCGACCCGGCCCCCACCCGCGGGCACCGGATTCGCGGTGCGTCCGAGCGCCGTCACCGACAGCGCCGCGGGAACACCGAGCTGGGTGTGGCCGCCCAGTACCGGTACGTCCCACGCTTCCGCAGCTCGGCTGAGCCCACGGATCACCTTCGACAGGATCGAGGTGTTCGGTGCGCCGACCGAGTCGAGCATCCCGACGGGGACGGCACCCATCGCCGACAGGTCGTTGAGGTTGACGAGGGCGGCGCACCATCCGGCCCACTCGGGATCGCGCTCAACCATGGCGGGCAGGATGGCGTCGCACGCCGCAATCAGGTCGCTGCCCGGTACCGGTGCGCCGTCGTCGCCGCGGAACCCGCTGCCGCCGAGCGCATCACCATGCGTACCCAAGGGTGCCAGGGTGTGGGCCAGACAGGACTTCGTGCTCTGGACCAGACGCTCGACGCGATCGATCGGCCACGTCATGTGCACGTGCGGCGCGCCCGCCACCGTGACGTCACCCATCCGCGTCCAGCCCAGGTGGGCGAACATCGTTTCGTTCCGGCTCTGCACGGTGGCGTCGAACCGCAACGCGCCGCGGGATTCGGCGTGGGCGCAGGCGGCGCGCACGAGTGCCTTTCCGATTCCCCTGCTGTTCCGGATGTTTCGACCCACCACGAGGCGGCTTCCCGCCCACCACCCGAGGTCGGTGCCGTCCGTCATCGGGGCGAGGCGAACACCGCCGAGCACCTCGCCCGTGGTGCTGATCGCCACGAGCACCACGGTTCGGGGATCGTCGTCGACATCGTCCCGGTCGCTGGCGGTGAACAGTCCCTGTTCCACGACGAACGTCTCACGCCGCAGTCGTCGGTACGCCTCGATCATCACCCGACCGGTGGCGGGTTGCACGAGGAAACTCCACTGTGACTCCTGAACCGACGGCCCGGTGAGGACGGCGAAATCGGAAGGAGTGCTCTCGGCGGTCGGCAGGTCCCACATGTCAGCCTCCTGCGTTCTGAAGGACACTGCAGGCCCCACACGCGGCGCAGCCCGCCTTCTGGTCGGCGCCGCGCATGCCGCCCGCCTGCAATTCCTTCGCCACCCGCGAGGTGACGTCGGCGAGCAGGGCCGGCGACGGCGCCTGAGCCCCGTCCTCGACTGCCAGCGTGCCGGCGAGCGGCCGGAACGGGACGACGAACGGGTAGACGCCCATGTCGATCAGTTCGGCTGCGCCCGAGACCAATTCGTCGGGATCTTCACCCAGCCCGACCAGCAGGTAGGTCGACACCTGATTCCGTCCGAAAACCCGTACCGCCTCGCGCCACGCCGCCCGGTACTCGTCCAGCGGAACAGTCGCCTTGCCGGGCATCCAGCGCCGCCGAACCTCGTCGTCCAGGGACTCCACGTGGATGCCGATGGAATCGGCCCCCGCGTCCCGAAGATCCGTGATGGTCCCGAGATCGCCGGGCGGTTCGCACTGCACCTGTATGGCGAGGTCCGGGGCCACCGCCTTGACGGCCGCGACGCATCGCGCCAGGTGACGGGCACCGCGATCCTTGGCCGCCGACGTGCCCGTGGTCATGATCATCTGGGTGACGCCGTCGAGGCGGACGGCGGCTTCGGCGACCTCGGCGAGTTGTTCGGGCTTCTTCACCGCGATGGTCGAGCCGGACTGCAGTGATGCCTCGATCGAGCAGAATCGGCACCGCTGTGCCGGGTCGTATCGAATGCAGGTCTGGACCACGGTCGTGGCGAGGACGTTCGTCCCGTGCAGCCGGGCGATCTTCTCGTAGGAGATTCCGTCGGCGGTATCGAGGTCGTAGAACCGGGGCCGGCGGACCGGCTCGATCTCCACCCCCATGTCGGTGCCGTTCAACAGCAGGCGGTTTCCACTGACTTCGTACGGGCTGTCGGACCGGATGGGGATGGCGCCGCCGATCCCGCCGATCAGTACATGACCGTCGTCGCTGGGGCCGGCGCCGGAAGTCCGGGTGACCGGGACGTTCAGTGATCGAATTCCACGTACTGCTACGTCAACTCGTGTCGAGAGATCGCTCATGGTTCACACCTCAGACCATGTATGTGGAGTTGATGATGGCGCCCTTGCGGGAGTAGTGGATGATGGCGTCCTGCACATCCAGGGGATGTGCGGGTACGACGCCCTCGATCAGGTCCTCTTCCCGTCCGCCGTGCAGCGCGAGGCCGAAGCGGCACGCGAAGACGGTCCCACCTTCGGAGATGAATGTCGCGAGTGCGTCGTTGATGTTCTGCTCGCCCGGGAAACCGTTGTCTCCGGTGGTCGGAAACCCACGCGTCGCAAGGCAGTTGAGGGCGCCGGGGCCGTAGAAATAGATTGCCGACTCGAAACCCTTGCGCAGTGCGCGGGTTGCCTGCAGGACAGCGACGAAGCTGACGGAGGATTCGTGCGCGATGCCGTGCACCAGCGTGAAGTAGGACTCGCCGTCCTCGGCCTTGTAGTCCGGGAAGATCTTCGTCGACCCGTAGATGTTGGTGCCCTTGGGCAGTGCCGGGTGGGGAATCTCGCCGAGTGCCTTCTGGATGTTCTCGGCGATGGTGTTCTCGATGTCGGTCACAGGGACTCCTGGTTGTTCGTGGGGCGGAGGCGCCCGAAGGGCCTGAATGCGCTGATGAGATGCTGTGGGCGACGGGCCGGGCGTAGACTTCGATGTCCATTCGCTCTGCGTGGGGAGAGTGCGCTGCGCACTCCGTCGACCTGAAACAAGTACACGGTTCGGTGATTTCCGAATGGTCACGCGAGGAACAAGCTCAGGTTTCGTAACCCGCACCGCGGCCCGAATCCGGTAATCCGGTCGTAACACCGACCGCGTGATTCTGCGCACCCGCCGATCGCAAGAGTAAAGAGTCCTTTACTATGGGTGACTCGTACCCCGAATACAGAGAGAGCCATGACCAGCGCTTCGCGCCCCCGAAGACCCAGCCCGCCCCAGAGTGATCACCGCAGTCCCGGACGCACCGCGGGGGTGAACACATGGTGACCGTCCTGAGCATCGGCTTCGGCGTCGTCGTCGTATTACTGATCACCGCCCTGACCGGCTACTTCGTCGCCCAGGAATTCGCGTACATGTCGGTCGACCGCTCGCGGCTCAAAGCCCGGGCCGAGGCGGGAGACGCGGGCGCCGCCCGCGCCCTCGGCGTCACTCGCCGCACCTCGTTCATGCTCTCCGGCGCCCAGCTGGGCATCACCGTCACCGGCCTGCTCGTCGGTTATGTCGCCGAACCCCTGATCGGACGCGGCCTCGGTGAGCTCCTCGGCGGTGTCGGCATCCCCACCGCGGTCGGGATCGGCGTCGGCGCCGTCCTCGCCGTCCTGTTCTCCACCTTCGTCCAGATGCTCTTCGGTGAGCTCTTCCCGAAGAACCTGGCGATCGCCCGGCCCGAACCGGTGGCGCGTTGGCTCGCGCTGTCGACCACGATCTACCTGAAACTCTTCGGCTGGTTGATCTGGCTGTTCGACCAGTCGTCGAACCTGCTGCTGCGCGCGCTGCGGATCGAGCCGGTCCACGACGTCGAACACTCGGCCACCGTGCGGGACCTCGAACACATCGTCGCCGAATCCCGCGACGCCGGTGAGCTGCCGCGGGAACTGTCGACCCTGCTCGACCGGATCCTCGACTTTCCCACCCGCACCGCCGGGCACGCGATGATTCCCCGCGCCCACGTCGATACCGTCCGGGCCCACGATTCCCTGAGCAGTGTTCTCGAGAAGATGGGCGCGGGCCACACCCGCTACCCCGTGGTCGGGAGTTCCTCCGACGATCTGCGCGGCGTCATCCACCTCCACGACCTGCTCGGCGAGCAGGCCGACGGTCCGGCCGCGTCCCGGGCCCGTTCGGCCGTCGTCGTGCCGACGTCGCTGCCGCTGCCCGACGTGCTGGAACAGCTGACGGCCGCCCGGGACGAAATGGCGCTCGTCGTCGACGAGTACGGCGGGTTCGCCGGCGTCATCACGATCGAGGACCTCGCGGAGGAACTCGTCGGTGAGATCGCCGACGAACACGATCCCGACGGCGACGCGTCGGTGACGGGGTCAGAATCCGAAGGCTGGACGATGCCCGGCGATCTGCACATCGACGAGGTGGAGCGCATCCTCGGACACGACCTGCCGCCCGGCGACTTCGAGACGCTCGCGGGTGCCGTCATCGCCGAGTTCGGCGGGCTCCCCGTCGTCGGTGACGCCGTCGCGATCCGATTGAACCCGGATCCGGCCGACCTGATCAACGACGCCGACCCACCCGTTCGCACCCTCGATGCCGAGGTGCGGGCAGTCGACAAGCACGTCCCGTCCTCGCTGTTCGTGAGGCTCCGCATCCTGGAGAGTGACGCGACCGATGAATAATCCGTGGGTCATCGTGCTCGTCACCGTCGGGTTGATCGCGGCCAGCGCGTTCTTCGTGGCGATCGAATTCGCTTTGATCGCTGCCCGCCGCCACCGGCTCGAGGACGCCGCCCCCACCAGCAGGGCTGCCCGCGCGGCTCTGCGCAGCGCATCCGAGCTGTCCGTGCTGCTGGCCGGATCCCAGCTGGGCATCACCGTCTGCACCCTCGCGCTCGGCGCCGTCACGAAGCCGGCCGTGCATCACTGGCTCACCCCGACCTTCGCAGGTTGGGGCGCTCCGCTGTGGCTGGCGGACGTGCTCGGATTCATCCTCGCCCTCATCGTCGTCACGTTCCTGCATCTCGTCGTCGGTGAGATGGCACCCAAGTCGTGGGCGATCGCGCACCCGGAGAAATCGGCGACACTGCTGGCGATCCCGATGCGCGGATTCATGTGGGCCACCCGCCCGCTGCTGCTGGTGCTGAACCGGATGGCGAACCGGTGTCTGCGAAGGTTCGGCGTGGAACCGGTCGACCAGGTGGGTGCCGGCCAGGATCCCGACGCGCTGCGTCACCTCGTCGAGCACTCGGCGACCGTCGGCACGCTCGACGAGCGATACCACGGCCAATTGACCAGCGCCCTGGAACTCCAATCGCTCGCCGTGCGAGACATGGTGCGGCCGAACACCGCCCCGAGCAGTGTCGCCCCGGACGCCACCGCGGCGGCGATCAGGGCGGCCGCGGATCGGAGCGGCCACCTCCGACTGCTCGTACGCGACGAGGACGGGATCAAGGGGGTGGTGCACGCCCGGGACAGCCTGCAGGCCGGCGCCACAGTCACGGCCGCCGACCTCATGCGCCCGGTGCTGGCCCTCGACGCGGACGCTGCCGTGTACGAGGCACTGCGCACCATGCGCGAGACCCGCAGCCACCTTGCGATCGTCACCGACAACGGCGAGCTGACCGGTGTCGTCACCTTGACGGACGTCCTCGGGCGACTGCGCCCGGCGGCCGGGGCTTCCGCCTGACCCGTTTCGCACACCGCGGCCGGGGTGGGCATCGCGGAAGCGGTACCCTCGCGGGGTGAATTCACGGTTGGATGTGGTCGCGCGGGTGCGCGGCTCCGTCGTGGGTTCACTGTCCGGCGCGGTCAGCATCGCCGCGCACGGCATCGCCGGAGGCGGAATGCCCCCGAGCGATGGTTCGGTAGTGCTGCTTCTCGCGGCGTGCGCCGCAGTCGGGGCGTCGGTCGCCGCCGTCCGGGTGCCCCGCCGTGAATGGTTGTTCGTGCTGTCGGTGCTCGCTGCGGGCCAGTTGATCGGCCACACCACACTGGCCTTGGCCGCCGATCATGCCCATGGTCTGGGGCTTTCCACCCCGATGATCGCCGCGCACCTCGCCGCGATCGCAGTGGCCGCGGTGCTGGTCCGGTCGGCCGAACGCGCCTGCCTGCGGGCATTGGCGGCGTTGTCGCGGATCGTTCTCGCAGTCCTGGCCCCGCTGCAGGTCGATACCGGCACCTGGACGGCGACCCCGGTCTACCGCGCGAAGCTGTCGTTGTGGCTGCTGGTCGCCGCGGGCGCCGGCACCCGCGGACCACCCGCTCTCGTCTAGTCGAATCCTTTCTCACCGCCTTCCCGGCACACGCACGACGTGTGGTCGTCGGTCCGGCGTGTCCTCACACGGCACCAGCAGACTCCCACGCGAGTCCCGGTGCCGATTCCTTCCTGAGTCGGCGCATCCCTGACGTGTCACCTCGAGTTGCCCAGCGCACCCTGTTGTGCGCGACCTCGACGGCGCCGGGTGCCCGTCTCACCCGATTCGAAGCGAGATCGTCATGTCCATCCCCGAACTCGAACGCGACACACCGGTCGCGTCCTCCCCGGCGTCGAAGGTCTCCTCGCCGCCGCGCAGTTTCCGGCCACTGATCCTGCGCCTGCACTTCTATGCGGGGATCCTGGTGGCACCGTTCCTGGTGATCGCCGCCGTCAGCGGCGGCCTCTACGCTCTCGCGCCGTCGGTGGAGCAGCTGGTCTACCGCGACTACCTGCACGTCGACTCGACCGGCCCGGACCTGCCGATGTCCGAACAGGTGCGGGCCGCGCAGCAGGTTCGCCCGGACCTCACCGTCGCCGCCGTGCGCCCGGCGACCGAACCGGGTGACACGACGCAGGTGATGTTCACCGATCCCGGGCTCGGAGAGTCCGAGCGCCGCGCGGTCTTCGTCGATCCCGTCACCGCGGAGTCGGTGGGTGAGCTCGTCGTCTACGGCAGTAGTGGGGCGTTGCCGATGCGGACCTGGATTTCGCAGTTGCACCGGCACCTGCACCTCGGCGAGCCCGGCCGCATCTACAGCGAGCTCGCCGCGTCGTGGCTGTGGGTCATCGCGCTCGGTGGCGTGTACCTGTGGGTGCAGCGCTACCGCACCACCCGCGCCCGCAACGCGGACGCCGCCAGGCTGTGGACGCTCGACCGGTCGAGCCGCGGACGCAACCGCACCCTCAGCTGGCACGGGGTGGTCGGCATCTGGATCGCGGTCGGTCTGGTGTTCCTCTCGGTCACGGGTCTGACGTGGTCGCGGTACGCGGGCGAGAACGTCGGCGAACTCCGTACCGCCCTGAGCTGGACCACTCCCGAGATCGACAAGAAACTGGACTCGGCGCCCGCCGCCGGCGCCGCCGCATCGGGCGGTCACGACGGGCACGGCGCCGGGCACACCCCCGCGTCGGATACGGGAATCCTCGACCGCAACGTGGGCGCACTCGACACCGTCCTCGACGTGGCCCGGCGGGGCGGTGTCACCGGCGCTGTCGAGGCGACCGTTCCCGCCGACGCGGGCACCGCGTTCACCGTCACGCAGACCCGCGGACCGTGGCAGTTCTCGACCGATTCGATCGCGGTCGACGGGGCCACGGGCGCGGTGACGGACGTGTCGCGATTCGGTGACTGGCCGCTCGCCGCGAAGCTGACGTCCTGGGGCATCGCCCTGCACATGGGGTTGCTGTTCGGCCTGCTCAACCAGCTGGTCCTGGCCGCCCTCGCGGTGGCCTTGCTGGCCGTGATCGTCCGCGGCTACCTCCTGTGGTGGCGGCGCCGGCCCACCCGCGGCACCACCCGGGCGGTCGGCAGGCCGCCGGTGCGGGGCACCTGGCGTCGAATCCACCCGGCGGCGGCGGTGGCGGGGGCCGCCTGTGTCGTCCTCGTCGGCTGGTTCGTCCCGCTGCTCGGCGTCAGCCTCCTCGCGTTCCTGCTCGTCGACGTCGCGGTCGGCGCCCTCGCCCGCACCCGGGCAGGGTGATCGACCGGGGCACCCGTGCGGCCGCGGTGGTTACGGCTTGGGAACCGGGTGCCCCTCCGAGGCCTGGACGACGACGATGCCGTTTCCGGTGAGGCACAGCTGATATGCCTCACCGGAACCGCGGCCGATCGCGGCGCCCATCTTCGCGGTCTTGCGGATCGTCGAGTGCAGGCCTGTCGACCACAGCACCGCGCTCTGCATGTCGACGTAGGTGGGGGTGTCCACGTTCAGGACGACGGGAGTGCCGTAGATGGTGACGGCGAGGACACCGCGGCCGGTGAACGTGGTGTTGAACAGTCCGCCGCTGAGCATCGACGCCCCCTCGACGCGGTTGATGTCCCAGTTCAGGGAGCTGTCGAACGCGAGGACGTTGGAACCGCTGACGGTCACCGACTCGTCCTCGAGTTCGAGCAGGAAGATTTCGTCGGCGTCGCGGGCGAGGAACACGTCGCCGCTGCCGGACACCTTCATCAGCGACATGCCCTCGCCGGTGAATGCCTTCTTGAAGAACTTCCCGACACCTCCGCTGCCCTGGTAGGCGAAGTCGACGTCCCCCTGGTAGGCGACCATCGATCCCTGCCGGGCAAAGAAGTGACCGCTGGTTCCGGCCAAGTCCACCTTGAGCATTCGGGGATTCTGTAGCACGAAGGTGCCCGGGTCACCACTGCGTTCCGCGTTTTTCATCAGGTCGCTGCGCATGACGGAATCCTATCCGTCCCGTCAACGAACCCATTCCGGTCCGGGCCCGTTGGCTTCCTCGAAGATCAGCCACGTCTTGGTCGACTGCACCCCCTCGAGGCTCTGCAACCGTTCGAGGACGACATGACGCAGTGCGCTGTTGTCCGGTGCGCGCACCAGGACGAGAACGTCGAAATCGCCGCCCAGCAGCGAGAAGTGCTCGACGAAGGGCAGTGTTCGGAGCTGGGTGGAGATCCCCCGCCACGAATCCTGCCGAATCGAGAGGGCGATGAACGCAGACGAGCCGAGTCCCGCCTTGGAGTGCGAAATCCGGGTGGTGAAGCCTTCGATGATCCCCGCCTCCTGCAACCGCTCGATGCGGACGTAGGCGTGCGCGCGGGAGATGTGCGCCTTCTCCGCCAGCGCCCGCATCGAGATGCGGCTGTCGGCGACGAGTTCCTTGATGATGCGCCGGTCGATGGCGTCGAGGTCGTACGTGTCCGCTGTGCCGCCGGCCATCTGTCCATCCCTGCTGTGGTCGCTCACACTCCGGTGAGACATTCTGCTCCCGATGAGCCGATTCTAGACCGTTTGTCTCTGATTCCGCCTTGTCGTTGTCGATAGGTCGTTCAGTTGCGAGCATTGACGAACACAATGCATCTGGAGGTAGACGTGACGCTCGTAGAGCCGCCCCTGGCGACGCCGTATCGGAAGTTCCTTCCCGCCGAGTGCGCGGTGCAGTATCTGGACGCGGCCGGCGAGCTGACCGAGAGCGAGGCCCGGTATCCGAGACCGAGCGACGACCGTCTGGTCGAGATGTACCGGAACATGGTGCTGGGCAGGCGTTTCGATCAGCAGGCGACGGCGCTGACCAAGCAGGGCCGGCTGGCTGTGTACCCGTCGTCGCGTGGTCAGGAGGCCTGCCAGATCGCGGCGGCGATGAGCTTGCAACCCGGCGACTGGATGTTCCCCACCTACCGCGACTCGGTGGCGCTCGCCGCCCGCGGCATCGATCCGGTCGAGATCCTCAGCATGCTCGCCGGCGACTGGCACTGCGGCTACGACCCCGCCGCCCACCGCAGCGCCCCGCAGTGCACCCCGCTGGCCACCCAGTTGTTGCACGCGACCGGTGTGGCCTACGGCGAACACCGCAAGGGAAACGACACGATCGCCCTGGCGTTCTGCGGTGACGGCGCGACCAGTGAGGGCGACTTCCACGAGGCCCTCAACTTCGCCGCCGTGTTCAAGGCCCCGGTGGTGTTTCTGGTACAGAACAATGGATTCGCGATCAGCGTGCCGCTCGCCCGGCAGAGCGCGGCGCCCACATTGGCGCACAAGGGAGTCGGCTACGGAATCGGCTCCGAGCAGGTGGACGGCAACGACCCGGTCGCCACGCTCGCCGTGATGGACGAGGCCGCGAACTTCGTCCGGGCCGGCAACGGTCCGGTCATCGTCGAAGCTCACACCTACCGGATCGACGCGCACACCAACGCCGACGACGCCACCCGCTACCGCGACTCGTTCGAGGTGGAACAGTGGCTCGGCCGCGACCCGCTGGCCCGGCTGGAGAAGTACCTGCGCGGGAAGGGACTGCTCGACGACGCATCGTCGGAGGCCCTCACCGCGGACGCCGAGGCCGCCGCATCCGCGCTGCGTGCCGGCATGAACGTCGACCGGCCCACCGACCCGATGGACCTGTTCCGGTACGTCTTCGCCGAGCAGACCCCGCAACTTCGAGAGCAGCAAGCGCAGGCGGAAGCCGAACTGGCCGCCGAATCCGAGGAGAACTGACACCATGCCCGTGCTCACCATGGCCCAGGCCCTGAACACCGCACTGCGCGACGCCCTCACCGCCGACGAGAACGTCGTCGTCTTCGGCGAGGACGTCGGCGCCCTCGGCGGCGTCTTCCGCGTCACCGACGGCCTGACCCGCGACTTCGGCGACGACCGGTGCTTCGACACTCCGCTCGCCGAATCCGGCATCACCGGCTTCGCGATCGGCATGGCGATGTCCGGGTTCAAACCGGTCGTCGAAATGCAGTTCGACGCGTTCGCCTACCCGGCGTTCGAGCAGATCGTCTCCCACGTCGCGAAGATCCGGAACCGCACCAAGGGCGCGCTGTCCGTGCCGATCGTCATCCGAATCCCGTTCGCCGGCGGCATCGGCGGGGTCGAGCACCACTGCGATTCCAGCGAAGGCTACTACGCCCACACCCCCGGACTGAAGGTCGTGGCCCCGTCCACCGTCGAGGACGCCTACACCCTGCTGCGCGAGGCGATCGACGACCCCGACCCGGTGATCTTCCTCGAACCGAAACGCCTGTACTTCTCCCGCGCCGACGTCGACCTCGCGGTCGGCGCGCCGATCGGGCAGGCCGCCGTCCGGCGTTCCGGCCGGGACGCGACCATCGTCGCGTACGGACCGTCGGTGACCGTCGCGCTCGAATCCGCCGAAGCGGCCGCGGCCGAGGGTCACGACATCGAGGTGATCGACCTGCGGTCGATCGTGCCCTTCGACGACGAGACCGTCATGGCATCGGTCAGGAAGACCGGCCGCTGCATCGTCATTCAAGAGGCGCAGGGATTCGCCGGTGTCGGCGCCGAGATCGCCGCCCGCGTCCAGGAACGCTGCTTCCATCACCTGCACGCGCCGGTGCTGCGGGTCAGCGGATTTGACATCCCCTACCCGGCACCGAAACTCGAACGCCTCCACCTGCCGAGCGTCGACCGTGTCCTCGACAGCGTCGACCGGTTGCAGTGGAACGGCTCCGCCGACACCCGCTGGGCGGTGACCGCATGAGCAACCAGGTCTTCCTGCTCCCCGACCTCGGCGAAGGACTCACCGAGGCCGACATCGCCGAATGGAAAGTCCGGGTCGGCGACACCGTCACCGTCGACCAGGTGGTCGTCGAGGTCGAAACCGCGAAAGCCGCGGTCGAGGTGCCGATTCCCTTCGAGGGCACGGTAATCTCCCTGCACGGCGACGAAGGCTCGACGCTGCAGGTGGGCACCCCGCTGATCACCGTCAGTGGAACACCCGCCGCACACGAGCAGCATCGCGAAGAAGAACGAGCCGGCTCGGGCAACGTCCTGATCGGGTATGGCACCAGCGAGGACACGCGCCGGCGACGCCGGCGCGTCGGCGTGACACGCGAGCTCACACGGCCGGAACCGAACCGCGCCGGTGTTGCGCCACGGGTCATCTCGCCGGTCGTTCGCAACCTCGCCCGGAAGAACGGCCTCGACCTGTCGCGGCTGCCCGGGAGCGGTCCCGGCGGTGTGATCAACCGCGCCGACGTCGAGAAGGCACTCGCCGCGCCACCCGAGACGGCCGACGAACAGCGGATTCCGATCAAGGGCCTGCGGAAAGCAGTCGCCGACAAGCTCTCGACGAGCCGCCGTGAAATTCCGGACGCGACAACCTGGGTGGATGTGGACGCCACCGATCTCCTCGCCGCCCGCCGGGCAATCAATGCCGCCCTCGACGCCGACGCCGGCGTGAGCCTGATGGCCCTGCTCGCGCGTCTGGCCCTCGCGGCGCTGACGCAGTACCCGGAACTGAACTCGACCGTCGACACCGAACGCAACGAGATCGTCCGATACGGTCACGTCCACCTCGGCATCGCGGCGCAAACACCGCGAGGCCTGGTCGTCCCCGTGATCGAGAAGGCCGACTCGCTCACCACCGTCGAACTCGCCCGGCAGCTGCGGGACACGACGGAGCTGGCCCGTGAGGGGACGCTCCCGCCTGCGCGGCTGACGGGTGGCACGTTCACCCTCAACAACTACGGCGTCTTCGGTGTGGACGGTTCGACCCCGATCATCAACCATCCCGAGGCCGCGATCCTCGGTGTCGGCCGCATCGTCGACAAACCGTGGGTCGTGGACGGGCAGTTGGCCGTTCGGAAGGTCACCCAGGTGTCGCTGAGCTTCGATCACCGCGTGTGCGACGGCGGTGTCGCGGGCGGGTTCCTCAGATTGTTCGCCGACTACCTCGAGAACCCGATCACCGTGCTGGGGAGGCTCTGATGACCACCACCCACAGTGACGTCCTGATCCTCGGTGGCGGTTCCGGCGGCTACGCCTGCGCCTTCCGGGCCGCGCAGCTCGGGCTGTCGGTGACGTTGATCGAGGAGGACAAGGTCGGCGGAACCTGCCTGCACCGGGGCTGTATCCCGACCAAGGCGCTGCTCCGTTCCGCCGAGGTCGCCGACACCGCGCGGACCGGTGCCGCGTTCGGCGTGCGAACGACGTTCGACGGCATCGACATCGAGGCGGTGCACCAGTACAAGAACGGCACGATCGACCGGTTGCACAGGGGACTGCAGGGCCTGGTCGCCCAGCACAAGATCAGCGTCGTGAACGGGCACGGAAAGTACGTCGGAGACAGGACAATCGAGGTGGACGGTTCCCGCTACACCGGGACGTCCGTGGTGCTCGCGACCGGCTCCTATGCCCGGGCGGTGCCGTCCATCGAGCTCGGCGAGCGCATCGTCACCAGTGACGACGCATTGAATCTCGGGTTCGTCCCGAAGAGGGCCATCGTTCTCGGCGGTGGCGTGATCGGCGTCGAATTCGCCAGCGTCTGGGCATCGTTCGGCGCGGAGGTGACTGTCGTCGAAGCGCTCCCCCGCCTGGTCGCGGCGGAGGATCCGTGGTGCTCGAAGCAACTCGAACGCGCGTTCCGCAAGCGCGGTATCGCCGCCCTCACGGGCGTGACGGTCGCCGCGGCAAAGGAAACCGCGGACGGCGTTCTCGTGGAACTCGATGGGGGCGACACCCTCGAGGCGGAGATCCTGCTGGTGGCGGTAGGACGCGGACCGCGCACCGGCGACAGTGGATTCGCGGAACACGGAATCACGCTGGATCAGGGGTTCGTCGTCACCGACGGGCGGCTGCGCACCCAGGTCGACGGGGTGTATGCCGTCGGCGACATCGTGGCGGGACTTCAACTGGCGCACCGCGGATTCCAACACGGGGTATTCGTGGCGGAGGAGATCGCCGGCCTCGATCCCGTTCCCGTGGCCGAGCATCTCGTTCCGCGGGTGACGTACTCGCACCCCGAGGTCGCGTCCGTCGGCGTCACCGAGGATGCCGCCCGCGAACGGTACGGCGACGTCACGTCCGTCGTATACGACCTCGCGGGCAACGGCAAGAGCCAGATTCTGAAGACGTCGGGTGGGATCAAGGTCGTCCGAGCCGGCGACACCGGACCGGTGGTCGGTGTGCACATGGTCGGCGACCGCGTCGGCGAGCTGATCGGTGAGGCCCAACTGACGGTCGCCTGGGAAGCCCTGCCCTCCGACGTCGCGCCGTTCGTCCACGCGCACCCCACCCAGAACGAAGCACTGGGCGAAGCGATGCTGGCGTTGTCGGGAAAGCCGCTGCACGCGCCCGGCTGACCGCATTCGATCCGCGTCGGGGAAGATCGCGCACCGGTCCGCGGTTGAAACCGGTTGATCCGTGAGTCTTTCGGCGCAAACCCGGTCCTTCAGGTCCGGGTGAGCCGATCTGGTTTTGTCGGACTGTGTGGCTAGTGTCTGGGTTATGGCGGGGAGGGTGGTGAGGCGGGCGTTCAAGTACCGTTTCTATCCGACTGCGGTGCAGGCGGAACAGCTTGCTCGGACGTTCGGGTGCACCCGGTATGTCTACAACCGGGCGTTGGCGGAGCGGACGCGTGCCTGGTCGCAGGAGCGGCGTCGGGTGACCTATGCGGATACCTCGAAGATGCTCACCGGATGGAAGCGGGATGCCGAGACGGAGTGGTTGTCGGAGCCGTCGAAGGGGCCGTTGCAGGAGGCGCTGCGGCAGTTGCAGGGTGCGTTCGACAGGTTCTGGCGCAAGCAGGCCGGCTACCCGAAGTTCAAGAGGAAGGGCCAGTCGAAGGATTCGGCGACCTACTATTCGAACTGCTTCACCTACCGCGGCCG
>NZ_JAAXPA010000033.1 GCF_012396235.1 Rhodococcus opacus | reverse complement strand
CTGGGTTCGGTGGGGAGGACATCTTCTACTACATCACCCTCTACAACGAGCCCTACTCCCAGCCCGCCGAACCCGCCGACCTCAACGTCGAGGGCCTGCTCAAGGGCATGTACCTGTTCAAAAAGTCGCAGGCATCGGGCCCGAAGGCGCAGATCCTGGTCTCCGGTGTCACCATGCCCGAGGGGCTGCGGGCCCAGCAGCTGCTCGCCGACGAGTGGGGTGTGGCCGCCGACGTGTGGTCGGTCACCTCCTGGGGTGAACTGCGCCGCGACGGCATCGAACGGGAGAAGCAGGCCCTGCGCGACCCCGGCACCGACGCCCCGCTGCCGTACGTCACGCAGGCCCTGTCCGACGCCGCCGGCCCGTTCGTGGCGGCCTCGGACTGGATGCGCGCGGTCGCCGACCAGATCCGCCAGTGGGTCCCCGGCTCGTACACCACCCTCGGCACCGACGGGTTCGGCTTCTCCGACACCCGCCCCGCCGCCCGCCGGTACTTCAACGTCGACGCCGAATCCATCGTCGTCGCCGTGCTGTCCGCCCTCGCCGGCGAAGGCACCCTCGACCGCTCCAAGGCCGTCGAGGCCGCCAACCGGTACCGCATCGACGACGTCCGCGCCGCGGCCGTCTCCTACACGGATACCGGTAGCGCGTAACGCCGAGATCCTCACCCACCGCCGCCCGTGTGTCCGTCGGACAACACGGGCGGCGGTGGGCGTAGGTTCTTGACTATGGTCGAGCAGAGTCCGTTGGTCTCCCGCAGACGACAAACCCGGGATCCGTTGCCCGACGCACTGTTGCGTCGCGTCAAACAGTTCTCCGGTCGCCTCTCGACCGAGGCCGTCACGACGATGCAGGATCAACTGCCGTTCTTCGACGACCTCGACGCCGCTCAACGCTCCAACGTGCAGTTGCTGGTTCAGACGGCGGTCGTCAACTTCCTCGAGTGGCTCAAGAATCCGGACAGTGACATCCGGTTCAGCCTGGACGCGTTCCAGGTGATTCCGCAGGATCTCGCGCGCAGGCTCACCCTCAGCCAGACGGTGGACATGGTCCGCGTGGCGATGGAGTTCTTCGAGCAGTGGCTCCCGGCGCTCGCCCGCAACGACCAGCAACTGATCGCCCTCACCGAGGCCGTCCTCCGTTACGGTCGCGAATTGGGTTTCGCGGCCGCCTCGGTGTACGCGAGTGCCGCGGAGTCCCGCGGCGCCTGGGACACCCGGCTCGAGGCACTGGTGGTCGACGCTGTGGTCCGTGGTGACACGGGCTCGGACATGTTGTCGCGGGCGGCGACCCTCAACTGGGACGCCACCGCCCCCGCCACCGTCATCGTGGGCACTCCCCCCGAGGACGAACGGGTCTCCGTGGTCGGCACGGTCCACACCATCGCGCAGAAACACGGCCGCGCCGCCCTCGCCGTGGTGCAGGGTTCGCGGCTCGTGATGGTCGTCAGCGGCGAACTCCAGGAGGGGTCGGGGCACTCGAGCTTCATGACCGACCTGCTCGGCAAGTTCTCGGACGAGCCGGTGATCATCGGGCCGACCACGCCGACGCTGGGCGCGGCGCACTTCAGTGCCGTCGAGGCGCTCGCCGCGATGCAGGCGGTCGCCGGCTGGCGGGGAGCCCCTCGGCCCGTCCACGCCGCCGAGTTGCTACCCGAGCGCGCACTGCTCGGGGACAACGCCGCGGTCACCGCTCTGAACGACCATCTGGTCGCGCCACTGGCGGCCGCCGGAGGTGTTCTCACCGACACTTTGGACGCATATCTCGACTGTGGAGGTGCGGTTGAGACTTGTGCCCGGCAGCTGTTTGTTCATCCAAATACTGTGCGGTATCGACTCAAGAGAATCGCCGAAGTCACCGGTCGCGATCCGACGAATCCACGGGATGCGTATGTACTCAGAGTGGCTGCCACAGTGGGTCGATTGACACATTCCCATAACGAACCCATATCACGTTTAACACCAGTCACACCCTTCCCATTCGGAGAAGCAGGGCTGTAACGAACGTCTGTCCAGATTCGATGCGAGGACCCCACGTGCAATTTTGTGGGAACCCAACAAATCCGCCGACAAAGGTTCATCCGCAACGACATCTCGCAGCACGCCGTTGACGGTGTTCTCTTGAAGAGTGATTTCGTTGCTCGCCCCGGGTCAGGGCTCTCAGACTCCCGGCATGCTCATCCCTTGGTTGGAGCTGCCGGGTTCTCATGACCGTGTCGCACTGTGGTCGAAGGCTGCCGGCCTCGACCTCGTCCGCCTCGGTACCACCGCGACAGCGGAGGAGATCACCGACACGTCGGTGACTCAGCCTCTCGTCGTGGCCGCCGCACTCCTCGCCTTCGAGGAACTCGACGCGCGTGGCCTGGTTCCCGCAGACACCATCGCGGCCGGGCACTCGGTCGGTGAACTCGCCGCAGCCGCCGTCGCCGGAGTCCTCTCCGCCGACGATGCCGTCGCCCTCGCCGCCGTCCGCGGCGCAGAGATGGCCAAGGCCTGCGCACTCGAACCGACCGGCATGTCCGCGGTCCTCGGGGGCGACGAGGCCGAGGTGCTCGCCCGCCTCGACGAACTGGGCCTCGAGCCGGCCAACCGCAATGCGGCGGGCCAGATCGTCGCGGCAGGTCTGCTGTCGGCGCTCGAGGAACTCGCGGCCAACCCGCCGGAGAAGGCGCGGGTGCGCGCACTTCCCGTCGCAGGCGCGTTCCACACCCGGTTCATGGCTCCCGCGCAGGAGGCCGTCACCGAGGCTGCGTCCAAGATCACACCGGGTGAACCTACCCGCACTCTGCTCTCCAACGCCGACGGCGCACCGGTCGCATCCGGAGCCGACGCACTGACTAAACTGGCCGCGCAGGTAACCCGACCTGTGCGTTGGGACCTGTGCACCGCAAGCCTGCGGACCGCTCAGGTCTCCGCGATTGCGGAACTTCCACCAGCCGGAACCCTCGTCGGTATCGCCAAGCGTGAAATGCGCGGTACGCCGACTCTGGCACTCAAGACCCCGGGGGATATCTCCGCGCTAGCCGAACTGACAGAACTCGGCTAGTTTGCTGCGCGCACCTCGGTGCGTGCAGGGCCCGCAGGCGCGGCCGATGGGGACGTGCCTGCACAACTCCAGATACATCTACACCGAATCAGAAGGGAGCCACTCAGTGGCCGCCACCCAGGAAGACATCATCGCCGGACTCGCGGAGATCATCGAGGAGGTCACCGGTATTGAGCCGTCCGAGGTGACCATCGAAAAGTCTTTCGTCGACGACCTCGACATCGACTCCCTCTCCATGGTTGAGATCGCCGTCCAGACCGAGGACAAGTACGGCGTGAAGATCCCCGACGAGGATCTCGCCGGACTGCGCACCGTCGGTGACGCCGTGTCCTACATCCAGAAGCTCGAAGCAGAAGGTGGCGCCGACGCGGAGGCCGTGAAGGCGAAGCTCGAAGCTGCCAAGAACGACGAGGAGTGAGCTCAGCCGTGACTTCCGCCTCGACCAACGGGAAGCAGTTCCCCAACATCGTCGTCACCAGCCTCGCGGCCACGACGTCGATCGCTGGTGACGTGGATGCCACGTGGAAGGGCCTGTTGGCCGGCGAGAGCGGCATCGACACCATCCGGGAAGCCTTCGTCACGGAGAACGACCTTCCGGTGACGATCGGCGGCAAGCTCAAGGTGTCGCCCGACGAGTCGCTGTCCCGGGTCGAGATCCGCCGGATGAGCTTCGTCGAGCGGCTGGCGCTCGTCCTGGGCCGTCAGGTCTGGGAGAACGCCGGCAGCCCGGAGGTCGACAAGGATCGCCTCGGCGTCGTCATCGGCACCGGACTGGGCGGCGGCGAAGCTCTGATCGACGCCGTCGAGAAGATGAAGGCCGGTGGCTACCGCAAGGTGTCGCCGTTCGCCGTCCAGATGGTGATGCCCAACGGTCCGTCGGCCACCGTCGGACTCGAGCTCGGGGCCCGCGCCGGAGTGATCACTCCCGTGTCGGCCTGTTCCTCGGGTTCCGAGGCCATCGCCCATGCGTACCGCATGCTGGTGATGGGCGACGCGGACATCATCGTCGCCGGTGGTGTGGAGGGATACCTCGACGCCGTGCCGATCGCGAGTTTCGCGATGATGCGCGCGCTGAGCACCCGCAACGACGATCCGAAGGCGGCTTCGCGGCCGTTCGACAAGGATCGTGACGGCTTCGTGTTCGGTGAGGCCGGAGCGATGATGGTCCTTGAAACCGAGGAGCACGCCAAGGCTCGCGGTGCCACCATCCACGCCCGTCTGCTGGGCGCGGGAATCACCTCCGACGGGTTCCACATCGTCGCGCCCGACCCCTCGGGTTCGGGCGCTGCGCGGGCCATGACGAGGGCGATCGAGACTGCTGGATTGACGAAGTCGGACATCCAGCACATCAACGCGCACGCCACGGCCACGCCGATCGGTGACACGGCAGAGGCGAACGCCATCAAGGCTGCCGTCGGCAACCATGCTGCGGTGTACGCACCGAAGTCCGCGTTGGGGCACTCGATCGGCGCCGTCGGTGCGCTCGAGGCGGTGCTCACGGTCCTGAGTCTGCGTGACGGAGTCATTCCGCCCACGCTGAATCTCGAGAATCAGGATCCAGAGATCGACCTGGATGTCGTCAAGGGCGAAGCCCGTTACGGCGAGATCGATTTCGCGATCAACAACTCGTTTGGTTTCGGTGGGCACAATGTCGCGCTCGCCTTCGGCCGGGCCTGACAGCCGGTCCTGCTAGATCGCGGGTGGAGACCCCTTCTCTGAAGGGGTCTCCACCCATCGACAGCCCACCCGGGCCCGCCACAAGGAGGACGCGATGACAATCTTGGCACCCGCGACTAAGTCCGATGCGTCGATCGATCCGCGCGATCCCCTTGCGCGCCTGGAGAAGCTGTTCGACGCCGGGACAGTCGTCCCACTCCATCCGCGGGACAAGTCCGGTGTTCTGGCCGCGTCCGGCAACATCGACGGTGTCCGCACCATCGCCTACTGCTCCGATGCCACCGTCATGGGCGGCGCCATGGGCGTCGAAGGCTGCAAGCACATCGTGACGGCGATCGATACCGCCCTCGAGGAAGACGCCCCGATCGTGGGTCTCTGGCACTCGGGTGGCGCGCGTCTCGCCGAGGGCGTCGAGGCCCTGCACGCGGTCGGACTGGTCTTCGAGGCCATGGTCCGCGCGTCCGGCCGCGTCCCACAGATTTCCGTCGTCCTCGGCTTCGCAGCCGGCGGTGCGGCGTACGGTCCCGCGCTGACCGACATCGTGATCATGGCGCCGGAGGCCCGCGTCTTCGTCACCGGACCGGACGTGGTCCGCAGTGTCACCGGTGAGCAGGTCGACATGGTGTCCCTCGGCGGTCCCGACACGCACACGAAGAAGTCGGGTGTAGCGCACATCGCCGCCCACGACGAGGGCGACGCCCTGCACCGGGCACGCCGCCTGGTGTCGATGTTCTGCGAACAGGGCGAGTTCGATCAGGCCGCGGCCGCGCACGGCGACACCGATCTCCGCGCGCTCATGCCCGAGTCGGCGAAGCGCGCCTACGACGTCCGTCCGATCGTTCACGAACTTCTCGACAACGTCGAGGGCGAGTCGAGTTTCGAGGAACTGCAGGGCAATTACGCCCGCAGCATCGTCACCGGTCTCGGCCGCCTCGGTGGCCGCACCGTCGGAGTCATCGCCAACAACCCGCTCCGCCTGGGTGGCTGCCTGAACTCGGAGAGTGCCGAGAAGTCGGCTCGTTTCGTCCGGCTGTGCAACGCATTCGGCATCCCGCTCGTGGTGATCGTGGACGTTCCCGGATACCTCCCCGGTGTGAGCATGGAATGGGAAGGCGTCGTACGCCGCGGGGCCAAGCTCCTCCACGCGTTCGCCGAAGCCACCGTCCCCCGCGTGACCGTCGTGACCCGCAAGATCTACGGCGGCGCCTACATCGCCATGAACTCCCGCGCGCTCGGCGCCACCGCCGTCTACGCATGGCCCGATGCCGAGGTCGCTGTCATGGGCGCCAAGGCCGCCGTCGGCATCCTGCACAAGCGCGCCCTGGCCGCAGCGCCGGAAGAAGAGCGTGAGGCCCTGCACGAGCGTCTGGCCGTCGAACACGAGAGCATCGCCGGGGGCGTCGACCGTGCCGTCGCGATCGGGGTGGTGGACGAGGAGATCGATCCCGCCAAGACGCGCAGTGTCATCACCGCCGCCCTCGCCGCCGCTCCCGCCTGCCGCGGCGACCACAAGAACATCCCGCTGTGATCTGAGCTCTGGTCGAGAGAAGGCCCCCGCCGGTGTTGTGGCGGGGGCCTTTTCGCGTTCGTGAGCGGGGTGTCAGCCGACGTCCCGGCGCAGCCAGGTGACCTCGGCGCCTTCTCCGCCGCTGCGGAACGGCTCGAGAGCCTCGTCCCAGGCGGTTCCGAGTGCGTACTCCAGTTCGGCGGCGATGTCGCCCCCCGCTTGCATCAGTGCCCGCAGGCGCATCTCCCCCACGACGACATCGCCGTTCGCGCTGGTGGACCCGTGCCACAGACCCATGCCGGGCACGTGACTGTACCGTTCACCGTCCACGCCCTCACTGGCGTCCTCGGTGACCTCGAACCGCAGCATCGGCCAGGCGCGGAGTGCGTTGACCAGGCGCGAGGCGGTGCCCACAGGCCCTACCCAGCTGGTGGTCGCGCGCAGAACGCCGTTGGAGGCCGGCTGCGAGGTCCATTTCAGGTTGGCTCGGCAGTCGAGGGTCGCGGTCAACGCCCATTCGATATGGGGGCACAACGCGGCGGGCGACGAGTGGATGTAGACAACACCAGCCGTCGCGTCCGCGAACTGATTCAATGCGCGCACTCGAGCCTCCTGCTTCGACGAGGGACGTCTTCCCCAACGGCCTCAGTCGGTGTGTGCAGCACGCTCGGTTGACCAGTGTGCCTTGTGATGCCTGTGTTGCGCCAGTGATTCGAGCAATCGGTGTGTCATCGTCCTCTGCGTTCCGCGAGGATACCGTCGCTCAGCTCGGTCCACAGGGGCTTGGCCCAGTCGCCGAAATCCCGGTCCGTCAACGCGACGCACGCCAGTCCGGCGGCGGGATCGACCCACAGGAAGGTGCCGGACTGCCCGAAGTGGCCGAAGGTCTGCGGCGAGTTCGCGGTGCCCGTCCAATGCGGGCTCTTGCCCGAACGGATCTCGAACCCCAGACCCCAGTCGTTGGGCCGCTGTGAGCCGTATCCGGGCAGGATTCCGTCCAGGCCGGGAAACTGCACGGATGTGGCGTCCGTGAACGTCTGAGGCGAAATGAGGGCCGGGCGGAACAGTTCCGCAGCGAACCGGCCGAGATCGCCCGCCGACGCCTGCGCGCCGTGGCCGGCGGGCCCGACGAGAGCGGACCCGCCCATCGAGAGCGGGGCGAAGACGGATTCCGCGACGTAGTCGGCGAAATCGATCGACGTCTCGGCGGTGAGGAAGTCGGCGAGCACCTCGTAGCCGGCGCTCGAGTAGATCCGCTTACGCTCCGGTGCCGTCTGCACACGATTCGCGTCGAACGCGAGACCCGACGCGTGCGCCAGCAGGTGACGCACGGTCGAGCCCTCCGGACCTGCGGGCTGGTCGAGTTCGACGGCCCCCTCCTCGGTGGCCACCAGGACTGCGTACGCGCAGAGCAGTTTGGTCACCGAGGCCAGGGGGAAGACGCGCTGCTGGTCGCCGTACTCGCCGAGCACCCCTTCGTCGCGCGACAGGACCACCGCCGCAGCGTTGTCCACGGGCCATCGGGCAATCTGATCGAGACTCTGCACCCGGTCAGCCTACGAGAGCGGCCCGCGGTCGGCTGCGGCGAGCCGTCACCAGTCGGCTTCGGTGTACCGGATGACGCCGCGAATGTTCTTGCCGTCGAGCATGTCCTGATACCCGTCGTTGACACCTTCGAGGGTGTAGGTGCGGGTGATCATGTCGTCGAGGTTCAGCTGCCCCGACTTGTACATGGCCAGCAGGTTGGGGATCTCGACCCGGGCGTTTCCGCCGCCGAAGATGGTGCCCTTCAGGTCCTTCTGCAGCATCGAGAAGAGGAACAGGTTCAGCTTGACGTCCATGTCGGTCATCGCGCCCATGGCCGTGACGACGCACGTGCCGAACTTGCTGGTGAGCAACAGTGCTTCCTCGACGTATTCGCCGTGCATCTCCCCGACCGTGATGATCGTCTTCTGTGCCATCAACCCGTTGGTGAGCGCGATGATCGGCTCGATTGCGGCCGCGGCACTCTCGAACGCGTGGGTGGCCCCGAACTTCAGCGCCTGTTCCCGCTTCCACGGCACCGGGTCGATGGCGAAGATCTGACGCGCCCCGGACGCGACTGCGCCCTGCAGTGCGCTCATGCCGACGCCGCCGACGCCCATGATGACGACGGATTCGCCGGGCTTCACCTCTGCCATCCGCGTGGCCGAACCCCACCCGGTGGGAACGCCGCAGCCGACGAGGGCGGCGACGTCGAACGGAATGTCCTTGTCGATCTTCACGACCGACGTCTCGTGCACGACCATGTACGGCGAGAACGTCCCGAGGAGACACATGGGGATGACGTTTTCGCCGCGCGCGTGGATGCGGAAGGTGCCGTCGCTGATCGCCAGCCCGCTCAGAAGTCCCATCCCGAGGTCACAGAGATTCTGGTGTCCCGCCGAGCACGCCGGACAGCGCCCGCAGGCAGGCACGAACGACAGCACGACGTGGTCGCCGACTTCGAGGTCCTTCACCTCCGGCCCCAGCTTGGTGATGACGCCGGACCCTTCGTGCCCGCCCATCACCGGGAAGGAGGCCATCGGCATCGAACCGGTGACGATGTGGTGGTCGGAGTGGCACATTCCGGCGGCTTCCATGCGAATCTGCACCTCGCCCGCGACCGGATCGCCGATCTCGATCTCCTCGACCGACCACGGCTCGTTCAGGCCCCACAGGATCGCACCCTTGGTCTTCATGTGACTCCCAACCCTTCATTCATGTCTGCGCATCTGCTGATGTGACGATAGACACAAACGGGCTGAATTGGAACACGTTCTACCGAATCGGGTCCGGGAATCCGAAACTGTTACCCCGACACGTCGTGGAGGTGATGGATCGGATCGTGGACGAAATACTTGGCCAGCGACTCCACCGTGAACGACGCGCCGTCACTCCGCCGCCCGGTCCGCACCCGGAATTCCGGCGCGACGGCTTCGAAGTCGTCCGCCGCCGCCGCACCGGCCGCACGCAGCTCGGCGTCCACGACGGCCGGATCCTGCTCGTTGTAGCGCTCGGCGACCGCGGTCTCGTCCTGATCCCAGTTCGGGAACAGTGGATCCGTCTCGTCGAGCATGAGCCGGAGCCGGACGTCGAAGATCCGGAACACGTCGCGAACGTGTGCGGCGTACTCGAGCGCCGACCACGTCTGCTCGTCCGGCCGGACTGTCACGTCGGGGCGGGTGAGGACCGGCGACCATGCCTCCACGTTCACCCGGACCAGCGCCGGAATGTCCTCGTACCGGGTTGCCGCCGAGTCGAACCCGCAGTCGGGACACGCCCGGTCGAGGACCCAGGTCCAGTTCTTCGTGTCGGGAGTGATCGCCATGGCCGTCATCGTAGAGCGACCACAGATCCCGACGTGCGAGTGCCGCCCACCGGTACGGTCGCGAGCATGCACGCCACCTTCCTCGGTGTTTCCACGATCCTGTTGTCCGACGGCGAGACATCGCTGATGACCGACGGGTTCTTCTCCAGACCGCCGCTCCTGCGATCGGTACTCCGTCCGCTGCGCCCCGACGGTGCCGCCGTCGACCGCGCCCTCACGCGAACCCGAACCGACCGCCTCGCCGCCGTCCTCGTCGCGCACTCGCACTACGACCACGCGATGGACTCCCCGACGGTGGCGCAGCGCACCGGTGCGGAGCTCGTCGGTTCGCCGTCGACGCGTCACATCGCCGAAGGTTATGGGTTCGCGATGGACCGGTTCCGAACGATCCAGCTGCGAACTCCCCTGAGATACGGCGCATACGAGGTGACGGCGCTGCCCGCCGAGCACAGCCCCCGGGCGAAGTTCCCGGGCACGATCGAACACGCGGTGCACCCGCCGGCATCGATCGGCGAATACGCGCAGGGCGACTGCTTCTCGTTCCACTTCGCGCACCCCGACGGCCGCGTCCTCGTCCACGCCAGCGCGAACTTCGTGCCCGGTGCGCTCGACGGATACGACGCCGACACCGTCTATCTCGGCATCGGCACACTCGGCAAGCAATCCGACCAGTTCCGCCGCGACTACTGGGACGCACTCGTGACCCGGACCGGCGCACGCCGCGTGATCCCGATCCATTGGGACAACTTCTGGAAGCCACTCGACAGGCCGCTGACGCCGCTCCCCCGCTTCGCCGACAACTTCCGGCGGTCCCTGCGGTTCCTCACCGAGAAGGGCCGGTCCGAGGGTGTCGACGTGCAACTCCCCGTTGCCTGGGAACGCGTCGATCCGCTGGTGTAGTCCGAGTTCCGCTCGCTCAGAGCTTGTAACCGATCGTCCGGAGCAACGCCTTGCGGTCAGCGACGTCGGCGTCGGTCTCGACACCGGCGGGTGAGCGCCCGTCGATCACGCCGGCGATGCCCCGGCCGAGTTCCGTCTCGGCCACGATGATTTCGACGGGGTTGGCGGTGGCGCAAAAGATGCCGCACACCTCCGGCACCTGCTTCAGCGTGTTCAGGACGTTCACCGGGTAGCCGTCCTCCAGGAACACGAAGAATGAGTGTCCCGCGCCGACGGCAACAGCGTTGCGGGTGGCCAACTCGACGAGACGGTCGTCGTTGCCGGAACAGCGAACGAGGCGAGGCCCCGAGGCTTCGCAGAACGCGATACCGAACCGGAGGTGGGGGCTCACTCCCGCCAGCGCCTCGTGCACGTCCTCGACGGTCTTGATGAAGTGGGACTGTCCGACGATCACGTTCATGTCGTCGGGCTTGTCGATCGCCACGATCTGCAGGTCCACGATGGCCTCCTCGGATGCCATTCAGTCTGCCCCGCTCCGGCACGGAGAACAACGACGGAGCGGGCGTTCGACCATCGGGGATCCGCGGAAGACGGTGGGGCGGGCGGGGCTCGAACCCGCGACCAATGGATTATGAGTCCACGGCTCTAACCGACTGAGCTACCGCCCCATCGCCGCAGTTCTCGCGATCGCGGCGTGCCGATGTTACCGTGCGCCCGCCGTGGGCGCGTAGCCGGGACGAAGCCCGCCGTGACAGGACTTTTCGTGGTCGGCGGACCACATCGGCGCCCCGACGTGGACGCTGCCTCGTCACCGTGTGTGCGAACGCGTCTCCCGGGGTACGCGGGTGTGATCCGCACTGCGGAGGACCACGAGATGGGAGCAGAGTATGAGCGTCGAACGACCAGGACCGGAACCGGAAGATGCACCGGCGCTCGACGAGGGCGGCAGCGTTCAGCCGGGTGACACGCCACCGGATGCCGGCCAGACCTCGGGGTTGTCGCATCCGCAGCCGATGCCGGGCCGGACGGTGCCGATCCTCGCGTTCATCGTGGTCGGGCTACTCGTCCTCGCGGTCGCGGCTTTCTTCGTCGCCCGCGTGTTTGCGTTGTTCGACTGAGGTGACCGGCGCCGGTGCGTCTGCGACGAGTTCGTACCGTCGCCCGTACGTTTCGACGAGGGCCTCGATCGCGGCGACCACCGGCACCGACACCAGGGCGCCGACCGGGCCGAACAGTGAGGCGCCCACGATCACCGATCCGAACGCGACCGCGGGGTGGATCGAGACTGTCGCGGACGTGATGCGCGGGTGCAGCACATAGTTCTCGATCTGCTGGTAGACGGTCCCGAACACGATCACCCACACCCCGTCCATCGGCTGGGATGCCGCCGCGATGATCGCGGGGAGCGCGATCGCGAGGTAGGTGCCCAGGGTGGGGACGAACTGCGAGACGATGCCGGTCCACAGCGCCAGCGGCAGCCAGTAGGGCACGCCGATCGCCACGAGGAAGACGCCCGTGGCGACCGAACTCACCGCAGCGAGGATCAGCCGCGACACCACGTAGCCGCCGGCCTTCTCGACCGAGATCTCCCAGACCACCGAGATGACTCGCTGTTGCCGCGCCGGAAACCAGCTCGAGATCGTGCGGCGAAGCGCCGGCTCCTGCGCGGACATGTAGAAGACGAACAGCAGCAGCGTCAGCATCTGGAACACGACGCCGAGCAGCGAGGACAAGACGCCCAGAACTCCCGGCGTGAATCGCTCGGCGAGATCTCGGATGGTTTCGGGCGTGAGGCGGATGAGGTCCTCACCGGTCGCGAAGTCGGTGTCGAACACACGATTGGACCAGTCGGTCACCGAGGACAGCGCGTCCGGCAGGGCCTTGAGGAGCTGGGCGAGTTGCTGGGCGAGCAGGGTCCCGAACAGGGCCAGGAAGCCGATGGCGAAGACGAACAGCGCGAACAGGACGAGCCCGGTGGCGGCGCCGCGCCGCAACCCCCGGCGCTCGAGCCAGTCGACCACCGGTTCGATGGTGATACTGAACAACCACGCGAGGAACAGCAAACCCAGAAAGCTCCGCAGGTTGACGAACAGCCAACCCGACAACTGGTAGGCGGCGACGGCCAGCAGGACGTAGAGGATCGAGGGCAGCAGCCACCGGGGGGCGTCGTTCGTGCCGAAGCGCCCGATCGACCCTGTCCGCCCGGTTTCGCGGCCGTCCTCGCTCATCGCACACCCCGCGATCGATTGCTGCCGATACAGCGGGAATGTACTCGCCCCAGACGGTGCACCTGTTCGAATTGGCCGGGCGCAGCAGAAAACCCCGCCCGGATCAACCGGACGGGGTTTCGGTGCTCCCCCGGCTGGACTCGAACCAGCAACCGTCCGATTAACAGTCGGAAGCTCTGCCAATTGAGCTACAGGGGATTATTCTGCTGTGCTTCGCCGTTCCCGGCGATGCGAGAGAAACTGTAGCGCATAGCCCCACCCCAGTACCAAATCGCCTGCCTGTCGACGCATCAGGCAGGATGGGTGCAGGTCGTTGTGCGTCGGGAGGAAGCGGGAATGATGCGGTTGTTGATCGGTATCGCTGCGGGGTACGTGCTGGGTACGCGAGCAGGACGTGCGCGCTACGAACAGATCAGCCGGGCCACCAAGGCCGTGGCCACCAGCCCGGCCACGAAGAAGGTGCTGCAGATGTCGCGTCAGAAGCTGTCCGACTCCCTGAACACTCAGCCGAAGCTCGAGCCCATGAAACCGCTCGACGAGGAAACGACCATCCTGGTTCCCCAGGATCAGCTCAAGAAGAAGTAGCCGGGCAGCGGCCGGTTCAGCCGGCCATCCCGTCCCGGTTGGTGTCGCCGATCGCTTGATCGAGCAGGCTGCGGCGGTACTGCTCCAGGGCGACGAGGTCGCCGAGCAGTGAATGGAACTCGTCCGACGCCGTCGCCGGTGAGATGCGCTGCAGCTTGGACTTCAGTTCCGCCACCTGCTCACCCACCCACACCTCCTGCAGGCGTGCGATCACGCCGGAGATGTATCGCGGCACGGTGTCCTCTTCGGCGGGCAACGGCTCGACGGCGAGTTCCGACACGAGGGACGCCGCGGTGACGTCGTCGACACCGCGGCTGACCGCGTCGACCCACTCGCCGCCACCGAGTCCTGCGCTGGTACCGCCGGACGCGATCATCGACTCACGGATCACGACGTACGTCGGATGGGTGAACGTCTCCACCGGCAGCGAGTCGAACACGGTGCCCGCGATCGCCGGGTACTGCAACGCGCCTTTCAGCGCCTCGCGCTGCGCCCACAGCGTCGGATCGTTCGGCCGCGGCCGGGAGAGGCCGACCGGCAACTGCGGGGCGTCCTGGTCCTCGTCCCGGGAGGCCTTCTTCTTCAGCGGCGCAGGCAGCGACCCGCGGGTGGACGCCCGCTTGCGCGCCTCGTCCCGCACCCGCTGCCGGACGGCGGCGATGTCGTCCCAGCCCACCCAGCCGGACAGCTGGACGGCGTAGCTGTCACGCAGCGTCGCTTCCTTGATCTGGGCGACCACCGGCACGGTGCGCCGCAGCGCCTCGACCCGGCCCTCGGCGGTCTCGAGGTCGTGCTCGGTGAGGATCGACTTGACCACGAACTCGAACATCGGTGTGCGACGCGCCACCAGGTCGCGGACCGCGGCGTCACCGGACTTCTGCCTCAGCTCGCACGGGTCCATGCCCTCGGGTGCCACGGCGACGAAGGTCTGCCCGGCCATCTTCTGGTCACCCTCGAACGCCTTCATCGCCGCGGCCTGGCCGGCGGCGTCGCCGTCGAAGGTGTAGATGATCTCGCCGCGAAAGTAGCTGTCGTCCATCAGCAGTCGCCGCAGCATCGCGAGGTGGTCCTCACCGAAGGCGGTGCCGCAGGCGGCGACGGCGGTCTTGACCCCGGCCAGGTGCATCGCCATGACGTCGGTATATCCCTCGACCACCACGGCCTGATGCCCCTTGGCGATGTCGCGCTTGGCGAGGTCGAGCCCGAACAGCACCTGAGACTTCTTGTACAGCATGGTTTCCGGCGTGTTGACGTACTTGCCGGGCATGGTGTCGTCGTCGAACAACTTGCGGGCGCCGAAACCGATGACGTCGCCGGACAGGTTCCGGATCGGCCAGAGCAGGCGCCGGTGGAAGCGGTCGATGTGACCACGCCGCCCGGCTTTCGACAGGCCCGCGGCCTCGAGTTCCTTGACGTCGAAACCCTTGCCCAGCAGGTGTTTCGTGAGGATGTCCCAGCCGTCGGGTGCATACCCGCACCCGAACTGCTGCGCGGCCTGCGCGTCGAAGTTCCGTTCCGTCAGGTAGTCGCGGGCCGCCTGCGCGTCGGGTTCCTGCAGGCGCGCCGAGTAGAACTCCTGCGCGGCCGCGTTGGCCGCGACCAGCCGGGAGCGGGTGCCGCGGTCGCGTTGCACCGAGGTGCCGCCGCCCTCGTACGAGATGGTGTAGTTCAACCGGTCGGCGAGCTGCTCGACGGCCTCGACGAAACTGATGTGGTCGATCTTCTGGAGGAACGAGTATACGTCGCCGCCCTCGCCGCACCCGAAGCAGTGGTAGTGCCCGTGGTTGGGCCGCACGTGGAACGACGGCGACTTCTCGTCATGGAACGGGCACAGCCCCTTCATGGAGTCGCCGCCCGCGCGCTTGAGGGAGACGTACTCCCCTACGATGTCCTCGATCCGTGTGCGCTCGCGAATGGCCGCAACGTCACGATCAGGGATTCTGCCAGCCACGGAGGACAGTCTAGGCGCTCTTCCGCGGCCCGAACTTCCGCCTCGGTGTCAGCAGTTCGACGGGGCGGGAATCCCGGCGAATCGGTCGCCGAGATAGCCGAATGCGGGACCGGCACCGAGCATGGTGGCGGTTCCGTGGTCGGCGCCCGGGATCACGTCGAACTGCACGCGCGCACCCTGTGAGCAGTACCGGGCGACGGTGTTCTGCACCGGCCCGATGGCGACGAGGGGGTCCGCGCTGCCGTGCCAGACGAACATCGGCGTCCTCGGGACTCCCGGATACAGTTCGACGCTGTTCTCGTCCATCACCGAGCGGCCGGACGGATCGGCGAGGATCCCGGGACCATTGGTGAGGTCGGGCAGCGACTTCCCCGCACCGGCGCCGAGGATCGAATCGGTGCACATGTTGCTCATCTGCGTCCGCAGGTCGAGTCCGGCGCCGTTGAGGCCGTCCCCCAGCGGTGAACGCGTCGGGTATTCCCGCTCGAGCCCGATGGCGGCCGCGAAACCCAGGCCGAACGCCTGCGAGCGGGTGGTGCCCAGGCGGTCGGCCAGTTCACCGATGTTGACCGGTGTGCCGCCCTGGGCGGCGCCCACGATGTTCAGTTCCGGGGCGTAGGTGGGTGCGAGCGCCGCGGCCCAGTTGGTCGCCATGGCGCCGCCCGAGTAGCCGGCCAGCCCGACCGGACTGCCACCGAGTCCGGCCTCCGGGAGCCGCTGCGCGGCGCGGACGCCGTCGAGGACGAGCCGGCCGCCGAGTTTCGCGGCCCCGTACGCGCTGGTCGGTCCGAGGTGATCGGGCACGGCGACGGCCCAGCCCCGCGCGAGCAGGGCGTTGAGGGCGGGCCCCTCCTGGATTCCGCCGTTGAACAGCTGGTGCGACGGCGCGCACTCGAGCCCGAGAGCGTTGACGAACGGCTGATAGGACACGAGCGGCCGGTTCGCGGGAGTGCCGCGGGGTACCAGCACCGTGGTGACTGCGGCGATGGGCGCCCCCGCGGAGTTGGTCGACTTGTACTTCACCTGCCAGGCGTCGGCGGTGGGGAAACCGGTGGCCGCGACCGGTCGGCTCGCCAGCACGTCACCGTCGGCGCGTGTCCCGACGTCGGCGGGCGCACCGTAGAACGGATCGGGGTCCGCGAACGGGTACACGGGCGCGGCCTGTGCCGCGGGTGGGGCCAGCAGGGCGGCACCGACCGCCACCGCCAGCGCTGCGGACGTCGAACCGATGATCTTGCGCACTGCAGACTTCATCCGGGCTCCCTGACCATTGGGTGCAAGCTGTCTGTAGACCTATTCGTAGCACCGCGGCGGCCGGACGGGTCCGACTTCCGACTTTGTCAGCCCCAGCTCGCCTGGGCTCCGAGACTGGACTTGTCGACGCGTTCGAGCCGGCTCTCGGTGTAGGAGGCGATCTGGTCGACGACGACCCGGACCCGTGCGGGATCGTCGGCCGCCGCGTTCCAGGCGGGAACCAGGATGGGGTCGAGACCGGCGGGTGCGGTCGCGAGCAGCCATTCCGCGACGCGGTGCACGCGGTCACGCTGGCGTGCCTGCCGCGCCCGGTGGCCGGCATCCGACATCACGTAGTTCAGTGCGAACGTCTTGAGCAGTGCCACCTCCGCCGCGACCACCGGCGGGACCACCAGGTCGGCGTCGTACCGGGCGACCGGCTTGTCGCCGTGGACGTCGCGGGTCCCGATGATCGCGGCGGTCGCGAACCGGCCGACCAGTTCGCTGGTGAGGTTCTTCAGGGCAACCGAACTGGTGAGCGTGCCGTCGTAGCTGCCCACCTCGACGACGACGGGCAGAAGACTCAACCGCGTCGCGGCCTCGACCAGTTCCTCGACGTCGAGTCCCGGGAACTCCGACGCACCGAACTCGGCGAGTGCCCGCTGGTCCACCGGATCGGCCAGTGAACGCAGATCGATGCGCCCGTCGATCACGCCGTCCTCGACGTCGTGCACGGAGTAGGCGACGTCGTCGGCCCAATCCATGACCTGAGCCTCGAGGCACTGGTGGCCGTCGGGGGCGCCCTCGCGGATCCACGCGAGCACGTCGGCGTCGTCGTCGTAGGCCCCGAACTTCGCGCCGGGGCGCGGCCGGGTCCACGGATACTTGATCGCCGCGTCCAGCGACGCGCGGGTCAGGTTGAGCCCGGCACTGCTCCCGTCGGGGTACAGCACCTTCGGTTCGAGGCTCGTGAGGATGCGCAGATTCTGGGCGTTGCCCTCGAACCCGCCGCAGCTTTCCGCAACCTCGTCGAGGGCCTTCTCCCCGTTGTGACCGTACGGTGGGTGACCGATGTCGTGCGCGAGGCCCGCGAGGTCCACCAGATCGGGATCGCAGCCGAGACCGTCGGCGATTCCGCGGCCGATCTGCGCCACCTCGATCGAGTGCGTCAACCGCGTCCGCGGAGTGTCACCGTCCCGGGGGCCCACCACCTGGGTCTTGTCCGCGAGTCGGCGGAGCGCAGCGGAGTGCTGGACGCGGGCGCGGTCCCGGGAGAAGACGGATCGGTGTTGCGCGGCCGCGATCTGGCTGCCCGGGATTCCCGCCCGTTTCGGTGCCTCGCGGACCCGGCGGGCGACGTCGTGCGCGGAGTACACGTCGCCGAGGGGTGTCGTGTGTGCTGTCATCGAATGTCTACTGTCCCGCCGTGTAGGGGAAGTCGGCCGAGAAGTGGGTGAGCTGGTACCAGATCAACGCCCCTGTCTCCCGGGCGATTCCGTGCAACTGAGATTCGCGGGTGAACACGGCGGGCCCCTGCCGGGTGGGCGCCGTCCAGGCGTCGAGTCCGGCGTCGCGTGCCATCGTCCGCGTCCGCAGCGAATGCCAGGGGTCGCTGACCAGGACCGCCGAGTCGATGCCCTGCTCCCCCATCGCCTCACTCACCGCCTCGATGCTGAGCAGGGTGTCGGACCCCTCCTCGACCGCGGTGATGCTGTCGGCGGGGACGCCGCGCGAGATCAGATAGTTCTTGCCGGACGCCGCCTCGGTGTACTCGTCGCCCTCCTGCTTGCCGCCGACCGTGATGACCTCGGGGGCCACCCCTCGCTCGTACAGCTTGTACGCCTGCTCGAGCCGGGCCTCGAACACTGACGACGGGGTTCCCGAGTACTGGGCGGCGCCGAGCACGACGATCGCGTCGGCGGCCGACGTGTCGTCGATCCGCGCGACCTGCCACACCCGGACCGCGGTGCCCAGCACCAGCGCGGCGGCGAGGAGGACCACGCCGGCGATGATGCGGCGGGTCCACCGGGCCAGCGTGCCGGCGAACCCCAGGCGCGCAGGACGGCGCGGGAGGTCGTGGCGTTCGCGGCTCGGTGCAGAATTCACTCCCTGATTCTGCCAGCTGTCGCCGAACTGTCCCGATGACGACTCGCCACACCCGATAGATTTGCTGCCATGCCACTCGCACCGCGCCTCGAGCAGACGCCGTCGTCCCGCCCCCGACAGCCCCGTGCTCGGCGGTTCGCCGCCCTCGGCGCCGTCTCCGCGCTCCTGACTCTCGTGGCGATCCTGTTCTCTCCCGCGATCGCCGCGGCGGACGCACCGTTCCGTCTTCCCGGTCAGATCACGGACACCGTCGGAGTGCTCGACGCCGACCAGCAGAGCGACGTCCAGGCCGCGATCGACCAGCTGTACGACGAGCACAAGGTGCGGTTGTGGGTGGTGTACGTGCCCGACTTCAATGGTCTCGGCGCCGGTCCGTGGGCGGATCAGACTGCGCAGGCCTCCTCGCTCGGCGACCGCGACGCCCTGCTCGCGGTCGCGACGGTCGACCGCGAGTACGCCCTCATCGCGCCGGACGGACTGTCGGAGATCACCAGTGACGAGGCCGAGTCGATCCGGGTGGATGCGGTGGAACCCGCTCTGCGCGAGGAGGATTGGGCCGGAGGCGCCATCGCAGCGGCGGGCGGCCTGGGCGACGCGATGACTCCGGGCGAAGGAATGTCGGTGCGCACACTGCTGATCGGCGGCGGTGTCGTCGTCGTGGGTGCGGGGGGTGTCGTGCTGTATTCGCGGAAGAAGAAGCACGACCGCACCCGGGCCGGTGTCGAGGCGGCGCGCAGCATCAGCCCCGAGGACACCGCCGCGTTGACGGCGCTCCCGCTGCCGACCCTGGACGAGCGCGCCAAGGAGGTGCTCGTCGAGACCGACGACGCGCTGCGCACGAGCCAGGAGGAACTCGAACTGGCCCGCGGCGAATTCGGCGAGCAGGCCACGGCGTCGTTCACGGCGGCGTTCGATACGGCGAAGGCGACACTCGCGGCCGCGTTCACCGTCCGTCAGCGACTCGACGACGCGATCCCCGAGACCCCGCAGCAGCAGCGGGAAATGCTCATCGACATCATCACCTCGTGCGGGCGCGCCGACCGCGAACTCAACGAGCGGGTCCAGGAGTTCGACGGACTCCGGGACCTGCTGATCAATGCCCCCGACCGGCTCGACGCGCTCACCCGCGACATGGTCGCGCTGACCGTGCGGATCCCCGACTCCACGCAGACTCTCGCCACCCTGCAGACCGAATTCCCGGCCGCTGCACTCGCTTCCGTCGCCCACAACGTGACGATGGCGGAGGAGCGGCTCGCGTTCGCGGAACGGGCCGTGGCCGACGGCCGGGACGCGATCGCCCTGCCGCCCGGGAAGCAGGGACCGGCGGTGTCGGCGATCCGCGGAGCCGAGGGCGCCCTCGAACAGGCCCGGACGCTACTCGACGCCGTCGACCACGCCGCGGAGAACATCCGGCACGCCATCGCCACGCTGCCGGCCGCGATCGCCGACGTGGAGGCCGGGATCGCGGCCGCGGCCCAGTTCACCGAGCAGGGTGGGGACCGGCTCGCCTCGGTCCGCGCCGCGGCCGAGGCAGCACTGGCGGCGGCCCGCACCGCCGCGGACACCGACCCGCTCGGCAGCTTCACCCAGATCGTCACGGCAGACGCGGAACTCGACGCCGTCCTCGCCGAGGCGCAGGAATCCCGGCAGCAGGCCGAACGTGCGCAGCAGCGTCTCGAGCAGGACATCGTGGCCGCGCAGTCGCAGGTCACGGCGGCGTCGGACTTCATCGGCACCCGACGCGGCGCGGTGGGAGCGGACGCCCGGACCCGCCTCACCGAGGCGCAGCGGCACCTGGCGGGCGCGCAACAACTCCGCGCCACCGACGCCTCCCGCGCGCTTCAGCACGCCCAGGCCGCGGCCGGCCTGGCGGCCGACGCACTGCGCCTGGCGCAGAACGACGTGAGCCGCTGGGAGTCCCGCCAGCGCCCCGGACCCGGAAGCGGTGGCGGGAATGCCACCGGAGCGATCCTCGGCGGCATCCTGATCGACAGCATCCTGCGCGGCGGATTCAGCGGCGGCGGTAATTGGGGAAGCCGGGGCTCCGGCGGCGGCCGCAGCAGCGGCCCGCGGTCCTTCGGCGGGCCGAGCAGCTCCGGCCGGATCAGTGGGGGCGGCCGATTCTGACGTCCTCCCGAGTCTTCGTCGCACTCGCCTGCGTCGCGGCCACCGCCTGCGGCGGCCTGTCGGGCTGCGCGGTCGGGAACCCGGCCGAGGACGACGCGATCCCGCTGTCCGCTGAGGCCTATCGCAGCCGGGAGGACGACGCGGCGGGTGGGCGGATTCACGTGCGGATCGCGAACACCGGCGATGCGCCCGTCGCCGTGACATCCGTGGCGTTGGACAGTCCCGGCTTCGAGGCGGCGCCCGCGACGCGGCGCGAGGTCGAACTCGGCCCCGGCAACCGGATCGATGTCGAGACCGAGTACGGCCCGGTTCGCTGCGACACGTCCCCGGAGCCGGCGTACGCCCTGATCGGTGTCGCCGATCGGGACGGCTCGCCCGTGCGGGTGCCGCTCGCCGCCCCGTACGACGTCCTCTCCCGTATTCACGACGACGACTGCGCCGCACAGGATCTGGCGCGGGCCGTGCCGGTGACACTGATCCCGGCGGCGGCTCCGCCCGAGCCGACCGCGCCCCTCCCCGCCCAGCTCGTCGTGAGCCGGGGAACCGCATCGGGCGACGTCCGGGTGGACGAGATCGGCGGCAGCGTCCTGTATGCGCTGCACGGCGCGCTGCCCGCCACCATGCGGGCGGACGAGGACCGGCTGAGCGTCGACATCACGATCGACGCGGCGCGCTGCGATCCCCATGCCCTCGCGGAAGCGAAGAAGCCCTTCGTCTTTCCGCTGTGGATCGCCGTCGGCTCCTCGGAACCGGAATACTCGCGCATCCCGGTGTCCGAGGAGAACCGGCGAATCCTGACGAACTATCTGACCGCCACCTGCGGCGCGCGCAGGTGACGGCGGATCAGGAACCGATGAGGCGCTGCGCCAGGTAACCCTCGACCTGGTCGAGCGCGACCCGCTCCTGAGCCATGGAGTCACGCTCACGCACGGTCACGGCGTGGTCCTCGAGCGTGTCGAAGTCCACGGTGATGCAGAACGGTGTGCCGATCTCGTCCTGACGGCGGTAGCGGCGGCCGATCGCGCCGGCGTCGTCGAACTCGACGTTCCAGTGCTGGCGGAGCGTCGCGGCGAGATCCTTGGCCTTCGGCGTCAGGTCCGCGTTACGCGACAGCGGCAGCACCGCGGCCTTCACCGGGGCGAGACGACGGTCCAGACGCAGCACGGTGCGCTTGTCGACGCCGCCCTTCGCGTTCGGCGCCTCGTCCTCGGTGTACGCGTCGACGAGGAACGCCATCAGCGACCGCGTGAGACCGGCTGCCGGCTCGATGACGTACGGCGTGTAGCGCTCACCGGTGGCCTGGTCGTAGTAGTTGAGATCGGTGCCGGAGTGCTTCGAGTGGGTCGACAGGTCGAAGTCGGTGCGGTTGGCCACACCTTCGAGCTCGCCCCACTCGCTGCCCTGGAAGTGGAAGCGGTACTCGATGTCGACGGTGCGCTTGGAGTAGTGCGACAGCTTGTCCTGGGCGTGCTCGTACAGGCGCAGGTTGTCCTTGTTGATGCCGAGCCCGGTGTACCAGTCCATGCGGTAGTCGATCCAGTACTGGTGCCACTCTTCGTCCTCGCCGGGCTTGACGAAGAATTCCATCTCCATCTGCTCGAACTCGCGGGTGCGGAAGATGAAGTTTCCAGGCGTGATCTCGTTGCGGAAGCTCTTGCCGATCTGGCCGATACCGAACGGCGGCTTCTTGCGCGACGTGGTGAGCACGTTCGCGAAGTTCACGAAGATGCCCTGCGCGGTCTCCGGGCGGAGGTAGTGCATGCCCTCTTCGCTCTCGACCGGGCCGAGGTACGTCTTGAGCATCATGTTGAAGTCGCGGGGCTCGGTCCACTGACCGACCGTGCCGCAGTCGGGACAGGCCACGACGTCCATCGGGACGTCGTCCGGGTTGTCGAGGCCCTTCTTCTCCGCGTAGGCCTCCTGCAGGTGGTCCTGACGGTGGCGCTTGTGACAGTTGAGGCACTCGACCAGCGGGTCGTTGAACACGCCGACGTGACCGGACGCCACCCACACCTCGCGGGGCAGGATGACCGAGGAGTCGAGGCCGACGACGTCCTCGCGGCTGGTGACCATGTTGCGCCACCACTGCTTCTTGATGTTCTCCTTGAGCTCGACGCCCAAGGGGCCGTAGTCCCAGGCCGACTTCGTGCCTCCGTAGATCTCACCGCACGGGTAGACCAGGCCACGACGCTTGGCGAGATTGACGACGGTTTCGACTTTGGACTTCGGTGCCACTCGGGTGCTCTCCATCTGGGTAATAGATGCATGGTTCACGTGCGCTTTTCGGAGCCCAGCCTATCTGCCCGACCGCGGTCGGTTCACCCACCCGGTTGACATGCGTATTCGTGCATATCAAAATGGAATCGATTTGCAATAAGGTGAGGGTGATCCTCCCGGGCCGACGGCCTCGCGGCCACGGTCCCGTCCATTGTCCGGCACACCGAAGGAGATCACTGGTGAGCGTCATCGATCCCGGGGATCTGCATCCGTTCGAGGCGGCGGCGCCCGCTCCCGTGCCGTCGAAGGAGACCCTTGCGGCGGCCGGCGACATCCTGCGCGCCCTCGCGGCCCCCGTCCGGATCGCGATCGTCCTCCAGCTCCGCGAATCGGAACGGTGCGTGCACGAACTCGTCGGGGCACTCGGAGTCACCCAGCCACTGATCAGCCAGCATCTTCGCGTGCTCAAGGCCGCGGGCGTCGTCCGCGGCGAACGCACGGGACGTGAGGTCCTCTACCGCCTGGTGGACGACCACCTCGCCCACATCGTCGTGGACGCCGTCGCGCACGCCGAGGAAGGACAGAAGCCTTGACCCAGAACACCGGCCAGCGCAAACCCGTCGTCGTGGGAGTACGCGCTACCAAGCAGCGCAGCGCCATCTCCGCGCTCCTCGACGACATCGAGGAGTTCCGGTCGGCGCAGGAACTGCACGACGAACTCCGCAAGCGCGGCGAGGGCATCGGGCTGACCACCGTCTACCGCACCTTGCAGACTCTCGCCGACGCCGGAACGGTCGACGTCCTGCGCACCGACACCGGTGAATCCGTGTACCGGCGCTGCTCGTCCGGACATCACCATCACCTGGTCTGCCGTGCCTGCGGCTACACCGTCGAGGTCGAGGGACCGACCGTCGAGCAGTGGTCGCAGTCGATCGCCGACGCCCACGGCTTCTCCGACGTCAGCCACACCATCGAGATCTTCGGCCTCTGCAAGGACTGCACCGCGACGCAGTGAGCGTCAGGGGATCAGCCCCTGCCGGGCGGTGTCCGCGCCGCTGAGCACGAGAAGCAGCATCGTGGTCAGTGCCTCGTCCTCGAGCCCGGCGGCGGGGAACGTGTAGCGCAGGATGACGTCCGCGAGCCGGCCGTGAGCGAACACCGCGATCGAACCGAACTGCAGTGCGCTGTTCCGTTCCGCGACCTTCTTGTGCAGCGACGCGCTGACCGGACGATCCCAGGCCAGCACGCACGTCATCGACAGCACGTCGAGGCCCTCGGTGAGGGTCATCGCACTGATCGAGCACAGCGCCCCGGCGTACTCGAAACTCAGCGAACCGTCCTCCGCCCGGGTGACGGTGGCGAAGTGCTCGAGCGCGTCCGCCGCGCGCGCCAGCAGCGCGGGCGCCCCGTCGACGGTCATTTCACCCCACCGAACCGACGGTCACGCGACGCGTACTCGACACACGCCGCCCACAGGTCCCGGCGGTCGAAATCGGGAAACAGCTTCTCCTGATACACCATCTCGGCGTAGGCCGACTGCCAGATCAGGAAGTTGGACGTGCGCTGCTCGCCGGACGGCCGGAGGAACAGGTCGACGTCCGGCATGTCCGGCTCGTCGAGGTACCGGGCCACGGTCGCCTCGGTGATCTTCTCCGGGTCGAGTTGCCCCGCCGCGACCCGCCTGCCGATCTCCTTCGCCGCGTCCGCGATTTCCGCGCGCCCGCCGTAGTTGACGCACATGGTGAGGTTCATGACCGTGTTGTGCTTCGTGAGCTCCTCGGCGATCTCGAGTTCCTTGATGACGCTGCGCCACAGCTTGGGCCGGCGGCCCGCCCACCGCACACGCACTCCCATCTCGTGCATCTCGTCGCGGCGACGGCGGATCACGTCGCGGTTGAAGCCCATCAGGAAGCGGACCTCCTCGGGGCTGCGCTTCCAGTTCTCGGTGGAGAACGCGTAGGCCGACAACCATTCGACGCCCATCTCGATGCACCCGCAGACGGCGTCCATCAACACGGCCTCGCCGCGTTCGTGGCCCGCGGTCCGGGGCAGTCCCCGCTCCTGCGCCCAGCGGCCGTTGCCGTCCATCACCAGCGCGATGTGCCGGGGCACGAGTTCGGATTGCAGGCCCGGCGGGCGAGCACCCGAGGGGTGCGGGTCCGGCAGCCGGATCTGGCGCTCGGCCCCGGAATCATGCGGGGCTCGAGGTTCGCGTCGTCGAATCACGGTCCCCATCCTGCCTGACCGAATTCTCCACCCCTACCGCCGCATGCGGTCGTGCGCGTTCGATCAGCGGGAGAGTGCGGAGTTGCCGTTCGAGGTGCCACTGCAGGTGCGCCGCGACCAGACCGCTGGCCTGCCCCCGCAACGACTCGGGCACGTCCTCCGTGCTCGCCCAGTCGCCGCGGATCAGCGCATCCATCAGGTCGAGGACACCCGGTGACGGCGTGGCGGCGCCCGGCGGCCGGCAATGGACGCACACCGCTCCCCCGGCGGCCACGTGGAATGCCCGGTGCGGTCCGGGGGCGCTGCACCGCGCGCAGTCGTCGAGGGCGGGAGCCCATCCCGCAAAACCCATGGCCCGCAACAGGAAGGCGTCGAGGATCAGCTCGCACGGGCGGTTGTGCTCGGCGACGGCCCGCAGCGCCCCGACCGTCAGGCGATGCAGTTGCGGCGCCGGAGCCCGTTCCTCACCGGCGAGACGCTCGGCGGTCTCGAGGATCGCGCACGCCGTGGTGTACCGGGAGTAGTCGTCGACGATGTCGGTCGCGAATGCGTCGACCGTCTGGACCTGGGTGACGATGTCGAGGTTGCGGCCGGGGTAGAGCTGCACGTCGATGTGCGCGAACGGCTCGAGCCGGGCACCGAACTTGGACTTCGTGCGGCGCACCCCCTTGGCGACCGCGCGCACCAGACCGTGCTGCCGGGTGAGGAGTGTGACGATACGGTCGGCCTCGCCCAGCTTGTGCTGGCGCAGGACCACCGCATTGTCTCGATACAACCTCACCGGTCCAGTCTCCCACGTCGAGGCGACCACATTCCGCAGGCCGAGCCGCGTGCGACGGTCAGGGCTCGGTGCGCCCGTCGCGCACGGCGTCGACGACGTCGCGGACTCCGTCGATGACGAGTTGCGGCTGCTCGATGTTGATGTTGTGGCCGCTGTTCGTGTTCGTGACATGCGTGGCACCCGGGACGAGTTGTGCCAGATCCGCCTGCGCCTTCGGCTGCACGGCGTCGAGGGCCGGGCCGTAGCCGGGATCGATGTCGGCGGGGAGGCTTCCGTTCGCAATGCCCTCCGCGATCTGCGGCGCCACCGAACGGTCGGCGGAGAGGACGACGAGCGGCTGGGGCCGGATCGGTTCGGCGGCGCGGATCTCGTCGAAGCTGCGGACGAAGTCGACACGCTCGAGGTCCGGGTACTCGTCGAGACTGTCCTGCTGCGGGGTGTTGAGCCGCAGGAACTCCTCGAACTGCTCCGGCGGCAGGAGTGTCTGCAACTCCTCCGACTGCGCGTCGATCAGCACCATGCCCGCCACCTCGTCGGGATGGGTGCCGGCGAAGAGTCTCGCGATCTGACCGCCGTAGGAGTGGGCGGCCAGCACGTAGGGGCCGGGGCCGGCCTCGCCGGTGGCGCCCAGCAGCGACTGGAGGTCGGCGACCGCGTCCGTGGTGGTGATCGGCTGCGGAACCGGGTCGCTGCGGCTCAATGCGTCGTCGCCCAGCACGACTCCCGGCCGGTCGTACGAGCAGACTCGGGTGAACTCGGCGACCCCGTCGAAGGCCGAGGTGCTCGCCGGATCGGCCGTCGTCGTCCACTGATCGGCACCGAACCGGAGACCGGACACGAACACGACGGTCGGTGCGCCTGTGCCCGCACACTCGAGATGGATGTGCCTACCCCCGCCGATGTCGACGGTGCCGGCGAAATTTTCGCTCGTGCCGCCGTCGTCGCTCGCTCCGCACGCGGCGACGAGCACCACGACCCCCAGAGTGGGGAGCCACCCCGACAACCGCGGCCACATCGGCACGACACACCTCGAAACCCGTTCGGAAACGCAGACCGCTTCCGGGTGATCCGTACCCCACTCTCCCCGGATCAAACCCGGACGCCGCCCGGCGTCACCTGAAACGCTGCTCGAGGTGCACCGTCACCTCCTCCCCGGCACCGTCCTTACCGATCAGCGTGCACAGTGCGATCTTCAGGGGAAGCCAGTGCGGACCTTCACCCGAGGGCATCAGGGTCGCATTGAACGGGTGGCCGTCGATGGTCCCGCCGACCTTCACCGGCCGCCGCGTTCCGAGAAGTTCGGCGGAGTCCGGCACGGTCACGTACGTCGCGAACGCCCCGTCCTTCTGGATCGGCGCCGTGAAGGTGTGCGCGAGTGGTTGCGGGGTCTTCGGTGCGGGCATTCGTGGCTCCTCCGGTCGAGTGTGATGCTGCGGTCGAAGGTAGGACTCCCGGAGCCGGCCGGAATCATCGGTCGTGAGCAGGATCACAACGCCCAGTCACATCTGGAACCGGTACCCCATCCCGGCCTCGGTGATGAGGTGACGCGGATGGGACGGGTCGTCCTCGAGTTTGCGCCTCAGCTGCGCCAGATACACCCGCAGATAGTGGGTCTCGGTGGCGTACGCCGGCCCCCACACCTCCCGCAGCAGTTCCTTCTGTCCCACCAGCTTGCCCTTGTTGCGCACCAGCATCTCGAGCATTCCCCACTCGGTCGGTGTCAGGTGCACCTCGGCCCCCGCCCGCCGCACCGTCTTCGCCGCCAGATCGACCGTGAACGAATCCGTCTCCACCACAGGTTCACTCGTGTCGACGACCGTCGTCGCCCGGCGGGCGGCCGCACGCACCCGGGCCAGGAACTCGTCCATCCCGAACGGCTTGGTGACGTAGTCGTCGGCGCCGGCGTCGAGGGCTTCGACCTTGTCGGCGGAATCCGTCCGCGCCGACAGGACGATCACCGGTGCGGGGCACCATCCGCGGAGGCCGGCCAGCACCTCGGTGCCGTCCATGTCGGGTAGCCCGAGGTCGAGCACGATCACGTCCGGCGGCCGCTCGGCCGCGGCGCGCAGGGCGGCCGCACCGGACGCGGCCGTCACCACGTCGTACCCGCGCACGCTCAGATTGATCCGCAGGGCGCGGAGAATCTGCGGTTCGTCGTCGACGACGAGAACTCTCGTCATGAATGCTCCCCTCCCGCCCCGGCCAGCTCCACCACCATCGTCAGACCACCGCCGGGGGTGTCGGTGGCGCTGATGGTCCCGCCCATCGCGTCGACGAATCCGCGGACGACGGAGAGCCCGAGCCCGACTCCCGTGGTCGTGTCGCGGTCCCCCAGCCGCTGGAACGGGGCGAACAACTCGTCTGCCCGCCCACGCGGAATTCCCGGCCCCGTGTCGGCGACGGTGATGACGGCGCGGTCTCCCACCGCCGCGGCACCGACCCGGATCACGGAATCCTCACCGTAGCGGAGTGCGTTGTCGATCAGATTGGCGAGCACCCGCTCGAGCAGGCCCGAATCCGCCATCGCCGTGACCGTTCCGACGTCGACTTCCACCCTTTCCCGGGCCCTGGTCCCGGTCCGGCCGCCGATTCCCAGACCCACCAGCGCCCGGTGCACCACCTCGTCGAGGTACACCGGCCGCAGCGCCGGGGTCACCACTCCCGCCGCGAGACGGGAGGAGTCGAGCAGGTTGCCGACGAGAGAGGTCAGCACGTCGGCCGATTCCTCGATGGTCGCGAGCAGTTCGGCGGTGTCCTCCGGGGAGAAGTCGACGTCGTCGCTGCGCAGACTGGACGCGGCGGCCTTGACCGCGGCCAGCGGGGTCCGGAGGTCGTGGCTGACGGCGGACAGCAGCGACCGCCGCAACCGGTCGGCCTCGGCCAGCGCCTGCGCCTGACCCGCCTCCTGCGCGAGTTCGGTCTGGCGGATCATGCCCACCGCCTGGTTGGCGACAGCGAGCAGCACGCGACGGTCCCGGGCGTGCAGTTCGCTGCCGCGCAGGGCGAGCGCGTATTCCCCTTCCCCCACCTCGCAGACGGTGTCGGCGTCGTCGACGCTCACCGGTGGGTGCGGCCCGACGGACCCCACCGGACCGCGGTCCCGGTGCAGCACGCTGACCGAATCCTGGCTGTAGGTCTCGCGCACCTTCTCGAGCAGGGTGTCGAGGTCGGCGCCGCGCAGCACCGATCCGGCGAACAGTGCCAGCAACTCGGCTTCCTGCGACGCCCGGCGGGCTTCCCGCGACCGCTTGGCGGCCGCGTCGACCAGGACCGCGACGGCGACGGCCACCACGAGCAGCACGACCGTGGTGATGAAGTTGTCCGGTTCGGCGATGGTGAAGCTCCGCACCGGCGGCGTGAAGAAGTAGTTGAGGAACAGACCCGAGATCAGCGCGGAGAACGCGGCGGGGGCGACACCGCCGAGCAGCGAGACGAGCAGCACCACGATGAAGAACAGGGCCCCCTCGCCGACCAATCCGAGCCGACGGTCGACGGCACTCATCACCAGCGTGGCCACGGTCGGTACGAGGACCGCGGCGATCCAGGCGATCGCCGTGCGCGAACGGGATCCCACCGGCGACAAGCGCCTCGGGCGGTGGGATTCGCCGTGCGTCACCATGTGCACGTCGATCGACCCGGACTGTTGCACCACGCTTGCGCCGATGCCCTCGTCGAAGATCCGCGCCCACCGTGAGCGTCTCGACGTGCCCAGCACCAGTTGTGTGGCGTTCGCGGTCCGGGCGAAGTCGAGCAAAGTGGTCGGGACGTCGTCGCCGACGACGCTGTGCAGACTCGCGCCGATATTCGCGGCGAGGGTCCGTACCTTGCCCATCTCCGGGGCCGAGACACCTGCGAGGCCGTCGCCGCGCACCACGTGCACGACGATCAGTTCGGCGCTGGATCTCGACGCGATCCGGCCGGCGCGGCGAACCAGCGTCTCCGATTCCGGTCCGCCCGTCACCGCGACCACCACCCGTTCCCGGGCCTCCCACGTGTCGGTGATCTTGTTCTCCGCACGATATTTCGCGAGTGCGGCATCCACCTGGTCGGCCACCCACAGCAGCGCGAGTTCGCGGAGTGCGGTGAGATTCCCTTTCCGGAAGTAGTTGCTCAGGGCCGCGTCGACTTTGTCCGCGGCATAGATATTTCCGTGGGACAGCCTGCGGCGCAAAGCCTCCGGCGTGATGTCGACCAATTCGACCTGGGTGGCGGCGCGCACCACCTCGTCGGGAACCGTTTCCTGCTGCACCACGCCGGTGATCCGCTGGACCACGTCGTTGAGGCTTTCGAGGTGCTGGACGTTGAGCGTCGAGAGGACGTCGATCCCCGCGGCGAGGAGTATCTCCACGTCCTGCCAGCGCTTTTCGTGGACACTGCCCGGCGTGTTCGTGTGCGCGAGCTCGTCGACGAGGACCAGCGCCGGCCTGCGGGCCAGTACGGCCTCGACATCGAGTTCCCGGCCGAGCGTGCCCCGGTAGGCGATCAGCTTGGGCGGAATCAGTTCGAGGTCGCCGAGCTGCGCCGCCGTGCGGTCGCGGCCGTGGGTCTCCACCACGGCCGCGACCACGTCGCACCCCCGCTCCCGGCGGCGGTGCGCCTCACCGAGCATCGCGAACGTCTTGCCGACGCCCGGTGCGGCACCGAGATAGATGCGCAGTTCACCGCGTCGGCGTTCGATGTCCCGGCGCTCGCCGTCGGTTCCGGTACCGCTCACCTCGCCATCATCCACCAGCGGTCGGGGCCGTGCACTCAGGAGCGGTCAGTCCGAGGGCCAGGTTCAGTCCGAGGACGTTCACCCGTTCCTCACCGAGGAAGCCGAGTTGCCTTCCCTCGGTGTTCTCGTCGACGAGTTGCCGGACCCGGGTTTCGCTGAGGCCGTTCTCCGCCGCCACCCTCGGCACCTGCAACGCCGCATACGCGGGGCTGATGTGCGGGTCGATGCCCGAGCCGGAACCGGTGACCGCGTCCGCCGGTACCTCGGCGGGGTCCACCCCTTCCCGGGTGGCGATCGCCGCCCGCCGGTCGGCGATGAACGTCGCCAGGATCTCGCTGCTCGGCCCCTGATTGGTGGGCAGGGCGGTAGCGGGGTCTCCCGGCGCGAACGGATCCTGATCGGCCACCGACCCGGTGACCCGGTTGTGGAATAACGGATCCGGCTCCCCCGCCGGCACCTGCGGGTCGACACCGACCCACCGGCTCCCGACGACGCAGCCGGTGCTGTCGCGCACCGCAGACCCCTCGGCCGCTCCGGCGCCGATCCTGCTCACCCCCCACACTGCGGCGGGATAGAGCACACCGAGGACTGCTGTGAGTGCGAGCAGGACGAGTAGTCCGGCCCAGGTCTGCCGGAGCAGGCCGATGAGAAATCGCATGCGGGATCACCCAATTCCGGGAATGAGACGAACGACGAGGTCGATGAGCCAGATACCGGCGAACGGCGTAATCACACCGCCGAGGCCGTAGATCAGCAGGTTGCGGCCCAGCAGCGTCGACGCGGACGCCGGACGGTAGCGAACGCCTTTCAGCGACAACGGGATCAGCGCGACGATCACCACGGCGTTGAAGATCACCGCCGACAGGATGGCCGATTCCGGGGTGGCCAGCCGCATGATGTTCAGCGTGTCCAGCTGCGGATAGATGCCGCTGAACAGGGCGGGGAGAATCGCGAAGTATTTGGCCAGGTCGTTGGCGAGCGAGAACGTGGTGAGCGCACCGCGCGTGATGAGCAGTTGCTTGCCGATCTCGACCACCTCGATGAGCTTGGTGGGATCCGAATCGAGATCCACCATGTTCCCGGCTTCCTTCGCCGCCGACGTGCCGGTGTTCATCGCCACCCCGACATCCGCCTGGGCCAGCGCCGGAGCGTCGTTGGTGCCGTCCCCGGTCATCGCGACGAGCCGGCCGCCCTCCTGTTCTTTGCGGATCAGCGCGAGCTTGTCCTCGGGTGTCGCCTCGGCCATGAAGTCGTCGACTCCGGCCTCGGCCGCGATGGCCTTCGCCGTCAACGGGTTGTCGCCGGTGATCATCACCGTGCGAATCCCCATGGCCCGCAGTTCCGCGAACCTCTCGGCGATGCCCGGTTTCACCACGTCCGACAGCGCGATCACGCCGAGGACGGTCGCCGCGTCTCCGCGGACGGTGGCGACCACCAACGGCGTTCCCCCGGACTGCGCGATCTGGTTCACGCTGTCGGTGACCGCGGGCGCCGCGCGCCCGCCGTGCGCCTGCACCCAGGTCAGCACGGCGTCGCTCGCGCCCTTGCGGATCCGGGCACCGTCGATGTCGAGTCCGCTCATCCGGGTCTGCGCCGTGAACGGCACGAACTCCGCTGCTCTCTCCACCTCGGACGGTGCCGGGTCCAGCCCGAAGTCGCGGGCGCACAGGTCCACGATGCTGCGACCCTCGGGGGTGCCGTCCGCGAGGCTGGACAACCGTGCGGCCGTGGCCAACTCGATCGCGGAAACCCCCGGTGCGGGATGCAAGGCCGTGGCCTGCCGGTTACCGAACGTGATGGTGCCGGTCTTGTCCATCAGCAGTGTGTCGATGTCGCCGGCGGCCTCCACCGCCCGCCCCGACATCGCCAGGACGTTCCGCTGCACCAGCCGGTCCATCCCGGCGATGCCGATGGCCGACAGCAGGGCCCCGATCGTGGTGGGGATCAGGCACACCAGCAGCGCGATCAGCTTGATCGGATCCTGCTCCTGGCCCGCGTACAGGCCCATCGGACCGATCGCGACGACGGCCAGCAGGAAGATGATCGTCAGCGACGCCAGCAGGATGTTCAGCGCGATCTCGTTCGGCGTCTTCTGCCGCGCCGCCCCCTCCACGAGGGCGATCATCCGGTCCACGAACGACTGTCCGGGGGCCGCGGTGATGCGGACGACGATCCGGTCGGAGAGCACGGTCGTGCCACCGGTGACGGCACACCGATCGCCGCCGGATTCGCGGACGACGGGCGCCGATTCGCCGGTGACGGCCGACTCGTCCACGGTCGCGATGCCGTCGACGACGTCGCCGTCGCCGGGTATCACCTCACCCGCCTCGACGACGACCCGGTCGCCGACGGTGAGTTCGGTACCCGCCACCGACTCCACCCGGCCGCTCACCGTGATCCGGTGGGCGACCGTGTCCTGCTTCACCTTCCGCAGGCTCGCCGCCTGCGCCTTGCCCCGCCCCTCCGCGACCGACTCGGCCAGATTCGCGAACAACACGGTGAACCACAACCAGGCGACGACAGCCCAGGAGAACACCGACGGGTCGGCGACGGCCATGACGGTGGTGACGACGGAACCGACGAACACCACGAACATCACCGGGTTGCGGGCGAGGTGCCGGGGGTCGAGTTTGCGCAGGGCGCCCGGTAGCGCCGTCACCAGCTGAGCGGGGCTGAAGATTCCCGCCTTCATGGGCGCCGGGTCGTGGCCGGCCTCGGGCGTCATGGTCGCCGCCCCGGTTTCCGGACGACTGGTCACGTTCACACTCATTGCAGAGCCTCCGCGATCGGTCCCAGCGCGAGGGCCGGGAAGAATGTCAACGCCGCGACGAGCACGACGGTGCCGGTGAGGAGCCCGGTGAACATCGGGCCCGCCGTCGGCAGGGTTCCGGCGCCCGCGGCGGTCTTCTTCTGCGACGCCAGGGATCCGGCGAGCGCGAGGACGAAGATGATCGGCAGGAACCGGCCGAACAGCATGCACAGGCCCAGGGCGGTCTGGAACCAGTCGCTCGTCACCGTCAGCCCGCCGAACGCACTGCCGTTGTTGTTCGAGGCCGACGCGAACGCGTACAGCACTTCCGAGAACCCGTGGATGGATCCGGGACTTCCGGGGTCGCCGCTGTTGCCCTGGTAGCCGGTGGTCGAGGACAGGATCACGGTGATCCCGGTGCCGATCAGGACCAGCGCCGGCATCACCAGCACGGACAGGGCGGCGAGCGTGATCTCCCGCTGCCGCAGCTTCTTGCCCAGGTATTCGGGTGTGCGGCCGACGAGGAGTCCGCCGACGAAGACGGCGATCAGGGCGAGGACGAGGATTCCGTAGAGCCCGGTGCCGACACCGCCGGGCGCGATCTCACCGAGCAGAATGTTGAGCAGAACGGCTCCGCCGCCGAGTGGCGACAGGCTGTCGTGCGCCGAATTCACCGCGCCCGTGGACGTTCCGGTGGTGCTCACGGCGAACAGTGCCGTACCGGGAATTCCGAAACGAACCTCCTTGCCTTCCATCATCGCGCCCGCGGCGGTGGCGGCGACGCCGCGCCGACCCGACTCCGCCGCGAGCGTGACCGCGAGGAGCGATCCCCACAGGATTCCCATCACGGCGAGCAGGGTCAGCCCCTGCTTGCGATCGCCGACCATAGTGCCGAACGTGCGGGTGAGGGAGACCGGGATCAGCAGGATCGCGAGGATCTCGACGATGTTGCTGACCGGCGTCGGGTTCTCGAACGGATGCGCCGAGTTGGCGGCGAGGATCCCGCCGCCGTTGGTGCCGAGTTCCTTGATCGCTTCCTGTGAGGCGACGGGTGCGAGCGCGTTGGTGACGGAGTTGCCGTCCAGACCGGTGGACGCGAAGCCCGGGTGGAAGGACTGAATCACGCCCTGGCTCAGCAGGATCAGTGCGATCACGAAGGAGAGCGGCAGCAGAATGCGCAGGCTGCCGCGGGTGAGGTCCACCCAGAAGTTGCCGATCTCACCGCCGCGCGACACCCGGACGAACCCGCGGATCAGCGCCACTGCGACGGCCATGCCCACCGCTGCGGACACGAAGTTCTGCACGGCGAGCCCGACCGGCTGGGTCAGGTTGCTCATTGTGGTTTCGGGCGCATACGACTGCCAGTTGGTGTTCGTCACGAACGACACGGCGGTGTTGAAGGCGACGGCGGGGCTGGCCCCGGAGAGGTCGCCGGACAGCGGCAGCACTCCCTGGATGCGCTGCAGGGAGTAGAGGAACAGCGCACTCGCCGCCGAGAATCCCAGCACGCTGCCCGCGTAGCCGTACCAGGTCTGCTCGGTGTGGGGGTTGATGCGGCACAGGCGGTACAGCACGGATTCGACGCGAAGGTGACGGCGTGATTCGTACACGCGCGCCATGTAGTCGCCCACCGGCACGTACGCGACCGCGAGTACCGCGAGGACGAAAGCGACCTGCAGTCCGGCCGCCAGGGCAGGCGTCATCAGAACCGCTCCGGGTCGATGAGCGCGATCAGGAGGTACACGACGAGCGCGGCGGCGATCGCGACGAGCGCGACCGCGAGTATTCCGGCGCCCGTCATTTCACGCGTCCGGTCTGCAGGGCACGGAGAACGAGCGCGCAACAGGCGAATCCGCCGAGGACGAGCGCGACGTAGGCCACATCGGCCATGTGAGGATCCCTCTTCGTACTGATCCTGCGGTTCAGCGCAGGCATGACACCCCACGGTTGTGGGGTGTCATGCCAGCATCACGCGCGATCTCGGCGAAAGAGGCGGCGCTGACGAAGCGCTTACGGGGCTCCTACGGCTCTTGACGCTTTCCTTACGCGGTCCGGGTCAGCCGCGACACGGACGCGGGCACGGGTGTGTTGCTCGCCACCCACGGTGCCGGGACGGGCGCACCGGCGACCGACCGCACGGGGACCACGCCGGCCCAGGCGCTGCTGGTTTCGGTGGGTTCACCCGGTGGTGCGTCCCGCACCTTGACGGTCCACTGGCCCGCCGTGATCGGGAGGGCGAGGGCGAGTGTCGCGGCGAGTTCCTTGCGCCGGTGCCCCCGGACCTCCGTGCTGCGGCCGGGGATCAGCACGTCCGACAGCGCGTTCAGTGCGTCGGCGGATTCGTCTTCGCCGAGGGTGACGAGGTTGCCCCGCACCACCGCCGAACGGTAGTTGGCGGACGAGTCGAACAGGGTGTCCGCGACGACGATTCCGTCGAGCATCGCGACGCACAGCGCCGCCGGTGCGCCCGCCGCCACCTGCCGCAACGCGCCGGCCCCGGTGGAGCCGTGCAGCAGGATCCTGTCGCCGTCGCGGGCGTAGAGCATCGGCACGGCCCACGGCAGCCCGTCGACGACGGTGGCGAGGGTGCCCATCGGGGCGGCGTCGAGGACGGCGTCGAGTTGCGCTCGTTCGGTGCGGGCACGGTCCGGGTATCTCATGATCTTGTCCACGAGACCATCCTCACCCCATGTGGATTACCCATCCAGATCCACAATCACCATTATCGGCAGACCAGTATTGTCAGGACCATGCCCCGGATCAGCCCCGAACTGCACCTGACGTTGCGGCTCCCCGACACCGACGCGCCGCTTCGGCACCGCATCGCGGAGTCGATCCTCGACGAGATCCGCGTGGGTCGCCTGCGGCCCGGCGACCCACTGCCCTCCACGCGGGCGCTGGCCGAACACCTGACGGTCGCGCGGGCGTCGGTGGTCGACGCCTACGACGAACTCTGCTCGTCCGGATACGCGAACGCCCGCGCCGGTTCCGGCACGCGGATCGCACCGGGCGCCGACGTGGCGGCTCGCGCCCACGTCGCCTCGCACACGATCACCCGAACCTCGGAGCGGGCGTCCTCCGCCGCCCCCGAGAAGCCGGCGGCGCTCTGGGATCTCACTCCGGGTCACCCCGATCCCGCCCTGATCTCCACCGTCGACTGGCGCCGGGCGTGGCGGTCGGCCGCCGCCGCGGCCGTGACGTCGGACCTCCCGGGCCCCGGCGCACACCCGGAGTTGCGACGGTCTCTCGCGGCGCATCTACGCCGCACCCGGGGGATCGCCGCGCGCCCCGACGAACTGGTGATCGTCCCCGGAGTGGGCGCTGCGCTCCGCACTCTCGTTGCCGCCGCAGGACTCGACGGCCGGGACGTGGTGTTCGAGGAGCCCGGCTACAGCCGGGCCCGCACCGTCCTCGACGGTTCGGGGGTGCGGACGCGCTGCGTGTCCGTGGACGGCGACGGCCTCGACCCCGCGCTGCTGCGTGCGTCCGACGCCGCGGCCTACTGCACGCCTGCCCATCAGTATCCGATGGGTGCCCGGATGCCGGTGGGCCGCAGGGCCCGGCTCGTGGCCGACGCCGCAGCGTCCGGAACGGTGATCATCGAGGACGACTACGACGGCGAGTTCCGCTACGACGTGTCGGCGCTGCCCGCCCTGCGCAGCATCGACCGCGGGTCCGAATGCGTGGCGTACGTGGGCACCGCGTCGAAGATCCTCACGCCCTCGATCCGGGTGGCGTGGGTGATCGCCCCTCCGGCGCTGCGGCCGGGACTCGTCCGGGCCCTCGACGCGAGCGGTGAGGCGTGCTGCTCGATCACCGCCCTCGCGCTGGCGCATTTCATCGACTCGGGTGCGCTGTCACGGCACCTCGCCCGCGCCTCCCGCACCTACTCGGCCCGCCGGGCCGCCTTCGTCACGGCACTGCAGCACCAACTGTCCGCGGTCCACACGGGCGGTGTCGGGCTCGCCGGCATCGAGGCCGGTCTCCACGTCGTCCTCACGCTGCCCGGTTCCGTCGACGACGTCGCCCTGTCGGCTGAGCTGCGGGACCACGGTGTGACGGTCCCGAGCCTCGCCGACTACCGCACCACCCCGGACGGACCGCGGGGCTTGGTGTGCGGGTATGCCCGGCTGCCCGAATCGCGGGCCCGCGGGGCAGCCGAGGCGATCGGCGGGGTAGTCCGGCGACATCTCGGCTGATACTGTTCGTTCGAACGAACAGTCACGGGGAGGGGCGACATGAGCGCGGAACACTTGGACGATCGACGGCAGCGCGACGACGACGGGGATCGGGCCCCGGGACTCGTCGAGCAGGTGACGGCGCTGACCTCCGGCGCCACGACGTCGGTCGCGGCCACCCGCGCCGCCCTCGACCGCATCGACGCGAGCCAGCCGACACTCAACGCGTTCAAGGTGATCCGCCGGACCACGGCACTGGCCGAAGCCGCCGAGGCCGACCACCGGATCGCCGCCGGTGAGCGCCTGCCGCTGCTCGGGGTCCCGATCGCCGTGAAAGACGACGTCGACGTGGCCGGCGAGCCGACCGCGTTCGGGTGCCCGGGCGACTTCCCGCCCGCGGCGCGCGACTCCGAGCTGGTGCGAAGGCTGCGCGCCGCCGGCGCCGTCGTCGTGGGCAAGACCAACAGTCCCGAGCTGGGACAGTGGCCGCTCACCGGCGGATCGGCCTTCGGGTACACCCGCAATCCCTGGAACGGTGACCACACCCCCGGAGGGTCGTCCGGCGGCGCCGCGGCGGCCGTGTCCGCCGGTGTGGTGTCCGCGGCGATCGGTTCGGACGGCGCCGGGTCCATCCGCATCCCCGCCGCCTGGACCAACCTCGTCGGGATCAAGCCGCAACGCGGCCGAATCTCCACCTGGCCTGCTGCCGAGGCGTTCTACGGCCTCACCGTCAACGGCCCGCTGGCCCGGACGGTCGCCGACGCGGCCCTGCTTCTCGACGTCGCATCGGGACCGCACGAGGGCGACCTGCACACGCCCGCACCGGTCACCGTCAGCGACGCCGTCGGCCGCGACCCCGGACCGCTACGCATCGCGCTGTCGCTGCGGATCCCGTTCACCGCGACCCCCACGTCACTGCATCCCGAAGTCCGCCAGGGCGTCGCGCGGATCGCCGAGGCGCTGCGCAGGCTCGGGCATCGCGTCGTGGTGGACGACCCCGACTACGGGATCATGTTCGGGCTCGGCTTCCTCCCGCGGTCGATGGTCGGCATCGACGACTGGGTGCGGAAGGTCCCGGACCCGTCACTCGTCGACCCCCGCACGAAGGGCAACGCCCGGACCGGACGACTGTTGCGCGGGGCGCCATTACGCGCCGCCCGCGCCGCCGAGCCGAGGATGCAGCGACGGGTCGGGGCGATCTTCGACAAGTACGACCTCGTCCTCGCCCCGACCACCGCGACTCCCCCACCGAGGGTCGAGGGGATCGACGGCATCAGCTCCTGGGCCACGGACAAGGTGATCACCGCGGTCTGCCCGTACGCGTGGCCGTGGAACGTGCTGGGCTGGCCCAGCGTGAACGTCCCGGCCGGGTTCACGTCCGGCAACCTGCCGACCGGAGCCCAGCTGATGGGACACGACGGTGCCGAGCCGCTGCTGGTGTCGGTCGCGGCCCAGCTCGAGTCGGTGCTGCGGTGGGACCTGGAACGTCCCGAGAGGTGGTGGTGACCGATGGCTTCGACGGACGTCCGTGACCGCATCCTCGCGGCGGCGCTGCACATCGTCGGCACGGAAGGCATTCCGGGCGTGACCAATCGGCGGATCGCCGCGCAGGCCGGGGTGTCGCTCGGCTCCATCACGTACCACTTCCCCACGCAGACCGACCTGTTGCGCGCCGCGTTGTCCGGGTTCGTGACGGAGGAGACGCAGCGGCTGTCCGATCTGGCGGAGGGATACCGGGACAAGGGGCTGAGCCTCGAGGACGCCGCGGCACTCACCGGGAAGGTCGCGAAGGATCTGGCGTTCTCCGCCGAGCGGATCGCCCCGTTCGAGCTGTACATCCAGGCGGGACGTGACCACGAGCTGCGTCAGGCTGCCGCCGAATGTTTCGCCGCGTACGACGATTTGACGGTGACGATCCTCACCGCCCTCGGCGTCCCGGACGCGGCGTCCGTCGCGCCGACCATCGTCGCCACCATCGCCGGCCTGCAGCTCAGGAGACTCGCGACCGGAAGCGACGGCGATCAGGACTTCGCGACGTCGGTGCTCCTCCTTCTGAGGGCCGCCGGCCCCGTGAGTGGTTGACGAGTCTCAGGGCTCGTCAACCGCGCACGGGCGGCGCAGCCACCTAGAACCCCAGGCGGCCCAGCTGTTTCGGGTCGCGCTGCCAGTCCTTGGCCACCTTGACGTGCAGTTCGAGGAAGATCTTGGTGCCGAGCAGCTTCTCGATCTGCAGCCGCGCCTTGGTCCCCACCTCGCGGAGGCGGGCGCCGCCCTTGCCGATCACGATGCCCTTCTGGGACGGGCGTTCGACGTAGAGCAGGGCGTGGACGTCGAGCAGTTCGCCCTGCTTCTCGGTGCGTCCCTCGCGGGGGATGATCTCCTCGATGACCACGGCCAGGGAGTGCGGCAGTTCGTCGCCGAGCCCCTCGAGCGCGGCCTCGCGGATGAGTTCCGCCATCAGCGTCTCTTCGGGTTCGTCGGTGAGCTCGCCGTCCGGGTAGAACGCCGGGCCCTCCTCCATCTTCGACGCGAGGACGTCGACCAGCACCTCCACCTGCTCACCGGAGGCGGCGGACACGGGCACGACATCCGTCTCGGGACCGAGGAGCTTGGACACGGCCAGCAACTGCTGCCCGACCATGTCCTTGCTGACCTTGTCGATCTTCGTGACGATGCCGACGAGCGTGGTCTTCGGCGCGATCTGACGGACCTGCTGCACGATCCACCGGTCGCCGGGGCCGATCTTCTCGTCTGCCGGGATGCACAGGCAGATCACGTCGACCTCGGAGTAGGTGTCGCGCACGAGGTCGTTGAGGCGCTGGCCGAGGAGCGTCCGGGGGCGGTGCAGCCCGGGGGTGTCGACGAGGATCAGCTGCGCGTGGTCGCGGTGCACGATGCCGCGGATGGTGTGGCGGGTGGTCTGCGGACGCGAAGACGTGATCGCGATCTTGCTGCCCACCAGCGCGTTGGTCAGCGTGGACTTGCCCGTGTTGGGCCGTCCGACGAAACAGACGAATCCGGAACGGAATTCGGTTTTACTCATGTTGCTCCTCGATCACGGATCCATCGGTTCGCGCGAAGACGACGGCCGCCTGCGCACTGACTTCGTGTAGGGCGGCGATGCCCGGGTCTTCCGGGCTGCCGCCGATCACGACTGCGGCCTCGAATCCCTCGGCGCCACTCGACACCGCCGCCGCGACGGCGGCCTGCAGCGCGGTCAGCGACAACGCCGCCAGCGCGACCGCGCCCGCCGCGTAGGTGCGTCCGTCGAGATCGCGGACGGCGGCGCCCTGACCACTTCCGGTGCGGCCGAACGCTCCTCGCGCGAGCACGACCAGTGTGGCGTCTTCGTCGCCCAGTTCAGTCATCGCCGTCCTCCCGGTCGCCGTCGCCACTGTCGTCGTCCTCGTCGATGGGGGCGCGTTGCACGAAGACCGTGCTGATGCGCACCCGTCCGCGCACGTCGGGTGAGCCCTCGCCGCGCAGGACGAGACCGTGCGACACGACCTCCGACCCCGGGAGCGGCACCCTGCCGAGTTCGTAACCGATGAGCCCACCGACTGTTTCGACCTCGTCGTTCTCCACCTCGATGCCGAACAGTTCACCGAGATCCTCGATCGGCAGGCGCGCGGAGACCCGGTACATGCCGTCGCCGAGATCCTCGACGGGCGGTGTCTCGTCCTGGTCGTATTCGTCGGCGATCTCACCGACGATCTCTTCGATGACGTCCTCGATGGTGACGAGCCCGGCGATCCCGCCGTATTCGTCCACCAGGATGGCCATGTGGTTGCGGTCGCGCTGCATCTCGGCGAGCAGGCTGTCGAGGGGCTTGGAATCGGGCACGAACACGGCGGGCCGCATCACGTCGGCGACGCGGACGCTGCGTCCGCCGTCGCGCGAGTGATACGTCTCCTGCACGAGATCCTTGAGGTACACCACCCCGAGCACGTCGTCGACGTTCTCCCCGATCACGGGGATCCGCGAATGTCCGCTGCGGACAGCCAGCGACGTCGCCTGTCCGGCGCTCTTGTCGTTTTCGATCCACACCATCTCGGTGCGCGGCACCATCACCTCGCGGGCGGACGTGTCGCCGAGTTCGAACACCGACTGGATCATCCTGCGTTCCTCGTCGGCCACCACGCCGCGTTCCTGCGCCATGTCGACGAGTTCGCGCAGTTCGATCTCGGAGGCGAAGGGGCCGTTGCGGAATCCCTTACCCGGGGTGATCGCGTTACCGATCAGGATCAGGAGGCGGCTGATCGGGCCGAGCAGAGTTCCGATGACCTGCAGGGGAAACGACGTGATCAACGCGATCGAGTAGGCGTGCTGGCGGCCCAGTGTCCGGGGGCCGACCCCGATCACCACGTAGTCGACGAGCACCATGATGATCGCCGTGAACGTGAGCGCCCACACCGGCTCGAGGAGATCGGACAGGCCACCGACGAGCACCACCGTCGCCGTGATCTCGCACAGGATGCGCAGCAGCACCATGAGATTCACGTAGCGGGGGCGATCCGACAGGATGCGGAGCACGCGGGTGGCGCCGGGGCGATCCTCCTTCGCCATCTCCTCGATGCGCGCGGACGAGATCGTGTTGAGTGCGGAATCGACGGCGGCGAAGACACCACCGAGCGGGACGAGGACGATCGCGAGGACGATCAGCGCGATGGCGCTACTCACAGAAGACCCTTCACGTGGCGGTTACTGGTCGGGTGAGTCGAAGAAGCCGGCCTTGCCGAGCAGCTTCTGATCCCGGGCAGCGAGTGCGGCGTCGCGTTCGGCCCTGCGCAGATCCTCGTACCAGTCCTCGAGCAACTGGTTCTGCAGCCCGAACATCTCCTTCTCCTCCTCCGGTTCGGCGTGGTCGTAGCCGAGGAGGTGGAGCACACCGTGCACGGTGAGCAGAGCGAGTTCGTGGGCGAGCGGGTGATCGGCCTTCTCGGCCTGGTCCGCGGCGAACGACGGGCACAGCACGATGTCACCGAGCATCGACGGTCCGGGTTCGGGCGAGTCCGGGCGACCGCCGGGCTCGAGCTCGTCCATCGGGAACGACATCACGTCGGTGGGACCGGGCAGGTCCATCCACCGCATGTGGAGGTCGGCCATGGTGGCCGAGTCCACGAGGACCATCGACAACTCGGCCGCGGGGTGCACGTCCATCCTCGCGATCACGAAGCGGGCAACGCTGATCAGCTCCTCTTCGGAGACGTCCATGCCCGATTCGTTCGAGACTTCGATGCTCATGTGTGTCGCTTCCTCCTGGTTCCGGCGACACTCACCCTACCGTCGTGGAGAACGCGAGTGCGCCGCTCTCCGCTGTGCGCGGTTCCCGAGCTCGACCTTGCCGTCCCGGTCCGCCTCGAAACGCTCGTACGCGTCGACGATGTCGGACACCAGCCGGTGCCGGACCACGTCGCTGCTGTTGAGTTCGGCGAAGTAGATGTCGTCGATGTCACCGAGGATCTCGGTGGCCGCGCGGAGCCCGGACCGGGCACCGCCCGGCAGGTCCACCTGCGTGACGTCGCCGGTGACCACGACCTTGGACCCGAAGCCCAGCCGGGTGAGGAACATCTTCATCTGCTCGGCGGTGGTGTTCTGCGCCTCGTCGAGGATGATGAACGCGTCGTTGAGCGTGCGGCCACGCATGTACGCCAGCGGCGCCACCTCGATGACACCCGACTGCATCAGCTTCGGGATGGCCTCGGGGTCCATCATGTCGTGGAGCGCGTCGTGCAGCGGGCGCAGGTACGGATCGATCTTCTCGTGCAGCGTGCCGGGCAGGAACCCGAGCCGCTCGCCCGCCTCGACCGCGGGGCGGGTGAGGATGATCCGCGACACCTGCTTGGTCTGCAGGGCCTGCACCGCCTTCGCCATGGCGAGGTAGGTCTTGCCGGTACCGGCGGGCCCGATGCCGAACACGATGGTGTTGGCGTCGATCGCGTCGACGTAGCGCTTCTGGTTCAGCGTCTTCGGCCGGATCGTCTTGCCGCGCCGCGACAGGATGTCGAGGGTCAGGACCTCGGCGGGTGATTCGCTCAGCCCCTGCGTGAGCATGCCGACCGTGCGACGCACCGCGTCGGGGGTCAGCGGTTGCCCGCGACCGACGATGGAGCCCAATTCGGCGATGACCCGTTCGGCGAGCGCGACGTCGCCGGGCCGTCCCGTCAGCGTGACGGCGTTGCCGCGTACATGGATGTCTGCGTCCAGGACCCGTTCGAGAGCGCGCAGATTCTCGTCGGAAGAACCGAGGAGAGGCGGGACCGTTTCGGGTGGGAGATCGATACTCGAACGCACGGTGCGTTCCGCCGGACGCGTGGCGCCGAACGTCTCGCCGTTCTGGTCTTGTTCGCTCACGTGAGGAATATGGCCTTCTTCCCGGTTCCTGGTTGGTCACGACGGTCGTCGTGCTGAGGGAAGTCTATCGCTCGCAGGTCACAGCGCCCACCCGATTACGCGACGCCGTCACGACTTCGGGACATTCGGATGCCCGCCCGGTCACTGCCGCGCCTCGCCCGCCGACGCGGGCCCCGTCGTCGGGCGTCAGCCCGAGCACTCACCGGCGTCGGACAGCAGGGCGTCCCGCGAGATCTTCCAGCAGTCGGTCTCGGGATTGAGGAACGCGTAGTGGTCTTCGCCCTCGACGACGTGCAGCGCGACCGGGTCCCCGGCCGCCCGCGCGACCTCGCTGTACCGCACACTCACCTTCGCCGGAACCTGCGCGTCCTCCGTGCCGTGCACGCACACCACCGGCACCCCGGTGGGGATGCGGTGCCGTGGGGACGCGGCGCGGTACCGATCGGGGTCTTCGTCGAAGGGGACGCCGAGGAGATCCTCGATGTAGCCGATCCGCCGGCCCCGCTCCCCCGCGGACGCGAGGTCGAGGGCGCCCGCCTGGGACACGACCCGCTCCGGCCGGACCGTGGTCTGCCTCTCCCCGGCGAGCCACACCGCGAGCTGTCCACCGGCGGAGTGGCCGACGACCCGGACCTTCGACAGGTCGAACGGGACGGGCGACTGCTCGGCGACCGGACCGGCGATCGCGTCGAGCGCGGCGAGAACGTCGGCGGACATCTCGTCCCACCGGCCGCCCGCACCGAGCCTGCGGTATTCGATGTTCCAGACGGCGACGCCGTGGCGGGCGAGGTCGACCGCGAAGCTCGTGCCCAGGTTCAGGTGGTACTTCCCGCTCCAGAAACCGCCGTGGACGACCATCACCACCGGGACCGCGGCGGCCACGGGCTCCTCGGGCGGGTAGAAGTGCCCGAACTGCTGCGGTTCGTTTCCGTAGGCGATGCGAATGCGGTCCACGGACAGTCAGGCTAGCGGGGCCGCGCCCCAGCGGTCCGTGAGGACACCGATGGCGCCCAGCGCGACGGCCGCGGCGGTCGAGGTCCGCAGAACGTGCGGACCGAGCAGCACCGGGACGGCGCCGGCGTCCGTCAGCGCGGCGATCTCCTCCTCGGAGATACCGCCCTCCGGGCCGACGACGAGCACGATCTCGGCCGCCGAGCGCAGTGGAAGCTCGGCGAGGCTCTGGGTGGCCGCCTCGTGCAGCACGGCGACGACGCCGCCCCGGCCGACCACCTCACGGACGACGGCGAGCATCCCGGCGGTGCGGTGCAGTTCCGACACCTCGGGGACGATCGCCCGCCGGGACTGCTTGGCGGCGGCGAGAGCCGCGCTACGCCAGCGAGCGACACCCTTCGCGACCTTGGGGCCCTCCCACCGGGCCACGCAACGCGACGACTGCCACGGCACGATCGCGTCGACTCCGGCCTCGGTGGCCAGCTCGACCGCCAACTCGGACCGCTCCGCCTTCGGAAGCGCTTGCACCACAGTCACACGCGGCGACGGCGCCGACACCTGACGACGCTCGTGAACGGTGAGTTCGAGCCGGTCCTTACCGGCCCCCGTCACCTCGGTGTCGGCGAGACCACCCCGGCCGTCGGCCAGCACGATCCGCTCCCCGACACCGATCCGGCGCACCGTCGCGGCATGCCTGCCCTCCGGGCCGTCCAGAACCGCGGTGCTCCCCACCTCGGGCAGCGGGTCGAGGAAGAAGACCGTCGCCGCCACGGTCAGCGACCGCTGAACGCTTCACGCAGGCGTGAGAACAATCCGCCGCTGTGCTGCGACTGCGTGGAGACCACCTCGGCGACGTCGCGGTCGCGCAGGTCCTTGAGTTCGCGGAGAAGCTTCGTCTCCTTGTGGTCGAGGCGCGACGGAACCACGACCTCGAGGTGGGCGTGCACGTCGCCGCGGATGCCGGAACGCAGCTTCGGCATGCCGTGCCCGCGCAGGACCGTCACCGATCCCGGCTGGGTTCCCGGCTCGATGGTGATCTCCTTGGGTCCGTCGATGATCGTGTCGATCGTCACGGTCGTGCCGAGGGCGGCGTCGATCATCGGAACCCGGATCGTGCAGTGCAGGTCTTCGCCGTCGCGCACGAACACCTCGTGCGCCTGCTCGACCACCTCGACATACAGGTCGCCTGCGGGTCCGCCACCGGGGCCGACCTCGCCCTGCGCGGCGAGCCGGATCCGCATTCCGCCTGCGACGCCCGCGGGCACCTTCACCGTGATGTCGCGGCGGGCCCGCACCCGGCCGTCGCCGCCACACTTGTGGCAGGGGTCGGGGATCGTCTCGCCGGCGCCGCGGCAGGTGGGGCACGGCCGCGACGTCATGACCTGGCCGAGGAACGAACGCTGCACCGACTGGACCTCGCCCGCGCCGCCACAGGTCTCACAGCGCACCGGCTTGGAATCGCCGTTGGTGCCCGCACCGGTGCAGCTGTCGCACAGGATCGCCGTCTCGACGGTGACCTGCTTGCTCACGCCGGTCGCGCATTCCGCCAACGTCAGCCTGGTGCGCAGGAGTGAATCGGCGCCCGGCTGGACGCGGCCGCGCGGCCCGCGGCCTGCACCGCCTCCGCCGCCGAAGAACGCTTCGAACACGTCGCCGAGGCCGCCACCGAAACCGCCGCCGAAGCCGGCACCGCCGCCGCCACCACCCGAGGAGAGGGGGTCGCCGCCGAGGTCGACGATGCGACGCTTCTCCGGATCGGACAGCACCTCGTAGGCCGTCGAGATGTCCCGGAACCGGGCCTGCGCCGCCTCGTCGGGGTTCACGTCGGGATGCAGTTCCCTCGCAAGCTTGCGGTACGCGCGCTTGAGCTCCTGATCGGTCGCCTTCTGATCGACGCCGAGCGTTGCGTAGTAATCCCGTGCCACGTTGAGTCTCTCGTCCTTCTCTACTTCGTTATCTCGCTACCGGTACCTGTGCTCGCCCCACGGCGGCGCTGTCGCCGGGGCCGGCCGTCAGCGCTCCGCGAGCACCTGGCCGATGTATCTCGCAACGGCTGCCACCGACGCGATTGTTCCCGGATAGTCCATTCGGGTGGGTCCGAGCACGCCCATTCCGCCGAGCACGGTGCCTGCCGCACCGTAGCCGGTCGAGATGACGGAGGTGCCGCGCATCTGCTCCACCTGGGTTTCCTCACCGATCCGCACCGTCACGGTGCCCGCGTCCTGCGTGGCGGCCAGCAGCTTGAGCACCACCACCTGCTCCTCCAGTGCCTCGAGGACCGCGCGCAGCGAACCGGGGAACCCGCTGATTCCCGAGAAGTCGGCAGCGTTGCGGGTCAGGTTCGCGGTGCCGCCGAGGACCAACCGCTCCTCGGGATGCTCGACGAGCGTTTCCACCAGCACGGTGGCCGAACGGATCACGGCGTCGCGCAGATCCTCCGGGGCCTCGTCGGCGAGTTCCGAGACCGCGATGGACGCCGCCGCCAGCCGCTTGCCGTCGAGGGCGCCCCCGAGCAGTCCGCGCAGCCGCGCCAGGTCCTGGTCGTCGAGCACGTCGCCGAGTTCGACGATGCGCTGATCCACTCGACCCGAATCGGTGATGAGCACCAGCAGCAGGCGGGCAGGCGTCAGCGCGACCACCTCGAGGTGCCGGACCGACGACGCCGAGAGTGTGGGATATTGCACAACCGCGACCTGGCGTGTGAGTTGCGCGAGCAGGCGCACACCGCGCCGGAGAACGTCGTCCAGGTCGACCCCGGACTCGAGGAAACCGAGGATCGCGCGCCGCTCCGCCGTCGACAGCGGCTTCACGTCGGCGATGCGGTCGACGAACTGCCGGTAGCCCTTGTCCGTGGGAACACGGCCGGAACTCGTGTGCGGCTGGGCGATGTAGCCCTCGCTCTCGAGGAACGCCATGTCGTTGCGGACCGTCGCACTGGACACACCCAGGTTGTGCCGCTCGACCAGCGCCTTCGATCCCACCGGCTCCTGGGTCGAGACGTAGTCGGCGACGATGGCGCGGAGAACCTCGAACCGTCTGTCGTCCGTACTCGACATCGCCGTCCACCTCCAGTTCTCGATCATCACGAGCAGCGGCGTCACCGAACCTTCGTTCGGATCGGCCGCCACATCCCCTGAGCTACGTGCAGATGCACGTGCATCTCGGCTCGGTCCAGTCTAATCGCCGCGCCGCCGATACCGGTTCAGGCCTTACTGTGGTGACCGGAGACGAGCAGAGGCAACGACCACGGGCGGATGACGAGGCGATGATTTTCAAAGGTGTCATGGACGGCAAGCCGTACCCGGACCACGGGTTGTCGCTGCGCGACTGGTCCAAGATCCCACCCCGGCAGGTGCGGCTGGACGAGATCGTCACCACGACGAAGGTTCTCGAGCTCGACCGGCTGCTGTCGGAGGACTCGACGTTCTACGGCGACCTGTTCCCGCACGCGGTCCAGTGGCACGGGGTGCTCTACCTCGAGGACGGACTGCACCGGGCCGTGCGCTCGGCACTGCGAAACCGCGTCGTGCTGCACGCCCGCGTCTTCGACTACGACGAGATGCCCGGCATCGTCACGGCCTGAGGATTCGAGGGCTGAGCGGTCGAGGGCTGAGCGGTCGAGGGCTGAGCGTCAGCGCAGCACCGTCCGGACCACGGCGTCGGCGAGGAGCCGCCCACGGTCGGTCAGCACCAGGTGCTCGCCCTCGCGCACCAGCAGTCCGTCGGCCACCAAGGTCTCGGCCGCGCGCTGCTCCGCGGCATCCAGCTCCGCCACCGGGAGTCCCGTCCGCAGCCGCGCGGTGAGCATCACCCGCTCGACGTGGACGTCCTCCGTGGTCAGCTTTTCGCTCCCACCGACGGGCAGACTTCCCGCCGCCAGCTGGTCCGCGTAGCGCGCCGGGTGCTTGACGTTCCACCAGCGAACACCGCCGACGTGGCTGTGCGCGCCCGGCCCGGCGCCCCACCAGTCCCCGCCGTCCCAGTACCCCAGGTTGTGCCGGCAGCGTGATTCCCCCGTCGCGGCGTCCGCCGATGCCCAGTTCGACACCTCGTACCAGGTCAGGCCCGCGTCGGCGAGCCGCGCGTCGATGCGCTCGTACCGCGACGCCAGGACGTCGTCGTCGGGCGCGGGCAGTTCCCCGCGGCGCACCTTCCTCGCCAGCGCGGTGCCGTCCTCGACGATCAGCGCGTAGGCGGATACGTGGTCCACCCCGGCGGACAGCACGGCGTCCAGCGAGAGGTCGAGGTCCTCGTCGCGCTCCCCCGGCGTTCCGTAGATGAGGTCGAGATTGACGTGCTCGAATCCGGCGGCCCGGGCCTCCTGCGCCGCCGCCACCGCACGTCCGGGTGTGTGGGTGCGGTCGAGCACCTTCAGCACGTGCTGGGCCGCCGACTGCATGCCCAGCGAGATCCGCGTGAATCCGCCGGCGAGCAACCGCTCGAAGAACTCCGGCGACGTGGACTCCGGGTTCGACTCGGTGGTCACTTCGGCGCCCTTCGCGAGGCCGAAGCTCGAGCGGACCGCACCGAGAACGTCCGCCAGTCCGTCGCCGCCGAGGAGTGACGGTGTGCCACCGCCGACGAACACCGTGTCGACGGCCGGGGCGCCCGTCATCTGCGCGGCGAGGTCGAGTTCGCGGCGCAACCCCTCCATCCACGACTGCGGCGACGCCGACGTCCCCAGCTCGCCTGCCGTGTAGGTGTTGAAATCGCAGTATCCGCAGCGTGTGGCGCAGAAAGGCACGTGCACGTAGATCCCGAACGGGCGGCTCCCCACCCCCGCCAGCGCACTCCCGGGCAGCGCGAATGCCGCCGCCTCGTCGCGTCCGACCGTGGGAGTGCTCGTTCCGTTCACCCTTACAGTGTCCATGGTCGGCTCACCTCCGGTGTCCACCCGACCGTCGCGGGCCCCTCCTCGTGATATTTCCCGCAAGAATGGTGGAAATCGGTGCCCGGCTCTGCGTGAACGATCTGACGTGGCACAATGGTCGGCATGACCGGACCCGGAGTGCGACTTGTGGCGCGTCGTCACGTCGATCTCAAGCGTGTCTGCAGCTGTTGTTGTCTGCCCTGTATCGCGCAGTAATTCAGCCTGTCAGCCCGTTCATCATTCTTCTCGACTTCCGGCCGGATTCGAATGCCCCGAGCGAGGACCAGCCCTCCTCCTCGGCCTCAGCCGGTGCATCTTGAGATTCAGGAGTGCTCCATGACGTCGACCACCGACGCCTCCCCCGCTGCCGTCGATGCAGCACCCGCGCGTACGCGCACGGCGAAGCCGGCCCGGCGACGCGCCGAAGGCCAGTGGGCCCTCGGCTACCGCGAGCCCCTCAACGCCAACGAGCAGGCCAAGAAGGACGACAACCCGCTCAACGTCCGGGCCCGCATCGAGAACATCTACTCGAAGCAGGGCTTCGACAGCATCGACAAAGGCGACCTGCGTGGCCGCATGCGCTGGTGGGGTCTCTACACCCAGCGCGAGCAGGGTTACGACGGCACCTTCACCGGTGACGAGAACATCGACCTGCTCGAGGCCAGGTACTTCATGATGCGGGTCCGCTGCGACGCCGGCGCCCTCAACGTCGAGCAGCTGCGCACCATCGCCGGCATCTCCACCGAGTTCGCGCGTGACACCGCCGACCTGTCGGACCGCGAAAACGTCCAGTACCACTGGATCGAGGTCGAGAACGTCCCCGAGATCTGGAAGCGCCTCGAAGGCGTCGGCCTCAAGACCACCGAGGCGTGCGGTGACTGCCCCCGCGTCGTCCTGGGTTCACCGCTGGCAGGCGAGTCGCTGACCGAGGTCCTCGACCCCACTCCCGCGATCGACGAGATCGTCCGCCGCTACATCGGCAAGCCCGAGTACTCGAACCTGCCGCGCAAGTTCAAGACCGCGATCTCCGGTCAGCAGGACGTGGTGCACGAGATCAACGACGTCGCGTTCGTCGGGGTCAACCATCCCGAGCACGGTCCCGGCCTCGACCTGTGGGTCGGCGGCGGGCTGTCCACCAACCCGATGCTGGCGCAGCGGGTCGGCGTCTGGGTGCCGCTCGACGAGGTTCCCGACGTGTGGGAGGCCGTCGTGTCGATCTTCCGCGACTACGGCTACCGCCGGCTGCGGAACAAGGCCCGCCTGAAGTTCCTGGTCAAGGACTGGGGCATCGAGCGGTTCCGCGAGGTCCTCGAAACCGAGTACCTGAAGCGCAAGCTCATCGACGGCCCCGCGCCGGAGAAGCCCACCCGGCCGATCGACCACGTCGGTGTGCAGAAGACCCGCAACGGTCTCAATGCCGTCGGCGTCGCCCCCATCGCGGGTCGCGTGTCGGGCACGATCCTGGCCAAGGTCGCGGACGCCGCGGAGCGGGCGGGCAGCGACAAGATCCGCTTCACGCCGTACCAGAAGCTGATCATTCTCGACGTCGCCGACGACAAGCTCGAGCAGCTGATCGCCGACCTGGACGAGGTGGGCCTGCCCGCGCGTCCGTCGCACTGGCGCAAGAACCTGATGGCGTGCTCGGGCATCGAGTTCTGCAAGCTGTCGTTCGCGGAGACGCGGAAGCGCTCGCAGGTGCTCGTCCCCGAACTCGAGCAGCGGCTCGCCGACATCAACGCGCAGCTCGACGTGCCGATCACGATCAACATCAACGGCTGCCCGAACTCCTGCGCCCGCTCACAGGTCGCCGACATCGGGTTCAAGGGGATGCTCGTCGACGACGGCGAGGGCAACCAGGTGGAGGGCTTCCAGGTCCACCTCGGCGGCAGCCTCGGATTCGATTCGGCCTTCGGCCGGAAGCTTCGCCAGCACAAGGTCACCAGCACCGAACTCGGTGACTACATCGATCGCGTCGTCCGCCAGTTCGTGAAGCACCGCAACGAGGGTGAACGCTTCGCGGAATGGGTCGTGCGCGCAGACGAAGGAGACTTGCGTTGAATCTCGCCACAGCCACACAGGACGACCTTCGGCTCCTTGCCGCGCAGGGGGCGGCAAGTCTCGAGGGTGCCTCCGCGCACGAACTGCTGCGGTGGACCGAAGAGACGTTCGGGGCCGGGGCGAGCGAAGCGACGGGGTATCGGAACAGCTACATCGTCGCGTCGAACATGCAGGACGGCGTTCTGGTCCACCTCGCCGCCCAGGTCCATCCCGGTGTGGACGTGCTGTTCCTCGACACCGGTTACCACTTCGCGGAGACCATCGGCACCCGCGACGCCGTCGAGCAGGTGTACGGCGTCAACGTGATCAACGCGCGGGCCGAGGCGAGTGTCGCCGAACAGGATGCGGCGGAGGGCAAAGACCTGTTCGCCCGCGAACCCAACCGGTGCTGCGCACTGCGGAAGGTCGCCCCGTTGAAGAAGACCCTCTCCGGCTACAAGGCGTGGGTGACCGGCATCCGGCGCGTCGAGGCGCCCACCCGCGCGAACGCCCCCCTGATCTCGTTCGACGACGCGTTCGGTCTGGTGAAGATCAACCCGATCGCCGCGTGGTCCGACGAAGACATGCAGTCCTACATCGACGAGCACTCGATTCTGGTGAATCCGCTCGTCGACGAGGGATATCCGTCCATCGGGTGCGCTCCGTGCACCAGCAAGCCAGCCCCCGGCAGCGATCCGCGCAGCGGCCGCTGGGCCGGTCAGGCCAAGACAGAATGCGGGTTGCACGCCTCATGACCATCGACATCTCCACTTCCCTCGCCGAATCCGCCGTCCGGCCGCAGTTGGACGGGTCGCAGTTCGACACGCTCGACGCGCTCGAGTCGGAAGCCATCCACATCTTCCGTGAGGTCGCGGGCGAGTTCGAACGCCCGGTGATCCTGTTCTCGGGCGGCAAGGACTCCACGGTGCTGCTGCACCTGGCGATCAAGGCGTTCTGGCCTGCACCGCTGCCGTTCGCGCTGCTGCACGTCGACACCGGACACAACCTGCAGGAGGTCCTCGACTTCCGCGATCACGTCGTGTCCAAGTACAACCTGCGCCTGCACGTGGCGAAGGTCGAGGACTACCTGGCCGACGGCCGGCTCACCGAACGCCCCGACGGGATTCGCAACCCCCTCCAGACCGTTCCCCTGCTCGACGCCATCGCCGAGAACCGTTTCGACGCGGTCTTCGGTGGCGCCCGGCGCGACGAGGAGCGTGCCCGGGCCAAGGAGCGCATCTTCTCGCTGCGCAACAGTTTCGGCCAGTGGGACCCGAAGAAGCAGCGCCCCGAACTGTGGAACCTGTACAACGGCAAGCACTCCCCCGGTGAGCAGGTCCGCGTCTTCCCGCTCAGCAACTTCACCGAACTCGACATCTGGCGGTACATCGCCCGTGACAACGTCGAACTGGCCAGCATCTACTACGCGCACCAGCGCGAGGTGTACCAGCGCGACGGCATGTGGATGACGCCCGGTGTGTGGGGCGGACCGTCCGAGGGTGAGGACCTGCAGACGCTGTCGGTGCGGTACCGCACCGTCGGCGACGGGTCCACCACCGGCGCAGTTCTTTCCGAGGCCGGCGACAACGAGGCGATCCTCGCCGAGGTCGCAGCGTCCCGGCTGACCGAGCGCGGCGCAACCCGCGGCGACGACCGAGTTTCCGAAGCGGCTATGGAAGACCGCAAGCGAGAGGGCTATTTCTGATCATGAGCGACCTTCTGAGGCTTGCCACCGCCGGCAGCGTGGACGACGGCAAGTCGACCCTCGTCGGCCGTCTGCTGTACGACACGAAATCGGTTCTCGCAGACCAGATCGACGCCGTCACCCGGGCGTCGGTCGACAAGGGGCTGTCCACTCCCGACCTGTCCCTGCTGGTCGACGGCCTGCGCGCGGAGCGTGAACAGGGCATCACGATCGACGTGGCGTACCGGTACTTCGCGACACCCCGCCGGTCGTTCGTCCTCGCCGACACTCCCGGGCACGTGCAGTACACCCGGAACACGGTGTCGGGCGCGTCCACCGCGCAGATGGTCATCCTGCTGGTCGACGCCCGAAAGGGTGTCATTTCGCAGACCCGCAAGCACGCCGCCGTTCTCGCGCTGCTCGGCGTCCCCAAGCTGGTGCTGGCCGTCAACAAGATCGACCTCGTCGAGGATCCGGCCACCGTGTTCGCGAACATCTCGGCGGAGTTCAACTCGCTGACCAGTTCGCTCGGCTGGGCGTCCGAGGACGTCGTCGAGATCCCGGTGTCTGCTCTGCACGGCGACAACGTCGCGGTGCGTTCGGAGAACACCCCGTACTACGACGGCCCCACGCTCATCGAGCACCTCGAGTCGGTGCCCGTCGACGCCGAACCCCACCGGGTCGGTCTCCGTTTCCCCGTCCAGTACGTGATCCGTCCGCGAACGGCGGAGTTCCCGGACTACCGCGGGTACGCCGGGCAGGTCGCCGCGGGTGAGGTGACCCCGGGCGACGAGGTGGTGATCCTGCCGTCCGGTGTCCGCACCACGGTCACCCGCATCGACACCGCGGACGGCGAACTCGACAGCGCCCACGCCGGCCGCAGCGTCACTCTCGTGCTGGCCGACGACGTCGACGTCTCCCGCGGCGACGTCATTGCCTCCCCCGCCGACGCCCCGGAACCGCTCGGCGAGTTCGACGCGACCGTCTGCTGGCTGGCCGAGAAGCCACTGCGTCCCGGCGCGCGCCTGCTGCTCAAGCACGGCACCCGCACCACGCAGGCCATCGTCGGCACACTCGTCGAGCGTTTCAACGAGCAGGAGCTCACCTCGGAGCCCAGCCCGGAGTCGTTGGAACTCAACGAGATCGGCAAGATCTCGGTGCGGGTCGCCGAGCCGATCGTGGCGGACGACTACACCGTGAACCGCCACACCGGCAGCTTCCTGCTGATCGACCCGGCCGGCGGCAACACGCTCGCGGCCGGCCTCGTCGGAGATGCCATCGCAGCGGTGGAGCTCGGCGAGCGCGTCTAGTGCGATGACCCCGCTGATCGCTGTCGCCCACGGCAGTCGCGACCCCCGCAGTGCGCGGGTGGTGGCGGCTGCCGTGTCGGCGCTCCGGGCGGTGCGACCGGACCTCGACGTGCGGTTGTGCTTCCTCGACCTCAACGCGCCGTCCGTGGACCAGGTGCTCGACGCGGTCGCCGCCGAGGGGCATTCCTCCGCCGTGGTCGTGCCGATGCTTCTGGGTAGCGCGTTCCACGCACGCGTCGACCTTCCGGCGCTCCTGGACGCCGCCCGCCTCCGTCACCGCCACCTGCACGTCCGGCAGGCGGACGTTCTCGGGCACGATGCGCGGCTGGTCGAGGCGGTCCGTCATCGCATCGGCGAGGCCGGCGGTTCCGTCGACGAGTCCGGTCTCGGGATCGTCCTCGCCGCGGTCGGTTCGTCCGACCCGGCCGCGAACGACCGAACCCGCGAGCTGGCCGAATCGGTCGCCGCGGGCACCCGATGGTCGGGGGCGGTGACGTGTTTCGCGACGTCGGCGGAACCGACGGTGCAGCAGGCGATCTCGACGCTGCGGCAGGCCGGTGCCGCGCGCATCGTGATCGCTCCGTGGTTCCTGGCTCCGGGACTGCTCACGGACCGGTTGAGCCGTGCGGCGGAATCCTGCGGATCCGGCATCACCTACGCGGCCACCATCGGACCGCACCCCCTACTGCTCGACGTCATGCTCGACCGGTACTCGCAGACACACACGGAGCTGCAGCGGTACCGGGCACTGTCGGCCTGAGCGCGTCGATCACCGCACGCCCGGCGTCCCGGCTCCCGACCGCTATCCGCGCGTCGCCATTGGGGTAGGTGCGCGCGTGGATGCCGGCACGGGCGAGTGCGTCACCGACTTCCTCTCCGGGGATGTACAGGAAGTTGGCCCGACTGCGCGGGACGGGAATTCCCATCGCCCGCACCGTGCGCCACAGTTCCTCCCGTTCGGCGACGATGGCAGCCACCCGGGCACGGAGCTCGTGCTCGGCGGCGTACGACGCCGTGACCGCGGGAACGGCGGCGCTGCCCATCCCGAACGGCAATTGCAGCGTTCGAATCGTCCGCGCCAGAGCCGCATTCGCGAAGCCGAATCCGATACGCAACCCGGCCAGACCGTACGCCTTGGAGAACGTTCGCAGGAACACGACGTTCTGGTGTTCGGCGATGATGCGATGCACGTCCAGGACCAGTCGGCGGTCGACGAACTCCACGTAGGCCTCGTCGAGGACGACTATCACCCGGTCCGGCACACGACGGAGGAATTGCGCCAGCTCGGCGGTGTCGACGAGCGTCCCGGTGGGGTTGTGCGGGCGGCAGACGACGACGAGCCGGGTGCGGTCGTCGATCGCGGCCGCCATCGCGGCCAGATCCTGCCCGCCGTCCGGGAGAATCGGTACCGGCACCGCGTCGAGTGCCGCGATGCGCGCCATGATCGGGTACCCGTCGAACGTCGGGGCGGTGAACACGATCCGCTCCCCCGGCCCGGCGACCGAGCGCATGATCTGCAGTGCGACGCCGGTGGCACCGGCGCCCACCACCACCTGATCGGCGTCGAGCCCTTCGTGATCCGCGATGATCTCGATCAGCCGGTCGGGCAGGAACTCCGGATACCGATGCGCCCGGCGCATCACACCGTCGAGCGCGTCGAGCACGGAGGGCAACGGGGCGAACGGGTTCTCGCTCAGCGCGAGATCGAATTTCACACCGGGTCCCGCGACGGTCGGCGTCGTCATCTCACACCCCCGCCGGGGCGGCGCCCCATCGAATCGCCCCGGCCCCGGCGAAGTCGCCCGCGTGCGCGAACGCGGACATCATCACCAGCGAACCGTTGGGGATGCGGCCTGCCCGGTTCTCGATGTCGAGGGTGACGGGGATCGCGGCGCCGAACAGGTTCCCGCATTCGTCGAACGTGTCGGGGTGTCGTTCCGCCGGTAGCTCGAGTGCGTCCCGCCAGTTGCGGAGGAACAGCCGGTTGGGCTGGTTGGTGACCAGGGTGTCGATCGCGTCCGGGGTGATGCCGATCTGCTTGCACACCGCGAGCGCCACCTCGGGGACGAGCCGGTTCCCGCGGGCGAAAACCTTTGCGATCCTCGATTCGGTGAACCCGATGTGCAGTTGGCCGGTGCCCGCCTCCCAGTACCTGCGGGGCGGATCGACGGCGGCCGTCATGTCCCCGGCGAACTCGGGGTAGGTCCGGCACTCGAGCCCGAGCACCGGCGCGGCCTCCGACTTCACCAGCAGGCATGCGCCCGCGCCGTCACCGGGCACCGCCGACTGTGCCAGCGCGCGCACGTCCGATTGCGTGAAGATCTGGCCGGCGCTGTTCTGCACCGACACGATCAGGGCGGTCGACGCGTCGCCGGTCTGCATGATCTGACGGGCCAGTTTGATCATGTACACGAACGACGCGCAGCCGCCGTTGTGCAGGTCCACCACCCAGTCCGGGGTGATTCCCATCCGGCGCGCGAGTTCTCCGCCGGTGCCCAGGATCGGGACGTCGGGCAGCTGGGTGTGGGTGATGAGAATGTCCACGTTGGCGACGAGTTCGGAGCCGTTCCGCTCGACCAGCGGGGCGATCGCACGTTCCGCCATGTCGACGGCGTTCTCGTCGCTCGCGATGTGGTGGCGGAATTTCGGCGCCCGGAACATGATGTTCTCGGCGAGCCGGTCGGAGGCGGCGAACTGGGCGAAATAGTCTGCTCCCACCCGGTTCTCGGGTAGGTAGCCGGCAATGTCGATCAGGCTGACGGTGTCCATGTCTCACTCACTCATCCAGGTCGGGGTCACGGGCAGGTCGTTCGCCCACCGGTATTCGCAGATCGCCTTGAGATTGCTCATCTCCAGTTGGTGTCCGGCGGCGAACATGTCCCAGAAGTCGCCCACCCACGGAACCCGGTCCGCGGGGGCGGTCTCGGGGTAGGGATTGTCGTCGTAGAACGGATGGTGGCAGTTGGTCCACAACACGACGGATCCGTCGACGTCCAGGACCGTGCGCGCGTCCACCACCCGCATCAGATACACCATCCACAGGTGTTTGCCCTGGTCCCAGGCGCAGTGATAGTCGACGGTCATCGCGGCCGGGTGTGCCACGGTGCGCGTGTAGATCTCGGTGGTGTCGCCCAGGCGGTCGTACGCGAGCCACAGCCCGGGTTCCCCGGCCGGGGTGAATCCCCGGAGGCTGTACGTCCATTCCTCGAGGCTGCGGGTGTGGGAGAGGTAGCGGAACACCTCGTCCGGCGGGCAGTCGATGTATTCGTTGACAGTGCAGTACTTTCCGAACACCTGGTCGTGCGGATACACCGACCTCAGCATGTCCATGATGATCGGTGTCGTCGCCTGACGGTCGGAGGTCTCGATTCGGACGAGGCCGGGCAGGTCGGCGGGAAGGTCGGGCAGCGGGGCAATCTCTCGGGCGGTCATCGGCGTACTCCTTCTCGGGATTCGGATCTCTCGGTCGGCTGTCGGGCGGGCAGGAACGGCAGGAACGGCGGCAACTCGTCGGCGTCGCAGGCGACTTCGATGACAGCGGGCCCCGCCGAGTCGGTCGTGGCGCGGAGAGAGTCGGCCAGGCCGACGGGCGTGTCGACCGTGTGGGACGGCAAGCCGGGGAACAGTGCGCCGACTCCCGCCGCAATGCGGGCGGGACGAAACCGGCTGTAGGTGTAAGCGCCCTCGAAGTACACCTGCTCGCGGGTCAGGCACATCGCGTGGGCGTTGTTGTTGAACACGACGAACGTCACCGGCACGTCGTACTCGACCGCCGTGTGGATCTCGAGCCCGTGCGCGTAGAACGCACCGTCGCCGGCGATCACGAACGTGCGTCGGCCGCGCGAGAACGCCGAACCGATCGCGGCGCCGAACGTGTAGCCCATCCCGCCCATTCCCAGCGCCACCACGAACCGGCCTCCGGCAGTAACCGGAAGGTGATGCACCACAGCGGCACCCGTGTTTCCGGCGTCCGCGAACACGTCGGCACCCGCAGGCATCACCGCGGAGAGCGCCTTCACCGCGTCCGTGTAGCGCAGGCCCGACGTGCCGGACGACGGCACGTCGATCGGGGTCGGATCGCACTGGGCGACAGGCGCGCGCGAGGCCGCCGGTCCGATTTCGGTGACGAGCCCACGCAGTGTCGCCCGCAGATCCCGCGTCGGCACGTGACAGGCCTGCAGATACGGCTTCGCCGAGCCGACGCTGTACACCAGCGTCTTCTCGAGCACGGCATCCAGACCTCCCCGTGCCATCACCGGCAGTCGCGTGCCGACGAGCAGGCAGACATCGGAAGCCTGTAGTGCGTCGACCACATCCGGATTCCCCATCGCGCCGGTGACCCCGAGCCGCCCGGGCGCCCCGGGATCGAGCACGTCCCTCGCGTCGGGCGTGACGGCGACCCGGGCACCGAGCACGTGCGCGAGTTCCGCGAGTTCCGTTCGCGCGCCGGCTCGCGCGACCTCGTCGCCGGCGATGACGGTGATCCGTCCGTAGTCGTCGCGCAGGGCTTCGGCGAGCCGCGTGACGTCCGTCGTGGTGGTGCGGGGTGCCGTCGAGACCGTTCGAGGCGGTTCCGGGAACTCGCCGATCGCCTGCTGAATGTCCTTCGGCAGCAGGAGAACCGCCGGTCCGCCGCGGCGCGCGGCGGCCAGCGCCTCGGCGAGCTGACGTTCGAGGTCGAGCGGCGACTCGACACGCGCACAGTACACGGACACCTCGCCGAACAACCGGGTCGCATCGATCGACCCCGCCAGTCCACTCGTGTCCTGGAATGCGCCCATCCCTTCGAGCGTCGTCGGCGGTTGCCCGACCAACGCCAGAAGCGGTATACGGGACGCGAATGCCTCACCGAGCCCGGCGATCACATTGAGCGCGCCCCCGCCCGACGTCGCCGCGACCACCCCGATCCGGTTCGAGGTCCGGGCATACCCGTCGGCCATCGTCGTCGCCGAGAACTCGTGTTTGGCGACGACGCCCTCGACGTCGCGGGAGCGATGCAGCGCGTCGTACAGGTCCTCGATGTTCGCGCCTCCCACACCGAAGACGTGCTCGACCCCCTCCGCGGCCAGCACCGCGACGATGTAGTCGGCGACGCGCACGGTGCGACAAGTTTTCCGTGGCTCGTGATCCGTGAGATTCATCGGCAGACCCCCGTGTCGTGGATCGGACGGGGCGACCTGCGGTCACCCACTGGATGTACACACGAACCACGAACCGGTCGGGTTCACCGGTGGCAGAACATTTTTCCGGAAAACGTTCGTGATGAACGAAACACGGCGGTGGAGCGAGCAGGAGGTATGAAAACCGACCCGGCTCCCTGGCGGCCCGCTCACAACGCCGTGGTCAGCAATACCTGATGGTCGTCGTCGGATCGGACGTCGATGCTCGCGATCGCGTCGACGGGCAGGCTGGTGGTGGCTGTGGGCCGCACCGTCCTGCCGGCCTCACCGGTCCAGGTGGCCAGTGTGGTGACCACTCCGGAGCGGTCGGTGACGGTCAGCGCGTACCCCTCGGTGTCGGCGCCGTAGCGACCGTCGCCGGGCCACGTGTCCTCGTAGGAGCACTCGACGAAGATGACCGTGCCCCAGGACGTCGACGCGACGGATGCGCTCGCGGTGATCGTCGTCGGGACCACGGGCGTGAACACCGTCTCGGTGGTGTTCGCGCGGTCCGGGACGGGCATGGCCGTCACCGGGGCGGCCGGTGGGTGGTCCTGCGTCACCAGCACCCCGACGGGGACGGCGACGGCGACCACGGCGGCCGCCGCTGCGAGGGCCGTCGCCGCTCGCCGGTAGCGTCTGCTCCGCTGCACCGTGCCCACCAACTGGGTCAGCACACGCGGTGCGGGCGACTCCTCGTCCTCGGGCGCAGCGTTCCCGGGCAACGTGCCGAACGCCTCGTCCGGTGTGATCAGGGCCAGCAACCCGGGCATGCCCGCCAGTTCGGACACGGCCTGCGAGCACTGTGCGCAGTGGGCGAGGTGGGCCTCGTATTCGCGCCGATCGCTCGGGGACATCGCGCCGAGCACGTATGCGGCGTCCCAGCGGACGTAGGGATCCTCGTGCGACTCGAAGTCGTCGAACGTCATCGGGTCACCCCCATTTCCTGCAGAGCCAATCGAAGGGCCCGCAAGCCGTAATGCATGCGGGATTTCACCGTTCCCTCCGGTATTCCGAGTTCGTCGGCGATCTGGTTGGTCGACATTCCCCGGTAGTAGCCGAGCACGAGGACCGCACGATGGTCGGGGCTGAGCCGGGCCAGCGCATCACCCATCATCCAGGCGTCGAGAGCGCCGTCCGAGCTGTCCGGGGCAGCGCGTTCGGGTGTGGAGCTCATCCCGATCTCACGCTGGGAGCGGGCGCTGCGGTGCTCGTCGAACACGAGGTTGCGGGCGACCGTGAACAACCACGCCCGAGCCGACGACTCCGACTGGTCGAGCACGTTCGGATGCTTCCAGGCTCGCAGCAGTACCTCCTGCACGATGTCCTCGGCGCGGGCGCGGTCGCCGGTCAGCCGCAGGGCATATCGCCACACTGCGGGGGCATGCTCCTCGTACAGGGCGTGCATCAGCTCGGTCTGGGCATCCGGCATCGGTCACCACCTCCCAGCAGTACACACGGTTCAACCGCGCCTCCGGTTCACCGCCCACCGAAACACAGGGAAACCCCAGGTGAGCCGGATCGCAGCGGCCGAAAACCCTTGGCCCGTAGATTAGGAGGTGTTCAGTGCCACGGCGGCGTGGACGAGGGCCTGGAACGCCTCCTCGTCGATCGTGTCGCCCTCGTGGAAATCGATGGCACGCCGGGTGTTGCCTTCGAGGCTGGAGTTGAAGAGTCCGGACGGGTCGTCCAGCGAAGCACCCTTGGCGAACGTCACCTTCACCGCATTCTTGTACGTCTCACCGGTGCAGATCATTCCGGCGTGCGACCACACCGGAACTCCTCTCCACTTCCACTCCTCGACGATGTCGGGGTCGGCCTTCGTGACGAGGGCGCGGATCCGGGCGAGCGTCTCGCCCCGCCAGTCACCCAGCTCCTCGATGCGCGCATCTATCAACTGCGAGGGAGAGTCGCCTCCGCCTCCCTCGTCCGAGCCGCTCGTCCGCTTCTTCATGGTGGACCGTCGCTCCCCTTCTGGCTGTCGTCGCTCGCCGTCACTCGAGTATCCCTCGCACATCGTGCCGGGATCGGCTACCGACCGATTTGCCTCTGGCGCGTCGACGCCGTCCTGGACCAAACTGGAATGGAGGTGAGGAGCAGCCCCATGAGCACAGCACGGATTCGACGCGGCATCGTGGCAGGCATCGACGGATCGGACGGCGCGCTGGAGGCGGCGGCGTGGGCGGCATCCGCGGCGAGGCGCTTCGAGGAGCCGCTGCGCCTCGTCCACGTGTTACCCAAGCATCCGAATTCCGCGGACGGTCACCCCGAAGGGGACGAGTTCCTCGACGCCGCCGAGCGCACCGTCCTGGACGGGCAGCGGGACCTGGACGTGGAGCGCAGTACCCACCCCGGCCCGCCCGCCCACGCGTTGGTGGAATTGTCCAAGACGGCCCGGATGCTGGTTCTCGGACCCGCGGCCACGAGCGAGATGAAATCGGTGGTTGCCGGTTCCGATGTCGTGCGGGTGTCGAATCGAGCCGAATGCCCGGTCGTCGTCTGGCGCGGCATCCAAGGCCACGAGGTCAGCGAAACCCGGCCCGTCGTGGTGGGGGTGGACGGCAGCGAACTGAGCGACCTGGCAGTGGCCCACGCGTTCGAGTTCGCGGCGTTCTTCGGCGCTCCCCTCGTCGCGGTGCACACCTGGGCCGAGCACTCCACCCTCGGTGCGTGGTACTCGGAGGAAAGACGCTTCACCGACTGGTCCGATCTGGTCCAGCACGAGGAGGCGTGGCTCGCCGAGAGCCTCGCCGGGTGGCGCGAGAACTATCCCGATGTCGAGGTCACGCGCTGCCTCGAGCGTGGTGGGCCGATGAAGGTACTCCTCGAGTACTCGTTCGGTGCACAGTTGATCGCGGTCGGCAGTCACGGGCGAAATCCGTTCACCGCGTCGATCGTGGGCTCGACGAGCCAGAGCCTCATCCACCACGCCCGGTGCCCGGTGCTCATCTGCCGAAAAGGCTGAACACCGGCAGGATCCGTTTCTCCCCTTTTCGATCATCCTGATTCATATTCACGCTTCGCGGCGCCATTTCCCCGGCGGGGCGCGACCCGAATTCCTGTCCAGAACACTGCCCTGACCTGCTGACATACAGAACATCACGGCGCTGATATCGGACACTCCCACGCAGCAGAAAATGCCAAGTGCTGCAATCACACCAATTCGATTTCCTCCAGATTTCGGCACCGAATTTCGCGTTTATAGTTTCCGGCATGTCGGAGCCACGCCCATATCTCGTGTGCGCGTCACAGCGCAGCGGCAGCACTCTGCTCGTCGAATCCCTTCGCGCCACGACCGTGGCCGGCAACCCCGAGGAGTTCTTCCAGTACCTGCCGTCCACCAATCGATCACCGCAGCCGCGGCAGTGGTTCGAGGGCGTCACCGACGAGACGGTGCTCGCACTGCTCGCCCCGCTCGAACCGGGGACCGCCGACACCCGCACCGCGGAGCAGTGGCGCGATCAACTGCTCAGCCTCGGTCGCACGCCCAACGGGGTGTGGGGCGGAAAGCTGATGTGGAATCAGGTGCCGCTCGTCCTCGACCGCGCCGCCGGACTTACGGACCGGTCCGGCGACGACCTGCGGTCCGCCCTCGACGACATCCTGGGCCGCGACCTCGCCTTCATCCATGTCTACCGGCGTGACGTCGTCGCGCAGGCGGTGTCGATGTGGCGGGCGGTGCAGACTCAGGTGTGGCGCGACGACGCCACGCCGCCCGCCCCGCACGACGGCGCCGAATACCACGCGGGCGGCATCGCGCACCTCGTCCGCATTCTGCGCGATCAAGATGCGCAGTGGCGCAACTGGTTCGAGGCCGAGGGACTCGACCACATCGACATCGGTTTCGACGATTTCGTCGCGCGGATTCTCGCCGAACTCGCCCGGCACGAGACGCTGCCGGCCTAGCCTGCGACGAGCCGGAGGAGTGCCTCGTGGAGCGCAATCCGGTCGTCGAACACACGCCGGCGCGGTCCGTACGCCTGAACCCGATCGTGCCCACGGCCTGCGACCACCACGACGTCGCCCGGCGCGGCGAGAGTGACGGCGGCGACGATCGCCTCGGCGCGGTCGGGTAGGACGAGCACGTCGGCGCCGCCACCACTGCGTGCTCCTCGCGCCACGTCCTCGCGCAGGCGCTGCGCGTCGTCGGAGTACGGACTCTCGTCGGTGACGATGACCGTGTCGGCGAAACGGGCTGCGGTCGCACCGAGCGGGACCCGCTTGCCGGGATCGCGCTCACCGGTTGCCCCGACGACGGCGATGACCCGGCCCCGTGTCAGGGAACGGAGGTACGGAAACAGACGTCGCTGACCGGCCGTGTTGTGCACGTAGTCGACGAACGCGAGGAACGGCTGGCCCGCGTCCACCGCCTCCAGGCGTCCGGGCACCGTGTCGAGGTTCTCGAGCCCGCCGACCGCCGAGTCGAGGTCCACACCGCGAGCCGCGAGGGCGGCGATCGCCGCCAGTGCGTTGTCCACCTGGTGCACTCCGAGTAGCCGGAGCCGCACCTGTTTCCGTGCCCCGGCGCCGTGAAGTGTGAACGACGTGCCGCCCTCGTCCGCATGCACGGCGGCCGCGTGGAAGTCGGCCGCCGCCGTCCTCGACGAGAACGTCACGCGGGGCACGGCGACGGTGGCGGCGAGGCGGCGTCCGAACTCGTCGTCGATGCCGATGGCTGCCGCGGCGCAATGCCCCGGTTCGAACAATCTGGCCTTCGCCGCGAAGTACGCGTCCATGTCGGGGTGAAAGTCCAGATGGTCGCGGGCGAGGTTGGTGAACACCCCCACCCGGAAGGACGTTCCGTCGATTCGGTGCAGAGCGAGGCCGTGGCTCGACACCTCCATCGCGACGGCGCCGATCCGGTGCTCGGCGAACGCGGCGAGGGTCTGCTGGAGTTCGCACGCCTCGGGAGTCGTCCGGGTCGCGGTGCGTGACCCGTTCGGTCCCCGGACGGTGATCCCCGTCATCATGCCGGTGGCGACACCTGCCGCGCGCAGTCCCGCGTCCAGCAGATACGCGGTGCTGGTCTTCCCGTTCGTCCCGGTCACGCCGTAGACGTCGAGTGCCTCGGACGGATTGCCGTAGACCCACGCTGCCAACGGACCGAGAACACGACGCGGATCGTCCACCACGACCGTCGGCAGGACGTCCGACCCGCGGTCGCTGAGCATCGCGACAGCACCGCGCGCCGCGGCCTCGACCGCGAACTCGATCCCGTGCCGGTGCCGCCCCGGCAGCGCCGCGTACACGTCGCCGGCCCGGACGAGCCGAGAGTCCTGGTTGATACCCGTCACCGCTGCCTCGCCGGACCCGCGGAGCGTCGCCGAGCGGCCGAGGCGGCGCACCATCTCGCGCAGTAGCTTCGGCGGGGTACACCGCGGGCAGTCGACGCTCACGCTTCCAGTGCACCACTGCCGTGCAGGTCGCGGCGACGGAACCGCATCATCCGGCCGCTACCCGGCGGTTACGTCGCTCCGCGGCTCGGTGAGGATTCCGCGTGCCGAACTGTAGGCCGAACGCACGTCCGGCACCCGGCCGAGTGTGGCGAGGTATTCCTCCATCGCCTTCCGGGCGTAGGCCGTCCCCTCCGCCTCGCTCGGAATCGAGTCGCCCGTCGCCCGCCGCCACGTCGCGAGTTCCAGCGCCAACTCGGCCTGTGTCCCGGCGAGGTCCTCGGTGTCGGCCAGGTTGTCGCGCTCGCCGGGATCGGCGACCAGGTCGTAGAGTTCCCGGCTCGGACGCGGCCCGAGATGCTCGGTGCCCAGCGCCGCACCGGACAGACTGTTCTCGATGTCGAGGGGCAGATCGAGCTTGGGCCGGGGTGCGTAGTTCTCGATGTAGCTGAACTGCTTGGTGCGCACCGCGCGAATGGGATCGAAGCTGTCGTGGAAGGTCTTCTCCGTGAACAGGACGTCGCGCGCCGTCGCCTCCGACCGGCCCAGCAACTGCCCGGCGTGGGACACGCCCTCCACCGCCGCGGGGATCGGGATCCCGAGCAGATCGAGGAGGGTGGGAACCAGATCCACCCCACTGAACAGGTCGTCGTAGACGCGGGGCGTCGCCCGCAGCCTTCGCGGTGGCCGGATGATCGTCGCAATTCCCGTGCCCGGCGCATACAGTGTCGACTTCGCACCGGGGAACGCCTCGCCGTGGTCGGTGAGGAACACGACCCACGTGCTGTCGTCGAGCCCCTCGTCGTCCAGCGTCTGCAGCAACCTGCCGACGGCCGCGTCGGCCACCTCGATCGACCCGTGGAATCCGGCCAGATCCGCACGGACCTCCGGCCGGTCGGGCAGGTACGACGGAACGTCGAAACCCTCGGGATCGGCGGGGACATACCGGTCGACCGGGTACGGGCGGTGGGTCTCGAAGAAACCCGCGGTCAGCAGGAACGGTTGCGGAGGGAACCGCGCCAGCCACCGCGACGCCCGATCGGTGACGTATTCGCAGTACGAGTTCGTCACGTCGTACTCGTGGAAGCCGAGCCGCTTGGGGTACGCGGTCTCGTGCTGCATCCCGAACAGAGCCGTGTACCAGCCCGCCTCCGCCAGCAGGGACGGCAGCGTTCGGACGTCGTCGTGGTACTGCCAGCCGTGGTGTGCGAGGCCGATCAGACCGTTGCTGTGCGGGTACCGGCCCGAGAACAGAGCGCCACGCGACGGCGAGCACAGCGGCGCCGCCGCATGCGCGTCCGTCAGCAGCACACCCTCCGCGGCGAGCCGGTCCAGGTTCGGACTCCGCACCCCCGACGCGCCGTAACACCCGAGGTGACGGCCCAGGTCGTGCCAATGCACGATCAGAACGTTGTCACGGACGGGATTCACCGGGGTCGCCACAGTCGCCTCCTACATCAGCGGGGAGTTACAGGGAGACCGGAACTTCGGCCTCCGGGAGTTCGGGTGCCCGCGTCGCCCGCGCGTACACGGTCTCGCCTTCCTGCAAGCCGAGCGCCGCGCTGTCGCCGCGAGTCACCTGCGCGGAGAACGGTTCACCGGTCGCCTCGTTACGCAGATCCACCCGCACCTCGAATCCCAGGTGCACCACGCGCTCGACGGTGGCCCGGGTGACGCCGAGCGATTCGGCCGTGCCGGCCTCCCGCGCGAGGGCCAGGTCGGGATCGCGGCCGAGACGGATGTCGTGCGGTCGGACCAGCTGACCGTTGAGCTTGGCCACCGACCCGAGGAACGACATCACGAAGTCGTTGCGCGGACGATCGTAGAGGTCCTCCGGTTCGCCGATCTGCTCGATCCGGCCCTTGTTGAGGACCGCGATCCGGTCGGCGACGTCGAGCGCCTCCTCCTGGTCGTGGGTGACCAGCACGGTGGTCACGTGCACCTCGTCGTGCAACCGGCGCAGCCACGTGCGCAGGTCCGTGCGGACCTTCGCGTCGAGTGCGCCGAACGGCTCGTCGAGGAGAAGCACCTTCGGGTCCACGGCCAGGGCCCGCGCGAGCGCCATCCGCTGACGCTGACCGCCCGACAGTTGCGCCGGATAGCGGTGCTGGAACCCGTCGAGGCCGACGATCTCGAGAAGCTCGTTGACCTTCCTGTCGATCTCCGGCTTGGGCCGCTTGCGGATCTTCAGACCGAACGCGACGTTGTCGCGCACCGTCATGTGCTTGAACGCCGCGTAGTGCTGGAACACGAAGCCGATGTCCCGCTTCTGCGGGGAGATGTCGGTGACGTCGTTCCCGCCGATCACGACGGTGCCGGAGTCGAGGGACTCCAGTCCGGCGATGGACCGGAGCAGCGTCGACTTGCCCGAACCACTGGGCCCGAGGAGCGCGGTCAGCGAACCCGAGGGGATGTCGATGGTGACGTCGTCGAGAGCAGCAAAGGACCCGTAGTTCTTCCGGGCGCCGGTCACGGTAATCATGTGGTGCTCCTCTTGCGGTCGAGCAGAGTCATCAGAAGCAGGGTGATCAGCGCAATGCCCATCAGCAGGGTGGCTGCGGAGTACGCACCGAACGTGTTGTGGTCGTCGATGTAGCGCGAATGCACGAGCAGGGTCAGGGTCTGCGAAACCCCGGGGAAGCCCGAGGACACCATGATCACCGCACCGAACTCGCCCAGCGAGCGGGCGACGGTGAGGACCACACCGTAGGTCAGGCCCCAGCGGATGGCGGGCAGTGTGATCAGCCAGAACGTCTGCCAGCGGCTCGCGCCGAGCGTCGCGGCGGCCTGTTCCTGTTCCTCGCCGATCTCGTGCAGGACGGGTTCCACCTCCCGCACCACGAACGGCAGTGTCACGAAGAGGGTGGCGATGACCATGCCGGGAAGCCCGAAGATCACCTTGAACCCCAGCGATTCGAGCCCGCCGAACCAGCCGTTGGCACCCCACAGCAGGATCAGTGACACACCGACCACGATGGGTGAGACGGCGAACGGCAGGTCGACCACCGCCTGCACCAGGCCGCGGCCGGGGAAGCGGCCCCTCACCAGCGCGAGTGCCGTGACGATCCCGAACACCACGTTGACCGGGACGACGATGGCCACGATCAGCAGGGACAGGTTGAGCGCGGAGATCGCGGCGGGGGTGCTGATCGACTGGATGAAGGCGCCGATCCCGTTCTCGAACGTGCGGAACAGAATGATGACGATCGGCACCACCAGCAGGCCGAACAGGTAGAGCAGCGCGACTGCGCGCAGGGTGATCCGGGTGGACCCAGAGAGCTTCATTCCGCCTGCTCCTCACGACGCTGCCCCCGGCTGGCGAAGACCCGGAGGGCGAACAACGTCACGAACGCGATGGCCAGGAGAGCCACCGACACGGCCGCCGCGGCGGCCGGCCGATCGATTTCGATCTGCTGTTGAATGTACTGGGAAGCGACCTGTGTCTCTCGGGGAATGTTTCCGCCGATCAGGACGACGGATCCGTACTCGCCGATCGCGCGGGCGAACGCGAGCCCCGCGCCGCTGATGATCGCCGGGGTCAGGGTGGGCAGCACGACTCTCCGGAAGATCGTCACGTTGTCCGCGCCGAGTGAGGCCGCGGCCTCCTCGACTTCCCGGTCCACCTCGATGAGCACCGGCTGCACCGAGCGGACGACGAACGGCAGCGTCACGAACGCCAGTGCCACGATCAGACCGGGCTGCGTCGCGTTGAGGTGGACGCCGATCGGGCTCTCCGGGCCGTACAGCGACAGCAGCACGATGCTGGCCACGATGGTCGGCAGCGCGAACGGCAGGTCGATCAGCGCGTTGACGGCCCGCTTGCCGGGAAACTCGTCGCGCACCAGAACCCACGCGATGAGCGTGCCCATGATCACGTTGATCACGGCCACCACCACCGACACCACGACGGTGACGCGCAGGGACGCCACCGCCACGGGCGAGGTGATCGCGTCCACGAAGCCGCCGATTCCGTCGCCGAACGAGGCGACGGTGAGCGCGGCGAGGGGCAGGACCACGATGATGCTCAGCCAGAGCGTCGCGATGCCGATGCCGAGGGGTCCCACCGCACCGGTGACCCGGGCGACCTTCTTGCGCGTAGGCGGAACGGGCGGAGACGGCACCGTGGTGCCGCGTCCGCCCGTCGCCGTCGTCGTGTCGCTCATGTCGGTCTTACTTGGTTGCGTTGTCGTAGATCACTGCGATGGACCCGGTGTCCTTGGCGAACACCTCGGAGTCGACCTTGGACCAGCCGCCGAGATCGGCGATGGTCCACAGCTTGGCCGGCTCCGGGAACTTGTCGGCGAACTCCGTGGCCACCGCGGGATCGACCGGGCGGAATCCGGCCTCGCCCCACAGCTTCTGCCCCTCGGGGGTATAGAGAAAGTCCTTGAACGCGTTGGCCTTCTCCAGGTTCTTGCTGTTCGACAGCACCGCGACCGGGTTTTCGATCTTGAACGTGGTCGGCGGGGTCACGTGCTCGACGGGGTCGCCGTTGCCCTCGATGAACAGCGCCTCGTTCTCGTAGCTGAGCAGCACGTCGCCGGTGCCCTGCAGGAACGCCTCCGAGGCCTCGCGGCCCGACTTCGGCTGAATCTTCACGTGGTCGTTCACCAGCGAGGTGATGTAGGCCAGACCGGCCTCCGGGTCCTGACCGCCGTTGCTCTTCGCCGCGTACGGTGCGAGCAGGTTCCACTTCGCGGATCCGGAGCTGAACGGGTTGGGGGTCACGACCTCGACGTCGGGACGCAACAGGTCGTCCCAGTCGCGGATGTTCTTCGGGTTGCCCTCACGCACGACGATGGTGACGACCGACCCGAAGGGAATTCCGTTGTAGGCGTCCTGGTTCCAGCTCTTGTCCACCAGGCCGGCGTCGACGAGGCGGGTGATGTCGGGTTCGACGGAGAAGTTGACGAAGTCGGCCTCGGCGCCGTCCTTGACCTTGCGGGACTGGTCACCGGAGGCACCGTAGGACGGCTGGAAGGCCACGCCCTTGCCCTCGTCGGTGGCGTTGAACGCGGGGATCAGCTTGTCGAAGCCCGGCTTCGGCACGGCGTACGCGTACAGGTTGATGGTGCCCGCACTGCCGTCGGCACCGGCCGAGTCGCTGCCGACGGTGTCGCTGGCGCCGCCGCTGCACGCGGTCAGCGCCACAGCTCCGAGCGTCACGAGGGCCGTGAGAAGACTGCGAGAACGGCGTTTCATGGGAGAAACCTTCCTGGGGATCTGTCACAGAGGGGTGGTGCACAAACGTGGGAGGGGGTTCGAGAGGAGGAACGCAGGGATCGCCCGAGCGGGCATCAGGAATGCGAACGAAAATCAGCAGCGCGAGACCGATCGAACGGGTGCGGTGTCACCCGCACGCATTGCTGTGTGCGAGGAGAAATCAACAACAGTCGATGTCGGCGACTGCGAGCATGCCGACAGCGATCAACGCCAATTCATGGCGGACCTGGTGTACAGCGGCTTCAGACACGCCGTGGACTGTAGCAGAGGCTGAACCAACCGCCCACATCGAACGGGATCTACCGGGTGACCAGCCATGCGACGACGACGAGGACGAGCAGCGCGAGCAGCGCGAGCGTGACGCGGGAGCGCGGCATCAGGGTTCCTCCACCTTCGAGACGTCCCGCCTGAGCAGGACGAAGACTGCGGCCAGGCCACGATCGAGCAGCCACGCCAGTCCTCGGCACACCGGCACCATCACCAGCAGCACGAGAGCGACCTGCGGAACGAACGGGAGCCCGGCGATCCACAGCTCGAAGCCGTCCCACCAACTCGCCATCCGGTCCACGGTTGCCACCCTATCGTTCGCCGGCACCGAGTCGGCGCACAGGTGGACGCCGCGACGACGACAGCCGATGATAAGCAGATGGTGTCTCTCGATGCGCACTCGGACGACCAACCCCGCTCCGCCGCGCATCGTCACCGTCGCGCGTTTCCGCCGATCGACGATTACGCATTCCTGTCGGACTGCGAGAACACGTGCCTGATCGCACGGAACGGCGCGGTCGAGTGGATGTGTATCCCCCGGCCCGACTCCCCCAGCGTCTTCGGCGCCGTCCTCGACCGCAGCGCCGGCCACTTCCGGATCGCACCGTACGGGCAGAACGTGCCCGCCGCCCGCCGCTACCTGCCAGGGGGACTGATCGTCGAGACGACGTGGCAGACCCCGACAGGGTGGCTCATCGTCCGCGACGCACTCGTGCTCGGCCCGTGGCACAACGTGGAGCAGCGGTCCCGCTCCCGCCGCCGCACCCCCACGGACTGGGATGCCGAACACATCCTGCTGCGGACCGTCAAATGCGTGAACGGCACCGTGGACCTCGAGATGAGCTGCGAGCCCGCGTTCGACTACCACCGCGGCGACGCAGTGTGGGAGTACACCGGCAAGGTCTACGAGGAAGCCACCGCCACCTGCACGTCGAGCGGCCCGGGCGACCACCCGACACTCCGGCTGACCAGCAACATGAAGCTCGGGCTGGAAGGGCGCGAGGCCCGCGCCCGGACCCGGATGGTCGAGGACGACAACGTGTTCGTGGCACTGTCCTGGTCGCACCTGCCTGCGCCGCAGACGTACGACGAGGCTGCCGAGAAGATGTGGCAGACGGCGAAGTTCTGGCGGGAATGGATCACGACCGGCCGCTTCCCCGACCACAAGTGGCGTGGCTACCTGCAGCGCAGCGCCCTTGCCCTGAAGGGGTTGACGTACGCCCCCACCGGCGCGCTGCTCGCCGCGTCGACCACGTCGCTTCCGGAAACCCCCGGGGGTGAACGGAATTGGGACTACCGCTACGCGTGGGTCCGCGATTCGACGTTCGCGCTGTGGGGTCTGTACAGCCTCGGACTCGACCGGGAGGCCGACGATTTCTTCGCGTTCCTCTACGACGTGTCCAGTGCCGACGACGGCAAGTACCGGCCGCTGCAGGTGATGTACGGCGTCGGCGGCGAGCGGACCCTCGTCGAGGAGGAGCTGCCGCATCTGTCCGGCTACGACGGCGCGCGTCCGGTCCGGGTCGGAAACGGCGCGTACGACCAGGATCAGCACGACATCTGGGGAACGATCCTCGATTCCGTGTACCTGCACGTGCGATCGCGCGAGCGGGTGCCGGAAACGCTGTGGCCGATGCTCAAACGTCAGGTCGAGGAGGCGATCGAGCACTGGCAGCTCCCCGACCGCGGCATCTGGGAGGTGCGCGGCGAACCACAGCACTTCACGTCGTCGAAGATCATGTGCTGGGTGGCGCTCGACCGGGGCGCGAAACTCGCCGAGCAGCAGGGCGAGACGAGTTACGCGGACCAGTGGGCCGAACTGGCCGACGAGATCAAGGCCGACATTCTCGAGCACGGCGTCGACGCACGCGGAGTCCTCACCCAGCGGTACGGCAGCGACGAACTCGACGCCTCACTCCTCCTCGCTCCGCTCCTGCGGTTCCTGCCCGCCGACGACCCGCGTATCCGCGCGACCGTGCTCGCCATCGCGGACGAGCTGACCGAGGGCGGGCTGGTGCTGCGCTACCGGGTGGAGACCACGGACGACGGGCTGACGGGCAAGGAGGGCACGTTCACGATCTGTTCGTTCTGGCTCGTGTCGGCGCTCGTGGAGATCGGTGAGCTCGACCGCGCGAAGCGCCTGTGCGAGCGGCTCCTCGGGTTCGCCAGCCCCCTCGAGTTGTACGCGGAGGAGATCGATCCCGGGTCGGGACGGCACCTGGGCAATTTCCCGCAGGCGTTCACCCATCTGGCGTTGATCAACGCGGTCGTTCACGTCATCCGCGCCGAGGAGGCCGCGGCGAGCGGCTTCCACCCTGCCCACTACGCGGTGTGATCAGGCCGAGGACCTGCGACTGCGGTTACTCCGCGAAACGGTGTAGCAACCGCTCCGCGTCGGCCGCGATCTGCCGCACCACGACACCGGCCGGCCGCTCCGACGTGACGAGACCAGCCGCCTCCCCGGCGTACACGACACCGAGGTCGGGATTCGCGGGGTCGTAGGCGGCGGCGAGTTCGGTGTCGGGGGCGTGTGCGCCGTGCCAGCGGGACGTGAACTCGTTGCTCAGGGCCCGCCCACCCCATCGGGCCGGCCACGGCTGGCTGCGCGCCTGGTCGAACACCGACGTGTACACGGTGTCGGCGCTGCCCGCCGCGATCAGCTTGTCGCGGGCGTACTCCGGTCCGATGGTTTCGGGGCTGGCCAGCAACGCGGTCCCGATCATCGCGCCTTCCGCGCCTGCGGCGAGAACAGCGGCGAGACCGCGGCCGGTCGCGATGCCGCCGGCCGCGAGCACGGGCAGCGCGGTGGCGTCCAGGATCTCCTGCAGCAGCGGCAACGTCCCGATCCGGCCGGTGTGGCCGCCCGCCTCGGCGCCCTGGGCGATGACGAAGTCGACGCCCGCCGCCTCCACGACCCGCAGATCGTCGACCGTGTTCACCTGCGACATCACGAGCGCCCCGGTGGCGTGCACCCGCTCCACGTAGGGCGCGGGATCACCGAACGACAGCGACACGACCCGCGGGTTCTCCGCCAGCGCGGCGTCGAGCAGAGCGTCGTCGTCGTCGAGCGCCCAGGTCATCAACCCGATACCGAAGGCGTCGCCGCCGATGCTCCGCGCGACCGCCGTCTCCTTCGCCACCCACTCCGGGGTGGCGTAGCGCGCCGCGCCGAGCAGGCCGAGCCCACCCGCCTTCGACACCTCGCCGACGAGGGCCCCGCCGGCCCGTCCGCCCATCGGGGCGCCGAAGATCGGTACCTCGATTCCCAGTGTCCGGGTGAGCCAGGTTTCGAGGGCCACGTGCCGCACCTACTTTCGATCAGACGTCGACGGAGGAGAACCAACCGAGCGATCGCGCACGATCGCGCTACTTCTTCGGCTTGTCCCCGACCGATTCGGACGACAATGCGGCCACGAAGGCCTCCTGCGGAACCTCGACCCGGCCGATGGTCTTCATCCGCTTCTTGCCTTCCTTCTGCTTCTCGAGCAGCTTGCGCTTACGGCTGATGTCGCCGCCGTAGCACTTGGCGAGCACGTCCTTGCGGATCGCGCGGATGTTCTCACGCGAGATGATCTTCGAGCCGATCGCCGCCTGGATCGGCACCTCGAACTGCTGCCGGGGAATCAGCTCACGCAGCTTCGACGTCATCCGTCCGCCGTACGCGCCGGCCGCGGAGCGGTGCACGATCGACGAGAACGCGTCGACCGCCTCACCCTGCAGCAGGATGTCCACCTTCACCAGGTCGGCCTGCTGCTCGCCGGCCTCCTCGTAGTCGAGGCTGGCGTACCCCTTGGTCCGCGACTTCAGGGCGTCGAAGAAGTCGAACATGATCTCGCCCATGGGCATCTCGTAGCGAAGCTCGACCCGGGTCTCGGACAGGTAGTCCATGCCGCCGAGTTCACCGCGCCGGTTCTGGCAGAGCTCCATGATCGCGCCGATGAACTCGCTCGGCGCGATGACGGTGCACTTCACCATCGGCTCGTAGACCTCGCGGATCTTGCCCTCCGGCCAGTACGACGGGTTGGTGACGACGTGCTCGGAGCCGTCCTCCATCACCACCCGGTACACCACGTTCGGCGAGGTCGAGATCAGTTCGAGCCCGAATTCGCGCTCGAGGCGGTCGCGGGTGATCTCCATGTGCAGCAGTCCGAGGAATCCGCAACGGAAACCGAACCCGAGCGCCACCGACGTCTCCGGCTCGTAGGCCAGGGCGGCGTCGTTGAGCCGCAACTTGTCCAGGGCGTCGCGCAGCACCGGATAATCCGACCCGTCGAGCGGATAGAGGCCGGAGTAGACCATCGGCTTGGGGTCGCGGTACCCCACGAGGGGTTCCGTCGCACCGCCGCGCGCGGCGGTGACCGTGTCGCCGACCCGCGACTGCCGGACGTCCTTCACACCGGTGATGAGGTAACCCACCTCGCCGACGCCGAGGCCGATACTGGCCTTCGGTTCGGGCGAGATGATGCCGACCTCGATCAGATCGTGGGTGGTGCCCGTCGACATCATGGTGATCTTCTCGCGCGGCGAGATCCGGCCGTCGACGACGCGCACGTAGGTGACGACTCCGCGGTAGGCGTCGTACACGGAGTCGAAGATCATGGCGCGCGCCGGACCGTCGGGGTCGCCGACGGGGGCGGGGATCTGCCGCACGACCTCGTCGAGCAGTTCCTTCACACCCACGCCGGTCTTGCCGGACACGCGCAGCACGTCCCCCGGTTCGCACCCGGTGATGTGCGCGATCTCCTCGGCGTACCGGTCGGGGTCGGCGGCGGGCAGGTCGATCTTGTTGAGCACCGGGATGATGGTGAGGTCCTTCTCCATCGCCAGGTACAGGTTGGCGAGAGTCTGGGCCTCGATACCCTGCGCGGCATCCACCAGCAGGACCGCACCCTCGCAGGCCTCGAGTGCGCGCGAGACCTCGTACGTGAAGTCGACGTGCCCGGGGGTGTCGATGAGGTGGATGACGAACTCCTCGTCGCCCACCTTCCACGGGAGCCGCACGTTCTGCGCCTTGATCGTGATGCCACGCTCGCGTTCGATGTCCATGCGGTCGAGGTACTGGGCACGCATCTGCCGCTCCTCGACCACACCGGTGAGCTGCAGCATGCGGTCGGCCAGCGTCGACTTGCCGTGATCGATGTGCGCGATGATGCAGAAATTCCGGATCCGGGCAGGATCCGTGAACGTCTTGTCGGCGAAACTGCTGATGGGGGACCCCTTACCTGGACCGGCACCGGCCCGGTTCCGGACCACTGTCACCTGTCAGGATATCCAAGCCACCGCGTTGCGGCTGCCGCGGCATACACGCACTAAGCTCGGCGGCCATGGCGAGCACGTGGAGCAGCATCGGGAAGACGTTGGGTCGACTTGCACGGGACAAGGGCCCGCAGCTTCTCCAGCAGTTGCAGAAGTCCGGCGCGCTGGACCGCGCGGCCGGTGTCCTGACCGGGTCGACGGCCGCCGCGCCGAAGCCGGCCCCGGGTCGTCCGGTCACCGCGAACTCCGCCCCGACAGCCCATCGGGCACGGAGGGTGGAGTACTCCCCCGACCTGGACGGTCGCGCGGATCCCGGCGAAATCGTCTGGACGTGGGTGGCGTACGAGGAGGATCCGAGCCAGGGCAAGGACCGCCCGGTGCTCGTCGTCGGACGCGATGGCGACACCCTGATGGGGTTGATGCTGTCCTCGCAGAGCAAGCACGACGGCGACCGGGACTGGATCGCGGTCGGCACGGGGGCGTGGGATGCGGAGGGCCGTCCGAGCTGGATCCGCCTGGACCGGGTGCTGGACGTGCCGGAGGCGGGGATCCGCCGCGAGGGTGCCGTGATGGCCCGGGACACGTTCGAGATCGTGGCGCGGCGTCTGCGGGCGGACTTCAGCTGGCAGTGACGCGGTCACCGGCCTAGATCTTCGGCGATCATCTCGGCGATCGCGGTCATCGCGAGCGCGTTGGGGTGTGCCGGTTCGGCGGGTGACTGCGGCAGGATGCCCTCGAACCATCGCTGTCCCGCCGGCGCGCAGGCGTCGTGCCCACCGTCCACGGCGGCCGTCGCGATGTCGACGTAGTGCACGCCGTACCTGGCCGCGGCCTGGGCGTAGATCTGGTTGAACCGTGCGAAGTATTGCTCGAGCCAGACCGCGTCCGCGTCGGACACGGGCAGGTTCGGCCAGCAGCCGCGTCGTCCGACGGAGCCGCCGTGCCCGATCAGGTAGACCTCGGCGTTCGGCGCCTTCGCGAGGATCGCAGCCACCACGGCGTCGACCTGGGGCGCCATCTGCGCGATCCCCTCGACCGTGAGTTGCTCCGCCCGTGGGTTGTTGCGGCAACCGGCATCTGCGCCGGGAACGACGGCGCCGCATCGCACCGACACGGGCAGGTGATTGGAACCGCCCCCGCCGATGCTGAGCGTCACGACGTCGGTGTCCGGGCGGAGCGCGTCGATCTGCGGCGGAGCGAATCCCGTCCCCACGAACTGCGGCGTGCTGATCACGTGGGCGGGTTTCGCGGCGGAACAGGTGACGTCGACGACGGTGGCCGCGCCGATCAGCCGCGCCAGCTTCGCCGGGTAGTTCAGGTCCGGTGATCGCAGGCACAGGTCGCGGTGCTCGGAGAACTCGATGAGCGGCCCGGCCGCCCGGGAGTCGCCGAGTGCCACATATGTCGGTCCCCGCCGCGGCGCGTCCTCGGCGGTCGCGGTCGCCGGGATCACCCCGGTGAGCGCGAGAACGACGCACGTGAGGATTGCGGCTCGCAGGGCGCGCCGGTCCGGGACGGGTCGGTGGGTGCTCAGCTCTGCAGTCGGTCGTACCGGCCGAACAGCGACCGGTACACCAGCGCTCCCACCGCGCCACCGATCAACGGGAACACGATGAACAGCCAGACCTGAGCGAGCGCGCCGTTCTGGTACGGCGCGACGGCGAGACTGCGGGCGGGGTTGACGGACGTGTTGTCGATCGGGATCGACACGAGGTGGATCACGGCGAGCGTGAATCCGATGGAGACACCGGCGAGGGGGACGTCGGAGATCTGGTCGGTGGATGCGAGGACCACGAACACGAGCAGCGCGGTGAGCAGGACTTCGATGATCATCGCCGCACCGATGCCGTACCCGTTCTCGATGACCCCGCCGAGCGGCCCCTTGATGGCGGACGGGCTGTGGGCTCCCCAGCCGTTGGCGCCGAGACCGTCGGCGGCCCGGTTGTACGAGGGCAGGCTCTGCGCGATCGCATAGACCACCACTCCGGCGACGAGACCGCCGATGACCTGTGCCACGACGTACAACCCCGCCTTCGCGACGGACAACCGGCCGAGCGCGAGGTGTCCGACGGTGACGGCCGGGTTGACGTGGCAGCCCGAGATCGGGCCGATGGCGTAGACGAGGAAGAGGAGCGTCAGTCCGAATGCCAGTGCCACACCGAGGTTTCCGACCTTGGCTCCGGCGAAGACCGCCGTACCCACCGCCGCGAAGACGAGTACGAACGTACCGACCGCCTCTGCTACGTATTTCTTGAGATCCGAGATCGGTTCGACTTCTACGTATTCCTGTGCGGTTGGAGACATTGAACCCACCTTCGTCGAAATGGATCGTTAGTCCTGCTTTCCACAGAGAGATCTGGCTGGCACTTTACGCCAGGCGTGTGATCTCCACGACGACTTCGAGATCTGTCGCCCGGCCACCGGAGAAGATGCCCTTGAGCGGCGGAACGTCCGCGTAGTCCCGTCCGATACCCACCGACACGTGCTGTTCGTTCACCGCGACGGCGTTGGTGGGGTCGTATCCCCACCATGCACCGGTCCATGCCTCGACCCACGCGTGACTCTCCCCCGCCACCGTGTCGTCCACCGCCGCATCGGGTTTCGGGTGCAGATAGCCGGACACGTAGCGACTCGGAATCCCCATACTGCGCAGAAGGACCAGCGTCAGGTGCGCGTAGTCCTGGCACACGCCCTGCCGCTCGGCCCAGGCGTCGACCGCGGACGTGTGGACGCCCGTCGTGCCCGGAACGTAATCCATCTCCCGATGCACCCAGTCCGCCGCCGCGACAACGGCTTCGTCGGGAGTGCGGCCCTTGCGGAGGTCCCGGGCGATCGTGTCGAGCTTGCGGCTGCGCGGCACGAACGTCGTGTTGCTCAGCTGTTCGTTGAACCGGTCGGTGAGCGGAGGGCTGACCAGCTCGTCCCAGTCCACCTTCTCCTCCGGCTCCCAGAACGGTTCGGTCTCGACCACGGACAGCCCGGTGACCTCGAGTTCCTTGTGCGGCGCATGGAGATCGAACGCGGTGACGGCGGTGCCCCAGTAGTCGGTGTAGCGGTACGACCGCGTCGCCGGCGTCGTTTCGACCCGGTTCAGGATCACCGTCTGCCTGCTGTCACCGCGAGGGGTGAGTCGCGCCTCGTTGTACGAGGACGTGACCGGTGCGTCGTAGGCATACCCGGTGGTGTGCACGACTCTCATACGCCAGCTCACAGCTCTCCCTCCACGACGGCTTCGCCGCCGACGGCCCGTGCATCGGTCCACGCCACCCACGGCGCGGCGTGAAAATACTGCAGCGCGATGGCTTCTCCGAGCTCGCGGCAAGTTTCCTGCAACCCCGCGAGCCGATCCTGGAGATCCTCGAGGAGCACGCCGGGCGGCAGGAACTCGAGTTCGCTGCGGGCCCTGCCGAGGAGACGCTGCGCCTCGGCCCTGGGTCCGACGCGGCTGTCGGGCTGGTGGTCGAGTTCGGCGAGGCACAACTCCGCCTGCCGGATGGCGTGGAACACCGACCGCGGAAACAGCCGGTCCAGCAGGATGAACTCGACCACCCGGTTGGCGTCCAGCGCGCCGCGGTATGTGCGCAGGTAGGTGTCGTGGGCTCCCGCGGAGCGCAGCACCGTCACCCACGCCGGCGAGGACGGGCGGTCGCCCGCACGGGACAACAGCATCCGCGCGAGCATGTCGACGCGTTCGATCGAGCGGCCGAGCAGCAGGAAGCGGTATCCGTCGTCGCGGCTCATCGTCGAATCGGCCAGACCCGCGAACATCGCCGCGCGTTCCTCCACGTACCGGAAGAACTCGTGCGGCCCGAGACGCTTGGACGCCCGCTCCCGTTCGGCGAGGCCGTTGTACGTGGTGTTGAGGCACTCCCACATCTCGCTGGACGTGACCTCCCGGGCACCCCGCGCGTTCTCGCGGGCGCTGGCGAGGGAGTCGATGATCGAGCCCACCTGGTTGCGGCTGAACGCCACCAGTTCCGTCACCGACCGGACGTCGAGTTCGGTGTCGGGCGCTTCGATGCCGAGCACCCGCAGCAGCAACCGGGACGTGCGGTCCGGGTCCACCGAGGCGTCGTCGAGCAGTTGATGCACGGCGACGTCGAGAATGCGGGCCATGTCGTCGGCCCGCTCGACGTACCGGCCGATCCAGTACAGCGATTCCGCGTTCCTCGCGAGCATCAGCGATCACCTCCCTGGCCCTGTTGCTGCTGCTGTTGCTGTTGTTGTTGCAGTTGAGTCGTGCTGAGTTCGGGTCCCTGCTCGGCCTCGGCGGACTGCGCAGGCTCGGCCACGAGCTCCTCACCTGCGAGTTCCCGCTCCTCGTCGGAGCTCCTGCTCGCGAGCACCCACGTGTCCTTGCTGCCGCCGCCCTGGCTGGAGTTCACGACGAGAGACCCCTCGGGCAGGGCCACGCGGGTGAGCCCGCCCGGCAGCACCCACACGTCGTCACCGTCGTTGACCGCGAAGGGCCGCAGATCGACGTGCCGGGGAACCAGTTCGTCCCCGACCTTGGTGGGCACCGTGGACAGCTGGACGACGGGCTGCGCGATCCACCCGCGCGGGTCCGCCTTGATCTTCCGGGCGATCGTGTTCAGTTCCTTGGGTGATGCGTCGGGGCCGAAGACGATGCCGTAGCCGCCGGAACCCTCCACCGGTTTGATCACCAGTTCGTCGACCCGGTCCAGGACCTGTTCGCACTCCTCGTCGAGCCAGCACCGGAATGTGTCGACGTTCGCGAGCAACGGCTTCTCACCGAGGTAGTAGTCGATGATCTGCGGGACGTAGGTGTAGACGAGCTTGTCGTCACCGACCCCGTTGCCGACGGCACTCGAGATGACGACGTTGCCCGCCCGGGCCGCGTTCAGCACGCCGGCCACCCCGAGCACGGAATCCGGGCGGAAGTGCATGGGGTCGAGGTAGTCGTCGTCGATGCGGCGGTAGATGACGTCGACCTGGCGTTCGCCCTCGGTCGTGCGCATGTAGACCATGTTGTCGCGGCAGAACAGGTCGCGGCCCTCGACCAGTTCGACACCCATCTGGCGCGCGAGCAGCGAATGCTCGAAGTACGCGGAGTTCGCGACCCCGGGCGTCAGCACCACGACGGTCGGGTCGGCCTCGTTGAGGGCGGCGGAAGCGCGCAGCGCCCGCAACAGATGGGAGGCGTAGTCGCCGACGGACCGCACACGGTGTGACATGAACAGGTCGGGGAACACCCGCGCCATCGTGCGGCGGTTCTCCATGACGTACGACACTCCCGACGGCGAACGCAGGTTGTCCTCCAGTACGCGGAACACCCCGTTCTCGTCGCGGACGAGGTCGATTCCGGCGACGTGGATCCGCACCCCGTTCGGCGGGACGATCCCGGAGGCCGCCCGGTGGAAGTGCTCGCACGAGGTGACCAACCGCTTCGGCAGCACGTGGTCACGCAGGATGCGCTGTTCCCCGTACACGTCGTCGAGGAACATCTCGAGCGCCTGCACGCGCTGCTTGATGCCTTTCTCGAGACGCGTCCACTCGGCAGCGGCGATGACCCGAGGAACCAGATCGAGCGGGAAGGGTCGCTCCTGACCGGACAGCGAGAACGTCACGCCCTGGTCGATGAACGCCCGGCCGAGGGCGTCGGATCGGGCGGCGAGATCGGCTCGGTCCGCGGGCTCGAGCGCCTTGAAGACGCCTTTGTAGGGCGGGCGGACGGTGCCGTCGCGGTCGAACATCTCGTCGAACGCCAGCCCGTAGCGCCCGATGTCGGTGTACCCGTCGAACACGTGGGCGGGTTCTGCGGGCTTGCGCGGCCGGGCGGTCACCCGCGTCCGCGGCTGGGTTCCCGATGCCTTCGCACCCGCCTGCGTGCTTCCCCCCGATTTTCGGACGGGGGCTTTCGAGGTTGCCGACGATTTCGTTACTGTTGACGACTTCGATGCTGGGGGCGTCATCCCAGACATGCTGCTACATGTACACCCCTTCAGCAGCACAGCCGCAGGATTTGTCGGCGCGTCCGGCGCCGGTTTGAGATCGGACACCGATCACTGGTAATCTCGCCTGTCGGTGCATATGTGTGCGCCCAGAGCTTTCTCGACCGTAACCAGCTTAAGACGACAGGATTTTACGCGTGGCCAACATCAAGTCCCAGGTGAAGCGGATCCGTACCAACGAGGCGGCCCGACTCCGTAACCAGTCGGTGAAGTCCTCGCTGCGCACGGCGATCCGCTCGTTCCGCGAGGCTGCGGCGGCCGGTGACAAGGACAAGGCCAACGAGCTCCTCGTCGCCACCAGCCGCAAGCTCGACAAGGCAGCCAGCAAGGGCGTCATTCACGCCAACCAGGCTGCCAACAAGAAGTCTGCTCTCGCGCAGGCGATCAACAAGATCTGACGGTTCTTCCGTCGTAGGCTCTCCAACAGCCGCTCGATCCTCGGACCGAGCGGCTGTTGTCGTGTCTCCGTCAGACCTGTCGTAGCCGGGAGACGCGGCCCACGGCACTCTCGACGGCGTAGTCCGCGTCGGCCGACGCGCCCTTGACGTCGGCGTTCAGGGCGGCCACGATGCGCAGCGCCTCCCCCACCGACGTCGGTGTCCAGCCCTTCGCGAGGGCCTGCGCCTTCTTGATCTTCCAGGGCGGCATACCGAGTTCCGACGCCATCCGGAACGGGTCTCCCCGCCCCGCCGGGGCCACCCGGGCGATCGAGTGCACCGCATCTGCCAGCGCGTCCGCCAGCAGCACGTGCGGCACGCCACGCAGCATCGCCCAGCGCAGCGCCTCGATCGCGCCCGCGGTGTCGCCGGCGACGGCCTTGTCCGCGACGTCGAATCCGCTCACCTCGGCCTTGCCCGAGTAGTACCGCTGGACGGCGGCGACGTCGATCTTTCCGCCGGTGTCGGAGGTGAGTTGCGAGCACGCGGCGGCCAGTTCGCGCAGATTCGAGCCGACTCCTTCGAACACGCTCTGCACCACTTCCGGCGACACCCGCACCCCGAGGGTGCGGAACTCGCCGCGAATGAACCCGATCAGGTCGCCCGACTTCAGTTTGGCGCAGGGGTGCACCACGGCTCCGAGCTTCTCCAGCGCCCCGGTCATCGCTTTCGCACGTCCGCCGCCCGAGTGCAGGACCACCAGGACGACGCCCGGTGGCGGGTCGCCGGCCGCGTCCAGGATCAGTGCCACGGCGTCCTTGCCCGCCTCCGCCGCGGCCTCCAGCACCACCACGCGATCTTCGGCGAACAGCGAGGGGCTGAGCAGTTCGGCGAGTTCGGCCGCCCCGGCATCACCCGCCCGCAACCGGTTGACGGGAAGCTCCGCGCCCGCGGCCACGTCCGCGTTCGCGCGGACGTGGCCGATGACCTGCGCCACCGCGCGTTCGACGAGGAATTCCTCGTCACCGAGGACCAGATGGAGCTGTTCGAGCTGAGTTGGAGTGCTCACGCGAAGATCGTGCCACGTGGGGCGGACACGGTCGCCGACACCCCGGAACCGGGACCGAGCAGGCCGAACACGGGCGATCGCCACGCAGCGGTCGCGTCGGCGGTGGACACTCGATCATATGACCGCGGAAACCGAGGTGGACGGCGTCACCCGCGAAGACTACGCGCACATGATCGACCTCGACGACGATCGCGCGGCAGGGCACCGGTACGAGCTGAGTTTCCGGTACACCTGCCGCGACGGGCTGCTCCTCCGATGGTCGGTGCAACTGGTGACCCGCTGCTCGGCCTCCGGGCACGCCGAGACACTGTTCGCGGGTGGTCGATCCGTCCTCGAACCCGCATCGCCCTCGCATCGCGACGTTGCGGGGGCCGGCTCCGACGGCGACTTCGACGCGGCGTGCGACTTCTACGAACACCGGTGGCGGGCCCTGCTCGACCCGGCGGGCGGCAGCCCGCGAGGTGAGAACGAGCAACGTCACCTGTCCGACGCGCTCACCCTGTACGGGCGTACGTGGCGCAACACCGCCGGCCGGGCGCTCGCCGACCGGCTCGCGTCGTTCGCCGAGGTCACCGTGCTCGCCCTGGGCACCGACCCCGCGTTCCACGTCATGCGCCGCACCGCCGCCCACTACCCCGATCCGGTCGTCCTCGCCGTCTACCAACCCGTCGGGCAGCGCATCGACCTCACCCTGGTCGACACCGCGACCGTGGAGGCGTTGATCGACGACCCCGGTCCGCTGCGCACCGGACCGGACACCAGCGCAGGCGCCCTGCTCACGGGCATCGGACCCGCCGGACTGCTGCATCCCGGCTACATCGGCTCCACCACCGCCGGCGTCACCGAGCTGACTCCGCCGCCCCCGGTCAGCTGACCACTTCGCGCGTCAGGAGGTCGACCACCGCCGCCAGCGTGCCGACGCGCCCGAACTCGGCCCGTTGCCGCTCGGCGCCCGTGCCCTCCCGCAATACGGTGTCGAGCCCCGACTCGAGGAACGCCCGATCACTCGCGCCGAGCCCCGGGGCCACGTACTCGTTCAGCATTTCCAGCTGCAGGCGGATCGGCTGGGACCGATCCGCGGCCGGGCTCGTGCATTCCCCGTCGAGTCCGTCGCGAGCCGCGCGCCACAACTGCGCCCGCAGCAGCTCGCCGCGCAGCCACGGCACGGTGAGGCCGTCCTCCAGCGACCGCAGCGCCCACCCGACGAGCCCCTTCACGACCACCGCGAAGAGCGCCGCGTGCGCGGCGGTCATGGCGACGTCCGCGATCCGGACCTCGATGGTCGGTTGCTTGTCGGAGAGCCGGACGTGCCAGTAGATCATTCCCCGATCCATGGCGGCACCGGTTCCGATCATGGCGCCGACCGTCGCCTCGTACTGGTCCGCGGAATCGAAGTGGGGCGGCGGTCCCGCCGACGGCCACCGCGACCACATGATGTGCCGCCAACTGTGATACGCGGTGTCGTGCCCACTGTGGAACGGGGAGTTCGCGGCGAGCGCGAGCAGCACGGGCAGCCAACTGCGGACCAGGTTGCTCACCTGCACACCCACGTCGCGGCTCGGGATCCCCACGTGCACGTGGCAGCCGCACGTGGTCACCGTGTCCACGATCGACCCGAAGTGACGGGCCATCTCCTCGTACCGCGGGCTCGGGGTGATCGCCGGGGGCAATCCCTCGACGATCAGGGACGTCCCGCTGGGCAGCAGCAACAGGTCGCGGCCCGCGGCGGCCTTCGCCAGCCGGCGGCGCAGGCTGCGCAGCTCCTCGTGCAGTTCCTCCCCGGTGTGGCACACACCCGTCGCCGTCTCGATCTGGCATCGGGCGAGTTCACGCTGAAGCCCGTGAATGTCGTGGCCGGCCTCGGCCACCACGTCGGGTCCCGCGGCGGAGAGGTGACCGGACTCGTCGACGAGGAAGAACTCCTCCTCGACTCCCACACTGAGGTCGCGACCCGATTCCGTTGCTGCAGGGCTCATTCAGGAGGTATCCCCCCGTTCCGCGGATACGAAACCGGGCCGCCGCTCAGGTGAAACCGATGACTTCCTCACCCCAGGCCCGGCGGAGTTCCCGGTCGGGATCGGCGACGACCGCGTCGTTCTTGCCGATCAGCAGGGTCGTGCGATCCGCCTCGTCGTACCGCGGCCAGCCGACCTCCTCTCCCGTTCCGTCCGGGGTGCCCTCGGTGGCGAACGACAGCCACCGTCGCTGGATCCGCTCCGACACGTGACCGGCGGTTCGGTGCCCACCGAGCTTGAACGTGGGGTCGTGCGGGACCACGCCGAAGTTCCCGAAGACGTACGGCACCTCGGTGCCGTGGGTGGCGCCGATCCGCGCGGCGCGCAGGAACGGTGTCGCGTAGTCGAAGCGGTACAGCCAGGTCGGGGCGACGCGGCTGTGCGCTTCCGCGATCCACAGCGTCGGCATTCGGAACGCGGCGTCCCGCGAGATCTCCATGGCCGAGCGTTTCTTCGGGTAGTCGGGATATGCGGCCGCCACCTCGTGCTCCTCGTCTGCCGGGAGGTCGGGGTGATCGGCGGCGATCGCCACGAACATCTGGTGCACGGCGTCCGGGGTGATGGGCATCAGGGGCGACTTCATGAGCCGGAACATCGACGCCTCGTCCTTGTTCGTCCCGATCAGCAGCGGAATTCGGTGTGCGAGGCCTGTGCGGAATGCCGCGACAGGGTGGTGCGGGACCACGTCGCCGTCGACGGTCGGGGCAACCGCCAGGGTGCCGGGGACCCGTGCGGGCACCTGCTGGACGAGTTCGACGCAGGCCTTGGTCAGCACGTCGACGGGCAGGTCGCGGAGTCGGCTCGCGTCGGCGGGCGCGATGTCGAGCAGCTCGAGGAACGATTCGGCGATGCTCGCGGCGCGGTCACTGCCGTACACGGACGTCGCGGGCGAACTCTCGGCGATCGCACGGTGGAACAGTCCCTCCGCCGGTGGGGACGTCATCAGCGTGGTGACCGCGCCGCCACCGGCGGACTCCCCGAACAGCGTCACGTCACCCGGGTCGCCGCCGAACGCCGCGATGTTGTCGCGGACCCAGGTCAGTGTCGCGATCTGATCGCGTAGGCCCAGGTTCGTGTCGAACGGATGCTTCTCGGTCGAGAACGAGGAGAAGTCCAGGAATCCCAGCGCACCGAGCCGGTAGTTGAACGTGACGACCACGACGTCGCCGCGTTCGACCAGACGAGTCGGATCGAACATGCGCTGTCCGGACGAACCGAGGTAATACGCCCCGCCGTGGATCCACACCATCACCGGCCGCGCTCGCTCCGTGTCCGTCGCGGGGGCGAAGACGTTCAGGGTCAGGCAGTCCTCGTCGATGGTCAGACCGGGGTCGATGGGCAGCGGGCCGTGCTCGTTCTGCGGCGCGATCGAACCGAACCGGGAACAGTCGCGCACCCCGGTGAACGGTTCGGGCGCGCGCGGGGCTCGGAGCCGCCACTCGCCGACCGGCGGCGCGGCGTAGGGAATGCCTTTCCATGACCGGACGCCGTCGAGGCGGACACCCCGCAGCGTCCCCTGGCCGATGGTCACCTGTGGGTCCTCGGTGCGCGAAACCATGCCGTCATCTTCGCCCGGGACGACCGCCCCCGGAGTCCGATCGGGAATTCCTCCGGCCCCGGACCTGCAGCGACCGCCCTCTCTGGCAGACTGAATCAGTGAGCCGGGCGCATGCCCGCACGCTGGAGGAACCGATGCGAGACACAGTGCCCGATACGACGCGCTCGCAGGCTGTCGGCAGGTCGGCCGCGACGTTCGCGACCCTCGCCGATCTTCTCTACGCGGGTCAGGATTTCGGGCACGTCCACCAAGCCATCTGCGACGCCGCGCCACTACTCGTCGAGGGCTGTGACCACGCGAGCCTGATGCTCCGGGAGGGATCCCGCTACGTGACGGCCGCGGCCAGCGACGACGTGGCCGCCCGCGTCGACGAGTACGAGCGCGACGAGAACGAGGGACCGTGCGTCGATGCCATCGTCAGCGACACGCCCCAGTTCGAGACGGACCTCTCCACCACGTCGCAGTGGCCGCGGCTGTCGGCGCGGGTGCTGGCCCACACGCCGGTGCGCGGTGCGGCCGGATTTCGCATGGTCATCCTCGGGCGCAAGGTCGGCGCCCTCAATCTGTTCTCCGACACGGCGGGAGCCCTCAACACCACGTCCGTCGAGCAGGGCATCATGCTCGCATCGTTCGCGGCGGTGGCGCTGGCGGCCGTCCACGAGCACGCCGAGGCCGAGACACTGCGGGCCGGCCTGGCCAGCAACCGTGAAATCGGGAAGGCCGTGGGTCTGCTGATGGCGTTCCACAACATTCCCGAGACTCAGGCGATGGAGATTCTCCGCACCACCTCGCAGGACATGAATCTCAAACTGGCGAAGGTGGCGCAGGAAATCGTCGCTCACCATCACCGGAAGGTGACCTGACCGCTGTCAGTCAGTCCACCTCCGGCGCATCGGGGTTACCCGCGATGCCGAGCATGGACAGGAGCATGCGGCAGTCTTCGGCGTCGAGTGACTGGGCAGCAACGACCCGCTGCGCCCTCCACACCTGCCCGGCGTCGAGCTCGTCGTCCACATCGAGATCTGTCCGCTCCGATTCCGACATTCGCCCTCCAATGCGGGTGCGTTCCAAGACCGTTCACCTCAACATCTGCCACCGGATGGTAGTCGGTGTTTCGGTGTCGCATACGCACATCGGGAATCGAAGTCGAAACGATACAGACGTCGTTCCGCCGCCGTCGCACCGAGCGTGCCGCGCGGCGCACTCCGGAGACGAAAGTGACAGCGGCACAACATATATCAGGAAGTTGCCAGCGCCCGCAGCGGCTCACTCAACTCGTTGGCGAAGAATTCGAAGAAGCCGTCGACGTCCGGCCCCGCGTTGATCAGCGCCAGATGATCGAACCCGGCATCGACGAAAGTGCCTGCCACCTCGAGGTGCCGCCGGACGTCCGGACCGCACGCCATGGCGTCGCGGACGTCCTCGGTGCGGATCGACGACGCCGCCGCCTCGAAGTTGATCGGATTCGGCAGTTCCGCTTGAACCTTCCATCCGGTCAACCCGAACCGGAACAACCGATGCGCCGACTCGACCGCGGATTCCTCGTCACGCGCCCACGCGAGGGGCACCTCCCCGTACTTGGGCCCCGACCCACCGGCCCCGGCATAGGCCTTCACGAGGTCCGGATCCGCTTCGGTGGCGAACAGTCCGTCGCCGAGTTCCGCGGCGATCCCGACTGCCTCCGTGCCGCCCGCAGCGACCGCGATCGTGGGCGGCACGTCGGGCAGATCGAAGACGCGTGCGTCGTCGAGGGTGAGGTGCTTGCCCTCGTACGAGTGGTAGCCGCCCGACCACAGCAGGCGGATGATGTCGATCGCCTCACGAAGCATCTGGTGCCGGGTGGTCACCGACGGCCAGCCGCCACCGACGACATGCTCGTTCAGCCGTTCCCCCGAACCGAGTCCCAGGGTGAACCGGCCCTCGCTGAGGACGGCGGTCGTGGCCGCGGCCTGCGCGATGATCGCGGGGTGATATCGGACGAACGGGCAGGTGACACCGGTCGCCAGACCGATCCGGTCGGTCCGTGCCGCGGCGGCCGCGAGCATCGACCACACGAATCCCGAATGTCCGTGACTGTAGAGCCAGGGGTGATAGTGATCGCTCACCTCGACGAAGTCGAAGCCGGCCCGTTCGGCTTCCACCGCCTGCCGCACGATCTCCCGCGGATCGAACGTCTCGGCCATCAACTTGAACCCCACCTGCATGTCGTCGTCCCTTTCCTCGAGTTCTGCGAAGGTTTCCCGGATTCGGGCGCGCTCACACAAGGCGACCCAGCGACGACGGCCAGATCGGCGCCCACAGCACCAGCACGCCGATCGCGATTCCCGCCAGCACCAGCCGGGGTCCGCGTCTGCGTAGCGTGACACCGAGCGCCACCACGGCACCGAGGACGATCGCCGCACCGGCGGGCCCGGAGGGCACCGGAATCGAGGCACCCGGAAGCCGCGCGCCCCGCTCGGCCACGGTGACGAGCCACCACAGCGGCCACTGGGTCACGCGCACCACCACTTCCGCGACGGGAACACTGACCCCTGCGATCAGCGCGGTGACCGCTCCGGCCACGGTGATCACGCCGACCACGGGGGCGACCAGGATGTTCGCGCAGATGGACACCAGGCTCACCGTCCCCGCCATCGCGGCCACGATCGGAGCGGTGACGGCGAAGGCGGCGACGGACACCGCCACCGTCTCGGCCACCGCCCGCGGCCAGCCGCGGCCCACCAGCACGTCGACCCCCACCGGCGCGATCACGATCAGCCCTGCAGTGGCGGTTGCCGAGAGAACGAAGCCGAAGTCCACCGCCAACCCCGGTGACCACGCCAGCAGGGCTATGACACCCGCTGCCAGCGCGGGCATCGCCTGTTTCCGCCGTCCGGTCACGAGCGCCAGCAGGGCGACCGAGCCCATCGCCGCGGCGCGCAGCACGCTGGGTGACGGTCGCGCGATCACCACGAATGCGATCAGCGCCGCGGCAGCCAGCGCCGCACCCGCGCGGGGACCGAGTCCCACCCCTCGGACCAGGAGCAGCACCGCTCCCAGCAGGATGCTGACGTTCGCCCCGGACACCGCCGTGAGATGCGTCAGTCCGGTCGCGGTGAAGTCGTCCTTCACCTCCCGGGGCAGCGCCGAGGTGTCGCCGACCACCAGCCCCGGCAACAGTCCTGCCTCGTCGGCAGGCAGGACGGCGGCGGCAGCGGCGAACCGCGCACGCAGGGCGCCTGCCCACCGCTGATGCGGTGGCGCGGGACCGACGTCCGCGGGCGGTCCGGACACCCGGACCGCGGCCAGGCTCAGGTCCCGGTGCCGCGGAGGGCTCACCTGCCCGCGCAGGACCACAGCCTGTCCCGGCAGCAGTCCGAGCCACCCGTCCGCCGGGGCGAGGACGACCACCGCACCGCCCGAGTGGATCGTCTCGGTGGCCCGGCGGATCTCGACGACGTTCGCGTTCACGAGGACGTGTCGTCCGAAGCCGGCGATCTCCCGGGGATCGTCGGCAAGGGTGACGACGAGCGTCACCCACGTCTCGTTCCGGGCGAGTTCGGTCATCGGGTGCCGTTCCGCGGCCTGAACCCGCCAGGCCACCCCTGCAGCGCAGCAGGACCCGAACAGCAGTACCGCCAACGTCCCGGCCGTCCACCGTCCCGGCCCCCGCAGGGCGCATCCCGCGGCGAGGAGAACCGCCGCTCCCGACAGGATCGCCACGAGGACCCACGCCGCCCGGGAGCCTCCGAGGATACCGATCAGCGTTGCCGCCCAGCACATCCCGGCGAACGGAAGAAGCCGCAGGTCGAGGAGCCGCGGTTCGTTGTTTCGCATCACAGGGTGACCTGGCCGCGCAGTTTCTCCAGCCGCACCGGCCCGATCCCGTCCACCTCCCCCAGTTGCGAGATGTCGGTGAATTTGCCGTTGGTCGTTCGCCACGCGACGATCGCCGCCGCCGTGACGGGTCCGACACCGGGAAGTGCATCGAGTTCCGTCTCCGTCGCCGTGTTGAGGTTCACGAGCCCTCCGCCCGTGGCGGCCGGTGCGCCGGCGGGCCCCGGTGATCCTGCGGAGGCACCGCCCACCGCGCTCGGTGGCGCCTGGGTGGTCGCGGCACCTACGAGCACCTGATCGCCGTCCGAAAGTCGTTGAGCCAGATTCAATCCGAGGGTGTCACCGCCGTCGCGCACTCCCCCGGCAGCGGCGAGAGCGTCCGCGACCCGGGAGCCCGGTGGCAGCCGGACGAGACCGGCCGACGCCACCAGTCCCACGACGCTGACGACGATCTCCTCCGCCGGGGCGGGTGCCGACGCCGCCGCGGCGGGAGTCGTCGTCGCCGGTGCCGGAGTCAGGGAATGCACTCCGGCGGCGGGTAACGACGGAACGGCCTGCGTCTCCGGCCGATCGCTGCGCACGCCGAGCACGGTGGCCGTCGCGACGACGATTCCCACCACGATCAGCACCAACGCCCCGGTCCGCCCGGGATCGAATCGTGCGTCCCGCCACCGGTCCGGCAGCGAGAATCCGCCCCGGCGGCGGTCGGCGGACCACGTCTTGTCGCCGTCGAGGACGGTTCCGCTCGGCTCGGCCAGCCACTCCGGCGCCGCCGGTGTGTCGGGCGGCACCGCATCGCGTTCCCCCGACGTCAGGAACGCGAGCCGGGTCCGGCCCCTCGAACGTTCTTCCCTGATGCCCATGGAGGCGACGGTAAAGTGCGCCGCCCACAGAATCGCCGCGACGACCAGGCTTTCCGAATCGGCCTGTGGATCAGTGCGAAGTTGTGGATGAATCGCGGTCTTCGTGGTGCAGGGCGGGTTCCGGGCACAGCACGATGCCGATGGCGCCCACGCCCACGTGGGCGCCGATCACCGAGCTGAAATCGGTGACGACGAGGTCACTGACCTGCGGAATCCGGTCCTTCAGCTGCTGCGCCACCGCTTCGGCGCGCTGCCGGGCGTGCATGTGATGCACAGCGACGGCCGTCCTGTCCAGACCTGCCAGCTCCACCGCGGCGTCGACCATCCTGGCCATCGCCTTGGTCGACGTGCGCGTCTTCTCCTTCAGAACCAGCCGGCCGTCCACGAGATGCAGCACCGGTTTCATCGCCAGTGCGGTACCGAGCAGCGCGGCGGCGGTGCCGATGCGTCCTCCGCGTCGCAACTGATCGAGCCTGTCCACGACGATCAGGCAACGCCCGCGGCTCGCGACGTCGACCGCCCGCCGGTACGCCGTCTCGAGGTTCGCACCGTCCTTCGCGGCCCGCGCGGCCTCGAGGACCGGGTAGCCCAATCCCATTCCGGCGGACTGGGAGTCGACGATCCGCACCCGGCCGTCGAATTCCTGTGCCGCCTGACGACCTGCCTCCCACGTTCCGGACAGCTGCCGGGAGATGTGCACCGCGAGAACGCCTGCGCCCTCACTCAGCTCCAGCGCTGTCGCGTACGCCTCGGACAGCTCGCTCGGCGACGCGCCCGACGTGGTGACGCCGGCAAGATCCTCGGGGAGCGCGTCGATTCCCTCCCGGAAATCCTGGCCGCCGCTGAGGACATGGAGTGGGACCACCTGGATCCCGTACTGCTCGACGAGTTCGGGCAGGATCGAGGCCGAGGAATCGGTGACGACGACGACGGGCATCGGACTACTCGGCTCCGCTCGACACCGGGTCGGCCGAAACCGCACCCTCGGCGGAGTCGGGAACGACTCCCGCCGCGCGGAGCGCGGTCAGCATCGCCGCGGCCACCCCGGTGTGTCCGTCCCAGCCCCAGTGGATGCCGTCCGGATTACCCTGATCGCTGAAGACGTTGGCGCGCACCGCCTCCGCCAGGTCGACGAGGGGCACGTTCTTCTCCTCCGACCACGCCGTGATGGCGGCAACGGCACCGGGGCGGCCCGCATGCACCTTGCCGTAGGCCTCGCTGCGATGCACGGACGGCAGGGTCCCGATGACGGGCAACTCGGGCCGCATGTACTCGAGCGCAGCCCGTGAGCTCTCCAGATATTCGACACTCAGCCGCGGGGGCAACGCCACCGGCCATCCCAGCGGGGACAGCCTGGGCTGAAGCCACTGGTAGCCGGCCCGCACGACGCGGCGCAGCGCGGGCGGGCGGACGTAACGCAACTGTTCCCGCAGCGCCGTCGGGAGCGGGGACGGAAGGGAGTCCATGCCGCCGACCGCGAACACGACGGCACCGGCGCGTGGAACCGCCGACCACACGCGTGGGTCCTGGGTCAGCGCCCACCACACGTCGCGGCTGGTCCAGCCGATCCGCGCCACCAACTCGACATCCCAACCGAGTTGACGTGCAACGATATTGGGCCAGATGTCGGGGTGGTCGGACGGGAGACCGCCCTTGGGTCCGTAGTACGACAGCGAATCGGCGAGCACGAGCAGGACGGGGCGTTCCCCCGAGCCGGCATCCACGTCAGAGGACGTCACTGGCCACACTCGCAGAAGCGTTCCACACGTCGAGGCGCCAGTTGAGCGAATCGGGGTTTCCGTATGCGCTCAGCTGCACCCAGCTGGTGTTGCCCAGCCCGCCCAGCACCGGCCAGCGGTCGACGGGCAGATCCAGCAGGGCGGCGGTCAGCGCGGCGATCACACCGCCGTGCGCAACCAGGACCACCGGCTTCTCCGCCCAGTCCTCGTGCTTCTCGACGAGTTCGGCGACCACCGGCTTGCTGCGGCGGGCGACGTCGATGCGACTCTCCCCGCCGGGCGGTGCCCACGTCGCGTCGCCGCGCCACGTGGCGCGGGCGCCGGGTGCGCGGGCGTCGACGTCGAGGTGCGTGAGCCCCTGCCAGTCACCGAGATGCGTCTCGCGGAGGCGCTCGTCGATCTGGACCGGCAGACCGGCGTTGTCGCCGACCTCCACCGCGGTGTCGTAGGCCCGCCGCAGATCGGAGGACACGATGGAGATCGGTCTGCGACCGACGAGCGCGGTGGCGGCGGCGCGGGCCTGCGACCGCCCCAGCTCCGACAGTTCGGTGTCGAGCTGACCCTGCATGCGATTGTCGGCGTTGTACTCGGTCTGCCCGTGGCGAAGCAGGATCAGACGTCGCGGGGAGCGGGGGGCATCCGTCACAGCTCGGACTCCTCCGCCTCGGCGGCGGTGCCCGCACCGTTCGCGTCGGCCGGGCCGTGCAGCCCGAGACCCTCGACGGGCACGGTCGGGCAGTCCTTCCACAGCCGGTCGAGTGCGTAGAAGTTGCGCTCCTCGTTGTGCTGGACGTGGATCACGACGTCCACGAAATCGAGCAGTGCCCAACGGCCTTCGCGGGTGCCCTCGCGCCGCACCGGCTTGTGACCTGCCTCACGCAGTCGATCTTCGATGTTCTCGACGATCGCGTTGACCTGTCGCTCGTTGGGGGCGGAGGCGATGACGAAGCAGTCGGTGATGACCAGCTGCTCGGAAACATCGAGCACCACCACATCGGAGGCCAGCTTCTCGTCGGCAGCCACTGCCGCGATGCGTGCCATCTCGATGGCTTCGGTCGTTGCGCTCACGCGATGTTCTCCCAGTTCGGTTCGAAAAGTGCTGACTAACTCTTGGTCTTGTCCGGGGCCGGTTCGGACATCGTCGTCGCGCCGTCGAGGCGCTCGGAGTCCGGTGGCCGGTACAGGTTCCGTTTGGAGATGTACTGGACCACACCGTCCGGCACGAGGTACCACACAGGACGGTGTCGACTGGCACGCCGCCGACATTCCGTCGAGGAGATCGCCAGAGCCGGGATCTCGATCAGCGTGACCGCGTCCTCCGGCAACGCGTCCAGGTGACCGGCCAGATGTTCGGTGTTGAGATCGAATCCCGGGCGCGACACCCCGACGAACTTCGCCAGCGAGAACAGTTCCTCCCAGTCCTGCCAGGACAGGATACTCGCCAGGGCGTCCGCACCGGTAATGAAGTACAGCTCGGCGTCCGGGTGGTAGCTGCGCAGATCACGCAGAGTGTCGACGGTGTAGGTGACCTTCTCCCGGTCGACGTCCACCCGGCTGACGGAGAAACGCGGATTCGACGCGGTGGCGATGACCGTCATCAGGTACCGGTCCTCGGCCGGGCTGACGCCCTTGCCCTGCTTCTGCCAGGGCCGGCCGGTGGGCACGAAGACGACCTCGTCGAGGCTGAATCGATCTGCCACCTCACTGGCTGCCACGAGGTGACCGTGATGAATGGGGTCGAAGGTGCCGCCCATGACTCCCAGGCGGCGCCGACGCGCACCCGCTGCTCCCTGTTCCACGAGTGACGAGCTTACGTGTTCACACCGGCAGCAACCCGGCGACCACCGACGCCAGCTGCTGAGCGGATCGGCATTCGTGCATGCTGATGACCTCGTTGTACACCTTGGCCGCCGAGTCGCCCGTTCCCCACTGACCGCGGGGCTCCGGGTTGAGCCAGTGCGCGTGCTTCGCCACCGACACGAGCCGGGCCAGGGCCTCCAGATTCGGGTCGCGGTAGTTGTTGCGGCCGTCGCCGAGCACCAGCAGCGACGTCCGCGACGTGATGCTCTGGGTGAACCGTTCGGCGAACACCCCGAACGCGTTGCCGTAGTCGGAGTGCCCGTCGTAGCCGACCAGGTCGGCTTCCCGGATCATCCGCGACATGGCGCTGCCGAGGTCGGCTCCCGCGTCGAAGAAGCGGGTGACCTCGTCGGTGGTGTCGATGAACGCGAACACCCGCACCCGGGAGAACTGCTCGCGCAGCGCGTGGACGAGCAGCAGGGTGAAGTGGCTGAAACCCGCGACCGAACCCGACACGTCGCACATGACGACCAGTTCGGGGCGCGCCCGCCGGGGCTTGCGCTGGACGAGGTCGATGGGCACACCGCCGGTGGACATCGACTTGCGCAGGGTCCGGCGCAAGTCGATCGAACCGGCCCGGTTGCGGCTGCGCCGCACGGCCAGCCGACTGGCGAGCAACCGGGCCAGCGGGGTGACGTTGCGTTTCAGCGCCGTCAGTTCGGCGTCGGACGCGCGCAGGAAGTCCACTTCCTCGGCCAGCCGGGGCACGCCGTACGACGCCACCCGTTCCTTGCCGAGGTTCTCGGCCGACCGTCGCCGCGTCTCCGTCTCGATCATCTTCCGGAAGTCGGCGATCCGCTGGGCGGCGGTGCGCTTGGCCACCTCGGATTCGTAGCTTTCCGTCGTTCGGGCTTCGCCGTCCTGCTGATTGCCCAGGAGTCCGTCGAGGATCTTCTTCAGCAGGGTTTCCGGTGCGACGTCCCGCAGCGCCTGGTACGCGGAGAACGACGGGCCGTTCGCCGACTGGTACTGCCCGAGTTCCTCGACCATCTGCGCGGTCAGGAGTTCGGTGAGCTCGATCGCCTCCGGCGACCCGTCGGTGAGGAGTTCGACGATCAGCTCGCGCAGTGCCTCGTAGTCGATCTCACCCTTGGCGTTCCGCGGCAGACTCGTGTCGATGGCCCCGTCCGCCCGGCTTCCGACAGCCGCCGGGAACCAGAGTTCGAACAGCGCGTCGAACGTGGGCCGGTGGGTGGGTCGCCGCAGCAGCGCGCACGCGAGACCCTCGCGCAGTGATTCGCGGTCGAGCAGGTCGAGGACCGACATCACGCGACCGGCGTCGACAGTCTCGGACGGTCCGACCATGATGCCGCGCCGCCGCAACGCCTCGACGAAGTCGACCAGATGCCCCGGCAGCCCGTGCGGCGCCGCGGGACCGCCCGGCTTCGACCGGGACGCGAGTGGACCACCAGCAGCCATGGGGAAGTCCTTCAGTTCAGTCGCAGCTCGGCAGCGGCCCGTAGCTGGTCGGATTGGTGTTTGAGGACGACACCCATCGTGGCGCGGACGGCGTCGTCGTCGAGGGTGTCGAGCCCGAGCGCCAGGAGTGTGCGACCCCAGTCGATGGTCTCGGCGACCGACGGCAGCTTCTTCAGCTGCATGCCGCGCAGCACGCGGATGGTCCTGACCAGCTGCTCGGCCACAGCCTCGGGCAGCTCCGGTACCCGGCTCGCGAGGATCCGCCGCTCGAGTTCGGCGTCGGGGAAGTCGAGATGCAGGAACAGGCAGCGGCGCTTGAGTGCCTCCGACAATTCGCGGGTGGCGTTCGAGGTGAGGACGACGAACGGCTTCCGCGTAGCCGTGATGGTGCCCAGTTCGGGGACGGTGACTGCGAAATCGCTGAGCACCTCGAGGAGCAGGCCCTCGATCTCGACGTCGGCCTTGTCGGTCTCGTCGATCAGCAGCACCGTCGGATCCTCGCGCCGGATCGCGGTCAGCAGCGGCCGCGACAGCAGGAACTCCTCCGAGAAGACGTCCGCCTTGGTGGAGTCCCAGCTGTGGTCGCTGCCCGCCTGGATGCGCAGGATCTGCTTCGCGTGGTTCCACTCGTACAGCGCGCGTGCCTCGTCGACGCCCTCGTAGCACTGCAACCGCACCAGCTCGGCGCCGGTGGTCTCGGCGACGGCGCGGGCGAGTTCGGTCTTACCGACTCCGGCGGGACCCTCGATGAGCAGGGGTTTTCCGAGCCTGTCCGCGAGGAACACCGCGGTCGCGGTGCCCTTGTCGGACAGGTACCCGGTTTCGGCGAGCCGAGCGATGACGTCGTCGACGCTCGCGAAGAACGGCGTCGTGGTGGGCAGTGCGCGATCCACGCTCGCTCCTTTCAGAAGGGGTGACGGGCAGAGGGGGCTGAGGGAAAGGGGGTGGGCGAAGGTCTAGACCGGGCGGGTGTGCCCGTCACCCCAGACGATCCACTTGGTGGAGGTCAGTTCGGGGAGCCCCATCGGGCCACGCGCGTGCAGTTTCTGCGTGGAGATCCCGATCTCGGCGCCGAATCCGAACTGCTCGCCGTCGGTGAAGGCGGTGGACGCGTTGACCATGACGGCGGCGGCATCGACCCGGGCGGTGAACTCGCGGGCGGCGGCGAGGTCGGAAGTCACGATGGCCTCGGTGTGGCCGGTTCCGTAGCGGTCGATGTGCTCGACCGCGGCATTCAGGTCGTCGACGACCTTGAGCGCCACGTCCAGGGTGAGGTACTCCTCCGACCAGTCCGACTCGGTCGCGGGCACCAGTCCGGGCAGGTCCCCGTGGACCGTCACGCTGTGCGTCTGCAGGGCCTGCAGCAGCTTCGGCACCGCCGTCTCGGCGATCGCGGCGTCGATCAGCACCGTCTCCGCGGTGTTGCAGACACTCGGTCGCCGCGTCTTGGAATTGAGCAGGATCCGTTCGGCCATCTCGAGGTCGGCTGCCGAGTGGACGTAGACGTGGCAATTGCCGACGCCCGTCTCGATGGTCGGGACTGTCGCGTCGCGCACCACGGCGCTGATCAGGCCGGCGCCGCCGCGGGGAATGACGACGTCCACGAGGCCGCGGGCCTGGATCAGGTGCGTCACGCTGGAGCGGTCGTCGCTCGGCAGCAACTGCACCGCGTCCTCCGGCAGCTGCTGCGCCGCCAGCGAGGCCCGCAACGCCACCACCAGCGCCGCGTTCGACTTCGCCGCGGACGAGGAGCCGCGCAGCAGGGCCGCGTTGCCGGACTTCAGTGCCAGCCCGAACGCGTCGACGGTGACGTTGGGGCGGGCCTCGTACACCATGCCCACCACGCCGAGCGGGACCCGCAGCTGACGAAGTTCGAGACCGTTGGGGAGCGTCGAGCCGCGCACCACTTCACCGACCGGGTCGGGCAGACCGGCCACCTGGCGCAGTCCGGACGCGATCCCCTCGATCCGCTCCGGGGTCAGCCGCAGGCGGTCGAGCAGGGAGTCCTCGGTGCCCGATGCCCGGGCCGTCTCGATATCGGCCGCGTTGGCGGCGAGGATGTCGGCGGAGGCGGCGAGCACGGCGTCGGCCGCCGCATGGAGCGCCGCATCCTTCTGCGCGGTGGTGAGCAGCGCGAGGACCCGCGACGCGGTGCGGGCGCGACGGGCCGCTGCGTGGACGGCTTCACGGGTATCCACCGTGGCACCGGCCGACGAGGTGGAAGTCACTGCAGTCATGAAGACAGCCTATATACCGGGGCCTGTACACCGCGGAGCGGGAACGACCGGGAATGATTTGGTCCCCCGCGCAGGTTGCGACTGGTCGAGACCATCAGAGGCAGGAGTGCTGAAGTGAGCGTGTTGTTCGAACCCATCACCTTCCGCGGAGTCACCGTCCCCAATCGGGTGTGGATGGCGCCGATGTGCCAGTACTCGGCAGACGTGACGGGCCGCGATGTGGGAGTGCCGGGCGACTGGCACCGGACCCACCTCGTGACGCGCGCTATCGGCGGTGCCGGCCTGATCCTCACCGAGGCGACGGCCGTCAGCCCGGAGGGCCGCATCAGTCCCGCCGACCTCGGCATCTGGAACGACACCCAGACCGAGGCCTTCGCGGAGATCAACGCACAGCTCGAGTACTTCGGCGCGGTCCCGGGCATCCAGCTCGGTCACGCCGGGCGCAAGGGCTCCGCGCACGTCCCGTGGCGCGGGGGCGGAAGCCTCGACGGCGACGATCGGCTGTCCTGGCAGACGGTGGCGCCGAGCGCGATCGGTTTCGGCGACCACACCCCGCCGGCCGCGGCGACGACCGCCGACATCCGGAAGGTGGTCGCCGATTTCGCCGCCGCCGCCGAGCGGGCGTCGCGGGCCGGTTTCAAGGTGGTGGAAATCCATGCGGCACACGGCTATCTGCTGCACCAGTTCCTCTCACCGGTCAGCAATCACCGCACCGACGAGTACGGCGGCAGCTTCGCGGGCCGCATTCGCCTCCTGCTCGAGGTCGTCGACGCGGTACGCGGGGTGTGGCCGGCCGAGTTGCCCGTCTTCGTCCGGGTCTCGGCCACCGACTGGCTGTCCGAGGAGCCCGGCCTCGACGCGGACAGCTGGACGCCGGATCAGACCGTTTCCCTCGTGCAGGCCCTCGCCGACCTCGGCGTCGACCTCGTCGACGTCTCCAGCGGTGGCGTCGCGTCCGCCCGGATCCCGATCGGGCCCGGCTACCAGGTCCCGTTCGCCCGCCGCATCCAGAACGAGACCACGGTCCCGGCCGCCGCCGTCGGGCTCATCACCGAGCCGGAGCAGGCCGAGCGGATCGTGGAGTCGGGAGAAGCCGTCGCCGTGTTCCTCGGGCGCGAACTGCTGCGCGACCCGTACTGGCCGCGAAAAGCCGCACTGGTATTGAATGCCCAGGTGACGCCGCAGATTCCGGCGCAGTACGCACGGGCGTACTGAGGCTCGGGCCGACAAGCCCGCACATCCTTTGCTACGGTAATCGCTCTTACAGCTGGTAGTCCCGCACCCCGGACGGTGGGGCGGGACCGAGCCACGAGCCAGAGCCGATCGGCGGGGGCCGCATCGCGCCGAAGGGCCGTGGGTTGCCGAACCCGACCAGCAATCGCCGTGCGGGCGACGAAAAGATGCGTGCATCAGGTACGTGCCCCGCGCGGGTGATAACTGCGCTGGGGAGCGCACGACATGAATGCACCAGATCACTCGATCACGTCGGCCGAGGTGGCCGAATCACCTGATGTCACGGTCACCGACGAGGCCTCCGTCAAACGAGCCGTCAAGGCCACCATGCTCGGTAACGCCATGGAGTGGTTCGACTTCGGCGTGTACGCCTACCTCGCGACCACCATCGGCAAGGTGTTCTTTCCCGAGGCCAGCGGTACCGCACAGCTACTGTCGACGTTCGCGATCTTCGCCGCGGCGTTCATCGTCCGTCCCCTCGGTGGGCTGTTCTTCGGTCCGCTCGGTGACCGGATCGGCCGCAAGAAGGTGCTCGCCACCACGATCATCCTGATGGCGGGCAGCACGTTCGCCATCGGCCTGATCCCGAGTTACGGATCCATCGGGCTCGCGGCGCCGATTCTGCTGGTGCTGTTCCGGCTCGTGCAGGGATTCTCGACGGGCGGCGAGTACGGCGGTGCCAGCACGTTCGTCGCCGAGTACGCGCCGGACAAGCGCCGCGGGTTCTTCTCGAGCTTCCTCGAATTCGGAACCCTCGCGGGGTATGTCGCGGCCGCGGGCCTGGTCACCGTCATCAGCACCGTGGTCAGCGCCGACGCGCTGGTGGACTGGGCGTGGCGAATTCCGTTCCTGCTCGCCGGTCCGCTCGGCCTGATCGGCCTCTACCTGCGGCTGCGGCTCGAGGAGACGCCTGCGTTCCAGCAGATGGAGCAGGCCGAAGAGCGTTCGCTCGCAGACGAATCCACGGGACGCAAACTGCGCGAGACCCTGGTGGAGAACTGGCGTCCGCTGGTGCTGTGCGTCATCCTGGTCGCCACGTACAACATCGCGCACTACGGCCTGCTCAGCTACATGCCGACGTACCTGTCGAACACGCTCGGCTACGACGAGTCGCACGGCCTCGTCCTCATGATCATCGTGATGCTCATCATGATGGTGTGCATCAGCTTCGTCGGAAAGCTGTCCGACCGGGTGGGTCGTAAACCGTTGCTGCTGGCCGGTTTCGTCGGATTCTTCGCGCTGTCGCTGCCCGCGTACCTGCTGATCGGTGTCGGGCACTACTTCACCGTCTTCGTCGGCCTCGCGATGCTCGGCGGGCTGCTGCTGCTGTTCGTCGGCGTCTTCCCGTCGGTCCTTCCCGCGCTGTTCCCCACCGGAATCCGCTACGGCGGGCTGGCGATCGGATACAACCTCGCGGTGTCGATCTTCGGTGGCACCACCCCCCTCGTCCTCACGGCGCTGCAGGACGCGACGGGCAGTGACCTCGTCGCGCCGATGTACATGATGGTCGCGGCCGTCATCGGCGGTATCGCGGTTCTGCTCATCTCCGAGACCGCCCGGAAGCCGCTGGAGGGTTCGCCGCCCGCCGTGGCCACGGACGCCGAGGCCCGCCGCATCCTGAAGCGTCTCCGCCGCACCAAGGGCGACGCGTCCGCGACACCCGCACAGGAGACGGCAGCCGCCGACGCGGGTTAGTCTCGGGATATGTCCGCTCCCAGGGTCGCCGTGGTCGGCAGCATCAACATGGACCTGCTGACGGCGGCCGAGCGGTTGCCCGCGCCGGGAGAGACGATCCTGGGCAACGCCTTTGCCGCCACCCCCGGTGGCAAGGGCGCCAATCAGGCGATCGCCGCGGCGCGGGCCGGTGGCGCCGTGACGTTCATCGGCGCCGTCGGCTCCGACGTGTTCGCTCTCGACCTGCGGCAGGCCCTGGTGGACGCCGAGGTCGACACGCGGTACCTGCGCGAAGTGGACGGGCCGAGCGGGATCGCGGCGATCACCGTCGACGCCGCCGGTGAGAACAGCATCGTCGTGGTTGCGGGCGCCAACAGCACCGTGGTGGACCTGACGGCGGCCGAACTCGCGGCCGTCGCGGACGCCGACGTCCTGCTCTGCCAACTCGAGATACCTCTGGGCACCGTGCTGGCCGCGGCGGCGCACGCCGCGGCACACGGTACCGTCGTGATGTTGAATCCCTCACCGGCGCAGACACTTCCGCCTGAACTCGTCGAGCTGGTCGACGTACTCCTCGTCAATCAGACCGAGGCCGGGCAACTCGGCGCCGAGGTCATCGGCGCCGTCGCCCACGTCGTGACCACGCGGGGGTCGTCCGGCGCGGACTACGCGGGCAGCGACGGCACCGCGATCCACGCCGACTCCCCCGAGGTCGAGGTCGTCGACACGACCGGGGCGGGCGACGCGTTCGCCGGCGCCCTGGCCGTCTCGTGGCGGCGCGGGCCCGCGGCCGCCGTCCCGTTCGCATGCACGGCGGGCGCGCTCGCCACCACCCGCCGAGGCGCGTCCACGTCGTCACCGACCCTGGCCGAGATCGAGGCGGCACTGCCCGGCTGAGCGCTCCTGCCGCCGCCCGGATCCTCCGTGTCACCCGTGTCGGGCACCATGGGGGCATGACGACCGCCACCGAACCCGCACTACGTGACGAGGCCGAACGGCTGCTCCGCGAGCTGGCAGGCGAGCACGCCACCCTCCGCGACGACCAGTGGACGGCGATCGAGGCGCTCGTGGTGGGCCGCAGACGGGCGCTGGTCGTCCAACGGACGGGCTGGGGCAAGTCGGCGGTCTACTTCATCGCGGCGAAGCTCCTGCGGGCGCACGGGCACGGCCCCACGGTCATCGTGTCGCCGCTCCTGGCCCTCATGCGGAACCAGGTGGCCTCCGCCGAGCGGGCGGGCGTGCGCGCCGCCACCATCAATTCCGGCAACGTCACCGAGTGGGACGACATCCACGCCCGGGTCGCGGACAACGAACTCGACGTGTTGCTGGTCAGCCCCGAGCGTCTCAACAATCCCGACTTCCGCGACCAGGTGCTCCCCTCCCTCGCCGCCGACGCGGGCCTCGTCGTGGTCGACGAGGCGCACTGCGTGTCGGACTGGGGTCACGACTTCCGTCCCGACTATCGGCGGATCCGCACGCTGATCGCCGAACTGGGCGAGGGAATCCCCGTCCTGGCCACCACGGCCACGGCGAACGACCGCGTCGTCTCCGACGTCTCCACGCAGCTCGGGGTGGGTGGCGCCGAAACCCTCGTCCTCCGCGGCGGCCTCGAACGCGAGTCGCTGCACCTGTCGGTCGTGCAGATTCCGGAGGCCACCGCCCGGGCCGCGTGGCTCGCCCAGAAGCTCGACAGCCTGCCCGGCTCGGGCATCATCTACGCACTCACCGTGTCGGCGGCCCGGGATCTGGCGAGCCTGCTGTCCGAGCAGGGCCACACGGTCGCCGCATACACCGGGCAAACCGACGCCGCCGAGCGCGAGACCCTCGAGCAGGACCTGCTCGGCAACCGGGTCAAGGCCCTCGTGGCGACGTCCGCGCTCGGCATGGGGTTCGACAAGCCCGACCTGGGGTTCGTCGTGCACCTCGGTGCGCCGTCGTCCCCCATCTCCTACTACCAGCAGGTCGGGCGTGCCGGACGGTCCACCGACCGCGCCGAGGTCATCCTGCTGCCCGGATCCGAGGACAGGCAGATCTGGAGTTATTTCGCCTCGGTGGCGTTCCCCCGGGAGCACGTGGTGCGGCGGGTGATCGAGGTCCTCGACACCGAGCGGCCGCAGTCCACGCAGGCGCTCGAGCCGCTGGTGGAGCTGGGCCGCACCCGGCTCGAGATGGTCCTGAAGGTCCTCGACGTGGACGGTGCCGTACGCCGGGTGCGTGGCGGCTGGGTGGGCACCGGGGAGCCCTGGACGTACGACGCCGACCGGTACGAACGCCTCGAACGCGCCCGCGAGTCCGAGCAGCAGGCGATGATCGACTACCAGCGGATCACCACGTGCCGGATGGCGTTCCTGCGCGAGCAGCTCGACGATCCGGGTCTGGCGGCGGGCGCCTCGGAGTGCGGGCGGTGCGACAACTGCACCGGAGTGCGCCACGACGCGACCGTGGACGCCGAGGCGGTGCAACAGACCAGAACGCGCCTCGAGCGCCCAGGCGTGGACCTGGCGCCCCGTAAACAGTGGCCCACGGGCCTCGCGAAGCTCGGCGTGACGCTGTCCGGGAAGATCACGGATGGGCCCGAACCGGGGCGCGTCCTGGGCCGGCTGTCCGACCTGGGCTGGGGTCAGCGGCTGCGTTCCCTGCTCGACGAACCGGACGGGCCCGCCCCCGACGCCGTCCTGAAGGCCTGCATCCAGGTGCTGGCCTCCTGGGACTGGACCGAGCGGCCCACCGCTGTCATGGCCGTCGAATCCGCCACCCATCCTCTCCTGTCGGCCTCGATCGCGGGGCAACTCGCCGCCGTCGGACGCCTCACCGACCTGGGAGTTCTGCGGCTGCGCCCGGAGCATCCGCCGGTGTCCGCGGCCAACTCCGCCTACCGGGTGGCCGGGCTCGTCGACGCCTGGGAGGTCCCCGGCCTTCCCGACGGCGCCGGTCCGGTGCTGCTCGTCGACACCCTCACGGACACCGGCTGGACCCTCACGATGGCCGCCAGGACGCTGCGCGCGGCGGGTGCCGCGTCGGTCCTCCCCTTCGCGCTCGCGAGTCTCAAATAGGCGAAGTGTGTCGCTTGCGATTCACCCAAAAGTTACATAATGTGATGAGCATCACTTTGCACGTCTCACCTGCAAGGCTCCGCCACCTGAACTGTCCAATTTCGCGAGGCACGTGAAATCGAAGGGGATGGTTGTTAGGTTCGAATTTCCAATGACGCCTGTTCAGAAGAGTGCCATCCCGACCACCGCGCCGGACGCGGTGTTGTTCAGAAGTCCAGAGATCACTGACGGAGTCCGGCTCTGGGAGATCGCCAGGAACACGGAAGTGCTCGATCTCAATTCGAGCTACGCATACCTGTTGTGGTGTAGAGATTTCAGCCGCTCGTCGGTCGTCGCAGTCGTTGACGAGCGCGTCGTGGGTTTCGTATCAGGGTTCATCCGCCCCGAAGCCCCAGCGACGCTGTTCGTCTGGCAAGTAGCCGTAGACGCAGACCAGCGCGGCAAGGGAATTGCAGGTCGCATGCTGAGCGCGCTGCTCGACCGACTTGCACCCGAAGGGATTACCCATCTCGAAACGACGATCAGCCCCGACAACGAGGCCTCGATCGCGCTGTTCACAGCATTGGCGCGTCGCCGAGACACGGCGATCAACAAGCAAGAACTGTTCTCCCCAAACGATTTTCCCGATGGACACGAAGCCGAAGATCTGTACACGATCGGCTAAGAGCGTGTCTCATGTGGGGAGCTTCTTGAAGCAGGTGAGTGCGGCGGCGAGGTGAAGGAAGCCGGCGAAGTGTTCGCCGTGGCGCTCGTAGCGGATGGTCATGCGCCGGTAGCCGGTGAGCCAGGC
>NZ_JAAXPA010000032.1 GCF_012396235.1 Rhodococcus opacus | reverse complement strand
TGCGCAACGAACTCGACGTGTGGCGTGCGAAGCTCGCCGCGGAGGTCGAGAAGATCGCTCCCACCACGCCGCCCGCGGCGACGACGCCCGGTACCACCACCACCGACGCGCCGACACAGACCACCGAGTTGCCGGCCACGGTGCCGGGGACACCCGGTTCCACGACCGCGCCGGGAGTCGAGCAGTTGCCGGGAACCCTGCCCACGGATCTGCAGATTCCGGGACTGCCGCCCATTCCGCTGCCGCAGCTGCCCACGCTGCCGCCTCCGCCCGAGACGTTGCCGTCCACGAGCCCGGATCCCACGATCATGTTGGTTCCGACGCTGCCCTCGGACATTCCGGCGACGGAGCCATCCACCCAGCAGCCGCCGCAGGAGCCTTCGACGGTGCCGCTACCCACCACCACGACCCCGGTCCCGGTGCCGCCGCCCACCAGCTAGCGGTTCGTCGGCCCTTCCGCACAGACCACTGTGGCCCGACACTTCGCGTGTCGGGCCACAGTGGTCTGTATCGGGGTGTGCCGGATCAGGCGTCGAAACCGTCGCCGTGCAGGGCGTCGTTCATCGAGGCGTCCGCGTAGCCGCGGCAGTAATCCCAGGTGACGTATGCCTCGGGTGTCGGGTCGTAGGCGGGCTCGTGCGGGCGCACGGTGCCGTCGACCAGAAGCTGGAGGAGGTTGGCACGGAGCATGTCCCAATCGTGGTAGTGATCTTGCTGGCAGTCTTCGCAGCAGACGACGAGACCGCGGATCCCGCGATGCGCCAGCAGCGCCTCGTACACGGCGAGGTCGGCCAGATCTTCCTCCACGGCGAGACGCTCGTGGGGGTCGAGTGGCTGGCCCGGTTCGATCGCATCGAGAGCTGCGGAGGGGTCGGCGGGGTCGCCGGCGAAGGGGTCCGGGGGCAGACCTGGAGGCAGTTGATCGCGCACAGCACCACGGTACGCAGGTCAGCCCGGTCTGCGCCAGCCGTTCGGCGTACGCCCAGCGTGGGTGGGCTCCGTGGTGATCGCGTCGAGCCGATATCATGGTTTGTGGAGCTGGGAATATCGATCGTCGCTCCGGCCTTTTTCTTGTATCCGTGTTCCCGAAAGTTTCCACCAGATCGAAGATCTGAATGTCCACAGACGGCGCCACCGGCGCCGCACCTATGTTCCATGGAGGGCCCGAACCGCATGACAAGTTCAGCAGGGCATGTACACACCGGCGGTGACGACCCGAACAAGGTCGCGATGCTGGGTCTCACGTACGACGACGTCCTGCTCTTGCCGGCGGCGTCGAATGTCATCCCCGGCCAGGTCGACACGTCCAGCCAGCTGACCAGGGACATCCGGCTGCGAGTGCCGCTCGTCAGCTCCGCGATGGACACCGTCACCGAGGCGCGGATGGCCATCGCCATGGCCCGCGCCGGCGGGATGGGCGTCCTGCACCGCAACCTGTCGGTCGAGGCGCAGGCCGGGCAGGTGGAGACGGTCAAGCGGTCCGAGGCGGGAATGGTCACCGACCCGGTCACCTGCAAGCCGTCGGACACCCTCGCCGAGGTCGACGCCAAGTGCGCCCGCTTCCGGATCTCCGGACTTCCGGTGACCGACGAGGCCGGGCAGCTCGTCGGCATCATCACCAACCGCGACATGCGCTTCGAGGTCGATCAGAACCGCGCCGTGTCCGAGGTCATGACGAAGGCCCCGCTGATCACCGCCCAGGAGGGTGTGACCGCGGAGGTGGCGCTGGGCCTGCTCCGCCGCCACAAGATCGAGAAGCTGCCGATCGTGGACGGTCAGGGCAAGCTCACGGGCCTCATCACGGTCAAGGACTTCGTGAAGACCGAGCAGCACCCGGACGCCACCAAGGACCGCGACGGCCGGCTCCTCGTCGGCGCCGCCGTGGGTGTGGGCGACGAGGCGTGGAGCCGCGCAATGGCCCTCACCGACGCCGGGGTGGACGTGCTCGTCGTCGACAGCGCCCACGGTCACTCGGCCGGCGTGCTGGACATGATCTCGAAGCTCAAGGCAGAGGTCGACGAGCGTGTGCAGATCATCGGCGGCAACGTCGCCACCCGCAGTGGTGCGGCCGCTCTCATCGAAGCCGGTGTGGACGCGGTGAAGGTCGGTGTGGGCCCCGGCTCCATCTGCACCACCCGTGTCATCGCCGGTGTCGGCGCCCCGCAGATCACGGCGATCCTCGAAGCGGTCGCCGCGGCCAAGCCGCACGGTGTGCCGGTGATCGCCGACGGTGGACTGCAGTTCTCCGGCGACATCGCGAAGGCCCTGGCGGCAGGCGCGTCGACGGCCATGCTCGGTTCGCTGCTCGCAGGCACCGCGGAGTCGCCGGGCGAGCTGATCCTGGTCAACGGCAAGCAGTACAAGAGCTACCGCGGCATGGGTTCCCTCGGCGCGATGCAGAGCCGTGGCGCCGCGAAGTCGTATTCCAAGGACCGCTACTTCCAGGACGACGTGCTGTCCGAGGACAAGCTGGTTCCGGAGGGCATCGAGGGCCGGGTCGCGTTCCGCGGTCCGCTGTCCCAGGTCACCCATCAGCTCACGGGCGGTCTGCGGGCCGCCATGGGTTACACGGGAGCGTCGTCGATCGAGGAGCTGCAGAACGCGCAGTTCGTGCAGATCACGGCTGCGGGTCTGAAGGAGAGCCACCCGCACGACATCACGATGACAGTCGAAGCTCCCAACTACACCGCTCGCTAGCAACCAGTCACGATTCACGAGAAAGGGGCGCGCGTGCGCGACCTCGTTGAGATCGGCATGGGCCGAACAGCCCGACGAACCTATGAGCTGGACGACATCGACATCGTCCCCTCCCGCCGGACCCGCTCCTCCAAAGAGGTGTCGACGTCCTGGCAGCTCGACGCATACCGGTTCGACATTCCGGTGCTGGCGCATCCGACCGACGCGCTGGTCTCGCCGTCGTTCGCGATCGAACTCGGCAAGCGTGGTGGCCTCGGGGTCATCAACGGTGAGGGTCTGTGGGGCCGGCACGCGGACGTCGAGGCGAAGCTCGCCGAACTCGTCGCACTGGCCGAGTCGGACGTCGACGTCGAGGCGCCGATCAAGAAGCTGCAGGAACTGCACGCGGCGCCGTTGCAGCCGGGACTTCTGGCCGCTGCCGTGGCCCAGGTCCGCGATGCAGGTGTCACGACCGCGGTGCGGGTCAGCCCGCAGAACGCCCGGGCGCTCACCCCGCAGTTGCTCGAGGCGGGCATCGACCTGCTGGTCGTGCACGGCACGATCATCTCCGCCGAGCACGTCGCGCACGGCGACAGCGAGCCGCTGAACCTCAAGACGTTCATCTCCGAGCTCGACGTCCCCGTGGTGGCCGGTGGGGTGAGCGATCACCGCACCGCACTGCACCTGATGCGCACGGGCGCGGCCGGTGTGATCGTCGGATACGGCTCCACCGAGGGCGCCACGACCACCGGTGAGGTGCTGGGCATCGGTCTTCCGATGGCCACGGCGATCGCGGACGCCGCTGCTGCCCGCCGCGACTACCTCGACGAGACGGGTGGACGCTACGTCCACGTGATCGCGGACGGCGACATCACGTCCTCGGGCGACCTCGCCAAGGCGATTGCCTGTGGCGCGGACGCCGCAGTCCTGGGCGCACCGCTGGCCGTTGCCGCGGAAGCTCCCGGCGGCGGCTGGTACTGGCCGTCGGCCGCGGCGCACCCCTCGGTTCCGCGCGGCACGATGCTGCCGGTCTCGTTCGGTGACCGTCCGTCGCTCGACCGGGTCCTCACGGGTCCGTCCGATGACCCGTTCGGTTCGCTGAACTTCGTCGGCGGGCTGCGCCGGTCGATGGCGAAGTCGGGGTACTCGGATCTGAAGGAATTCCAGAAGGTGGGCCTGACGGTCCGCGCCTGAGGCGTCCGTCCGTCACTGCTTTCTCTCGTCGCCCGATGTCACATCGGTGCAGTTCAACTGCACTGGTGAGGCATCGGGCGACGTGCGTTTGCGGGTATCGCGACCGTTCCTGATACCTCTCGTTACAGTTAGGTGACCCTTGTGGCAGCTGTCACAGCCGCGGGGTGCATACTGGCGAGTAATAACTCAGGTGTCGTTGGAGGTCGAGTGATGAGCAAGCAGCGCGCAACGGAGTACGACGTCCTCATCGTCGGTTCCGGATTCGGTGGCAGTGTCACCGCGCTCCGATTGGTCGAGAAGGGCTACAAGGTCGGCATCCTCGAGGCGGGCCGTCGCTACGCCGACGCGGACTTCGCGAAGACCAGCTGGGATCTCAAGAAGTTCCTGTGGGCGCCCGCTCTCGGTTTCTTCGGCATCCAGCGCGTCCACCTGCTGCGCGACTGCCTCATCCTCGCCGGCGCCGGCGTCGGTGGCGGTTCGCTCAACTACGCGAACACGCTCTACAAGCCGCCTGCCTCCTTCTTCCAGGACAAGCAGTGGTCGCACATCACCGACTGGCACGACGAGCTCACGCCGTACTACGAGCAGGCCCGCAAGATGCTGGGCGTGGTCCAGAACCCGCACATGACCCCCGCCGACGAGATCATCAAGTCGGTCGCGGAGGACATGGGCGTGGGCGACACGTTCATCCAGACCCCGGTCGGTGTCTTCTTCGGTGAAGCGGGAAAGACCGTGCCCGACCCGTACTTCGGTGGCGTCGGCCCCGACCGCACCGGGTGCATCGAATGCGGCGAATGCATGACCGGATGCCGGCACGGCGCCAAGAACACCCTGCTCAAGAACTACCTGGGCCTCGCAGAGAAGGCCGGTGCCGAGATCATCCCGATGACGACGGTCACCGGTCTGCGCGAGGCGTCCGACGGCACCTGGGACGTCTTCACCCGGCGCAGCGGGCCGCGCAAGAACCGGAACCGCAAGACGTACACGGCCGCGAACGTCGTCCTGGCCGCGGGCACGTGGGGCACTCAGCATCTGCTGTTCGACCAGAAGGAGACGGGCGCGCTGCCCAAGATCTCCGACCGCCTGGGGGTACTCACCCGCACCAATTCGGAGTCGATCCTCGGCGCCGCCAAGAACAAGGTGGACCCCGCGCTCGAGCTCACCAAGGGCGTCGCCATCACGTCGTCCTTCCACCCGACGTCCGACACCCACGTCGAGCCGGTGCGCTACGGCAAGGGGTCGAACTCGATGGCCCTGCTGCAGACGCTGCTGACCGACGGTGGCGGCAGGCGGTGGGTGACGTTCCTCAAGGAACTGGCCAAGGATCCGACGGCTCTGAAGGTCCTCACCCCGTACAAGTGGAGCGAGCGCACCATCATCGCCCTCGTGATGCAGAACCTCGACAACTCCATCACCACGTACACGAAGAAGGGCCTGTTCGGTCGGCGCAAGGTCACCAGCAAGCAGGGTCACGGCCAGCCGAACCCCAGCTGGATCCCGGCGGGCAACGAGGCGACCCGCCGGATCGCGGAGAAGATCGACGGCCGCGCGGGCGGCACCTGGGGAGATGTGTTCAACATCCCGCTCACCGCGCACTTCCTCGGCGGCTGCACGATCGCGTCGGAACCGTCGAAGGGCGTCATCGACCCCTACCACCGCGTGTGGGGTTACCCAACGCTGAGCGTGGTCGACGGTTCGGCCGTGTCCGCGAACCTGGGCGTCAACCCGTCGCTGACGATCTCGGCGCAGGCCGAGCGTGCGGCTTCGCTGTGGCCGAACAAGGGCGAGAAGGATCAGCGGCCGGCGCAGGGCGAGGGATACCGGCGCCTGAACCCGGTCGCCCCGGTCGCCCCGGTCGTCCCGGAGGGGGCGCCCGCCGCACTGGTGCTGCCGATCGTCGAGATCCGCAACAGCTCTGTGGTGCCCGACACGCAGAAGCACGGCGTTGCATAGGACCCGAGAGGGCCGGGTCATGGGGTCGCGCAGACCACAGAGCTGCGCCGATTAGACTGACCCGGTGGCAGATATCGAGCAACAGAGACCGGTCCTCGTCGTCGACTTCGGCGCGCAGTACGCGCAGCTGATCGCCCGACGGGTGCGTGAGGCCAAGGTCTATTCCGAGGTGGTTCCGCACACCGCGACCGTCGAGGAGATCGCGGCCAAGAATCCCCTCGCCGTGGTGCTGTCGGGCGGGCCGTCGAGCGTCTACGCAGACGGGGCGCCCCAGCTCGATCCGGCACTGTTCGATCTGGACATTCCGGTGTTCGGCATCTGCTACGGATTCCAGGCCATGGCCGGCGCGCTCGGCGGGACGGTGGCGCACACCGGCACCCGTGAGTACGGCCGGACCGACCTCAAGGTGCAGGGTGGTCTGCTGCACGAGGGACTTCCGTCCAGCCAGCCCGTGTGGATGAGTCACGGCGACGCGGTCACCGAGGCCCCGGCGGGCTTCGAGGTGACGGCCACCAGCGAGGGCGCACCCGTCGCCGCGTTCGAGGACCGGGCCCGCAAGCTCGCCGGTGTGCAGTACCACCCGGAGGTGCTGCACTCGCCGCACGGCCAGCAGGTGCTCAGCCGGTTCCTCCACGAGATCGCAGGCATTCCTCCCGCATGGACGGCCGCGAACATCGCCGACGCCCTCGTCGAGCAGGTCCGCGAGCAGGTCGGCGACGGCAAGGCGATCTGCGGACTTTCGGGCGGTGTCGACTCCGCTGTCGCGGCGGCACTCGTGCAGCGCGCGATCGGCGACAACCTCACGTGTGTGTTCGTCGACCACGGTCTGATGCGTGCGGGGGAGCGTGCCCAGGTCGAACAGGATTTCGTTGCCGCCACCGGCGCCAAGCTGATCACGGTCGACGCCGCCGACACCTTCATCGGTGAGCTGGCCGGGGTGTCCGACCCGGAGACCAAGCGCAAGATCATCGGCCGCGAGTTCATCCGCAGCTTCGAGGGCGCGGTCAGTGACGTGCTGGGCGAGAACGCCGCGCACGGCGACACGGTCGAATTCCTCGTGCAGGGCACGCTGTACCCGGACGTCGTGGAATCCGGCGGCGGTACCGGCACGGCCAACATCAAGAGCCACCACAACGTCGGCGGACTGCCGGAAGACCTGCAGTTCACGCTCGTGGAACCACTCCGCCTGCTGTTCAAGGACGAGGTCCGGGCGGTGGGACGCGAGCTGGGTCTGCCCGAGGAAATCGTGGGACGCCAGCCGTTCCCCGGTCCCGGGCTCGGCATCCGCATCATCGGCGAGGTCACCCAGGAGCGGCTCGATATCCTGCGTCACGCGGATTCCATTGCGCGCGAAGAGCTGACGGCCGCCGGGCTCGACGGTCAGATCTGGCAGTGCCCGGTGGTGCTGCTCGCTGACGTCCGCAGCGTCGGCGTGCAGGGTGACGGACGCACCTACGGTCACCCGATCGTGCTCCGCCCGGTGTCCAGCGAGGACGCGATGACGGCGGACTGGACGCGACTGCCGTACGACGTTCTCGAGCGGATCTCCACCCGGATCACCAACGAGGTGCACGACGTCAACCGTGTCGTGCTGGACATCACGAGCAAGCCGCCGGGCACCATCGAGTGGGAGTGACGCACTGTGCGCGGTGAGCGAGTCCGACGACTCGCTCACCGCGCACATGCGCTTGCGCCCCTATCGCCGCCGGTTCGGGGCGAACACGAGCACCACGCCGACCAGCACCGCCACCACCACGAACAGCCAGCGGAACTCGACCTTCGCGAGCGGTTCCAGCGAGAACGGCCCGGCGAGCGCCCAGCCGCTCACCAGGAGTGCTGCCAATCCTGCGAGGAGCAGGAGCGGCGACGGGCGCTTCCGCGTCCCGGTCTGCTCGCTGTCCTGAGTGTCGTCGATGTCATCCACGGCGCACCTCCACACTTCCGAACTGGACATCTGCATTGAGGTTCAGAACGGGGCCGTCCGTGCCGTCGACGCCACCGTCGAGACCGTCCGGGAGGCACTGCGCGTCGCCGAACTGGGCGGTGCAGTGGTTCTCGACGTTCATGCCGGGCGGCAGGAGCACCACGACCTCACCGAACTGCCCGCTGACGTCGACCGTCTTGTCCTCGGTCAGAGTGACGTTCCGGAGGTCGAGCGTGAAGCTGCCGAAGCCACCGGAGTAGGCGGGCTCGATGGCGGCCGCTGTCGTCGGGTTCCAGGTCCGGTCGCCCATGTTCTCGCTGTTCAGGTCGAGGGACCCGACGATCGAGGCGAGGATCACGAAACCGATCAGGGGACCTGCGACGACGAGAAGGCCGTAGCCCTTGCGCAGGAATCCGCCGATCAGCAGCCCCACTCCGATGACGGCCAGCGCGACGGCGCCGATGCGACCGGGGTTCAACCAGTCGGATCCGGTGGCGACCGACAATGCCGTCGCCGCCGCGGCCGCCAGGATGGCCAACCCGATCACCATGGTGGTCAGACGGGAGTGGGTGCGCTCCGGTTGGACTGCGGGAGTGGTGGTCCTGGCCGGCTCGGGCAGGTCCCACGCGAACGGGGCTACACCGAGCGGATCCCACGCCGGCGGTCGCGGTTCGAGCGGCGCGAACGGGGCCGAGGGTGCGTCGACCTGCGGACCGGGGGCCGGGGACTTCTCGAACGACACCGGATCGGATTGGGCGGCAGCGGTTTCGGGATTCAGTGCCTCGGTGGGCGCGTCGGCCGTCTTGTCGTCCGAGGTGGGAGGTGTGCTCGGCGTGTAGGAGTCGGGAAGCTTCGTGTACGGACCGTACGCACCCGGACCGTACGCACCCGGACCGTACGCACCCGGACCGTACGCACCCGGACCGTAGGCACTCGGACCGTACGTGCCCGGGCCGAACGGGTTGGCGCCGAACTGACCCGGCGAGAAACTCGTCCCGGGATAACCGGTCCCGACACCCGGGGCAACGGCTCCGGCGGGCAACGGCGGAGGTATCGGCTGCCGCTGGTACAGCAACCACAGGCCGCCGAGCATCAGCGCCATGCTGATCAGCCCGGAGCCGCCGAGGCCGACACCGAACGGGCCGACGGTGGTCAGCGCGATGGCCAGTGCGACGAGAAGGACGATGGTCTTGGTGCCCGAGTCGGAGCTGTGACCGCGTCCCACCAGCGACTCCGCGGGTGAGGCCGGGTCGCCCGACTTCGTGAGGGCGAGCCAGCACGCCAGGTAGAGGAGCACACCGGCGCCACCGAAGATGGTGGACACGACGAAGGCGACTCGTATCAGTACGGGATCGACGCCGTAGCGGTAGCCGATTCCCGCACAGACACCGGCGACGTGACCACGGCCCGGCAACCGCACCGGTCGGGTCCGCCACAGATCCTGTATCTGCTCTTGGAAGCTCCCATTGCTCATATGACCATCGTTCCGGTCGGCGCGGCGGGCGTACATCGGGAACTACCCTGATCTTTCCGGTCGGGGTGGGCCGGAACGCGTGCCGAAGTCAGGGTTGGACCCTGATGCCGCGGCCCGGGGATCGTGCCAGTATCGAAGATGTGCACCCTGTGTCGAACACGTCCGCGGGCGGCGCCCAGTACGCGGGCGCCGTGACCGCGCCTGTCCCATCCGGCGGCATCCCCATGCCGCGGCTCGAACGCCGGACCGGTGGTCGCATCGTCGGCGGCGTCGCGGGTGGTATCGCCGATCAGCTGGGTGTCGACGTGATGAAGGTGCGGGTGGCGTTCGCCTGTCTCGCCGCGCTCGCCGGTGCGGGCATCGTCGCCTACGGACTGTTGTGGATCTTCACGGCCGCGGGTTCCGACACCGAGAAGCCCAGTGCGTCCGAGCGACGGAGAGCGTACGGACTGATCGCGATCGGCCTGGCCGGTGCGTCCGCGCTGTCGTGGTTGTTCAGTGGCCGCGTCGGTTCGGTGATCGCACCGATCATCGTGGTGGCGGTCGGCGCGGCCCTGGTGTGGCGCGAATTCGATTCGGAGGGCCCGCGCACCGTCATCGGGCTACCGCAGCGTCCCACCGTCCTCACCTGGGCGCGGGTCCTCGGCGGCGTGACGTTGATCGTGTCGGGTCTCGGTGTGGTGATCCTCGCGCAGGTCGATCTCGCTGCGCTGCGTTCGTCGTTGCTGGCGGTGGTGGTCACCCTGGTCGGCGCCGGGTTGCTGACCGTGCCCCTGTGGTTGCGACTGTGGCGCGCGCTGGGCGCGGAGCGTGCCGCCAGGATCCGCAATGACGAGCGTGAGGAGATCGCGTCACACCTGCACGACTCCGTCCTGCAGACCCTGGCGCTGATCCAGAAGCAGGCCGACCATCCGCAGGAGGTCGCGCGGCTGGCCCGGGGGCAGGAACGGGAACTGCGGAAGTGGTTGTTCGGTGGGGGAGACGCCGACCATTCGAGTCTCGCGGAGGCGTTGCGCATCATCGCGGGCGAGGTGGAGGACCACCACGGCGTCACGGTGCGGCCGGTGACGGTCGGCGATGTGGCGATCGACGTCGACGACACGGGCGAGGGTCTGTCGAAGGAGAGTTTCACGGCGGTGCTGGGTGCGACGCGGGAGGCTCTGGTCAACGCGGCCAAGCATTCCGGGGAGACGGACATCAACCTGTTCGCCGAAGCGGAGCGCGAACAGGTCAGCGTGTTCGTCCGGGACCGCGGCGTCGGATTCGACGTCGACGAGGTGTCCCCGGACCGTCAGGGCCTCGCGAAGTCGATCCGTGGACGGATCGAGCGGCGAGGCGGGCACGTCGACGTGCGGTCCGCACCCGGCAAGGGCACCGAGGTGCGAATCCACATGCCGCGGAACGGCCGGACGTGGGCGGCAGCGGGCGCTTCCGAGGACTCGGATGCTGCCGGCGTCGAGGACGTGCCGTTCAGTCAGGGTGCGTGAGCACCACTTTCGCCGTGTCGGCGCACTGGTGCGCGGTGTCTGCTCGCATGCTGTCCCGGTGAGGGGGTAATGTTCGCCGGCGACACGACTGTGGGGGTCGTGTGGTCGCATCCTGCTGTGGCGGGGTGAGACGCGCGAGATGTCAAGGGGGGATTTCATGTTCGACCGTGAGGGTCTGCGCGTGCGCGAGCACGAGTTGCAGAATCAGATCGATTCGATGCTGGCCACGCTCGACCGGCAGACGCAGGATCTGCATGCCGCTCAGCAGCAGGTGGCGCAGCTGCGGGTGAGTGGGGCGTCGGCCGACGGACTGGTGCAGGTGGTGGTGAACTCGGTGGGCGGCGTAGTGGACGTGCACTTCGCCCCCGACGCGTTCCGGCGGTCGACTCCCGAGTCGCTGGGGCGTGCGATGACCGAAGCCGCCCGGCGGGCGGGCGAGGCCGCGCACAGCGAGTCGATGCGCATCATGGGATCGATCGTGTCCGCGACCGAGACCCTGCCGGATCTGCCGGACCTCGTTCCCGGTGCTCCGAGCCTGCGGGACTTCCTCCCGCGCCTCGAACCCGACGTCGGCGGCGTCCCGGCCGATCGGGAACCGGACCCGGATAATCCCGACGACCCGCGGTGGAATCGGCCGGTCCTGCGGGACGGATGGCAGTGAGCGCGCAACTGTGGGTGGACTCGGCGCATCTGCGCAGCGTCGCGCCCCGATTCGAGGCGCTCTCGCAGCGGATGGCAGAGGTCGCCGCCGCACTGCATTCGACCCTCGAGGCCGAGGGGGAGTGCTGGGGCGGCGACGAGACCGGGACGACGTTCGCGAGCGGGTATCTGGCGTCGGCAGACGTGGCCGGGCGGTCGCTGGGGTTCGCGGCCGGGGCGCTCGCCGCGCTCGGATCCAGGCTCAGGAGCACCGCCGACTCGTTCGACGACACCGACCGCGGCACCGCATCCAGCCTCGCCGGGCTGTTCTGATGGGCATCGAGGTTCCGGGCAGTGTCCGGTGGCTGGCGGAGAAGGTGGTCGGGGCGGACTGGCCCGACGCGGACGAAACGGCGATGGAGCGGCTCGGGCAGGGGTGGAAGGACGCCGGAGCCTCGCTCGACGACATCATCGAGGAGGCCGACGCCGCCATGCGGTCGGCGAGATCCGGGGTCAGTGGTGACGTCGACACCGCGATGGCGCAGCAATGGGCGCGGATCGGTGCGGACGGGGCGCTACGCGAGTTGTCGGGGTTGCTCCACGAACTCGGCGACACCCTCGACTGGTCGGCCGACGACGTCCGGGTCGCGAAACTGTCGATCATCGCGGCGCTGGTGGCGCTCGCGGCCGAACTCGTCGCGGTAGCCGCGGCCAGCGCGATGACGTTCGGTGCGGCGAGCCCGGCCGCATTCGCGGCGGAAGCGGCCACACAGGTCACCGTCCGAATGATCATCCGGCAGCTGATCACCTCGATCCTCACCCGCGCCGCCATGGGCGCTCTGAAGGGCGTGGCAGGGACGGCGGCCATGCAGGCGACGTTGGAAGCCGGCCTGCAGTGGTACGAGAAGGAACACGGGCGACGCGACAGCATGGACTGGGGCAACGTCGCCGAAGCGGGCGGCAAGGGTGCGGTTCAGGGAGGCTTGAAGGGGGCCGTCAACGGTGCGTTCGGGCTGAAGCTCACCGACCCTCGTTCCCAGTTCGGGGGCATGCTCGGCTCCTACGTGCAGGAGGACACCGTCGGCACACCGAGGTTCAGCGACGCCGTCGTCGACGAGATGCTGGACCGGACCGGACTCGATGACGACGTCCGGCGTGCCCGCGACGAGATCGACGGGCGTCTGCCGTGAACGGGGACAGCCATAGCTTCCGCCGGGAGACCGACATGACGGTGAGACCGACATGACGGTGGATTCACGCCGGGGCGTACCGAGCAGGCACGGCGTGCACGGTGACCCCCGCTACCCCTCGCCCCGCAGGCTGCGGCGGGCGACCGCCTTCGCGATCGACTGGCTCCTCCATATCGGCGTGGCGATCGGGGTGTCGGCGGTGTGCGAGGCATTTCCGGAACTCACGCCGTGGTCTTTCGCTGCGGCAGTGTCCTCCTGGATTGCAGTGTCGTTCGTGCACCGAACCGTTCTTCAATCGGTGTTCCATACAACGGCGGGGAAAGCACTGTGTGGACTGTGCATCCTGAAGTCCGACGGATCGTGGCCAAGGTTCGGCTTCCTCACGAAATGGTGGGTGATCGGTGCATTCTCGACCGTTCTCGTCGCCTTTTCCGGCGCGGGTGGCGACAGTGACGAGGAGGACGACTGGTTTCCTCCGGTCGTTCGGCTCCGAGACGTCCGGCGCCTGCACGTCACCTAGAGTGGGGTGACACTACCCGTCCACGCGAGGAACAGCCGCAGTGACTTTGCCTGAAACACCCCCGTACCGTGTCTTTCTCGTCGATGATCATGCCGTTTTCCGTTCCGGTGTCCGCGCCGAGCTCGGCAGGGAACCGGACATGGAGGTGGTGGGCGAGGCGGGCGGTGTCGCGGAGGCGGTGTCCGGCATCAACGCCACGTCACCGCACGTCGTGCTGCTCGACGTCCATATGCCCGACGGCGGCGGTGTCGCGGTGCTGCGGGGTATCGAGTCGGGTCCGGTGTGCCTGGCGCTGAGTGTGTCCGACGCTGCCGAGGACGTGATCGCCGTGATCCGCGCGGGCGCCCGCGGGTACGTCACCAAGACGATCTCGGGCGCGGAACTGGCCGACGGCGTGCGCCGGGTCGCCGGCGGTGACGCCGTGTTCAGCCCGAGGCTCGCGGGATTCGTGCTGGACTCCTTCACCGGACGTTCCAATGCTCCTGAGCCGCAGCTGGATCCGGAGCTGGATTCGCTGACGCCGCGGGAGCTGGAAGTGCTGCGGCTGCTCGCACGCGGTTACACGTACCGGGAGATCGCCGAGGAACTGGTGATCTCGGTGAAGACGGTCGAAACGCACGCGTCGAACGTGCTGCGGAAGACACAGCAGTCCAACCGGAATGCGCTCACGAGGTGGGCGCACCGCCGGCGGATCGACTGACCTCCCGGGGTGTCAGGGCTGGGCGAGGAGGACGATCACGGCCACGAGCACGGCCAGGATCAGGATCGCGACCATGACACCCATGGCGATCGGCGCCCACGCCACCACCTGATCGCGGACAGTGGGGGCCGGCGAACCGGGAGCGGGTTTCGTCGGGCGCGGCGGCCACTGCAACCGGCCGAGCGGACGCGGCACGTTCTTGAGCGGTGTGCTCTGATGCACCGCGGGCAGACCGGCCTGGGTGGAACTCACCAGTTTGCTGCGCCGGCGTGAGTCGGGCAACGGCGTCGAGCGGTGTGCCCACGCCGGGATGGTGCCGTCTGCGGAATAGACGGGCGAGCCGACGAGGTGCGCGACGTTTCCGTCCCCGGCCATGGCCACCCGGGCCAGGGCATCGCGGGCCTCGGCCATCGTCGGACGACGCGCCGGGTCGGGCTCGAGCAGGTGCAGCAGCGTGTCGGTGAGCGGCCCGGCCTTACTGGGACGGTAGATCTCGGCCTTCGCGACCCGGTGCAGGAGTGCGATGGAATCGGAGTCGATCCCGAACGGCGGCTGGCCCTCGACGACGGTGTACAGCGTGGAACCGAGCGAGAAGACGTCGCTCGCCTCGGTGGGGTCCTGACCGCGGGCGACCTCGGGGGAGAAGTACGCGGGTGTGCCGGTGATGACCCCGTTCGTGGTGTCGGCGGAGTCTCCCTTGGCGCGGGCGATGCCGAAGTCGCTGATCTTGACGGTGCCGAGTTCCCGGCCGCGGTCGGCGACGAGGATGTTGCCCGGCTTGATGTCCCGGTGCACGATCCCGGCGGCATGGGCGGCCGTGAGTGCGTCGGCCACCTGCGCGCCGATCTGGGCGACCTCGAGCGGGGGCAGTGTGTCGGCGATGTTCATCGCCTGGGCGAGGCTGCGGGACGGCAGGTACTCCATGACCAGCCAGGGCTCGCCTGCCTCGAGTGCGACGTCGTACATCGCGATGGAATGGCGGTGGGCGAGTTTGGCGGCGTTGCGACCTTCCCGCATGGTGCGTTCGCGGACACGGCGGGCCTCGTCGGGGTCGAGTCCGGCCGTCGTGGTGACCTGTTTGATGGCGACGTCGCGGTGCAGCAGGGTGTCCCGGGCGAGCCAGACCGCGCCCATTCCACCGCCGCCCAGTTTGGACCGCAGGCGGTATCTTCCGGCCACCAGGTATTCGGGTCCGATGCCCCTTTCGCTCTGCTCCTGCTCCATCACGCGTTCAGGTTAGAGGATTGTGCGGACACGAGATGTGCGACGGTCCTGACCTGGCCATTCGGGGTCCACTTGACGGGCCACCACCGACCGGCTTTACTTGAAATGAGTTCGAAAATACGTTCGAACAAAGCGTCTGTTCGAGCCGCGTCTTCCCCGTGGTTGCCGACCGCTGTTGGTGCCGAGTGTCAGGGGTGTCGAGTTGGCTGAAGTGGCCGGCGAGCCGGGGTTTCCGGTGCCGGGGTCTCCCGAGTTGTCCGGGCTGTCCCGGCAGGAGCGTCTGGACTACCTCCGACGACGGATGGCCGCTGTTCCCGCGCGCGGTGAATCGGTGGCGAGCCGCGCCCCGGTGGAGAGTGCGTTCCCCACGACGGGTACTTCCACAGCGCCCGATTCCCATGCTGCCGGGGTACTCCCGGTTCCGGCTGCGCTGGCCGAACTCCTTCCCCGAGGCGGGCTGGTGCGCGGTTCGGTGGTGTCGGTGTCGGGTGCCACGTCGCTGCTGCTGGGGTTGGTCGCGTCCGTGACCGCGGGCGGCGGACACGTCGCGGTGATCGGGCATCCCCGGCTCGGGGTGCTGGCAGCGGTCGAGATGGGGGCGCAGCTGGAACGGCTGGCCCTGATCCCCGACCCGGGCGCTGATCCGGTGGAGATCGCCGCGGTGCTGCTGGACGGAATGGATCTGGTGGTGCTCGGACTGGGAGGGGCGTCGGTGGCGCCGTCCCGGGCGCGTGCGGTGGTGGCCCGGGCCCGGAGCAAGGGGTCGACCCTGGTCGTCACGGACGGGCACTGGGACGGCGCGGAGATGCGGCTGGAAGCCCGGGTGCACGGTTACGCCGGACTGGGCAACGGATCTCAGGACCGGGGATGCGGGCGGTTGCGTTCTCTCAGCCTGGCGGTGTGCGCCCGGGGGCGGTCGTTCCAGCCGCGCACCACCCGGCTGGACGTGCGGTCGGCGCAGGGCCGGGTGGAATGGGTGAGCACTCCGGAACCGGTGGCGTCCCTCGAGGCCGCCCCCTTCCCGGAGCCGGTGGAGGTGGTGGGTCTGTGAGCCGGGTGCTGGCGTTGTGGTGCCCCGACTGGCCCGCGATCGCGGCGGCCGCCTCCGCGGACCTCCCGCCGACGCATCCGGTGGCGGTGACGTCGGGCAATCGGGTGATCGCCTGCTCGGCGCCGGCCCGCGCGGACGGGGTGCGCAGAGGGCTGCGCCGCCGCGAGTCCCAGGCCCGGTGCCCCCGGTTGCACGTGGTGGCAGCCGATCCCGACCGCGACGCGCGGCTGTTCGAGCCGGTCGCCTCGGCCGTCGACGCGGTGGCGCCCGGTGTCGAGGTGCTGCGACCCGGGCTCGTGGTGCTGTCCGCTCGGGGCGTCGCCCGGTATTTCGGTTCGGAGGAAGCCGCCGCGGAACGGTTGGTGGACCAGGTGTCGGCGGTGGGGGTGGAGTGCCAGGTCGGTATCGCCGATCAGCTGTCCACGGCCGTGATCGCCGCGCGCAGAGCAACTCTCGTGTCACCGGGTGAGGGGGCCGCCTTCCTGGCGCCGCTCCCGATGCGGGAACTGGCCGCCGAGCCGAGCCTCGCGGCACCCCACCGCGGTGAGCTGGTCGATCTGCTGCACCGGCTCGGGTTGCGCACGATCGGCAGTTTCGCCGCGCTGTCGGCGGGCGATGTGGCTTCGCGGTTCGGAACCGATGCGGTGCTGGCGCATCGGGCCGCGCGGGGTGAGCCGGAGCGTCCCCCGTCGGGGCGGTCGCTGCCTCCCGACCTGGAGGTCGAGGAACGGTGCGATCCCGTCATCGAACGGGTCGACGCCGCTGCCTTCGCGGGGCGTGCGCTGGCGGAGAAGCTTCATCGCACACTGTCGGACGCCGCGGTGGCCTGCACCCGGCTGGCGATCTCGGCGAGCACCGGCAACGGTGAGCAACTGTCCCGGATCTGGAGATGTGCGGAACCGTTGACGCCGGAGGCGACGGCGGACCGGGTGCGGTGGCAGCTGGACGGGTGGTTGACCGGGCGCAGCGAGAAGCGGCCCACCGCCGGTATCGCCGTCCTGCGACTCGAACCGGTGGAAGTGGTGGCGGCCGGAGCCTTGCAGCTGGGTCTGTGGGGTGGGGTCGGTGACCAGGACGAGCGGGCCCGGCGGGCTCTGGTGCGGGTGCAGGGCCTGCTCGGTGGGGAAGCCGTGCAGGTGGGTGTCCTCAGCGGTGGGCGGGGCCCGGCGGAGCGCATCACGTTGCTGCCGTTGGGCGACGAGTTGATTCCTCGCAACGATCCGTCGGAGCCGTGGCCGGGCACGTTGCCGGAACCGGCGCCTGCCGCGGTGCTGACCGCGTATCCGGAGGTGTGGATGTCGGACGAGCGGGGTATGGCTGTGACGGTCACGGAACGTGGTGTGTTCAGCGCGCCTCCCGCGCGGTTGCGGTGGGGGAGCCGAGAGTGGGCGGTGTGCGGATGGGCCGGACCGTGGCCGGTGGACGAGCGGTGGTGGGACCCTCCGGCCGCCCGGACGGCGGCCCGGGCCCAGGTACTGCTGGAAGAGTCGCGGGCGCTGCTGGTGATCTGCACGGCAGGCCGTTGGTCGGTGGAGGGAATCTATGAGTGACACGGAGCGGGACACGCTGCACCGCAGGGTCGTCGTCCAGGAATTGACGAGCCTCGACGGGTTCGTCGCCGGGCGGTCCGGCGAGCTGGACTTCTTCGATGCGGTGCCGGATTACGGTGAGGTGGACCGGTACAACCTCCGTCTGCTCGCCGACACGGACCTCGCCCTGCTGGGGCGCAAGACGTATCAGATGTTCTCGGACTACTGGCCCACCGAACAGGCTCAGGGCGAGGTCGTGGCCGAGACCGTCAACGCGATCCCGAAACTCGTGTTCTCCTCGACGCTGGACAGTGCCCCGTGGGGGGATCGGGAGCCGGCGCAGCTGTGGCCGGGCGACGCCGTCGAGAGGGTGCAGCAACTCCGGCAGGAGCCGGGGGGCGACCTGATCGTGTGGGGAAGCATCACCCTCGCGCGATCGCTGCTCGCCGCCGAACTGGTCGACGAAATCCAGTTGCACGTGGTGCCGATCCTGCTGGGACAGGGACGCAGGCTCCTCGACGAGGACACCGGGATGCATGCGCTGACGTTGCTGGAGTCGAAGGGTTACGACTCCGGGGTCGTCACGTTGCGCTATCGGGTGGGGCGGGCGGCGTAACCCGCCCAGCCGATCTCCCTTGCGAACCGACCGTTCGAAATGCTTTGCTGTGCAGAGGGTCGCGTGCCGGTGGCGGACAGCGTCAGGCATGGAGGCCGGCCACGGCTGCATCGTCGGGCTCGTGGCATACCTCGAAAGGGTCGACTGTGCCCATTTCTTTCAACTGAGCTATCAGCGGGATCCTGGCCGTTCAGGGCACGGGAGGAAGCTGATCTGTGGTGCGGGGGTGTTTCGGGTGGATGTAGGTGTGGTTGGCGGGTCGGGTCGTTTCTGGTTGGTGATGTATTCGGCGATGAGCGACAGCGGCGCTTCGCCTGCGGACGCAGGCGAAGTAGGAGCGACTAGAAGTGGTTGCCCTGCAAGTATTTGCGTATGTGTTCGGGGAACTCCTGCCGCAGGCGGCGGGCGGAGACGCCTTTGAGGCTGTTGACCTGGGTGGATCAGTAGGTGCGCTCGGTGTCGCCGTCGAATTCGGTGAGGTGAGTGTTGCCCCGAACTTGTCGTACCCCTCTGTCATGATCTGTTCACACATCGGGTCGGTGAAGGCTAGTCGACTAGGGGAGGCGGTGGGTGCGTGGTGAGAAGGGTTGTCGTGGTCAAGCTCGTACCCACTGCGGATCAGTTCGCGGCGCTGGAATCGACGTTGGTGTTGTGCAACGAGGTTGCCAACGAGGTGGCCGGGTTGGCGCAGTCGATGGAACTGCGGTCACGACGGGCGCTGCAAGTCGCGCTGTATCCGGAGGTGAAGGCACGGGGGCTCTCCGCGCAGCCGGCGTTGCATGTTCTGCGGAAAGTGGCCGACGCGTACACCACCCGGCAGGCGACCCTGACCAACGGAAACTACGGTCGGCCGGGGTCGACACGGTATACGGCGGTGGCGGAGACCGCGGTCGCATTCCGGCCATGTGCTGCCCAACCGTTCGACGACAGATGCCTGTCGTGGCAAATGGACGTATCGACCGTGTCGATCTGGACCACGGCTGGCCGGATGCGGGGTGTGCGGTTCGTGTGCGCGCCGTGGCAACACAAGCTTCTCGCTTCCCGCAAGGGTGAATCCGACCTCGTCTACCGCGACGGGCACTTCTACCTGCACGCCACCGTCGACGAGCCCTCACCGGAACCGGCCCCGCCGCCGGACACCGCCGAAGGCTGGCTGGGAGTGGATCTGGGGATCGTGAACCTCGCCGTCACCACCGACGACGATCCGGCCACCCTCGACGTGCGGTGGTCCGCAGGGGCGGAGACCGCGCGTAGGAAGAAGAACGCCGCCCTGCGCGCGAGTTTGCAACGAGTCGGCACGAAATCCGCGAAACGGAAATTGAAGGCACGGCGACGAAAGGAACAGCGGTTCGCCACCGACATCAACCATCAACTGTCGAAAACTATTGTTGCCAAGGCACAACGCACCGGTCGTGGGATCGCGGTGGAAGACCTGTCGGGTATCCGCGACCGGGTACGGCTAGCCCGGAGGCAACGGACCCAACTGCACTCCTGGGGATACGCCCAGCTACGCGCGCAGATCACCTACAAGGCCGAGAGGTCTGGGGTACCTGTCGCTGTCGTTGACCCCCGGAACACCTCGCGAACCTGCTCACACTGCGGGTACTGCGACAAAGCGAACCGGGTCTCGCAAGCAACGTTCCGATGCCGACACTGCCAGTGGACCGGTCATGCCGACCACAACGCGGCCCGCAACATTGCCGCACTCGGACATCGCACGTACAGGGCCGCCCAATCAACCGCGCCCATAGCAGCCACCCCTCCCGCAGCCAGTGGGAACGTGAGCACAAACCCGGCCCTTCAGGGCCGAGTAGTTGATCCACACGATCGTCGCCGCCAAGAACAAGCAGGAGTCGGCGACATTCTTCACCACGTTGTTCGGACTGCCGGACGCCGTGCCCGCCGGCCATTTCCTGGCGGTCGCCCTCGACAACGGGGTGTCTCTCGACTTCGCGGAACCGCCGATCGAATTCCAGCCGCAGCACTATGCGTTCCTCGTCGGCGAGGACGACTTCGACCGGATCTACGGCCTGATCGTCGAGTGGGGTCTCGATCACTGGGCGGATCCGCGGCAGACGCTGCCGGGCACCATCAACACCAACGACGGCGGGCGAGGCGTCTACTTCCTCGACCCGTCCGGTCATTATCTGGAGATCATCACCCGCCCGTACGGGTCGGGTCGGTAGTTCGCGGCCAGGGTGCCCGTACTCGCTAGTCTGGATTCTCGTGGAGACGAGCAGGACTACCCCGACGCGCACCGGTATCGAGATCGCCTACCGAGACAGTGGCGAGTCCTCGGTGCCGGGGTCGTCGGACGTCCATCCCGTGCCGGTGGTTCTGGTGCACGGGATGGGCGGTGACGGCGGTACCTGGGACCGATTCGCCCGCGCACTCGTCGCCCGCGGGCGACGCGTCCTCGTCCTGGATCTGCGGGGGCACGGTCGCAGTGCCCGCGCCGGGTCGTATCTGTTCGAGGAGTTCGGTGCCGACGTGGTGGAGGTGTGCGACAACCTCGGGCTGACGCGGGTGGATCTCATCGGCCATTCCCTCGGTGGTCATGCGGCGTCGCTCGCGGCTCAGGCCACTCCCGGGCTGGTTCGCCGGCTGGTGATCGAGGAGGCACCGCTCCCGTTGCGTCCCGGTGACCCGGAACAGGTCTTCGCGAATCGGCTGCCGTCGCTGCCGGAACTGTGGCACGCAACGACGAGCCTGATCCGGCATCCGCGGGCGGTGTTCGCCTTCGATCGGTCGATGACGGGTTCGGCGCTCGAGCAGTTCCGCCGCCCGGATCCGTTGTGGTGGGACAGATTGCCGGACATCGAGGCCGACACGCTGATTCTGCGGGGCGGTACGGGCGGAATGGTGGATCCGCGCAGACTCGAGTCCGCGGTGGCGGCGATACCGAACTGCCGGGTGGTGGTGTTCCGCAGCGGGCACAGCATTCATCGCGACCGCTACGACGACTTCGCGGCGGCGGTCCTGCCGTTCCTGATGAAGCCCGAGAAGAGCTGACAAAAAGTCCGAAAATGTAAACCGTGACGGCTTCGGCAGGACTAGCGTGGGAACCGAAGCGGGGCCTCGGAACGAGACGGTAGTCACGACGAGCGACCCGAAGCTGCGGGGCGTCCGACGACGTCTTCCGCACGTCCGGAAGAAGGCCAACGATGTCGACACTCACGCCCGGACGCCCCTACGCGCCCGGCAGGCAAGGGTTCAGCTCGCTCCGCGCGGGGGGCCTCAACTGGGACGCGTTCCCGCTGCGGCTGTTCACGAAGGGCAACGCCAAGTTCTGGAACCCAACGGACCTCGACTTCGGCCGGGACGCGGAGGACTGGGAGGGGCTGAACTCGGAGCAGCAGCGCAACTCCACGTATCTGGTCGCACAGTTCATCGCCGGTGAGGAAGCGGTCACCGAGGACATCCAGCCGTTCATGAAGGCGATGGCCGCCGAGGGGCGCTTCGGGGACGAGATGTACCTGACGCAGTTCTGTTTCGAGGAGGCCAAGCACACCCAGGTGTTCCGGTTGTGGATGGACGCGGTGGGCCTGACACGCGACCTGCATCCCTTCGTCGCCGAGAATCCGTACTACCGGCAGTTGTTCTACGAGGAGCTGCCGGGATCACTGAAAGTGCTCGAGAGCGATCCCAGCCCCGCCAATCAGGTGCGGGCCAGCGTCACCTACAACCACGTCATCGAGGGCAGTCTCGCACTCACCGGGTACTACGCCTGGCAGAAGGTGTGCACCACGCGCGGGATCCTGCCGGGGATGCAGGAACTCGTCCGCAGGATCGGCGACGACGAACGACGCCACATGGCGTGGGGGACGTTCACCTGTCGCCGGCACGTCGCCGCCGACGACAGCAACTGGGACGTCGTCCAGGAGCGGATGGCGGAGCTGATGCCGTTGGCCCTGGGCATGATCGACTGGGTCAACAAGCAATTCGAGGTCCAGCCGTACGGGCTCGACGACCAGGAGTTCATCGCGTACGCCGCAGACCGGGCGCAGCGCCGGCTGGGGGCGATCGAGTCTGCGCGCGGACGCCCGGTCGAGGAGATCGATCTGGATTACTCACCCGAGGCCCTCGAGGAGAAGTTCGGCGAGGAGGATGCCAAGGCGATGTCCGAGGCCGCAGGCTGAGGCACGCGTCGCGGTGCGCAGGCTGAGGCACGCGTCGCGGTGGCAGATGGCAGGATCGGCTCATGGCGCTCACCGCACTCGACCGCAGACTCATCGGCTGGTCTGCAGCATTCGTGATCTCGCAGGCGAACATCGTCCGGCTTCTCGGTCCGGTGGCACCCCGGCTCGCCGACATCCAGACGGCCCGGTCCGCCCGGTCCTACACGGCGATCCTCGACGGAATGACCGCCGCCGACACGGCACGCTACCGCAGCCACTACTACCCGGACTTCGTCCATCCCGTGATCTACGCGGTCGCGTTGCGCACGGGCGCACGACGTCTGGCGGAGCTGACACCACTCTCGGCGAGAACGCAGAGGGTGCTGGCGGCGGCCCCGGTGATCTCCGCGGTGGGCGACTACGCCGAGAACGTCGTCGGGCTGTACCTGCTGTCTCATCGCGAGCACATCACCGATGCGACTGTGCGCACCACCAGCGCGGTCAGCGTCACCAAATGGGTGCTGGCGCTCGGGACGCTCGGATATCTCTCCCAGGGATTCGTCCGGGTCTGGGCGGGACAGCTGTTCTCCCGCTAGATTCGGGCACATGTGTGCCGCCGAGCTCAGCGTCGAGTACTTCTCCGGACACGCCGAGTTCCGGGAATGGCTCGGCGCTCATCACGACTCCTCACCCGGCATCTGGCTCAAAATGGCCAAGAAGGGGTCGGCGTATACGTCGATCAACTACGACCAGGCTCTCGAGGTCGCGCTGTGCTACGGCTGGATCGACAGCCAGGTCCGCCGCGTCGACGACGACTTCTTCGTGCAGCGGTTCACCCCGCGCTCGTCACGAAGTCCGTGGTCGAAGCGGAACCGGGAGTTCGCAGAGAAACTCGCCGACGCCGGTCTCCTCGAGCCTGCGGGCGCGGCGGAGGTGGAGCGGGCCAGGGCCGACGGCCGCTGGGACCGCGCGTACGCGGGACAGAAGGCGGCGGAGATACCGCAGGACTTCCTGGACGCCCTCGCGCAGAACCCCGAGGCCGAGGCCTTCTACGCGACACTCGACAGCCACAACCGGTACGCCGTCTACTACCGCCTGCAGGACGCCACCCGCCCGGAGACGCGTGCCCGCCGTATCGAGAAGTTCGTCCAGCAGTTGTCGGAGCGCAGGAAGTTCCATGACTGACCGATTGTCGCGACTGACACAATGGCACCGTGCCTGACACGATCACCGCCACCTGCTCCGCCCTGTCCGCGACCGACGAACCCCTCGCAGGCACCGCTGCGCACGTCACGGGCTGGGTGTGCCTCGAGTTCCCCGGCGCGTGGGGCCGGGACGTACTCGACGGCACCGCGCTCGGACCGGACCTGGCCCGTGAGCTGGACGCCCGCGCCGACGCCGCCGGGGTGCGGGTCATGTTCATCCGCCGGCCGGGCCGCAGCACCGCGGCCCCGGATCGGCGGACGGTGCTGCTGGCGCAGTCGCATCCCGCGCGGTCGTGGTGCGAGCGGCTCGAGATCGCCTTCCCGGAAGACCTGCTCGACCTGGACCTCGGGCTGATCGCGGGAAACGCACCCGGGCTGGGCACCCCGGTGACGGATCCGGTCGTCCTGGTGTGCGCGCACGGGAAGAGGGACCAGTGCTGCGCCGTCCTCGGACGGCCGGTCGCGGCGGGTCTGGCCGCGGAGTTCGGCGACGCGGTGTGGGAGTGCTCGCACACGGGTGGGCATCGGTTCGCGCCCTCGCTGATCCTGCTGCCGACGGGTTACACGTACGGCCGGCTGTCGACGCAGGGGAGTGTCGACGCGGTCCGCGCCGCCGCTCGGGGCGAGGTGTACCCGACCGGGCTGCGCGGCCGCAGTTGCTGGGACGCGCCGGGGCAGGTGGCGGAACTCGCCGTCCGCGATCTCGTGGACGCGGCCGCGGACGAGCTCACGGTGGACGCGAATTCGGTTGTCGCGCATCGTGACGGGCGCTGCTGGGTCGTCGACCTGGAGGAGCGGGAACTGCCGCCCCGGCCGGCGAGTTGCGGGGCGGCGCCGAAGCCGGTGCGACCCGTCGTCGCCACCGGAGTCCGCCCTTTCGCCCCCTGAGGCGGTCACCAGTGGGTGCCGGGCACCAGCCTTCCGACCTTCCGGGCGGCGCGGCCGAGCACCGACGACGTGTGGTGCCGGGGTTCCGGCGTGTGCTGAGGGGCCGGCCCCGCGTCGTCCGTGCTCTGCCCCTTCGCCGCCGGGGAATCGGGGAACATGCGATACATCTGGTGCATCACGCGATCCTTGACGGCGGGTGCGAAGACGTGGCCGAGTTCCCCGAGCGTGCCGGTCGGGACGTCGATGCGCTTGGGGCGTTCGATCAGCGCCCGGACGACCATCGCGGCCGCCTTCTCCGGAGAGGTGATCGGTCCGACGTTGTACCGGCCGGTGGGCGCGATCATCGGCGTCTCGACCAGTGGCATGTGGATGGTGGTGAACGTGATTCCGTCCGAAAGGGTTTCGGACGCCGCGACGTCGGTGAAGCCGTCGAGGGCCGATTTGCTGGCGACATAGGCGGCGAACCGCGGCGTCGCGCCCTGGACCCCGGCGCTGCTGATGTTGACGATGTGCCCGAACCGCCGCTCGCGCATCTGCGGGAGGAAGGCGAGGACGAGCCGGACCGCGCCGAAGTAGTTGACGGCCATGGTCCGCTCGAAATCGTGGAGCCGGTCCGTGGAGTGGTAGAGGCCCCGACGGATCGACCGGCCGGCGTTGTTGACGAGCATGTCGACGTGATCGTGCTCGGCGAGAACGGCTTTGACGGTGTGCTCGACCGACTCGTCGTCGGTGATGTCGCAGGGGTAGCCGTAGGCGTCGCCGCCCGTCGCGCGGATCTCGGCCACCACGGCGTCGAGTTCCTCGGTGCGCCGGGCGAGGAGAATGACCTTCGCGCCCTTGCGGGCCGTCGCGATCGCGGAACTCCGGCCGATCCCGGACGACGCCCCGGTGATCACCACGTGTCTGCCCACGAGCGGTCCGGCCGGATGGGGCCGGCGCGCCCGATCGGGATCGAGGTTCTCGCGCCAGTACGACCACAGCCGGTCGGCGTACGACGCGAACCGCGGGACGTCGATGCCTGTGCCGCGCAGCGCCTCCCGGGTGTCGTCGTTCACGAACACTGTGGGCAGCGTCATGTTCTCGACGAGTACCGGAGGGATGCCGAGCGCGCCGAGCACCGCCTTGCGGCCCGTGTCGAGGGCCGAGTCGGGGGTGGGATTGAGGAAGGGGCGGACGAGTCCGCCGGGCAGTCCGGCCGCGGGATGCGGCGCCCCGGCAGCCTTGGCGAGCGCTGCGTAGATCTCGCGGACCGGCTGCGGACGTGGATTGACGAGATGGAACGTCTGGCCGTCCCTTCCGGGTGCGGACATCAACTCCACGATGGCCGTGGCCACGTAGTCGACGGGTACGACGTTGGTCGATCCGATCCGGGGGACGGCCACGGGGAGGGCCGCGGGGAGTTTTGCGAGCGCCGCGATGGCGGGGAAGAGGTAGTACGGGCCGTCGATCTTGTCCATCTCGCCGGTGACCGAACTGCCGACCACCGCGGAGGGCCGGTAGATGCGCCATCGCAGGCCCTCGGCTTCCCGCACCAGCTTCTCCGCCTCGAACTTGGTGCGGTGATACGGGGTGGGGAATCCCTGCCCGAGATCGAAATCCGTTTCCCTGAACGGACCTTCGTGATCCCCCGCGACGGCGATGGACGAGACGTGATGCAGAGTCGCATCCAGTTCCCGGGCCAGCGCGATCACCGAGCGGGTGCCGTCGACGTTCGTGGTTGCCTGTTCGTCGCCCGCCGTGAGGTCGTAGATCGCGCCGAGGTGCAGGATGTGATCGGCTGCCGGCGCCGCGGCGAGTCCGAGGCCGGGCTCGGTCAGGTCGCCGATCAGCGGATGCACTCGTTCGCCGCCCGGCATGCCGTCGACGAGCGCCTCCCAGCGCGCGACGGACGCGCGCCGGACGAGGACGTGGATCTCGGCTGATGCATCGCGGTCGAGGATGAGGGGCAGCACGTGCCGACCCAAAAATCCGGTTCCGCCGGTGACGAGGTAGGTGGCCATGACCCGAACTTACTCCAAAGTAAGATAATGCACTAGTGGCCCAGACCCACCTTGGCGTGCACCTTCTTCATCCAGGCCGGGGCCCACCAGTTGGCCTCGCCCATCAGCTTCACGAGGGACGGAACGAGGAGCATGCGGACCACCGTCGCGTCGACGACGAGTGCGACGATCATGCCCACACCGAGGAACCGCATGATCGACAGACCGGAGATGGTGAACGCTCCGGTCACCACCACGAGCAGCAGCGCCGCGGCCGTCACGATGCGGCCCGTGCGCTCGGTGCCGAAGCGCACCGCCTCCTCCGTGGTCGCGCCGGCCTCGTGCGCCTCGACCATGCGTGACATCAGGAACACCTCGTAGTCGGTCGACAGGCCGAAGACCACGGCGAGGATGAGGACCACGAACGTCGCCTCGAGCGGTGCCGGACTGACCCCGAGCAGACTCGCGCCGTGGCCCAGCTCGAAGATCCAGGTGAGTACACCGAACGTGGCGGCGAGGCTCAGCCCCGCCATCGCGACCGCCTTGATCGGCAGCACCACCGAGCCGAACGCCAGGAACAACAGCACGAGCGTCGAACCCACCATGATCGCGATCATCACCGGCATCCAGTGCACGATCGCCGCGTTCCCGTCGTCGACGGTCGCCTGACCGCCGCCGACGAGGAGTTCGGTTCCCTCCGGCGGCGTGATGGCACGGAGTCCGTCCACTGCGGCGCTCTGGTCGTCGGTGGTGACGCCTTCGGAGTAGACGGCCTGGACCGCGACCAGCTCGTTGCCGGACGCGACGACGGTGGCCGCCCCGATGCCCTCCACCCGGCCGGCGGCCTGGGCGACCGCGGCGCCGTCGGCGGCGGTCGGGGCCGTGCCGTCGGTGCCCCGGAGGATGAGGGTGGCGCCGTTTCCGGTGGTGGGAAATTCGGTGGTGAGAGTGTCGGTGGCGATGCGGGCGGGGTCGTTCTCCGGCAGCGCCGTGTACGTGACCTCGCCGAGTGACGCGCTGAGCAGGGGCGAGGCGAGGACCATCAACCCCGCGACGATGCCGACCGCGATGGCGACCGGCCGCCGCATCACCCACGTGACGACGGAGCCCCAGAACGTGCGGGCGCGAACCTCCCCACGCTGCGCCGCATCCTTGCGCCAGGTCAGTGCGTTGATGCGATGACCCAGGATCGCGAGCAGCGCCGGGACCGCGGTGAGTGACAGCAGCGCCGCGCTCGCGACCGCGGCCATCGCACCGAACCCGAGCGACTTGATCACGTCCTGCGGAAACACGAGCATGCCCGAGAACGCGCACACGAGAAGCAGACCGGAGAACAGCACGGTGCGGCCCGCGGTCAGGACGGTGCGCCGGGTCGCCTCCGCGACGTCGGCACCGGACTCCAGTTCCTCGCGGAAACGTCCGACGATGAACAGGCCGTAGTCGATCGCGAGCCCCAGTCCGAGCAGGGACGCCACGTTGATTGCGAACGAACTGACGTCGGTGAAGAGGGTCAGCAGGCGCAGGGTGGCCAGGGCGCTGAAGATCGAGAGCAACCCGACGAACACCGGAACGGCCGCGGCCACCAGTCCGCCGAAGATGAAGACCAGCAACACGAGAGTGATCGGGAGCGCGATCGCCTCCGCCAGCACCAGGTCCTGTTGCAGCCGGTTGTTGAACGCCACACCCACCACCGAATTTCCCGCGAACTCGGTGTCGATGCCCTCCACCTCGAGCTTCGGCAGCAGGTCGTCGAACGTGGCGGCGGTGATCCCGGCGTCGGGGTCGACGGTGATCGCGGCCGACGCCTTGGTGCCGTCCTCCGACACCATCAGCTGCTTCCTCGCCGCGTCCGCGGTCCAGTACGACGTCACCGAGTACGTCGGCACCTCGGCGGCGAACCGGTCGAGACTCGCGGTGACCTCGGGGCCGATGTCGTCCAGGGTCTTCCCGTCGGGTGCCGTGTAGATAGCGATGATGTCCGGCGTCTGCGGACCCAGGTTGTCCTGGACGATCCGGGCCACTTCGGCGGATTCGCTACCGGGATCGGTGAACCCGCCCGAGCTGAGTTTCGCGAAGACACCGGTGCCCCACGCGCCGCTCACCAGAACGGCGACGACGGCGAGGCTCAGGACCCACCATTTGCGTGAAACAACGGTCGAGGCCCAACGTGTCATGCGTCATCTCCGGCTTGTCTGGGGCGGGCAGCTGCGACTGCCGACTGTAGTGCGGATCGGGGTGTCACCGACGGGGGTGTGATGCGGCTCCCGGCAAATCGTGCATACTCGGCATCGCACTTGCAGCCACACGCACGGGGGAAGCCGGTCCGAATCCGGCGCTGACCCGCAACGGTAGGCCACCAGATCATTTCGGTGGCGAGCCCGATTACCCGGCGTGGGGTGTGTGACATCCTTTTCGTCGTGGTCTACGAAGCGGAGTCCTGCAGGCGCCGCACAGGGCGTCTGCTGACTTCTCATTCGTGGCTCTGAGCCGCAATGAGGTTTACATGCACGGTCAGTTGTTCAGAAGTACCGGTCTGGTCACGCTCGCTGTGGCCGCGCTGGTGGTCGCCGGGTGTTCGCGCGGGGAGTCCGTGGGGCAGACCGCTTCCGCCGAATCCTTCGCCGAGCCGGTGTCCGTCACGAACTGCGATCGAACGGAGACGTTCGACGCCCCGCCCCAGCGCATCGTCAGCATGAACGATCATGTCACCGAGGTGCTGATCGAGATGGGGGCCGGCGACCGCATCGTCGGCACGGGGTACGGCGACGCGACCCCGCTGCCGGAGTTCGCGGACGCCTTCGCGACGATCCCGAAACTCGCGAAGGAATACCCGACCCGGGAGCAGATCCTCGACCTCGACCCCGACCTGGTGGTCGGTGGAATGCGGAGCGCGTTCGACGAGAAGGAGGGGCGGTCGCGCGAATCCCTCGGCGACCAGGGCATTCCCACCTTCCTGTTCTCCGAGTACTGCGGGCAGGGTTTCCCCGACATCGGTCTGCTGCGCAGCGACTACACGCAGCTCGGCGAGATCCTCGGAGTCCCGGACCAGGCGCGGGCGATCACCGACCGGGTGACGTCCGGATTGCAGGCAGTGCGTGACGAGATCGCAGGCACCGCACCGGTTCCGACGTTCTTCTACGATTCCGGCGAGGACGTCCCGCTGACGATCGGCGGTGTGGGAGTCGGCCAGCTCATCGCGGACCACGCGGGTGCGGCCAACCTCTTCGCCGAGGGGGAGAAGCCGTATTCGAAGTCCACCTGGGAGATCATCGGTGAACGCGCCCCGGAGGCGATCGTCGTCCTCGACTACGGTACGACGAGTGCGCAGGCGAAGATCGACTTCCTGAAATCGCACCCGATCATGTCGACGACACCCGCCGTGAAGGCCGGCCGGTTCGTCGTGGTGCCACTCGACGACTTCTTCGAGAGCCCGCGCCTGGTGCGGTCGGTGGAGACGATCGCGCGGGCACTGCATCCGGACGCCGTCGGCGCGCGATGACCGTCACCGTCGAACGTGCGGCACCACCGGCGCAGGCGCCGCACCCGGCCCGTGCACGCCTCGGCTTCGTGGGCCTGATGGTGCTGCTCGCACTGACGACCCTGTTCGTCGTCGGCCTCGCGGTGTCGTTCGGTTCGGTGCGCATCCCGGTCGGCGACGTCTGGGCGATCGTCGCGCACCGGGTGGCCCCCGGCGCATTCGAGTCCTGGTGGTCGCAGGCGCGGGAGTCGATCGTCCTCGACTCCCGGCTGCCGCGGGCGCTGACCGCGGCGGCAGTCGGTGCCGCGCTGGCCCTGGCAGGCGCCGTGGCGCAGGCGGTGACCCGCAATCCATTGGCCGATCCCTATCTGCTCGGCGTGTCCTCGGGGGCGGGGTTCGGCGTGGTGGTGGTGACGGTGCTCGGGCTCGGGGTGGGAGCACTCGGCGCGTTCACCGTTCCCGTCGCGGCGTTCCTGGGCGCGATGGTGCCGCTGTTCCTGTCGCTGGCGATCGGCGGACGGTATCCGCAGCCGACGGCCGTCATCCTCGTGGGTGTCGCATCGGCGCAGGTGTTCTCGGCGCTCATCACGTTCTCGATCCTGGTCGTCGCCGACGAGCATCAACTGAGTTCGGTGATGCACTGGCTGGCTGGCGGGTTCGGCGACTCCCGCTGGTCGACGGCGATCTTCCCGGCCGTGGCACTCGCGACGGTGGGGGCCGCGATGATGCTGAGCGCGAGCCGTATCGACCTGCTGCAGGCGGGAGACGACGGCGCCGCCGCCCTCGGCATGAACGTGCGGCGCTTCCGCGTGGTGCAGTTGCTCGGTGTGTCGATGCTGGCCGGGGCCGCCGTGTCCGTCGCGGGCGGCATCGGCTTCATCGGTCTGCTGGTGCCGCACCTGGCCGGGTACGTCGTCGGTGCACGGGCGGTGAGGCTGCTGCCCGTCGCCGCATTCCTCGGCGCGATCGCGATGGTCGCTGCGGACACGGCCGCGCGGTCGGTCGCACGGAGCATCGAGATCCCGGTCGGCGTCGTCACCGCGTTGGTGGGAGCGCCGATCTTCGTCTGGATGCTCTACCGGCAGTACCGGACGGCCGAACAGTGACCGCGCTGAGTCTGCAACGGGTCCGCGCCGAACTCGGGCCGCGGGAAGTGCTGCACGGCGTCGACTTCTCCGTGCGTCCCGGTGAGGTGCTGGCGTTGGTCGGGCCCAACGGTTCCGGGAAGACCACCGCGCTGCGCTGCTGCTACCGCGCGCTCACCCCGACCGGGGGCGCCGTCGTCGTCGACGGAGCGGACACAGCCGATCTGGGCCGGCGGGCACTGGCCCGCACCATCGGGGCGAGCACCCAGGAACCGCGGGTGTCCGCGGGACTGACTGTGCGCGAATCCGTTTCGCTCGGACGCGTCCCGCACCGGGGCTGGTTCGAACGGGCGAACGGCGCCGACGGCGAGATCGTCGAGACGTGCGTCCGTCAGGTGGGGCTGGCCGAACTCGCCGGTCGCGACGTCCAGGCACTGTCGGGCGGGGAGCGTCAGCGGGTGTCGATCGCCCGGGCTCTCGCGCAGCAGCCGAGGGTGCTGCTGCTCGACGAACCCACCAACCACCTAGACCTGCGGCATCAGCTGACGGTGATGAACCTGCTGCGTGACCTCGCGTGCGACGGTCTGGCGATCGTCGTGACCATGCACGACCTCCGGCTGGCCGTCGAGTACTGCGACACGCTGGCCGTGATGCACGATGGACGGGTGATCAGCACCGGTCCGCCCGCCGACGTGCTGGACGACGCCGTCCTCGGCGGGGTGTTCGGCATCCGCGCGATCATGCGGTCGACGCCGCGGTTGTCGATGGAGATCCTGGGGTTGGCCGATGGATGAGCAACTGCGGCGTGTGTACGAGCTGACCGCCCGCCGCGTCCCGATGATCGCCGATCAGATCGAGTACTCCGGCGCCTTCTCGTTCCCGGCCGTGTGCCTGACCGATCCGGGCTGGCTCGCGGACCGGGTCGCGGACACGGCGAGGCGGTGGGGCAGCGACGACCCCCGGGTCAACGGCACCCTGTGGTGGTACTCGGCCAGCTCGACACTGACCGGGATTCCGATCGCGACCGCGCTCGTCACGGGTGTCGCCGCCCGGCCGCGGCTCGGCGACGCCGTGGCATTCCTGCGGGACGACGGGTACCTCGGCGGCCTGACCGCGTCGTCGGCACTGCCGGTCACCGAGGGGCTGTCCGAGCTGGCGTCCGACATGGCCGCCGCGCTGACGCCGATCATCGACGCTCTCGCCGCGGCGTCCGGGGTGCGGCAGGCCGCGATGTGGGCGATCACGACGGATTCGATCGCCAACCGGGCACTCGACGCGGGAACGGCGTGCGGCGATCGCGCACGCGGCAGCATCTTCGCGCGGGGGCTGGTGGACGCACTCCGCCGCGTCGGTGTGGTGATGCCGGACCCGCGGTTCGTCGACGTCCGGGCCGGGGCATCGTCGCGCCGGTTCACGCAGCGGGCGTCGTGCTGCCTGATCTACGAGACCCCCGGGTCGGGCAAGTGCGTGAGCTGCCCGAGGAGGCCGGTCGAGGACCGTCTGAGAGGCCTGACCGCGCTCGTGACGTGAATCCGGGTGGCCCGCGTTGACCGCTCCGCGCGTGTGATGGCACACTGAAGGCATTCGAACTCCCGTTCGAATGATGCGTCTTCCCCAGCGGCATCTTCCATGGTTTCGGCACGGCACGTGCGCGATATGAAGAGGTGTGCCCGATGGGTTGGGGAAACGGTCCGCCGACGTGGTCCGAGATGGAGCGCGTCCTGTCGGGCAGGCCGGGGCGGGTCAGCCCGGAGTCGCTGTATCCGGGCGACGGCGGCGACAGCCCCGCGTGGTCCCGCAAGCGGGGGGAGTACCGGGCGGGCCGTCAGGAGCGCACCGGCTCCACCGTTCCGTACGCCGAACTCCACGCGCATTCGGCGTTCAGTTTCCTCGACGGCGCCTCCCCGCCGGAAGAGTTGGTGGAGGAGGCCGTCCGGCTCGGTCTCGAGGCCATCGCACTCACCGACCACGACGGGTTCTACGGTGTGGTCCGGTTCGCGGAGGCGGCGAAGGAACTGAACATGCGCACCGTGTTCGGATCAGAACTGACATTGGACGACGCCCATCTGCTGGTACTGGCGCGAGGTCAGGACGGGTACCGGCGGCTCTCCCGGGAAATCGCGGCGGCGCATCTCGCGGGCGGGGAGAAGGGCAAGCTGCGCTACGACCTCGACCGTCTCACCGACGCGGCCGGGGGGCACTGGCAGATCCTGACCGGGTGCCGGAAGGGGCATGTGCGTCAGGCCCTGGCCGACGGTGGCCCGGACGCCGCGGCCGCCCGGCTGCGGGAGCTGATCGACCGGTTCGGGGCCGACCGGGTCACGGTGGAACTCACCCATCACGGCATCGCGGAGGACGGTGAGCGCAACGCCGACCTCGCCGAACTCGCACAGCAGCACGGACTTCGGGTGATCGCGTCCACGGCGGCGCACTTCGCGGGACCGCCGCGCCGGAGGCTGGCCATGGCGATGGCCGCCGTCCGGGCCCGGCAGAGCCTCGACGACGCGGCCGGGCACCTGGCGCCCGCCGGGGGAGCGCACCTGCGGTCCGGTGAGGAGATGGCGCACCTCTTCGCCGCGTACCCGGAAGCTGTGCGCGGTGCGGCGGACCTCGGGCTGGAGTGTGCGTTCGACCTGCGGCTCATCGCGCCGCAACTGCCACCGTTCGACGTGCCCGACGGGCACACCGAGGCGAGCTGGCTGCGGCAGCTCACGATGGACGGGGCGCGCCGCCGGTACGGTGCGCCGGCGGACCGCCCGGAGGCCTACCGGCAGATCGAGCACGAACTGGACATCATCACCGCGCTGAACTTCCCGGGCTACTTCCTGGTGGTCCACGACATCGTGTCGTTCTGCAAGAACAACGACATCCTCTGCCAGGGAAGGGGTTCGGCGGCCAACTCCGCCGTCTGCTACGCCATCGGCATCACCAACGTGGATCCCGTCCGCAACAAACTGCTGTTCGAACGGTTCCTCTCACCCGAACGCGACGGCCCCCCGGACATCGACGTCGACATCGAATCCGATCGCCGGGAGGAGGCCATCCAGCACGTCTACGCCAAGTACGGCCGCCAGTACGCGGCGCAGGTGGCGAACGTCATCACGTACCGCGGAAAGTCCTCGGTGCGGGACATGGCCCGGGCACTGGGTTTCTCGCAGGGGCAGCAGGACGCGTGGAGCAAACAGGTCAGCCGCTGGGGTGGCATCGGGAAGGAGGTCGGCACCGACATTCCGCCCGCCGTCCTCGAACTGGCCGCTCAGATCGAGGGGTTTCCGCGGCACCTCGGCATCCACTCGGGCGGCATGGTGATCTGCGACCGGCCGATCGCCGACGTGTGCCCGGTGGAGTGGGCGCGCATGGAGAACCGCAGCGTTCTGCAGTGGGACAAGGACGATTGCGCGGCGGTGGGTCTGGTGAAGTTCGACATGCTGGGCCTCGGCATGCTGTCCGCGCTGCACTACATGATCGACCTCGTGGCCGAGCACAAGGGGATCGAGGTGGATCTGTCGCAGCTGGACCTCTCCGAGGAGGCCGTCTACGAGATGTTGCAGCGGGCGGACTCGGTGGGGGTGTTTCAGGTGGAGTCACGGGCCCAGATGGCCACCCTGCCGAGGCTGAAACCACGGAACTTCTACGACCTGGTGGTGGAGGTGGCGCTCATCCGCCCCGGTCCGATCCAGGGCGGATCGGTGCACCCGTACATCCGCCGCCGCAACAAGCTCGAACCGGTGACCTACGACCACCCGTCCCTGGAGAAGGCGCTGAAGCGGACGTTGGGTGTGCCGCTGTTCCAGGAGCAGTTGATGCAGATGGCGGTCGACGTGGCGGGTTTCAGCCCGGCCGAGGCCGACCAGCTCCGCCGGGCCATGGGTTCCAAACGGTCGCCCGAGAAGATGGAACGGCTGAGGGGGCGGCTCTACCGGGGCATGCGGGAGATGCACGGGATCGGCGACGATGTGGCCGACCGGATCTACGAGAAGCTGTTCGCTTTCGCGAATTTCGGTTTCCCCGAAAGTCATTCGCAGAGTTTCGCCGCCCTGGTGTTCTATTCGTCGTGGTTCAAGTTGCATCACTCGGCGGCGTTTTGCGCCGGTCTGCTGCGGGCGCAGCCGATGGGGTTCTACTCGCCGCAGTCGCTGGTGGCCGACGCCCGCAGGCACGGGGTGCAGGTGCACGGCGCAGACATCAATGCGAGTCTCGCCCACGCCACCGTCGAGGCGGGCGGGACGGAGGTGCGTCTCGGGCTCGGGGAGGTGCGGCACATCGGGACCGCGCTGGCCGAGCGGATCGTCGAATCCCGCGGCGACGGAGGGCCGTACACGTCGTTCCTCGACCTCGCCGGCCGGGTGGAACTGAGCACGGCGCAAGCCGAATCGCTGGCCACCGCAGGTGCTCTCGACAGTTTCGGGTTGTCCCGCCGGGAGGCGTTGTGGGCGGCGGGCGCCGCGGCGGGGGAGCGCCGCGACCGGCTGCCGGGGATCGGGGCGTCCACCCGCGCGCCGACCCTGCCGGGGATGAGTGATCTCGAACTGGCCGCGGCGGACGTGTGGGCCACCGGGGTGTCCCCGGACACGTACCCCACCCAGTTCCTGCGCCCGCAACTCGACGCGCTCGGGGTGGTCCCGGCGGCGCACCTGCTCGATGTCCCCGACGGCGACCGGGTTCTGGTGGGTGGGGCGGTGACCCACCGGCAGCGCCCGGCGACGGCCGCGGGGGTCACGTTCATCAACCTCGAGGACGAGACCGGGATGGTCAACGTGGTGTGTTCGGTGGGGTTGTGGGCGAAATACCGCAAGCTCGCCAACACGGCGCCCGCACTGCTGGTCCGCGGCAAGGTGCAGAACGCGGAGGGGGCGGTGACGGTGGTGGCGGATCGGCTGCAGCTGATGGATTTGCGGGTGTCCGCCAGATCCAGGGACTTCAGGTGAGCCGGCACCGCTAGCATTCGGACATGAGGAGATACGTCTTGTCGGCGATCGTCGTGGCTTCGCTGGCGCTCGCGGGGTGTGGTGGTCCCGGCAGTGATTCCTCCCAACCGTCGCCCGCCCCGACACCGGGGGACTCGAGCCAGATGGAAATCGGTGGCGCAGTACAGCAACCCGCGAAGGACCAGGCGCCCACCGACCGCCAGGAGATCATCACCGGTCAGGTCGCGCTCACGGCGGACGACCCGGTGGCCGTCGGCAGGCAGATCGTGGACAAGGTCGACGATCTGGGCGGACGCGTCGACCAGCTCACCGAACAGCCGGGCTCCGATGATCAGGACGCGAGCAGTTCCCTGACCATCCGGGTGCCCGCCGATTCGCTCACCCGGACGTTGGACGATCTGCGGGAACTGGGCACGGTCACCAGCGTCAGCGTCACGAAGAGCGACGTGACGATGCAGTCGCAGGATCTCGACGCCCGGATCGGCGCGTTGACGGCATCCGTCACCCGGCTGCAGGGGCTCATCACGTCGGCGGCGAACACCGCGGATCTGATCGAAGCCGAGAGGGCGCTGTCGGAGCGTCAGGGCGAACTGGACAGCCTCACCGCCCAGAAGCGGTCGCTGAGCGACCAGGTGGCACTGGCCACGCTCATGATCGACGTCACCTCCACGGATGCCGAGCAGCCCAGTCCCGGTCCGGACAACTTCTGGGAAGGGCTCGTCGCGGGCTGGCACGCCCTGCTGTCGGCGATCAAGGGCGGCGCCGTGGTCGTGGGGGCGCTGATTCCCTGGTTCGGATTCGTGGCCGTCATCGCACTGGTCGTGTACGGCGCGTACCGTCTGCGCCGGATGTACAACAGGCCGCCCGGCCCACCGTCGGGCCCGGCGCCGGAACGAGAAGAGGCGAAGACGCAATGATCGAAGTCGACCTGAATGCCCTGGACGGCGCATTGGCGTCGGGCGCACCCGTCATCGATGTGCGCGAGGCCGACGAGTACGCCCAGGCGCGGGTGCCGGGTGTGACGCTGATTCCGCTCAGTGAGTTCGTCGCGCGCGTGGACGAGATCCCGGAAGCCGAGGTCGTCTACGTGATCTGCGGGGTGGGCGGCCGGAGCCTGCAGGCGGCGGAGTACCTGAACGCACGGGGGATCAACGCCGTGTCGGTCGCGGGCGGCACGTCCGCGTGGATGCAGTCCGGACGTCCCGTCGATTCGGGCGCCTGACACCCGAAGCACCGGTTCGCGGTCAGCGGACCGCGCTGAGGGCGTGGGCCGCGGGGTCGTCGCGGACCACGCGCCCACCCCGTTGCCCGGCGGCGTGCCGCAGTGTGCGGACCGCGACGGTGCTCCAGATCAGGACAAGAGCGCACCACAGGGTCACGCCTGCGCCGACGATCACGACCGAGTCCAGCGCGACGCCCAGCGAGTTCGCGCCCAGCGCGCAGGTGCCGACGGGGAACGTGAAACTCCACCAGCTGGGCGTGAACGTCAACCCGCGGCGAAAGGCCCTGGCGGTCACCGTGACCAGGGTCACGAGGGCGAGGATGCCGAGTGCGCCGACCGTGGTCCCGTAGACCACGCCCACCGAGTGGAGCCAGGTGTGGCCGGATGCCCCGCCGAGCAGATTGATCGCCGCCACCGACTGTCCGATCACGCCGAGCGGAATCCAGAGCGTGGGCACGAGCGGGGTGTCGGGGAGCCCGTTGCTTAGCAGATGGCGTCCGACGACGACGGCGACGGTCAGCGCGGCGCCCAGCGCCAGCGCGAACAGGGTGTAGCAGACCGCCAGCATCGCGATCTGCGGCGCGCCGTCCGGGAGGTGCTTGACCAGTGCGGCACCGGTGGCGGCCGACACCATGGGCGGCACGACGGGCATGAGCCAGGACGGCACCGGGGTCACCTGGTGGGGCCGGGTCAGCCGGCGCGCCATCACGACGTAGGTGACGAGTCCGATGACGGTCCCGACCGTCCACAGGGCGGCCGACGCGGGGACGGCGACACCGCCGAGAAGTTCGCGACCGGCGGATCCGGTGCCGGCGCCGACCGTCAGCACCGCCATCGACACGGCACCGTAGAACGGGAACATCGTGTGGCTGCGCGCGTCCGCGAGTGCGTCGTCGCGGCGACGGATCCAGTGCCGCACCAGTGCGGTCGTCAGCACGACGAGCAGCGTCACGGCGATCAGCCAGAAGATCTCGGCGGCCGTCCGGGCGACCGGAAGGCCCGCCGGAAATGCCGCGGCGACGACTGCGAGGATGCCGGTGCCCATCACTGCTGCGAACCAATTCGGGGTCATACCTAGAGCTTGCCGACGCATCGTCGTGGCCGGTAGAAGGCTTGTGGTTGAATACCCACAAATCGCGTTTGTGGGACTAGCCTAGGGTTGTGCCGCTGTCCCCCCGAGTACCCGAACTCAGTGCCCTCGACGTCCTGCTGTCCGTCGAGCGGCTCGGAAGCATGGGCGCGGCGGGGCGCGAACACGGGCTCAGTCAGCAGGCCGTCAGCGCCCGGGTGCGTTCGGCCGAGCGGCAGTTCGGTATCAAGGTGTTCAGCCGCGGCGCCAGCGGGGTACGCCCCACATCGGAGGGTGCGCTCATCCTCGAATGGGCGAGTCACATCCTCGCCACGGCCGAGGAACTGGCGTCGGGAGTCGCGGCGCTGCGCGGCGAGCGGCAGGCCGGGCTGACGGTGGCGGCCAGCATGACGATCGCCGAGTACCTGGTCCCCGGGTGGACCGTCGCGATGCGGCGCAAGTACCCGAACGTGGTCACCAACGTGCGGCTGCTCAACTCGTCCGAGGTGACCGCCCGGGTGCTGTCCGGTGAGGCGGATCTCGGGTTCGTCGAGGGCCCGGACATTCCGGCGGGACTGCAGGTGCGGGAGATCGGCCGCGACCATCTGGTGGTCGTGGTGCCGCCGGAGCACGAATGGGTCCGACGGTCGCCGATTCCCGTGTCGGAACTCGCCGCGACGCCGATGATCCAGCGGGAGTCCGGTTCCGGGACGCGCACTACTCTGGAGAACGCGGTGCCGCAGTGCGTCCCGCCGTTGCTCGAGTTGACGTCGTGCACGGCGGTGAAGGCGGCCGTCGTGGCGGGTAACGCTCCGGCAGTGCTGTCGTCGCTGGCGGTGGCCGCCGACCTGACGGACGGCCGCCTCGCCTCCGTTCAGGTGGAGGGGTTGACGCTTCCGCGGCGGCTCTCCGCCGTCTGGGACCCGGTGCGCGGCGTTCAGGGTGCGGCGCGCGATTTCCTCGACATCGCCCTCGGTGCCGGCGCGGCCGCGGGTATCGGGGCCGCAGCCGTCGGAGCTACAGCGCAGCCCCTTTGAATCCGTGCTGCCGCCACGCCTCGTACGTGACGAGGGCGGCGGCGTTCGACAGGTTCAGCGACCGCCGGCCGGGCAGCATGGGGATGCGGAGTCGCTCCGTCACGTGGGGATCCGCCAGCACTTCCTCCGACAGTCCGGTGGGTTCGGGACCGAACAACAGAACGTCGCCGGGCCGGTAGGCGATGTCGGCGTACGACACGGTGGCGTGGGCGGTGAAGGCGTACACCCGCGCAGGCTCCACCGCGGCCCAGGCCGCCTCCAGGTTCTCGTGCACGGTCACCGACGCCAGGTCGTGGTAGTCGAGCCCGGCGCGTTTGAGTTTCGGCTCGGACAGGTCGAATCCGAGTGGACCCACGAGGTGCAGTTCGCAGCCGGTGCCCGCCACCATGCGGATGGCGTTGCCGGTATTGGGTGGGATTCGGGGTTCGTGGAACATCAACCTGTACACAACACGCTACCGTACAGGACATGAAGCCGTCTTCTCCAGGTCTGCGTGTCCTCGGCAGGCTCCGACTGTCCAGGCTCACAGACGAGTCGACCTCCATCGAACGCCAGCGCGAGACGATCCAGCACTGGGCCGATGTCAACGGCCATACCGTAGTCGGTTGGGCCGAGGATGCGGACGTATCCGGTGCAGTCGACCCGTTCGATACTCCGCAGCTCGGGCAGTGGCTGAAGCACCGTGTCGAGGAATACGACGTGATCGCCGCCTGGAAGCTCGACCGACTCGGTCGTAACGCCATCCAACTCAACAAGCTGTTCGGCTGGTGTTTGGACCACAACAAGACGCTGGTTTCCTGTTCTGAGTCTATCGACCTCAGCTCGTGGGCTGGTCGGATGCTGGCCAGCGTCATCGCCGGCCTGGCAGAGGGGGAACTGGAGGCCATCCGCGAGAGGGCAAGGGGCTCCCGTGTGAAGCTGAGGGAGTCCGCTCGGTTCGCAGGTGGCAAACCCCCGTTCGGGTACCGCAAGAAGCAGCGTCCTGGTGGCGGCTGGATGCTCGAGATTGACGAGCTGGCCGCCGGCCTGGTCGGAGAGATCGTAGCCGCCGTGCTGGACGGCAAGCCTGTATCGCGGGTGGTGTCGAAGTTGAACGATGACGGTTATAGGACGCCACGGGACTACTACGAGACGGTGAAGGTAGGGAAGCCGTCGCTGATCTTGGCCGAGGGGGAGAAGCGGACTTTGCACTGGCGGTCTACTGCGCTCCGCAACCTACTTACGAACCCGGCGCTGCGTGGATACGTCCATCACCAGGGTCAGGTTGCCCGTGGTGATGACGGTATGCCGCTACAGCTTGCGGATGTTCCGCTGGTGGACGCGGACGAGTGGGAGGCACTCCAGTCGATATTTGACGGTCACCGCGAGCGCCGGAGTCACTACCGGCGACCGGACGCCAGCCCGCTCGTCGGGCTTGTCTTCTGCTACTGGTGCCACTCGCCGCTGTGGCACAACCGCAACGTATCGAGGGGCCACGAGTACTTCTATTACCGCTGTCCAAACATCCAGCAGCACGAGCGGGCATCGATGATCCCTGCCGACCAGGCCGAGAAGGCCGTAGCGGAGTCGTTCCTGGATGAGGCTGGCGACCTGCCGGTGATGGAACGGGTCTGGGTGCCAGGGGATTCGGCTGAGCAAGAGCTGAAGGAGGCGACTACTGCGCTGGATGACGTGTTCGCGGAGCTGGAGACTGCCAAGTCGGAGATCACCCGGGAACGCGCCCGGAAGCGGATCGCGGCTCTGGATGAGCGGATCAGCATCCTGGAGGCGAAGCCGAAACAGGAAGCTCGGTGGGAGTACAAGCAGCTCGGAGGCACGTACCGGGAAGCATGGGAGGCACTGGGGGAGAGTGACCGTTGGCAACTCATCCTGAAGTCAGGAATGACTTTCGCATTCGGCCTCACAGACCGAGGGCGAGGACCGAACTCCGTATGGGTCAGCAGCGTCTACACCCCTGAGCCGCTGAAGCACACACTGGTTTCAGGGGTGAAACAGCGTCGTACGTTGGCTGACGCTGACCCGAATCGTGACGTGAACCCGGCAGACCACACCACGTGGCTGCCGGAGCATTGGGCGACAATGCGAGAGGCCGGCATCGAGGGAATCGAGACCCACCAGGACAAGACGGTCGTTGTCATGAAGTCCGGCGAGCGGGTCGAGATCCCGCGTTGGCTGGACGAGATTGGGATATCCGAGATCACGAACGACGACGATGTGAGGATCGCCTGGACCACAGACGGCAGGGGCTTCTACCACCAGCCGGCCGGTGAGTGGATCGAAGTCCCGTTGGGCGACGCCGAGTAGTTCGGGCACCGGGGTCGGCCAAAAGCAGGCAGGCCCCTCGGAACCTGGGAGCATCACGCCGCGTCTGAGTAGGCATGGATGACGAACGGGAGCATTCCTCGCTGTGGGAGCTGGAGATCCTCCGACGCCGTTGGAAGTCCAGGAGGATCCCGGCAAGCCCTCAGATCGATTTTGAGCCGGGTGTTTTGATGTTTGGGTGCCTCGACTCAGTCGTTCTCGTCCGAGAGCACCGGCTCAAGAACGGCCCTGCCCTTCTCGGTCAGATGACCGCCCGCACGGCCTGGCGATCGCTCCAGCAACCCCTTCCGGGTGGCGTGCCACAGGTGATTCTTGATTGCCGCCGCTGACTTCCCCGTGAGCGCGGCAAGGTGCTCCAGCGGCTTCTCCTGTCCGTTGTTCACAGCGCCGATGTAGATCCGCGACAGCAGCGCTAGATACTCGGGCGTGATCGCACCACTCGCCGCATGACTGGCCAGCAGCCCGGTCAGCTTGTCCTCGGTGTCCTGTCGGACTCGTTGCCATCGTTTCGAGGCGGCCAACTTCCCCCGCAGTCGGTCAAGTGCGTCCTTGAAGTCCACGTCCCTCAGCACCGTCTGCGACAGTCCACCCGGCGGGCAGGTGTCGGGGTCGGATGGGTAGATCACCAGCACAGCCGGCCCGCCCTGCGTCTCTCCCTCGGGCCACTGCATCTCCGCGACCCATTCGTAGTTCGGGCCGAAGTCCGTCGTCACGGAGTACTTGCTGTCGCGGTCCACCTGCCAGTTCGTCATTTCGCCACACTAGCACGGTTAACTAGCTTGACTGACAAGTTAGACACACCGTATATTTCGGTTGTCGGCGATGACGACGGCTCAGATCGAGCAAACCCACGGCAGCGGGACGAACTGCCACCAACACCCAAGGAATACGAATTGACCAACTACACGGTGGTGCTCACGTGAGTCGTCAACAGAAGTCGCGTCAGCAGAAGCCGTGGCAAAGAGTCCTGGACGAGGACATCGACGACCCCGGATCGACCATTGGCGCGACGGACAACGCGGTCGATCCGACCGATCTCCCGGAGGTGGCGACCCCACTTCACGGCGGCTTGGACGACGTTGTCGATGTCGACGACCAGGGCAAGAAGTGCCTCGTCGAGCAAGCCCCGGTCGTGATGGGCGACGACGGCGACGACAGCCCGGAGATTGCACACGTACGTCCGAAGGCCGACAACGAAAAGCTCGAGAGCGGCGACATCAGCGAGCCAGTGCAGTCGAAGCCTGACACGCTCGACAACCCGGCTGGGCAGATGATCGAGGCGGGACACGGTTTCACGGTCGATGATCGCCGTAGCCGACCGTGGAAGACCACCAAGCGCACCAACTGCGCCTTCTGCGGCGGGCCGATGCCTGCCCCGGCTGTCAGCCGGTACCGCTGCGAGTTCGACCCAGATGCCAGCGACGCCGAGTTGGCGCTGATTGGCTCCGACCAAGGTCGAGACGATCACCCTGGCCCTCTTTGGGACTTTTGGCCCGGACAGCAGCGCCAAGAACGACTGCACCAGGGGTGCCAGTGCTCCGGATGCAACCTGCGCTGGCAGGTAGCCAACGGGGCGGAACGCAACCGGGGCCAGCCGAAAAAGTACTGCTCCAAAGATTGCACGCGGCGTGCTGGCAACGAACGCAACGCCTGGAAACGGGCCGTGGCCACTGCTGAGAAGCGAGGCTTAGCGCCGCCGCAGGAGCCCGAAGATCGGGGCCTGAAGTTCGTACTTCGTCGAGGCCCTAGATCCTGCGCCGAAGGTGCATGCCGCCGGGCGTAGCCGCCGAAGTATTCCGTAACAGGTAGCGGGATGGCTGGTTACCATCCCGCTCTCTTGTTGGGGAGTGACTCAAGAGACCCGGTCTGCCCTCGTCGGCAGACCGGGTCTTCTTCGGCCACCAACGACTACCCGTATCCGATCCCAAAGGAGGTGGCGACACGCCCGCCCGCAGATGCACAGACCACCCGCACGACGGCCCCCACCGTCGGAACGGACGATGCCAGCTTTGCCAGAAGGCGGCCCGCAAGCGGTACGCGGCCCGATGTCGCGAGGCCCGCCGAGCGACGAAGGCCGATCAGAAGGCCTAACCGCACATAACCCGGACCACGTGGTCCAGGACTCACAACCGCGCCGACGTTCGGCGCATAACCGACCCGAGGAGGTCAACCGTTTGAGCCACACCATCGACATCGCGAGGCGGTTCCCGCGCTCCACGACCAAGGAAGCGTACGAACGCTCCAAGCGAAATGAGCGTTGGGTGTTCCCTGATGTGATCTGCTCGTCGGTGACGATGATCTACGGCAGGTCGAACGTCGGGAAGTCGTACCTGGTCAGCTCACTGCTGTTGTCGTTGCTGGTCGAGGACCGCGACTTCCTCGGCATCCAGCCGACCGACAAGACCAAGCTGTGGAGGCCGGCGATCTTGTGGACCGATCCCGGCTCGGATGAAGAGTACGGCGACCGTATCCATACGGCGCTGGCCGATGTCGATGTCGACGTTCCCGCGTACCACATCGGGCGCACTGCACGGGCTGACGAGTGGGAAGCGCTGGCAGATCATCTCCTGGCCGAGGGCAACAACTTCGTGGTGCTCGACAACCTGATGGGTGCCACCGGGGATACCAACGACGCCGCCGTGATGACGACGGTGTTCGACGGGTTGACCCGTCTCACGAACCGAGGGGTTCCCGTGGTGGTCCTCCACCACGAGTCGGAGAAGGGCATGACTGTCGCCGGTGCTCCTCCGATGGGAGCGTCCGCAGCCGTCCAGAAGTCTCGTGTTTGGATCCAGGTACGCCAGACCAACAAGCGCAGACTTCGCGGCGGCAACACTGCGCTGGTGGTCCAGTCCAACCTGCTCGACCAACCGCAGGAGATCGTTGCCGAGCCGATGACCGGCCCCGACTACAAGGTTCTGAAGCGTGGACCGTGGGTCTCACGAAACGACATCGACGACAGGCCGAAGCAGAACCGGTCGCAGGAGACCCTGGACGAGAACGCCCGCATGGCCCACTGGGTGGTCGAGAACCTCCAGGGTGTCGGAGTCAACCAGGCCGCGGTTCGGGTCGCGGACGAGTTCAACAAGTCGCGGGCAACCTGTAAGGACAAGCTCACTCGAGGTGCCGTAGCGGCGTTGCTGCACCGCACCGGGGAAGGCGAGTCGACCACGTGGGAATACGTCGCGTAGGTGGTGGTCGTCCACCACCAGTCGCAGGACGTTTCCGCAGGTGGCGGGCTGGTGGTGGTGGTGGCCCCCCCTATAGGTGTGAACAAGTTCCCACCACCCCCCACTCCTCAACCGCCTCGTAGCGGTTGGGGAGAGATCAGATGACTAGGCCGGCGAGGGCCGGCCTCATCAGGTGATCGACCTCGATCACGTCGATCACTGGCAGCCGTCTGAATGCGGCTGCCACTCTGAACAATCCGGTGGATCACCGGCCATCCGGTGATCTTTTGTCCGGTTGTCCTGTCGGACAACCGAACCCCACACTGGCCACCCCGAAACGGGTGGCAACCCAAGCTGCCAACAGGCAGCTCCCATCAGGGTGTGCGACAGCACACCCCACAACAGTTAGGAAACTATGTACGACAACATCAGCACCGCCGACGCCGTCAGCCGCTGGAACAGCTTGGGCGTCAAGCTACCCAAGGAACTCGCGACCGCCGTCGAGGTGTTCGAAGCGATCCGTTGGGTCGAGACCGGTCACACGGTCCCGTTCGACCTGGCCGACATCACCGCCGCCAACGCAGAGGAGAAGCTTGTCGAGTTCGCCAACCGGCTGTTGCCGGCGTTGAAGACCGGCGATCACCTCAGCCGCACCCCGCTGGAAGAGGCCAAGCGTCGAATGCTCGACGCCGCCGCACGTGAAGTGTTGGGCAAGGCGACTGCCGCCGTTCCAGTCGTGATTGAGCAGCTGACTCCGGAGTTCGACAAGCATGCAGCGGCGTATGTCGCCGCCGTCGCCAGTCTCCCCGACATCGTCGACTCTGACTCGCTAGTTCAGGCGGGTCCCCTTGCGGTGCAGGCGTACATGACCGCTCAGACCGAAGCCGCCTACCTGGACAAGGTCTCGTCGTGGGTCGCTGGGACCAGAGACCTTCCAGGCTTCGCCGGTCTCGATGTCGAGGTTGCGCTTCGTACCCTGCGGCCTGCGGATGCGTTGCAGCTTGCCAAGCTCGACGCCGCCCAGTACAAGAACGTGAATCAGACGTTGGGTGCGCTCGACAAGGTGTTATACACCGCGGCTCGCGAAGGCATCGAGTTCGGGATCAACACCCTGCGCGAGTGCGCTGAGATTCGGCGGTCGTTGGCGATCACGCCGCAGAATGTCAGCAGCCGCGTGACGATGGTCCGCTGAACAGCCGCCGCGAACGGCCCCCGGCGATCGACAGCCGGGGGCCGTGCCCCCACACACTCGAATTGCAATGCCAGGAGAATCCATTGACAACCCGAAAGAAGTCCAGCGCAGCAGCAATGCTCACCCGCCAGATCCATTCGACCAAGCAGAAGCCAAATGCCGTCGAAGCTGGCCTGGCTCACGCGGTCGCTCGCCGGCTGGAGGAGCGCAACATCGCGAAGATCCCCGGCCTCCCCGACGATCACCCGGATCCAGAGTGGTACGACATCGCCATCGAGCTCCACCGTCAGCACGAGGAGTTCCTCGCCGAACGCGAGGCCAAGAATCAGGCCGAACAGCATGCAGCGCAATCGACACCGGACTTGATCCGCTCAGCACTCGCAGGGTCTACCCAGCAGCGTTCATCGACCATGCCGCTCAACGGCACTCGTGTCCTCCACGCGGCACTAGCCGGCGGGGGCGGGACGATAAACAGCACTCGCACGTGACGCCGCAACGGAACTGACATTGCTCGCAGTCGAGGGGGCTGGTCCTGATGCGGGCCAGCCCGTCGGCAAGCATCAACGATGTACGGCGATCAAGTTGGTTGCTAGAAGCGGAGCGACCTACCAAAGGCTCATTTGTCCTGACTCTTGCTCAATCCAGTCGACGATCTCAGGGAGTGTGGATTCCACTGGATTGCGTATCAGACGACGAACCTGCAGGAGATTCGCGTGACTGATTGCCAGATTCGGCAAGTTACCCTCACGGACTCGGACAACCCAGAACCCCGCGTCGAGTAGAGCGAGCGTTTTTGCCGTGTCCTTGTCGAGCTTTGTGCCATGCCAGAACTGACCGTCATACTCGACGGCGACTTCGGCGTGCCCTAACCGAACCAGGATGTCGATGCGTGAGGTCCTGTGCGCTCCCCATCTCACGGCTATACGGGCATCATGCTCGACGTTGCTGAAGGCTTCGGATATTGCTGCGAAAAGCGCCTTCTCAGGAGCTGACGCGCTGCATTTTGGGCAACCGACGCGGGGGAACACCGTCCGCGTGCGGACGATTGATCGCCACTCATGACCAGATGAGCATCTCCACCACACATGGCTAGTCGACGCAAAATTGACCTCGCGGGGATGCCGGGTATTGCGAGTTGGATGCCACTCGTCGGCGATCGCGGGTTCGCGGCTTGCGAGGTCATTGACGCCCTGGACGACTTGCGTGCCATGGCAAACACCGCATCCGTCGCCGCGCGTACGAGAGCTGATCATAGACTGAAATTCGTGGTTGCAACCGTTGCCGAGCCACCAGACCTTCATCTCCGAACCCGCGGTGACCTCGAACTGCGTCCTCGGCAAGTTGCGCTGGGGGTGCCATTCGGCCGCGATGTGGGGATGGGTTGTTGCCAAGTCATTCATTCCTGCAACGACTTGAACCCCAGCACAGATCGGGCAACCATAGCCCGCACTTCGTCTGTCAACCCGCCCCTTGAACGAGTGGCCGCAGCTTCCAAGCCACCAAACTACTCGGCCAGAGCCCGTCGTCACCTGCCGAGGCGTGAGTGGTGCATTGAGATCGGGGTGCCATTCGGCCGCCAGTCGCGGATTCCGCGATGACAGATCGTTAAATCCTTCCAATGCACTCTGGCCACTGCACACAGCGCACCCACGACCGCTGATCGTCCGCTTCGACACGGTGTTTTCGTAGTCGTGTCCAGCGGGACACCGCCACCAGACCTTCTTGTCCGACCCGGGCGAAACATCCTCGGCTGTAAGCACATTCCGTTCCGGATGCCAGTCCGCTGCAATCTCGGGTCTCAGCGAAGCAAGATCGTTGACACCTGGTTGAACCCGCTTCCCCGCGCACACCGCGCACCCCTGGCCCCCCGTTCGATGCGAAACGGTTGCCGGCCACTCGTGCGTCTTCCCATCCTCATCATGATGGAACCACCACACTTTCCGAGGGGATCCGGTGCTCAACGAGGAGACATCGACCGTGTTCAGGTCTGGATGAAACTCCGCGGCGATGACTGGGTGCGTGTCGACTAGGTAGCTCTGAGGCGGCCGACCACCCTTACTCGTTGACATCGATCTTGAAAGTATCACCGAGCCCATTGACAGCGTGCTCAGTCGTGGGTGTCCACGCCACTATCAGCAAACCTGGCGAAGTGAGGAGTTGAAACCGCTGAAGGATCAGGCCCCAGGACTGGCACATGCACATTCGCGGGCTGCGGCAGGACACGGGGCCAGCAGAGCCGGGCACCGCCGTAGACTCAGTAGGCTAGGCGGACAAGTGGAGGCCAATCTCAAATGGGCAACTTCGAAGACAAGATGGACAGCCAGGCTGAGAGTGCTGTCTGGGTTGACGGGGGTTACGAGGCAGTTCCGCTCATCGGCCCTGGCCGGTGGATGACGTTCCCAGACGGAACGATCATCTACACCGACGACGACACCAAGCTGTTCGCGAAGAACGACGAGAGCTTCACGTACGGACTCATGGAGGCCATCCTCGCGATCGAAAACCTCTGGAAAGCAGGAAAGACGGCAACCGAGGCGTTTGAGACGCTGAGGGGCAACATTCCTGTTCCGGTGGCATCCGGAGATCTCTCCGAGATCGCGTGAGCTGGGCCAGCTCCACAAGCTGCTCACTACGTGCCCAGTAGGCCGGGTACTCGAGCAGGCACCCAGTAGTCCCTGCTCTGCCTAGGTAGTGGTGGTGGTGCGCTCGCACGCACACTGCACAGGTTGAGCTGCTCGGGTATGCAGCACACGCTGCACACACAGGCTGGACACGGGAGGGGCCGCGTCGTCGCAGGTCGGCCCTCGGATCCGGCGTATCCGTCAGACCGCGCAGGCACCTCTGCACGTCTCACGCGGTCGACCCCACCAGGTCGACGAGCCTGATCGACCCATCTCTGCAGTTCAGTTCGGGGTGCCAGGGCACCCAGGGGAGCCTCCCCCTACCCCCGTTTTAGACCGGGACGTTATGCGCGTGAGCCCTCGTGTACGGGTTTCCAAGTCGATCAGGACAACCGGTGGCGTCAACGGCTCGACAGCCGGTACTCGTACCAGTTCAACGGCGAGATCTCCTCGGGGAGGGCCGAGACCCTCCCCGAGGAGTGGCACACGCTCGGGATCCGACCGAGCAAGGCATTCGCCATTGCTCCGAACCTGGTTGCACCCGTGTGAGGTTCGTAGTTCGGCTCAGCCGGCTAGGAACTGCCCCTCAACCCTGTGAGCAGGCCATCGAGGGCCGGCAGCGTCTGACAAGGACGGCGAGACCCACCTATGCCGGAACGATCGGAACCCGCCCTAGTCGTCCACGTCCACAGTCTCGGCGATCTTGGCGGCGACCTCTTCTAACGATGAGCTCTCGGTGCTCAACCCAGAACGAGCGGCAAGCAAGGGACTGACGTCCCGGAGTGCTTCGAACGTCGTTCCGTGTGCGACGGGGATGACAAGGTCGGTCGCGAGTAACGCAGAGAGTTCCTTGTCAGCGATGCCCTGCGCGTTGAGGCTGGTGAACAGCTCCGGGGTCACCAGCACGATGCCTGCCCGAGACTTACTCAGCCCCCTGTCGATCTCGCGGACCAATGACGTACCGAGTTTGACGGCAACCTCGCTGAACCAGACCTTCACGTCCAGGGCCACCAGGAGATCGTTCAACTCCTTCGCAGCACCCTGCCGATCACCCCAAGCATGGCAAAGAAAGAGGTCGTAGCGATCAGGGTAGGACTGTGCGGGGTAGGACTCCGCTTGCCTCTCGACTGCCTGGCGAACGGGGGCAAGAGTGCGGTCTTCTGCGACCGTGTACAACAACCCTCCTGCAGATCGACGCCGACTCCCGCCGCTGGACGGCCCACTGCCACTACCCCGGTACTGGGGGGCCGGCGCAGGGTAGGAGGGCGGCCGGGTGTACGACGTATAAGACGCATACGACCGGGATCCGGACCTGCACGCAGGGCAGTTCGCGCGCGCGCTCGCCGAGCGGTGTCCTTGTACTGGGGCAGTGCAACGCATGGACATGTTCACCGCCCCCGAACCGTAGTCGTACGGGTAACCGTGGTGACCTTCGCCGGCACGGACTTCGTGGTCGTCGTGTTGCCGACCTTCGTCCGGACCGGGACGCGAACGGTCCGGGTAGTGCGGGATACGCGAGTGGTGCGGATGGGGGACATGGTCCCACCTCCATTCCGGCCGGCGGTATCCAAGAACGATCCCGTGAAATCCGCCCCCCATCTGGAGGGGCGAGCTAGCCTAAGTTACGCTCGAAAGGCATCGACCAAATGCAGTCAAGCGCACCCGACTCGGGGATCTAACCCCCGAGTGGGGGCCTTGTCCTGTTCCGGCGTCTCAAACGCTACACCTAGTGGCCGACAGAAACACTCAACCCGAGATGTTGTGAGTCACATCGATGAAATTCCCCGGTCGTAAGCCCTCTTAGTTGGCGGACCCTGAGGTGCGGCGACGTGTGCGGGGTCACAGATCGTGAGAGATTCTGGTCGTGAACCGGCAGTTTGACCGAGCGTCCGCGAGCCGGAACGGTCGGAGGACGTCCTCCGATATCCTTGACGAAGGTCCAGATGAACCGACTTCTCGGTGCGTGGTGTCCTGGTAGTCGAACTTGTCGTAGATCTCCTTGTCGACCTTCTCGTTCGGTTACATGACGTGCTGCACCGCTACTCGAGTCCGGGCGCTGCACGGAGGGCCTTCGACAAGTAGGTCGGTACAGATTGGGAGCGGACGCCTACGGCGGCTGTGTTCAATGCCCTGCCCTCGGGCCGGGCCGTGCCGGGAGGGAGTGGAGCGGAGGGAGGGCAGGGCGTACCCCGTACCGCACAAGGTACGGGAGTACATCATGCCGGTCGGTCGTATCGCTTCGATCGGTTGGTATGCACGGGACCACGGCATTGCCCGTCGGTCCCCGGGACTGGGATGTTCCACGCGCTCGTACGGCTACCACGCCGTTCCCGCTCGAGTCCGCCTTAACCGGGTGAGCTACGTGTGATCGAGGAATAGGTGCTGTGGCCCCTCTGACGGGCGACGGCACCGCTGGTGAGGCGGCCTACCCGTTGGGGGCCCACGGGCACAGAGGCTTTGGTGATCTGGGGAAGAGAACGCCTGGCGTACCGGAACGGCCGACAGCGCGGAACCCGACCCGCACCCCAGGTCACGGACCGGAGTCCGTGACCCAGCGAACGAGTCGACTAGCCGGATGCGGTGTCGTGCATCGCGATCGAGCAGGGACCGTCATGCAGTGGCTGACGCTTAAGGAACCGGATCGGGTGACCGGGGAGTATCGGCTCCCCGCACCAGTAGCAGACGCAGTCGTACTTGGCGATCAGGGCACCGTTCGCCGCGAACTCAGGCGGCAGCGCGCGCCGAGCACGTCGGCGACGGTACTGAGGCATCAACGCACTTCCGCACGGTAGATGCGGTGGGTGCCGGACTCGAACCTGGCGACGGTCGAGCCGTCCTCGTCGTTCCAGACCTCGGTGACCGGATCCCCCGAGATTCGGGCTACGCCGTCGATGCGCTCTCGGATGAACTCGACGGGAGCAGAGGTGATCCCAAGCTCTACGGGCTCGGGGTACGCGCTCTCAACCTCATAGGTGACGGTGTGGGTTGCTACGCTTGGCAATTGGTGCAAGACCACCTCCATTGTCTGGTGCCGAGCCCCCAAGCGTGTTGCAGCACGCTGGGACCTGCCTATGTTTTGTGGAGGTTGTTGTCCAACTCGTGGAACATCACTCGGAACACCCGCACAGCTTAGGGGCACACCGCGAGGCGGCATGATGGACGCATGGATCCGGTAGAAGAGGTGGTGGGTGAGGACTACGGCGACGCACGACTCCCCGCGCAGAACTGGCAGCGGCGGCACTACACGAAATGCAACTTCCGCGACGCCGACCTGAGTGAACTCCGCACCGAGTCGGTGATCTTCACCGACTGTGATTTCACGGGCGCCGACCTCGCCGAGTCGCGTCATGTGGGGACGGCGTTCCGCTCGTGCTCGTTCACCAGAACGACGCTGTGGCACAGCGAGTTCCGCAACTGCAGCTTCCTCGGATCGGAATTCGACAACTGCCGACTGCGCCCGATGGTCTTCGACGAATGTGATTTCACGCTCGCGTCGCTGGGCGGCGCGGACCTGCGCGGACTCGATTTCACGGACTGCCGGTTCCGGGAGGCCAACCTCGTCCGCACGGACCTCCGCCGCGCCGTTCTCCGCTCGGCGGACCTGTTCGGCGCCCGCACCGGCGGCGCGAAATTCGACGGCGCGGACCTGCGCGGCGCCCACGTCGACGCGAACCTGTGGACGGCGGTCTCGCTGGACAAGGCGCAGATCGAACTCACCCAGGCCATCGCGTACGCGACGGCCAACGGGCTCGTGGTGGAACCGACCTGACGCGCGTGTGGCGAACCTGAGAGAATGGGGCACGTGACTGCAACGATCCTCGATGGCAAGGCGACCCGCGACGAGATTTTCGAAGACCTGAAGGTGCGGGTGAGCGCCCTGAAGGACAAGGGCATCACGCCCGGTCTCGGCACCGTTCTGGTGGGCGACGACCCGGGGTCGGCCGCCTACGTGCGCGGGAAGCACAACGACTGCGCGAAGGTCGGGATCACCTCGATCCGCCGCGACCTGCCCGGCGACATCACGCAGGAGAAGCTCGACGCCACCATCGACGAGCTCAACGCCAACCCGGACTGCACCGGCTACATCGTGCAGCTCCCGCTGCCGAAGCAGCTCGACGAGAACACCGCCCTCGAGCGCATCGACCCCGACAAGGACGCCGACGGCCTGCACCCGGTCAACCTGGGCCGGCTGGTGCTGGGCAAGGAAGCGCCGCTGCCGTGCACGCCGCGCGGAATCCTGCACCTGCTGCGCCGGTACGAGGTGCCGATCGAGGGTGCCCACGTCGTCGTCGTCGGTCGCGGTGTCACCGTGGGTCGCCCGATCGGTCTGCTGTTCACCCGGCGCAGCGAGAACGCCACCGTCACCCTCTGCCACACCCGTACGCGGGACCTCGGCGCCGAGGTCCGCCGCGCCGACATAGTCATCGCCGCGGCGGGTGTACCCGGGCTGGTCACGGCCGACATGGTCAAGCCCGGTGCCGCGGTGCTCGACGTGGGTGTGAGCCGCACCGAGGACGGACTGCGCGGCGACGTGGCGGCGGACGTTGCCGAGGTCGCCGGCTTCCTGTCCCCGAACCCCGGTGGCGTCGGGCCGCTCACCCGCGCCTTCCTGCTGACCAACGTCGTGGAGCGGGCCGAGCGTGTCGCAGCGTCTCTCGGCTGACATGGCCGACTGGGGGCAGTTCGCGAAGAAGAATCTGCCGATGCTCGCAGTCCTCGTCGTCATCGTCGTGGCCGTCGTGTTCGTGCTCGCGGATCGGTGGCGACGAGGCGCGTTCGTGTTCGGTGTCGCCACGCTGCTCGCGGCGGTCTTCCGGTTGATGATGCCGTCGGAGCGCGTCGGACTGCTCGCGGTGCGCAGCAAGCCTTTCGACGTGGGCGCGCTCGTGGCCGTCGGGGGCGCGATCGTGTGGCTGGCCGTGTCGATCGACCCGCTCGGAACCGGCTAGCGGTCCGAGCGGGCGTCGTCCGGCGCCGGTGTCAGCGTCCGGCGCGTGCCAGTTGCATCGTCTCGGAGAGCAGTTTCGCGACGGCGGCGGCCTCGGTGAGGAACCCGTCGTGGCCGTCCCGCGAGTTGAGCACCCGCAGACCGTCGCAGGTGGGGATGTCGTTGGCCAGATCCTCCTGCAGGCGGATCGGGTACAGGCGGTCGGAGTCGACGCCGCCCACGATGACGGGGGCGGTGATCGTCCCCAGCGCCGCGGCGATGCCACCGCGACCGCGGCCCACGTCGTGCCGGTTCATGGCCTCGGACAGCAGCACATACGTGCTCGGGTCGAACCTGCCGACCAGCTTGTCGGCCTGGTGCTGGAGGTAGCTCTCGACGGAGTACCGTCCGCCGCGCCACGGGTCCTCGCCGTCCTGCGGCGAGTTCGCGAACCGGGAGTCGAGTTCGCTCTCGGTGCGGTACGTCAGGTGCGCGATCCGGCGGGCGATGCGCAGACCCGCCAGGGGGATCCGGCCGGTGCCGTGATAGTCGCCGCCCTGCCAGTCGGGGTCGCTGGTGATGGCCGCGATCTGGGTGGTCTGCGTGCCGATCTGGTCGGCGGTCGCGCGGGCGCCGACCGCGAGAACGAGCGCCGACGCCACCTGGTCCGGGTAGGTGACGGCCCACTCGAGCGCGCGCATCCCGCCCATCGAACCACCGACGACGGACGCCAGCTTGTCGATGCCCAGCAGGTCGGTGAACTTCTTCTCGGCCGCGATCTGGTCGCGGATGGAGATCTCCGGGAAGCGGCTGCCCCACGGGCGCCCGTCCTCGGCGATCGAACCGGGACCGGTGGTGCCGCGGCAGCCACCGAGGACGTTGGTCGCGACGACGCACCACTCGTCGGTGTCGATCGGCGCACCCGGACCGACCATTCCGGTCCACCATCCGGGGGAGGGGTGCTCGTCGGTGACGGGTCCGGTGACGTGGGAGTCACCGGTGAGGGCGTGCTCGACGAGCACGACGTTGTCCCGGTTGGGGGACAGCTCACCCCATCGCTGCACGGCAAGGGACACCGACGGGATCACTGTTCCGCTCTCGAGCTCGAGCGATCCGATGTCGATGGTGCCGAGCCGTCCGTCCGCCACGGGCAGGTTCTGTACAGCGCTCACGGTCAAGATGCCGCCGCCGTAAGTCCGGTCTCGATATCGGCGATGATGTCGTCGATCCCTTCGATGCCGACAGCCAGGCGGACCAGTCCGGGGGTGACGCCGCTGGCGGCCTGCTCCTCGGGGGTCAGCTGGGAGTGTGTGGTGGACGCCGGGTGGATCACCAGCGAGCGGACGTCGCCGATGTTCGCGACGTGGCTGTGCAGGGTGAGCGCGTTGACGAACTTCTTGCCCGCGTCGATGCCGCCGGCGAGTTCGAACGTCACGATGGCACCCGCACCCCTCGGCGCGATCTGTTTCGCCCGGTCGTGCCAGGGCGACGACGGGAGCCCGGCGTATCCGACGGACACGACCTCCGGGCGGGCCTCCAGGTACTGCGCGACGGCGGTCGCGTTGGACACGTGTCGTTCCATGCGAAGGCTCAGAGTCTCGAGGCCCTGCGCGATGAGGAACGCATTGAACGGGGAGATCGCCGAACCGAGGTCGCGAAGCAGCTGCACGCGAGCCTTGAGGGCGAACGCAGGCGGTCCGAGCTCGGAGTAGACGACGCCGTGGTAGCTCGGGTCCGGCGTGGTGAAGTTGCCGTGGCGGCCCTGGGTCCAGTCGAACGTGCCGCCGTCGACGATGACACCGGCGATCGCCGTGCCGTGACCGCCGAGGTACTTGGTGGCCGAGTGCACCACGATGTCCGCGCCGTGCTCGAGGGGGCGGATCAGGTAGGGAGTGGCCACCGTGTTGTCGACGATCAGCGGGAGTCCGTGCTGATGCGCGATCCCGGAGATGCCGGGCAAGTCGAGGACGTCGTTGCGGGGATTGGAGATGGTCTCGCCGTAGAACGCCTTCGTGTTGTCCCGGACCGCGTCCTTCCACTGCTCGAGGTCGTCGGGGTCCTCGACGAACGAGACTTCGATGCCGAGCTTGGGCAGCGTGTAGTGGAAGAGGTTGTAGGTGCCCCCGTACAGCCGCGGGCTGGAGACGATGTGGTCACCTGCCTCGGCGAGATTCAGGATCGCGATCGTCTCCGCGGCCTGTCCGGAGGACAGCAGCAGGGCGGCGACGCCGCCCTCGAGCGCGGCAATGCGCTGCTCGACCGCGTCCTGCGTGGGGTTCATGATGCGGGTGTAGATGTTGCCCGGCTCTGCCAGACCGAACAGCGCGGCAGCGTGATCGGTGCTGTCGAACGTGTACGAGGTGGTCTGGTAGATCGGCAGCGCCCGCGCCTTGGTGGTCGCGTCGGACGTCTGCCCGGCATGGATCTGCTTGGTCTCGAACGACCAGTTCTCGGTCATGTGCTGTCTACTCCAGTGGTCTGACGAGGCGCGGACGGAGTGCTGGTTCGTTCGCGCGCAGGGCTTGTCTGGGGTCTATCTACGACAACAACAACACATCATGAACCTCCGATGTCGGACCCGCGCTTGTCACCCGACTGTTGTATGAATCAGGGAACCAGGTCATCACCCGGGGCACCCCACCGCGGTGGAGGGTTGCCGGCCAGCTAGCCGGGGCTCGTTGCTGGCACTCATGACCTGGAGTGAATCTTAGCGGCTGAGGTGGAACGACCGGAAACGGCACCGATCAGGGCCGCTAGCAGGGAAAAGTTACCCGCGAGTAGGGGTGGGTTGTGCGCCCCACCTGTTGCGAGCCGCTCGCATAGCAGTACGCTTGTCTTGTTTAGGTGCGGTCTCCCCAGGGGCCGCCGTGACCGTCTACGTTTGATAAGCGAACCGTTCGCGGACCCACTCACAAAGTGCGCCCGCAACCGTGTAACCAGGGAAACTTCCTAGGAGGACGCGAAGCACCCATGTCCAAAATCAAGGTTGAGGGCACCGTCGTCGAACTCGACGGCGACGAGATGACACGCATTATCTGGCAGTTCATCAAAGACAAACTGATCCATCCTTACCTGGATGTGAACCTCGAGTACTACGACCTCGGCATCGAGTACCGGGACGAGACCGACGACCAGGTGACCGTCGACGCGGCCAACGCCATCAAGAAGCACGGCGTCGGCGTCAAGTGCGCGACCATCACCCCGGACGAGGCACGCGTCGAGGAATTCGGTCTCAAGAAGATGTGGCGGTCGCCCAACGGCACCATCCGCAACATCCTCGGTGGGACGATCTTCCGCGCGCCGATCATCATCTCCAACGTTCCGCGACTGGTTCCGGGCTGGACCAAGCCGATCATCATCGGCCGTCACGCCTTCGGTGACCAGTACCGCGCCACCGACTTCAAGGTCCCCGGCCCCGGCAAGGTGATGATCACCTACACGCCCGAGGACGGCAGCGAGCCGATCGAGCACGAGCTGGTGAACTTCCCCGAGGGCGGCGGCGTCGTCCAGGGGCAGTACAACTTCACCAAGTCCATCGAGGACTTCGCGCGCGCCTCGCTCAACTACGGCCTGCAGCAGAACTACCCGGTGTACCTGTCGACCAAGAACACCATCCTCAAGGCGTACGACGGCGCATTCAAGGACATCTTCCAGCACGTCTACGAGACCGAGTTCAAGCCGGAGTTCGACGCGGCCGGACTCACCTACGAGCACCGTCTCATCGACGACATGGTCGCGTCGGCGCTCAAGTGGGAGGGCGGCTACGTCTGGGCCTGCAAGAACTACGACGGCGACGTCCAGTCCGACACCGTCGCGCAGGGCTTCGGATCGCTCGGCCTCATGACCTCCGTGCTGCTGACCCCGGACGGAAAGACGTGTGAGGCCGAGGCCGCGCACGGCACCGTGACGCGTCACTTCCGTCAGCACCAGCAGGGCAAGCCGACGTCCACCAACCCCATCGCGTCGATCTTCGCGTGGACCCGTGGACTCGAGCATCGCGGCAAGCTCGACAACACCCCCGACGTCATCGGCTTCGCCCAGAAGCTCGAAGACGTGGTCATCAAGACCGTCGAGGGTGGTCAGATGACGAAGGACCTCGCGATGCTGGTCGGCGGCGACCAGGGCTACCTGACCACCGAGGAGTTCCTCGGTGCGCTGGACATCAACCTCCAGAAGGCCATCGCCGAGCAGTAGGCACCGAGCCGCAGCGCTACGAACGGGACGTCCCTCACGGGGGCGTCCCGTTCGCAGTCTCCGGGTCCCGGGTGAGTCATCTCACGGTCGTTCGAGGCGCGAAAGGCCGAATCCGGGGAAGAGAATTTCGATGTGGGTCGTTGCGCAACGAGGCGCCGTGCGCCGCGTAGCCGTATCTCCGCCTAGTCGAAAGTTCTTCTGTGAGCACTTCCACCCCTGTCCGCCCCGAGCACCTCGGTGTCATCGCGCAACATCCGTCCGTCCGCAAGCTCGCCATGGTCGCGCTCGCGCTCGGTGGCTTCGGGATCGGGACCACCGAGTTCGTGGCGATGGGGCTGCTGCCCGAGATGGCGTCGAGTCTCGGGATCACCGAGCCGACGGCCGGACACGTCATCTCGGCGTACGCGCTGGGTGTGGTCGTGGGTGCGCCTCTCATCGCGGCGCTGACCGCACGGGTGCCCCGGAAGACGCTGTTGATCGCGTTGATGGCGGCGTTCACGATCGGCAACGCCGCCACCGTGTTCGCGCCGAACTACGGCGTGCTGATGGCCGCGCGGTTCGTGGCAGGCCTCCCGCACGGCGCCTACTTCGGTGTCGCGGCCCTCGTGGCGGCGCACCTCGCGGACCGCGGCCAGCGGGCCAGGGCGGTCGCTCTCGTCATGATGGGGCTGTCGGTGGCCAACGTCGTCGGCGTTCCGGTCGCCTCGTGGCTGGGTCAGACGCTCGGCTGGCGCAGCGCCTTCGCGCTCGTGGCGGTGATCGGTGTGGCGACACTGGGCGCGATCTGGTCGTGGGTGCCCGCGCTCGCCGCAATGCGGATGTCGAATCCCCTCACCGAACTCGGTGCCCTGCGCCGCGCGCAGGTGTGGATGACGCTGATCATCGGCATGGTCGGATTCGGTGGCATGTTCGCCGTCTACACCTACATCAGCACGACGCTCACCGACGTCGCCGGGCTGTCGCGGTCGCTGGTGCCGCTGGCCCTGATGATCTACGGACTGGGCATGGTCGCGGGCAATCTGATCGGCGGCCGGCTCGCCGACCGGGCGCTGATTCCCGGTCTGTTCGTATCGATGACGGCACTCGGGGTGTTGCTCGGCATCTTCGTGATCGCCTCCCACAACCCGTACACGGCGCTGCTGCTGGTGTTCTTCGTCGGTGCGGCGGGTGCGTCGATGGTGCCCGGACTGCAGACCCGGCTGATGGACGTCGCCGCCGACGCCCAGACCCTCGCCGCGTCGCTCAACCACGCGGCACTCAACATCGCGAACGCGTTCGGGGCATGGATCGGTGGTGTCGTCATCGCGGCCGGCTACGGCTACACGGCGCCCGCCGCGGTCGGTGCGCTGCTCGCCGTGGCGGGACTCGTGGTCCTCACCGTGGCGGTCGCGATGGAACGCCGCAGCGCCTGTTCGTCTCGGTAGCCGCGGTGTCGTACGCGTCCGCTACGGTGCTTGCCGTGCCACACATCATCACCACCGTCAATGTCAACGGCGTGCGCGCCGCCGCCCGCAAGGGGCTCACCGAGTGGATCGAGCGCACGGAGGCCGACGTCGTCTGCCTGCAGGAGACGCGGGCGTCCGACGAGCAACTGGCCGAGACGCTCGCGCCCGCCCTGGAGGGCGGATGGAACCTGGTGTCCGCGGAGCCGTCGTCGAAGGGGCGCAACGGCGTCGCGATCCTGTCCCGGAAACCTGCCGACGCCTTCCGCGTCGGCCACGGTGACGACGAGTTCGCGACCGCGGGCCGCTACCTCGAGGCCGACTTCGACGACCTGACCGTGGCGAGCCTGTACCTGCCCTCCGGGGAGGCCCAGACACCCCGGCAGGAGGAGAAGGAGCGGTTCATGGACTCCTTCGCCCGGTACCTCACCGACACCGCAGCGGCTGCCGTCGCGGCGGGCCGGCACGTCGTGGTCTGCGGCGACTGGAACATCGCCCACACCGAACTCGACCTGAAGAACTGGAAGACCAACAAGAAGAACTCCGGTTTTCTCCCGAACGAGCGGGAGTGGCTCGGGGCCCTGTTCGCCGAAGACGCGCACTGGGCCGACGTGGTCCGGCAGCTGAATCCCGACGTCGCCGGACCGTACTCGTGGTGGTCGTACCGCGGGAAGGCGTTCGACAACGACTCCGGCTGGCGCATCGACTACCAGATCGCCACCCGGGAACTGGCGGAGCGGGCCAAGCAGGCCGTCGTCGAGCGCGCCGAAACCTACGACCAGCGGTGGTCCGACCACGCGCCGGTCACCGTCCAGTACCGGTGACGGCCGGTATCTGATTCGTGTCGTCACGGCGCACGTGAAAAGATCAGTACTCATGTCGACCCCTGCAGCTCAGAAGCCCACCGTGAAACCGCGGGTGCTCTCCGGCATCCAGCCCACCGCCGACTCGTTCCACCTCGGCAACTTCCTGGGTGCCCTGCAACAGTGGGTGCCTCTGCAGGACGACTTCGACGCGTTCTACTTCATCCCGGACCTGCACGCGATCACGGTGGCGCAGGACCCGAAGGAACTGCGCCGTCGTACGAAGATCGCGGTGGCGCAGCTGCTGGCGCTCGGAATCGACCCCGACCGTGCCACGCTGTTCGTGCAGAGCCAGGTGCCCGAGCACGCGCAGCTGGCGTGGGTCCTCAACTGCATCACCGGTTTCGGTGAAGCGAGCCGGATGACGCAGTTCAAGGACAAGTCGGCAAAACAGGGCAGTGAGAACGCGAGCGTCGGCCTGTTCACGTATCCGGTGCTGATGGCTGCCGACATCCTGCTCTACCGCCCGCAGCGGGTCCCTGTCGGCGAGGACCAGCGTCAGCATCTCGAACTGGCCCGCGATCTCGCTCAGCGGTTCAACACCCGGTTCGGGAAGGCGTTCGTGATTCCCGAGGCCCAGATCATCAAGGGCACCGCCAAGATCTACGACCTGCAGGATCCGACGTCGAAGATGAGCAAGTCCGGTCCGAGCCCCGCCGGCCTGATCAACCTCCTCGACGACCCCAAGGTGTCGGCGAAGAAGATCAAGTCCGCGGTCACCGACAACGAGCGGGAGATCCGCTACGACCCGCAGGCCAAACCCGGTGTGAGCAATCTGCTCACCATCCAGTCCGCGCTGTCCGGGACTCCGGTCGAGACGTTGGTGGCCGGGTACGAGGGCAAGGGGTACGGCGACCTGAAAACCGATACGGCAGATGTCCTCGCCGAGTTCGTGACACCGTTGAAAGCGAAGGTGGAAGGGTACCTCTCGGACGAGGCAGAACTCGATCGGATCATCGCCGCCGGTGCTCACCGCGCCCGTGAGGTGTCGTCGCAGACTCTGGCGGCCGTGTACGAGAAGGTTGGGTTTCTGACACCGAAGGGATGAGCACTGTGGCTGACGAACCGAGTTTTCTCGACAGGCAGCGGGCAGCGCGCCCCTGGTTCGACCATCTGATGCGGGCCGGACAGCGGTATCAGCAGCAGAAGGGTGACTATTACGCGGCGGGGATCACGTATTTCAGTGTGCTCGCACTGATTCCGATCCTGATGGTCGCGTTCGCCATCGCGGGTTTCGTCCTCGCCGGGCAGCCGGAGTTGCTGCAGGAACTGCAGGACAGCATCACCAAGAACGTTCCCGGAAGTCTGGGTGACACGCTCAACACGGTCATCGATTCGGCGATCGCGTCCCGTGCCAGCGTGGGTGTTCTCGGTCTGCTCGGTGCCGCGTACGCGGGACTCGGGTGGATGGCGAACCTGCGCGACGCGCTGACGGCGATGTGGGAGAGCCAGCGCGAGTCGAAGGGATTCGTCCGGACCAAGCTGGGCGACGCGGCCGCGCTGCTCGGGCTGGGTCTGGCGATGGTGGTCTCTCTCGGATCCTCCGCGCTGAGTAGCGGTCCCGTGGCGCGCACCGTCGTCGAGGTGCTCAACCTCGAAGACGTGACCGGGATCGACGCCGGGTTACGCGCACTGTCGACGGTGGTATCGCTGGTCGCGACGTGGGCGGTGTTCGCCTGGGTGATCGCCCGACTGCCGCGAGAGCCCGTCACGTTCCGCAGTGCGCTCAAGGCGGCCCTGCTCGCGGCCGTGGTGTTCGAGATCTTCAAGCAGGTCGGTGCCATCTACCTCTCGGCGGTGACCGCGGGTCCCGCCGGTGTGGCGTTCGGCCCGATCATCGGTCTGCTCGTATTCATCTACCTGACGTGCCGGATGCTGCTCTTCTCGACGGCGTGGGCCGCGACCACCCGCGCCAGCCTCGCGCTCGCCTATGTGCCGCCGCCGGATCCGGCCGTCATCAACCCCCGGATCGAGGTGCACGAGGGGCCGGGCGTGCGTGGGGGACTCGCCCTGGTCGGTGTGGGCGCCGTCGCGGCGCTCGGGTTGTCCGGACTGTTCACCCGCAACAAGCGCTGAGGCGGGTGCCGCTGCCCCTCAGCGTCTGCGGGACAGCCGGCGTGCGCAGAGCACCAGCACGAGGACGACGGCCGCCCCGACGATCCCCACACCCGCCCGCAGGGCCAGCGTGTTGTCGGGGTGGTCGGAACCCGACGCGACGACGGAACTCGTCGCGGCCGCCGAATCCTGTTGCGGCGGTGCGGCAAGCACCGCGGCAGAGCCCTCGTCGGCCGGATGCAGGTCCTCGAGTGACCCCACCCGGGCGTCGCGGTCGAGGGCGAAACCGTAATCCAGCAGTCGTGCCGCCTGCTCCCACGGCCGGATCGGCTGGGCCTCGGCGCCCATCAACGTCACCATCAGGCGGCGACCGTCGTGATCGGCGCCGCCGACATAGGTGTGGCGGGCGTCGTCGGTGAATCCGGTCTTGCCGCCCAGTGCGCCGTCGTAGTTGTAGAGCAGCTGATTGTCGTTGGCCAGTGCGAACGGGGGCCGGTCCTGATCGTCCGGGATCGCCGGGTCCTTCGGGAAACCCGGGAACTGCACCGTCTCGGTGGAGATCAGCTCCGCGAACGTCGGGTTCTTCATCGCGGTGTGGAAGATGAGCGCGAGGTCGAACGGCGAGCTGCTCATGCCGGGGCCGTCGAGCCCCGACGGCGTCGCGGTCCGCGTGTCGTGCGCGCCGAGGGTGTCGGCGAGGTGGTTCATCTTGTCGACCGTGGCGGCGTCGCCGCCGAGTTGCCGGGCGAGGAGGTGGGCCGCGTCGTTCCCCGACGCCATCACCAGGCCCTGCATCAACTGCCGGTTCGTGTACTGACCGTTCTTACCGATCCCGACCGCGCTGCCCTCCACCGCGGCGTCCTCGGCGGTGGCCGTCACGGTCTTGTCGAGATCCAGTTCGTCGAGCGCCACGAGAGCCAGCAGCATCTTGATGGTGCTCGCCGGCCGGTAGCGGCCGTGCGGGTCCTTCGCCGCGAGCACGTCGCCGGTGTCGATGTCCGCGACCACCCAGCCGGACGCCGCGATGTCGGCGGGCAGCGCGGGCGCGTCGTCGGGAAGGATCACCCCGCATCCGGCCAGCTCCGGCCCGCCCACAGGCTCGTCGGGCACCGACACGGCGCTCGGTGTCGGATCACCCGGCTGGGGTACCTCGGACAGGTCGATCGCAGGCGCGGGGGCCGACCGGTTGGGGCAGTTGTCGGTGTTCGGGGTGGTGAACGGTGCGGAGGTGGGGGAGGAGGGCACTGCGGGCGGAATCGCCCCGGCAGCACTCACCGAGAGTCCGGCCAGCAGGGTTCCGGACACGACCGCGGTACACACTCGACGCCACATCATCGAAGAGGCAGCGTATGCGACGACAGGTCGACTTCCGAAAACGGACGCGTGTCGACACGATTTCGTGACGTCGGCGCGACCGTCCCGGAAGACGGACGCCGGATCAGATGAAACCCATGCCCCGGACGGCGTCGCGTTCGGATTCGAGTTCCGCGACAGACGCATCGATCCGCGTCCGCGAGAAGTCGTCGATCTCCAGCCCGTCCACGATCTGCCACGCCCCGCCGACCGAGCGAACCGGGAACGAGCTCACCAGACCCTCCGGCACGCCGTAGGCGCCGGGGGAGGGCAGCGCCACGGACGTCCAGTCGTCCTCGGGGGTGCCGAGCACCCAGTCGTGCACGTGGTCGATCGCGGCGTTGGCGGCGGAGGCCGCGGAGGATGCGCCGCGAGCCTCGATGATCGCGCTGCCACGGTTCGCGACCGTGGGAATGAAGTCGCCGGTGAGCCATTCGCGGTCGGCGGCGAACTCGGCACCGGACCGGTCACCGACCCTCGCATGGAAGATGTCGGGGTACTGGGTGCTCGAGTGGTTGCCCCAGATCGCGACGCGGCTGATGTCCTTCACCGCGGCGCCGGAGTGCCGTGCCAGCTGGGCGATCGCGCGGTTGTGGTCGAGCCGGGTCAGCGCCGTGAACCGGTCCGCAGGGACGTCGGGGGCGTTGTTCGCGGCGACCAGCGCGTTCGTGTTGGCGGGGTTGCCCACGACCAGCACCCGGACTCCGTCCGCGGCAACCTGGTTGATGGCCCGACCCTGCACGGTGAAGATCTGCCCGTTCGCGGCCAGGAGGTCGCCGCGCTCCATGCCCTTGGACCGGGGACGTGATCCGATGAGGAGGGCCACGTCGGTGCCGTCGAAGCCCCGCTTCGGGTCGTCGTGGACCTCGATGTCGCGGAGCAGGGGGAAGGCGCTGTCGTCGAGTTCCATCGCGGTACCTTCGGCAGCGGACACGGCGGACGGAATCTCCAAGAGCCGCAGCCGAATCGGGGTGTCGGCTCCGAGCATCTCGCCTGCGGCGATCCGGAACAGCGCCGCGTAGCCGATGCTGCCTGCCGCTCCGGTGACCGTGACCACTGCGGGACTGGGCGACTGCGCCATGGGTGAACCTCACTGTCCGTCGGGAGCATCTGCTTTCGACACTAGCGCGGAGATTTCACCGTGGGACCGCGCGGACAGTGAGGTTGGACACGACGCAGGGCGCCCCCGACCGGTGTGGTCGGGGGCGCCCGGGAACGTGCTCGGCAGACCTGGGGTCAGCGTGCGAAGAGCAGCGCGCGCTTGACTTCCTGGATCGCCTTCGTCACCTGGATGCCACGGGGGCACGCGTCGGTGCAGTTGAACGTGGTCCGGCAACGCCAGACACCGTCCTTGTCGTTGAGGATGTCGAGACGCTCCGACGCACCCTCGTCACGGCTGTCGAAGATGAAGCGGTGAGCGTTGACGATGGCGGCGGGACCGAAGTAGCTGCCGTCGCTCCAGTACACCGGGCACGACGTGGTGCAGCAGGCGCACAGGATGCACTTGGTGGTGTCGTCGAAACGTGCCCGGTCGTGCTGCGACTGGATGCGCTCACGGGTGGGCTCGTTGCCGGTGGTGATGAGGAACGGCTTCACGGCGCGGAACGCGTCGAAGAAGGGCTCCATGTCGACCACGAGGTCCTTCTCCACCGGCAGGCCCTTGATGGGCTCGACGGTGATCGTGACCGGCTTGCCGTCCTTGGGCAGCATGTCCTTCATGAGGAGCTTGCAGGCCAGACGGTTGACGCCGTTGATCCGCATCGCGTCCGAACCGCACACGCCGTGGGCGCAGCTGCGGCGGAACGTCAGGGTGCCGTCGAGGTAGCCCTTCACGTACAGGAGCAGGTTCAGCATGCGGTCCGTCGGCAGAGCCGGAACCTGGAAGCTGTCCCAGTGCTGGCCCTCGCCGGACTCCGGGTTCATTCGCGCGATCTTGAGGGTGACCATAACGGCGCCCTCGGGCACGGGAGGGAGATCCGACTTGTTCTCGCTCTTGTCGACTGCAGGTGCGCTCATCAGTACTTCCGCTCCATCGGCTCGTAGCGGGTCTGGACTACCGGCTTGTAGTCGAGACGGATGTCGGAGAGCAGGCCGTCGCCCTCCTTGTATGCCATCGTGTGCTTCATGTACTCGGCGTCGTTGCGATCCGGGTAGTCCTCGCGGGCGTGGCCGCCGCGCGATTCCTTGCGGTTCAGCGCGCCGACGACGGTGACCTCCGCCATTTCGAGGAGGAAACCGAGCTCGACGGCCTCGAGCAGGTCGCTGTTGTAGCGCTTGCCCTTGTCCTGCACCGTGATGTGGTTGTAGCGCTCCTTGAGGGCGCGCACGTCCTCGAGGGCCTGGGTGAGGCGCTCTTCGGTACGGAACACCGAGGCGTTGTTGTCCATGGACTGCTGCAGCTCGCTGCGGATGTCCGCGACACGCTCGTGACCGTGGTCCGACAGGATGGTGGCCATCCAGTCGTCGACCATCTTCTCGGGCGCCTCGGGCATGTCGACGAACTCGCTGTTGTTGGCGTGCTCGGCGGCGGCGATGCCGGCGCGGCGTCCGAAGACGTTGATGTCGAGCAGCGAGTTGGTGCCGAGACGGTTCGCGCCGTGGACGGAGACGCAGGCGCACTCGCCGGCGGCGTACAGGCCCTGGACGATCTCGTCGTTGTTGCGCAGGACCTCACCGTTGATCCGGGTGGGGATGCCGCCCATGACGTAGTGGCAGGTGGGGTACACCGGCACCGGTTCCTTGACCGGGTCCACACCGAGGTAGGTGCGGGAGAACTCCATGATGTCGGGGAGCTTCTCGTCGAGGACTTCCTCAGGGATGTGGGTCACGTCGATGTAGACGTAATCCTTGTTCGGTCCCGCGCCGCGTCCCTCGAGGACCTCGAGAACCATCGACCGCGCGACGATGTCACGGGGTGCGAGGTCCTTGATGGTGGGGGCGTAGCGCTCCATGAACCGTTCGCCGTCGGCGTTGCGGAGGATGCCGCCCTCACCGCGCACGGCCTCGGAGATGAGGATGCCGAGCCCGGCCAGGCCTGTCGGATGGAACTGGTGGAATTCCATGTCCTCCAGCGGAAGGCCCTTGCGGAAGATGATGCCCATGCCGTCACCGGTGAGGGTGTGCGCGTTGGACGTCGTCTTGTACATGCGTCCCGAGCCGCCGGTGGCGAACACGATGGACTTCGCGTGGAAGACGTGGATCTCGCCGGTGGCCAGCTCGTAGGCGATGACGCCGGTGGCGACCGGGCCGTTCTCCGTCTCGGTGATCGCGATGTCGAGGGCGTAGAACTCGTTGAAGAACTCGACGTCGTGCTTGACGCAGTTCTGGTAGAGCGTCTGCAGGATCATGTGACCGGTGCGGTCCGCGGCATAACATGCGCGGCGCACGGGGGCCTTACCGTGATCGCGGGTGTGACCACCGAAACGACGCTGGTCGATCTTGCCCTCGGGCGTGCGGTTGAACGGCAGACCCATCTTCTCGAGGTCGAGCACCGCGTCGATGGCCTCCTTGGCCATGATCTCGACGGCGTCCTGGTCGGCGAGGTAGTCGCCGCCCTTGACCGTGTCGAAGGTGTGCCACTCCCAGTTGTCTTCCTCCACATTCGCCAGCGCGGCGCACATGCCGCCCTGGGCCGCGCCGGTGTGGCTGCGGGTGGGGTAGAGCTTGGTCAGTACCGCGGTGCGGGCGCGGGGACCGGCCTCGATCGCTGCGCGCATGCCGGCGCCGCCGGCGCCGACGATGACCACGTCATAACGGTGTTCCTGCATGAAGTCTGTGCTCCCCTAGCTCGCCGAGATATTGGGGTCGAAGGTGAAGATGACGTACGTGCCGAGGCCCATGATCAGGATCATCGAGAGAACGAGGATCGTGGTCAGCCAGAAGCGCGTGGAGTCCTTGCGGGAGTAGTCCGCGATGACCGTGCGGAGTCCGTTTCCGCCGTGCAGCTGGGCAAGCCACAGCATGGTGAGGTCCCAGAACTGCCAGAACGGGCTGGACCAGCGGCCTGCGACGAACGCGAAGTTGATGCGGTGCACACCGTCGTCGAGCATCAGCATGATGAAGAGGTGGCCGAGCACGAGGAAGATCAGTGCGAGTCCGGAGAACCGCATGAACAGCCAGGCGTACAGCTCGAAGTTGTTCTTCGACGTCCGGCGTGGAGAGCGCGGGTTGTCCAGGCTGGCGGGACGGTCGTAGGTCTTGCCGAGACTCTTGGCTTCTGTCGTCATGTCAGTGCCCCGCAAACATGTTGTAGAAGATGCGGCCGGCGCCCGGGATCATCACCAGGAACCAGATCGCGAGGATTACCCAGAGCATCAGGCGCTGGTACTGCGGTCCCTTGGACCAGAAATCCACCAGCATCACCCGGACACCGTTCAGTGCGTGGTACAGCACCGCGGCGACGAGCGCGAGCTCCATGAGCCCGACGATCGGGTTCTTGTAGGTCTCGATGACACTGTCGTACGTGTCGGGATTCACGCGCACGAGCGCGGTATCCAGCACGTGCACGAATAGGAAGAAGAACGTCATTACGCCTGTGATCCGGTGCAAAACCCAGGACCACATTCCGGGGTCGCCCCGGTAAAGCGACCGTGTGCGCTCCTTGGCCGGAGCGGCTTCAGTCGTAGTACTCATCGAGTGCTGTGCCTCCAACGTCATTGGTGGACGTGTCGAGTCTGCGCAGCGTTGCGGATATACCACAACTAGGGACCCGACGTGATCCTGAACCGACTTCTCTGAACTCTAAACCCAACGGAAACGGGGGAACTAATTCGAGTCGGGGTTCGTACGCCCCCCGCAAATGAAGTTAGGTTTGCCTCTCCAATGTGAATTGGGCCGTCCCGGGCGAATCTCTGCATCCATTCAGCCCACGTGATTGGATGGGAAACTATGGTCGAGATCGATTGGAAACTGTTGCGCGCCAACGCGCATGAGGTGATGGGCCGGGCCTACGCGCCCTACTCGGGCTTCGCAGTGGGGGCGGCGGCGCTGGTGGACGATGGACGAATCGTCGTCGGATGCAATGTGGAAAATGTCTCATACGGGTTGGGGCTCTGCGCCGAGTGTGTACTGGTCGGTAACTTATTTGCCGGAGGTGGCGGGCGATTAATTGCCTTCACCTGCTGTGACGCGAGTGGCGACATACTCATGCCGTGCGGACGCTGCCGGCAGATTCTCTTCGAGCACGGCGGCCCCGCACTGCTCGTCGACCACCGGGCCGGCGTGCGCCCATTGGAACAGCTGCTGCCGGACGCTTTCGGTCCGGAGGAGAAGGGGAGAATCAGCCATGCATGACGCCTCGTCGATCATCGCCGCCAAGCGCGACGGCAGGGAACTGTCCGGTGCAGAGATCGACTGGGTGGTCGAGGCATTCACCCGGGGGGTCGTGGCCGACGAGCAGATGTCGGCGCTGGCCATGGCGATCTACTTCCGCGGGATGACACGCGAAGAGGTGAGCCGCTGGACCACGGCGATGATCTCGTCCGGGCGCCGCCTCGACTTCACCCACCTCGGCCGCCCCACCGTGGACAAGCACTCGACGGGTGGTGTCGGCGACAAGATCACGCTTCCGCTCGCGCCGCTGGTCGCCGCGTGCGGCGCCGCGGTTCCGCAACTGTCGGGACGCGGGCTGGGTCACACCGGCGGAACCCTCGACAAGCTCGAGTCGATCCCCGGCTGGCGCGCCGACCTCGACACCTCCGAGATGGCCGAGATCCTGTCCGATCCCGCCGTCGGAGCCGTCGTGTGCGCCGCGGGCTCGGATCTGGCACCGGCGGACCGGCGGTTGTACGCGCTCCGCGACGTCACCGGGACGGTCGAGTCGATTCCCCTGATCGCCAGCTCGATCATGAGCAAGAAGATCGCCGAGGGCACCGGCGCGCTCGTGCTCGACGTCAAGGTCGGGTCGGGCGCGTTCATGAAGAAGCTCGACGACGCGCGCGAACTCGCCCAGACGATGGTCGACCTCGGAAACGACGCCGGAGTGCGGACGATGGCGTTGCTCACGGCGATGGACGCGCCACTCGGCCACACGGCGGGCAATGCGCTGGAGGTGCGGGAATCGCTGGAGGTGCTCGCCGGGGGCGGCCCGTCCGACGTCGTGGAACTCACTCTCGAGCTCGCGCGAGAAATGTTGAAGGCAGCCGGAATCGACGGTGTCGACCCGGCCGACAAACTGCGGGACGGGTCCGCCATGGACCGCTGGCGGAGGATGATCGCCGCCCAGGGCGGCGACCCCGACGCGCCGCTGCCGACGGCCCGGCACACCGAGGTGCTGCTGTCCGAGTCGGACGGGGTGGTGTGCGGTCTCGACGCCATGGCGGTCGGGCTCGCCGCATGGCGGCTCGGCGCGGGTCGGGCGCGACAGGGCGAGCCGGTGCAGGCCGGGGCGGGCATCGAGTTGCACGCGAAGCCGGGGGAGACGGTGTCGGTGGGCACCCCGCTCGTCACGCTGCACACCGACACGCCCGAACGGTTCGCCGCGGCGAAAGCCGCACTTTCCGAAGCCTGGACCGTCGTGGCCGACGCGCCGTCGGTGGCCACGCCGCTCGTCATCGAGCGGATAGAGGATCCCTCACGCTAACGTCGACGCATGACCGCACTGGATCTGTCGGCCCTGCGCCGAGCGCCGAAGGTGTTGCTGCACGACCATCTCGACGGAGGTCTCCGGCCCGAGACGGTCCTCGAACTCGCCCGCGACTGCGGCTACGACGCGCTGCCCGCCGACACCGCGCCCGCGCTCGCCACGTGGTTCCGGGAGGCCGCCGACAGCGGTTCGCTCGAGAGATACCTCGAGACGTTCGCCCACACGGTCGCGGTCATGCAGACACCCGCCGGACTCGAACGCGTCGCCCGCGAATGCGCCGAGGACCTCGCCGGCGACGGGGTGGTCTACGCCGAGGTCAGGTTCGCCCCGGAGCAGCACCTCGAGGACGGGCTGACCCTGGACGAGGTGGTGGAGCAGGTCCTGCTGGGATTCGAGGCCGGGGAGTCGGCGGCGGAGGTGCGCGGTCAGAACATCCGGATCGGCGTCCTGCTCACCGCGATGCGGCACGCGGCGCGGTCCCGGGAGATCGCGGAACTGGCGATCCGGTTCCGGGACCGCGGTGTCGTCGGTTTCGACATCGCCGGCGCCGAGGCCGGGAATCCGCCCAGCCGCCACCTCGACGCCTTCGAGTACATGCGGGGTAGCAATGCACACTTCACCATTCACGCGGGTGAGGCGTTCGGTCTGCCATCCATTCACGAGGCCATCGCGTTCTGCGGGACGGACCGGCTCGGTCACGGGGTCCGGATCACCGACGACATCACGATCGGCGACGACGGCGTCCCGGTGCTGGGAAGGCTCGCGAACTATGTGCGGGACAAAAGGATTCCCTTGGAGCTGTGTCCCAGTTCCAACGTCCAGACCGGGGCCGTGGACGCACTCGAGAATCATCCGTTCGACCTGCTCGCCCGGCTGCGGTTCCGGGTGACCGTCAACACCGACAACCGGCTGATGAGCGATACCAGCATGAGTCAGGAGATGCTCCGCCTCGTCGAGACGTTCGGTTACGGCTGGACAGATCTCGAGCGCTACACCATCAACGCCATGAAATCGGCCTTCATCCCGTTCGATCAGCGGCTGCAGTTGATCGACGAGGTGATCAAGCCGGGATTCGCCGTGCTGGTGGGCTGAGCGCCCCGAAGGCGGACGCTCACACCGTCCGCAAGCGGGCCTCGAACTCTCGCTCGAGCGTCCGCCACGCCGCGGCCTCGGCGTCGAACGGTGCGCTGGGCGCCATCCGCGTCGGATCCGGGTTGAGGACGAACGAGACGTACCAGCCCAGCGGCTCGGACGTCGCGAGTGCGGTTTCCACCGAATCGTCGTCGGCGAAATCGGCTGCATCGGTGAACAATTCGACGGCGAGGTCGAGCTGATCGGCATCGACGGACTCCGGGCCCGCGGCCAGGTCGTCGGCGAGACCGGGCAGGACGTACACATTCTCGTCGGTGACCTCGACCTCGAGCGATCCGTCGACCGCCGCCACCTGGATCTCCTCGTACGTGCTCACCTGCGCGAGGGCGTGCTCGTGGTTGTCGGCGAGATACCGAGCCAGCGCGCGTTCGGACGTGAAGACGAAGATCGCGCCGTCACGCCCGAGGAAGATCGCGTCGTCGTCGAGGTAGCAGCGGAGCGTGAAGTAGGTCTCCCCGGACGTGATGATCTTGACGGGGTCGACACCCACCGCCCCCCAGAACGAGTCGTCCTCCTCCTCGTCCTCGGTATCGAGGTCGAGCGCGACGAACTCTTCGTCTTCCTCCGCCTCTTCGGCCACGTCGTCCACGTCGACGGTGTTCTCGTCGGCGGCCACCAGTTCGGCCTCGGCGACGGCTACCGCCTCGGCGTCCACCTCGGGGGTGGCGACGATGTTGTCGACGGCGTCGAGGACGTCATCCCAGCCCTTCGCGATGGCGGTGCCGATCTGGGCCCACAGCTCCTCGCCCTCGCGGCCCTCGAATGCGCTGGCGCCTGCGGGCAGCGCGCCGAGGATGGGGTTCGCGTTGAAGAACTTGGTGACCGCGCCCAGCTCGCAGACCTCACCGATGTTGCGCACCATGTTGAGCGTGTCTTCGAGTTCGCTCACGACGAGGGCCTCGGGGTCGCTCGCCGCCAGCTCCGGAACACCGATCAGATCGAAGCAGAAGTTCTCGTCGGGCTCGAGTTCGGCGGCGGACAGTCCGGACACCACACTCCAGGCGGGGTGCTCGACGAGATCGTTGTCGGTGTTCGTGCGGATGAAGGCAGCGAGTTCTGCCACTGATTCGAACCCGTAGAGGTCTTCCTCGTGACCAAGGAATGCTTCCCACTCGTCGTCGCCCTCACGCCACCGTGGTGCCCACAGTGTCACGAGGTCGCCGTCGGTGAGACCGAGTTCGATCGGGACGATGTCTCCAGCCATGGCGCGAAGCCTATCGACCCCGCGGCCAAAGTTATACCCGGGCTGTGTGCGGACCGTTTCCGACGCCCGCCGCCGCCGTGTCGCAGCAGCCGCGACCGAGTCGGCCCAACGGGGCGAGGGGCGCGTATCGGAGCCCTACCATGACTTTCACAATGCGTCGAGTCGTTCGAGCAGGGAGCATGTTCCGGACCGGCGAGGTAACTCGACGACCCCGACGGCGACGGTCGTTCGTCTCCTCGATCGCAGTGCCGGGGATGTGCGCGGCGACCATCGCGTGCGGCACGTCGGAGGCCTCCGGGTCGGATTCGCCGGAGTGGGGGACCGAGTGGTCCAGCGCCGAACGGCCGTCGTCGACCGCTCAGCTCGACGGTCCCTCCCCGTCGCGCTGTCCATCCCGTACGCCCCGTCCCCCGTCGCCGCGACGGACGGTCGCCACCATCTGACGGCCGGGGTCCACGTGACGAACACCGCGGCCGATTCCCGGCCTCGCGGGCATGGTCGACGAATCCGGCGTTGGCCGAGAGCGTGCCGTTCGAGTTCGACGCGTTCGACCTGGCAGGGCACACGACGCTCGAGGACGTCACGTATCTGCCCGCTCCGGAACCCCGTACCGACGAGATGCCGCTCAGCCAGACGGTCGTCGACTTCGCCGGGGAGTGACGGTCACACCTTTCCGAACCCGTCCTGCAGCGTCGTCATGACCCGGGCGCGCTGTTCGGTGGCGAGCCGGGCGGCCTCCTGGGTGGTGCTCGTGATCATCGTCGCGAGTGTGCGGGCGTCGAGCGTCGAGATGGAGTCGTCCATCCAGAGACCGGTCAGCGTGCCGTTCCCGTCGACCTCGGCCGTGACCTGATCGGACTCGCTCGACGCGCGCGCCTTGATCGCCTGAAGCCCGGCGAGGGCCTCCTCGAGCAGATTCACCTGTTCGGTGGCCCGCCACACGATCGCATCCATGTCGTGTTCGCTCACAGTGGTCGCATCCAGGTCGTCGGGGTGGGTTCTTCCTCGTCCTCGATCGCCTGCGCGGTGGCGACGTCGGCGCGGGTGGGCAGACCGAGCTTGTCGAGGATCTCGGCGGGCATGCCGTCACGGGCGAGTTCGTCGCGTCGCCGCGCCCCGGCCTCCATGGCCGAGCGCCTGCACAGCGTCAGGATCTCGTCCGCGAGCCGCTGACCGCCGTACCGGAGTTCGCGCGGATCGATGCGGAGTTCGAGCGGCAGGCCCTGCTCGGTGGTCCGGACCGAGACGGTGCCGGAGCGGTTGCTCACTGCGGCCGTGGTCCCGGCCGGGGGTGGGGTGGGGGGAAACATGATTCCTGTCATTCCGTGGGTCGGTAGAAGCCGTAGAAGCCCATGCCGCTGTTGCTGGTTCGAATCGGACCGACCTGCACGGGATCGCCGGCCTCGACGAGCTGGCCGTTGCCGATCACCATCGCCACGTGGCCGTCCCAGACGGCGAGGTCGCCGGGCATGAGGTCGCCCGGGTCGACCGCGGTGCCGACGTTCTGCTCCTGCGCCAGACGCGGAAGACCCACGCCCGCTTCGCCGTACGCCCACTGTGTCAGCCCGCTGCAGTCGAGGCCCTCGCCCGGCGACGTCCCGCCCCAGACATACGGGACACCCTGCTGCGACAGGGCGTTGCGGACGGCGTCCGCCGCCTCCTTGTTGGGGGCGACGGCGGTGCTGCCGTCGGGCAGGACCACCTCCACGCCCTCGCCGCCGTGTGCGGAGTCCGAGGTGGACGGCCCGTGGCCGGTATCTCCGGACCTGCCGGTGAGGGAATCCGCGCGGGATCCGCCCGAGCCGCGTCCGCCCGACGAGCGCGCGGCCGGGGCGGCGATGCTGGTCAGGCCCGATATCGGCGACGCGCCCGAGGAACTCGCGAACCCGGAGGCCGCGCGGCTGACCGCCTCGGAGCCCGCGGGTGCGACGGGGGCCGCGGAGGCGGGCACCGTGCTTGCCGCGGACGTGCTCGCGGGGGCGGTGGCAGCGGGCGCGGCCGGGATGTCTTCGGCCGGTGTGAGGGCGACCATCCGGCCGGTCTGTTCGCCGAGTTCGGCCCGCACCTTCGCGACGACCGCGGTGGCCCTGCCGAGGTGGTCGAGTGCCGCCGCGATGATCGTCGCCTGACCGGGCGGGGTGGCCAGGGCGGGTCCGGCCGCGACCGCGAGGGAGATGAACGACTGCAGGATCTCCTCCAGTTGGAGCATTCCGGCCCGGACGATCTCGGAGGCCTCGGCGACGACGGCAGCCATGTCGTTGCCGCGATCGGAGACCGCGACCGTCGCCCGCTGCGCCTCTTCGGTCTTCACGAGCGCACCCGTGCCACCCCTGCCCTGCCAGTCGCCGTAGACGGAGCTGATGCCGGTGCGTCCGGTGTCGTGGACGGCGTCGATGGCGACCGAGGACGCGCGCAGGGCGTCGGCCGGTCCGCCGGCGGGGAGGACGCCGCTGCCGAACGCCCCGAGCAGATCGAGGATTGGGCGGGTGAGGAGATCGATGGGGATCACGGTCAGGCCTCCAGCCCGACCGCGTCCGCGGCGAGAGCGGCCGTGGTGGCGGCCTCGGTGCCCTCGTAGGTGGCGGCGTTCGCGAGGGCGGTCGCGCTGATCCCGCCGAGCACGCCGGACAGGTTCTCGATGGAAGCCAGGTGCGCGGCGTGCGCCGTGGCGAACGCGGCGACGAAGTCTCCGCCGATCACCCCGAAGACCGGTCCGAGCAGGAGCGGCCCCGCGGCGGCGGCCCCGAGACCCGCGGCCTGCATCTCCGCTGACATGGTCGCGGCCGTGGCCGCGAACTCGGCGATACTCGCGGTATCCGCCCTCAAGTCGTTCATCGTCATCCCCCCAGTCGGATTTGATACCGGTCACCATATTGGACGCAGGTGAGACCGATTCGGTTCCACCCCCGATACGCCGAGAATCGCTCTCCTGCGAAATCTCGCCCCGCGCACCCTTATTCTTCGAACATGAACACGCACGTCGTCGACCATCCGCTCGCAGCGGTCCTCCTGACAACGATGCGCGATGCGCGCAGCGACAATGCCACATTTCGCGCCGCCTTGCGAAGGCTGACACACATGTTGGTGTACGAGGCGATGCGCGAGGCTCCGGTCGAGACGTTCGACGTGGTCACGCCCATCGCCACGACCGATGGGGTGCGGCTCACCCATCCGCCGTTGCTCGTTCCCGTCCTGCGCGCCGGACTGGGCATGGTCGAGCAGGCCAGCAGCCTGATCCCGCAGGCCCGAGTCGGTTTCGTCGGCATGGCCCGGGACGAGGAGACGCATCTGCCGGTGCCGTACCTCGAGTCGCTCCCCGCGGACCTGTCCGGCATCCCGGTGTACGTTCTCGACCCGATGCTCGCGACCGGCGGTTCGATGGTGTACACGATCGAGTTGCTCGTCGCCCGCGGCGCCACGCACGTCACCGCCGTGTGCGTCGTGGCGGCGCCCGAAGGTGTTGCCGCCCTCTCGGCGTCGGGTCATCCCGTGCGACTCGTCACCGCCGCGGTCGACGAGGGGCTCAACGAGGACGCGTTCATCGTCCCCGGCCTCGGCGACGCCGGGGACCGTCAGTTCGGACCGCGCTGACGCCTCGGCTACAGGGCTTCGGCGAACTCGCGCAACAGGTTCAACCGGGTCGCGGCCCTCTCGCGGGCTGCGGGTAGCGCCGATCGATCGGGCACCGGGACAACGACCTCCAGGTAGCACTTGAGCTTGGGTTCGGTTCCCGAGGGCCGCACGACCATCCGGACGGTGGACCCCGCGAGTACGACCGCGTCGGTGCGGGACTGCCCCCGCAGTTCCGCCAGATCCGTGGCCTCGACGGGTTCGCCGGCCAGTTCGGCAGGCAGTTCCGAGCGCAGGCGTCGCATCATCGCGGTGATGTCCGCGAGGTCGGTGACACGTCGCGACACCTGGTCTCCGGCGTGCAATCCGAATTCGAGCGCGTAGTCGTCCAGCCTGTCGAGGAGTGTCGACCCGTCTGCCCGCAGCGTCGCGGCGAGGTCGGCGGCCACCACCGCGGCGGAGATACCGTCCTTGTCGCGCACCGACTCCGGGTCGACGCAGTGGCCGATCGCTTCCTCGTACGCGTACACGAGACCCTCGCCGGCCCGCACGAGCCACTTGAAACCGGTGAGGGTGCGGGCGAAGCGGGCGCCGCGGGCCTCGGCGAGCTTTCCGAGGAGGGCGGACGAGACGATCGTCGTCGCGACGAGCGAATCGGCCGGGGCGGACGCGAGGACGTGCTCGCCGAGCAGGACCCCCGTCTCGTCGCCGCGGAGCATCCGCCAGCCGTCCGGCCCGCGCACGCCGACCGCGCACCGGTCGGCGTCCGGGTCGAGGGCCAGCGCAATGTCGGCGCCGACCTCCGCGGCGAGAGCGAGGACGGCGTCCGCGGCCCCCGGCTCCTCGGGATTGGGGAACTGGACGGTCGGGAAGTCCGGGTCCGGGTCGAACTGTGCGGCGACGGTGTGGACGTCGGTGAATCCGGCGGATTTCAGTGCGGTGACCGCGGTCTCGCCGCCGACACCGTGCATGGCGGTGAGCGCGATACGCAGTGTCCGCGACCGTCCCGTCGGCAGGGACGCGACCCGGTCGACGTAGCGGTCGAGGAGTTCCTCGGACGCTGGTGTCACCGGGGTGCGCGGCACGAGGTTCGCCGGCCCGACCCGGGTGATCGATGCTTCGATCTCCCGGTCGGACGGCGAGATCAACTGGGCGCCGCCGTCGAGGTAGACCTTGTACCCGTTGTCGGCGGCGGGGTTGTGGGAGGCGGTGATCTGCACGCCGGCCGCGGCGCGGAGGCGGCGGACCGCGAACGCGACGATCGGCGTGGGGAGCGGGCGGGGGAGGAGGACGACCGAGAATCCCGCGGCCGCCAGTACTTCCGCCGCGGCGACCGCGAACTTCTCGGATCCGTGCCGCGCGTCGCGCCCGACGACGACGGTGGAGCCGCCCAGACATCGGTCTTTCAGCCAGGCGCTCAGCCCGGCCGTCGTGCGGATCACCACGGCGAGGTTCATGCCGTTCGGGCCTGCCCGCACCGGCCCGCGCAGACCCGCGGTCCCGAAACTCAGCGGAGCGGCGAAACGGTCGGCGAGCTCGTCTGCGGAGAGATTCGCGAGTTCCGCCCGGGTTTCGGGGTCGGGATCGGCGTCGATCCAGTCCGCGATCGCATCGTTCACAAGCGTTCCACCAGTTCTTGCAGGAGACCGCCCATGCGGTCGGCGGACGCCCGGCCCGCGGCGAGGACCTCCTCGTGGTTCAGGTGCTCGCCGGTGATGCCGGCCGCGAGATTCGTCACCATCGAGATCCCGAGGACACGGGCGCCCAGCGCCCGCGCCGCGATCGTCTCGTGGACGGTGGACATGCCGACGAGGTCCGCGCCGATCGTCCGCAGCATGCGGATCTCGGCGGGGGTCTCGTAGTGCGGACCCGGCAGCCCGGCGTAGACGCCTTCGGTCAGCGACCCGTCGATGTCGCGGGCGAGGGCCCGCAGTTCGGGGTCGTACGCGTCGACGAGGTCCACGAACTCCGCGCCCACGAGAGGTGATCGGGCCGTGAGGTTGAGGTGATCACTGATCAGCACGGGTTGTCCGACGGTGAAGTCCTCGCGGATTCCGCCGGCCGCATTCGTCAGGATGACGGTCGTCGCTCCGGCGGCGATGGCCGTCCGCACCGGGTGGACGACGGACGACAGGGGATGGCCCTCGTAGGCGTGAGTGCGGCCGAGCAGGACGAGGACCCTGTTGCCGCCCACCTCCACGGAGCGGATCGTTCCGGCGTGACCCGCGGCGGCGGGCGGTGTGAACCCCGGTAGATCGGCCATCGGGACGGTGCAGAGTGATTCGCCGAACCGGTCGGCGGCGGCATTCCACCCCGATCCGAGGACGACGGCGATCGAGTGTTCGGCGCAGTTCGTGTGCGCGGCGAGCGCGGCGGCCGCGGCGTCTGGCGTTCCCATGAGGCGATAGTCTTCCACTCATGCCCTATCTCGATCGCGACGGCGACGTATTCATCCTGTACCTCGGCAGCGAGGGCGAGACGGACAACGAGAACCGCTTCCATCCGGACTGGATCGACGCCACCCACGCCGCGCTGGACGAGGTGGAAGCCCATGAGGGTCCCGCCGCACTGGTCACGACCGCGACGGGCAAGTTCTTCACGAACGGCCTGGACACCACGTGGATCTTCGCCAACACGGACAAACTCCCGGAATACCTCGACCGGGTGCACACGATCTACAGCCGCCTCCTCGCGTTCCCTATGGCCACCGTCGCCGCCGTACAGGGGCACAGTTTCGGTGCCGGCGCGATGCTCGCCACGTCGCACGACTTCCGGGTGATGCGCGCCGACCGCGGGTTCTACTGCCTCCCCGAGGTGTCGCTGAACATGCCCTTCACCGTGGGGATGTCGGCGCTCCTGAACACCCGTCTGCCCAAGCAGACTGCGGTGGAGGCGATGACGACGGGCCGCCGCTACGGCGGTTCGGACGCGCTCGGCGCGGGCATCGTCGACGAGATCGCGGACGGGGACGGCGTCCTCGCGGCCGCCGTGTCACGAGCCGCCGCACTGACCGCCACCCGCGGCGCCAACCTCGCCGGGATCAAGCGCGGAATCCATCACGACACCCTCGCCGCGCTCGCCACGGTGACGGACAAGAGCAACTTCAGCTTCGGGTGAGAGAATGAGCACGTGAATGCGGATGTCGAGGCGGCGGTCAGGTCAATCGAGACCGATCTGATCGCGCTGTCCCATTCGATCCACAGCGAACCGGAACTGGCGTTCGAGGAGTTCCGGAGCGTCGCGAAGATCACCGAACTGCTCACACGCAGCGGGTTCGACGTGCAGTCGGGCATCGCGGACCTGCCCACGGCGTTCGACGCCACGTTCGGCAGCGGCGACCTCGTCATCGGTATCTGCGCCGAGTACGACGCGCTCCCGGAGATCGGTCACGCGTGCGGGCACAACATCATCGCGGCGTCCGCGGTCGGTGCCGGCGTCGCGCTCGCCACGGTCGCCGACCGGCTTGGGATCACGGTGCGGGTCATCGGGACGCCCGCCGAGGAGAGCGGCGGCGGAAAGATCGCCATGCTCGAGAAAGGCGTCTTCGACGATGTCGCGGCCGCCCTGATGGTGCATCCGGGTCCGATCGACATCACGGGAGCGACGTCCCTCGCGCTGGCCGACATCGCGGTCACGTTCACCGGCCGCGAAGCGCACGCGTCGGCCGCACCGGAGTTCGGGCGCAACGCCGCCGACGCCGCGACCGTCGCCCAGGTCGGGATCGGCCTGCTGCGCCAACACCTCTCGCCGGGGCAGCAGATCCACGGGATCGTCTCCGACGGCGGCACCGCGCCCAACATCGTTCCCGCACGCGCCGAAATGCTCTACTACCTGCGCGCCGAGACGGCGTGGGCGCTGTCCGAGCTGACGACACGCGCGGAGGCGTGTTTCGCGGCCGGCGCACTCGCCACCGGGTGCACGCACGAGATCCGGACGGTGTCGCCCACGTACACGGAACTGACGCCGGACCCGTGGCTGGTCGCGACGTACCGGGAGCAGATCATCGACATGGGACGGACACCGTTGCCGCTCGAGTGGGAGGGCGTCCGTCCGCTGGGCAGCACCGACATGGGCAACGTCACCAACGTCCTGCCCGGAATTCATCCCGTCATCGGCCTCGATTCGGGCGGCGCGGTGACGCATCAGCCTCGGTTCGCGGCGGCGTGCATCACCGGGTCCGCCGACCGCGCGGTGATCGACGGAGCGATTGCGCTGGCTCGCACGGCAGTTCGCGCGGCAACGGACGACACACAGCGGGTGCGGTTGTTGGAAGGAGTTGATCGCCGGTGAACGCGGCAGTCGACAAATGGATTCTCGCTCACACCGACGAACTCTCCCAGTGGCGTCGACACATCCACGCCAATCCCGAACTCGCGCGACACGAATACGCGACGACGGAATTCGTGGCGACCCGGCTGGCCGCGGCCGGTCTGTCGCCCGAACTGCTGCCCGGCGGGACGGGCCTCACGTGTGATCTCGGACCGTCGGACGGTCCCCGCATCGCGTTGCGCGCCGACATCGACGCCCTTCCGCTCCAGGAACTCACCGGCGCCACGTACTCGTCGACGGTGCCGGGCGTGTCGCACGCGTGCGGACACGACGCCCACACCACGATCCTGCTGGGAACCGGTCTGGCGCTCAGCGAGATCCCCGACCTCCCGGTGGGTGTCCGGCTGATCTTCCAGCCCGCCGAGGAGGTCATGCCCGGCGGTGCGCTCGACGTCGTCGCTGCCGGACGGCTCGAGGGGGTGTCGCGGATCTTCGCCCTCCACTGCGATCCGCGGCTCGCGGTCGGCCGGGTCGGGGTGCGGCTCGGCGCGATCACGTCCGCGGCCGACACCATCGAGGTCGTGCTCGACTCACCGGGCGGCCACACGTCGCGTCCGCACCTGACCACCGACCTCGTTTTCGCGCTGGGCACCGTCGTGACCGGGTTGCCGGGCATGCTCAGCAGGCGGATCGACCCCCGCACCGGCACCGTGATGGTGTGGGGCGCCGTGAGCGCAGGCCGGGCGCCGAACGCCATTCCGCAGACCGGCATGATGACCGGCACCGTGCGGACCGGCGATCACGAGACGTGGGAGATGCTCGAGCCGCTGGTCCGGGAGATCGTCCACGGTCTGCTCGCGCCCACCGGGGTGCGGTACCAGCTCAACTACCGCCGCGGCGTCCCGCCCGTCGTCAACGACGAGGTGTCGACGCGCATGTTCGAGGACGCCATCCGCACGGTCGGCCCGGACGCCCTCGCGGACACGCCGCAGTCCGGCGGCGGCGAGGACTTCTCCTGGTATCTCGAAGAGGTTCCCGGTGCGATGGCCCGGCTCGGCGTCTGGTCGGGCGTCGGCGAGCAACTAGACATCCACCAGCCCACGTTCGATCTGGACGAGCGGGCGCTGGGCGTGGGGGTCCGGGTGCTGTCGAGCCTCGTGCTGGGCTGAGGCGCGGCGTCAGGCGGTTCTATTCGGTGCCCGGTCCGACGTTGCGGCTGTTGCGGGTGCGCAGGTCGCGCACATAGTCGGAGGGGGCCCCGGCGATCTCTGCGGCGTCGGCCATCACCCCGAGGTAGCGAGCGGACGGCAGGCCGCCCTCGTACGCGTCGAGCACGTACAACCAGGCGAGAACGGGTTCGCCGTCGGTGTCCACGCGGACGCGGATCTTGCGGTGGATGCCGAGTTCGGAGCCCTCCCATCGGTCGAGGCTGACCTCGTCCTCCTCGGGGACGTCGTAGAGCACGACGAACACCTTGGAATCGGGGTCCTCGACCACGGTGGCGAGTGCGCCCTCCCAGCCGATGTCCCCGCCACTGAACGTCAGTCGCCAGCCGTGCAGCCAGCCCGTCCCCGCCATCGGCGAGTGTGGGCAGCGCTGCAGCATCTGCTCGGGATGCATGTTGGACCCGTAGGCGGCATAGATCGACACGGCGGCAAGCCTAAACGGTGGCTAGTAATCTGTTGCATGCAGTGCACGACACGACGCGCTGCGACCGCAGGAAGAGCCGACCGGAGACCCCGGTCGACAGTTGAATTGGAGGACAGATGACCCGAATCGTGATCATTGGTGGCGGGCCTGCCGGATACGAGGCAGCGCTGGTGGCCGCACAGCACGGCGCCTCCGTCTCCTTGATCGATTCGGACGGGGTGGGCGGCGCCTGCGTTCTGTTCGACTGTGTGCCGTCCAAGACGTTCATCGCCTCCACCGGCGTGCGCACCGACATGCGGCGCGCCACCGACCTGGGCATTGCGCTCGATCCCGAGCAGGCCACGGTCGCGCTGCCGCAGATCCACGCCCGCGTGAAGAGCCTCGCGCAGGCGCAGTCCTCCGACATCCGCACCCGCCTGCAGACGGTGGGTGTCGAACTGCTGTCGGGCACCGCCGAGATCGCCGACCCGCGACTGGGCATGGCGTCCCACCAGGTGTGTGCCACCCTCGAGAACGGCGAGAAGAAGACACTCGACGCGGACGTCGTCCTGATCGCCACGGGCGCGAGCCCCCGGGTGATCCCCGGGGCGGAGCCGGACGGCGAGCGCATCCTGACGTGGCGCGACCTCTACGACCTCGAGGAGCTGCCCACGCACCTCGTCGTCGTCGGTTCCGGTGTGACCGGTGCCGAGTTCGTGTCCGCCTACACCGAGATGGGCGTCAAGGTCACGCTGGTGTCCAGCCGCGACCGCGTTCTGCCCGGTGAGGACGCCGACGCCGCCCTCGTGCTCGAGGACGTCCTCGCCGAGCGTGGCGTCACCCTGGTCAAGCACGCCAGGGCCGATGCCGTGAAGCGCACCGAGGACGGCATCGTCGTCGTGCTCGCCGACGGCCGGACGGTCGAGGGCAGCCACGCCCTGATGACCGTCGGTTCGGTTCCCAACACCCAGGGTCTCGGACTGGAGAAGGTAGGCATCGAGCTCGACAAGGGCGGATACCTGCGCGTGGACCGTGTGTCGCGGACGCCGGTGTCCGGGATCTACGCGGCGGGCGACTGCACCGGTCTGCTGCCGCTCGCGTCCGTCGCCGCCATGCAGGGCCGCATCGCGATGTACCACGCGCTCGGTGAGGGCGTCAGCCCCATCAAGCTGAAGACCGTGGCCTCGGCCGTGTTCACCCGCCCCGAGATCGCCACCGTGGGCGTCAGCCAGGCTGCGATCGACGACGGCGAGGTGCCGGCCCGCACCGTCATGCTCCCGCTCAACACCAACCCGCGCGCCAAGATGTCCGGACTGCGCCGGGGCTTCGTGAAGATCTTCTGCCGTCCGGCCACCGGTGTGGTCATCGGCGGCGTCGTGGTGGCCCCCAACGGCTCGGAACTGATCCTGCCGATCGCGATCGCCGTGCAGAACAACCTCACCGTCAACGACCTTGCCGCGACGTTCTCGGTGTACCCGTCGCTGACGGGTTCGATCACCGAGGCGGCACGCCAGCTGATGCGGCACGACGACCTGGACTGATCCTGAAGTGTGGGATATGCATTTCACATAGTGGCTCCTCCGGTGAGATAGTCGGGGCACGGTTCGAAATCATCGACCCGTGCCTCGGCGCTCTCCCGCCCCGCAGACCCAGGACGGACAGGGTGTTCCTCACCTGATCCCTGCTTTGACGTGCCTCCTGGGAGTCGACATGCCGCAATCACTTGCCCGCCGCATGGATGGTCTGCACAGCTCCGCCATCCGTGACCTTCTCACCCTCACCGCCCGGCCCGACGTGGTCAGCCTCGCAGGCGGGCTGCCCGACCCCGAATTCATTCCGCGCGAACGGATCCGGAAGGAAGCCGAACTCGCGCTCGCGGACCCGGCCTCCGTCCAGTACGGCGAGACCACCGGGCTGCGCCGGCTCCGCGACGTGCTCGCCGCCCGGGAGGGCGCGAAGATCGGCCGGCCGCTCGGCGCCGCCGACGTCGTCGTCACCCACGGCTCGCAGCAGGCGCTGAGCCTTCTCGCCCAGGTGCTGCTCGATCCCGGCGACGTCGTGATCGTCGAGGAACCCGCCTACACCGGAGCGCTACAGGTGTTCCGGGCCGCGGAGGCCGACGTCCGGTCCGTCGCACTCGACGCCGACGGGATGGACACCGCCGCCCTGCAGGGCATGCTCGAGGACGGACTGCGGCCGACCGTGGTCCACACGGTGAGCAACTTCCACAACCCTCGCGGCGTCGTCCTGGCGCCCGGCCGCCGGGAACACCTGGCCGCACTGGCGGACCGTTACGGCTTCTGGGTGATCGAGGACGACCCGTACGGTGAACTCTTCTTCGACGGGCCACCGCCCGCACCCGTCGCCGCGTTGTCGGACCGGGTGATCCGGCTGTCCAGTGCGTCGAAGATCCTGGCGCCTGCGCTGCGGGTCGGGTGGCTGCACGGCGACCGGCGGGTGTGTGAGGCCGTCGAGCTGCTCAAGCAGGGCGCGGACCTCTGCGGTTCGTCGCTGACGCACCAGATCGCCGCCGGACTGCTGTCGGATGAGCCGTGGCTGGGCCTGCATCTGGAGATGCTGCGCGCCCGCTACGGGTCCCGGGCCCGGGCGCTCGCGGACGGCGTCACCTCGACGTTCGGCGACCGCGCCCGCGTGTCGTCGACGGCGGGCGGGATGTTCTGCTGGACCGAGCTCACGGACGCGGACATCGACACGGCGGCACTGCTGCAGACCGCCGTGGACCACGGTGTCGCCTTCGTCCCCGGATCGGCTTTCGGCGTCGCCTCGGAGCACCGGAGCGCTCTGCGGCTGTGCTTCGCGACCTGTTCGGAGGACGTGCTGACGGGTGCTGCGGCGAGACTCGGCGACGCGTACGCCGATCACGCCCAGTTGTAGGTCCGTTCGACCGCCTTGTTCCACTCGGCGTAGAGCCGGGTGGACTCGGCCTCGTCCATCGCGGGTTCCCACGTCTTGTCGACGGCCCAGTTCGCGCGGATGTCGTCCTCACTCTCCCAGAAGCCGACGGCCAGCCCGGCGGCGTACGCGGCGCCCAGAGCCGTCGTCTCGTTGACGACGGGACGGATGACGGGCACGGCGAGAATGTCCGACTGGAACTGCATGAGGGTCTCGTTGACGACCATGCCGCCGTCCACCTTGAGGGAGGCGAGTTCGACGCCCGAATCGGCGCGCATCGCCTCGATCACCTCGCGGGTCTGATATGCGGTGGCCTCCAGGGCGGCCCTGGCGAGATGGCCCTTGTTCACGAACCGGGTGAGGCCGACGATGGCCCCGCGGGCGTCGGGCCGCCAGCGCGGTGCGAACAGTCCGGAGAACGCGGGCACGAAGTAGGCGCCGCCGTTGTCGTCGACCGACTTGGCCAGATCCTCGATGTCCTTGGCGGACTCGATGATTCCCAGATTGTCGCGCAGCCACTGCACCAGTGAGCCGGTGACGGCCACCGACCCCTCGAGGGCGTAGACGGCCGGCGCGTCACCGATCTTGTAGCAGACCGTGGTGAGGAGTCCGTGCTTGCTGTGCACGGGTGTGGTCCCCGTGTTGAGCAGCAGGAAGTTCCCCGTTCCGTACGTGTTCTTCGCTTCGCCCTCCGACAGGCAGGCCTGCCCGAACGTGGCGGCCTGCTGGTCGCCGAGGATTCCGGCCACCGGCACGCCGGGCAGCGTCCCGTGCGGGCGTCCGACGCCGTAGACCTCCGACGAACTGCGGATCTCGGGCAGCATCGACATCGGGATGCCGAAATCGGCACAGATCTCCGGATCCCAGTCGAGGGTCTCGAGATTCATCAACAAGGTGCGGGAGGCGTTGGTGACATCCGTCACGTGGGTGCCCTCGGTGATGTGCCACAGAATCCAGCTGTCGATGGTGCCGAAGCAGAGCTCGCCCGCGTCCGCCTTCTCCCGTGCGCCGTCGACGTTGTCGAGAATCCACCGGACCTTCGGCCCCGAGAAATACGTGGACAGCGGCAGGCCGGTGCGCTTCCGGTACCGGCCCGGGCCCTCGTCGCCGCCGAGTTGCGTGCACAGTTCGTCGGTGCGCGTGTCCTGCCAGACGATGGCGTTGTACACGGGTTCTCCGGTGTTCCGGTCCCACACGACCGTCGTCTCCCGCTGATTGGTGATGCCGATCGCGGCGATGTCGCGTTTGGTGAGATCGGCCTTCGCGAGCGCGGACGCCACCACTTCACGGGTGTTGATCCACAGCTGGGTCGGATCGTGCTCCACCCAGCCTGCGCGCGGAAAGAACTGCTCGTGTTCCTTCTGGGCGACGCTGACCACGGCGCCGTCGTGATCGAAGATCATGCAGCGGCTGGAGGTGGTGCCCTGGTCTATCGCGGCGATGTACTGAATCACACGCATGAAGCTACTAGCCTGGCAGAGAATCCGTCGTCATCTCACAGGAGCCCGAGTTGAGTAGTCAGCCAGGTGTGCAGTTCCTCGGTCCCCGGCAGCGTGATGCCGCATGGGACAAGCTGCAGACCGAACAGTTCGACGTCGTCGTGATCGGCGGTGGTGTGGTGGGAGCCGGTGCGGCCCTCGATGCGGCCACCCGCGGGCTGAAGGTGGCGCTGGTCGAGGCACGCGATTACGCGTCCGGGACGTCGAGTCGCTCGTCGAAGATGTTCCACGGCGGTCTGCGCTATCTCGAGCAACTCGAGTTCGGACTGGTCCGGGAGGCACTCCGGGAGCGTGAGCTGTCGCTGACCACCCTCGCGCCGCACCTGGTGAAGCCGCTCAAGTTCCTGTTCCCGATCACCCACCGCGTGTGGGAGCGCCCCTACATGGCGGCGGGCATCTTCCTCTACGACCGGATGGGCGGCGCCAAATCGGTTCCGGCGCAGAAACATCTGACGCGCGCGGGTGCGCTGCGGATGGCGCCGGGGCTCAAGCGCAACTCGCTGACCGGCGGCATCCAATACTACGACACCGTCGTCGACGACGCCCGCCACACCATGACCGTCGCCCGCACCGCCGCTCACTACGGGGCGGTCGTGCGCACGTCCACACAGGTGGTCGGATTCCTCCGGGAGGCGGACCGGGTCTCCGGAGTGCGCGTCCGGGACTGCGAGGACGGCCGCACCGCGGACGTGAAGGCGCACGTCGTCATCAACGCCACGGGGGTGTGGACCGACGAGATCCAGGCGCTGTCGCGGCAACGCGGCCGGTTCCGCGTCCGCGCGTCCAAGGGCGTCCACATCGTGGTGCCGCGCGATCGGATCGTCAGCGACGCCGCGATCATCCTCCGCACCGAGAAGTCGGTGCTGTTCGTGATCCCGTGGGGCAGCCACTGGATCATCGGCACCACCGACACGGACTGGAATCTCGACCTCGCGCACCCGGCGGCCACGAAGGCCGACATCGACTACATCCTCGGTCACGTCAACAAGGTGCTGGTGACGTCGCTGACCCACGACGACATCGACGGCGTCTACGCGGGCCTGCGTCCGTTGCTCGCGGGGGAGAGCGACGAGACGTCGAAACTCTCGCGGGAACACGCCGTCGCGCGGGTGGCGCCGGGCCTGGTCGCCATCGCGGGCGGCAAGTACACCACCTACCGGGTGATGGCAGAGGACGCCGTGGATCTCGCCGCCGACGACATTCCCGCGCGGATGGCGCCGTCCATCACGGAGAAGGTGCCGCTCGTCGGCGCGGACGGTTATTTCGCGCTGGTCAATCAGACCGTTCACCTCGGCCAGATGTACGGCCTTCACCCGTACCGCGTGAAGCATCTGCTGGACCGGTACGGTTCGCTGATCGACGAGGTGCTCGATCAGGCGAGCGGGAAACCGGAACTACTCCAGCCCATCACGGACGCACCGGCCTACCTGCAGGTCGAGGTCGTGTATGCGGCGGCGGCCGAGGGCGCCCTCCATCTCGACGACATCCTCGCCCGGCGCACGCGCATCGCCATCGAGTACTCGCATCGGGGTGTGAACTGCGCCGAGCAGGTGGCGCAACTGGTGGCCCCCGTCCTCGGCTGGGACGCCGACGCCGTCGACCGTGAGGTGAAGACGTATCAGGCGCGGGTGGAGGCGGAGGTACAGTCGCAGGCCCAGCCGGACGACCTGTCGGCCGACGCGTTGCGGGCGGCGGCGCCCGAGTCGCGGGTGGAACTGCTCGAACCACCGGTCAGTGTGTCAGAAATACCTTGATGACCACGATGATCGTCGCGATCACGGCGAGGCCGAACGCGGCGAGGTGCGTGCCGTTCGTGACCCTTTCGCGGCGGAGGCGGCTGATCACGTAACTGATCGACCCGATACGGGCGATCATCACGATCTCGGCGGTCAATTGCGCGGTTCTCGGTTCCAGCCAGCCCAGCAGGGCCGTGCCGAGGATCACGGCAGGCACCACCGCGGACGTCAGGACGGGGACACTGTCCCGTAGTTCCCGTAGGCGTTCGGTGCTGGACAGTGATCTGCCCAGCCGGAGCGTCTGGCCTACCGACTCGGCGAACACGTGGGCGAGAAACGTGGACAGCGCGGCACCGACGACGATGGCGATGCCCAGGGTCTCCTGGGATTTGGTGACCGGGATGAGCGCGGCGAGCACCAGGATGTTGCCGTAGATGTAGGCGCTGATGCGGCTCGCCGCATGGTCGGGCGACAGCGGCTCGTCGCTGATCAGCGGCGGGCGGTTCAAGAGCCTCGGAAGGTCCCAGTCCATCCTTCGAGCATTCCACGATCTCGTCGGTCAGCGGGTGTGGACGAGCGATTTCGGGGCGTGGGCGGCGACGACTCCCGACAGAGCCATGACGACGAGGGCTGCGACAGCGATGTATTCCATGTGACCGAGCATCGTCCCGGAACCCGTGAGCGGTGTGGGCGTTGTCTGTGAGCTCCCTGGGAACTCAGACCTTCGGGCTGTAGTGCTGGGGGTCGTCGCGCCGGCCGAGCGGTGGAAGATTGCGTCGGGGTGTGTGGACGAGCGGAGCGTGCGCGGGGGCGCGTCCGGTCTCGCGGTCCCAGCCTGCGCGGGCGCGCGGGTGGTAGCGGTAGCGCCAGGGCACGAGCCGGAAGACGGCGCCCACGGCGCGGCCGGCGAGGGTGTGCAGGCGCTCGTCGCGTGTGGTCCAGCGGTAGCCGAGGAGGTCGCGGACCGGTTGGTCGTACATGCCGACCGTCAGCCACACGAAGCCCTTCGCCACCGGGATACGGAGGATCGCCCAGATCGGGTCGGGTAGCCACGACAGGAACGGGGGAACGCCGAGACCGGACAGGTCGAGGACGTCGCGGGTGGCCTTGTTGTCCTCGAGGACGTTGCGGCACATGTGATCCCAGTACTCCTGGAACGCCTCCCAGGTTTCCGGGACGGGGCGCATGCTCATTCCGTACAGGCGGTACCACTGGATGTGCTCGGTGAACAGCCGGCTCTTCTGGTCTTCGGTGAGGCCACCCATGAAGTGGTCGCCCGTGAGGATGGTGCCCATGAAGAACGTGGCGTGCGCCCAGTAGAACGTGTCGGGGTCGAGGGCGTGGTACCTGCGGCCGTGTTTGTCGATTCCCTTGATGTTGTCGTGATACCCCCGCACCTGCTCGGCGGTCTGCTGAGCACGGTCGCCGTCGAAGACGACGCCGCCGATCGGGTACAGCGACCGGTAGAGCCGCTCCCATCGCTCGTCGAAGAAGCGGGAATGTTCCTCGACGCCCGCGCCGAGTCCGGGATGCATGTTCTGCATCGACCCGGCCCAGACGCCCTGCAGCATTCCGCGCCAGTCGCCGAAATACTTCCAGGTCAACGAGTCGGGGCCGAGGGGGACTGGAGCGGAGGCCGGGACGGGCGTACCGTCCGGGTTCAAGTGACTACGCACGTTGTCAGACTAGGATCTGACAACACACGTAGTCAAGGATCGGAGCGAGAAAAGTGACGCTGGAGGACCGGCGGGAAGCACGGCGGAATTCGCTACTCCGCGCGGGCGTCGCGCTGCTCGGAGCCCCGGACGGGCCCGCGGTGAGCGTGCGCGCGGTCTGCCGCGCCGCGTCGCTGACCGAACGGTACTTCTACGAGTCGTTCCAGGACCGGGACGAATTCGTGCGCTCGGTCTACACCGCAGTGGGTGACGAGGCGCAGGCCGCTCTCGTGGAGGCGGTCGCGTCCACCGAGACCGCGCGGGAGCGCGCCGAGGCCGCCGTGGACGCGTTCGTGAAACTCATGGTCGACGATCCCGCCATGGGCCGCGTGCTGCTGCTCGCACCGCTGTCGGAACCCGCGCTGAGCAGGCGGGGCATCGACCTGATGCCCGGCTTCGTCGCACTCGTGCACGACCAGCTGTCCGCCGTCGACGACGAGGTGGAGAAACAGCTCGTCGCGGTCGGTGTGGTGGGCGCGCTCACGACGCTGTTCATCGGATATCTCGACGGAACTGTTGCCGCGTCGCGCGAGCAATTCGTCGCTCATTGCGTCACTCTGGTGGTGGAGGCAAACAAGGCCGGCCACGAGTGAGGTGCGCATGCCGTTCCAGGTATCCGTGGACGATCCGACTCGCCCGCAACCCGAGCTTCGGGTACTCGACCGCAAGTTCTTCCAACTCGTCGGCGAGTTCGTCTACGTCCACGGCGACACGGTGGTGACGGTGCCCGGTTGCGCCCCGATGCCGTGCCTTCTCCGCACGGATCTGGCATCGATCCCCGCGCCGCTGCAAGGCCTGCTCACCCCGTACGGCCGGCAGCTGCTTCCGGCGATCATGCACGACGACCTCTGCAAACGTGCGAGCGCGCAGGGACCGGCGGGAAACACGCTGCGACGGCACGCGGACGAACTGTTCCGGCTCGCCCTGCTCGACGAGGGCGTCGGACCGTTCCGCAGCCGCATCTTCTGGGTCGGCGTCGAGGTCGGCCGGTTCTGGACGTTCACCGACGTCGCCCGGTTCCTGCTCATCGCGCACCAGGTGCTCGGGATGCTGTGCTGGGTAGTAGGCGTGCCGTGGGCGTTGGCGACCGCGCACTTCGGCCTGGCCGCGCTCCTTCTTGTGCTTCCGGTCGTGCTGTCGCTGTTGTGGCGCAGAGACTTTCCCGTCGCCCTGCTCGGGTGCCTTCTCCTGCCCGTAATCGCGCCGACGTATCTGCTGACGATCGCCACGGCCGCGGTGCTGTGGGTGCCGGACGGTGCCGCGTGGTTGTTCGGCCGCAGACGGACTCGCAGACCGCCGCCGCTCGGACCGCCGACCACCGTCCTTCGCTAATCCACCATCGGCGGCTGACAGTACGTGCAGAAGAAGATCTGCTGCTGACCGAGGTCGTGGCCTTCGATCACCGTCCCGCAACGGCGGCAACGCTTTCCGGCACGCCCGTACACCCACGGCCGATGTCGGACGGAGTTGTTCTTGTCGATGTGAATCATGCGATGCGCGAGCGTGACCAGCGCGGGCAGGTCGGCCACGCCGCTGGACGGAGTGTAGGGATGGACGCCGCGGAGGAAGCAGACCTCGTTGCGGTACACGTTGCCGAGACCGGCCAGGTTGCGCTGGTCGACCAGGGCGAGACCGATGGGCTGGTCACCGGCCGCCCGCAGGTTGCGGATCGCCGTGTCGGCGTCCCAGTCCGGCCCCAGCAGATCCGGGCCGAGGTGGCCGACCGCGGAATCCTCGTCGTCACGCCCCAGGATCTCGGTGATGCCGAGCGAGAATCCGACCGCCACCCTGTCATCGGTGGCGAGCACGATCCGGGCCTGGTGCGTGGGACGGCGCCACTTCGTGTCGTGCGCGTAGACGTGCCACGCGCCTTCCATCTTCAGATGCGTGTGGATCGAGTAGTCGCCGACCCGGATGAGAAGGTGCTTCCCGCGGCTGACCACCTCGTCGACGAGCTGGCCGGACAGGTCGACGGTGGCGTACCGGGGGACCCGCACGTCGCAGCGGGTCAGCACCTTGCCCGCGAGGGCGTCGCGAAGCGAGTTGGCGGTGCGCCAGACGGTGTCGCCTTCGGGCATCTCAGGCTCGCAACCGGAATCCGCGAGGGGTGGGCGAGAAACCGGCCTCGGTCAGGATCGGCGCGAAGTCGCTGCCGTGGATGGTGTCGCCGTCGACCTTCTCGACGACGATCTTGTCGATCCCGCCGCGCTTGACCACACCGGCGAGCGTGACCGCCGCGGTGCGGAGAACGCCGGGGTCGTCGGTGAAGGTGAGGATGGTGCGCCCGCCGCGTTCGACGAACAGGATCAGTTCACCCTCCACGAGCACCACCAGACCGCCGGCCTTGCGTCCCGGCCGGTGCGCGGGCGCGTCATCGCCGCGCTTCGGCCAGGGGAGAGCCGCACCGTATGGGTTGGCGGGATCGCTGGCGGCGAGAGTCACAGCGGGCAGGGTGGTGTGCCTGCCCTCGAGCGAGTCGCCGTAGCTCCGGAGTCGGTCCACCACGGGCGGGGTGGAGAACTGTGCACCGCCGAGCGACTCGACGAAATGTCCTCGCCGGCAGCGGCCGTTGTCCTCGAACGTGCCCAGCACCTTGTACATCAGCGCGAATCCGCCGGGAACGTTCTCGGTCATCACGGACCCGCGCGTCACCACCCCGTACCGCTCCAGGAGCAGTTCGGCCGTGGCGCTGGCACGCAGCGTGGCATCGGATTCGGCGGCGGGGAGGATCGACCACCTTCCCCCAACCGTGGGCGGTGCGGTGCGCACCGGGACCGTCAGGCTGCGGTACGCGCGGGCGCGTGGGGGTCGTCGCGGCGACCGGTGGCTCGTGGTGGTCCTGGACGTGTCCGACAGCAGGGCACGCACCGGGGCGAGCGTGTCGTTGCCGATGTGGCCCAGCCACACCAGATCCCACAATGCGGTGGCCAGCGCGGTGTCGTCGGACATCTCGAGGGTGTCCGCGAGTTGCCGGAAGAAGTACGCGCCGCCGCCGGACAGCGTGTCGAGCACCCGGCGCTGGACAGCGGACAGATCCGATTCCGCGGGCGTGGTCAGCGTGAGCGGTGCGGTGTCGGCGGGGTGGAGGCACACCCACCCGTCCTTGCCGGAGATGCTGCCCGCGCCCGACCACAGGACCTCGCCGGTGGAGGTGAGTTCGTCGAGCATGGCGGGGGAGTAGTCGGCCACCCGGGACGGCAGGATCAGTGACTCGAGTGCCGAGGCGGGCACCGGGACGCCGGCAAGCTGTTCCACCACGGTCGCGACGCCGTCGATGCCGCGCAGCGTGCCCCCCACGTGCTGCCAGCCCGGGAGGAAGCGGCCGAGCGTCGCGGTGCTGACCGGTTCTACCTCCTGCCGCGCCGCGGCCAGCGAGCGCCTGCGGAGTCGGCGGAGAACCTCGGCGTCGCACCATTCGCTTCCCGTCGCGCCGGGGCGGAACTCGCCCTCGACCACCCGCTTGCCCTGCGCGAGTCGCTGCAGCACGTCACGGGCCACCGCGGAACCGAGCCCGAAACGGGCGGCGGCGTCGGTGATCGTGAACGGACCGTGGGTGCGGGCGTACCGGCTGATCAGGTCGGCCAGCGGATCGTCGACGGGTTCGATGAACGCGGCGGGAACACCGATGGGTAGCGGCACCCCGAGCCCGTCGCGCAGGCGGGCAGCATCCTCGATGGCCGTCCACCATTCGTGACCGGCGAAGGAGACGGCGAGCGCCCGCTTCGCGCGGACGAGTTCGTCGAGCCAGGGGGTGGGATCGCTGGTCGACCGTGCGGCGACCTCGTCGGAGGTGAGCGGACCCAGGAGGCGCAGCAGGTCGGCGACGCCTTCGAGATCTTTCGCCTTGCGGTCGGGAAGCAGGCGCTGGAGTTCGAGTTCGGCGTGGGCGATGACGTCGGCGTCGAGCAGTTCGCGCAGTTCCACCCTGCCGAGCAGTTCCGCGAGCAGCGTCGAGTCCAGGGACAGCGCCGCCGCCCGGCGTTCGGCGAGCGGGCTGTCGCCCTCGTACATGAACTCGCCGACGTAGTTGAACAGCAGGGCGCCGGCGAACGGCGACGGCGACTGCGTCTCCACCTCGACGATGCGGATCTGGCGACGCGCGAGCCTGCGGAGCAGGTCCTTCAGCGCCGGTAGGTCGTACACGTCCTGCAGGCACTCGCGGACGGTCTCGAGCAGGATCGGGAACGTCGGATACCGGCGGGCCACGTCGAGCAGCTGGGCGGACCGCTGCCGCTGCTGCCAGAGCGGTGCGCGCTTTCCGGGGTTGCGGCGCGGCAGCAGCAGCGCCCGGGCCGCGCACTCACGGAACCGGGACGCGAACAGTGCCGAACCGCCGACCTGTTCGGTGACGATGTCCTCGATCTCGTCGGTGTCGAAGACGAACAGGTCGGCGCCGGGCGGGGTGTCCTCGGTGTCGGGAAGACGCACGATGATGCCGTCGTCGGAGGCCGTCGCGTTCGAGTCGAGGCCGTACCGCTCGCTCAGCCGCGCACTCACGGCCAGCGCCCACGGAGCGTGAACACGCTGGCCGTACGGCGAATGCAGGATCAGTCGCCAGTCGCCGAGCTCGTCACGGAATCGTTCGACCACCAGGGTGCGGTCGGTGGGGACCTGCCCGGTGGCGGTCTTCTGCTCGGCGACGAGCTGAACGAGATTGTTCGTGGCGTTCTCGTCGAGCCCGCCGGTGCGGCAGCGTTCCTGCACCTCGATCTCGTGCCCGAGAGAGATCTCCCGAAGGAACTGCCCCAGCGCCTCGCCCAGTTCCGCCGGCCGGCCCAGGCCGTCACCGTGCCAGAACGGCAGCCTCCCCGGCTGCCCGTAGGCGGGGCTGACCAGCACCCGGTCGAACGTGATCTCCTCGATCCGCCAGCTGGTGGCCCCGAGCGCGAAGACGTCGCCGACCCGCGATTCGTACACCATCTCCTCGTCGAGTTCGCCGACGCGGGACGCCTTCTCACCGACCATGTAGACCGTGAACAGACCGCGGTCGGGGATGGCGCCACCCGAGGTGACCGCCAGCCGCTGCGCGCCGGGGCGTCCGGTGAGCGTATTGGCCTCGCGGTCCCAGACGAGGCGGGGCCTGAGCTCGGCGAACTCGTCGGACGGGTAGAGGCCGGCGAGAAGGTCGAGGGTGGACTCGTACGCCGAGCGGGGCAGCGTTGCGAAGGAACCGCTACGCCGGACCGTCTCGAACCAGTCGTCCACGTCGAGCGGCTCGAGCGCGGTGGCCGCCACCGTGTGCTGGGCGAGGATGTCGAGCGGGTTGGCGGGGACGGCGAGCGCCTCGATCTTCCCGGTGACCATGCGCTCGACGGTGACCGCGCAGTGCACGAGATCGGTGCGGTGCTTCGGGAACACGACACCCCGCGAGATCTCCCCGACCTGGTGTCCGGCGCGGCCGACTCGCTGCAGACCGTTCGCCACCGACGGTGGTGCCTCGACCTGGATCACCAGATCGACCGCGCCCATGTCGATTCCGAGTTCGAGGCTGCTCGTCGCGACCACGCACCGCAGTCGCCCCGACTTCAGGTCGTCCTCGATCAGGGCCCGCTGGTCCTTGCTGACCGACCCGTGGTGGGCGCGGGCGAGGAGGGGGTCCGCGCCGAAATTGACCTCGGACGGCGTGCCGATCTGCGAGGCCGGTTTCGGGTTCTTGTCGACGGCGGTCCCGGCGCGTTCGGCGTAGATCTCGTTGAGCCGAGCCGTCAGGCGCTCGGCGAGGCGCCGCGAGTTGGCGAACACGATGGACGACCGGTGCGCCAGGACGAGGTCGACGATCTGTTCCTCGACGTGCGGCCAGATCGACCCCGCCTGCGGGGTCGCCGACGCCGAACCCTCGGCGGGTTCGGCGAGGCCGAGTTCGGTCATGTCCTCGACCGGCACCTGCACGGTGAGGTCGAACGTCTTCGGCGACGGCGGCGCGACGATCCGGATGGGGGCCGAACCGGACAGGAACCGGCCCACTTCCTCGTGCGGGCGCACCGTCGCCGACAGCCCGATGCGCTGCGCCGGGGTGGCGAGAAGCTGGTCGAGACGTTCGAGCGACAGGGCCAGGTGGGCGCCGCGCTTGGTGCCTGCCACCGCGTGCACCTCGTCGACGATGACGGTGTCGACCTGGGTCAGCGTCTCACGCGCGGCGGACGTGAGCATGAGGAACAGCGACTCGGGGGTGGTGATGAGGATGTCGGGCGGATTCTTGATCAGGGCGCGCCGGTCACCTGCCGGTGTGTCGCCGGAGCGGACGCCCACCGAGATCTCCGGCGGGGAGAGCCCGAGCCGCTTGGCTGTCTGCGTGATCCCGACGAGCGGGGCGCGCAGGTTGCGTTCGACGTCGACACCCAGGGCCTTGAGCGGGGAGATGTAGAGGACCCTGGTCTTGCGGTCCGTTCCGTCGGTGGCGGCGAGTTGGTCGAGGGACCACAGGAACGCGGACAGCGTCTTGCCCGAACCGGTCGGGGCCACGACGAGCGTGTGCGCGCGGCTGGCGATCGACTCCCACGCACCGAGCTGCGCGGCCGTCGGCGCCGGGAAGGCGCCGTCGAACCACTCGCGGGTGGCAGCGGAAAACCTGCCCAGGACGTCGCTCACCGTTCCATAGTGCACCGGGGGTGTGACAGGCAGCGGGAACACACCGTGCGGTCTCTGGAATCCAGTTCGGTCTGGGATGTTCATCCCCGAGGTGGCACGGGCGATTGCGTCGGGACTCGCGTCGTTTCTGCTCTCGGTCGGCGCTGGAATGCCGACGACGGTCACCTCGATGCTCAGTGGTGAGATTCCGCGGAGGCACTGTCCGGCGCGCGGCGCGCGGCCGTACTCGCCGACAAGGCCAGCTCGAGAAGTCCCTCCGCCGCGCCGGTGCAGTCTCGCTGCGGCTGATCGTCGAGAGTGTCGAACGCTCGTTACCCGCGGCGCTCGGTTGCAACTCACCGAACAAGCTCCTGGTCGAGGTGCTGCGCGTGTCGGCAGCAGACGCGTCGGCACGGGTGGCGGCCGCCCGCGACCTCGGTCTGTTTCATACAGCTTCGGGCGAGCAGATGGAGGCAGCGCTGCCGGAAACCGCCTCCGCGCAACGGGATGGCGACATCGGTGCCGACCATGCACGCGTAATCCGGAAGATCATGCGAAAGATCCCGCATGCGGTCACCAACGCCGACGTCGCATTGGCGGAGTCCATCCTGGCGCAGTGTGCGAGAGAAGGTACACCCGAAGATGTCGAGAGTGCCGGCCACCGCCTCCTCGCTCATCTCGATCCCGACGGAAACCTGGGTGACGATCGTGATCGCTCCCGGCGGCGTGGTGTTTCGCTGGGCCGTCAGGATTCCGAACTGATGTCGAAGATCTGCGGTGAACTCGACCCCACAGCGCGCGCTCTGCTCGACCCGATCCTCGCGAAATGGGCTCGCCCCGGCATGAACAACCCGGACGAGCCGGAGTCACCGTCTGGCGACGCCGACAATCCGTCGATCGACCGTGAAGCACTGGTGGCGGCGGCAGCGCGTGACACTCGCACTGCTGCGCAGAGAAACCACGACGCCCTCAGCGCGATATTCCGGGTCATGCTGGAATCCGAGATCCTTGGCCGGCATCGGGGTCTGCCCGTCACGGTGATCATCACCATGACTCTCGACCAACTCGAGAATGCGGCAGGCGGCGTGACCACCACGGCCACCGGCGGACTCCTTCCCCTCGGTGACGCGATGAAGCTCGCCGAACGCGCCCACCCGGTGCTCGTCGTGTTCGACCACGACGGCCGGCCCCTGCATCTGGGACGGCGCCGACGAGTGGCGAGCGCGGACCAACGCCTCGCTCTCATCGCCGCCGAAGGCGGATGCACACGACCTGGTTGCGCGGCCCCGGCCAGCATGTGCGCGGTGCACCCCCTGCAGGAGTGGCGCAACGGCGGATACACCGACAGCGCACCGAATGGATTCCACCACCGGACATCGACCCGGACAGAAACCCGCGAATCAATCACCGACATCACGCCGGTGAGCTGATCGCCCGCGCTCGCCGGAAAGCCCGCGACCGGGCATGTGCCGAGGACGGTGTGCCCTAGCTGTGCGCCGCCCCTCACACTGTCGTGAGTTTCGCCGTCGCCGGAGCGAACGACGGCGACGGCAACTCGACGGTGGCGGGCTCGTGCTCGGAGACCACCACGTAGGCGCCCACAGCGAGTAGCGCCAGAGCAACTGCGCGGATCAACTTGAACACGTTGTCTCGCTTCGGTCGAAGGGGCGGTGTGTCACGGGTGTAGCCGTCAGACAGTAGACGAGGGCACCGACAGCTACGGTGGAGTAATGACTGCTGCAGGGGACAGCCGCGAACTCGACCGAATCCGGGAGGCCGCACAAGCCCGCCTCGAGAAGGGGGTGGGGGACGGAAAGCTGACATTGGAGGAGTATTCGGAGCAAGCCGCGATCGTCTGGTCCCGCGACGTCGACGTCGAAGGTCTTCGGCGGCTGGTCCCCGTCGAAGCTCCAGCGGCGCCGGTGTCGCGACCTCAGTCCACCATCGTCGGAATCTTCGGCGACACCAAGCGTTCCGGCCGCTGGTCGCTCGCCGTCAAGACACTGGCCCTGCTCGTGTTCGGGGACGTGAAGCTCGACCTCCGGTCGGCCGTGATCGGCGCCCGCACGTCGACGATCACGCTCGTCACACTGTTCGGCGACAGCACGATCACCGTTCCGGAGGGCGTGCACGTCGAGGTGGGTGGTTTCGACCTCTTCGGCGACCGCGAACTCGACGCCGGTGCACAGGATCCCGGGCCCGCAGCCCCGACGATCCGCATCGTGTCGTACTCGCTGTTCGGTGACCTGAGGGTCCGCACCCGCTAGTCGCGGCCGAGGCGCTCCAGCAACGCCGACTTGATCGCCGGACGTCCCGCTGCGACGAGCGTGAAGGTGGCTTCACGCATGAGGCGTTCGGCGGTGTTCCCGGCGAGCAGTGACGAGCTGCCCTTCGCCGTGACGAGGGCGGTGGCGGTGCGGATGGCGAGTTCCGAAGCGCGGGCCCGTGCTTCGGCGATCTCGGCGCGGCCTTCGAGTGCCGCGTTCAGGTCGAGTCGTGCGCGTGCGGCCTGCTCTTCGAACGGGTCCGCGTCGACGCCGAGAGCCTCCAGTTCGCTGATCGCCCGGCGGGTGATCCCCATCGCCATGCACCCGTTGATCCACGACCCGAACAGCTGGCTCTTCGCGAAGTCGTCGGGGGAGACGACGGCACTCACCAGATCGCGTGGCACGGCGAGCCCGTCGAATGTCAACCGGACCGTGTTGGACCCGCGGGCCGCGATCAGCGGGAGTTCCTCGGCGGTGAGTCCCCGAAGCGGTTGCGCGGGAATGATGACGTGCACGATGGAGTCGTCGAATTCGTCGCGCGCCGACACCTGGAGCAGATCGACGATGCCCCAGCCGGTGACGAACGGCGACACCCCGTCGAGCACGTAGCCGTCGTCGACGCTGCGTGCCCACAGAGTGGGCGGGACGGGAATCGCTCCGGCCAGGGCGACACCGGCCCGGACGGTGCCGTCGATGAGCCCGTCGAGGTAGCGACCCTGCAGAGACGTGTTCGGCGAATCGGCGAGACCGGCGACGACGCCGTGATGCTGCATCCACGTGAACGCCGTCGCGAGGCAGCCGCCGCACAACGTCTCGATCACGTCGACCAGCACCGACGGCGTCACACCTTCTTCGCCCGGTGCCGCGAGTCCGTAGAAGCCGTCGGCGGCGAGAGTCTCGAAGTGACTGTCGGGAATCTCGCCGTCGGCATCGACGCTGTCGGCCACCGGGAACAACACGTTCTCGGCAATCTCACGCGCCATCTCGGTCCAGTTGCTCACGCCCCGAGAGTAGCCGGTCGACGCCGCCGATCAGGTGAACTCCACCCCTTGCGCGAGCGGGAGTCGATCGGAGTAGTTGACGGTGTTCGTCGCGCGGCGCATGTAGGCCTTCCATGCGTCGGATCCGGACTCGCGTCCGCCGCCCGTCTCCTTCTCGCCGCCGAACGCCCCGCCGATCTCCGCACCCGACGTGCCGATGTTGACGTTCGCGATGCCGCAGTCGGAACCGTCTGGCGCGAGGAACCTCTCGGCCTCACGCTGATCGGTGGTGAAGATCGACGACGAAAGCCCTTGGGGCACTTCGTTGTGCAATGCGATCGCCTGGTCGAAGTCGTCGTAGGTGAGGACGTAGAGGATCGGTGCGAACGTCTCCTCCTGCACCACCGACGTCTGCGCGGGCATCCGGACGAGGGCGGGCGAGACGTAGTAGGCGGAGTCGCTGCCACCGCTGCGTTCGCCGCCGCAGACAACGGTCCCGCCGTCGGCGCGGGCCTTGTCCAACGCGGTCTGCATGGCCTCGAACGCGGAGCGGTTCACCAACGGACCGACGAGGACACCGTCGTCGAACGGGTTCCCGACCTTCAACTGGCCGTACGCCGAAGAAATGCGCTGCACCAGCTCGTCGGCGACGGAGGAGTGCACGATCAGCCGCCGCAGGGACGTGCAGCGCTGGCCCGCGGTGCCCGCGGCGGAGAAGACGATTCCCCGCACGGCCAGATCGAGATCGGCGGACGGGGCCACCACCGCTGCGTTGTTGCCGCCCAGCTCGAGTAGACATTTGCCGAAACGCGCGGCGACGCGCGGACCCACGGCGCGACCCATCCGCACCGACCCGGTGGCGCTGACCAGCGCCACGCGTGCGTCGTCGACGAGACGCTCGCCGACGTCCCCCGCGCCCTGGACCAGGGCGTGGATCCCGGCGGGTGCACCGACGTCGCGGGCAGCGCGCGCCAGCAGCGCATCACAGGCGATCGCGGTGAGCGGAGTCCGATCCGACGGCTTCCACACCACCGTGTCGCCGCAGACCAGCGCGACGGCGGTATTCCACGACCACACCGCGACGGGGAAATTGAACGCCGAGATCACCCCGACGACTCCCAGTGGGTGCCACGTCTCCATCAGCCGGTGTCCCGGACGTTCCGAGGCCATCGTCCTGCCGTACAACTGGCGTGACAGACCGACCGCGAATTCGCAGATGTCGATCATCTCCTGCACTTCGCCCTGCGCCTCGGACGGAATCTTGCCCGCCTCGAGGGTGACCAGTTCCGCCAGGTCCGTCTTGTGTTCCGTCAGAAGCTGACCCAGGCGGCGCACCACCGCGCCGCGTTGGGGGGCGGGAACGGTACGCCACTCGAGGAAGGCGTCGTGCGCTGCGGTGATCGCCCGGTCCACGTCGTCCGTGCTGCTCGCGGTCACCGTGCGCAGTTCGGTCCCGGTGATCGGGGTTCGCGCGACGAGCGGTCCACCGGCGTCGGTGATCTCGGCGCCGCACCGGATCAGTGCTTCCTCGGCGCGTCGGCACAACTCCTCGGGGGCGGGAAGGTTCACGATGCTGTCCTCTCTCGGGTTCGATCCTGCTGCTGTCGGTAGAGCGTGAACGGGTCGTGCACAGGCCGGCCGAGGGTCTCGGCGAGCCATGGTGGGTGGTCGGGGCCGGAGTCCACCGCCACCGGGAGGTAGTCCTCGTAGAGAATGGGCTCCGCGACGTCTTCCTCGCCGGAGAGTCGGTGGCTGAAGTACGCCAGCCCGCTCGCCTCGAGTTCGGCTTCAGTCCGCGGAAACTCGCGTTCCCAGCGGGCGGAGTCGGCGTCCGCCAGACGGTCGCACAGTTCCCGTCCCTCGGGTGTCAGTGCGATGCCGCGCGACTCCGCAACGACGACTCCGCGTGGTTCGCCGGCGGCGCGGAACGACGCCTGCCGCTGAAGTACGTCCGGGCCGCCCCATGCGGGCGGTCCCTGGATGCGGCCGATCATCGTGAGGCCGCGGCGCGCCGCACGCAGGCGCAGGTCGTCGAGGTCGAAGACCCGTGGCGCCAGATGGACGACGCGGACGCTCGTGCGCCCACCGATGTCGGCGGCGACGGGGGAGATACGTTCGAACTCGGAGTGCCAGGACCGGTCGGCCGCGGTGTCCGGCGATGCGAAGGCCGTGGCCGCCAGTGCGACGAACCGCTCCGCCGTCGGTGCCGTCAGCCCGCCTTCCTCGGTCGCGAGCGCGGCCAGGTGCAGCACCTCCGTGGGAAACACCGTGCGCGCGGCGAGAACGTTCTCGAGGCGGCGCTGCCGGTCGCAGTCGAAGAACCGGCGATCGGCGGTGGTGAGCATCGACGTGAACATCCCGAACGGGTTGCGGGCCAGTTCGATCGGATCGACGGGACGAAACGCCGTCGAGACGACGGGCGCGGGTGCGGGCGCGTCGCGCAGGTCGTAGCAGCCGACGGGGTGCATTCCGAAGCCCGCGAACAGGATGGCCGCCTGGCGCAGCTCCGTGGGTCCACCGAGCCTGATCGCGCCGCGGCGTTCGGATGTGATCCGGGCCAGGCCGCCACGGCGTTCGGCGTCGGCAGGGTGTCGCGCCGCGAAGTCCGCGTTGACCGCACCGGCCACCTCGGCCAGTGTGTCGTATGCGGGCACCTCCCGGCCGTACGTCGCGGCCAGTGCCCGGGCAAAGCGGGCGCGGAGCTCCCACGTTTCAACCATGATGCACCTCCGCTGGGCTAGCCTGCGCTGGTGGTGGAATCTTTTCGTAGCGACGCACCCCATACTCCTCTCGACGACATCGATCGGGTACTGATGCAGGAGTTGGTGGCCGACGGCCGGGCGACTCTGGCGACACTCGCCGAGAAGGCGGGGCTGTCGATCTCTGCCGTGCAGTCCAGGGTGCGCAGGCTCGAGGCCCGCAAAGTGATCCGCGGGTACACCGCGAAGATCGATCCGGATGCGCTCGGGCACGGTCTGTCCGCATTCGTCGCGATCACTCCTCTCGATCCGTCGCAGCCCGACGATGCACCCGCCCGGTTGCGGAACCTCCCCGCAATCGAAGCGTGCCACTCGGTCGCGGGGGAGGAGAGCTACGTGCTGCTGGTGCGCGTCGCTTCCCCGCGGGAGCTGGAACACCTGCTGCAGGAGATCCGTGCCACCGCCAACGTACACACGCGCAGCACCATCATCTTGCAAACATTTTACGACAGATGAGCCCTGTTCCGGATATGTTGCCGAATCGTCGCCGGTTCACAGGAATTTTGACGTAATCTCGTCGGTATGAGCACAGCGATTCGATTTACCGGAGATGGGGGCGAGCTGCCGGCGAGCCAGGTGCACGACGTGCTGCGCGAGCGCATTCTGGTCGACGGTTTCGACCTGGTGCTCGACCTGGAACACTCACGCGGTACGCATCTCGTCGACCAGCGCGATGGCACCAGCTACCTGGACATGTTCGGATTCTTCGCCTCGTCCGCGCTGGGGATGAACCACCCGGAACTGGCGGACGACGACGCCCTTCGCCGGGAACTGGCGGCGGCGGCGATCAACAAGCCGAGCAATTCCGACATCTACACCGTCCCGATGGCACGGTTCGTCGAGACGTTCGCCCGGGTGCTGGGCGATCCCGCACTGCCGCATCTCTTCTTCATCGACGGGGGCGCACTCGCCGTCGAGAACGCTCTGAAGGTGGCGTTCGACTGGAAGAGCAGGCTCAACGAGAGCCGCGGCCTCGACCCGGCGCTCGGCACGAAGGTGCTCCATCTGACCGAGGCGTTCCACGGGCGCAGTGGATACACGATGTCGCTCACCAATACCGAGCCCGGCAAGGTGGCGAGGTACCCCAAGTTCGACTGGCCGCGCATCGACTCCCCGTACCTCGCGGACGGGCGGGACGTCGTCGAGGCCGAGCGTCACGCACTGGACCAGGCGCGGCGCGCGTTCGCCGAGAACCCCTCGGATGTGGCGTGTTTCATCGCCGAGCCGATCCAGGGAGAGGGGGGAGACCACCACTTCCGCCCGGAATTCTTCCGGGCGATGGAGGCGCTCTGCCGTGAGAACGACGCGCTCTTCATTCTCGACGAGGTGCAGACCGGGTGCGGTCTCACCGGCACTGCCTGGGCGTACCAGCAATTGGGAGTGCATCCGGACGTCGTCGCGTTCGGCAAGAAGACTCAGGTCTGCGGCATCATGGCCGGCGGCCGGGTGGACGACATCCCCGACAACGTGTTCGCCGTCAGCTCGCGGATCAACTCCACCTGGGGTGGCAACCTCACCGACATGGTGCGGTCCCGCCGGATCCTCGAGATCATCGAGGAGGACCGGCTCGTCGACCGGGCCCGGATGACCGGGGCGCATCTCCTCGAACGACTGCGGGAACTCGCACGCGCGAATCCCGACGTGACCGAGCCGCGGGGACGCGGCCTCATGTGCGCGATCACCCTCCCCACTCCGCAGCGGCGGGACCGCGTCGTCGCCGACCTCAGGGACCGGGAGCGGGTGCTGATCCTGCCGACCGGCAAGCGCGGGATCAGGTTCCGCCCACCCCTGACGGTGACGACCGCGGAACTCGACGCCGCCGTGGATGCACTGGCCCGAGTGCTGGGCGGTACCGTCGACGCATGACGCCGATACCGCTCACGTCCGTGCCCAATCTGCGAGACGTCGGTGGCTACCGAACCCGGGACGGCGCGAAAGTGCGCACCGGCGTGTACTTCCGTTCGACCGATCTCAGCCGTATCGCGGACACGGACATGCCGCTGCTCGACGGCCTCGGGATCCGGACGGTGTACGACCTGCGCACCGCGGACGAGCGCGACGCGGCGCCCGACAAACTCCCGGACGGCGCTCGCGCGGTGGTGTTGGACGTGCTCGCCGACAAGGGGATCCGGTCTATCCCCGCGCAGATGCTCCAGGTGATCGCCGATCCGATGATCGCCGAACGGGAACTCGGCGGCGGACGCGCGATCGAGTACTTCGAGGGCAGCTACCGCGACTTCGTCGTGATGCCGAGCGCGGTGTCGTCGTACCGGGAGTTGTTCGGCGACCTGGCCTCGAACGGCAACACGCCTGCCCTCGTGCACTGCACCACCGGCAAGGACCGGACGGGATGGGCCACGGCCGCGCTACTGCTTCTCCTCGGAGTCGGTGAGGACGACGTGTTCCACGACTACCTGCTGACCAACGAACTCCTGCTTCCGTCGTTCGCGGGCGTGTTCGAGAAATTCGTCGACGCGGGTGGAGATCCGGCGCTGCTCGAGCCCGTGCTCGGAGTCCGTCAGCAGTACCTGGAGGTGTCCCTGGCCACCATGCGCGAGCAGTACGGGACCGTCGAACGGTACTTCTCCGACGGACTCGGCCTCGACGCCGGCGTTCAGACTCTGCTGCGGGAGCGCATGATCGCGGACTGAGCGGCCAACCCGATCGCCACACCCACCATGTCGGCGCAGAGATCCCAGACCGATCCGTGCCGGCCGATCGGCAGCACGCCCTGCAGTATCTCGGTGATCACCGCGAACGCCGCGAGCCAGAGCACGGTGATCCGTGGTGTCAGGAGCGCGTACCGGGAGGCGGCGGCCAGCGCCGCGAACAGCAGGGCGTGCACCACCTTGTCGGCATGTTCGGGACCCGACGGCGTCGCGGACGCAGGGGACAGGAGCATGACCAGTGCCAGCACGGTGAGGGCCGCCACCGGAACGGATCGCATAGTCACCGCCGGACCGTGAACCCCAGTGCGCCCTCGGCAAACCGTTGCACCGCATCCGATCCGCTCGCCAGCGCGTCCTCGTGGCCGGTCCGCGCCCAGCCGGTGAGGGTCGCGGACTCCCCGGACGGGGTGAGGCCCACCTCGGCGAGCAGTTCGCCGGTGTTGGGCTGGCAAATCGCCCACGAATAGTGCTCGTCGCTCAGCCACTGCGCCGTACGGCGGGCGACGTACTCGGGTTCGGCGATTCCACCGTCCGCGAGCGCCGGGCGATCGTCGACCCGTTCGTCGGCGCGCAGCGCGCGCAGGTACCAGCCACCCGCATTGACCTCGACAGGTTCCATGTCAGCGGTCCCGGTCGCGGCGGCGATCGCGACCGTGGCGGTCGTCGCGGGTGCCGAACAGGATGGCGCCGGCGGCAGGGATCATCAGGAAGAACAACCAGCTGTTGTCGACCGGGACGACGAAGAACAGCACGAGGGCGACGAGCGGGATCACCGACATCACGATGCGACGCCAGTTCTGGTCGTTGTCGGTGCCGGCCGATTCGGCCTTGGCGGGCGCGCCGACCGTGGTCGCGGGGAGGTCGGTGAACACTCGGTCGAGCTCGCCGCGAGTGGTGGCATTCGTGACCGCGAGACTGCGCTCGTCGAACTCGGGGACCGTCAAACGGCCCGCCGCGAAATGTTCGCTCAGCAAGTTCAGGGCCTGCTCACGTTCGGCAGTGCCGATACGGATCTCGGGAACGTCAGACATGCGTACAGACTACTGTGAGTCCTTCTCGACCCCGGGGGCCGAGAAGGACTCACGAGTGGGCGCAGGTGCCTATTTCAGTTCTGCGAGGACGGTGCCCTGGGTGATGGCGGCGCCGGGTTCGACGGCGAGGCCGGTGACGGTGCCGGCCTTGTGGGCGTTGACGGGGTTTTCCATTTTCATGGCCTCGAGGACGGCG
>NZ_JAAXPA010000031.1 GCF_012396235.1 Rhodococcus opacus | reverse complement strand
GAATCGGTCGTTGTCTCGGGCGATCTCGGATGCGGGTTGGTCCGAGTTCCGGTCGATGCTCGAGTACAAGGCCGACTGGTGCGGGCGGCGGGTGGTGGTGATCGACCGGTTCTATCCGTCGTCGAAGGCCTGCTCGGTGTGTGGGGCGATCGCCTCGACGATGCCGCTGAACGTGCGGGAGTGGGCGTGCCGATGCGGCGCCGTCCATGATCGGGATGTGAACGCGGCGAAGAACATTTTGGCCGTCGGACTGACGGTGGCAGCCTGCGGAGATGGTGTGAGACCGCCCCGCACATAAAGTGTGGGGAGGCAACTGTCGGTGAAACAGGAACCTCGGGACGCGAGTCTCGAGGGGAATCTCGGTCGTTCACAGCCGAGAGGACGTCAATAGATATCGAAGCATGGCACGCAGCAGCTAATCTGCAGCGAACGCCGAACTCCACGCAGGGGTGGTCCGGAACTCCGAACGAGGGGTGTGTTCCGCGGACGCAGAGCCGCTGCGTGGAGAGATTTGCCGAGCTGGGTGGCGGGGTACAGGGGGGTTGACCCCGCCACCAACCTGGCGCCCACAGGGGGGAGGGGCGACAGGTGCTCGAGGCACTCGAGGTGCCGGTAGCCAATCTACCGACACGGTAGGGGTATTCGTCAACCGGGTAGGTGAAATCGCCCACATGTCGTGACCTCGTACCCCGACAGCCTAGGATTATGGCCGTTCGGAGGTGTTCCAGTGCGAATCTCGCGGCAGTCGCGATCCAGCAACCATCTTCGCCGGATCGTGGCGGAGATGGCTATTCCCGTGCCCTGGAACAGGGATCAGCTCGTCGCCGGCGTCGCGGCCCGTCGCGGGCGCCCGATTCACCTGGTCCCGGTCTCGCACGCCCTCGTCCAGGGCGGTCATTCCGGTCTCTGGCTCGCACGGGCCGACGACGACGTGATCCTGTACGCAGCAGGGACGTCGGACGTGCACGCCACCCACATCATCTGCCACGAACTGGCACACATGGAGCTCGGCCACGACCGCGACACGATCGGGGACACCACCGTCGATTCGACGGCCTTGTCGGTCGCCGCGCCAACGGTCGACACGGCGCGCGTGGTCAAAATGCTCGGCCGGTCCAATTACTCGAACGACCAGGAATACGAGGCGGAACTTCTCGCCACCCTGATCATGGCGGGTCGTCGAGCGGGGACGAGCGACGACACCGTCGGTGACGCACGGGTGTCGCGGATGCTCGGAACGTTCTGACGCCGTGTACGAACCGCCCACCTATGTGAGCTGGCCGCTCCTCGCCGTCGTCTGGGGAACGACTCTCCTGCGCCTGGCCCTCGTCCGGTCGACTGTCGCCGAACGCCGGATGAACGCCGCCCTCGTCTTCGCATCCCTCTCCCTGGTCCTCCAGCGATCACTGGCACAGATCTGGCTCGACCGCTGGTTCGGGTACGGGTTCGCGAACACCCTCAGTAACGTCTGCATCATCCTCACCGCGGCGTCGCTGATCAGCCTCTTCTCCGCGTGGGCACTCGGCCCGGCGCGCCTTCCCCGGATCCACGTCGTCTCGCTGTCGATGTGTGCCGTCGCGGGGGCAATCCTGATCGGCCTGAGCACGCCGGCGCGATCGCGGGGCGTCGCCATAGCCGACGAGGGCGGCTGGCCCTTCGCGGCGTACTGCATCACGTACGCGGTTCCGATCCTGTCCGTCGCCCTGCTCAACCTGTGGATCTCGCTGAAGGCCGTGCGCAGCGCGACACCGGGACGCGAGCGCCGGGTGTTTCTCGCGGTCATCGCCCTGTCGTTGTTCGAGGTGTTCGACATGGGAGTCGTCGTGACGACCGGCGTGGTCAACGCGGTCAGCGAAGACAACGCCCTGACCGAATCGCACAGCGACTCGGGGGCGTTCATCCGCCTGCTCGTCGTGTCGGCGGGCGCGCTCATCTCGGTCGGACCGGTGGTACGGGCGCTCGGTCACCGGTGGCGGTCACGGCAAGTCACCCGGCGTCTGCAACCGATGTGGCGGACCCTGACCGGTGCGGTGCCCGAAGTGGTCCTGGAACTGCGACCGGCGGATCGCCGGGCACTGTCGGCCCGGAGCCGCCTCGACCGCATGAGCGTCGAGATCCGCGACGCGATCATGATCCTCGACCGACACGTGGTGTTCGAACTCGGCGGGCATTCCGGCACCGCACCGCCCGTGGTCACGGCGACGCGGCTGCACCTCGCGTGCCTGGCTCGCAGGGCCGGTCACCGGGCGCACGGCACGGGCGGGACGGCCCACCTGTTCACGACCGACGTCGGCGGCGAACCGTGGGAGCTGGCCCGGCTGGCCGATCACTGGCGGGACGCCGAGCATCTGGCGGCCGAACTGTGGGCGCGTCGCCTCCCTCAGTTCGGCGGCCCCGCGGACCCGTCGGCGCGCGTCCCCGCTCAGGTCTGACGAGGGTCCGGGGCCGCGACCGGCACCGGTCCGTGACTCCGCCGCAGATTCTCCAGAAGGGGAATCAGCGATTCCATCTCCGCGGTGGTCGGCTCCGCGGATGCGTCGAGCGATCGCATCGACAAGTGCCGGACACCGGCCTCGCGAACCGCGATCTTGAAGCGGACCAGCGTGTCGTAGTCGTGGTAGCCATCGGTGGCGAGGTACTGCTCGGGGGCGTGGAAGTGCTGCGCGACAGCCCGCAGGACGTCGGGCTCGGGCGCGTGGTGATCGTTCCTGCGCAGGGACTCGATCTCGGACGGCTCGACGGGCCGGCCGAGTATCCGGGACACCCCCGCGGCGACGGTGTCTTCTCCCGGTTCGGGGCCGTCGAGGTCGTGGGCGAGCGAGAACAGGCGGTTGACCCGCACCGACAGCGGCACGCCGTTCATGCGTTCACCTCCGCATCTCCGCTGCGTTCGGGATCCTCGGTGGCCACGAGTTTCACCGCGTCCTCCCATCGACGCCAGAAGCGCTCCCGGGTGGCCGCGTCGAGGCCGTCTCCCCGGCCGTAGAGGAAACGGCGATACCGTGCTTCCTCCAGTTCACGCGGGTCGGTGACCGTGGACGGTTCCTCCAGCAGGTGGCCGAATGCGAATTCGACCAGCGGCTGGCGCGGCCCGGCGGGGCCTCCGTTGACTTCCAGCAACCGCGTCACGTACGCGCCGGTGATCTTCGAGACCACCCGGCTCAGTTCGCCCGCCGCTTCGGCCAGCCCGGGAACCTCGGGGTGCGCCGCGCTCAGCTTGGTGATCTGGGTGTGCGGCCCCAGGATCTCGATGATCGTGTCCAGATCCAGCGGAATCTCCGACGGCCCGAGCGTCAGCGGGCGCGAGGTCGGTGACCGGTCCTCCCCGTCGAGCGCCTCGAGAGGAGTGGGATGACCACCGTCGAGGGTGCGAGCCGCGCTGCCCGGAGCCCAGCGGAGCGCGACGTCCAGTTTGCGGAGGGTCTCGATGCTCGGATCCGGGCCGGTCCCGTTCTCGGCGCGCGTCTGAGCTGCGTCGGACGGGCCACCCGCGGCCGTGACCTCGTCCTGTGTGAGGTTCAGCAAACGCCGTCGTCGATGGACGAATTGTCCGAAACGCGCGCGGGTGCTGGTGACCATTCTTTCCCCCAGGAGACACGCAAGCGACGCGCGTGTCGCTTGCTGTGTCTCGATCCTACTGCTTGTAGCTGGTGAGGAAATTTCCGAACCGCTCGATGGCGACAGCGAGATCACGCGCCCACGGCAACGTCACGATGCGGAGGTGGTCGTGGTCCGGCCAGTTGAACCCGGTGCCCTGCACCATCAGGATCTTCTCCTGCAGCAGAAGGTCCTGGACCAGCTTCTCGTCGTCGTAGATCTCGTACACGTTCGGGTCGAGGCGGGGGAATGCGTACAACGCGCCCTTCGGCTTCACGCAGGAGACACCGGGAATCATGTTGAGGCGTTCCCAGGCCACATCACGCTGCTCGAGCAGTCGACCACCCGGCAGGATCAGGTCTTCGATGCTCTGGTGCCCACCGAGCGCCACCTGGATGGCGTGCTGACCGGGCACGTTCGGGCACAGACGCGTCGACGCCAGCAGGTCGAGTCCCTCGAGGAAACCCGCGGCGTGTTCCTTCGGTCCCGTGATGGCGACCCAGCCGGACCGGTAGCCGGCGACGCGGTACGCCTTCGACAGGCCGTTGAACGTCAGGCACAGCAGGTCCGGGGCCAGCGTCGCCAGTGAGATGTGCTTGGCGTCGTCGTAGAGGATCTTGTCGTAGATCTCGTCCGCGAGAAGCAGCAGCTGATGCTTGCGCGCCAGGTCGACGAGCTGCTGCAGCACCTCCATCGAGTACACCGCACCCGTCGGATTGTTCGGGTTGATGACCAGGAGCGCCTTGGTCTTGTCGGTGATCTTCGACTCGATGTCCGCGATGTCGGGGTTCCAGTCGTTGCCCTCGTCGCACAGGTAGTGCACCGGGGTGCCGCCGGCGAGGCTCGTCATCGCCGTCCACAGCGGGTAGTCCGGTGCCGGGATCAGCACCTCGTCGCCGTTGTCGAGGAGCGCCTGCATCGTCATCGTGATGAGCTCGGACACACCGTTGCCCAGATAGATGTCGTCGACGTCGAGTTCGGGGAACCCGGCGACCAGCTCGTAGCGGGTGACGATCGCGCGCCGCGCCGACAGGATGCCCTTGGACTCGGAGTAACCCTGCGCGTACGGGAGCGCGGCGATCATGTCGCGCATGATCACGTCCGGCGCGTCGAAACCGAACGGTGCGGGGTTGCCGATGTTGAGCTTGAGGATCCGGTGGCCTTCCGCCTCCAGCCGGGCGGCGTGGGCATGTACCGGTCCACGAATCTCGTAGAGCACGTTCTGAAGCTTGGTGGACTGCTCCAGCTTGCGGTGCGGCATGCGGTGATGGCCGTGGTCTGGGTTGCTCACGAGCGTCATTCTCCCACTCCCGGGCAACCCGATTTCTACTGGTGGGTATCAGACCGCCGTCGCGTCGTGGAAACACCCCGCACGCGCAGGTGCCCGTCGTACCCTCGAGAGGGGGTCGGATCCGTCTCGCATTCACCGCGCCCGGAGGGAATGACGCACATGTCAGCACCGGTATCCCGTCGCCCCGGACCCGTCGACATCGCGCACCACAGCCATCTCGTCGGGGTGTTCGCGCCGCAACGGGAGGAGGTGGACGTCCGGGATCTCGAGGTGATCGGCGAACTACCCGCCGATCTTCACGGCGCCTATCTGCGCAACGGGCCGAACCCCCGATTCGATCCGATCGGGACGTACGTCTACCCGCTCGACGGCGACGGCATGGTCCACCGAATCGAAGTCGCCGACGGTGCCGCCCGGTACACCAACCGCTTCGTCCGAACCCCGATGGTGCAGGCGGAGGAGAAGGCCGGGCACGTCATCTGGCCCGGGGTTACCGACCTCTACACGCCGACGGAGGACGAAGTAGGGCCCGGCCTCGCGGGCACGTCGCGCGAGCTGCCCGACATCAACATCGTCCGGCACGGCGGGCGGCTGCTCGCGATGGCCGAGACCACGCTGCCGTTCCGCCTCGACCCCGCCGACCTGAGCACGCTGGGGCGGGAGAACTGCGACGGCGCCATGGGTGTGGGGAGCACCGCGCACCCCAAGATCGACCCGGTCACCGGACAGATGGTGCTGTTCAATTACATGCTCGACGCCCCGTACCTGACGTGGTCGGTGGTGAACCCCGACGGTTCGGTCGCGCGGACACCGACGCCGGTCGCGGGTGCGGACACGCCGCTGATGATCCACGACATGGCACTGACCGAGCGCTACATCGTTCTGATGCTGTGCCCGCTGGTCTTCGACATCGCCGCCGTGCTGACCGGCGGGTCCGTGCTCGACTGGCGGCCCGAGGACGGCACGCGGATCGCGCTGGTGCCCCGCGACGGCGGTCCGGTCCGGTGGACGACGCACGATGCCTACTGGGTGTGGCATTTCGCGAACGCCTTCGATCTGCCCGACGGGAGGGTGAGCGTCGACTACGTGGAGTGGACGTACCCCGGTGGGTTCGCGAAGGCTCCGGAGCCGTCGCTCGGCTCGCTGGTTCGCGCCGTCGTCGACCCCGGCAGCGGACGGGTGACGCGAGAGGTGGTGTGCGACCGCGACGTCGAGTTCCCGCGAGTCGACGACCGTGAGCTGACCCGAGGGCACCGCGCGGTGGCGACCGTCGGCAAACTCGACCGCAGCCAGGGACGGCAGGATTCGCTGTGGTTCTTCGACACTGCCCGCGGCACCGAGGCGCACTGGGATCCGGGGAGTGTGTCGGTGGGTGAGCCGATCTTCATGCCCAGCGCCGAGTACGAGTACTGGGGAATGATCGGGACCGACCGGGGCGACATGTCGTCCTGGTTCTTCGTGCTGCCCGCCGACGACCCAGGGTCGGGGCCGATCGGGAAGGTGCGGCTGCCGATCCGGGTTCCGGCGGGCCTTCACGGCGCGTGGCTGCCTGCGGAGTAGCGGACGGCGGAATATCCTCTGCGGATGACCTCTGCGCCTTACGGTTCCTGGCCCTCTCCGATCGCGGCGGCGGATCTCGCCTCCAGCGGCCACCCCGTCGAGGGCGGCCGGTACGTGGGCGACGACGTGTGGTGGTCGGAACTGCGGCCCAGCGAAGGCGGGCGGGTCGCGGTGCGGCGCCTCGGTCTGGACGACGAACCCGAAGATGTCCTGCCCGCACCATGGAACGCCCGCACCCGCGTTCACGAGTACGGCGGCGGCGCCTGGACCGTCACCGACGCCGGCCGCCTGGTGTTCGCCGAGTTCAGCGATCAGCGTCTGTACCTGCTCGAAGGCGGGACACCGGTGCCGCTGACACCGGAGCCGCCGCAGCCCTGCTCGCTGCGGTACGGCGACCTGTCGGTGATCGACGGCGAGGTGTGGGCCGTCCGCGAGACGCACGACACGGACGGCGGCGTCTCCCGCGACATCTGCGTGATTCCGCTGGACGGGTCGGCGGCGAACGACCCGCATAGGGTGCGGTCCGTCGTCGCCGGCTCCGACTTCCTGGCCAATCCGCGGCTGTCCCCGGATCGCAGGCACCTCGCCTGGATCGCGTGGGATCACCCGCAGATGCCGTGGGACGGCACCGAGCTCAGGGTCGTGGCGGTCGAGGGCGGCCGCGTGACAGGGAAGGTGCGGACACTTCTCGGCGGTCCCGAGGAATCGGTGCTGCAACCGGAATGGGTCGGTCCCACCGACCTGTACACGATCAGCGACCGCAGCGGCTGGTGGAATCTCTACCGCGTCGGCATCGACGATCCCGACCCGGTCGCGTTGTGCCCGATGGACGCCGACTTCGGCGGCGCGCTGTGGATGCTCGGCGGCCGCTGGCACACCCGCCGCGACGACGGCACGCTCCTGACCGTGCGGACATTCGGAACCGACACCCTCGCCGTCCTCGATCCCGCGACCGGTTCGCTCGTGGACATCCCGCTGGACGGGCTCACCAGCGTCGGCCTCGGGGACCGCAACGGCAACCGGATCCTGCTGCTCACCGGCGGCGCCCAGACCCCGTCGGGCCTGCGCGAACTCGACCTCGACACGGGTGCACTCCGCACCGTCCGGTTGTCCGTCACCGAACTTCCCGAGGCGGCATATCTGCCCGAGGCCCGGCAGTTGACGTTCCAGGGCGCCGAACGCGAAGTCCACGTGATCGCCTACCCGCCGCGTCACCCGCGGTACCGGGGCGAGGACGGGGAGTTGCCGCCGTATGTGGCGTTCGTGCACGGCGGACCGACGTCGCGGGTCGCGCCTTCGCTGAATCCCGTGTTCGCGTTCTTCACCAGCCGCGGCATCGGCGTCGTCGACGTGAATTACGGCGGTTCCACGGGATACGGTCGCGAGTATCGCAACCGGTTGCGGGGACAGTGGGGGGTCGTCGACGTCGAGGACGTGGTGACGGCGGTGACCGGCCTCGCCGAGGCGGGCATGGCGGACCCCGGCCGGCTGGCGATCGAGGGCGGATCCGCCGGCGGGTGGACCGTGCTCGCGGCGCTGACCACCTCGGACGTGTTCGCGTGCGGTGCGTCCTACTTCGGGGTGGCCGAACTGGACGGGTTCGTGAAGGAGACACACGACTTCGAGTCCCGATACATCGACGGGCTGATCGGCCCGCTGCCCGAGGCGGCCGACCTCTACGCCGAACGTGCCCCGCTGAACAACGTTGGCGGACTGAACTGCCCGGTTCTGCTCCTGCAGGGGCTCGACGATCCGATCGTGCCGCCGTCGCAGGCGGAACGGTTCCGGGATGCGCTCGTGGAGAAGGGCATCCCGCACGCCTACCTCGAGTACGAGGGGGAGTCGCACGGATTCCGGAAGCTGGCCACCCTGATCAGTTCCCGCAACGCCGAACTGTCCTTCTACGGCCAGGTATTGGGATTCGAGCCACCGGATATTCCGCGACTCGAACTCTGGCGGCCGCCCAACGGCTGACTGTCCACCCGGAATCCGAAGGGTTTGATGCACAAAACAAACCAATTGTTGTGCTCTTCTCTGATCTCCGAGAATTAGAGACCGCGCGGTATCAACGGAGCGAGGTATCGCGTCGGCGGCTGGGCCGCGAGTAGCGTCGGAAAGAGGAGTCGATAACCGCAGCTGAGTGAAATGGGTGTTCCCCTTCGCGCGCTTCAGTGTCGATATATGGATTGCCGAGGGCCGAGGGTGTCATCGCTGGACGATTTCGATACGACTTCGGTCCTTTCGGAGACGGTGATGGCGAATGTTGCACGGCCCTCCGAGCTGTTCCCACTCTCCGCCGCTCAGCGTGGAATGTGGTTCGCCCAGCACCTGCTGGGCGACGTTCCGATCGTCATTGCTCAGTACGTCGAGGTCGGTATCGCTGATCTCGACATCGGCCTGCTCGCACGGATCGGACCCGCGGCACTCCGGGAACTCGGTACCGGACTGCTCCGAATCGTCGAGTGGGACGGTGAGCCGCTCCAGACGGTGGACGAGTCGCTCGGCTTCGAGATGACACATCTCGACTTCCGTTCCGACCCTGATCCGCGGGCTGCGGCTCTCGCGTGGATGCGCGCCGAATGCAGCAACCCGATCGATCTCCTCCATGATCGGCTGATCCGTTCGGCAATGTTGCGCGTCGCCGACGACTGCTACTTCTGGTACTCGCGAATTCACCACATCGCCCTCGACGGCTTCGGCGCCATGACGTTCATGAACCGTGCCGCGGAGCTGTACACCGCGGCGGTCGAGGGTCGCGCGCCGGCCGAGTTCACCGCGAGTGGATTGCGGGAGGTGGTCGAAGAAGAGGCGCGCTACCGCACCTCGAGCCGGTTCGAGACGGACCGCACGTACTGGGCGGAGCGCAGCCGCAATCTCCCACCGACGATCAGCCTCGCCGGGCGGGCGGCCGAGATCGGCGCGCAGTCGCTGGTGAGCAGCGCACCGCTGTCCGCTGCTACGACAGCCGCACTGCAAAGTCTGACCGGCCGGGAACCCGGGGCGACGTTCGCGACAGCCGCGGTGGCTGCCGTGTCTGCATTCTTTTGCCGCCTGACCGGCCAGGATGACGTGGTGTTGAGCTTGCCGGTCTCGGCACGCACCACCTCCCGGTTGCGCCGCTCGGGCGGCATGATCTCCAACGTCCTTCCGATCCGACTCTCGGTCGGGGAGGAAACGACCTCCGTCGACTTGATGAGATGTACGCAACTGGCGCTGACCGGAGCGCTACGTCACCAGAGGTACCGGCACGAGGACATACGACGTGATGCGGGCGTCCTGGGTGGGCGTCGCGGCTTTTTCGGTCCGTCGATCAACATCATGATGTTCCACGCCGAGATTCGGCTCGGGCCGTCGATCGGCCGGCTCCACGTGCTCACCACCGGTCCGGTGGAGGACCTCGCAGTGAACATCTATCCCGGTGTCGCAGGCGACGTTGCGCAGGTCGACTTCGAGGCCAACCCGAATCTGTACACCGAACAGGAGCTGCGCGGTCACCATGCCCGGTTCCTCGAATTCTTTTCCGCCTTCGCCGCGTCAGCCGCCACCGACCGCATCGCCGCTCTCGACGTGCTGCACGCCGACGAACGCGCGGATCTCGTGCCATGTCGCGGTCCGCAGACAGAGCCGGAGCGGCTCCTCCCCGACTTGCTGGCCGACGGCGTTGCCGCCGCACCGGACGCAGTCGCGATTCGGGCGTCGGGACGGGAGGTCACCTACCACGAGCTCGACCAGCGATCCAATCAACTGGCGCGACTACTGATCGAATCGGGGGCCGGACCGGAAACCTTCGTCGTGCTGAGTCTTCCCAGATCGGCGGAGTCACTCGTCGCGTTCTGGGCGGTCGCGAAGACCGGGGCCGCCTTCGTGCCTGTCGATCCGAAACTCCCACCCGAGCGAGTCGCGCACATGCTGTCCGATTCGGGGGCACTGGTGGGGCTCACGCTTCACGAACTGCGTGCAACACTGCCCGACGGAATTCACTGGCTGGTCCTCGACGACGACGAGTTGCGCGCACGCTGTGAACGACAGCCGAGCACCACGATCAACGACGTCGATCGCCGCGCCCCGCTGTCAATCCGTCACCCCGCGTACATGATCTACACATCGGGATCGACCGGGCTTCCGAAAGGGGTCGTCGTCACCCACAGCGGTCTGTCGAACTTCGCGGCCGGCGCCCGCCCGGAACTCGGCATTCACCACGAATCGCGGGTGTTACGGTTCTCGTCGGCCAGCTTCGATGCCTCGGTGTTCGAGATGATCCAGGCTTTCAGCGCCGGTGCCACGATGGTTGTCGCCCCGCCCGAGATGCATGGTGGAAGCGACCTCGTCGACCTGCTGAGCGAACAGCAGGTAACCCACATCATCACGGCTCCCACGGTGATGAACACAGTCGACCCGCGTGGGCTCGAACATCTCGAGGCGGTGGTGGTCGGCGGTGACGTGTGCACCCCCGACCTCGTGGAGCGGTTCGGGCAGGTGTGCCGCTTCACCAACAGTTACGGGCCGACCGAGACGACCATCATCATCACCGCAGGTGAGCCGCTGACGCCGGGCGAACCGATTACCATCGGCCGCCCGATCCAGGGTGCGAGCGTCGTGGTGCTCGACCGCAAGCTCCGCGCCGTGCCCGCCGGGGTGGTGGGTGAGCTCTACCTCGCCGGCCCCGGAATCGCACGCGGCTATCACCATCGGCACGGGCTGACGGCGAACCGATTCGTGGCCAACCCCTTCGGTGAGCCGGGGTCTCGGCTCTACCGCACCGGTGACGAGGTGCGCTGGGTGCGGTCGTCGCGAGGAACCGAGGTGGGGCACTGCACGCTCGAGTTCATCGGCCGGTCCGACACCCAGGTCAAGATCCGTGGCTTCCGCATCGAACTCGGCGAGATCGACTCGGCACTGCTCGCCCAGGACGGCGTCAACTTCGCCGCGACGGTGGTTCATCGGACGGCGGGCGGCACGACGGCGCTGGTCTCGTATGTGCGCCTCGACACCGGTTGCGAATTCGATCCGATCGCGATTGTCGAGGGCGTCGCCGAAATCGTGCCGTCCCACATGATCCCGTCGGCGGTGATGTGGCTCGAACACGTGCCGGTGACGGCCGCCGGCAAACTCGACCGAAGTGCACTGCCGCAACCACACTTCGGATCAGCTGAACACAAGTTCCGCGCCGCGTCGACACCGGCGGAGGAGCAGCTCTCGGGTCTCGTCGCCGAGGCACTCGGCCTCGACCGGGTGAGTGTGGACGACAGTCTCTTCGCGCTCGGCGGCGACAGCATCGTCGCGATGCAGATCGCTGCCCGAGCCAGGGAGTTCGGTCTCGCCTTCAGTGCGCGGGCCGTGTTCGAGCACAAGACGATCGCCGGAATCGCCGCGGTGGCGGTGCCGGTGGAGGCAGAATCGGCGGTCGTCCTCGAGGAACTCGATGGCGGCGGCGTCGGGCGTATCCCGCCGACGCCGATCATGTGCTCGATGATCGAGCGGGGCCGCTTCGACGACTTTTTCCAGGCGCTGTTGCTGACCTTGCCGTCTGATGTCGATCCGGATCGGTTGAGTGCGACGCTTGCGGCGGTGCTCGATCACCATGATGCTCTGCGTTCGAAGTTCGTCCCCGACGGCGACGGTGTGTGGGCATTCGAAACGACGGCCGTCGGTAGCGTGCCGGCCAGGGATCGGATTTCGAGGATCGTCACGGCGGCGGCACCCGGCAGCCGCGCGTTTACCGACGTAGTGAGCGTCGAGTGTGCGGCTGCTGCGGCGCGCCTGGACCCGGAAAACGGGGTCATGCTTCAACTGGTGTGGTGTGTCTCCGAATCCGAGGGTGCACGAGACCGACTGCTGGTTCTCGCGCATCATCTGGTGGTGGACGGTGTGTCGTGGCGCGTGTTGTTGCCGGACCTCGCGACGGCGTGGCTGCAGCTGGGCACGGGACAGACGCCGACGCCGGCCCCGGTGGGCACGTCGTTCCGCCGCTGGGCATATGGACTGCAGGACGCGGCAGATCGAGGAGCGCACAGAGGCGAGTTGCCCTATTGGCGAGAGGTTCTCAGCGGCCCTGACCCGCAGATCGGCACACGACCGATCGCGCCCGCGATCGACACGATGCGCACGACCGAGCGGGTACACATCGACGTGAGTCCCGCCGTGACCGATGCGGTGCTCGCTCGACTTCCCGATGTGTTCGGATGCGGCGTCAACGACGGACTCCTGTCGGCGCTGGCGATGGCGGTCGTGCAGTGGCGACACTCGCACGGGATCGACGAGCGTTCGGTGTTACTGACGTTGGAAGGTCATGGGCGCGAGGAGGAGGCGGTGGCCGGCGCGGATCTTGCACGTACCGTCGGTTGGTTCACCAGCGCCTTCCCGGTCCGGCTCGAACTGCCGGCCGTCGAACTCGGCGGGGCCTTCGAGGGTGGACATGCTGCCGGTGTCGTGATCAAGACCGTCAAGGAACAGCTCGTCGCGGTGCCTGCCCGTGGCGTCGGATTCGGATTGCTCCGGCATCTCGACGAGAGCGCGAGGTCGATTCTCGGGGGTCTTCCTGAGCCGCAGATCAGTTTCAACTACCTGGGCCGCATGGGCGTGCAACACCTCGGCGACTTGCAGGATCTCGGCTGGCTGCCGGACCCCGAGGCACCGGACCTGATCACAGCGAGCGGATCCGGCATGGCCGTGGCTGCGGTGATCGACATCAACGCGATGGTGGTCGACAGCCCCGAGGGACCCCGATTGACGGCATCGTTCGCGTATCCGACCGGGGTGATCCGCGACTCCGACGTCGCAGCCCTTGCGGATCTGTGGCGAAGCGCCCTCGACGGTCTTGCCGCGCACACGGTTCAGCCCGTCGCGGGTGGTCTGACACCGTCCGATTGCCAGCTGGTCACGGTGAGCCAGAGTCGGATCGAGCGTTGGGAACACTCGTACCCGGGGCTACGAGAGATCTGGTCGCTGTCCCCGTTGCAGTCCGGTCTGCTGTTCCACTCGACGCTGGCCGCCGATTCGCTGGACATCTACACCGCGCAACTGCGCATCGACCTCGAGGGCGCGGTCGACTCCGCGCGGTTGCGCCGTGCCGCCGCAGGCGTGCTCGCACACCACGCAACTCTGCGTGCCGCATTCGAGTACGACGATCACGGTATCCCGGCGCAGTTGGTTGTCGACAGGGTGGACGTGCCGTGGCGTGAGGTGGATCTGACCGGGTGCGGGTCGGCGGCGGGAGTGGAACTCGAGCGTCTCCTCGACGGCGACCGCGTCGCCCGATTCGACCTCGCCCGTCCTCCGCTGTTGCGCCTGCTGTTGATCCGCACCGCACCCGAGCGTCACGTGCTGGCACTGACCAACCACCACATCATCCTCGACGGATGGTCGATGCCACTGCTGGTGCGCGAGTTGCTGGTTCGCTATGCCGCGGACGACGCTCCCGCCCTTCCGGAGCCGCGGCCGTACAGCACCTACCTGGAATGGGTGGCGACACTCGACCGGGACGCGTCCTTACGCGCCTGGGAACGTGCGCTGGCGGGGCTCGACGAGCCGACACTGCTGGCGCCGCACGCGTCCTCGGAACAGCACGGCGTGCCGGGTGAGGTCGACATCGCACTGCCCGCGGCCCTGATCGGTGCGCTCGACACGGTGGTGACGCGCCATGGAGTCACCATGAACACCGTCGTCCAGGCGGCGTGGGGAATACTGCTGTCCCGGTTGCTCTCCCGTCGCGATGTGGTGTTCGGTGCCACCGTGTCGGGTCGGCCGCCGCAGCTGTCCGGTGTCGAGAGCATGCTGGGGCTTTTCATCAACACCGTGCCCGTGCGGGTGCGGATGGACCCGGACGAGACGTGCGCGCAGCTACTCACCCGCCTCCAGGGTGAGCAAGTTTCCCTGCTCGATCACCGTTACCTCGGACTGGGTGACATCCAGGCACGCATAGGTCTGGGCAACCTGTTCGACACGTTGTCGGTGTTCGAGTCGTACCCCGTCGACAAGTCCGGATTCGACGAGCACACCGACATCGCGGGAATGCGAGTGACCGCTCTCGATGCGCGTGACGCCACGCACTACCCGATCACCCTGCTGTCCATCCTCGAACCTCGACTGCGGCTGAGTCTGCGTTATCAGCACGGAATTTTCGATCGCGATACCGCCACGACACTCGCGGCGCGCGTGATCGGGATTCTCGAGACCATTGCGCGCGACACGGACACACCGGTCGGCGACGTCGACCTTTTCGTTCCGAAGGAACGGGAGCTGGTGGTCGACTCCTGGAATGCAACGGAACACCAGGTACCGCGCCTCACCCTCGCCGAGCTGTTCGACGCGCAGGTGGCCCACACGCCCGACGCCCCCGCCGTCGTGTTCGAGGGGACGGTGCTGACGTACGCAGAGTTCGACGCCCGCGCGAATCAGCTGGCGCGGTTCCTGATCAGCGGCGGTGTGGGCCCCGAATCGCTCGTGGGTGTAGCGGTGCGACGCTCGGTGGATATGCTGGTGGGAATCTACGCCGTGATCAAGGCCGGCGGCGCGTACGTCCCGATAGACCCGGACCAGCCGGCCGAGCGGATCGCGTACGTCGTGGCTACCGCCGGTCCAGTCGTCGTTCTCACCACCACCGCGGATCGCGTCGCGCTGCCCGCCGAGGTGCGGGCCCTCGACCTCGACACCCTCGATGTATCGGCGCTGTCCGATGACCCCATCCGGGATCGGGACCGGGTGGGGCCGTTGCATACCCGAAACCCTGCATATGTCATCTTCACCTCCGGCTCCACGGGCAGACCCAAGGGCGTGTCAGTGCCGCACGAGGGCATCGTCAACCGGCTGCTGTGGATGCAGCATCGGTACCCACTGAGCGACGACGACACGGTTCTCCAGAAGACCCCCGTGACGTTCGACGTGTCGGTGTGGGAGTTGTTCTGGCCGTTGCAGACCGGCGCGCGACTGGTGATCGCCGAGCCCGACGGGCACCGGGACCCCGCCTATCTCGAGCGGGTCATCCGCGCAGAATCTGTGACCACGGTGCATTTCGTGCCGTCGATGCTCGCCGTATTCCTGGCCGGAGCGCATGTCGTTGGGTGCAATTCGCTGCGCCGGGTGTTCACCAGTGGTGAGGCATTGCCGCCTGTGACGGCGGCGAATCTGCACCGGGTGAGCGGGGCGGAGCTGCACAACCTGTACGGTCCCACCGAGGCAGCGGTGGACGTGACCTACTACGAGACCGGGCCGGACGAGACCACCGTGCCGATCGGAGCACCGGTCTGGAACACCCATACGTATGTGCTCGACGGACGCCTGCGTCCCGTCCCCGTCGGGGTGGCGGGGGAGTTGTATCTCGGCGGTGTCCAGCTCGCGCGCGGATACCAGGCCCGGTCCGATCTGACGGCGGAGAGGTTCGTAGCGAACCCCCTCGCGGCCGCGGGAACCGTGCGAGACGGCAGTCGGCTGTACCGCACCGGTGACCTTGTTCGGTGGCTGCCGACCGGGCAGCTCGAATACCTGGGCCGCACGGACTTCCAGGTCAAGCTTCGCGGCCAGCGCATCGAACTCGGCGAGATCGAGGCGGCGCTGCACGGGCACGCAGATGTTGCACAGGCGGTGGCACTGGCCCGCAACGACGGGTCCACCGGCGACTACCTCGCCGGATACGTGGTGCCTGCGCCCGGGAGGTCCCCGGACGTGCGCGCGCTCCTCGACGCTGCCGCAACGGTGCTTCCCCGGTACATGGTGCCGTCGGCGCTGGTCGTGCTCGCGGAACTGCCGTTGACTGCGAACGGCAAACTCGACCGCACGGCACTGCCGGTTCCCGAGTTCGCGAGTTCGGCGCAGTTCGTCCCGCCCGGCACCCTGACGGAGTGCGTCCTCGCGGAGATTCTCGCGGACGTACTCGGCGCCTCGCGGATCGGTATGTCGGACAATTTCTTCGACCTCGGGGGTAACTCCCTCATCGCGACCCGTGTGGTCGCCCGGATCAACAATGAGCTCGGCACCGGGTTGACCGTGCGGTCGCTGTTCGAGTCGCCCACCGTCGGGGTTCTGGCTACCGTCGTCGACCGGATGCACGCCGGTGCAGGACCGCGCCCCGCGCTCGTGTCCGGCCCGAGGCCCGACAGGCTCCCCCTGTCCCTGGCTCAGACCCGAGTGTGGTTCCTCAATCGGTTCGACCCCACGTCGAGTGCCTACAACGTGGCGGCGGCACTGCGGCTGTCCGGCCCCCTCGACGTCGGCGCACTCCGCCGGGCCGCCGCGGACATCCTGGAACGGCACGAATCGCTGCGGACGATGTTTCCCGAATCCCCTGACGGCCCGTCTCAGCTCGTGCTGCCGGTCGATCACGCCGCGACCGGCGATCTGATCGACGTTGCGCCCGACGTCGTCCCGGCCGCTGCTCTGGATACACGGATCCGGGAGGCAATGGCACACGGATTCGACGTGACCACGCAAATCCCGATCGCTCTGACATTGGTGCGGTGCGAGGCTCCTGACGAACACGTGTTGGTGATGGTCGTGCACCACATCAGCATCGACGGCTGGTCGATCCAGGTACTCGCCCGCGATCTGGTGCACGCCTACTCCACGCGCACAGCCGGCGACGCGCCGTCGTGGACCCCGCTGCCGGTGCAGTATGCGGATTACACCCTGTGGCAACGAGGCTTTCTCGGCTCGGAGGACGATCCCACGTCGCTGATTTCGCAAGAGCTCGAGTACTGGGCGGATGCGCTCGCGGGTCTGCCGGACGTGCTGGCTCTGCCGCTCGACCGGCCACGTCCGGCGGTACGGTCGGGGGTGGGTGCAAGTGTCGATTTCGCGGTTCCGGTGGCGACGGTGGTGCGTCTCGCGGCGCTGGCACGTGAGCAGGGTGCGACCCCGTTCATGGTTGTGCATGCGGCGTTGGCGGTGCTGTTGGCGAAGTTGAGTGGGACATCGGATATCGCGATCGGGTCGCCGGTGGCGGGTCGTGGTGATGCGGCGTTGGACGATCTGGTGGGCATGTTCGTCAATACATTGGTATTGCGGGCCGATTGTGAGCCGAGTCAGTCGTTCACGGGGCTGGTGGGGCGGGTGCGCGATTCGGACCTCGAGGCGTTCGGCAGGGCTGATGTGCCGTTCGAGCAGTTGGTGGACAAACTGAATCCAGTGCGGTCGCAGTCCTTCTCGCCGCTGTTTCAGGTGCTGTTGGCGTTCCAGAATTTCGCGCCGTCGAGGGTGGAGCTTCCGGGTTTGACGGTGTCACCGGTGGAAGTGGAGTGGGAGGCCGCGCAGTTCGACCTCTCGATGGCTCTGAGTGAGGCGGCCGGGGGCGGGTATGCGGGGAGGCTGTCGTATGCGGCGGACATCTTCGATGCTCCGACGGTGTACGGGATCGCCGAGGGGTTCGTGCGGGTGCTCGACGCGGTCATCGAGAATCCGTCCGTCGCGGTGGGCGACGTCGACTTGCTGGGTCCGGCCGAGCGGCAACGGGTGCTCGCGGCTGCGGCCCCTGAGCCACTGCCTGTGCACGCACGGACGCTGCCGGAGATTCTGGCGGCCGGCGTCGCGTCGAACCCCGTGGGTGTTGCGTTGACCTGCGGTGGTGTGGAGATGTCGTATTCGGACCTCGACTCCCGATCGAACCGACTGGCCCGAGTGCTGATCTCTCGTGGTGTCGGTCCTGAAACATTTGTCGCGTTGGCCTTCGCTCGGTCCATCGAATCAGTGGTTGCGGTGTGGGCGGTCGCGAAGGCGGGCGGCGGGTTCGTGCCGGTCGATCCGAAACTGCCGGTGGAGCGGATCGAGTACATGTTGGCCGATTCAGGGGCCGTGATCGGTCTTACCAGCGCCGAGACCACGTCGCTGCCGGGAAAGGTTGCCTGGCTGGTACCCACCGCGGGTGAAGTGCAGGATCTGTGCGACGAGGTTTCGGCGGCACAGATCACAGACGGCGAGCGCGGTGCGCCGGTCGCGTTGTCCAATGCGGCCTACATGATCTACACGTCGGGTTCGACCGGGGTCCCGAAGGGTGTCGTTGTAACCCATGCCGGGCTGGCGTCGTTCTGTGCGGACGCCCGCCTCGAACTGGACTTGACCGGCGACTCGCGGGTGCTGAGGTTCTCGTCGTCGAGCTTCGATGCGTCGGTATTCGAGATGATCGCGGGGTTCAGTGCCGGCGCCACCTTGGTTGTCGCTCCACCCGAGATCATCGGTGGCGGCGAGCTCGCGGAGTTGCTGCGCGTCGAGCGGGTCACCCACATCATCACAGCGCCGGCGGCGCTGGGGATCGTCGACCCGGACGGGCTCGACGAACTCCAGGCCGTGGTCGTCGGAGGAGACGTCTGCCCGCCGGAGTTGGTCGCGAAGTTCGCACCCGCCTGTCGTTTCTTCAACAGTTACGGTCCCACAGAGACCACCATCATCATCTCCATGACCGAGCCGCTCGTGCCGGAGGAACGAATCACGATCGGCACCCCGATCGAGGGTGCCGGAGCTGTTGTCCTCGATGCAAGGCTGCATCCTTCTCCGGTCGGCGTGATCGGCGAGCTGTATCTGTCGGGCAGTGGGCTCGCCCGCGGCTACCATGCCCGCGGTGCACTCACGGCAGCTCGATTCGTGGCCAATCCCTTCAGGGGTTCCGGCGAACTGATGTACCGCACCGGCGATCTGGTGCGGTGGACGAAAGACGGACGACTGGACTTCGTCGGGCGAATCGACTCACAGGTGCAATTGCGGGGTCTGCGGATCGAACTCGGTGAGATCGAGGCAGCGCTCGGCAGGTGCGAAGGAGTCGCGCAGACCGTCGTGGTCTTGCGCCACGATCCCCACACCGGTGAACAACTGGTGGGATACGTCGTTCCCGATACCGAGGCTGCCCTGGACCCGGAGACCCTGCGCATCAGGGTGGGCGAGAGGCTGCCGACCTACATGGTGCCGTCGCAGGTGATGGTCGTCGACGCGTTGCCGTTGAATCCCAGTGGGAAGCTCGACCGACGGGCGTTGCCCGCGCCGTCGTTCGTCGTCCGGGAGTTTCGGGCGCCGACTACGCCGGTCGAGGAGGTCGTGGCGGGTATTTTCGCGGAGGTGCTGGGGCTCGAGCGGGTCGGTCTGGACGACGATTTCTTTGCGTTGGGCGGTAATTCGTTGGTTGCGACGCAGGTGGTGTCCCGGTTGGGTGCGGCGTTGGACACCCGTGTGCCGGTTCGGGTGATCTTCGAGGCGTCGACGGTGGCGGCGCTGGCGGTGCGGGCCGAGCAGCATGCCGGTGAAGGTGGGCGGCCGGCGTTGACCCGTCGGGTGCGGCCGGCGCGGATTCCGTTGTCGTTGGCGCAGCAGCGGATGTGGTTCCTCAACCAGTTCGACCCGGAGTCGGCGGCATACAACATTCCGCTTGTGGTCCGCCTGTCCGGTGAACTGGATGTGGCAGCGATACAGGCTTCGGTGCTCGACGTGTTCGCTCGGCACGAGGCCTTGCGGACGGTGTTCCCGGACTCGGCCCAGGGGCCGGCACAGCGCATCGTGCATGCGTCGAGAGTGTCGATGGACCTGACGCCGATTCCGGTCGCGGACGAGGAAGAGTTGCGGATGCGGGTGGCCGCATTGCTCACGGCGGGCTTCGAGGTCACGGAATCGGTGCCGGTGCGCGGGGCGCTGTACCGGATGTCGAAGTCCGAGCACGTCTTGGTGGTGGTGGTGCACCATATCTGCGCGGACGGTTTCTCGACCGCGCCGATGGGCCGAGACGTGTTGGTGGCATATGCCGCGCGGCACGCAGGGCACGAGCCGTCCTGGACGCCGTTGCCGGTGCAGTATGCGGATTACGCGTTGTGGCAGCGGGAGGTGCTGGGTTCGGAGGACGATCCGGGATCGTTGATGTCGCAGCAGATCGCGTACTGGTTGGATGCGTTGTCGGGGCTGCCCGATGCGCTGGCGTTACCTACCGACCGGCCACGCCCGGCGGTGCGGTCGGGCCTCGGTTCCAGCGTGGATTTCACCGTGCCGGCGGCAACGGTGGCGCGTCTCGTGTCGCTGGCGCGAGAGGCGGGTGCGACGCCGTTCATGGTGGTGCATGCGGCGTTAGCGGTGCTATTGGCGAGGCTGAGTGGGGCGACCGATATCGCGATCGGGTCGCCGATCGCGGGCCGTGGTGATGCGGCGTTGGACGATCTGGTGGGCATGTTCGTCAATACGTTGGTGTTGCGGGCGCAGTACCAGCCGGACGAATCGTTCGCGGAGCTACTGAGGCGGATGCGCGATGCCGATCTCGAGGCGTTCTCTCGGGCGGACGTTCCGTTCGAACGATTGGTGGAAAAGCTGAATCCGATTCGGTCTCAGTCGTTCTCTCCGTTGTTCCAGGTGATGTTGGCGTTTCAGAACTTCAGTCGGCCGGCGGTGGAGCTTCCGGGATTGACGGTCTCGCCGGTGGAGGTCGATCGGCAAGCGGTGCAGTTCGACCTGTCGATGACTGTGGGTGAGTCGGCAGATGGCGGGGGTGGATTCGTGGGAAGGCTGTCCTACGCGACGGATGTGTTCGACGGCGCGACGGTGCGCGAGATCGCGCGCAGGTTCGTGCGAATTCTCGAAGCGGTGGTGGATGATCCGATGATGCCGGTGGGCGACATCTCGATCGTCGAAGAGAACGAGCGGCGTCAGATGCTGCGCGAGTGGAACATCACGGGACGCGACGTCCCGGATGGACTGCTGCTCGACGGATTCGATGCGCAGGTGGCCCGAACACCGGACGCGGTGGCAATCGTGTACGACAACGAGTCGCTGTCGTATGCCGAGTTCTCTGCTCGGGTGAACCGATTGGCTCGAAGATTGATCGACGAGGGTGTAGGACCGGAGTCGTTGGTGGCATTGGGGATGCGCCGGTCGCTGGAGTTGGTGACAGGAATTTACGCGGTGCTCCGAGCGGGTGCTGCATTCGTGCCGTTGGACCCTGATCAACCCCCGGCACGCAACGACTACATCCTGGAAACCACGGGACCCGTCTGCGTCCTGTCCACCTCCCGAGACGGATTCGACACGTCCCGGAATCGAGTGCTGAACGTTGACGCCCTCGATTTGTCGGTGTATTCGTCCGAGCCGGTTGGGGAGTCCGAAGTCGTGACGCCCGCACGGCCGGAAAATCTGGCGTACGTGATCTTTACATCTGGATCGACCGGGCGGCCCAAAGGGGTTTCGGTCAGCCATCGCGCGATTGTCAACCAAATGTCCTGGTTGGCAGCCGAATACGAGCTCGGCGACTCCGATGTCGTGGTGCAGAAGACGCCGGTGACGTTCGACGTGTCGATGTGGGAATTACTGGTTCCGCTGGCCGTCGGTGCCCGGATGATCGTCGCGCGTCCAGACGGTCATCGGGATCCGGACTATCTGCTGTCACTGATGCAAGACTCCGGTGTTACCGTGGCCGCGTTCGTACCGTCGATGCTGGCGGCGCTCCTGGCCGATCCGGAGGCGTGTCTACCGGATTCGTTGCGGTGTGTTTTTGCCGGTGGGGAAGAATTGCCGGTGGAGTTGTCTGCGCGATGTGCGTCGCGGTCGAAGGCTCGTCTCGACAACAAGTACGGTCCCACGGAATATGCGGTCACTGCGACGTCCCACCGATGCGACGGACTCGAGCGGGAATCGGTCCCGATTGGTGAACCTGTTTGGAACACCACCGCACTGGTCTTGGATCGACGTCTCCACCCGGTGCCCATCGGGGTCGAAGGAGAGCTGTATCTGGCAGGAGTGCAGCTGTCTCGCGGCTATCATCGCCGCCAGCGGCTGACGGCGGAGCGATTCGTGGCCGATCCGTTCGGGGCAGCAGGGACGCGTCTCTATCGCACGGGGGACGTGGTCAAGTGGAACCCACGCGGACAGCTGATGTATCTGGGTCGGCTGGACTCTCAGGTGAAGGTGCGCGGGCTGCGTATCGAGCTCGGCGAGATCGAGACCGCGCTGGTGGCGCAGCAGACGATCGTGCAGGCCGCTGTGATCGTGCACGACGGCGAGTTCGGTCAGCAGCTGGTCGGGTACGTGGTCCCCACAGGGGGTCGGTTGATCGACGTGGAATCGGTCCGTGCCACGGCCGGCAGGTCGCTGCCCCAGTACATGGTGCCGGATGTGCTGATGGTGCTCGACGAATTGCCTCTGACCGCGAGCGGCAAGCTGGATCGGAACGCCTTGCCTGCCCCGGCGTTCACGAAGCGGGAGTTCCGGGGGCCGACGACGCGCGTCGAGCGAATCGTGACCTCGGCCTTCACCGACATTCTCGGTGTCGAACAGGTGGGGCTGGATGACGACTTCTTCGCGTTGGGCGGCAATTCCCTGGTCGCGCCCAGGATCGTCGCCCGACTGAAGCAAGACCTGAGTGCGGCAGTTCCGTTGCAGTGGCTGTTCACGGATCCCGCCGTCGAAGCATTGGCCGCTCGGATCGAGAACGGAGCCACGGGTCCGGTGGAGGAAGGGTTCGGGCCGCTGCTTCGGATCCGAGCGGACGGTGAAGAGGGAGCGCCGCTGTTTTGTATCCATCCCATCGTCGGACTGTCGTGGTGCTATTCGGGTCTGCGTCAGTACATCGAACCTGATCTGCCGATCTACGGCATCCAGAGTCCGTCGATTCTCGAGGACGGCTATCTTCCGGAGTCTCTCGATGAACTTGCGGACCGGTACGTCCGTGAGATCCGCCAGATCCGACCATCCGGTCCGTACCGATTGCTCGGCTGGTCACTCGGCGGTGTCATCGCCCATGCGATGGCGGTCCAGATTCAGGCAGCCGGCGAGGGTGTGGAATTGCTGGCCATGATGGACAGCTTCGCCGGCGCGACGGCGGTCGAGGAAGGGTCGCCCACGGATGTCTCGGTGCGTGAGTTGCTGGGTGGGTTCGGTATCGAAGCGACAGCAGTCGAGCGCATCTCCGACCCGAGCCTCGGTGGTGTCGCGGTCGCGCTGGCCGAAATATCCGGGCACTCCGTAGAGCACACCGAGAAGGTCGTGAGGCGGCTCGTGTCGGCGGCGGACCGAAACTCGAGGTTGATGTCGGAGTACCGGCCTGCATGCTTCGACGGAGACATTGTGTTCTTCACCGCGGCGGCCGACGATGCCACCGGCGGGAGGGCGGCCCGCGGATGGGAGAACGCGGTCACGGGGGTAGTGCACAACCACGCCGTGCCTGTCACACATTGGCAGATGACGTCACCCGACGCTCTCGCCGTCGTCGGCCCGATCGTGAACCAGGCCCTGAGAGAGCAATCAACATCGTGAGCGAACAGGTCAGGCGAGTCGCCCGACGCTGAGCGTCAGCGCGCGAGCATGGCCTCGCAGGACCGCGCCGCGTGTGCGGCGACATGCCCTCGCCGCCGAGCACCCGCTCGAGCAGGACGACGGCCGTGTCCCGCAACTGCAGACCGCTGGTGCGCAGTCCCGACAACACCCGCAGTTCCCGGAACACGTGGGTGTCTGCGAGCAGCCGATCGGCAGCGCTGCCCAGGCTGCGGCTCGCCGACGACGGTGTGCGGGCCAGCGTGGCCTTCAGCGATCTGAGCGCCGAGTGTGCCTTCAGTTCGGTGCTGCGCTGACCGAACTGCAGATGCAGTGTGCGGCGAAGGTCCTCGAGACCACTGTGCGCCGTCAGCTCGTGGGCCAGTGCCGGCGCGTCGGTCGCGCCCGCGCGAATCAGCCTGACCGCGAACCGGATACCGAAGAGGCCGAAACAGTCGAGAAGGTCGCGTCGTTGCCGGGGCGACAGCAGGAGATCGGCGTCCTCGGTGGTGAACCGGCTGACCGAACGCACCATGGGAGGACGCTGCACCTTCCCTAGGGGCGCGCGAAGCCACGTACACAGGAACATCGCAGCAAGCACACAGCGGTCGGCACAGGAAGGCGGTCTAGCGTTTCGATCGGCAGGAAAGGCGCCTGCCGTCACCACGGAACGGAGATCACGACATGCGGACATCGATGGGGATCAGTATGGGTTCCGACTCGTTCGTGTCCGCGCAGATGCACGGTGAATCGCCGACGCACCGGGCGGACGACGGATTCACGGTGGTGCGGCACTCGGCCGACCTCGCGCTGTCGTCGAGCAGCGCACCCACCCTCGGCCCGCACCGCAGCGGACCGCTTCCTCAGGGCAGCATCGTGTTTCGTGACTTCATCGACAGGGTCGGCGATCCCGTTCCGGTGATCGGCGACGACGGGACCCGGACCCCGGCCGTGCAGCTGGTGACCACCGCGCTCGACTGCCTCATTCGTGGCCGCACCCCGGTGCCCGACCATGTGGTGGTCGCGGCTCCCGCAGCCTGGTCGGGATACGCCGTCGAGGAACTCGAGGACGAGATCCGACGATGGGGCCTCTTGCAGAATCGCACGGTCACGGTGATCCCCGAAACCACTGCTGCACTGACATGGATCTCCCGGGTCGAGAAACTCGACGAATTCTCGACACTGCTGCTGTGCGACGTCGGAGCCCATTCCCTCGACCTGACCCTGGCCACGAGGCGCGGCGCCGAATTCGGTGTGGTCCGATCGACGCGGAGCACCGACTTCAGCGGAGACCACGCCGACCGGCTGCTGATGGGACATGTGGTCGCGCTCGTCCAGAACGCGAACCCGGACTTCGACGTAGACGATCCTGCCCACCGCGGCGCGCTGACCGAACTCGCCGCCCGCTGCCGGAGTGCGAAAGAGCGGTTGTCGCAAGACACGTCTGCCGTGGTGACCGTCGCGCTTCCCGGCATCCGACGCCAGATACGCGTCATGCGTTCCGAATTCGAGGAAGTAATCCGCGGATCACTCACCGGCGCCGCGAACACGGTGGCCCGCGAACTCGAACGCCTCGACGAGACCGGCACCCCAGTCGACGCCGTCGTCCTCCTCGGCGGCGGAGCGGCGGTCCCGCTCGTGACGGAACTGCTCTCGACGGCCGTGAACGTCGCACTCGTCGCGTCACCCGAGCCGGCGACCGCGTCCGCCCGCGGTGCGGCGGCCATCGCCGAGCGGGCATCGCTACAACAGTCGGGTTCCCGGGTGATGTCGGCACCGGGACCGCGGGTGAAACCACCGGCGGCGCCACGACCGATCGTGGCGGCAGCGTCGCGCGTGCTGCCCCCGTCCGCATCGGCCGAGGCGCCGACCCGACGCGTCGCGCCGACCAGTGTGCCGGTGAGGAAGACACAGAAGTCCGGTATCCGGGGATGGATGGTTGCGGCAAGCGCCGCCGCGCTCGTCCTCCTCGGCGCAGGAGCGGCGGCAACCCTACTGGTCGGCCGGGACGACACGCCCTCGGCAACGACCACCACAACCTCGTCCGTCGAACAGGCATCGTCCGCCGACGAGACTGCGCAGGACGACACTTCACAGGACGGCACCGTGCAGGAATACACCGTGCAGAACCCGGCACCCGCCCAGCCGATGGGCGGCGGAACGCCGGGCCGCGGCGGAGCCGGACCACGGTAGGTCAGATCTCGGTGAGAGCGCCAGCCGACAGTGAGGCGTAGATGAGCATGAACACGAACAACATCCAGCCCGCTCCCTGCCAGACCTGCCACCGGCCACCGGCCCGCCAGACCCGGTAGGTCTGCACGAAAGCTCCGACCCCGCCCACGAGCAGCAACGCGGGTGGGCCGAAGACAAGGACGTACTTTTCTCCGCGGGCACACTCCATCATCGACTCGGCGCAGTCACCGGACCCGATCGACATCCACGCGACCGAGAGGAGCGCAACGACCACTGCACCGCCCATGACCGCCACCGTGTACGTGGCGGCGCGGCGAAAAGTGAGATCGGCGCCCGAAGTCATCATGTCGGAGGTTACGCCGTGCGCAACGCGGGCCGTCACGGAAAACAGCGGCGCCCCCACCGTGATCGGTGGGGGCGCTGCTGTTCACTGCTGTCGGCTAGCTCTTCCGGCCAGGTGCCTTCGCGCCTGCCTTGAAACCGAGTCCGCCAGGCTTGGCCGGTGGCGGAGCCTTCACCGTTTCCGGTGCCTTGCCGTTGGATCCGTCGCCGTTCGACTCCTCGACCTTCGGAGCCGCGGTCTCGGTTGCCTCGGCCTTCGGTGCTTCAGCTGCGGGAGCCTCGGCCGCGGGTGCTTCGGCCTTCGGAGCTGCGGCCTTGGGGGCCGCGGCCTTGTGAGCTCCGGGAGCCTTGGCGCCGCTCTTGAAGCCGAGCCCACCGGCCTTCGCCACCGGGGGAGCCTTCGGCGCCTCGGCAGCGGGGGCCTCCGAAGCGGAGGACGTGTCGGCGACCTGCGGTTCGAAAGCCTGGGGCTCGGCAGCCTGGGGTTCGGCGATTGCCGGCTCGGCGGGAGCGTCCGCGGGAGCGGCCTTCGCGCCGGGAGCCTTCGCCTTGCCCTTCATCTGCAGACCCTTGCCCGGTGCCTTGGCGCTGGACGCGAGTCCGAGTCCCTTCTGCTTCGCCGCGGGGGCGTCCTGAGCAGGGGTTTCCGCTGCGGGAGCCTCTGTCGCCGGTGCTTCGGCAGCCGGAGCGGCGGCCTTCGCGCCGGGAGCCTTGGCGGCACCCTTCATCTGCAGACCCTTGCCGCCCGGTGCCTTCGCGCCGCCGGCGAGTCCGAGGCCCTTGGGCTTGGGTGCCTCCGCTGCGGGCGCCTCCGTACCGGCAGCCTCGGCCGTAGCAGGAGCAGCCTTCTTGGCGCCGGGTGCCTTCGCCCCGCCTGCCATGCCGAGCCCCTTGCCGGGTGCCTTGGCGCCGGGTGCCTTCGCCCCGGGTGCCTTGGCCAGGCCCTTCATCGCCAGGCCCTTGCCCGCGGGAGCTTCCGTGGCGGCCGGCGTTGCAGCGGCCTCCTCGACCTCCTCGACGCGCTCCTTCTCCACCACCTCGGCCTTGGCCTCGGCTGCTGCCGGCGATCCTGCCGGCTCGGCCGGCTTCTCGCGGGGGATGACCGTGATGTTCTCGCTCAGCTTCTCGGGCTCGAGACGCGTGATGGACGAGAGCATCAGCTGGGCGACGTCGACGACCTCGACACCCTCGCCCTGACCGGACTCCTGGCGAGCCGTGACGCCGTCGGTGAGCATGACGCGGCAGAACGGGCAGCCGGTCGCGATCTTCTTCGGATCCGTGCTGAGCGCCTCGTCGACCCGGTCGATGTTGATGCGCTTGCCGATGTTCTCTTCCATCCACATGCGGGCACCACCGGCACCACAGCACATGGACCGTTCGCCGTGACGGGGCATTTCCTTCAGCTTCGCGCCGGAGGCTTCCATCAACTCGCGGGGTGCGTCGTAGACCTTGTTGTGGCGGCCGAGGAAGCAGGGGTCGTGGTAGGTGACGTCCTCACCGACGGACGCGACCGGAATCAGCTTCTTCTGGCGGACCAGGCGGTTGAGCAGCTGAGTGTGGTGAACGACCTCGTACTCGCCGCCGACCTCCGGGTACTCGTTGCCGAGCGCGTTGAAGCAGTGGGCGCAGGTGACGACGATCTTGCGCTTGCGCTGCTCGACGCCGTCGAAGACCGAGTTCAGCAACTCGATGTTCTGCATGGCGAGCTGCTGGAACAGGAATTCGTTACCTGCGCGGCGAGCGGAGTCACCGGTGCACGTCTCGTCGGCGCCGAGCACCATGAACTTCACGCCGGCGGTGGCGAGCAGCTCGGCGACGGCCTTGGTGGTCTTCTTGGCGCGGTCCTCGTAGGCGCCGGCGCAGCCGACCCAGAAGAGGTACTCGTAGTCCTCGAAGCTGTCTGCATCCTGGCCGAACACCGGGATCTCGAAGTCCATCTCATTGATCCAGTTGAGACGGTCCTTGGAGTTCTGACCCCAGGGGTTGCCCTTGTTCTCGAGGTTCTTGAACAGGCCGGCCAGCTCGGAGGGGAACTCCGACTCGATCAGCACCTGGTAGCGGCGCATGTCGATGATGTGGTCGACGTGCTCGATGTCGACGGGGCACTGCTCGACACACGCGCCACAGTTGGTGCAGCTCCACAGCGTCTCGGCGTCGATGACCGGAGCCAGCTCGCCTTCGACGGTGTCGCCGACCAGCTTGCGCTCGGCCTCCTGGCGTGCAGCCTCGGGGATCGCAGCCAGCTTGGCCTCGTCCACGGCGCCGTCACCGTTCACCAGGCCTACCTCGTCGCCGCCCATGTCCTTGCGGCCACCGGCCAGCAGATACGGGGCCTTCGCATAACCGTGGTCGCGCAGCGACGTGATCAGCAGCTTCGGCGACAGCGGCTTGCCGGTGTTCCACGCGGGACACTGCGACTGGCAGCGCCCGCACTCGGTGCAGGTGGTGAAGTCCAGCCAGCCCTTCCAGGAGAAGTCCTCGATGTTGCCGGCGCCGAACGTGTCGGTATCCGGATCGGCGTCCTCCATGTTGATGGGCTTGCCGCCCGACATCATGGGCTTGGCCGCACCGAGGGCGACGTCGCCGTCGTCCTCACGCTTGAAGTAGATGTTCGCGAACGCCGCGAACCGGTGCCAGGCGACACCCCAGGTGATGTTGCGGCCGACGACGTAGAGCCAGATCATGCCCGACATCAGCTTGACGAAGGCGAAGAACGCGACCATGTTCGGGCTCGCGGGCAGCAGCTTCGCGAGGTTCATCGTGAAGAAGTCGGTCCACGGGTTGGCGTGGCCGTAGGTGGCGATCTTGCCGGCCTTCACGAAGATCATGCCCAGGCCCTCGATGAGGACGACGGCCTCGACGAAGTACGCGGCCTTGAAGTCGGAACCACTGAAACGGGACAGCCGGGCGGGCACGCGGGGGTGGTTGAGCTGGCGGATCACGATCAGTGTGGTGATACCGATGACCGTGCCGAGACCCAGGATCTCGTCGATGAAGTGGTAGACGGCGGTGTTGCCGACCAGCGGCCAGTGGAACGCCGGGTCGAACGTCTGCCCGTACGCCTCGAACCACACGATGGCTCCGAGCATGAAGCCGACCATGACCAGCCAGTGAGCCCAGCCGACGGTGCGGAACTTGCTCATGCGGGTGTGCGCGATGAACTCGACGCACATCTGCTTGAAGCGCGGGAAGAAGGGGCGCCATCGGTCCGGGGCCGACTGGCCGATCCGGACGACGTTGACCATCTTCAATGCGCCAGTGATGAAGGAGAACCAACATACGAGGCTCAGCAGCACGCCGATGGTGCCCAACGTGATCGTCAGGGCATTCATGTCGCGGCCTTTCGTTTCAGGGCGGCAGGGCGGCCACCTCGGGACTGCTCGTGATCCTAACGCTTGCTAAGTTACCGGCTAGTAACTTAATTAGTCTACCTGTGGGTAACATACCGGTGTTCGGCGGGATCTCTGCAGCTCGGGCGCCGATAGGGCATGTGGTGCATGCCACAATCGGACTTTCTGTTCGTCACGTTAAAGGGTCGGAATTGCGGCGCTCACCCAAGGTCGCCCTAACTTCGGCCGGCAGCCGCCGGAGGCCGTCCGAGCGGCTTCGTGAGAGGGCTTCAGGGGTCGTTTTCGTCACGAATTCGACGCGGTTGCATTGCGGCCGGATAACGATGGGCAAATATTCCGCGCACTCACGTCCGTCCTGTCGATAACCACGCCGAGTGACGTAATTCATCTCGTGTAATTCGCGCGAATTACACCCGCTCGATTTGCTACCGATCGGTAACTTGCGGGCGCGATGAATTTTTCGTCAATGAACATTTCGGCCGTGATTCCGCTGTTACTCTGAGCGTGTTTTCCGGCCCTGGCCAGCGGCCGCACGGGGGGCCGTGCAGTGCACTTCGATCACACCAGTACTTCGTCGGGACGCTCCTGAAATGAGGCATCAATGATCGTGAGAAAAGCTGCAGTGACGGCAGGCATGGCGGTGGCCGCCATGGGTCTTGCTGCCGGAGTGTCGCATGCGGGGCCAGTGGCAGCACCCGCTCCTGCGGCGCCCGTCCCGGCAACGGCGGCGCCCGCGGTTCCTTCGCTGCCGTTCCACGACGTCGCGTCCCGCGAGGAGAATGACAGGGCGTTCGGCCAGTTCGGTGCGCAGGTCGGCATTGCCGTCACGGTCGGAAGCCTGGTCGGAACGATTGCCGGGGCCGGAATCGGCTGTATCGCAACACTTCCCGCTGGCTGCGTCGCCGGACTGGTGACTGGGGCCGGTATCGGCGGGGTCGTCGGAACCATCGTCGCCGGTGGCCCCACCCTCGGCGTTAGTGCGTACCAGCTGTGGGAGACGTACAACGCCGCTCCGGGGACGTCGATCTATGCGGACAGAGACGAGTAGAGCGCCACGCCTCGGCGCCCGGCCCCGTCGTGTCCCGCACGGCGGGGCCGAGTCGTGCGTGGGGGCCGCCGGGAAGAAACCGACCGGTTCCCCGCTTTGTGTAGGAATAACTACATCCCTGACTGGTGCAATTCTTGAAATTCGATCCCGCTGCAGTTCTGAGCGCAGTTTTTCATAGCCCTGCGCAGACTATTTCCGGAGCGCCATTTCCTCGAGTCGAGACTCAATTGGGATCTGTCAGACCCACAAGTTACTGTTTAGCAACGGATGGGGTTGAAACCTTAAGGGGATGGAATGAAGTTGCGTCGTTTCGTTACGACTTCGGCACTTTTGGTGGGTGTGCTCGCGACTGGGTCCGGGGTGGCGGTCGCGGAACCCGTCGCCGAGCCCGGCACCGAAATCGGATACGAGTCCCACATCGAAGACCGCACGGTCGTGACCACGATCGACGCCGGCGCCTTCGCGCTTGCATCGGACGGGAAGTCCGTCGCGATCAAGGATGCGGGTGGGGCAACTGTCGTTTCCCTCCCGCTCGCGTACCGGTTCGACGGATTGCAGTTCCCGTTCGAGGAAGAGATCACCGAAGACGGAAAGACCCTGCGCCTGACGCCGAGCGTCGACAAGGCCGAGGCGATGCCGATTTCGCCCGAGGATCGGATCACGCCCATCGCGCTGCACGACGTGGCGTCGATCGACGAGAACACCCGGGCCCAGTCGGCATTCCAGCAGCAGCTCGGCATCGCGATGACGGTCGGCAGTCTCGGCGGCACCATCGTGGGCGGAATCCTGGGATTCGCCGTCGGCTGCGTGGTCGGGACGCCGGTCGCGGTCTTCGGATGCCTGCCGTTCGGTGTGACGGGCGCGGGAATCGGTGCCCTTCTCGGCACGATCGTGGTGGGCGGCCCCACGCTGGCCATCGCCGGTATCGACCTGATCAACACGCTGAACGCACCGCCCGGCACCACGAAGTGGGTGAAGTAGCCGCACCCCGCAGTACCTCAGACGCCGCCCGTCTCCCTTCGGAGGCGGGCGGTTCGTCGTTGTGTGACCTCGCGACCGTGAACCTCGTCACACCCGCAGAGCTGACCTGCCTGACCGGCCCATGCTTAGGCTAACCTTCGTCCGTCACAGCGCTGCTCTCGAAACGGATCTCGATGAACCTCCGACGGATTACTGCCACCTCCATGCTCGTCGTCGCGGCGATGGGCGTCGGAGCGGCCACGTCATACGCCGATCCGGCCGCCGCACCCCAGCCGGGTGCGGAACAGGGCATCCCGAACATCAACTACCAGACCGCTCGCGACGGTGACGCCGCTGTGGCCACCCTCGACGCCGGCGCCTTCTCGATCAACGCCGCGAACGACACCGTCGACGTGGTCGACGACGGCGGACGCGTCGTCGCCTCCATTCCCACTCTCTTCCGGGTCGACGACCTGCAGCATCCCTTCGCCGTGGCGGTCGACGAGTCCGCTCGCGTCCTGCGACTCGTCCCGAACATGGATCCGTCGGCAGCGACCCCCGTCCCCGTGTCGGAACGCCTCACCCTCGACGACGTCGCCGCACCGCAGGACAAACAGGAACGCGACGACCGCGCACTCGACGACTTCCAGCAGCAACTCGGGATCACGAGCGCGATCACCGCGATCGTCGCCGCCATCATCGGCGGGGCGATCGGATGCGCGATCGGCGTCATCCCCGGCACGGCTGCGCTGGTGATTCCCTTCCTCGGCCTCGCCGGGCCCGTGGCTGGGTGCATCGGGGGTGCGCTGATCGTCGCACCCGTCGTCGCGCTCGCCGGCACCATCGTCGTCGGCGGTGGCGCCCTGGTGGTTCTGGGCATTCAGTATTTCAACACCATCAACAGTCCGTTCGTCGCACCGGAACCCACGGCATGAGCGGCCGGTTCGCACGGAACCTGCGGGCCGTCACCGGAGCAGTGTTCCTCGTCGTCGCGGCCCTCGGGATCTCCGCCGGGACCGCACACACAGCTCCACTGACGCAGCAGGATTCGTCGGACATCGGCTACGAGGCGCACGCCGAGGGGGAGTCCGTCGTCACGTCGATCGACGCGGGCGCCTTCCGGATCGCCGACACACGGGAAGCGATCGAGGTGGTGGACGACAGTGGCAAGCTGGTGGCTGCACTGCCGCTCACGATTCGGGTCGGCGACGCCGTCTATCCGATCGACGCCGACCTCGACGGGCGGAGGGTGACGCTCACCCCGCAGGTTCCCGCCGACGTCGCGTCGTCCGTGAAATCGGTTGCGCAGGACGGATTCGACACTCAGGAAGAGCGTGACGACTCGGCGCTCGCCGACTTCAACAGCTACCTCGGTTACGCGACGCTGATCGGCGGCCTGATCTTCGGTGTGATATTCGGCGCCGTGGGTCTCGCGGTCGGGTGCGGCCTGTTCGCCGTGACCGTGATCGGCACGCCGGTCGGGTGCCTCGGCGGGCTGCTGGCGGGTTTCGCCGCCGGCGGGCTGGCCGGAACCATCTTCGTGGGCGGCGCCGCACTGGTGATCCTCGGAATCCAGTACCTCGTCACCATCAACACGCCGTTCGTCCCGCCCGCGCCCGAGCCCACCGCCTGATCAGTTCCCGCGCCCACGGTAGCCGTCGAGGAAGGCCGCGACCCCGTCGGTGACGATGGCCGACACCTCGTTCGCCGAGGGGGACGGCGCCGTGGCGAAGTGGTCCGCGAAGACCTGGGTCGGGATCGTGACCCACTCACGGCCGAGTGCGACGAGGTCCGACTCGAGGTCGTTCACCTCGCCGAGGTGCCGGTCGATCATGTCCGTCTGACTGTCGGCCACCCGCGTCGCGCTGTCCTCGATCACGGCGAAGAATAATTGTTCCTTGCCCTCGAAGTGGTTGTAGATCGTGCGCGTGGAGACGTCGGCCTCGGTCCGTGCGGTGGAACAGCTGCGGTTGGTGTTCGCGGAACTCCACGCGGTCACGGTCCGCGACAGTGTCAGCTTTCACGGTGCGTGGGCGGTGTTCGACGAGCACGGGGAGCCGCTGGACCCGGCAGTCAGCTCGAGTGCGGTCAAGAACATGCTCGACCAGATCGAATGGTGGGGCACCACCCTGCGGGATGCCCGGGCGGTCCGGCCCAACGCGGCCTGAGTGCGCGTCCGACGACAGCGGCCCGCCTCCCGAATGGGAAGCGGGCCGCTGTCGCAGGTGGAGTGCGTTACGAGGTGCGCACGCGCAGACCCGGGTTCTCGGCCAGCACCTCGTTGATCGGGGTGGCGAACAACTCGGGGCTCTCGCCGAGGACGAACGTGACGACGTCCGCGACCTGGCAGATCGGGTACTGCCCGACGTTGGAGGCGCTCGAAATTCCGAGTGCCAGCGTGCCGGTCACGATCGTGCCGCCGCTGTCGCCCTGCAGGGCGCACATGCTCGTCGAGAAGCTGTCGGCCAGCGTGCGTTCACCGACCGAGACGGTCTGCGCGACAGACGTGACGACACCGCAGGTGAAACCGGTGGTCAGACCCGACTTGCACACCGGGGCGCCGACAATCGGGTCGGCCGTACCCGTGATGGCGACCGGCGCTGCGCCGGGAACCCGGACGCCGTTGTTCTCGAACCGGTGTGCGGCGCTGTCGTCGGCCCGGATGATCGAGTAGTCGTGGATGTCCAGGCTGGTCTTGGCGAAGGTGCCGATTCGCGGACCGGTGCCACCCGGGACCAGGGAGAACGCCTCCGACGCCTCCGAGGTGCCGGCAGCGTCCCGGTTGGGGTCGCAGTGTCCTGCCGTAATGTTCACCGGACCGCCCGAGCTGTCGGTGCCGTTGAAACCGAGCGAGCAGCGCAGTCCGACTCCGCCGCCGAGCGAGCCGTACGCGTCGCCGCCCAGCAGGGCGTCGGCGGGGAGCGGTTCGGCGATGGGGGTGAGGTCGGTGGACGGCAGCGGAGCGGCCGTGGCAGGCGACTGCACGACGCGTGCGCCCTTCAGGAAGTCCGGAAGCTGCAACCCGCCCACGTTGTCCGCACGGAGCACGAGATCGTTGTTCACGATGTCGATGGCCACGCCGCGAACGAGATCCGCGACGGCAGGCGGCTGGGTGTCCAGCCACCCGTCGAGCGACTTCACCTGAGCCTGCAGGCTGCTCTCGCTCTGGGCCACATCCTTGACCTGGAAGCCGGCCTTCTCGGCCGCGGCGACGGCGGCGTCCTTGTCCGCACCGTCGGCGAGCCCGACGATGGGGGTGCCGGCATTGTCGAGCCACGTTCCGGCGAACGCATCCGGGAACTGGGTGCGGGCGATCTTCGCGAACTCGGCCAGCTTCTGGCCCAGTTCGGAGTGCTCCAGGTACTGGTCCGGGCTCAGCGACAGATCACGCTGGATAGCGTCGATCAGTTCCGCGGGAAGCTTGGCGGCCTGGTCGGACACTCCGGGCTCGACCGGATCGGCCTGAGCGGAGGCGGCGACCGGACCTAGGAGCAGCAGCGCGGCGGAGCCGAACACGGCGGCACGACGTGCGATGGAGCTTCGCATGGGGGCCTTTCTGATGTTTGTTTGTTCGCAGTTGCCTCGCGGGCGCATACGAATACGACCCCCCGACAGGTAAGGCCGTACACAGTCGGAGTCGACTATATGGGTTCGCCCCGTCTATTCCCACCTGTAACACTCTCGGTGGACGGCGCAGCAGGACAAAGCGGACACCACCCCTGAATGCACCTGTGCCCGGTGTCCGAGAGCAACGGACACCGGGCACCGGGTGGAGCAAGGGAGAACTAGTCGGAGATGGTGCGCACGCGCATCCCGGATCCGATCGTGTCCACGATGTCCGCGACCGGGATGCCCAGGCTGGCGGTGCCACCCTCCGGTGCCAGCACCAGGTTCGCCTCCGTGCAGTTGGGGGCGCCACTGGCGTTGGAACCACTGGTGATACCCAGCGCGAGGGTTCCGGTGACGATGGCGCCGCCGCTGTCACCCGCGAGAGTGCAGGCCGTGCCGGCGAAACCGTTGACCACGCGGCTCGAACCGTCGGCGACGAACAGCTGCGTCTCGACGTGATCGGCTGCCACCACGCCACACGTGAACGACGACGTCTGACCCGACTTGCAGATCGGGGCGCCGACGACGGGCCGGGCGGTGCCGGTGATCTCCAGCGTGGTGCCGTTCGCGCCGCGAACCGCGGGACGGTCCAGACCGGCCTTGACGCCCGCCTCGTTGAGCTTGATCACCGAGTAGTCCAGCTTGTCGGCCGGGTTGCCCACCGACGACTTCGAGAACGCGCCGATCTGCTGGCTGTCGTCGACGTTCTGGTGGTTGGGGAGGAACACCGGCGACGGCTGACCCTCGGCGGGGTTGCAGTGTCCGGCGCTGATGTTCACGGCCTGGCCGCTGTCGTCCACGGCGTTGAAGCCCAGCGAGCAGACGGAGATCTCCGAGATCGGCGTCTTCGGCAGCTCACCCGCGGTGGTGATGTAGGTGTCACCGGCGAGGGGGCCCCGCTCCACCGGACCGCCGCCGCCAGGGCTCAGCATGACCTTGACGTTGGCGAGCAGCGTCGGCAGGTTCAACGCCTGGCCGATGGGGCTGTTGACGACGTCGATGACGACGCGGTTCTCGAGGACGTCGATCGACGCGGAGTTGACCTGGGAAGCCACGTCCTTCGGCAGTCCCGCGATCCAGCCGTTCACGTCGGAGAGGGTCTTCTCCAGGCCGTTCGCGGACACGGGCGCAATGCGGGTGTCGTACCCGGCCTTGGCTGCGGCGTCGGCGGCCTCGTCCGTGGTGACCGCGACGACGGGCTGACCGTCGAGGCCGATCCAGGCCCCGGCGAAGTCGTCGGGATGCTGCTCCCGGAAGTCCTCGGCGTAACTGCCCAGCTCCTGTGCCTTCGCGGCGCGGTCGAGGTACTCCTGCGGGCTGATCTTCAGGTCGCGGGTGATGGCCTCGACGAGTTCGGCCGGCAACTTGTCGGCGCTCAGCTGAGTGGTGTCGGGCTGCGTAACAGGGTCGGCCTGGGCGGCAGTGGAAAACGGAAAGAGAAGAAGCATTGCCGAGGCGCCTACAACAGCGGCGCGGTGCGCCAGCACGTTACGCATGAAATCCCTTCTGCACGGAATCCGTTCACTGAGGATTCCTTCTGGGGTGGGTATCAGCGCCCCACCTTAAGCTACGGACGGGTCGGCCCGTCGGGGAGGTGTGACCGAAGCCTCACTGACCTGGACTTTTCGCAGCGGGCTTCGCGGGCGTTGTCGTGGTGGTGATCGCGGCCGCGGGTTCCTTCATCGTCGTCGTCGTGGTTGTTGTCGTTGTTGTGGTGGTGGTCGTCTCCGGCGGCGTCGTCGTGGTCGTCGCGGCGGTCGTGGTCGTAGTGGTCTGCGGGACCGTGGTGATCGAGGGGAGGGTGATGACCGGCGTCGTCGAGGGCGGAGGCGGCGGCACGAACACGGGTGTCGTCTCCACCGGTGCAGGCGGGGGAGCGACCGGGACCGGGGCTTCAACCTCCGTCGTCACGGCCACCTCCTGCGTGCTCGCCGTCGGGAAGACCGCGGGTGGAGCCTGCGTGGGTCGTGCGCTGGACGTCGTCACCGACGCGGTCTGGGCGTCCTGGATCGTCGGGACCGCGGTGCTGCCGTTGCCGGTGAGCGCGAACGCGAGCGCCCCACCGGCCGCCACCAGTGCGGCCGCGGCGACACCGGCGATGATCAGCGGCCGACGGTTCGTGCGCTTGGCGGGTGGCGTCGGTGTACTCGCGGGAGCGGACGCCTCGGTCTCGGCGGGCGGATACGCGTCGGCGGCAGCGGCCGCGGGCACCGCCGTCACGGCGGAGTACGCGGTGTGCATCGGGGCCTCGACGACCGGAATCGACTCGGTGTCGGCGCTCGTGTCCTCGTCGGTCAGTGCCAGCCCGGCCGCCAGCAGTGCCGCGCCGTGGGCCGGGGATTCCGGTGAAGCGGCGAGCGCCACCGACTCCGGGATGAGAGTCGCCTCGCCCAGACCCATGTAGTCGAGGGATTCGCGCAGCTTCGTGACGATCTCCGGTGCCCAGTCCGACGGATGGGTCGCGGTGACCTTCACCGTCCCCGACAGTCCGTCTGCGGCCTCCCGGAACAGGCAGAACATCGCCGTCGCGACGAGGTCCTCGGCGCGGGTCAACGAACCCGCGTACTCGATGCCCGCGGGCTCACCGACGCGGGCGAGGAAGTCGCGGACGGCGCCGGTCGATTCCGTGCCGGGGTCGCCGAGCTGAACCGTGCCGTCCGGGGCCGTGAACAGGACGGACGGGTGTTCGATCGTCCTCACATCGGTTCCGGAAGCGGTCACCACCGCTGTGGAAACCGAATCGCCGACGGTGAGTCCGACTCCGGTGGTCATGAAAGATCCTTACTGGCACGGTTCGAGGGAGTGCGTCATCGCACCATGCACAGTGTGTCGCCTGTCGCAGTCGAATGGTTACACGGGGCGCTGCTGCGCCTTCGGCGCCGTGAGTACTTGTCAACCACCCGCGGTTGATAAGTACTCACGGGTCAGGAGTCGGCGGAATACCCGTGGCCCATCGCACGCAGCATCGACAGCAGCTCCGACCGCGACCCGGCGCCCAGCCGCCGCCGGATCCGGGCCACATGGTGCTCGATCGTCTTGGCGGAGATGTAGAGGCGTGACCCGATCTCCCGGTACGTCAGCCCCTGGACGAGCAATTCGGCCACCTCGGCCTCGCGGTCGGTGAGCGATCCCGGCGTGCTCGGACTCGACACGACCGCGGAGTCGGTGTCGTTGCCCGCGGACGTCGGCTGTCGCAGGGCCCTCGCGACCTGCAGGAGCGTGGTCGCGACCCGCGTGTCGGACGCGCGCAGCGCGGCTTCACCCGCGAGGCGTGCACCGTCCCACGGCAGGCCGATCCGGTCGAGGGTGCGGGCCGCGTCTTCGACGGATGCGGCGTCGATGTCGCCCTGCAGCACACGCAGCCAGGCGCGACCGGCGGTGGCGAGCCCGGACGCGTACGTGCTGACCTGGGCGGCCTCGCCGAGCGCGCGGGCGTGGGGCATCAGGTCTGTGGGGCATTCGGCGAGGATCGAGGCCTGCACGCCGTACCAGTGCAGCGCCGATCCCCACATCGCCGGCTCGCCGAGCGTCCGCAGCAACGACTGCGCGTCCTCGACGAGGTGGGTGATCCGGGCGGGTTCGCCGACCCGGATCGACGTCAGCCACAGTTCGCCGAGCGGCAGCAGACTCAGCAGGTCCACCGAGTACTCGGCGAGCACGCCCTGCGCGCCCGCCCAGGCCTGGAGCAGTGCCGCGTTGTCGCCGGTGCGCCGGGCCAGCCCGACCCGCAGACCGTGGACGAACAGCAGATCGCGCTGCCGCATCGACGCGGCGTCGAGACCGTCGAGCCGGGACTGCGCCGCGGCGAGGTCGCCGCGGACCATGGACGTCCAGGCGGTAAGCAGCTGATGCCGGTTCGCGGTGACACTGCCGGGCTGTTCGGCTTCCCGTGCCCGGGCGAGGACGGCGTCCGCGTGGGCGAGTTCGCCGCAGTGGAGCGCGGCGAGGGCGGTGATCGCGGCGGGCGAGTCGGGCAGCACCCGTGGCCGGGACGCGCGACCGGGCAGCGACAGCGCACGCGTCAGTGAGTTCAGTGCCGCGTTTGCGGACGCGGTCACCGACTGGACGAGTCCGGTCGCGACGAGTGCGGCGCCGGCGGTGGCGGCAGTGGGGGGTGCGCCCGCGCTCGTCGCGAGGACGGCTTCGGCGTCGTCGAGTCGCCCCGCGACCACCAGGACGGAGGCGGCGAGGGAGGCGTCGGCGCCGGCCCGGTCCGCGCCGAGCCAGGCGTACAGTTCGGCGCTGCGATCGATCATGCCGCAGAACGCGGCGCCGGCGGCCGAAATCCTGACCGCCGCAGCGAGTTCCGCATCGTCGACGGTGCCGGACCGTTCGAGGACCGAATCGGCCAGCCCGACCGCGGTGTCGAGGTCGCCGTTCAGGGCGCAGGCCTCGGCGTATGCGACGATTGCGGTGTCGCCGAGCCTGCCGGCCCGGCCGGCTTCGGCATACAGCGCGACGGCGGTGGCCGGCTCGGCGAGTCCGGCCTGGGCGCAGAGGAATCGGCTCAGTTCGTCACTCGGTATGCCGGTCGCGGCGACCGCGCGGGCGACGGGCAGCGTGAGCGTTCCGCTGTCGACGTGATGGGTGAGCAGGCGGCGAGCGAGCGTGTTCAGCCGGTTCTCGCCGAGCGTCTTCGTGAGATGCGTGCGGTCCGCGTGAACCAGCGTGTCCCGTTCGTCGACCCAGCCGTCCGCGCGGAGCGCGTCCACGGCGGCACGGGCACTAGCGGGTTCGATGTCGAGTACTCGGGCGACCACGATCTCGTCGAGGTCGCTGCCGAGCAGAACCAGTGCGAGAGCGGACAGTTGGGGGCCGTCGAGCTCCGCGAGTTCCGTGGGAGGAAGCGGTGAGGGCAGCGTGGACACCGGCGCCCTATCCGCCGTTACCGAGGACGCCGGGCACCAGGCCGGTGACTCCGCCGACGACGCCGCCGACCGTGTCGCCTACTCCGTTGACGGTGTCACCCACCGCGCCGGCTCCGCCGACGATGGTGTTGGCGATCGCGGCGCCGCCGTCGGTCTGGGGAACGCTCGGGGCCGGAGCGGGGGCCGGGGCGGGTGCGGGAGCAGGGGCCGGTGCGGGTGCGGGTACTTCGGCCGCGGGAGCCGGTGCGGTACCGGGAGCTGCGGCAACCGGTGCGGCCGCGGCCGGTGCGACGGTGCCGGGTGGGACGGTGCCGGGTGCGGCGACCGGGGTGGCGACGCCGGCAGCGGTGCCGGGGACACCGGTCGCGGCGGCGATGCCCGCCGCCTCGGTGCCGGGAGTGGTGGCGCCCGTCGCGGCGGCCTCGGCAGGAACACCGGACGTGGACGCCGCGCCCGCCGACGTGCTCGACGACTGCGAGGTGGTGGAACCCGAGCCGGACGACGACGGGGCGATGTCGAGGGCCGTGCCGAGCGACAGCCCACCCGCGGCGAGCAGGGCGATGGCCGCGGCGGAGGCGGTGATGATCCCGGCCTTCTTCTTCCGCGACATGCCGGTGGCGGCGGGCTCGGCGAGGGTCGGTGCGGGGGTGCGGGCGGCGAGGACGACGGTCTCGGCGTCCGGCTCGACGGTCGGGGCGGCGACGGGCGCTGCGGGTGCCGCGGTGGGCACGACGACCGGCATCCGCGCGACGGTCGGGGCGGCGGCGCGTCCCGCATCGTCGTCGGCGGCGAGCAGGGCGGCGCCCAGGGCCGCGGTATGGCCCGGACGTTCGGCCGCGACGACGGGAACACGCAGTTCCGCCGACAGGAGTTCGGCGACCAGCGGGATCGCGGCGCTGCCGCCGGTGAGCACCACCTGGGTGACGTCGCTGGATTCGAGGCCGGCGGCGTGGATGCTCTCGCGCACCAGCGTCACCGATTCCTGCAGGGACTCGCGGATCAGGTCTTCGAGTTCCGAGCGCACGAGCCGCACGTCGGTGGAGATGCCGGGCAGCTCGATGCCGATCGTGGCCTCGGTGTCGGACGACAGGGCCTCCTTCGCCGTAGTGCAGCGGGTCCGCAGCCGGGTCAGGGCGGCGACCGTGTCGGGGGCGAACGGGTCGATGTCGCCGAACTCCTCGGCGACGTTGCCGAGGACGTACTGCATGGTGGCGTGGTCGAAGTGGGCGCCACCGAAGTCCTCGGACCGCACCGGCTTGCCGAGGACGCCGGTCTCCGTGCCGTGTGCGTCCGAACGGAAGAGGGTGATGTCGAGCGAGGTGCCGCCGAGGTCGTAGATGACGGTCAACGCGTCGCCGAGGGTGCCGCGGGTCCGTTCGAGCCACGTCATCACCGCCTGCGCCTCCGAGACCAGGGTGGCACCCGTGACGCCGGCCTGCTCGAGCGCGTCGGCGAGGACACCGACGGTGTACGGCGGCCAGACGGTCGGGTGGGCGACGACGGTGGTCGGGAGGCCGTGCCGACCCGACGCGGCCTCGTGCACGATGCAGCTCACGGCGGTGGCCACGAGGTCTTCACCGGAGTAGGTCGAGCCGTCGTCAGTGAGGATCCCGACCGGGTCGCCCACCCGGTTCGCGAAGTCGGAGACCGTCACCGCGTCCGGTTCGCTCGTGTCGTCGCCGAGGACGGGTGCGCGGTCGGGGGAGAGGTGGAGAACACTTGCGCGGGACAGGACGGTGAGGTCGGCGGCATCCGTCACGCTCGCCCCGTCCGTGTCGACGGCGGCCACCGTATTGACCGATCCGACACCGATGCCGAGCGCTGCAGCCATGTTCCACTCCTGTGGTCCGGGCGGGCGTCACGCCGCCTGCGTCAGGCGGACGGTGCCGCCGTCGTATGTAACGGCCGATGCCGTCGTGGTCACTCGAATTGTCGCCGGTGGCGGCCGTTTCGTTACGCGACGCCGCTGGTCGACGGCAGTCACGGGGCCGATCCCCTAATGGCCCCCTATCCCCTAACGGGGAGGACCCGACCCCCGATGGGAGATCCCCGATGCCGGGGTCCCCGAATAGGGGGCGCCGCCCCGTTGGGAAGGGGGCCGCCGATCCATAACGTGTATTTCACTCGCCGTCACAGCAGTTGTGGTGGCCACCCGAACTCCCCGAACCTCGACTACAGGAGAGCTGCCATGGCTACCAACGCCGTCCTCGACTTCATCCTCGGACTTCTTCGCGACGAGCAGGCTGCGGCGGCCTACTGCGCCAACCCGACCGAGGCGCTGTGCGCCGCCGGCCTGCAGGGTGTGAGCCACGCGGACATCGTGTCCGTCGCTCCCCTGGTCGCGGAGTCGGGACTGTTCGCAGGCGGCGGGGCCGACCTGGCCGCGATCGTCAACGCCGGTGCCGACGTCGCCGGTGACGTCGCGGGCGGTATCGGCGCAGGTGTCGGTGGCGGCCTGGGCGGTGGCCTCGGTCTCGGCGGCGGACTCGGCGGTGCGGTCGGTATCGGTGCCGGCGCAGGCCTCGGTCTCGGTGCCGGACTGGGCGGCGACTTCGACTTCGCCGCGGAACTGGCCGCCGGCCTGAGCGCAGCGCTCGGTGCGGCCCTGGAGATCGGCGGCGAGATCGGTGCGGAGCTCGGCGCCGCGCTGGGTGCGGCCCTCGACGCAGCACTCTCCCTCACCGGCGGCCTCGATCTCGGCGGCGCCCTCGACATCGGCGCCGCGATCAGCGGAGCCCTCGGAGGTGCCCTCGGACTGGGCGCCGACCTGACCGCGCAGCTCGCCACCACCCTCACCGCGGCGATCACGGCCCTGCCGGTGGTCGACGTGGCCGGTGGTCTCACCGGGATCCTCGCCCCCGCACTGTCGATCGGCGGCGACCTGGGCGCCGAGCTGGGTGCGGCTCTCGGTGCCGCTCTCGGAAGCGTCGTCGACCTCGGTGGCAGCCTGGACGGTGACATCCTCGCCGGACTCGGTGGCGGCCTCGACCTCGGTGGGGTGCTCGGAACGACCCTCGGCGGCGTGCTCGGGGTCGACGCCGGTCTCGGTGGCGCGCTGGGCGGTGCCCTCGACGCGGCGATCGGCGCCGGCGGCGGACTGGGCGCCACCCTCGAAGGGCTGCTCGGCGGTGAACTGCTCGGTGACGTCGCCGGCTCGCTCGGCGGAGTCCTCGGCACCGACCTCGGCGCGGTTCTCGGTGGCGCACTCGGTGGCGTCCTCGGTGCGGGCGGCGACCTCAGCGCAGACCTCGGTGGCGCACTCGGCGCGACCCTCGGTTCGATCGCGGACCTGGGCGGCGGACTGGACCTCGACGCGATCCTCGGTGCGGGCGGCAGCCTCGGCGGTGCGCTGAGCGGACTGCTCGGCGGTGAACTCGGAGTCGGCGGCGACCTCACGGCCGGTCTGGGTACCGCACTGGACGCCGTTCTCGGTGCCGGTGGCGGCCTCGACCTCGGCGCCGTTCTCGGTGCCGACGGCGACCTCGGTGGCGCGCTGAGCGGCATCCTCGGTGGCGTCCTCGGCGCGGGCGGTGACGTCAGCGGCGATCTCGGTGGAGCCCTGGGTGGTCTGCTCGGCGGCGCCCTCGATCTGGAGGGTGGCCTCGGCGGAGCCCTGTCCGGCGCACTCGACAGCGGACTGGGATTGGACGCCGCACTCGGCACGGTCCTCGGCGGAGCCCTCGGCCTGGACGGCGGCCTGGCCGCGGAACTGGGCAGCACCCTCGACGCCGTGCTCGGCGCAGGCGGCGTGACGGACATCGACCTGGGCGGTCTGTTGGACGGCGGACTGGGCGCCGACCTCGGTCTCGGCGGAGAACTGACGTCGGAGCTGACGACGGCGCTGAGCGGAGCCCTCGGGCTGGGTGGCGAGGCAGGCGCGAATCTGGGCACGGTCCTGGGCGGCGCCCTGGAGAGCGGCCTCGGGCTGGGCGGTGTCCTCGACACGGGCGCCGACCTGGGCACCACCATCAGTGGCGCGCTCGGCGGGGTGCTCGGAGTCGACGGTGACGCCACCGCCGGTCTGGGTGCGGCCCTCGACGCGGTGCTCGGCGCGGACGGCGGAGTCGACCTCGGCGGCGTTACCGACCTGGGCGGCCTGCTCGGCGGTGCGTTCGGTGTCGGTGGCGGCGCGGGCGCCGACCTCGGCGCGGCGCTCGGCGGAGTGCTCGGCGGTGCGCTGGAGACCGGCGGCGCCCTCGACCTCGACAGCGTTCTCGGCGCGGAGGGCAGCATCGGCAGCACGCTGGGCACCGCGCTCGGCGGCGTCCTCGGAACCGACGGCGATCTCAGCGCGACCCTCGGTTCCGCACTGGAGACGGCTCTGGAGGCCGGTGGCGGACTCGATCTGGACTCCGCTCTGGACGCCGACCTCGGACTCGGCGCCGCAGCAGGCGTGGGCGGCGCCCTGGACGGTGCGCTCGACGCGGGCACCGATCTCGCGGGTGGCCTGACGGGCGGCATCGACGGCGCGCTCGGCGGACTGCTCGACGTGGGCAGTGACGTCACGGGCAACGTGGGCGGCGCGGTCGGCGGCGGCGTCGCAGGCGGCGCGGACGCCGCGGCAGGCATCGGTGCCGGTGTCGCGGCGGGTGTCGGTGCGGTTGCCGACGCCGGAGCGGACCTGGGCGGCAGCCTCGGAACCAACCTGGTCGGCGGACTGGACACGGCCGGTGGCCTGGGCGCCGGTCTGACCAGCGGCCTCACCGGTGGTCTGGGTGGAATCTTCGAAACCGGTGCGGGCCTCGGCTCGGCACTGACCGGCAGCGTCGGCGGTGCCGTCGACGCGGTGGGTGAGGCCGGCGCCTCGGTCGGCGCGGTCGCCGACGCCGGTGCGAACGTGGACGCGAATCTCGGTGGCGCGCTGGACACGGCGGCCAATCTGGGTGGCACGGTCGGTGGCGCTCTGGACACGGCTGCGAATGTCGGCGGAAGTCTCGGCGGCACCGTGGATGCCGCGGCCGGAATCGGCGGCGACGTGGCCGGTGGAGTCGAAGGCGGCCTGGACAGCGCGGTCGACGCCACTGCCGGTCTGACCGGTGGCCTGGACGCCACCACCGACGCGGTCACCGACCTCGGCGCCGGATTGTCCGGTGGCGTGGGTGGCCTCGGATCGCTCGGCACCTCGGTCGGAGGCGCACTCGACGGTGCGGTCGGCGGAGCGGTCGACGGTGGAGCCGCAGTGGGCGGTGCCGTCGACGGCGGAGCGTCCGCCGGTGGTTCGGTCGACGGTGGAGCGTCGGCCGGCGGTTCCGCCGACGCGGACGCGACCACGGACGGTGCGGCCGACCTCGGTGCGGTCGGCGGGGTCGTGGCCGACACCACCGGGTCGATCGCAGGCGGACTGGGGTCCACCCTGGGCGGTGCCGTCGACACCGGCGCCGACACCTGGTCGTCGATCGACGCGGACAACGCGTTCGGCGCCGACTCGGGCCTGCACGCGGACACCGACGGCTCGCTGTTCGGTGACACCGACTCCTCGGTGGCCACGACGCACGACGTCACGGACGTGGTCGATCACCTCGAGCCGTGATGAGACGGCGGTTCCGGCATCCCCCAGACGGGGCGGCCGGAACCGCCGTACGATGTAACGAAATCAGCCCCGGACGCGTTATGCGTGCGGGGCTGTTTCACAGTCGGGTGTCGGTGCACTGAACGTGGTGTCCGCACAGAGGTCGGAAGAATTGCGGGTCAACGAAGCTCATGGACAGTGCAGCCGCCGAGAAGAGTCCAGCCGGGTCCCAGTCGATGACGGCGTTGCTCGAGCAGGCCCTGGACGTGGCGAAGAGGTTCGGGCGCGGCGACCTGGCGCAGCGCCTGGACTCGGCCCGGACCCGGGTGCAGGACCCACGGATGCGGATCGTGGTGGTCGGACCGCTCAAGCAGGGCAAGAGCCAGTTCGTGAATTCCCTTCTCAACCTCACCGTGTGCTCGGTGGGTGACGACGAGACCACCGCGATCCCGACCGTCGTCCAGAACGCCGAGACGGCGTCGGCGGAACTGCTCCTCGCCGATCCGGGCGCCGACCCGATCCGGGTTCCTCTTCCGCTCGACGAGCTGAACGGCATCACGCCGGCCTCGCCCCGCGCCGAGGGCCGGGAGGTGCTGCGGGTGGAGGTCAACGTCCCGAGTCCGCTGCTCGCGGACGGTCTGGTCCTGGTCGACACACCCGGCGTGGGCGGCGCCGGCAACCCGCACGCCGCGAGCACACTCGGGCTGATTCCGGCGTCGGACGCCGTGTTCGTTCTCTCCGACGCCAGCCAGGAATTCACCGAACCGGAGCTCGGTTTCATCCGTCAGGTCACGAGCCTGTGCCCGTCGGTGGCGTGCCTGATCAGCAAGACGGACCTGTACCCGCACTGGCGCGAGATCGTCGAGGCCGACCGCGGGCACCTCGCGCGCGCCGGTCTCGACGTTCCCCTGATCCCGATCTCCTCGGTGCTGCGGTCGCACGCGCTGCGACTGCAGGACGAGGAACTCAACACCGAATCCGGTTTCGTCGACCTGTACGCGTTCCTGCGCGAACGGGTGGTGGCGCGGGCGGAGGCGAACACACGGCGGGCCGTGTCGCTGGACGTGTCCTCCGCGGCCGAGCATCTCACCCTGGGGATCGGCAGTGAGCTTGCCGCCCTGCGTGATCCGGCGAAGGGCGTCGCAGCGGTCGCCGAACTGCAGAAGGCGAAGGCCGCCGCCGAGGAGCTGCACAAGAAGACGTCGCTGTGGCAGCAGACGCTCGGCGACGGCATCGCCGACCTGGCCGCGGACATCGACCACGACCTCCGGGACCGGTTGCGCCGCGTCACCCGTGAGGCGGAGGAGACCGTAGACGAGGGCGACCCCGGCAAGGACTGGGACGCGCTGGGCCAGTGGCTCGAGCAGGAATTCGCCACCGCGATCGGCGACAACTTCGTCTGGGCCCACGACCGCGCGCTGTGGCTGGCCGAGGTGGTGGCGCAGCACTTCGCCGAGACGGGTGCCGTCGAACTGCCGCACCTGGACGTCGCGAACGTCGACGGTGTTCTCGAACCGGTGGCCTCGCTCGCGGACCTCGAGGCCGGACGCATCGGCATCACGCAGAAGGTTCTCGTCGGAATGCGCGGATCGTACGGCGGCGTCCTCATGTTCGGTCTGATCACCACGATGATGGGGATGGCCCTGGTCAATCCGATCTCGATCGGCGCCGGAGTCCTCCTCGGCACCAAGGCGTACCGGGAAGACAAGGAGAGCCGGATCCTGAAGCGGCGTGCGGAGGCGAAGGCCGCGATCCGCCGGTTCGCCGACGACGCCAGCTTCCAGGTGGGCAAGGAGTCGAAGGATCGGCTCCGGTCGATCCAGCGCTTGCTGCGCGATCATTTCAGCGCGATCGCCGAGCAGGCGCTGCGGTCGATCAACGACTCGCTGCGCGGCGCGCAGGAGGCGGCGAACCTCGAGTCCACCGAACGGACCCGTCGGATCGCGCAGCTCGAAAAGGATCTCCACGTCGCATCCGAACTGAAACAGCAAGCCGCGCAACTCGTCGCAGGCGACGCGGGAGCGGTCACGGCATGACGGCCGCTCCACTTCACGAGGCCCGGGCACTCATCGCGTCCGCCCGGCAGCTGTACGCGGGCAGACCCGAGATTCGGGATCAGCTGACCGAATGTGCCCGGCGACTGGAACAACCGCTGCGCGTGGCCCTGGCCGGTTCGCTGAAGGCCGGCAAGTCCACTCTGCTCAATTCCCTGGTGGGGCAGGATATCGCGCCCACCGACGCGACCGAGTGCACCCGCGTCGTCACCTGGTATCGGAGCGGGTCGACGCCCACCGTGACGGCCTGGTATCAGCCGGACAACGGCAGCGGCGCTCAGCGTTCCGCCAACGTCCCGGTGCTGCGCCGGGACGGACATCTCACGTTCGACCTCGGCCACCTCACCGCCGACCGGGTGGACCGCCTCGACGTGGAGTGGCCGTCGTCCGCCCTGGCGCACACGACGATCATCGACACCCCGGGCACGTCCTCACTGTCGCGGGACGTCTCGGCCCGCACCCTCGAGATGCTCACACCCGACAACGAGGCGTCCGGCGCCGACGCCGTGGTCTACCTGCTGCGCACGCTCAACGCGACCGACGTCCAGTTCCTCGGTCAGATCGGCGACCACGTGGGCGACGAATCGGGACCGCTCGGGGTGGTCGGTGTCGTGTCGCGGGCCGACGAGGTGGGGGCGGGACGCCTGGACGCCATGATGTCCGCGAAGGAGGTGGCGTCCCGGTTCGCGGGCGAGCTCGAGCGCACCGGGCTGTGTCAGGCCGTCGTCCCCGTCGCGGGTCTGCTGGCGCTCGGCGCGCGCACGATGCGTCAGGCGGAGTTCAGCGCGTTCCAGCATCTGGCCGAGGTTCCGGTGGACGATCTGAACCTGGCGATGCTGTCGGCCGACCGGTTCGCGCGTGAGGACAGTCCGCTTCCCGTGGACGCCCGGATGCGGGCTCAGTTGGCAGACCGCTTCGGGCTCTTCGGGATCCGGATGGCGGTGACCCTGATCCGGTTGGGCACCAAGGACTCGCCGACGCTGGCGGCGGAACTGGTGGAACGCAGCGGCCTCGACGAATTGCGTCAGGTGATCGACATCCAGTTCGGGCAGCGGACCGATCAGTTGAAGACCCATTCGGCACTCGTGGCACTCAAGCGGGTGCTCACGGCACATCCGGTGCAGGGTGCGGGTGAGATCCTGATGTCGGCCGAACGGCTGCTCTCCGACGTGCACGGTTTCCAGGAACTGCGGCTGCTCGGGCGGCTGCGGTCCACCGACGTGGGGTTGCCCGCCGACGACGTGGCCGAGTTGCAACGCCTGATCGGCGGATTCGGGATCCAGATCGCCGAACGATTGGGCACCGACGGCCACGACTCCGTGGAGTTGCAGCGGATGCGGGCCCTCGCCGCGGTCCGGAAGTGGCGCGAACGGGCGCGCCACCCGTTGCTCGACCAGTTCACCGCGAGGGCCTGCACCGTCGCGGCCCGCAGCGCGGAAGGTGTTCTGGAGGAACTGAACACCGTCCGTCTGTAGTTCGGCTACGTCGCGGAGACGCCCGCGATCTCGCCCTCCCGGAAGGCGTTCACGAACAGCTGGTGATCCTTGCGGCTCACCTCGGCGTACGCGATGCCGAAGTCGATGATCTCGCCGACGAACTCGTCCAGCCTGCCGTCGACCACGTTCTGGATGGCGTCCTCGGTCTGGAACGTGACGAGGGTCTGGTCGCTGTCCTCGTCGGAGACGCAATGCACCTTCGCCGTGGCCCGGCCGAGGTCTTCGAGCACCGGCGCGATGTCCTCCGGTTCGGTGAGATCCGACCAGTCGAGGTCCAGTTCGTACGGGGAGAGTTCGGCGACCACGAAACCGGTGCCGCCGATCTCCGTGTAGCCGAGCAGCGGATCCGTGTGGACCTGCAACGCGCGCTGACTCACCACCGTGCGGTGGCCTTCGTGCTCGAAGTAGTCGCGGACCCGGGGTTCGTCGACGATGCGGCTCGGTGCGGCGACGTTGCCCTGCTTGAGGGAGAGCACGATGTCGTTCTCGAGCGCCTGGGTCGCCCCTTCGATGAGCACGTTGTACGCCGGGAGGCCGGCGCTGCCGATCCCGAAACCCTTCCGCCCGACCACGTCCTTGACTCGGTAGAACACCGGTCGCGCGGATCGCTTGCTGCGGGGCACCCTCTCGATGTACGTGTCCAGCGCCTCGCACACGGTCCTGCGTTCCTTCTCGTCGAGTTCGCGGACACCGCGGCCCCGCCGGAAACGCCGGTCGTAGTCCTCGATCACCGTGACGGACTCGAGCAGGTCCACCCGGGTGGCGAGGCGCGCGCTCAGCAGCAGGTCCTGGATGGCGCCGCGCGAATTGTCCAGGCGCAGCGCGTACGCGTCGTCCGCTTCCCGCTGCACGTAGTGCAGGACGTGCTCGACATAGCTGCGCAGGTACGTGTCGGCGAGTGCCCGGACATCGCTCTCGGGGAGGGCCTTCTGCCAGCCCATCAGTGCGAGACTCGCGACGAACCGACGAAGATCCCAGCTGAACGGCCCCACGTACGCCTCGTCGAAATCGTTGACGTCGAAGACGAGGGTGCCCTCCGAGTTCATGTACGTGCCGAAATTCTCCAGGTGTAGATCGCCGTGAATCCACACTCGGCCGGTGCGCTCGTCCGCCCACGGATCGTCGAAGTCACGCAGATCGTCGTAGAAGAGGCAGGCGCTGCCCCGGAAGAAGGCGAACGGATCGGCGGCCATCTTCCGGAACTTCGTGCGAAACGCGCTCGGGTCCGCCTCCATCAGATCGGCGAAGGCCTCGACGAGGACCTCCACGATCCGACCCTGCCTCGTGGAATCGGCGACGTCCACACCAGCCTCCTTCTCGCGGTCCACGGGGCGCCACACGCCTCGTCACGACCGCACTGCACCACGGTAGCGTTCCCGCGCGCCCAGCGACTGCAGATACGTCCACGCATCGGCCACGATCTCATCGAGGTCCGGGTGTCTCGGCCGCCAGCCCAGTTCGGCCTGCACACGTGCGCCGGACGCGACGAGCACCGCCGGATCGCCGGCGCGCCGCGGGGCGTCCCGGGTGGCGATAGTTCGGCCCGTCACGCGTTCGCAGGACGAGATCACCTCCCGCACACTGAACCCGGTGCCGGTACCGAGGTTGTAGACGCGGTGCGTTCCGGGCCGGGTCGATTCGAGCGCGAGGATATGCGCCTCTGCCAGGTCGCGGATGTGGATGTAGTCGCGGACGGCGGTGCCGTCCGGGGTGGGCCAGTCGGTGCCGAACACCGAGATCTCGTCCCGTCGCCCGGCAGCGACCTGCAGCACCAGCGGGATCAGGTGTGTTTCCACGAGACGGTTCTCGCCGAGTCCGGCGTACGCGCCCGCGACGTTGAAGTAGCGCAGGCTGCACGCCGCCAGCCCGTGCGCGACCGCGTACGACGTGATCGCGTGGTCGATCGCCAGTTTGGTGGCACCGTACGGGTTGGTCGGCCGGGTCGGTGCGTCCTCGGTGATCGGCACGGACTCCGGAGAGCCGTACGTCGCTGCGGTGGAGGAGAACACCAGCCGGCCGGTACCGGACGAGCGCATCGCCTCGAGCAGGGTCAGGGTCTTGACGACGTTGGCGTTCCAGTACGTCTCCGGCGTCACCACCGACTCGCCGACGAGGGAGCGGGCGGCGAAATGCAGCACGCCGTCGAACTCCGCGCCGCCGAGAACCCGTTCGGCTGCGCTCGCGACGTCCTCCTCGACGAACTCCGCTCCTGCCGGCACCGCGTCGGCGTTACCGGTCGACAGGTCGTCGACAATCACGACCGTGTGGCCGCACTCGAGCAGCCGCTGGGCGCAGACGCTGCCGACGTAACCGGCGCCGCCGGTGACGAGAAGTTTCACTGTTGTTCCTTCGGTTCGGCGGTGGGGGCTCGGTTCGCTCAGTCGCCGAGTCGCGCACCTGTCGTGGGCGAGAAGTAGTGCAGGCGAGCCCGGTCCGGTGCCAGCCGGATCACCTCGCCCTTGGCCGGGGAGACGGAGTCGCCGACGCGCGCGACGATGTCGTGTCCGCCGAGTTCGCCGTCGCGGACGATGCGCCCGTAGATGTAGGCGTCCGCGCCGAGTTCCTCGACCACATCGACCTTCACCGTGGTGCCCTGGTCGGACACGGTCCACGCCTCCGGGCGGACACCGACGACGACCCGGCCGGTGTCCAGGGCGCCCAGCACCGACCGCTCGATCGGCGTCGACAGCGAACCGATCCGGGCGGCGCTGTTCACGACGTCGACCTCGAACAGGTTCATGGCCGGCGACCCGATGAACCCGGCGACGAAGCTGTTGACCGGCTTCTCGTACAGCGTCTTCGGGCTCGCGCACTGCTGCAGGATGCCCGCTTTCATGACCGCCACACGGTCGCCCATGGTCATGGCCTCCACCTGATCGTGGGTGACGTACACGGTGGTGGTGCCCAGCCGGCGCTGCAACAGCGAGATCTGGGTGCGGGTCTGCACCCGCAGTTTCGCGTCGAGGTTCGACAGCGGTTCGTCCATGAGGAACACCTGCGGGTCGCGGACGATCGCCCGGCCCATCGCGACACGCTGGCGCTGCCCACCGGAGAGTGCCTTCGGCTTGCGGTTCAGGTAGTCGCCGAGATCGAGGATCTTCGCGGCCTCCTCGACGCGGCGGCCGATCTCACTCTTGTCCATGCCGGCGATCTCGAGGGCGAAGCCCATGTTCTTCGCGACCGTCATGTGGGGGTACAGCGCGTAGTTCTGGAACACCATCGCGATGTCCCGTTCCTTCGGTGCGAGGGCGGTGACGTCGCGTTCGCCGATGCGGATGGCACCGTAGTCGACGTTCTCGAGACCGGCCAGCATCCGCAGCGACGTCGACTTGCCGCACCCGGAGGGGCCGACGAGGACGAGGAATTCGCCGTCCTCGATGTCGAGGTTCAGCGAATCGACGGCCGGCACATCGGAACCGGGGTACATCTTGGTGGCTGCGTCGTACGTGACTCGTGCCATGGTGTTCTCCTGGTCGTGGAAGGGGATCTCAGAGTCGGTGTGCCGAGCCCGACGGCTCGGCGTGCAGGAACTGGGGGACCGGCAGGCCGGCGGTGTCGGCGCGTCGGGCGACGTTCTCGACGACGGCGTCGATCCGGTCGGCCGGAACGAGGGCGATCGCGGAGCCGCCGAAGCCGCCACCGGTCATCCGCGCACCCCAGGCGCCGGCCTCGAGGGCGGCCTCGACGGCGGAGTCGAGTTCGACGGAGCTGACCTCGTAGTCGTCGCGCAACGAGGCGTGCGAGCGGTTCAGGGCGTCGCCGATGTCGGTGATCCGGCCGCGGTCGAGCAGGTCGGCGACCTCCCGGACGCGATGGATCTCGCCGAGCACGTGCCGGACCCGCTGCGCTGCCGGGGAACTCAGCGCCGCGACGGCCGCGTCGACGTCGGCGACGTCGCGCAGGGTGGCGACGCCGAGGTCGGCGCAGGCCTTCTCGACGGTGGCGCGCCGGTTGCCGTACTGGCCGTCGACCAGCCGGTGCGGCGCGTTGGTGTCGATGACGACCAGTCGGGCGCCTGCGGCGTCGAAGTCGAGTGGAACGTGCCGGGTCGCGCCGCCGCGGCAGTCGAGGAGCAGGGCGTGGCCGGGGCGGGCGAGCATCGCGACCGACTGGTCCATGCCGCCGGTGGACGCGCCGGCGATCTCGTTCTCCGCGAGGATGGACGCGGTGATCAGTTGTCGGCGGCCGGAGTCGTCCGTGGGCAGGCCGGCGAGGTCGGCGACGGCGAGCGCGAACGCGCACTCGAGCGCGGCCGAACTCGACAGCCCGGAGCCGACGGGGACCGTCGAATGCACCGCCACGTCGAAACCGGTTCCCGCCGTGAGATGTCCGGACCGGCGTAGCGCCCACACCACCCCGGCGACGTACGCGGCCCAGCCGGCCGGGTGGCCCGGGGCGACGTCGTCGAGCGGACCGTGCCAGGACTCGCCGGTGTGCGTGGACACGGCGTGCAGGATCCCGTCGTCGCGTACTCGGACGGCGACGACGGTCACGTAGGGGAGGGCGAACGGCAGTACCAGTCCGCCGGCGTAGTCGACGTGCTCACCGATGAGGTTGACCCGGCCTGGTGCAGTCCAGACGCCGTCCGCGGCGCCGCCGAACGTGCTGCGGAACATCGCCTCGGCGGTACCTGCGACCGCGTCGGGGTCGACGGGGGTGACCCACTGCGGCGCACTCACGACGCCACCTCCCGCAGCCGGTCGGCGATGCGCTCGGGGGTGGTGTCGTTGACCCACGCCCCCATCCCGGACTCGGATCCCGCCAGGTACTTCATCCGGCCGGGGGAACGCATCATCGAGAACAGTTGCAGGTGCAGGCGTCCGAGCGGACGGTCCTCTCCGACGGGCGCCTGGTGCCACGCGGCGATGTAGGGCACGGCGTCGACGCCGTCGAAGAACCGGTCGACCCGGCGCAGCAGTTCGAGATAGACGTGGGCGAGTTCGTCGCGCTCGTCGTCGGACAGTTCGGTGAGGTCACGGACGTCGCGGTGCGGTGCGAGATGCACCTCCAGCGGCCAGCGCGAGGCGGCGGGAACGTATGCGGTCCAGTGCTCGGCGGCCAGGACCACGCGCCTGCCGGATCGTGTTTCGGCGTCGAGGACATCGGCGAGCAGTAGTCGCCCGGTGCTCTCGAAGTGCTCGCGGGAGCGCCGGATCAGCGCGTCCGTGCGGGGCGGCAGGTACGGGTAGGCGTAGATCTGCCCGTGCGGATGGGTCAGGGTGACGCCGATTTCCTTGCCCCGGTTCTCGAAGCAGAACACCTGCCGGACCCCCGGCAGCGCCGACAGGTCGGCGGTGCGGTCGGCCCAGACGTCGACGACGGTGCGGACCCGGTCGACGTTCAGGGTGGAGAACGCGGCATCCGGGTTGCTGGTGAAGCACACGACCTCGCACCTGCCCGCCCCCGGTGCCAACGGCCACAACGCTTCTCCGTCGACGCAGTCCGGAAGGTCCTGCTCGGCGGCGCCCGTCGCCAGCGACGGGAAGCGGTTCTCGAACACCACCACGTCGTAGTCGTCGGCCGGAATCTCCGTGGGCGCCTTGCCCGGCATGCTCGGGGCGAGCGGCGACGCGTCCGGCGGCGGCAGGAACGTGCGGTCCATCCGCTGGGCGGCGATGACCACCCACTCCCCGGTGAGCACGTCGAAGCGCATCTGCGACTGCGACACCGCCGGCGGCAGCGGCCGTGAATCCACCAACTCGCGGGTGGCGCCGCCCGACACATACGGCTCGGAGTCGTCGAAGTAGATCAGTTCGCGGCCGTCCGCGAGGGTCGTCCGGGTCTTGCGCATCCGGAGCCGTGTGCCGGTCTCCCGCGCCTCCTGTTCGTCACGCACGGTCATCGACGAGTCCTTCCCGGTTCTCCCGTGTCACCACGAGATCGCCGACGTGGTCGGCAAGAGATTCCTGGGCGGCGCGCTCGAGCCCGGCGTCGGTGATGAGGATGTCGACGTCGGACAGCGGGATCGTGTTCGCCAACGCGGTCACACCCCACTTCGTGTGGTCGGCGAGCACCACGACCCGCCGCGACGACGCGACGAGCGCCTGATTGGTCTGTGCTTCCATCAAATTGGGGCAGGTAAGTCCCGAGTCGATCCCCATCCCGTGCGTCCCCAGGAACAGCATGTCCACGTGGATGCCGCGCAGCGCGGCGACCGTGAGCGGCCCGACCAGAGCGAAGGACGGCGTGCGCTGACCACCGGTCAGGAGGATGGTCTGGTCGTCGCGGCCACCCTCGTGGAACGCGTCGGCGACGGGCAGCGAATTGGTGACGACGGTGATGTCGGGGACGTCGAGGAGTTCGCGGGCGAGGGCGTGCGTGGTGGTGCCGCCGGAGATGCCCACCGACGTGCCCGGGCGCACCAGCCGGGCGGCGGCGCGGGCGATGGCCTGCTTGGCCTCGCGGTCGAGTTCGGACTTCGCCGAGAACCCCGGTTCGTGCACACTCGCCGACCGCGGCAGGGTGACCCCGCCGTGCACCCGCTCGACGAGACCCTGCTCGACGAGTTCGTTGATGTCGCGCCGGATGGTCATGTCGGAGACCCCGAGTGTCGCGCCGAGGTCGACGACCTTCACCGCACCGCGGGAGGTGACCTCGTCGAGGATCACCTGCTGGCGCTGACGAGCGAGCATCATGCGTCCGCCTTTCGGGTCCGGGCGCCGGTGTCGGCGCTGTCTTCGCGAATCACAGCACAGCTGCCGGGTTCCAGCGTGAGCGGTCCGTCGACCACCCGTTCGGTGACGAGGTCGGTGCCGGACACCTCGACGGTCACCTTCTCGGTCGTGTGGTTGAGGACGAACAGCCACGACCCGTTCTCGCCCCGCCTGCGCACGATCTCCACGTCGGCGTGCTGCCCAGCGTGGAGGTCGAGACCGGCTGCGGCGCAGATCGCTTCGGCGATCCTCGTCCAGCTCTGCGTGTCGGGGACGGTGGCGAGATACCAGGCGGCGCCGTCGCCGACCGGACGCCGGGTGAGGGCGGGCACACCCTGGAGGTGCCCCTCGGTGTGGCGGGCGAGTACCTCCACGTCCTCGGACACCGTCAGATACTCGGTCCAGATGCGGGCCGCAGTGCCGTCGTCGAGGGCGACGGTCTCGTCCGCGCCGAGCGGGAAGAACTCCTCGGTGCGGACACCCAGCAGGTCGCGGAACGCCCCGGGGTAGCCGCCGAGCCGGATGTGATCGTCGCGGTCCGCGATCCCGGAGAATGCGGTGACCAGCACCTGGGCGCCGGCGCGGGCCGCGGCCTCGATGCGCGCGGCGTCCTCGTCGCTGCACAGGTACACGGCCGGAACGACCACCACGGCGTACCGGCTCAGGTCGGCGTACCGGCTCAGGTCGGCGTCCGCGGGGATCACGTCACACGTGACGCCGGAGAAGGCGTGGTGGGCGCGTTCGGCGATCGCCATGGGCTGCATCAACCGGGACGGGTGCCCGTCCTGCTCGCACGCCCACTGCGACTCCCAGTCGAACAACACACCCACCGGGGCCTCGACGCGGCTGCCGGCCACCGGTTCGAGGCGGCGCAGCACGGCGCCGAGCTGGACGACTTCCCGCCATCGCGCGGAGTCGGTGCCCGCGTGCGGAACCAGGGCGGAATGGAACTTCTCCGCACCCGCGTCGGATGCGCGGAACTGGAAGAAGGCGATACCGTCCGCGCCGCGGGCGACGTGGGCGAGAGAGTTGCGCAGCATCTCTCCGGGTGTCTTCGCCCGGTTGACCGGCTGCCAGTTGACGGCGCTCGTCGAATGTTCCATCAGCAGCCACGGCCGTGAGCCGGCGATACCGCGCGTCAGGTCGGCCGAGAACGACAGCCGGTGGTGGGTGGCGCCGTCGCCCGTCGCCGGCCCCACCAGGTAGTGGTCGGTGGACACCAGGTCCTGTTCGGGTGCCCACTGCGCGTAGTTCATGTCGCCGGCGAGCGACTGCGGTGAGCCCATGCCCACCATGAAGTTGGTGGTGACCGGGATGTCGGGGGTGATGCGCCGCAGCACCTCCCGCTCGGCGAGGTACTGGTCGAGGAGGGCGTCCGAGCAGAACCGGCGCCAGTCCAGCAGATGCGTGGGATTGCCGAACGTCGTGCTCGCGGCGGGCGGCACCACTTCGTTCCAGTCGCTGTAGTGCTGGCTCCAGAACGTCGTGCCCCACGCCCGGTTGAGTTCGGTGAGGTCGCCGTAGCGACGTTGCAGCCACCGCCGGAACGCCCGCGCGCTGTCGGGGGAGTAGCAGCGTGAGTTGTGGCAGCCGAGTTCGTTCGACACGTGCCAGAGCGCGAGTGCGGGGTGGCCGCCGTATCGGGTGGCCATCTTCTCGACGAGGACGAGGGAGCGGTCGCGGTAGATCGGGGAACTCGGGCTCCACGTCTGCCTGCTGCCGATCTCGTACCGGTAGCCACGCTCGTCCACGGGCCGGACCTCGGGATGCGCGGTCGTGAGCCACGGCGGTGGGGACGCGGTCGCGGTGGCCAGGTCGACGCGGACGCCGCCGTCGTGCAGGAGGTCGAGGACGCGGTCGAGCCAGCCGAAATCCCACGTGTCCGGAGTGGGCTGGAGCCGGGCCCAGGAGAAGACGCCGACGGTGGCGAAGTCGACACAAGCCTCGCGCATGAGTTCGACGTCGCGTTGCCAGACCTCTTCCGGCCACTGCTCGGGGTTGTAGTCACCGCCGAAGGAAATGCCCCGGGTCGGCCACCGCAGGTGCCGCCCGCCGGAATCGCTCGCTGTGTGCATACTCACAATCTGTCCGATCCCTGTTCAAAAGTCAACACGAATGAACATTTCTGCACTTACGCAGGTGAAAGCGCTTCTGGTTGGTTGACAATGCGCGGTGCGGCGTGATTTTGTAACCTGCATCACGTAAGTGCGTGAGGCGACAGCACCCGAAAGTGATCGAAGTTGTTCGATTTTCGATCAGGTGGTGAGCGACTCCGACCACCCCGGTACTCAATCGAAAAGGGCACCATGAACCGAAACGAGCTGCCGCACCCGTGGCAACCCTCCCGGCGCACCTTTCTCAAGGCCGCGCTCGGCGCCGCGGGCGCCCTGTCGACGGCGGGCCTGCTGTCCGGGTGCACGAGCGGTGTCGACCCCCACGTGATCACCCTCGGATCGCGGCTGTCGGACAAGAACGCCAAACTCGGCGTCCAGGACGTCGTCGGGATGTTCCAGCAGCAAACCGGCGGCGCCGTGCGGATCAACTCCGTCGACTCCACCTCGTTCCAGGAGAACGTCAACAACTACCTGCAGGGCACCCCGGACGACGTCTTCACCTGGATGTCGGGGTACCGCATGAAGTACTTCGCCGACAAGGGACTCGTCGACGACGTCAGCTCGGTGTGGCAAGCGCACGGCAGCGGCTTCAGCGACAGTTTCCGCGAGGCGTCCACCGGAACCGACGGCCGGCAGTACCTGATCCCGTTCTTCTACTACCCGTGGGCCGTGTTCTACCGTCCCAGCCTCTGGCAGCAGCGCGGCTACGCGCCGCCGAAGACGTTCGACGAATGGGTGACCCTGTCCAAGCGCATGCAGGCCGACGGACTCACCCCGATCGGATTCGGCGTCCGCGACGGCTGGCCGCCGTTCGGCACGTTCGACTACCTCGACCTGCGCCTCAACGGTGTCGACTTCCACCGCTCCCTCCTCGCGGGCGACGTGAGCTGGACCGACAACCGCGTCCGGTCGGTGTTCGACACGTGGCGCGAGATCCTGCCGTTCCACCAGCCGCAACCGCTGGGCCGCAAGATGTCCGAGGCGCAGCAGGCACTCCTCAACAAGGAGGTCGGCATGCTGGTGGCCGGCATGTTCGTCGCACAGAGCTTCCCCGCGGGGCCAGACCGCGAGGATCTGGACTTCTTCGCGTTCCCCGAACTCGACTCCGCCGTCGGCACTTCGGCGGTGGAGGCGCCCATGGACGGATTCATGATGCGCAAGGACCCGCGCAACCTCGGTGGCGCGCAGCAGTTCCTCTCCTTCCTCACCGGCGCCGACGCCGCGGTCGCGTACGCGAAGCAGGACCCTCAGGCGATACCCGCGCACCGTGACGCCGATCTGTCGAGTTTCCCTCCGCTCGTGCAGAAGTCGGCCGCCCTCGTCCAGGGTGCGGGGTCCATCACCCAGTTCCTCGACCGGGACACCCGCCCCGACTTCGCGTCCGTCGTGATGATTCCGGCGATGCAGCAGTTCCTGGGCAACCCGAACGACGTCGACGGCCTGGTCCGCAGCATCGAGCGTCAGAAGGCGGCGGTGTTCGGGCAATGAGAGCACACGAGAAGACAACGACCACCATCACGGTCCCGACAGGTCAGGTGAATTCATGACCAGCACAGTTCCTCCCCAGGCCGGAGCCGAACCCAGGATCCCGGCGCCGAAGGTCCGGCGCAGCCGGGGTGACCGGTGGACCATCGCCGTCATGCTCGGGCTACCCGCCGCGATCGTGATCGGGCTGGTGTGGATTCCCACCGTGTTCACGGTGATCCTGTCGTTCGCACGCTGGGACGGCATCGGCGGCACGTCCACCATCGAGTGGATCGGCCCGCAGAACTACGTCGACGCCGTCCAGGCGTACCCACCGTTCCAGCAGGCCCTCCACAACAACGTCCTCTGGCTGGCGTTCCTGTTCGTCTTCCCGACGATCCTCGGCATCTTCCTCGCCGTCCTGCTCGACCGGGGCCTGAAGGGAAGCCGGCTGTACCAGAGCATCTTCTACATCCCCGTGGTGTTGTCGATGGCACTCGTCGGATTCGTGTGGCAGCTGATCTACTCCACCGACGGCGGCGTGCTCAACACCATCCTGGGTACGGACGTCGACTGGCTCGGCAACCCCGACGTCAACATCTGGGCCGTCATGGTCGCCGCGAGCTGGCGGCACACCGGCTACATCATGTTGCTGTACTTGGCCGGTCTCAAAGCCATCGACCCGTCGGTACGCGAAGCAGCCCTCATGGACGGCGCCGGCCCGATCCGCACGTTCTTCCGGATCGTGTTCCCCCTGATGAAGCCGACCAACCTGCTGATCATCGTCATCACCGTCATCGAGGCCCTGCGCGCCTTCGACCTCGTGTGGGTGATCAACAAGGGCCGCAACGGACTCGAACTCATCTCCGCCCTCGTCACCGCCAACGTCGTGGGCGAAGCGGGCCGGGTCGGATTCGGTTCGGCCCTGGCGACGATCATGCTCGTGATCTCGCTGGTGTTCATTGCCCTCTATCTCTGGATCGTGATGCGGAGCGACGACTGATGACCATGACGACACCCCTCGCCGACCACAGTGCGCCCGTCGACCGGCCCGGGCCCCGCAACAAGGCCGCGGTGGCCAACCGGCGCCGGCTGAGTACCGCGCACGCGGCGATATATCTCCTTCTCACGGCGCTGGCGTTGCTGTGGATCTTCCCGCTGCTGTGGGCGCTCTACAACTCGTTCCGCGACTACGACTACGTCCTCACCCACGGCTACCTGTCGGTCGGCGGTTTCACGCTCAGCAATTACACCGAGTCGTGGGAGGTCGGCGGAATCCCGCACTACTTCCTCAACTCGATGCTCATCACCATCCCGGCGGTGCTGCTGATCCTGTTCATCGGGTCGATGGCGGCGTTCGTGCTCGCCCGGTTCCCGTGGAAGTTCAACGTGATCATGCTGGCGGTGTTCATCGCGGGCAATCTGCTGCCGCAGCAGACGCTGCTGACCCCGTTGTTCCGGCTGTACAACGCGATTCCGTTGCCGTACTGGATGAGTTCGTCGGGCTCGCTCTACGACAGCTACTGGGGACTGATCCTGGTGCACGTCGCGTTCCAGACCGGGTTCTGCGTGTTCGTGCTGAGCAACTACATGAAGACGGTCCCGCCGGAACTGCTCGAGGCGGCGACGGTGGACGGCGCCGGGCTGTTCCGCCAGTACTGGCAGGTGGTGCTCCCACTGTGCCGTCCGGCCCTGGCCGCGCTCGCGACGCTCATGATCACCTGGATCTACAACGACTTCTTCTGGGCACTGGCGCTGATGGTCAGCGGCGACAAGCTGCCGGTCACCACCGCGCTGCAGAATCTGCAGGGCAGCTTCTTCACCGACACCAACCTGCTCGCCGCCGGATCGGTGCTCGTCGCATTGCCGACGGTGCTCGTATTCGTGGCGCTGCAGCGGCATTTCGTTTCCGGACTGACGATGGGAGCCAACAAGTGAGTGCAACTCCACCGCACGCGTACGTCCACCTCACCGCAGGCGGCGTGTCCATCGTGCTGGACCTCACCGGGGGACGGTTGCCGGCGATCGTGCACTGGGGTGCGGCGCTCGGCGACCTCGCCCTCGCCGACGTCGAAGCCCTGGCGCAGGCGAACATCGAGCCCCCGGCGGGCAACGTGGTCGATCTCCCGGTGCGGCTGTCGATACTCCCCGAACACCACACCGGGTGGGTGGGGAAGCCCGGGATCGCCGGGCACCGGGACGGCGCCGACTGGTCGCCGCTGTTCACGACCACCACGCTCACGGTCGACGGAGCCGAGCACCGGTCGGGACTCGTCGCGGTCGGTGCCGGCGCGGTCCGGGTCGCCGCGCAGGACACGGTGGCCGATCTCGGTCTGGTCCTCGACATCGAACTGCTGCCGAGCGGCCTCCTGAGGACGCGCGCCGAGGTCACGAACGAGGGCGACTCCTTCTACGTCCTCGACGACCTCCAGCTCGCGTTCCCGGTCCCACCGCAGGCCCGCGAGATCCTCGACTTCGCGGGCCGGTGGGGGAAGGAACGGATCCCGCAGCGCCGTGAACTGACCGTCGGCATCCACGAACGCGAAGGACGGAAGGGACGCACCGGCCCGGACGCCGCGACGGTGCTCTCCGTCGGCGTGCCCGGATTCGGGTTCGGCCGCGGCGAAGTGTGGGGCACCCACGTCGCGTTCAGCGGCAACCACCGGCACTACGCCGAACGTCTCTTCACCGGTTTCCAGGTGGTCGGCGGCGGAGAACTACTCCTGCCGGGCGAGGTACGGCTCGCGGACGGCGAGAGCTACGAAACGCCCTGGGTCTACGGCGCCTACGGCGACGGCCTCGACGACCAGGCGCATCGCTTCCACGACTACCTCCGGTCCCGCCCCACGCACCCGCGGCGCGCGCGCCCGGTCACGATCAACGTGTGGGAGGCCGTCTACTTCGACCACGACCTGGCCCGGTTGACGGACCTGGCGGATCGCGCGGCGAAGCTCGGCGTCGAGCGTTACGTGCTCGACGACGGCTGGTTCAGGTACCGGCGCAACGATCTGGCGGGCCTCGGGGACTGGCACGTCGACGAAACGGTGTGGCCGAACGGCCTGCATCCGCTCGTCGATCACGTGCGTTCCCTCGGCATGGAGTTCGGCCTGTGGTTCGAACCGGAGATGATCAACCTCGATTCCGACCTCGCCCGGGAGCATCCCGAGTGGGTCATGGCGACCGGCGGGCGCACGCCCGTGCCGTCGCGGAACCAGCAGGTGCTCAATCTGGGGATCCCCGAGGCGTACGACCACATCCTCGAGCGGATGTCCGCGATTCTCACCGAGTACGACATCGCCTACATCAAGTGGGACCACAACCGCGACCTGATCGACGCCGGTACCGCACCGCACGGCCGCGCCGGCGTCCACGACCAGACCCTTGCGACGTACCGGCTGATGGACGAACTGAAGCGCCGCTTCCCCGGACTGGAGATCGAATCCTGCTCGTCGGGCGGAGCGCGGGTGGACCTCGGCATCCTCGAGCGCACCGACCGCGTCTGGGTCTCGGACTGCATCGATCCGCTCGAGCGTCAGCAGATGAACCGGTGGACGATGCAGCTGCTTCCCCCCGAACTGCTGGGCTCGCACATCGCGTCCGGAATCTCCCATACGACGGGCCGGTACCACCGCCTGTCGTTCCGGGCGGGGACGGCGCTGTACGGGCACCTCGGGATCGAGTGGGATCTCGCGACCGCCACCGACGACGAGAACGCACAGCTCGCGGTGTGGATCGACCTGTACAAGCGGCACCGGGAACTCCTGCACACCGGAACGATGGTGCGGGCCGACGAGATCGACCCGACCCTGCTCGTCTACGGTGCGGTCGCAGCGGACCGGGCGGAGGCGCTGTTCTTCCTCGCGTACGTGGGGCGCTCCGAGGTGTCACCGCGGGGCAGGTTCACGCTGCCCGGGCTCGACCCCGACCGGCGCTATCGGGTGCGTCCCGTCTTCGCCGGTGCACCGGACGAGGGCCTGAAACCGCCCGCGTGGTTCGACGTACAGCCACCGGGTGGACGAGCCGACGGACTGTCCGCGGGGAGCGAGGTACTCGGCGTCTCGATGACGGGCCGGGCCCTCGCGGTCGTGGGTCTGCAGACACCCGCGTCCTTTCCCGACGACGTGGTCGTGCTCTCGGTCACCGCGGAGGCGTAGCCGCAGCACCAGGTGGGCAGGATTCACCCTGGGGTAGGTAGCCGGTGCCCCCGCAGCGCGGCACCATGGTCTTCACCAGTCGGCAAAAGTTGAACCGCAGGAGGTAAGTCAACACTCGAAAACGCCACATGAAGAGAACACCTCACCGGAACCCGAACCCGGTGAGGTGTTTTCGTCTGTTCCGCCGGGCGGGTCAGAACTCCATGCCCGCGTCGGCGCCCATCTGCATGGTGGTGTTTCCGCCGTCGAGGGATTCCCGGATGATGTCGGCGTGACCGGAATGGTGGCCGGTCTCCCGGATGATGTGGAGCAGGGTGCGGCGGATCGTCCACCACTGCCGCTCGGGTGCCCAGGGTGCGGTGGGCAGTGGGACGAGCACGTCCAGGTCGTCGAGGCCGGCCACGGCGGCCTCCGTCGCGCGGGCCACCTCGGCGTACTCGGCGAGCAGTCCCTCGAGGGTTTCGTCGTCGCGCATGTAGTACTTCTCCATCGCCCACTCCATGTCGAACTCCGCGTTCTCGTCGGGTTCGAGAATGGTTTCGACCCAGTGCTTTTCCGTGTGGGACACGTGCTTGATCAGTCCGCCGAGCGTCAGGTCGCTGACGGTCGAGCGCTGCCGTGCCTGTTCGTCGTCGATGCCGCGGACCGTGATCAACAGGGTGGCTCGCTGCTCCTGCAGGATCTGGAGGAGGTCGGCGCGCTCACCGGTGGCGGGGGACTTCTGCGAAGTGGTCATGAGAAGAAGAGTAGAAGCGATTGAGGTCAGAAACGGTCCTCATTAGGAAGGCCTTCTCAGGGTTTTTCTCGGGGTCCAAGTTGGGTGCCTTCCTGGATGTGTGGAAAGCGCGCGCCGCGAAGGATTCTCGGTATGAACTTCGATTCTCCGGGACCGGCACCCCGGCCCTCCCGCCGACGCGTATGGCTTCGCGTTCTCGGGGGCATGGTGTCGCCCGTCCTCGTCGCCGTCACGGTGGGAGTCGGCACGTTCGCGTACGCCTCGACCGCCGCCGAGAGCGACACCGGCGGGCAGATGGAATTCCGGCGAGCCCTGACGATTCCGCCGCTCGCGCCGGGTGTCGCGCGCCCCGAATTGGGTACCCCCACGGTGACGCGTCACGCCGATGTCGCCGGGTCGAGCCGGATCGGCGCGGGCGAACCCGCGATGCCCCACCAGCCCGCACACGGGTGACCCCGCTCGGTTCTCTCTTCTGGGTCCGCCCAGCCCACCGATGATCAGCCCACCGATGAAAGGAATCATCATGATCCGCACGACGATGACCGCACTGGCAGCCGTGGCTCTCGTGTTCGGCGCCGCGTCCGTGACCCAGACCGCTGCCGCCCACCCGGCCTGCAACTCCTCCTACGAGGGCACGACCAACGACGAGTACGACCCGGACCCCGACTTCACGGGGACGACCAACGACGAGTACGACCCCGATCCCGAGTATTCGGGCACGTCCAACCGAGAATACGACCCCGACCCGGAGTTCCACGGCAGCACCGATCCGTGCCAGGTGTGAGTCCGGTCAGCGGTTCCGGCGCAGCCACGGAGACACACCGGGGGCGAACAGGGCGAGCACTCCCACCGCGACGAGGGCGCTGTAGGCGAGCGGCGCCCATTGCAGCACACCGGCGGTCGCGTCACCGGCGTCGGACAGCAGGGTCCACAGGCCCACCCCGCCGGCGGCGCTGAGGACGCCGACGACGGCGAGGGTGATCTGGCCCGCCGGTTTCCGGGCGCGCAGAAGTTGTATCCCCAGCAGTCCGAGGAGGATCAGGACGACGGCGATGGCGCCGCTGCCGATCAGCGTCAGGTTCACCGTGTCGGTGATGTCTGTCGCGGAGTCCCCGGGATTGTCCGCGGCGACCGAGGCCTCGAGGGCGTCGCGGACCGCGCCGAGGTCGAGCGCGATGGCCCCGGCGATTCCGGCGAGAACGACGAACGATCCCACCCAGGCGGACAGTGACACCGCGACCGCCTTCGGGGTGGCATCGGTGGGGGTGGCGCGCAGCGGGGTGACCGCGAACTCCGGACGCGGCGGTACGGGTCGCGGCGGTTCCGGCCGGCGTCGCGGCTGTTCGGGTGTCGTCACGCTGCGATCCTATCGACCTGCCGTACCGTGGCGGGCCGACGCGCGGGTCCGTGTCGGCGGCCCCGAAGCACGCCGCCGAAACACGGCGCCCGAACAAAATGCGGGCATCCGGGAACAAATCTCCGCACCCCTCCGTTGAGCCTTACGACAACATGAGCGTGCAAGACTCAAGTTCGAATTGACTCCCGACGGTGTCGGAGTGCAAACTTGAGCGGAGGGCGCTCACTAAGCGCCAACATCGCAGTTCAGTAATGAAAAACCTGCCCACAGGACTGCAAAACGAAAGTGAGGAACACTATGGCTCGTGCCGTCGGTATCGACCTCGGTACAACGAACTCGGTCGTGTCTGTGCTGGAAGGCGGCGAGCCCGTAGTGGTCGCCAACGCCGAAGGTTCACGCACCACCCCGTCGATCGTCGCCTTCGCCAAGAACGGTGAGGTGCTGGTCGGCCAGCCCGCGAAGAACCAGGCCGTCACCAACGTCGATCGCACCATCCGCTCCGTCAAGCGCCACATCGGCACCGACTGGAACGTGGAGATCGACGGCAAGAAGTACACGCCCCAGGAGATCAGCGCGCGCACGCTCATGAAGCTGAAGCGCGACGCCGAGGCGTACCTGGGTGAGGACATCACCGACGCCGTGATCACCGTCCCCGCGTACTTCGAGGACGCCCAGCGTCAGGCCACGAAGGAAGCCGGCCAGATCGCCGGTCTCAACGTCCTGCGCATCGTCAACGAGCCCACCGCGGCCGCACTGGCCTACGGCCTGGACAAGGGCGACAAGGAACAGACCATCCTGGTCTTCGACCTCGGTGGCGGCACCTTCGACGTCTCGCTGCTCGAAATCGGCGACGGCGTCGTCGAGGTTCGCGCCACGTCCGGCGACAACCACCTCGGTGGTGACGACTGGGACGAGCGCATCGTCACGTGGCTCGTCGACAAGTTCAAGGCTCAGAACGGCATCGATCTGACCAAGGACAAGATGGCTCTGCAGCGTCTCCGCGAGGCCGCCGAGAAGGCCAAGATCGAACTGAGCTCCTCGCAGAGCACGTCGATCAACCTGCCCTACATCACCGTCGACGCGGACAAGAACCCGCTGTTCCTCGACGAGCAGCTGTCCCGCAGCGAGTTCCAGAAGATCACGTCCGATCTCCTCGACCGCACCCGCGCGCCGTTCCAGGCCGTGATCAAGGACAGCGGCATCGCCGTCAAGGACATCGACCACGTCGTGCTCGTCGGTGGTTCCACCCGTATGCCCGCCGTCTCCGATCTGGTGCGCGAGCTGACCGGTGGCCGTGAGCCCAACAAGGGCGTCAACCCGGACGAGGTCGTCGCCGTCGGCGCCGCCCTGCAGGCCGGCGTCCTCAAGGGCGAGGTCAAGGACGTGCTGCTCCTCGACGTCACCCCGCTGTCCCTCGGCATCGAGACCAAGGGTGGCGTGATGACCAAGCTCATCGAGCGCAACACCACCATCCCGACCAAGCGTTCCGAGACCTTCACCACCGCTGACGACAACCAGCCCTCGGTGCAGATCCAGGTGTTCCAGGGTGAGCGCGAAATCGCCTCGCACAACAAGCTGCTCGGCTCGTTCGAGCTGGCCGACCTGCCGCCCGCCCCGCGTGGCGTGCCGCAGATCGAGGTCACCTTCGACATCGACGCCAACGGCATCGTGCACGTGACCGCCAAGGACAAGGGCACCGGCAAGGAGAACACGATCAAGATCCAGGACGGCTCCGGTCTGTCCAAGGAAGAGATCGAGCGGATGGTCAAGGACGCCGAGGCTCACGCCGAGGAAGACAAGGCCCGCCGCGAGGAGGCCGAGGTGCGCAACCAGGCCGAGTCGCTCGTGCACCAGACCGAGAAGTTCATCAAGGACAACGAGGACAAGGTGCCCGCCGACGTCAAGGAGAAGGTCGAGGCTGCCATCAAGGAAGCCAACGAGGCTCTCGCAGGCACCGACATCGCGGCCGTCAAGACCGCGGTCGAGAAGCTGGCCACCGAGTCGCAGGCCCTCGGCCAGGCGATCTACGAGGCCAGTGCCGCCGAGGAAGCCGCCAACACCGACGGTTCCGGCGCGAGTGGTGCCGACGACGTCGTCGACGCCGAGGTCGTGGACGAGCCGTCCGACTCGGAGAAGAAGTGACGTCCGACAACACCGAGCAGGAACCGGTCACTTTCGTGGACAAGCGGAAGATCGACCCCGAGACCGGTCGGACACGGGACGCGGAGCCGGTAGTGGAGCCCCTCGCGGGCACCGCTGCCGCCCCGCAGCCCGGCTCGGTGGACGAAGGGGACCTGCCGGACACGGCAGCTCCGGAGACGGACGAGTTGGCGGAGCGCACCGCTGACCTGCAGCGACTGCAGGCGGAATACGCCAATTACCGCCGCCGCGTCCAGCGCGACAAGCAGGCCGACATCGCGAACGCCAAGGCGTCCGTCGTCGGTGAACTCATCGCGGTGCTGGACGACCTCGACCGTGCACGCAGCCACGGCGACCTCGACTCGGGGCCGCTGAAGGGTGTGGCAGACAAGCTCACCGGCACCCTCACCTCGCTCGGGCTGAGCGAGTTCGGTGCCGAGGGCGACGCATTCGATCCGGCGCTGCACGAGGCAGTGCAGCACGAGGGCGAGGGTCACGACCCCGTTCTCGGCACGGTGATGCGAAAGGGCTACAAATTCGGTGATCGCGTCCTGCGGCATGCGATGGTAGCTGTGATCGATCGCGCCGGCGATGCCGGCGCGAACACCTCCGACGAGGCGGCGAAGCCCGCCGAGTCGGAACAAGAGTAAGAGCGAGAGGAGGAGACGCCCAGTGAGCCAACGGGAGTGGATCGAAAAGGACTTCTACAAGGAGCTGGGCGTCTCGTCCCACGCATCCGCGGACGAGATCAAGAAGGCGTACCGCAAACTCGCCCGCGACCTTCACCCCGACGCGAACCCCGGCGACACGAAGGCCGAGGAGCGTTTCAAGTCCGTCAGCGAAGCACACGCCGTGCTCTCGGACCCTGCCAAGCGCAAGGAATACGACGAGGCCCGGCGACTGTTCGCGAGCGGCGGTTTCGGTCAGGGCGGCGGCGGATTCAACCCCGGAGCCGGCGGTTTCGGCCAGGGCGGATTCGACATCAACGACCTGTTCGGTGGCGGCGGCGCGGCGGCCGGTGACGGCGGCCTCGGCGACATCTTCGGTGGCCTGTTCAATCGCGGCGCCGGTGGTGGCGGCGCGACCCGCACGACCAACCGTCCCCGTCGTGGCAGCGACGTCGAGACGGAGACGACCCTCGAATTCCGTGAAGCCACGCTGGGCGTCACCGTTCCGCTGCGGCTGACCAGTCCGTCGCCGTGCACCACCTGCCACGGCAGCGGTGCCAAGCCGGGAACCAGCCCGCGAGTCTGCCCGCGCTGCAACGGGACCGGAATCGTCAGCCGAAACCAGGGCGCGTTCGGGTTCAGTGAGCCGTGCGACGACTGCCGCGGTACCGGCTCGATCATCGACTCGCCGTGCGAGGTGTGCCACGGCAACGGCGTCACCAACCGGACCCGCACCATCACCGTCCGCGTTCCCGCAGGTGTCAGCGACGGACAGAAGATCCGGCTGGCAGGCCAGGGGGAGGCGGGCCTGCGCGGCGCGCCGTCCGGCGACCTGTTCGTCACGGTCCGGGTGCGTCCCGACAAGGTGTTCGGCCGCAACGGCGACGACCTCACCCTCGTCGTCCCCGTCAGCTACGGTGAGCTCGTGCTCGGAACCACGGTCTCCGTCCCCACGTTGGAGGGGCGCGTCGGTGTGAAGATTCCGGCGGGCACAGCCGACGGCCGGGTTCTGCGGGTACGCGGCCGAGGCGTTCCCAAGCGCGCGGGTGGCGCCGGTGACCTGCTGGTCACGGTCAAGGTCGCCGTTCCGCAGAAGCTCGACGACCCCGCCACCGAAGCACTGAAGACCTATCTGGAAGCAGAGAAGGCCAGCGGATTCGATCCCAGGGCCGGGTGGGCAGGTGCCTGATGAGCGATACGACCCAGGATCCACGCGAGACCGCCGTTGATCCGGACGCCCAGATCTTCGTGATCTCGGTGGCCGCGGAACTCGCCGGCATGCACGCCCAGACGTTGCGCAACTACGACCGGCTCGGTCTCGTCACCCCGCACCGCACGTCCGGTGGCGGGCGACGGTACTCGCCGCGGGATGTGGCGCTGCTCCGTGAGGTGCAGCGCCTCTCGCAGGACGAGGGCGTCAACCTCGCCGGGATCAAGCGGATCATCGAACTCACCAACCAGGTGGAGGCTCTACAGCACCGGGTTCGCGAGCTGGCCGAGGAGATCGCCAAGATTCACGCCGGCTACCGGCGCGACCTGGTGCCGATCCCGCGGAGCAATGCGCTCGTCGTGTGGAAGCCGCGACACCAGCGCTGACCCGGCGATCTCTCGGGTGAACCGAACCGATGTCGCACTGGTCCTGTCGGAGTGAACCAGTGCGACATCGGGTCCCAACCCCCGGCTCATCGGTCGCGGTTGCCCCAGCGGGGCCCGCGGCGGGTGCGTGATCGCGGAATGTTCATCTCCTCGAGACGTGCCTTGATCTCCTCGGTGGTCCACATCGTGCGGGAGACGGTGGGGGTGGGGGTCTCGGTGACGTGCATGATCATGTTCTCCGGCTTTCTTCGAGTGTTCGGTGGATGGTCGGGATCGTCTGTCAGGGGTGTCCGTACAGGTGGTAGCCGGCGTTCATGTTCGGGTAGCCCGAGTCGATCCAGCTGCTGATGCCGTAGGCGTGGCCGTAGTCGGCGTCGACGCGGGTGCCGTCCACGTCGGTGGTGTTGCTGTAGTTGTCGGCGCGGAACACGGCCTGGGCACCACCGGGGAGCGAGTAGGTGGCGTCCACCTCGACGCCGTTCGGATCGGTGGAGAATGCCTTCACGATCTGGCTGCTGTGCGGGGCGAGGTAGTCCGACGGCGCCTGAATCCACTGCCCGTAGGGGTTCGACGAGCCCGCGAGGACCATCGGCAGGTCGGTGTCGTTGCTGATCGTCATCGCGATCGTGGGTCCCGATGTCGGCATCGTGCCCGCGGTGGCAACACCGGCTGCGGCGATGGCGAATCCGGTGACGGCCACTGCGGTGGCGGGCAGTGCGATGAAGAGTGCGACGCGGCGGCGGGCGAGGGTGCGCATGATGGCTTCTCCTGAGTTGTGACACTTCGGGGGGAACGTCTGGGGCCGTGGGGGTTTCGGTTTCCGATCTCCCCGTTTTCCGGTGTGCACCAACTATGTCGCGAATGTGCGCCGTCGTCTGTCCACCGACAGGACCGAGGGCGGGATGAATTCGGTGTCCACCGATCGGGGGACACCGGCGCCGCGAAGTGCTCCGCGCGGGCCTGCTCTCGTGAGAAAGTGAGCAATGGACTTCGCCGGAGTCGCTTCGCATCGGACCGCGCCGTGAGCGCCGTGCGTGTGGTGGTGGGCGACGACCACCCGATCTTTCGGGACGGTGTCGTCCGTGCGCTCCTGGCGAGTGGCGACATCGAGGTGGTCGGCGAGGCGGACGACGGTGCGGCGGCGCTCGCCCTGATCCGCGAACTCGCCCCCGACGTCGCACTGCTCGACTATCGGATGCCGGAGCTGGACGGTTCCCAGGTGGCGGCGGCCGTCCGGCGAGCCGAACTCGCCACGCGGGTGTTGCTGCTGTCGGCGCACGACGAGTCCGCGATCGTCTACCACGCGTTGCAGGAGGGGGCGGCGGGGTTCCTGCCCAAGGAGTCCACTCGGGCGGAGATCGTGAAAGCCGTCCTGGACTGCGCTCAGGGCCGCGACGTCCTCCCCGCCTCCCTCGCCGTCGGACTGGCCGGCGAGGTGCGTCGTCGCAGTGAACCGGTCGGGCCGGCGCTGAGCGGCCGGGAGAAGGAAGTGCTGGCGCTCATTGCGCGCGGCCAGAGCATTCCCACGATCGCCGGTGAGCTGTATCTGGCACCGTCGACGGTCAAGACCCATGTCCAGCGCCTCTACGAGAAGCTCGGGGTGAGCGACCGCGCGGCCGCGGTGGCCGAGGCGATGCGACGCGGCTTGCTGGAGTGACGTGCCGCTTCCGTCCCAGAGTCGCGTAGTCCGTCGCTACAGCACCGAGGCCGTCCGGGTGACCGCCATTCTCCGGTTACCGCTGATCGGGCTGATGGCGCTGCTCGGGCCGGTGATCCGCGTGGTGCACTGGAAACCCGACGTCTTCGCCGGGCTGCTGATCGGGTATGCGGCTCTGGCGCTCGGCTGGCTGATCTTCGTTCTGGTGCGGGACGTCGGACCGTGGGCGGGCTGGGTGTCCACCGCGGCGGACGTCACCGCGGTGGTGGCGTTGTGTATCGCCTCGGGCGGCGCGACGTCGGTGCTGCTGCCGGTGTTCTTCCTGCTGCCGATCTCGGTGGCGTTCCAGTACCGGCCGCGTCTGACGGCGATCGTCGGGGTTTGTACCGCCGTCGGGTACCAGGTGGTGTGGATCATCTACTCCAAGCGCGACGACGCAGTCGGTTTCCCCGACGAGGTGTACCTCTACTTCGGGTTTCTGTTGTGGCTCGCGGCCGCGACGACGGCGTTGTCGTACGTGCTGGTCCGGCGCTCTGCGACGGTGATCTCGCTGATGGATGTGCGCAGGCAGCTGATCGCCGAATCGATGGGCGCCGAGGAACGCGAGCGACGGCAACTGGCCGAAGACCTTCACGACGGGCCCCTGCAGAATGTCCTGGCCGCCCGGCTGGACGTGGAGGAGGCCCTGGAGCGAAACCCGGACGACATGCTCGTCGCCGCCGAGTCCGCCCTCCGCGAGACCGCGGCGCAACTGCGGTCCACGGTCACCACACTGCATCCGCAGGTCCTCGCGCAGCTGGGCCTCACCGCGGCGCTGCTCGAGCTCACCGATCTCTACGCCCGGCGGGGGTTCGAGATGTCGGTGAGCCTCGACGACGTCGGTCACCCCGACTGCCAGGAGCTGCTCTACCGGGTGGCGCGGGAACTGCTCACCAACGTGACCAGACACGCCCGTGCCACGACGATCGAATTCGCACTCACCCGCGCCGACGGGCGGACCACGCTGACGGTCGCCGACGACGGCGCCGGTTTCGATCCGGCCGTCGTCCCGGAACGGGTGGCGCAGGGGCACATCGGGCTGGCGTCGCACATCGTGCGGGTCGAAAACCTCGGCGGCACCTTCGACGTCACGTCCTCACCCGGATCGGGCACCCGCGTGGTGGTGACGGTGCCGGACTCCCGCTGACGGCGCTGGGCGGTTGACGTGTTCGCTGACGGGTAATCGGGGACCAGTCGATCGCGAAGGAAGGGCAGAGCAATGGGTACGCGCGAGTCATCCCGGACGAAGTCGCCGGTTCAGATCGCCGCGCTCGTCGTGGGTGCGGTATTCCTCCTGGTCGGGATCCTGGGCTTCGTTCCCGGCATCACGACCGACTACGATCTGCTCGGCGGCGCCGGGCACCATTCGGGTGCGAAACTGCTGGGAATATTCCAGGTTTCGGTGCTGCACAACCTCGTTCACCTGATTTTCGGCGTCGCCGGCATCGCATTCGCCCGGACCGTACAGACTGCGCGCCTGTACCTGATCGTCGGCGGTGTGGTCTATCTCGTTCTGTGGATCTACGGACTGGTGATCGACCAGGCCAGTGCGGCGAACTTCGTGCCGGTCAACACGGCCGACAATTGGCTGCACTTCGCACTCGGCGCCGGAATGGTCGCGCTCGGATTCTTCACGGCGCGGGTCGGGTCGACGCCCGCAACGGACCCGACCCGACCACACTCGCCGATGGACTAGTCACTGCGGGTGACGGCCCTCGGCGAATTCCTCGACGATCTTCGCGCAGAACGCGGGCAGGTCGTCGGGGTTGCGGCTCGACACCAATCCGTTGTCGACCACCACTTCCTCGTCGACCACGGTTCCGCCGGCGTTGCGGATGTCGGTGCGCACGCTCGGATACGACGTGAGAGTGCGGCCGCGGACGACGTCGGCCTCGACCAACGTCCACGGTCCGTGGCAGATCACGCCCACCGGTTTGCCCGAAGCGACGAAGTCGCGGACGAAGGCGACGGCTGACTCGTCCATCCGAAGGTGGTCGGGGTTCGTGGTGCCGCCGGGCAGGATCAGTGCGTCGAAGTCGGCGACCGACACGTCGCCGACCACGGCGTCGACGGCGTAGGTGCCTGCCGCGTTCACGTCCGCGTTCATGGCCTGGATCTTGCCGGGGGACAACGAGATCAGCCGAACCTCCGCGCCGGCGTCCTCCACGGCCTTTCGTGGTTCGACGAGTTCGACTTCCTCGACCCCGTCGGTGGCCAGGATCGCGACCTTCCGGCCGCGCAGTGTGTCTGCCGATGTCATGGGCACTTCCTTCCTCTGGTGAACACAAGCGACGGGTACCCGGTCGGCCCGAAGCCAATCGGGTGGGAATCAGAGTCGTCGGAGATCGGTGGTTGCGGGGCCCTCGAGAAGTGTTCCGCCGGCAGTGAATCGGGACCCGTGCAGCGGGCAGTCCCACGAAGCCTCCGCATCGTTCCAGCGGAGCACGCCACCGAGGTGCGGGCAGACGGCGCAGACACGCTCGGTGTGACCGTCCGAGGTGTATTCGCCGACGGGCAGCAGTCCCTCTCGCACGATGCGTGCCCGGCCCTGCCCGCGTTGCCGCCCCACGAGCGCGTCACCCCAGCCCGCGACCATCTCCACCGCCACCTCGCCGTTCGCCTTCACCGCCGCCGGAAGGTCGAAAAGCTGCGTCGGCGAATAGCTCTGGAATGCCTCACCCCACCGCATGTGGCCACCCAGAATGCGTCCGGCGAGCACGAGACCGGCGGCGACGCCGTTCGAGAGACCCCACTTGCCGTAGCCGGTGGCGATGAGAATGCCGTCACTGCCGGGAACCAGTGGGCCGACGTAGGGGAGCGCGTTCAGCGAGGAGTAGTCCTGCGCCGACCAGCGGTGGGTCGGCGTCGCCCCGGGAAAATGACGACCGGTCCAGGCCAGTAGATCGTCGACCGCTGCCTGCGGCGACGTGCTTCGCCCGACATCGTGACCGTTGCCGCCGACGACCAGAACACGACCGGCCTCGGCTGGGCGCAGCGACCGGGTGGGCTGATCGGCGGTCAGGTACATGCCCCCGGGTGCACCGCCCGGCACCCGGAACGCCGCCGCATACGATCGTTCCGCCTTCAGCCGGGCGAAGAATCCTCCGCGATCGAGGATCGGAGTTCCCGTCGCGAGAACCACGCGGCGGGCTTCGATGTCGCCGTCCGGCGTCGACAGGACCTGGAATCGCACCAGCGTCCGGACCGACGTCACACGACGGTGCTCGAACACGTCGCCGCCGTGTGTGATCAGGTCGCGGGCCACCGCATGGAGAACGGGCATCGGGTCCAGGAACGCCTGGTCGTCGAGTGTGACGGCGTCGACGTGGGGCACCGGTATCTCGAGTTCGGGCACGAGTCGCACGGGCAGGCCCGCCGATCGCGCGGCCGTGTACTGGGCGCGCACCGCGTCGACGCCGGACTCGGTCTGCGCGAACGTGAAATCCGGTGCCGTGCCGACGGGAATCTCGCGGTCGTGGCAGTACCGGAGCAGCCACTGCTGGCCTTCCAGGTTTCCCTCGACATACGAGCGCAGGATGTGCGACGCGTGGCGTCGGCCGATCTCGGCGAGCCGGGTACCTTGTAGCACACTGACCTTGCCCGTGGTGTTCCCTGTCGTGACGGCCCCGATGGTTCGCGCTTCGACGACGGCGACGTGCTGTCCCGCACGGGCGAGCAGTAACCCGGTGATCAGCCCGGTCACCCCCGCGCCCACCACCACGGTGTCGTACCGTCCGCGTTCGTCCCACGATCGCCCCGTTACCGCGCCGCGGTGACCGGCGACGTGATCGAGCCAGAGGGAAGACATCACGGCTTCAGGAGAATCTTCACAGCGCCGTCTTCCTTCTTCTGGAAGATCTCGTACGCGTGCGGCGCGTGGTCCAGTGGCAGTTCGTGAGTGGCGAACGTGTCGACACCCAGGGGGTCGGCGTCGGTGAGCAACGGCAGGATGTCCGGCACCCACCGCTTCACGTTGGCTTGCCCCATCCGCAGCTGAATCTGCTTGTCGAACAGGGTGAGCATCGGTATCGGGTCCGCCATTCCTCCGTACACCCCGATGAGCGAGAGGGTGCCGCCGCGCCGCACGATGTCGATGGCCGAGTACAGCGCGTGCAGCCGGTCGATTCCCGCCGTCGACATCAACGGGGCCGCGATGGCATCGGGCAGGTACGACGTGATCTGCTGCAGGAGTTTCGCGCCGGGGGAGCCGTGCGCTTCCATGCCGACGGCGTCGATGACGGAATCGGGTCCGCGGCCGTCGGTCATCTCCCGGATCACGTCGCCGAGTTCACCCTCGGCGTCGTTCAGGTCGACCGTCTCGATCTGCCGCGCCCGCGCTCGGGCGAGCCGCTCGGGCACGAGATCGACGCCGATGACCCGAAAACCCTTGTGCGTGGCGATGCGTGCCGCCATGTCGCCGATCGGTCCGAGCCCGAGAACGACGGCGGAACCGCCGTCGGGTATCTCCGCGTACTCGACGGCCTGCCATGCCGTCGGCAGCACGTCGGACAGATACACGAAGCGCGAATCCGGTGGACCCTCCGGAACCGTGATGTGGGTGTTCTTCACGTGCGGCACCCGAAGATACTCGGCCTGGCCGCCGGGAACGCTCCCGTACAGTTTCGAATAGCCGAACAGCGCCGCGCCCATGCCCTCGTCCCGGATCTGGGTGATCTCGCACTGGGTGAACAGCTTCCGATCGCACATGTGGCAGCTGCCGCAGGATATCTGGAACGGGATGACCACCCGGTCGCCGACCTTCACGTCGGTCACCTCGGACCCCACCTCGCGGACGATGCCCATCGGTTCGTGGCCGAGGATGTCGCCCTCGTTCATGAACGCACCGAGCAGTTCGTACAGGTGCAGGTCGGAGCCGCAGATGTTGGTGGTGGTGATCTCGACGACAGCGTCGGTCTTCTGTTCGATCACCGGGTCGGGAACGGTGTCGACGCTGACCTTCCGTTTGCCCTGCCACGTCACGGCTCTCATCGGGCTCTCCGGTTCGCCTTCTCGATCGCGTCGACGAGTTCGTCCTTGGTCATGGTGGACCGGCCGTGTAGATCGAGTCGCTGCGCGATGTGCATGAGGTGGTCCTTGCTCGCGTTGGCGTCGACGCCCTCTGCCGTCTCACCGGACGCGTTCGGGCCGCCGCTCTTCGCGCGCTCGTCCGAGGGGCCCTTCTCGTCCTTGGCCTCCCAGTGGTCCCCGACCTTCTCGTAGCTGTGTTTGAGGGCGTCGTACGCGACGCGATGCGCCCGTTCCTCGTCCCCGTACTGGTCCATTGCGGAGTCGTACACCTTGGCGAACGTGCGCTGCGCCTTCTCGGACGACTTCTTCAGCGTCCCGGGGAGCTCGCGCTTCTTCGGCTTGCCGCTGTCGGTGGTCTTCGGCACGGAAATCCTCCTCGGGTGTAGAGGTGCCCGCACGGACGATTACCCGACTCTCGGAGATCTATGCGAGAGGGGGAGGAACTCGACCGGGCGCGGAGGTCAGCGCCTGCTCGAGCAGTTCCAGGGCACGGTCGGTCGTTGCGGTCACGACGTCCTGCGGTTCACCGTCGAATCGGTGCATCTCGGTGTCGATGCGGCCGTGGGTGAAGAGTCCGAACCAGACGGTCCCCGGCGGTTGCCCGTCCTGGGGGTCGGGGCCGCCCGCACCGGTCACTGCGACGGCGATGTCGGCTCCGAGCAGTTCCGCGACCGCACTTGCCATCGCGCGGGCACTGGCCTCACTGACGACGGGACCGTCCGGCACCTTCAGCACCCGGTGTTTCACTTCGCTGGAATACGCGACCACGCTGCCCCGGTACCAGTCGGAGGACGCGGGCGCGGCGCCGAGAATGCATGAGATCTGCCCGCCGGTGAGGGATTCCGCCGTGGCGAGGAAGACGTGCGCGCTCTGCGCCGCGGTCGAGATCCGTTTTGCGATTCGGTCCTGCGGACTCATGGACCTCACGATATCGGACGTGTTCCGGCGCGGAGTTGCCGTCGCCACCCGCGAGCCAGGTGGAACAGGTTTCAGTTTTTCCGGTTTCCGGTTAGGGTGTCGGTGACCCAGGACACAGGAAATCCAGGCCGCCGGACCAATGCGCCTCGGCGTCGCGGGAGTAGAAGGATTACAGATGACCGACGAGTTCGCAGATCTGCATCGACCCGCCTTCGCTGCAGACCTCCTCATCACTGCACTGGAACGCAACTCCGACAAGCCGGCGCTCTACCTCGGCGACGTCGTCCTCACCGGCGGTGAGATGCGCGATCAGATCAGTTGCTTTGCGCAGGCACTGGCTTCACTCGGAATCGGTAAAGGCACGAGCACCGCCATGCTGTCCAAGAACAGGCCCGAAGTGCTCATCAGCATGGGCGCCACCATGATCTCCGGATGCCGCGCCAGCGCGCTGAACCCGATGGGCTCGCTCGACGACCATCTGTACATCGTTGGGGACGCCGAGATTCAGACGTTGATCTTCGATCCCACCGCCTTCGAGGAGCGCGCCGCCGAACTGGTGGCGCAGTCGCCGTCGATCGAGAACGTGTTGTCGTTGGGGCCGTCCGAAGTGGGTACCGACATTCTCGCCCTCGCCGAGAACTTCACCCCGCAACGCCTGCGGGCGGCGGACGTGGCCGCCGACGACAACAGCAGCATGGTCTACACCGGCGGCACCACCGGCAAGCCGAAGGGCGTCGTCGGCTCCTACCAGTCCGGCGCGACGCTCAACCAGATTCAGATGGCCGAGTGGCAGTGGCCCGACGAACCGCGTTTCCTCATCTGCACGCCGCTGTCGCACGCCGGCGCCGCCTTCTTCATCCCGACCCTGCTGCGTGGCGGCGCGCTGATCGTGTTGCCCGCGTTCGAGCCCGGTGCCGTCCTCGAGGCGATCGAGAAGCACAAGATCTCGGCCACGATGCTCGTCCCCACCATGATCTACCTGCTGATGGATCACCCCGACCTGCCGAAGCGGGACGTGTCCAGCCTGCAGACCCTTTTCTACGGCGCCTCGGCGATGTCGCCGGCCCGGTTGAAGGAGGGCATCGAGAAGTTCGGCCAGATCTTCTTCCAATTCTACGGCCAGACCGAATGCGGAATGACCATCGCGGTGCTGCGGAAGGAAGAGCACCTGGCGGACGATCCCAGCCGGCTCGCGACGTGCGGGCGTCCCGTGCCCTGGCTGAACGTCGCCCTGCTCGACGACGACCTGAACGAGGTCCCCCAGGGTGAGCTCGGTGAGATCTGCGTCCGCGGCCCGCTGGTCATGAAGGGGTACTGGAAGAAGCCCGCCGAGACCGCCGAGGCCTTCCGCGGGGGATGGCTGCACACAGGCGACGTCGCACGCAAGGACAAAGACGGATTCATGACGATCGTCGACCGAAAGAAGGACATGATCGTCACCGGCGGATTCAACGTGTTCCCCCGGGAGATCGAGGACGTCATCTCGGCGCATCCGGCCGTCGGCTCGGTCGCGGTGGTCGGCGTTCCGGACGAGAAGTGGGGCGAGGCCGTGAAGGCGTGCGTGGTATTGCGGGCCGGGCAGACGGTCGACGCCGCCGAACTCGTCGAACGGGTGCGGGCCGCGAAGGGATCGGTGCACGCCCCCAAATCGATCGACTTCGTCGACACGCTGCCGCTCACCCCGCTCGGCAAACTGGACAAGAAGGCGCTGCGCTCCCGGTACTGGGAAAGTGCAGACCGAGCGGTCGGATAGCACGACCAGGGCGGAAAACAAGGGACCTGGTCTGCGGCGTGGCGCCCGCGCCTATAGTCTGCCCAAGTACTTCGCGGCGAGGCCGCGTTCAGTCGGTGACGAGGATGCGCGGTGGATTCACAGGCAATATCGCTGGTCCGGTCGAGTTTCAAGGCTATCGCGGCGGTGCCGGACGGGCCCCAGACTCTGTCGCGGTCCTTCTATGCCCTGCTGTTCGCGCGGTATCCCGACGCCCGGGACTTCTTCCCCGCGGCCATGGACGTGCAACGCGACCGGTTGATCTCCGCCGTCCAGTACGTGATCGAACGGCTCGAGGAGGAATCCGGGCAGATCCTCGCCTACCTCGCCCAGCTCGGCCGCGACCACCGTAAGTACGGAATCGAGGACGCGCACTACGTCGCCGTCGGCAACTCCCTGATCGCCGCGGTGGAGCAGTTCCCCTCGACCGAGCCGTGGACCGACGAACTCGAGCAGGCCTGGCGCGACGTCCTCTCGGTCGTCGCCGCCACCATGATGGACGCGGCCAACGCCGCAAGCGGCCCGCCGGCGTGGGGCGCGACCGTGATCGAGCACCTCCAGGTCCGCAAGGACGTGTCGATCGTCCGCCTGCAACTCGACGAGCCGATGACCTACACCGCCGGTCAGTACGTGAGCGTGCAGGTGCCGTCGCGTCCCCGGATGTGGCGGTACCTGTCGCCGGCGAACCCCGCCAACGACCAGGGCATCATCGAGTTCCATGTCCGACGGGTGTCGGGCGGCTGGGTCAGCCCCGCCATCGTCAGCCAGACACTCGTGGGCGAGCGGTGGGTGATCGGGTCCCCGCTCGGCGACCTGGGAGTCCGCTACGACAACGGTCGCGACATCCTCATGATCGGATCGGGGACGGGAATCGCGCCGCTCCGAGCACAAATCCTGCAGATGTCGCAGCGCGGCCAGGACCGCCGCGTCCACGTCTTCTTCGCCGGGCGGTACCCCTGCGACCTCTACGACCTGGGCACCCTGTGGGCACTCGCGGAGCAGAATCCGTGGCTGACCGTCGTCCCGGTCACCGAGGAGGACGAGGACCCGTGGTGGTACACCGGCCCGAGCAGCGCCGCGTTGCCCGGCATGCACCGCCGGTTGACCGGCAAGGTCGGGCAGGTCGTCGCCGACTTCGGGACGTGGGCCGAGCGCGACATCCAGCTCGTCGGCTCCGAGGCGATGATCAACACCACCAAGTTCCGGCTGCACGCGGCGGGCACTCCGCCGGAGAACATCCGGCACGACCCGTCCTACTGATCCGAACGGCTCAGTACGGGTCGAACTGAATGTTCTCCGTGGGGGTCCCGGTGTCCCGGAGACGGTCGAGGGTGGCGCGGACCATCGCCGCCGAACCGCACACCAGCACCTGGTGCTCGGTGAACGCGCCGTAGGACGTCACGACGTCGGGTAGCGAGCCCTCGATGAGGTCGTCCTCGGTGAACCCCACGTCCACTCTGGTGCGCTCGTACCATTCGTCGGTCCAGTCCGGATTCACGACGTTCTCCACCACCGGAATGACGGTGAGCCACGGCAGATCCTGCAGCAGCAGGTAGAGCATGTCGGACGCATACAGATCGCGCGGAGTCCGATCGCCCGTGAACAGGAACACCCGCGGCGGATTCGGCTTGCGCGACAGGTCCAGCAGGATCGACCGGAACGGGGCCAGGCCGGTGCCGCCGGCGACCATGATGACATCCGGCCCGTCCTCGTCGACGGACATCGTGCCGCGCGGTTCGAGAATCTGCCACTGGTCGCCGGGCGAGGTCCCCGTGATGATGTCACCGCTGACCCAGCCACCGGGCACCGTCCGGACGTGGAATTCAAGCTTGCCGTCCAGTGACGGCGGCAGGGCGGGGGAGAGTCTGCGCAGCAGCCGCGGGTTCTGGGGCACGCTCACGTCCACGTATTGCCCCGGCGCGAACGGGACGTAGTCACCGACGAGGCGGACCACGGCGAGGTCGTGCCGCAGGCGGTGATGTTCGACGACAGTGCTGGTCCAGGTGGTCTGCGTGGCTTGCATGGCGTGATGCTCTCCCGACGGTCGAACCGGATAGCGGATGGGCAGGGACGGGCTGCGCGACTAGATCAGGGGGTCGTGCCGGATCAGTTCGGGCGGTGTACCGCCGCGCTGCAACGCGTACACGGTGGTCTTGATCATCGCCGGAGAACCGGAGATCTGGATCTGCCGGTCCGCCCACGACCCGAACCGGGCGACGACGCGGCCGAGCTGCCCCTGGAGTCGTTGATGCAATCCCGGCGGCGCCTCCGGGGCGGGAATCGTGTGCCACCACGGGTCCTCGTCCTCCTCGGACACGGGAACCACGGTCAGCCACGGATTGCTCAGCGACAGGTGCCACAGAGTCTCGATGTCGTACAGATCGCACGGATACTTGCCGCCCACGAACATGTGGACCCGCGGATTGTTCGACCGCATCGCCATTTCCATCACCTGGGCGCGCAGCGGCGCGATGCCGGTCCCCGAACCGATCATCAGGACGTCCTGCCCGCTGTCGCGGTCGACCTCGAGACCGCCCAGCGGGGAGCTGAGCAGCCAGCGGTCGCCCACTTGCGTCTCGTTCACGATGGCGGGGCTCACCCACCCACCCGACACGCGGCGGACGTGGAACTCGAGCTGGCCGTACGGGTTGGCGGGGATGGCAGCCGACAGGTACCGCCACATCCGGGGTCGCTGCGGGATCTGGACGCTGAGGTACTGGCCCGCACCGTAGGGGATGGGGGAGTCGGTCTCGAGACGGACGATCGCGAGGTCGTCGAGGCGGCGTTCGTGATCGACCACGGTGGCGCCCCACGCGGCGGGCAGGTCGTCGGTGTCCGCGGCGTCGGCCATCGTGTGGAGGAGGAGGTCGAGCAGTTCCGTCCAGGCCGCGGTCAGCGAGGGCGTCCAGATGGCCTGGGTGAAGGAACTCTGCACGGCGACCAGCAGCGCATTGCCCGACGCGAAGTAGTGCCTGCCCTCGACGCCGTACTTGCGGTGGTCGCGGCCGAGCTGGCTGAGGAAACCGAGGACCCGGCCCTCGTCGTCGAGGTTGTCGATGACGAACTGCAGTGCCTGGAACAGGCGGTGACCCTGCTGATCCAGCGCAGGCGGGAAGAGCGCGCGGAATTCGGGGTGTTCGGCGAACAGGGTGGCGTAGAACGTGGTGGTGAGCCGGTTGCGTCCGTGTTCGGTGGACACGATCGACGAAAAGCTGGCGCGCAGACGCGAAATCACGAGCGGATCGAGGCAATCTCGTGTCAAGCCGTCCCCTGCCTCCGTGCCTGCTGATTCGAACACCCGCATTCTAGCCGTCCCGCGGGCGGACCCCGGGTTACGGCAACGGCCGGTTCGGCGTGTGCCCCCGGTATTTCGGTGGGTCGCTATTGAGCTGTGACCACCGGCAAGGCACGATGCATCCAGTTAACAGGCAGTGTTACCGAGGGGGGCCCATGAGAGTTGGCGGTGCGCGGGATCGGGGTCGGTTTCGTCCGGGGATGCCCAGTTCGGCCCGGGTTCGCCGAGCCGCCGCTGTCGTGGCGGCCGTGACGCTGACGGCGATCGGCGGCGGAGGCGTCGTCTCCGCCGAACCCCGGACGACGATCGAGTCGATCTCGGCCGACGAGGCGCCCGACGGTTCGCGGTTGGTCGAGGTCACCACGGTGGGCGAATCGCAGATGAACTTCACCGTCCACTCGACCGCCATGGACAAGGACATCACCGTCCGGGTCATCCGGGCCGCGTCGGAGAAGCGTCCCACCGTCTACATGCTCGGCGGCGTCGAGGGGAACTCCGAGCAGTTCGGCTGGGAGCAGAAGGCGGACGTCGAGAAGTTCTTCTCCGACAAGGACGTCAACGTGGTCATCCCGTTCGGTGGCCAGTCCAGTTACTACGCGGACTGGAAGCAGGACGACCCCGAGCTCGGGCGGAACAAGTGGCAGACGTTCCTGACGAAGGAACTGTCACCCATCGTCGATTCCGCGCTCGAGACGACCGGGAAGAACGCCATCGCCGGGCTGTCCATGTCGGCCACCAGCGTCCTCAACCTCGCGATCTCCAAGCCGGGGCTGTATCAGAGCGTCGGGGCGTACAGCGGGTGCGCGATGACGAGCGACCCGGTGGCGCGGCGGTTCGTCGAGATCACGGTGTCGGACTTCGGCGGCAACCCCGAGAACATGTGGGGTGCGGCCAACGATCCGCTGTGGGCCGCGAACGATCCGTACGTCAACGCGGAGAAGCTCCGGGGGACCACCCTCTACATCTCCAATGGCAGCGGGCTGCCGGGACCGTACGACACCCTCGACGCCCGGACCGTCGGCGGCGACCGTCGCAACCTCGCGACGCAGGTCGTGGTGGGTGGTGTCATCGAGGCCGTCACCAACGACTGCACGATACGGCTGGCGGAGAAACTCCGCGCCCTGGACATTCCGGCCACGGTCGATCTCCGGCCGGTCGGCACACACTCGTGGGGGTACTGGCGCGACGACCTGTCCGCATCCTGGCCGACGATGGCGGCCGCGATCGGGGCCTGACATCTCGCCCCGCGAACCGTCGCGGGGCGAGAGAATGGGTGTAGCGGAAAATTTCCAAAGTTGAGCGGAACAGACTCAACCCTTCGCGCGTTAAGAAGATGACAGCGTCGCCACGTGCCACTCGGCCCCGGGCGGCGGACCGCTCTACAACGCCAGAAGAGGTGAACAGTGGACTCGTTCAATCCGACCACCAAGACCCAGGCCGCGATGACCGCTGCGCTCCAGTCGGCGTCGTCGGCCGGTAATCCCGACATCAGGCCCGCGCATCTGCTCGTGGCCCTGCTCGACCAGACCGACGGCATCGCCGCCCCGCTGCTCAAGGCGATCGGCGTCGATCCCACCGTGGTCCATCGTGAAGCGCAGGATCTCGTCGACCGGCTCCCCAAGACGACGGGCGCCACGACCACACCGCAGCTCGGCCGCGAGGCCCTCGCCGCACTCACCGCAGCACAGCACCTCGCCACCGAACTCGACGACGAGTACGTGTCGACGGAACACCTGATGGTCGGACTCGCCTCGGGTGAGTCGGACGTGACCGGACTGCTGAAGCGGCACGGCGCCACCCCCGAGGCGCTGCGTGACGCGTTCACCACCGTCCGCGGCAGTGCGCGCGTCACCAGCCCGGACCCGGAAGGGACGTACCAGGCGCTCGAGAAGTACTCCACCGATCTCACCGCGGCGGCCCGCAACGGCAAGCTCGACCCGGTGATCGGCCGCGACAACGAGATCCGCCGCGTCGTGCAGGTACTCAGCCGCCGGACCAAGAACAACCCGGTGCTGATCGGTGAGCCCGGCGTCGGCAAGACCGCCATTGTCGAGGGGCTCGCTCAGCGCATCGTTGCAGGCGACGTTCCCGAATCGCTGCGCGGCAAGTCGGTGATCTCCCTCGACCTCGGATCGATGGTCGCGGGCGCCAAGTACCGCGGCGAGTTCGAGGAGCGACTCAAGGCCGTCCTCGACGACATCAAGAACTCGGCCGGTCAGGTCATCACGTTCATCGACGAGCTCCACACCATCGTCGGTGCGGGTGCCACCGGTGAGTCCGCGATGGACGCGGGCAACATGATCAAGCCGATGCTCGCCCGCGGCGAGCTGCGGCTCGTCGGCGCGACCACGCTCGACGAGTACCGCAAGTACATCGAGAAGGACGCGGCCCTCGAACGCCGCTTCCAGCAGGTGCTGGTGGGGGAACCCTCCGTCGAGGACACCGTCGGCATCCTGCGCGGGCTCAAGGAGCGGTACGAGGTGCACCACGGCGTGCGCATCACCGACTCCGCGCTCGTCGCCGCCGCCACGCTCAGCGACCGGTACATCACGTCCCGGTTCCTCCCGGACAAGGCGATCGACCTCGTGGACGAGGCCGCGTCCCGGCTGCGGATGGAGATCGACTCGCGACCCGAGGAGATCGACTCCGTCGAACGCATCGTCCGCCGCCTCGAGATCGAGGAGATGGCGCTGCAGAAGGAATCCGACGCGGCGTCGAAGGACCGGCTCGAGAAGCTGCGTCAGGAACTGGCGGACGAACGGGAGAAGCTCAATCAGCTGACCACCCGCTGGCAGAACGAGAAGCAGGCCATCGACTCCGTGCGCGGGGTCAAGGAACAGCTCGAGACGCTGCGCGGCGAGGAGGAACGCGCCGAACGCGACGGCGACCTCGGCCGGGCCGCGGAGCTGCGGTACGGCCGCATCCCGCAGCTCGAGAAGGAACTCGAGCAGGCGGCCCGCGAGTCCGGTGCCGCCGCCGACGGCGACGTCATGCTCAAGGAGGAAGTGGGTCCCGACGACGTCGCAGACGTGGTCGCAGCATGGACCGGCATCCCCGCCGGCCGCATGATGGAGGGCGAGACCGCCAAGCTGCTGCGGATGGAGTCCGAACTCGGCAAGCGGGTCGTCGGCCAGGAAGCGGCCGTCGTCGCCGTCTCGGATGCGGTTCGCCGCGCCCGCGCCGGAGTCGCCGACCCCAACCGGCCCACCGGGTCGTTCCTGTTCCTCGGACCGACCGGCGTCGGTAAGACGGAGCTCGCGAAGTCCCTCGCGGACTTCCTGTTCGACGACGAGCGCGCCATGGTCCGCATCGACATGTCCGAGTACAGCGAGAAGCATTCGGTGGCCCGGCTCGTCGGCGCCCCGCCCGGATACGTCGGGTACGAGGCGGGCGGCCAGCTCACCGAGGCCGTGCGGCGGCGTCCGTACACGGTCGTGCTGTTCGACGAGGTGGAGAAGGCGCACCCCGACGTGTTCGACATCCTGCTCGCCGTCCTCGACGAAGGCAGGCTGACGGACGGTCAGGGACGCACGGTCGACTTCCGCAACACCATCCTGATCCTCACGTCCAATCTCGGTGCGGGTGGATCACGGGAGCAGGTGATGGATGCGGTCCGGCACGCGTTCAAGCCGGAGTTCATCAACCGGCTCGACGACGTCGTGATCTTCGAGTCGCTCACGGAAGGGCAGCTCGAGTCCATCGTCGACATCCAGCTCACCCAGCTGTCCCGCCGGCTCGCGGCGCGGCGACTGACGCTGGACGTGTCCGAGTCGGCCCGCTTCTGGCTGGCCGTCCGCGGCTACGACCCCATGTACGGGGCCAGGCCGCTGCGCCGGCTGATCCAGCAGGCCATCGGCGACCAGCTCGCGAAGCTGCTCCTCGCCGGTGACGTCAAGGACGGTGACACCGTCCCCGTGAAGGTTTCCGAGACCGGGGACGCGCTCGTCCTCGGCTGACCCCTCGGGTGAGTGGCACGGTGTGCTCCCGCACGCCGTGCCACTCACCTGTGTTTTCACAGCGACGTCTTAAGTTTCGTCGTTACCCTGGACCGTCCGTAGCCGCAGGACACCGGCCGGACGAACCCGAGGGAGGGGCCGATCATGACGAACCCCGACGACCCGCGCACCCCGCAGGAACGCGCGTACGACGGAACGGAGTCGTGGACCACCGACGATTCCGCGTCGAGGGCTGGTGACGAGGACCCCACCCAGGCGTGGTCGCGGCGGGACCAGCCGACCGAGCATCTCGGATCGCCCGAGCAGCGCACCGAGCACATGGGCCCCGCAGGCACACCGACCGAGCAGTTCTACACGTCCGATCCGACCGCGGCGTACGGGCGGAACCAGCCCAATCCGACGCAGGCCTACCCGACCTACGATCCGCGGTACGACCCGCAGGCTCCGCCGCCGAACGCCACACAGGCGTATCCGACGTACGACGCCCAGCAGTACCAGGGCGGGTATCCGACGGGGCAGTACCCGAACGCCCAGTACCCGGGCTCGCAGTACCAGGCGCCGGTCGCCGAGAGTCCCGAGGAGAAGAAACCCCGCCGGATCGGCACGTGGATCGCCGCGACCGCGGCCGCGCTGCTGCTGATCGCCGTCATCGGCTTCGGTGTCGCCCTCTTCACATCCGCGCCGAACAATTCCTCGAGCACCACGGCGGCGGGCCCCACCACGTCCCGTCCGCCCGCCACCGCGCCGCCGAAGACGACGACCCCGCCGCCGTCCACCACGTCGGAGTCGCCGCTCGATCAACTCCCCGGCGGAATCGGCGAGGCCATCGGCGCTGCCGGCGCCGCGTTCGGAACGATCAGCGCCAACGACGGCTCCACTCTGACCCTCGACGCCCTCGGCGGTTCCCAGTTGACGGTCCAGACCAACGCGCAGACCAATGTGATCGCACTCGACGGCACCACGGTCGCCGATCTGAAGCCCGGGTTCACCGTGATGGTGCAGGGAACGAAGGTCGAGAACGGCACGATGATGGCCGAGACGATCATCAGCACCGAGCTGCCGAAGCTCGGCGGTAACTGAGACGATGGGTCCGGGCAAAACCGACACGGGGTGTCCGGGTACCGCTTCGCCTCGTAACGGCGTCGACTCGCTAGGCTGATCACCGATGACGGGAATGTGGTTCGTACTGGCGTTGATCGCACTCGCAGGCGCGTGCGCGCTGCTCTATTTCGATCGCTCGCGTCGTGATCAGACGGGTCGTGTGCGGCAGATCTGGGCCAAGGCCCAGGGCTACACGTACGACAACGTCGAAGAGAAGCTGCCCGGCCAGTTCCATCGGGCCGCGCTGGCCAAGCAGGAGTACCTCAGCGCCATCGATGTGGTGAAGGGCGAACGCCGGGGCGAGTCGTTCATTCTGTTCGACCTCGAGGAGACCGCGACCATCGTCGCCGTGCGCCGACGGGTGGGCTCGGACGTCGACATCGACCTGCGCCTCAAGTCGACCCCGCCGCCGAAGGATTCGGATCTCGAACTCCTCGGTGCCATCGGACCGCGAGTCGTGTTCGCCACCGACCTCGAAATCGCCCGCAGGGTCTGCGATCAGCGCATGGTGGCGTTCACCGAGTCGGTGCCGCCGCATGTGAACATGCTGTGGAGCGAAGGCGAGTGGACCCTCGGTTCGCTGCCCATCGGCAGCAGCGGCCGTGAATGGGATTCGGCCATCGAGGCCGTCGCCCGGCTGTCCGGCATCCTGCACGTCCTGCCCCCGGTCACCGAACCGCGCGGACTCGACCGCGGCCACCACGACCCGAGCCGCCCGCGACTACGCGAAGGCGCTCCCGCCGAGGCGCGTCCCGAGCGTCCGACGTCTCCCCGACCGCCGGCTCCCGGCGCTCCCCGGCAGCAGACCTCCGGCGTTCCCCGCCCGCCGGCCCCCGGCGCTCCCCGGCCGCCGGCCCCCGGCGCTCCGCGCCCGTGAGTGCGTGACGAGTCCTGGGACTCGCTAACCGCGCACAGGCGCGCAGCGCCTTGCTACCGTCACCGGTATGTCGACGCCCTCCAGTTCCGCCCGACCCGTTGCTCTCGTCACCGGCCCGACGTCGGGGCTCGGTGCCGGTTTCGCGAGGAAATTCGCGTCTCTCGGTTACGACCTCGTGCTCGTCGCGCGTGACGAAACCCGCTTGCAGGCCCTCGCCGACGAGATGAAGGCGTTGTTCGACACCGAGTCCGAGATCCTGCAGGCCGATCTGGCCACGGCATCCGGGCGCGAGGAAGTGGCGCAGCGCCTCGGGAAGGGTGTCGAGGTGCTGGTCAACAACGCCGGATTCGGCACTTCGGGCGAATTCTGGACGGCGACGCCGGAGCTGTTGCAGTCCCAGCTGGACGTGAACGTCACCGCCGTCATGCAACTGACCCGCGCGGCGTTGCCCACCATGATCGCGTCGGCGAACGGCACCGTCATCAACGTGGCGAGCGTCGCCGGCCTGCTGTCCGGGCGCGGATCGACCTATTCGGCGAGCAAGGCGTATGTCATCTCGTTCTCCGAGGGACTGGCGAACGGGCTGGGCGGCACGGGTGTGCGGATCCAGGCGCTGTGCCCGGGCTTCATCCGCACCGAGTTCCACGAGCGCGCGGGCATCGAGATGAGTTCGATTCCGAAGCCGATGTGGTTGAGCGTCGACCAGGTGGTCGCGGCGTCGCTGTCCGATCTCGAGGACGGCAAGGTCGTGAGCATTCCCGGACTTCAGTACAAGGTACTGACCACGGCCGGTCGCCTCGTCCCGAAGAGTCTGGTCCGGCGGCTGACCAACGTGTTCGGCCGGGGGCGTGCTCGCACGTAGAGGTGGGTAGGGTTTCGGGCATGAGCGATCGCGAGGATCTGGCCGCGTTGGTGCGTGAGCTGGCAGTTGTGCACGGCAAGGTGACGTTGTCTTCGGGCAAGGAAGCCGACTACTACGTGGACCTTCGCCGCGCCACGCTGCATCACGAGGCGGGCCCGCTCATCGGGAAGTTGCTGCGTGAGCTGGTGGCGGACTGGGATTTCGACGCCGTCGGCGGACTGACGATGGGCGCCGACCCGGTGGCGATGGCCGTGATGCACGCCCCGGGCAGGCCGATCGATTCGTTCGTGGTGCGCAAGGCCGCGAAGGCGCACGGCATGCAGCGGCAGATCGAGGGACCGGACGTCGTCGGCAAGCGTGTCCTCGTCGTCGAGGACACCACCACCACGGGCAACTCTCCGCTCACCGCGGTGAAGGCGTTGCGCGACGTCGGGGCGATCGTCGTCGGTGTCGCGACCGTCGTCGACCGCGCGACCGGTGCCGACGAGGTGATCGCGGCCGAGGGTCTCGAGTACCGTTCGCTCCTCGGCCTCCCCGACCTGAACCTCTGACCGCACATGTGAGTGGCGAAGTGTGCGGAGGCACACTTCGCCACTCACATGGGGGTGGTCAGTCGGCGTCGGCGGCCGTGACGGCCAATGCCTCCTCGACGCTGTGCGGTTCGGGATCGTGCTCGTCGACGTGGGCGAGGACCTTCCGTCCGGTCGCGAGCACGATGATCGCGGCGGCGGTGCACACGGCACCGACCCAGAACGGCATGTGGATGTTGCTCTCACCGAGCTTGCCCGCGACCCACGGTGCGGCGGCGCCGCCGACGAAGCGGACGAAGCTGTACGCCGCGGACGCCGTCGACCGCTCGACGGGCGCGGAGATCATCACGGTCTCGGTGATGAGCGTGTTGTTGACACCGAGGAAGAGTCCGGCGAGCACGACACCGACGACGAGCACGGTCTTGTTGTCGGTGAACGCGGCCATCATGGCGAGGTCGAGGGCGAACAGCGCGAGGGCCACCATCATCATCGGCAGCGTGCCGAAGCGTCGCTGCAGCCGTGGGGCGAGGAACACCGACGCGACGGCCAGCGCGAGACCCCATCCGAAGAAGATGAATCCGATCGAGTACGTGCCCATGTCGAGCGGGAACGGCGTGTACGCGAGCAGGGTGAAGAAGCCGTAGTTGTAGAGCAGCGCGGTGATCGCGACGGTGCGCAGACCGCGGTGGCGCAACGCGAGGAACGGCGCGGCGATCGATGTGCGGTGCTCCGGCTTGGGTGCGGCCGGCAGCATCACGACGATGAGGATGAACGCGACGGCCATCAGGGCTGCGACGCCGAAGAACGGTGCGCGCCAGCTGATGTTGCCGAGGACACCACCGACCAGCGGGCCGACGGCGATGCCGATGCCCAGCGCGGCCTCGTAGAGGATGATGGCCCGCGCGACGCCGCCGCTGGCCGCGCCGACGATGGCGGCGAGCGCGGTGGCGATGAACAGGGCGTTGCCCAGTCCCCAGCCGGCACGGAAGCCGACGATCTGGCCGATGGTGCCGGAGCTGCCTGCCAGCGCCGCGAACACGACGATGACGGCGAGGCCGGTGAGGAGGGTCTTCTTGGCGCCGATCCGGCTCGACACCACGCCGGTGATGAGCATCGCGACACCGGTGACCAGCATGTAGCTGGTGAACAGCAGCGACACCTGGGACGGCGTCGCGTCCAGTTGTTCGCCGATCGGCTTGAGGATGGGGTCGACGAGCCCGATGCCCATGAACGCGATGACGCTGGCGAAGGCGACGGCCCACACCGATTTCGGCTGGTGGAGGAGGCTCGGTGGCGCCTCGCTGGGTGTGCTGTTCGTGACGGTTGCGGTCGTGGTGCTCACGGCCACCTCCTTCGATGTACGTCGGGGTGTGGATGGGTTGTCAGGATGAGCGGGCCGACGACTTGACGATCGAACGCAGTTCCGACAGGCCCTGCGTCAGTCGTTCGAGTTGCTCGGGCTCGAGGTCCGCGAAGTGCGGGGCGAGTGCACCCGCGATCTCGTTGCGGGACACGGTCAGCCATTCGCGGCCCAGGTCCGTGATGGACACTCGGACGGCCCGGGCGTCTTCCGGATCGGGTCGGCGGGCAACGTATCCGCGATCGGCCAGCTTCTGGAGCAGGGCGGTCGCGGACGGTTGGGAGCAGCGGTCGATGCGGGCGAACTCGCTGATGCGTAGCTCGCCGTGGTCGTCGAGCAGGGCGAGGGCACGTGTCCACGGCCGGGGGTGGTCCTCGGATCCGAAGGAGCTCGCGAGCCTGGTGAATCGGTGAGAATTCGTGACCAAGTCGACGAGCAGGCTCTGCAGCCGCGTGTCGTCGTCCATGTCAAACATATTACCTAGGCTAACTAACTATGTAAACCCGACGAAGTACTTCACGGCCCGCATCCGCCCCGACGGGCGCGGGCCGCGAAGATCAGGACGAGTGCTTCGCGCTCTGCTCGACCTGGCGGCGCAGGGTGGCGTCGGTGTGGCGGATCGCCTGCGCGACGAACGGCTCGATGAGCTTGCCGAGCGCCTTACCTGCGAGGCCGCCGGGCAGGTCGTAGCGGAAGTCGACCGTCATGCGGGTCTCGGTTTCGCCGACCGCCTCGAACTGCCACCGCGAATGGGTGTACAGGCCGTCGATCGATTCCAGCTCGATCACCGAATTGCGTTCCCACCCGGTGACCTTCACCACGGAGTCGAGGGTCTTGGGGCCGACCTTCATCGCGGCGTCGTAGACCGCGCCGAGGCCCTGGTCGTGGTCGCCGATCGGATCGAACTTCGTGATCCCGAACATCCAGGACGGGACGTGGCGGTAGTCGTCCACGTAGTCGAACGCGGCCGCGACCGGTGCGCAGGCGAGGGCGGTGTGATGGATCTCGATCATCGTGACTTTCCTGAGGGGTGGAGGGCGGGGGGCTGCGCTGTCCGGTACGGGCGGATGGCGTAGTTCTCGAGGTCGAACCGGGCGAGGCGACGGCGCAGGGAACCGGTGGACCAGGGCCACGCGGCGAAGTTCCTGCCGTCGGCGTCGAGGTAGTAGCTACTGCATCCGCCGTTGTTGAAGACGGTCGGCTCCAGGCCCTTCTGTACCGCGTCGTTGAACCGGCGGAACGGCCGATCGCGTACCTCGAGTACTTCGATGCCCTGCCGCTCCGCCTTGGTGAGTCCGTCTATCACGTAGTCGAGCTGGGTCTCGGCCAGTCCGAGAAACGAGTTGTACACCAGAATGTTCGGGCCGAGCATGATGTACGCGTTCGGTGCGCCGGGCGTCGTGGTGGCCAGGTAGGCCTCGGGGCTCTTCGACCACTTCTCCGACAGCAGTGTTCCGTCGCGTCCGCGGATCCGGTTCGCGATCGGTGGATGACTCACGTCGAAGCCGGTGCCGAAGATGATGACGTCGACCTCGCGGCGGGTGCCGTCCGCTCCGACGACCACGCGTCCGTCGACCTCGGCGAGGGCGTGCGGAATCAACTCGACGTTGCTCTTCGTCAGCGCCGGGAGATACGTGTTGGACAGCAGGAGGCGTTTGCATCCCAGCGTGAAGTTCGGTGTCAGGGCCGCGCGAAGTGCCGGGTCCGGTACCTGCCTGGCCAGCCAACGGGTGCCGATGGGGTTGAGGAGCCGGGCGGTCCGTTCGCGGCGCATCACCGAAGTGAGCGTCCGCAGGATGACGTCGAGGAGCCGCCGGAACGCGCGCTGCACCGCGGGCACCCGCGCGAACACCCACTGGGCGATCCGGGGGAACGGAAAGTCCAGGCGCGGCACCACCCAGGCCGGGGTGCGCTGGAAGACGTACAACTCCTCGACGTCCGGCTGGATCTCGGGGATGAACTGCACCGCGGACGCGCCGGTGCCCACGACGGCGACCCTCTTCCCGGTGAGGTCGACGTCGTGGTTCCAGCGGGCCGAGTGGAAGACGTCGCCGTCGAAGCCGTCGATTCCGGGTACGGCAGGAGTGCTCGGTTCGGTGATGGGGCCCGCCGCGAAGATCACGTGCTGGGCGACGATCGTGCCGCGGCTGGTGTCGAGGATCCAGCGTCGGCGCTCGTCGGACCAGGCGGCTTCGCGGAGTTCGGTCTGCATCGAGATCCTGGACTGCAGACCGAACGTGTCGACGGTGTCCTCGATGTAGGACAGCAGTTCCGGTTGCAGGGCGAAGTTGCTGCGCCACCGCGGATTGGGGTGGAAGGAGAACGAGTACACGGGGGCGGGGATGTCGACCCCGCACCCGGGGTACGTGTTCTCGCGCCACACGCCCCCCACACGATCGGACTTCTCCAGCACGACGAAGTCCGTGATGCCCGCGCGTTCGAGCTTGACCGCTGCGGCAATCCCGGACAGTCCGGCGCCGACCACGACGACGCGCAGGTGCCGCTCCTCTCCGCTGCCGTCGGGTGCGGCGGCGTGCTGAGTGGTTGTCGCTGTCATGGCTTCTTCCCTGCGCGGATGGGGAACCGTCGTCGCCGGTCCAGTTAACTGAGACGCAGTGTCACAGTAAAACGAAGAATGCACATTGGCAAGCGAAGGCGCGGCCGGTGTCGGCTGGGAACTCGGGGTCATGGGGCTGTACCTGCACGCAAGCATCGCGTTCGGGGCGCCGGAGGATACCGCGACCGCGGCCGGCGTTCGCACGACCGCGTTCTACACGGGAGCCGACACCGGGGCGGGCTGAACCGGGTCCTGGAAGAATGGCGTCCGTGACCGAGCGCAAACCTCCCGGGGTGAGCTTCGAGAGCTGGATCGACAAGCAGATCCGGCTGGCTCAGGAGCGCGGCGACTTCGACGATCTCCCCGGCTCGGGTAAACCGATTCCGGCAGGCGATGTCGACGACGAACTGTGGTGGGTGAAGAACTATCTCCGGCGCGAGAATCTGCCCACCGATTCGCTGCTCCCGACGCCGCTGCAGCTGCGGAAGGAGATCGAGCGGTTGCCCGACACGATCCGTGGGCTGCCGTCGGAGCAGTCGGTGCGGGACGTGGTGGCCCAGCTCAACCTGCAGATCGTCGCCTGGTTGCGGGCACCCTCCGGCCCACGGATCCCGGTCAGCCCGGTCGACGCGAACGAGGTCGTCGCGACCTGGCGGCAGCAGAACCGGCCGGCGCGGAAGCCGCCGGTGACGGCGACCCCGGAACCCGACGATCCGCCCCGGGCCGGCAGACGATGGTGGCGACGGAAACGGTGACGGATCATCCCTTCCGGAAATCACCCGATTCCATCACCCGGGACACGAGCAGTCCGGCGAGCAGCCCCCAGAACGCAGCCCCGACGTTGAGGAACTGCACGTTCGACACGGTCACGAGGAAGGTCACGAGCGCGCCGAGTGTGTGCCGGGAGCTGAACGCGGCGACGAACGAACCCTGCAGCGCGCGGAGCATCGCGAGTCCGCCGAGCGTCGCGACGAACGCGACCGGGGTGGCCAGCATCAGCTGAACGAACAGCGGCGCGAACAGGCCGACGACCATGGCGAGCAGCCCGCAGACGACGGCCGCCGTGTACTGCCTGGTGCGCTGCCCCGACGCCACCAGCAGGGCGTTGGTCGGGCCCGTCAGGCACGTCGAGACGGCTCCGACGACGGAGGTGGCGAGGGACCAGGCCCCGCACAGCACGGTGCCGACGTTCATCGGCGGCTTGTGGCCGGCAGACGTCAGCACGGCCGCGCCCTGACCGTTCTGCACGACGATGACCGTGATCGCCAACGGCACGACCAGTTCGGTGATCGCCTGCCAGGTGAACTGCGGCGCCTGGAACATCGGTGCCGCGATCCACGATGTACTCGAACCGGTCGGGTGGAAGCGGCCGGTGACCGCGACCGCCGCCGCCCCGACGAGCAGTGCGCCGAGGATCGGTGGCATCCACCGGCCGAACGCGGCGCGGGACGCGAGGGCGACGAAGACGACGACCATCGGAACGGCCACGGCCGCATCGGTTCCCACGGCGTGGACGAGGTCGGTGCCGAACTTCAGGAAGACGCCGGCCACCATGGCCATGACGATCGGCATCGGGAGCATCGCCATGACCTGACGTACCCGCCCGGTCAGGCCGAGGGCGAGGATCAGGAGCCCGGTCACCAGAAACGCGCCGAGCACTTCCGGCCACGACAGGTGGGTGAGCGAGCCGCCGACGATGATCGTGCCGGGGATCGTCCAGAAGAACGCGAGCGGCTGGCGGTACAGCCAGCTGGCGAGGGCGGTCAGGATTCCGTTGAGGAAGAAGACACCGAAGATCCACGACGCCATCTGCTGGGGCGACAGTCCGCCCGCGGAGCCGGCGGCCAGGATCACGGCGACGGGACCCGTCGCGGAGAAGATCAGCCCGATCAGACCGTTGGCGGCGTAGGTCCCGCCGAGGTCGCCGATCAGGCGGCGCGGGCCCACGGGCGGCCACGGTGGTCTCTCGAAGCGAGGGGGGCGGGTCTGCACGTCTTCGCTGCGGGTCGGTTCCTCGGTGGTCGTCATGAGGCCTTCCTGCTCGGGGGGGTCATAATGTACGCAGAGCGGACATGGCTCCCGCAATGCGTACATTCCGGGTGTGGTCTGGATCATAACCACTCGCGTCCCGGGGCTGCACGGCGGGCCGTCGAACCCTGGGTGGGGTGCTTTCCATCCCTGGGGTGAACGACACTCGGGCGCCATCGCGACAGACTCGAAGGCGTCGACCCGACACCACCCCGCACCGACGAACCATGCGAAGAAGGGCCACATGGCTGAACTCACCCGAATTCCCCGAGAGCGAGGCACCGTCTACGCGCGGCGCCCCACGGTGGCAGCGGAACGCGAACCGCGATCCGCCGTCGAACGGACGTCGACGTTCCTGGCCTACGGCCTGCTCGCGTTGTTCGGCGGGCTCGGCATCTTCGGAACGATCTGCTCGGTCGATGCCATCCCGGACGGCGCGCGGATCGCCGTCGTCCAGACGGTGCCGACGCAGTCGCAGCCTCTCGATCTGCCGCATCCGGCGCCGGACACTCCCGAGCCCACTCCCGGCGGCGTCTGATTCGTCAGGATGCGACGTCGTCGCGCAGTGCCGCGAGTTCGAGTAGCCGGGGCAACATGTCCGGCGACGCGATCGAGGGCAGGAGCAACGCCCACATGTCGGCCAGGCGCTCGTACAGGTCGGAACGTCCGGTCAGCGCCTCGGACACCAACTGCATGCCGGTGAACGAACTGACCAGGAACCGGGCGAGTGCCGCGGGGTCGACGGTCGCGCGCAGTTCTCCTGCCTCCCGCGCCTTGCCTGCGAGTGCGACGAGGGTGTCGGTCCAGTCGATGTAGGGGTCGGTGGCCGGGCCGCGGGACGTACCGAGTTCCAGGGTGAGTCGCACACCCGCTCGCACGATGGGCTCGGTCAGCAACTGGCGCGCCATCTCCTTGGCGCACAACAGGATCGCTTCCATCGGTGACTGCGCCGTCGCGAGCACTCGCTGCGCCGCCAGCATCGCCATGGCGTGCTGTTCCTTGATCACCGCCCAGGCGAGCGCTTCCTTGGACTCGAAATGAAAGTACAAGGCGCCCTTGGTCACATCGGCATAGGAGAGGATTCCGCTCAGGCTCGCGCCGCCGTACCCGAGCTTCTCGAAGCTCAGTGCCGCACCCTCGAGTACCTGATGGCGGGTGGCTGCCGCGCGCGCCTGTTTTGCCATCACCTGTGCCTCACAATCGCGGATTATCCGTCGCGTCCACTCTCGAGTCAACCACTTTTCGGGCCGGTAACCTCGGCACGTCCGCAAGTGTGGGAGGAAGACGTGAAGTCGAAGAACAACTGGGGTGTCGAGCATGCGGTGTTCGCCGGTGCGACGCTGGCCACCGTCGTCGGGGCCGTCACCGGGCGTGAACGGTTGCAGCAGGCCGCGAAACCACTGATCGCACCCGCGCTCGCCGCCCGTGTCCTGCGGCGGCGTGCAGACACGGATCCGGCCGACGTCGCGCTCCTCCTCGCCGGTCTCACGGCCGCGACCGTGGGTGACGTCTTCATGATCGATCCCGACGACGACGCCCGTCTCGTGCGCGGCGCGTCCTCGTTCGCCGTCATGCAGGTCGGCTATTCCGCGCTGCTGCTGCGCCGGGGCGCCCGGCCCACCGCGCCCGCATTGCTTCCCCGGCTCGCCGGTTGGGCAGGCGCGGCGGCACTGCTGCGCGGGCGGGCGAAGGAGGTCGCCGCGCCGTTGACTGCGTACGGGTCGCTGCTCGGCACCACGTCGACCCTGTCGGCCGATCCGTCTCTCGCACCCGGCGCGGACGTCGTCGCGAATGTGGCGGTGCCGGGAACCGACCGTCGCAGCTGGCTCGGTGCGGGCGGGATGCTGTTCACCGCCTCCGACGGTCTGATCGTGTTGCGGCGCTTGTTCATCCGGGGCGAGCGGGGGAGGGCTGTGGCGGAAGGCGTGGTCCTCGCCAGCTACGCGGCGGCCCAGTTGCTGCTCGTCGAGGGGATGCTCGCGCTCGGGCGTCGCCGGATCACGGGCAGAGCATGATGTGGTCCCGGTCCTTCGGGTCCACGAGGATGGTGATCGTCTCGCCGGGCAGGAAGCGTGTCGCGTTCTCCCGCCGCACCTCGTAGACGACGCGTCCGGCGTAACTCTCCGATCCGGGCACGGTCAGCCGGAGGTCCAGTTCGGTGAGCTCCCCGTTGTCGGGAGTGCGGCGCAGCGGTGTGACGTGCTCGATGCGGGCCCAGCCTTCGAGTCCGTGCCGTTCGAGTTGGCGGTCGGCGCGGCTGGGCCGTTCGGCCGCCATCATCCCGAATCCCAGCGCCGAACCGAAGGCGGCGACCAATCCCATGATCTGGTACGGGATGGTGGCCGGCGGGGTGTGCTCGATCAACCATCCCAGCCAGACGGCGAGGACGATGACGTAGCCGACCGTGACGAAGCAGACCGTCCGCACGATGCGCTGATGATTCATCGATTGCCTCCACCTCCAGATTAGCCCGTCCGGCCTCGCCGAAGCGGCCCCGCCGCCGCACTGCCGTTAGAGTGCAGTGTCGGCAGCAGGTAAGCATGTGTGGAGGTGGCCGTATGGCGTGGCGTCGGGTGTCGTTGGTGTGTCTGAGCATTGGCTCGGCCATGATGCTCGCAGGGTGTGGTGGGTCTTCGGACGCGGTGGCTCCGCCGACGTCCACGACGACTGTCGCGGCTCCTGTGACCACCACCACGACCACGGTTCCGCCGACGACCACCACCACGACGATTGCGCCGCCGCCCACGACGACGGAAGCACCGACCACGACGCTCGTGGACGTCCCCTACGAGCACAACGAGTCGTACTTCTTCACGTCCCCGGACGGCGGGTTCCAATGCGGCATCATCAAGCTGCCGAACCGTACCGAGGCCGGATGCCAGGGGTCTACGAGCCCGGTGCCGCCGCGCCCGGCCGACTGCATGGTCGACTGGGGACACGGCATTCGCGTCGAGAACGACGGCGAGGCGTCGTTCATGTGCGCCGGTGGCCTCGTCTACACGTCGGGCGGCGACGAACCGGACGCGGCCCTGCCCGCCGGAGCGAAGCTGTCCAAGCTCGGTTACACGTGCAGCACCACGGCCACGGCCGTCACGTGCACCAACGACGAGACGTCGCACGGCTTCACCGTCGCTCCCGATTCGAACAAGACGTTCTGACATCGTGAGCGGAGTCGAGACCGGCCAGGTCGAAGTCGCCGAGGCGGGTCCCACCGAATGGGGGGACAACCCGAACGGCGTCGGTCCGTGGACCGAGGAACACGACACCCCGGTCCCTGCCGACCCGCGGTACGACCCCGAACTGCTGGCCGGCGGCGATCGCCGCAACGTGGTCGACGCCTACCGGTACTGGACGCGGGAAGCGATCGTCGCGGACATCGACAGCCGTCGCCACCCGCTGCACGTGGCCATCGAGAACTTCGGGCACGACGCCAACATCGGGACGGTGGTGCGCACCGCCAACGCGTTCGCCGCCGCCGCGGTCCACATCGTGGGACGTCGACGCTGGAACCGCCGCGGGGCCATGGTCACCGATCGGTACCAGCACGTCCTGCACCATTCGGACGTCGACGGCCTCGTCGAGTTCGCACGTGAGCGGGGTCTCACCATCGTGGCCGTCGACAACACGCCCGGATCCGTCCCGCTCGAGACGGCGAGTCTGCCCCGCGACTGCGTGCTCCTGTTCGGCCAGGAGGGGCCGGGAGTCACGGACCAGGCGAAAGAGGTTGCGGCGATGACGGTGTCGATCGCCCAGTTCGGTTCCACCCGCAGCATCAACGCGGGCGTCGCCGCGGGAATCGCCATGCACGCGTGGGTGCGTCAGCACGCCGACCTCGACCGCGCCTGGTAGCGGAACCCCCGGCGAATAGGCAAGATCAACTCTTATGCAGGACTCGTGGTCGGCGCGCGCGGACGCCGCTGAAGAAGCGGTGGTGAGCAGGCACCTTCGCCGGCTGTGGGCGCTACCGGGCACCGCCCTGGGCGTCGTCGCCTGGCCGCCGGTCCGGCGCGAGCGACTGTTCCTCAGCTGGCACTACTGGTGGCAGGCACACCTGCTCGACTGCGCCGTGGACGCGCTCGAACGCGACCCCACGCCGCGCCGTCGCCGTCGCATCGTGAAACTGGCGCGCAGCCACCGTCTGCGGAACCTGTCGGGCTGGACCAACAACTATTACGACGACATGGCCTGGCTGGGGATCGCCCTCGAGCGCGCCCAGCGAATGCACTTCATAGACAACAGAAGTGCGGTGCAGGTGCTCGAATCCCAGTTGTTCGACGCCTGGGCGCCCGAAGCCGGAGGCGGCATCCCCTGGCGGAAGGGCTCGAACTTCTACAACGCGCCCGCCAACGGACCCGCCGGGATCATGCTGGCCCGCACCGGAAAGCTGTGGCGCGCCCAGGCCACGGCCGACTGGATCGACGACACGCTGCGGGACGTGCACACCAACCTGATCGTCGACGGCATCCACCCGGGCGGTGAAATCGAAAGGAACGTCTACTCGTACTGTCAGGGCGTCGTGCTCGGCCTCGAAACCGAACTCGCCGTGCGCCTCGGTTCGCCGCGGCACCGCAACCGGACCCATCGGCTGGTTGACGCCATCGACGAGCATCTCGCACCCCACGGCGTCATCGACGGCGGCGGTGGTGGAGACGGCGGCCTGTTCAACGGGATCCTCGCGCGGTATCTGGCGTTGACCGCGGTGATGCTGCCCTGGGAGTCGCCCGCCGACATCCGGGCCCGGGAGATCGCCGCCCAGCTCGTGCTGACCTCCGCGGAATCGGCCTGGGAGAACCGCCTGCAGATCGAGGGGCAGCCGCTGTTCGGCCACGACTGGACCAAGCAGGCGCAGCTGCCGGGGATGGGCGGGGGAATCGCCACGTTCACCGGGGGCACCGTGCGGTCGTCCGGGATCCCGGAACGCGACATGTCCGTCCAACTCGGCGGCTGGATGCTGATGGAGGCCGCGCACATGGTCTCCGCCGCGGGGTATCCGCGGCGATAGGGTGCGGTTCGAATCACGCGAAACTTAACCGTATCGCCCTCGATTCGGCGCTGTTAGACAGTACGTTATGTCAGATCAACAGCGGCAGCTGAGTCTCAATGCGTTCATCTACCCGGCCGGGCACCACGAGTCGGCGTGGCGCCACCCGCTCACGACGCCCGAGCGGCTGTACGACGTCTCCTACTTCCAGGACATCGCGCGGACCGCAGAGGCGGCGAAGCTGGACGCGATCTTCTTCGCCGACGGTCCGGCCCTGCGCAGCGACGTCGAGCACGGCGCCGCCGGAGCACTCGAACCCATCACGCTGCTGACCGCCATCGCGACCGCCACCGACCGGATCGGCCTGATCGCGACCGCGTCCACGACGTACTTCGAGCCCTACAATCTGGCGCGGCTGTTCGCGTCCCTCGACCACATCTCCCGTGGCCGGGCCGGCTGGAACATCGTGACCACCGGAACCGACCTGGCGGCCGCCAACTTCGGGCTGGCCGGCCACCCCGATCACGCCGACCGCTACGCGCGGGCGCGGGAGTTCGTCGACGCGACCGTCAAGCTGTGGGACAGCTGGGAAGACGACGCCATCCTGATCGACAGAACCGCAGGCATCTACGCGGACCCGTCGAAGATCCACGAGATCAACTACGTGGGGCGCCACCTCGGGGTGCGGGGACCGTTCAACGCGCCACGCTCCCCGCAGGGACACCCGGTGCTGGTGCAGGCGGGTGCGTCCAACGAGGGTCGCGCGTTCGCGGGCCAGTACGCCGAGGCCATCTTCACCGCGCACCAGCGGCTGTCCGACGGGCAGGCGTTCTACGCGGACGTCAAGCAGCGCGCGACGCAGTACGGTCGCAACCCCGATCACGTGAAGATCCTGCCCGGCATCAGCCCGTTCCTCGGCGACACCGAGGCCGAGGCCCGCGACCTGGAGCGGGAGTTCAACGAACTCACGTCGCCCGAGTACGGGCTCGCTCAGCTCGAGAGCCTCACGGGTTCGAGCGTGCGCCACCTCGATCTCGACGCCCCCGTGCCTGCCGGACTGTTCGGGGACGCCGGCGACGTCACGGACAACCAGCAGAGTCGCCTGCAGGTGATCGCCGGGATCGTCGAGCGGGAGAACCCGACCCTGCGCGGATTGCTGCACCGTCTCGCCGGTGCGCGCGGGCACCGGGTCGTCGTCGGGACGCCGGTGCAGGTGGCCGACACCATCGAGGAATGGTTCACGCAGGGCGCGGCGGACGGTTTCAACGTCATGCCGCCGTACTACCCGGGCGGTCTCGAGGTGTTCGCGGAGAAGGTGGTCCCGATCCTGCAGGAGCGCGGGCTGTTCCGCACCGAGTACTCGGGCGCCACACTGCGCGACCACTTCGGTCTGCCCCGCCCCGAGAGCCAGTACGCGGACACGTCCGGCGCCGTCGCGCTGTAGGACGCGCACGCCGGCGTCCCGCTCGCGTCCGATGTCGCATCCGTTCAGTTCGAGTGGACGGATGTGACATCGGGAGCCCGGGGCCTCGGGCTTAATGAAAACAGTTATCATTTCGGGATGACTGTCACCCGGCCGCTCCCCGTCACCGTCCTGTCCGGCTTCCTCGGCGCGGGCAAGACCACCCTGCTCAACCACCTCCTCGCGAACCGGGACGGCAGGCGCGTCGCCGTCATCGTCAACGACATGAGCGATGTGAATATTGACGCAGCCCTCGTCGCCGGGCAGGGGCACCTGGACCGGACGCAGGAGAAACTCGTCGAGCTCACCAACGGCTGCATCTGCTGCACCCTGCGGGAAGACCTCGTCGAGGCCGTCGCGCGGCTGGCGCAGGAGGGCCGGTTCGACCACCTCGTCATCGAATCCACCGGCATCTCCGAGCCGATGCCCGTCGCCGCCACGTTCGACTGGGAGTTCGAGGACGGGTTCAGTCTCGGTTCGGTGGCCGCCCTCGACACGATGGTGACGGTCGTGGACGCATCGACGTTCCTCGGTGAGCTGGCCAACGGCGAGCGGCTCGACGACCGGAACCTCGAAGCCGGGGAGGGCGACGAGCGCAGCATCTCCGACCTGCTCGTCGACCAGGTGGAGTTCGCCGACGTCATCCTGCTGAACAAGACGGATCTGGTGAGCGAGGGCGCCGCCGGTGCCGTCGAGGCGACCGTGCGCAGGCTCAACCCCACCGCGACACTGCTGCGCACCACGCGCGGCGTCGTGGATCCCGGCGAGGTTCTCGGGACCGGCCTGTACAACCCGGACGTCGCGGCCGAGCTACCCGGCTGGGCCGAGGAACTGGCCGGGGGCCACATCCCGGAGACCGAGGAATACGGCATCCGCAGCGTCACCTACCGGGCGTCGCGGCCGTTCCACCCGGCCAGGCTCGAGCAGGCGCTGGGACGGTTCACCGGCCTGCTCCGGAGCAAGGGCTTCTGCTGGATCGCGAGCCGCCCCGACCTCGCCGCCGTCTGGTCGCAGGCCGGTCCGAACCTGGTGATCGAGCCGGCCCAGCTGTGGGCGTCCGCGGACGAGACACCGGGGCAGGAGATCGTGTTCATCGGTGTCCGCCTCGACCCCGACGGTCCGCGGCGCATCCTGGATCCGGCGCTTCTCACCGACGACGAGCTGGCGTCAGGGCCGGCGGCCTGGGTTCGGTTCGACGACCCGCTGCCCGCGTGGGACGCGGTGCATCGGCATTAGTCCAGAACTTCTTCGACGGCCACTTCTTCGGGCGGCCGCGCCATCTCCTGCCGGTAGTGCCACACCCCGAGCACGGTGCCGATCACCAGCAGCGCGACCATCCCGGCGAGCACGGCCGGCATCAGCCACGACACCCGGTCCAGGAAAGAGCCGAAGTAGAAGCCGATGAGCAGCAGGACGGGTGCCCAGAAGATGGCGCCGATGGTGCTGGCCATCGTGTACTTGGTGTGGTTCATCTTGGCCGCACCGGCGACCAGCGGGCACAAGGTGCGGACCCACGGAATCCAGCGGGCGATGAGGACCGCCCAGAAGCCGTGCTTCTCCAGCAGGACGTTGACCTTGTGCAGGTTGGTGTAGTTGAGATACTTCCCGCCCTTGCGGGCGAGGATGCGGTTGCCGGTGCGGTGACCGATGACGTAGCCCACCTGGTTTCCGCAGATGGCGGCGATCATCGCGCCGACCGACAACGCCCACACGTGGCCGGCGCCCGACGCATGGTTGGCCAGCACGATTCCGGCGGTGATCAGCATCGAGTCGCCGGGCAGGAACAGGCCCAGGATCACCGCGCACTCGATGAACACGAACGCGAGGACGACGATCCAGACCAGCGCTGGGCCGGCCGAGACGAGAGGCCCGAAGGTGCCTGCTGCCGTGGTGACCATCGTCAGTGCGCTACTCGATCGGCTTCAGGAGGTCGGATCGGTGGGTGTGGTGACCGGCTGCGCGTCCTCGGTCGTGGCGCCCGCGCTCTGCCGCGACTTCACGACGCGCTTGCCCACCTCGAGGATGATCGGAAGGACGGACACGAAGACGATCAGCAGGAAGATGATGTCGACGTTGTCGCGGATGAACTCGATCTGACCGAGCAGGTAGCCGAGCAGCGTGACGCCGGCGCCCCACAGGATGCCGCCCACGATGTTGTACGTCAGGAACAGCGAGTACTTCATCCGTGACGCGCCCGCGACGACCGGCGCGAACGTGCGCACGATCGGAACGAAGCGGGCCAGGATGATGGTGATCGGGCCGTGCTTCTCGAAGAAGGCGTGCGACTCGTCGATGTACTTCTTCTTGAAGAACCGCGCGTCGTCGTGCTTGAACAGGGCGGTACCGCCCTTGCTGCCGATGAAGAAGCCCACCTGGTCGCCGAGGATCGCGGCGATGGGGATCAGAACCAGTAGCGCCCAGATGGGGGCGAACGGTTCGATCTCCGTCGACTTCGACGCCGCGATGAGTCCCGCGGTGAAGAGAAGCGAGTCGCCGGGGAGCAGGGGGAACAGCAATCCCGACTCGATGAAGACGACCAGGAGAAGTCCGACGAGCACCCACGTGCCGAAGGAGTTGAGGAGGTTCACCGGGTCGAGGAATCCCGGCAACAACGCGAGGTTGGTCACGGAATCCGATGCTGCCTGCACAATCACGGCCCTCAGCGTACCGGCGTATTCCCCGACTGACGGAATACTGCAGGTCATGGAGTTTCGGCCGGGTCGTGGGCCTGCCGAAACGGGGTGCCGCGACAGCCACCGGGAGACGTACGCTACCGGTATTGCCATACTGCTAGGACCACATCGCGCGCTGCGCTGATCGCGCGCGCCGAAATCGACTCTTAATGGAGGACTGCCGCCGTGCCAATCGCGACTCCCGAGGTCTACGCCGAGATGCTTGGTCGGGCCAAGGAGCACTCCTTTGCCTTCCCCGCCATCAACTGCACTTCTTCCGAAACCATCAACGCCGCCATCAAGGGCTTCGCGGACGCCGGCAGTGACGGCATCATCCAGTTCTCGACCGGTGGCGCCGAGTTCGGTTCGGGCCTGGGCGTCAAGGACATGGTGACCGGCGCGGTCGCGCTCGCCGAGTTCGCGCACGTGATCGCTGCCAAGTACGACGTCACGATCGCCCTGCACACCGACCACTGCCCCAAGGACAAGCTCGACACGTTCGTCCGCCCGCTGCTGGAGATCTCGCGGCAGCGCGTCGAGGCGGGCCGCAACCCGCTGTTCCAGTCCCACATGTGGGACGGTTCGGCTGTCCCGATCGACGAGAACCTGGAGATCGCCAAGGAACTCCTCGCGAAGGCGAAGGCCGCCAACATCATCCTCGAGGTCGAGATCGGCGTCGTCGGTGGCGAAGAGGACGGCGTGGAAGCCGAGATCAACGACAAGCTGTACACCTCGCCCGAGGACTTCGAGAAGACCGTCGACGCCCTCGGCACCGGCGAGAACGGCAAGTACCTGCTGGCCGCGACGTTCGGCAACGTGCACGGCGTCTACAAGCCGGGCAACGTCAAGCTGCGTCCCGAGGTGCTCGAGACCGGCCAGAAGGTCGCCGCCGCCAAGCTGGGGCTGCCCGAGAGCTCGCAGCCGTTCGACTTCGTCTTCCACGGTGGATCGGGCTCGCTGAAGTCGGAGATCGAGGCTGCGCTGAACTACGGCGTCGTCAAGATGAACGTCGACACCGACACCCAGTACGCGTTCACCCGTCCGATCGTGGGCCACATGTTCAGCAACTACGACGGCGTGCTGAAGGTCGACGGCGAGGTCGGCAACAAGAAGGTCTACGACCCGCGCAGCTACCTGAAGAAGGCCGAGGCCGGCATGGCTGCCCGCGTCGTCGAGGCCTGCAACGACCTCAAGTCCGCGGGACGTTCCGTCTCGGGATAGGCGCTTCGCGCTCGTGCGCCTTTCCGGTAGCCACCGCTACCGGAAAGGCGCACAGTCGTTTATCGGGGGTCGCAGATCTTCCAGGTGCCGTCGACCTTCTCGAGGTTGAACGTGCGCCACGACTGCTCGCCGGGGTTGGCGGCGGTGTGGGCCTTCACCTGGGCGATGGCGGTGTCGCCGGTGATCTGCACGGCGTCGACGCCGCCGACCACGGGAATGTTCTGCTGCGTGACGGCGACCTGGTGGACCTCGGCGAAATCCTGATCCGAGAGGCCCTGGTAGTACTCGGCGAGGCTGCCGCAGGTGCTGGTGCGCAGCGTCGCCAGGTCGCCCTGGGTGAGTGCCGCGACGAACGTGTCGATCGTTCCCTGCACCTGGGCCTCGGGGGAGTTCTCGGCCTGGTTGTTGTTGTAGACGATCACACCGGCGACCGCGATGGCGGCGACGACGATGACGCTGGCGGCGATCGCGGCGAACAGCCACGCCTTGCCGTGCTTCTTCGTGGGCTGCTGCGCCGCGGGGACGCGCTGCGGCGCGCTCTGCTGGGGCGGCAGCACCCGCTGCGGTGCGGCCTTCGGCGGGGCGGGCGCCGGCCGCGGGGGAG